>NZ_JBFBBI010000007.1:0-568269 GCF_040682535.1 Kribbella sp. NPDC051137
GAGCGACCCGACTGACCCGAATCTCCGCGCGAGCGACCCGACTGACCCGAATCTCCGCGCGAGCGACCCGACTGACCCGAATCTCCGCGCGAGCGGCCCGGCTGACCCGAATCTCCGCGCGAGCGGCCCGGCTGACCCGAATCTCCGCGCGAGCGGCCCGGCTGACCCGAATCTCCGCGCGAGCGAGCCGGCTGACCCGAATCTCCGCGCGAACGACCCGACCTCCGCGAACGTCGGTGCAAGCGAGCCGACCGCCGGAGTACGCCGTACCGACGCCCCGGGACCGAACGACGCGACAGTCTTGATGAGCGCGACCCCCGACGGTCAGACAACCGTCATAGGAAACCTGAACCTGCCTGTCGACCCGCCCGCCCCGAGCCCGGCCAGTCCGGGGCAGCCGGGCCGCGACCGAGTGGATGAGGGTGAGCGCTCGTCGGATCAGAAGGCAGCGCGCGGCGAGCAGCCGGTGGGTGATGTTCCGTCGACAGCGGAGGAGTCATCGTCGGGTGGTGGCCGATCGGGTACGCCGGGCGCTCCGCTCGGGCATCAGCTGAGCGGGCAGACCGTACGCGGTCCCCAGCAAGCAACCCTGTCCACGCGCCGCCCGACCCAAGCCACGCAACCCCAGGCAGAACAGCCCCCGGTCGAACGTCAACCGCCAACCGCCAAACCCCTGCCCGAGCATCCCCAAGCCCAACAACCGCAGCTCGATCAGGCCCACGCTGAACAGGTCCACGGCGAGCAGGTCCACGCTGAGCAGGTCCGCGACGAGCGGGTTCACGCTGAGCAGGTCCATGCCGAGCAGGTCCGCGACGAGGGGGTCCACGCTGAGCAGGTCCGCGACGAGCGGGTTCACGCTGAGCAGGTCCATGCCGAGCAGGTCCGCGACGAGGGGGTCCACGCTGAGCAGGTTCAGGCTGAGCAGGTCAGCGACGAGCGGGTTCACGCCGGGCCGGCTCAGGGGGAGAGTGCTGGGGGTGAGCGGTCGGCGGTGGCCGGTGAGCGGGAGGATGCGGCGGGTTTCGAGAGCGCTGGGGTGGCAGGTGACCGTGCAGATGTGCGGGTAGCTGGCGAGCGTTCGGGTGATGGGGATGAGCGGGCGGGCGGGGTCCGTGGGGGTGTTGGAGACGGCGCAGGTGCTGCGGGTGTTGTGAATGCGCGTGGTGGCGTGCGCGAGTCCGGTGGGGGTGAGGGCGCAGCTGCTGTGGGTATGTCGGGGGTGGAGACGGGCGGTTCGTCTGCGGGCGCGGGTGTAGGCGGTGCCGGAGGAGCTGCTGCGGGTGCTGTTTCGGGGGTCGTGGGTGGAGCCGGCACAGCCGCTGCAGGTGTTGCGGGTGTTGCAGGTGCTGTGGTCGCGGGTGGCGCGGCTGCTGGTGCGGCGGTTGCGGGTGCTGGTGTGGTTGGCCGGGCTGGGATTCCCCCTGCTGGCTCGACGAACGCTGCGTCCGCGGAGGGCCAGGAACTAGGAGCTGCGGATGCTGAGTCCGCGGGCACGGAGCCTACGGTCGCGGAGGCTGCTGTCACGGAGCCTGCGGGCGTGGAGCCTGCGGTTGCGGGAGTGGTCGGGGCCGGGGCGGCGGGCGTTGAGCAGGTCGGCGTGGGGGCTCTGGAGGGTGAGTCGGAGGTTGCCGAGGCTGTTGGTGGTGAGTCGGCTGGGGTGGCCCGTGCGGGTGTCGAGGGGAGTGCGGAGCCTGCTGGAGCAGGGGTTTCGGGCGCAGAGCATGTAGGTGCGGAGGCTACGGGCGCGGCGGTAGAGCGTACGGGCGCTGCGGGGGTTGGGGGTGTGGAGACCGAAGCGGTGGGGGCCGTGGCAGCGGTGAGCACGCACCCGGCTACTGGCGACGGACCTTCGGGTGCGGAGAGCGCGGGTGCGGGGAGCTCGGGTGTCGCGAGCGCGGCTGTGGGGAGCTCGGGTGTCGCGAGCGCGGCTGTGGGGAGCTCGGATGTTGCGAGCGCGGTTGCGGGGAGTTCGGGTGTGGAGCGCGCGGCTGCTGAGGGCGCGGGTGTGGCGGGGGCGGGGGCTGGGCTTGTGGCTGCGCGTGTGGGCGGCGGGCGTGGGGACGGGTGGGTTGAGGTTGCTGGGCGGGTGGGGGAGCTGACGGAGGTTCGGGTTCGGGAGCCGGGGCGGGTGGCTGAGGGGTGGTTGCGGCGGCGGACGCGGGCGCTGGTGGGGGATGACGGCCGGCTGTTGATCGTGGCGGCGGATCATCCGGCTCGGGGGGCTCTGGGGGTCCGCGGCGAGCGGATGGCTATGGGGAGCCGGGTGGAACTGGTGGCCCGGTTGGTGGTGGCGTTGCAGCGGCCGGGGGTCGACGGCGTGCTGGCTACGCCTGATGTGCTCGAGGATTTGTTGTTGCTCGGGGCGTTGGAGGGCAAGGTCGTCATCGGGTCGATGAACCGGGGCGGACTGCAGGGGTCGGCGTTCGAGTTGGACGACCGGTTCACGGCGTACCGCAGTGCCGAGGAGATCGCGGCGCGGCGGCTCGACGGTGGGAAGATGCTGACCCGGATCGATCTCGCGGATGCGGGGACCGTGGCGACGTTGGAGAGCAGTGCCGCGGCGGTGACCGGGCTGGCCGAGCACAAGCTGATGGCGATGGTCGAACCGTTCTGGTCGACGCGTGGCGAGGACGGGCGGGTGACGAACCTGCTCGACCCGGACTCGGTGATCAGGTCGATCCAGATCGCGTCCGGTCTCGGGGCGACGAGTGCGTACACCTGGCTCAAGCTGCCGGTCGTCGACGAACTCGAGCGGGTGATGGAGGCAACGACCTTGCCGACGTTGCTGCTCGGCGGCGATCCGATCGCGGCGCCGGAGGCGACGTACGCCTCGTGGGGCAGGGCGCTCGAACTGCCGTCGGTCCGTGGACTCGTGGTGGGGCGTGCGTTGCTGTTCCCGCCGGACGGTGACGTGGCCGCGGCGGTCGACCACGCGGCGGCGCTGGTGCACGGCAACAACACATGACCGGCCCCCGGGCGCTCGGGGAATCTGGCGAAGGGCGATTGGGATGACTGAATGGGTTCGGCCGGCAGGTACTGCGGCGGATGACGGGTTCGAGGTCGCGGTGCGGCCCGGTGAGCCGGACTGGCACCACAGCGGCCTGCTGGTACGCACGCTGCGGCCCGGCCAGTCGGTGGAGATCGACACCGGCGACTGCGAGTACGTCGTCCTCCCGTTGAGCGGGTCGGCGGAGGTGATCGTGGACGGCGAGTCGGTCCCGCTCGGCGGTCGCGCGGACGTGTTCGCCGGTGCGACGGATCTCGCGTACGTACCGCGCAACTCGACCTTCGCGGTGGTCAGCGCCGGAGGTGCGCGGATCGCCTTCCCGCACGCGAAGGCGGCCGCGGACCACCCGTTCCGGCGGATCGCCGCCGATGAGGTGGAGACCGAACTGCGCGGTGCCGGTGTCGCCTCCCGGCAGGTCCGGAACTTCGGGACGCCGGGAGTGCTCGACGCGGACTCGATCATCGCCTGCGAGGTGATCACGCCCGCCGGTAACTGGTCGTCCTACCCGCCGCACAAGCACGACGAGCACCGGCCGGGGAAGGAGAGCGAGCTCGAGGAGATCTACTACTTCGAGTTGCAGCTGTCCGACGACGTACCGGAAGGTGTCAAGGGCAACGATCCGATCGGGTACCAGCGGGTGTACGGCACCGAGGAGCGCCCGATCGACGTACTCGCCGAGGTGCGCGGCGGGGACGTCGTACTGGTCCCGCACGGATGGCACGGCCCGGCGATGGCGCCGCCCGGTTACGACATGTACTACCTGAACGTGATGGCGGGCCCCGGCACCGAACGCCAGTGGCTGATCACCGACGACCCGCAGCATGCGTGGGTCCGTGAGTTGTGGAGTTCGCAACATATCGATCCTCGGCTGCCTTTTGGAGGGAAAGACTCATGACGGTGCGTCTCACGGTCGCGCAGGCGCTGGTGCGATTCCTGAGCGTTCAGTACTCGGAGCGGGACGGGATACGGCAGCGGCTGATCGCCGGGAGCCTGGGGATTTTCGGCCACGGCAACGTGGCCGGCGTCGGCCAGGCGTTGCTGCAGTCCGAGCTCGCGGACCCGAAGGCGTTGCCGTACATCCTGGCTCGCAATGAGCAGGCGATGGTGCATACGGCGGCGGCCTTCGCCCGGACCCGTGACCGGCTCCAAACCTACGCCTGCACGGCAAGCGTCGGTCCGGGGTCGACCAACATGGTGACCGGAGCGGCCCTGGCGACGATCAACCGGCTGCCCGTGCTGATCCTCCCTTCGGACGTGTTCGCGACACGGGTGGCGACACCCGTGCTGCAGGAGCTGGAGAGCTTCGGCGCCGGTGACGTCTCCGTCAACGACGCGTTCCGCCCGGTGTCGAAGTACTTCGACCGGGTCTGGCGGCCGGAGCAGTTGCCGTCGGCATTGATGAACGCGATGCGCGTGCTGACCGACCCGGTCGAGACCGGAGCGGTGACGCTGGCGCTGCCGCAGGACGTCCAGGCAGAGGCCTACAACTGGCCGGACGAGCTCTTCGCGGAGCGCACCTGGTACGTCGCACGGCCCTTGCCGGAGGCGTCAATTGTCGACAAGGCGGTAGATCTCCTTCGATCTGCGCAGCGTCCGCTGATCGTGGCCGGCGGCGGCGTGCACTACTCGGGCGCCGAGGACGCACTACGTGAGTTCGCCGAGCGGACCGGGATCCCGGTGTCGGAAACCCAAGCAGGTAAGGGATCGCTGAGCTACGATCACCCGCAGTCGGTGGGCGCGGTGGGGTCGACCGGGACCACGGCAGCCAACGCGCTGGCACGGGACGCCGACCTGGTGATCGGGATCGGCACCCGCTACAGCGACTTCACGTCGGCGTCGCGGACCGCGTTCCAGAACCCGCAGGTCAAGTTCCTGAACATCAACGTGGCGCGTTTCGACAGCACTAAGCATGCCGGCCTCCCGGTGGTGGCCGATGCGCGGGAAGCCCTTGTTTCGTTGGGATCCGCGCTCGGCGAGTGGTCTGTTGACGCCAAGTACACCTCGGAGTCCCAGGAACTCACCAGGAACTGGAACGGAACTGTTGACGCAGTTTTCCGGCCCTCCGCCGAGCGGCAGGCGGCCGAAGGGCTGCTCACCCAGGGCGAGGTGATCGGCACCGTCAACGAATTGTCGGCGGCGTCTGATGTGGTTGTCTGCGCGGCCGGGTCGATGCCCGGCGACCTCCACAAACTGTGGCGGACGCGCGATCCGAAGGGATACCACGTCGAATATGGCTACTCCTGCATGGGTTACGAGATCGCCGGCGGCCTCGGTGTCCGGCTCGGCGCGCCCGATCGCGACGTGTTCGTGCTGGTCGGCGACGGGTCGTACCTGATGATGTCCAGCGAGCTGGCCACCGCGGTCCAGGAGAACATCAAGATCATCGTGGTCCTGGTGCAGAACCACGGGTTCGCGTCGATCGGCGCGCTGTCGGAGTCGCTCGGCTCGCAGCGGTTCGGTACGGCGTACCGCAAGCGCACCGGTGACGGGCGGCTGGACGGCGACTACCTGCCGGTCGACCTGGCGGCGAACGTGCGCAGCTTCGGCGTCGACGTGATCGACGTGCACAGCCGATCCGGCCTGGAGCAGGCGATCCGGACCGCGAAGGCGGCCACCGGGCCGATCGCGATCCACGTCACCACCGATCCGTTGATCGGCGGGCCGGACAGCGACTCCTGGTGGGACGTCCCGGTCAGCGAGGTCTCGGAGCTGCAGAGCACCCAGGCCGCGGCGGCGTCGTACGAGGAGAGCAAGAAGGCGCAGCGTCCGTACCTGTCCCCGGCAGAGGGGGACAGCTGATGGTCGGCATCGGTGCGGCGCCGGACTCGTGCGGAGTCTGGTTCGCCGACGACCCGCGGCAGACGCCTTGGGAGCGGTTCCTCGACGAGGTCGTTGCCGCCGGCTACACGCGGATCGAGCTCGGCCCGTACGGATACCTCCCGACCGACCCGGTCCGGTTGATGGACGAACTGGACCGACGCGGCCTGACGATGACCGCGGGGCGACAACCTCGAGCTGATCCGGAAGTATCCGGACCGGATCGGCTACGTCCATCTCAAGCAAGTGGATCCGGCGGTCCTCGCCGAGGTGGAGGTCGAGGGCCTGAGCGTCGACGAGGCGGTACGTCGGGGCGTGTTCCGCGAGCCGCCGCACGGCGTACCGGAGCTGCCGCCGGTGCTGGAAGCGCTTGCCGGGCTGGACACCGAAGTGTTCGCGATCGTCGAGCAGGACATGTATCCGTGTGCGCCCGACGTGCCGCTGCCGATCGCGCAGCGCACGCTCGCGTATCTGAACTCACAGGTGGGTGGCGAATCGAACTGAAGGCCGCGGGAGTGTGACACTCTCGGGTCCCAAGCAACTCCGTGGAACACCCGAAAGGCGGGTAGCAGTCATGGTTCGGTGGCAGAAGAAGGCGGTGGCCGCGGTCGCGGCCGTCGCACTTGCCGCGGCGCTGGCCGCGTGCAGCTCCTCCGGCGGCAAGCAGAAGGAGCAGAGCTCCGGCAGCAGCGGCGGCAACGTCGCGGACACGCCGCGGATGAAGGTTGCCCTGATCACCCATTCGGGCCCCGGCGACACCTTCTGGGACATCGTCCGGCGCGGCGCCGAGGCGGCCGCGAAGAAGGACAACATCGAGCTGCAGTACTCCGCCGACCCGGACGGCGCGGCCCAGGCGAACCTGGTGCAGACCGCGATCGACTCCAAGGTCGACGGCATCGCGGTCACGCTGAACAAGCCCGACGCGGTGATCCCGAACGTCAAGAAGGCGATCGCGGCCGGCATCCCGGTGACGATCCTGAACGGCGGCCTCGACCAGTGGAAGACCACCGGCGCGCTCGGGTACTTCGGCCAGGACGAGCGGATCGCCGGCCAGGCGACCGGTGAGAAGCTCAAGGAGCTCGGCGCGAAGAAGGTGCTCTGTGTCATCCACGAGCAGGGCAACGTCAGCCTGGAGGCGCGCTGCCAGGGCATCAAGGACAAGTTCGGCAACGTCGAGAACGTGAACGTCAACGGCACCGACCAGCCCGGCACGCAGGCGACCCTGACCTCGAAGCTGCAGGCTGACAAGTCCGTCGACTACGTGGTCGCGCTGAACGCCGGCATCGCGCTGACCGCGGTCCAGGCGGTCAAGGACTCCGGCTCGTCGGCGAAGGTCGGCAGCTTCGACATGAGCAAGGAGATGGCCAAGGCGGTCCAGGACGGCACCGTGCAGTTCGCCGTCGACCAGCAGCCGTACCTGCAGGGCTACCTCGCGATCGACGCGATCTGGCTCTACAAGACCAACGGCAACACCATCGGCGGCGGGCAGGCGACGCTGACCGGCCCGGCGTTCATCGACAAGTCGAACATCGCGTCGGTGCTGAAGTTCGCCGAAGCCGGGACGCGCTGAGGTAGCGCCATGGCATCGACCATCACCTCACCCGCATCGGCGGACGACCGCGTCTCCGCCCGGTCTCTCGGCGCCCGGCTGCTCAGCCGGCCCGAGATCGGGTCGCTGGTCGGCGCGGCCGTGATCCTGGTGTTCTTCCTGATCGCGGCGCCGCCGTTCCGCAACATCGACAACACCGGCACGATCCTGTACCAGGCCGCGCTGATCGGGGTGATGGCGGTGCCGGTCTCGCTGCTGATGATCGGCGGCGAGTTCGACCTGTCGGCAGGGGTCGCGGTGACGACGTCCGGTCTGACCGCGGGCATCTTCTCGTACCAGTTCAGCCTGAACGTGTGGGTCGGCGTCGTCGTCGCGCTGGTGTTCTCGCTGGCGATCGGTGCGTTCAACGGCTGGCTGCTGATGCGGACCGGACTGCCCAGTTTCCTGGTGTCGCTGGGGACGTTCTTCATCCTGCAGGGCCTGAACATCGCGGTCACCCGGATCACGTCCGGCGCCGTCGCGTCGAACTCGATCAGCGACATGGACGGGTTCGGCGCGGCGAAGGCCATCTTCGCCTCGGAGTTCAAGCTCGGCGGCATCACGGTCAAGATCATCATCGTCTGGTGGATCGTGTTCGTGGCGATCGCCGCGTGGGTGCTGCTGAAGACGCAGATCGGCAACTGGATCTTCGCGGCCGGCGGTGACGCGGCGGCCGCGCGGGCGGTCGGCGTACCGGTGAAGAAGGTGAAGATCGGGCTGTTCATGGCGGTCGGGTTCTTCGCCTGGTTCACCGGGATGCAGTTGCTGTTCAACTCCAACGGCGTCGTGCAGTCCGGCGAGGGTGTCGGCAAGGAGTTCCTGTACATCATCGCCGCGGTCGTCGGCGGCTGTTTGCTGACCGGCGGCTACGGCTCGGTCGTCGGCGGCGCGGTCGGTGCGCTGATCTTCGGCATGGTCCAGCTCGGTGTGGTGTACGCCGGCTGGAACCCGGACTGGTTCAAGGCGTTCCTCGGCGTGATGTTGCTGCTGGCCACGATCGTGAACCTGGTCGTCAAGAACAGGGCGGAGGCGAGATGACCACCACGGAGTCGTTCGCGGACGAGGCGGCGGCCGGCCCGAACACACCGATCGTGCTGCTCGAGGACGTCGGCAAGAGCTACGGCAACATCAACGCGTTGCGCGGGGTGTCGCTGGCGGTCCGGCAGGGCGAGATCACCTGTGTGCTCGGTGACAACGGTGCGGGTAAGTCGACGCTGATCAAGATCATCGCCGGCCTGCACGACTACACGTCCGGCCGGATGTCGGTGAACGGCGAGGAGCGGCACTTCTCCTCGCCGCGCGAGTCGCTGGACAGCGGGATCGCGACCGTCTACCAGGACCTCGCGCTGGCGCCGCTGATGTCGGTCTGGCGGAACTTCTTCCTCGGCAACGAGATCACCAAGGGCCCGTTCCGGCAGCTCGACGCGGCGAGAATGAAACGGATCGCGCAGGACGAGCTGACCAAGATGGGGATCTCGATCCCGGATCTCGAGCAGCCGGTCGGGAAGCTGTCCGGCGGCCAGCGGCAGTGCGTCGCGATCGCGCGGGCGATCCACTTCGGTGCCAAGGTACTGATCCTCGACGAGCCGACCGCCGCGCTCGGCGTGAACCAGTCCGGCGTGGTGCTGAAGTACATCGTGAAGGCGCGCGACGCCGGGATCGGGGTCATCTTCATCACCCACAACCCTCACCACGCGTACCTGGTCGGCAACCACTTCGTCGTACTGAAGCTCGGCCGGGTGGCGCTGGACACGCACCGGTCGGAGATCACGCTGGAACAACTGACCACGGAGATGGCCGGCGGTTCCGAGCTGGAGGCCTTGAGCCACGAGCTCCGGGCGATCGATCCTGGAGTGGTCGTGGACGAGCCACAGGGGAGGGACGATGAGTGACCTGCGGGTCGGTGTCGTAGGCGTCGGTGTGATGGGCGCGGACCATGCCGAGCGCGTCGCGCGGAAGACGTCGGGCGCCCGGCTGGTCGCGGTGTCCGACGCCGACCAGGGCCGGGCCGAAACGCTCGCGGCCCGGTTGTCCGAGAGGCTTGGCGCCGAGCCCGGGAGTACGGCGCGGCACTCGGGCGGCATGGCGTACGGCGACGGAGTCCGGGTGGTGGAGGATCCGCTGGAGCTGATCGCGGCCGACGATGTCGATGCGGTGATCCTGGCATCGCCCGGATCCGCGCACGCCGAGCAGCTGTTCGCCTGCCTTGACCACGGGAAGCCGGTGCTCTGTGAGAAGCCGTTGACGATGGACGCGGCCTCGTCGCTGCAGGTGGTGGAGGCCGAACACAAGCTCGGCCGGCAGCTGATCCAGGTCGGGTTCATGCGCCGGTTCGATCCGGAGTACGCCGCCCTGAAGCAGCTGCTCGACTCGGGCGAGCTCGGGCGGACGCTGGTGCTGCACAACGTGCACCGGAACAAGACCGCCGCGCCGTCGTTCCGCAGCGAGATGATCGTCCGGGACTCGATGGTGCACGAGGTGGACGTCGCCCGCTGGCTGTTCGGCGCGGAGATCACCCGGATCACCGTGCACACCCCGAAGCCGACGAGCCTGGTCGCGGACGGCGTCCGCGATCCGCAGCTGGCCGTGTTCGAGCTGGCGAACGGCGCGATCGCCGACGTCGAGGTGTTCGTGAACTTCCAGGTCGGGTACGAGGTCCGGTGCGAGGCGGTCGCCGAGCGGGGCAGCGCGACGATCGGGCTCGGCTCCGGCGTGTTCACCCGCGCGGGCGAGCACTGGGGCGGCACGATGCCGGCCGACTTCCGGATCCGGTTCGAGCAGGCGTACGACATCGAGGTGCAGCGCTGGGTCGACGCCACCAGGCGCGGCGAGATCGACGGGCCGAGCGCCTGGGACGGGTACGCCGCGGCGGCCGTCTGCGAGGCCGGGCTCGAGTCGTTGAGCAGCGGCACACCGGTCGACGTCGCGCTCGCCGACCGCGGCAAGGTCCTCGGATGACACAGGAAAGATGAGGAAGCATCGTGAGTACTGAGAGCAAGCGCATCACCCACCTCGTCGGCGGCAGCCCGTGGACCGGGGTGTCCGAGCGGACGAGCAAGGTCTACAACCCGGCGACCGGTCAGGTCACCGGCGAGCTGGACCTCGCCTCGGCGGCAACCGTCGACGAGGTCGTCAAGGTCGCTCACGACGCCTCGAAGGGCTGGGCGCAGACCTCGCTCACGAAGCGTGCCCAGATCCTGTTCGGGTACCGCGAGCTCGTCAGCCGGAACAAGGAGCGCATCGCGGCGCTGATCACCGCCGAGCACGGCAAGGTGCTGTCCGACGCGGTCGGCGAGGTGACCCGCGGGCTCGAGGTGATCGAGTTCGCGTGCGGCATCCCGCACCTGCTCAAGGGCGGGTACAGCGAGGGCGTGTCGACCAAGGTCGACGTGTACTCGATCCGCCAGCCGCTCGGCGTCTGCGCGGTGATCTCGCCGTTCAACTTCCCGGCGATGGTGCCGATGTGGTTCGTCCCGATCGCGGTTGCCTGCGGCAACAGTGTGGTGATCAAGCCGTCCGAGAAGGACCCGTCGGCGGCGAACGCGATGGCCGAGCTGTGGAAGGAGGCCGGGCTGCCGGACGGCGTGGTGAACGTCGTGCACGGCGACAAGGAGTCCGTCGACCGGCTGCTCGAGCACCCGGACGTGAAGTCGGTGTCGTTCGTCGGGTCGACGCCGATCGCGAAGTACGTCTACGAGACCGCCACCCGGAACGGCAAGCGCGTGCAGGCGCTCGGCGGCGCGAAGAACCACATGATCGTGCTGCCGGACGCGGATCTGGACCTGGCCGCGGACGCGGCCGTGAACGCCGGCTTCGGATCGGCGGGCGAGCGCTGCATGGCGATCTCCGCGCTGGTCGCGGTCGAGCCGATCGCGGACGAGCTGATCGGCAAGATCAAGGAGCGGATGGGCGAGCTCAAGACCGGCGACGGGACCCGCGGGTGCGACATGGGCCCGCTGGTCACCGGCGAACACCGGGACAAGGTCGCCGGGTACGTCGCGGCCGGGGTCGAGTCCGGCGCGGAGCTGGTGGTCGACGGGCGCGAGGGCGACTTCGACGGCGGCGACGACGGCTTCTGGCTGGGGCCGACACTGTTCGACAAGGTCACGCCGGAGATGTCGATCTACACCGACGAGATCTTCGGGCCGGTGCTGTCGGTGCTGCGGACGCCGTCGTACGACGCGGCGCTGGAGCTGGTGAACTCGAACCCGTACGGGAACGGGACCGCGATCTTCACGAACGACGGCGGCGCGGCGCGGCGGTTCCAGAACGAGGTCGAAGTCGGGATGGTCGGGATCAACGTGCCGATCCCGGTGCCGATGGCCTACTACTCGTTCGGCGGCTGGAAGAACTCGCTGTTCGGCGACACCCATGCGCACGGGACCGAGGGCGTGCACTTCTTCACCCGCGGCAAGGTGGTGACGTCACGCTGGCTGGATCCCTCGCACGGCGGGATCAACCTGGGCTTCCCGACACACGACTGATTGACCTTCAGCGCGCTTGTTGGGTAGCGTCGAAAGGCGCGTGAGGGCGCGTCGAGACTCGCCGGAAGGCTGGAAGCCACCTCAATCCAACTATCGAGGCGGTTTGCCCACGCTCTCTTGAGGCCCGTGCGAGTCCGGGCGCGAGAGGACGCGTTGTGAGACTGCTGCCGGATCGGCCGAGTATCGAGTTCCTGCGCAAGGAAGCCAAGGATCTGCTGGCTGTGCTGCGGGAATCCAAGCCGGATACATCGCTCGCGGAGGCGCAGCGGGTGCTGGCCGGGGAGTACGGCGAACGGGACTGGCCGGCGTTGAAGGCCGAGGTCGAGCGGCGGGTTGCTGATGCGCCCGCCGCGCCGGCGGGGCTGGCTGAGGAACTGGCCGCCGCGTTCGGCCTCGGGAAGGTGACCGCACCGGCGCGACCGGTGACGTTCACCGCGATGGGACGCTGCTGGGACATCACGACGGACCACGGGCGGTGGCTTGCGGTCACCGTCTACCAGTGGATCACCAACGAGCAGGCCGAGCTAGGCGCTCGGCTGCGGGACGCGGCGGTTGCGGCGGGTCTGAGTGCACCGGTGCCTGCGCGGAGCCCGAACGGGCGGTTGATCGAGAGTGTGCGGGGCGAGAGCTGGCGGGTGCACGAGTGGCTGGAGGTCGGGCCGTCGCCGATGCTGGCCGTGTCGGCGGAGCTGGCCCGTCGTGCCGGGGCCCTGTTCGCGACGCTGCACGGACTCGCGATACCCAGCGAAGAACCGATCCATTGGTACTTGACGCGCCGCCGCTCGTACGACGAGTGGCAGGAGCTGCTCGGGCGGGCGCGTGCCGCAGACAAGCCCTGGGCTGAAAAGCTCGACGCGTTGCTGCCGACGATCTGGGAGCTGCAGGAGATCGAGCTGGAAGCTCCTGACCAGTTGGTGCTCTGCAATCGGAATCTGATTCCCACGCACGTTCGCCAGGGACGTGACGGTGAGCTCGTAGCGATGGAATGGGACTTCGCCGGGTCGTTGACGCCGGAGCTGGAGATCGGCTCGGCGTTGACGCAATGGGTGCTGCGTCCGGACCTGAACGTCAAGGCACTCCAGGCGTTCCGGGACGGTTACGGCGCTGTGCGGGCGTGGCCGCGGTTGGACATGCGGTCGTTCGCGGTGGGGATCTCGGGGTGGCTCAACTGGTCGTACAACGCCGTCTGCGAGGCGATCAACCCGGGCAGCGCCGAGCTTGCGGTCTTTGCCGAGCGGGAGGCGGTCGGCGTGCTGGACCGGCCGATGACGTGTAAAGGGCTTGAGCAGCTACTGGTTTGAGAGTGCTGCAGCCAGGGCTACGGCGGCTGTGTGGGGGAGATGGCCATGCAGGAGCTCGGTGCGGTGGACCAGGCGGGGGCTGGTGAGTGGCGCTGTGGCTACGGCTTGAGTGATTGCTGTGCGGGGGAGCACCGCCAGACCGTGGCCGGCCGCGATCAAGGTCAGGAGGGTCTGAAGGTCGGTGCCGTCGTAGGTGAAGGCGGGGCGGAGTGTGTCCGAGCCTCGGCGGCACGGAGAGCCGGGAGCGGCGCGGCGAGGTCGGGGGCGTCGATCCAGCGCGCGTCGACGAGGCCGTCGAGCGCCAAACCATCGGCCGAGCCTGCCAACGGGTGGTTGTGCGGAACGGCCACGACCAGCTCGGTGTGGCTGATCGGGGTGGTGTGAAGCTGTACGGCGTTCGAGAGGTGAAGCGGGTCCGTGGGAGCGGCCACGCCGTCGGTGAGGCCGAGGGTGAAAGTGCCGGCGGCTACGCCTTCCACGACCTGCGCACGGCCGCAGACGGTCAGGGTGATCGCGGTACCCGGATGAGTACGGCGCACCTCGCGGAGCGCGGCCGGGAGCGATGCCGCCGCCAACGGTGAGGCGGCCAGCGTGAGCGTGCCGGGCGGGACACCAACTGCCCGTCGTACGTCAGCCCGCGCGGCTTCCAGGCGGAGAGCAGCGGGCCGGCGTGTTCGAGCAGGCGCTCACCTGACGGCGTCGGTACGACGGGCCGCCGGTGGAGCAGCGGCGTACCGAGGTCGCTCTCCAACGCGGCGATGTGTTGCGAGACGGCGGACTGGGTGTACCCGAGCTGCTCGGCCGCCGCGGAGAACGAGCCGCACGAGGCGACCGCGACGAACGTCCGCAGCAGATGGGGATCCACGAGTATCAGTATCTCTGATCGACCGTGCAGAGATCATCGTTGGCGCTGATCCATGTCCAGCGCCCAGGATGAAGACATGAACGCCTACTCCGGACGCCTCGCCCTGGTCGGTGACCGCTCACCGCATGTCCGTTCGCACGCCCGGATCCCCGGCCTGCTCCGGCAACTCGAGGAGCGCGACCACCTGGACCTCGACGTCTACTGGGTCCCCACTGACCAGCCGGTCGACGGCTTCGACGGGGTCTGGCTGTTGCCGGGCAGCCCGTACAAGAGCGAGACGGGCGCGATCCGGGCAGTACGGACGGCCCGCGAGCAGGGCATCCCGTTCCTCGGGACGTGCGGCGGCTTCCAGCACGCCATGCTCGAGTACGCGCGCAACGTCTGCGGTGCGACCGGCGTACAGCACGCGGAGAGTACGCCGGACGCCGACGACCTGCTGATCGTGCCGCTCCAGTGTTCGCTCGACGGCCACGAGGGCGCCGTACAGGTGACCGCGGGCACGCGTGCGGCCGAGCTACTGGGAGTAGAGCGGTCGACGGAGCGGTACCACTGTTCTTATGGGCTCGACAGCGGCAGGCTGGACCTGCTCCGGGACAACGGCATGGTGTTCAGCGGGCACGACGACGCGGGCGAACCGCGGATCGCCGAGCTGCCCGGTCACCCGTTCTACCTGGCCACGCTCTTCCAGCCGGAGCTGGCCGGCGACGGCACGCGTCCGCACCCGTTCGTCCAGGCGTTCGCGCATGCCGTTGCCGGCCGCAACGATCAGATCGACGAGGACGGCCGCGGCGTCATCCCGGCCGCGACGTAGCACTCGTCGATGAGCTGCATCGTGGCCAGTGCGTCGTCCGCGTCCGTGAGCAGAGGAGCACCGTTGCGGATCGCCCCGGCGAAGGCCTCCAGTTGGTACGTGTACGACGTACGGGTGCCGAGGTGTTCGACCCAGGTGTCTTCGTTGGTCGTGACGATCACGCGGTCGTCGTTCTGCGGCAGGACGTAGAACGGGGCGAATGCCTCGCCACGGCTGCCGACGACCTTCAGGCTGAACTCGACGGCTTCGGCCGCCATGCTGGTCCGGACAGTTCCGGTCGCTCCGCTCGGGAACTCCAGGTCCGCGTTCAGCCATTCGTCCACGCCAGGGACCCGCTTACGCTCGCCCGCGCGTGCGTTGAGCAGCTTCGGCGCACCACCGGCGTACTGCGCGAACATCCGCTGCGCGTGCAGCGCATAGCAGCCGACGTCCATCACGGCACCGCCGGCCAGCGGCAGCGACCAGCGCGGGTCGTCGTCAGCCGGCGGGGGCATCACCATGGTCGCCTCGACCTGCTGGAGGTCGCCCAGCTCACCCTTGGCGACCAGCTCCTGCAGCCGCCGCATCACCGGGTGGTAGGCGTAGTGGAAGGCCTCCATGAACACCAGGCCGGACGAGTGCACCGCGTCCCGCACCTCCAGCGCTTCGGCGGCGTTGCTGGCCGACGGCTTCTCGGTCAGCACATGTTTGCCGGCCGCAAGTGCCCGCAGGTTCCACGGGCCGTGCAGGCCGTTGGCCAGCGGGTTGTAGATCGCTTCGATCTCGGGATCGTCGAGCAGTTCCTGGTACGACGCATGGACCCGTTCGACCCCGTGTTCGGTCGCGAACGCCGCGGCCCGGTCGGCGTCGCGTGCAGCGACCGCGACCAGCCGGGCTCCGGTCAGCTTGGCCGGCTCGACGATGGCCCGGCCGGCGATCCGGGCGGCACCGAGGATGCCGATCCGCAGCGGTTCCATGCCTTCTCCTTCGAGGGTCGGCCGGACCGGGGAGATCCGGTACGGCGGTTCGTCCAAGGGGCGCGTTCCGCCGGTAAGGGTAGTCCCCTGACCCGGCAGCGAACGCGCCATCCTGCCTGACGGGCGCGTTCGCGGGACACCGGCTGCCCGGGATCCGGACTCGGTTCACCGAACGTTCACCGCTGAGTATGTCTGATCAAATCCTCTTGGCGCCTCGACGGAATCCGGTCCAGCCCTCAGGATGAGCCCATGAGTACCGTCCAGGTCCAGGTCGATCGGAACAGCCGTACGCCGCTGCACGTGCAGCTGGCGCAGCAGCTGGAGGCGGCCATCCAGGACGGCGAGCTGCCCGTCGGCTCCCGGCTGAGCAACGAGGTCGACCTGGCGGAGGCGTACGGGCTGAGCCGCCCGACCGTGCGGCAGGCGATCGCCCGGCTGGTGGACCAGGGCCTGCTGGTCCGCAAGCGCGGCGTCGGCACCCAGGTGGTCGGCAGCTCCGGACAGGTACGCCGTTCGCTCGAGCTGACCAGTCTGTACGACGACCTGGCCGCGGCCCACCGCAAGCCGGAGACGGACGTACTGCGCTTCGGGATCTCGCCGGCAACGCCAGAGGTCGCGGCGGCGTTGCAGTGTGAACAGGACGACCGTGTACTCCGGCTGGAGCGGCTCCGGCGTGCTGACGGCGAACCACTCGCGCTGATGCGCAACTGGCTGCCGCCCGAGATCCTGGAGACAGACCCGGCCACGCTGGCCGAGCGCGGCCTCTATGAACTGTTGCGTGCCGAGGGCGTCCGGCTGAAGGTCGCGCACCAGACGATCTCGGCCATCCCCGCAACGGTCGAGCAGGCGCGCCTGCTGTCCGAGGAACCGGGCGCACCGCTCCTGGCGACGACAAGGATCACGTACGACGACCACGGGCAGCCGGTCGAGTACGGCTCCCACCTCTACCGCGCCAGCCGCTACTCGTTCGAGCACACGCTCGTACACCGCTGATCCACTCGCTGGTCGGCATCGCACCTTGCCGCGACGGATGCCGCGGGCAACAAGCTCCGCGGATTGCAACAAGCTGCAAAATTCTGGACCTGCCGTGAGCCCGTCGATACGGTGAGTGAGCCATCGGCGTGTCACGGTTATCCACAGGACGGCCGAACGCGAGTGGCGTCGGGTGCCCCGCGGTTGCAAGGATGGTCGCGAACGGTGACCGAGCGTGGTCGCCGGACGGGACTCACACGGGGAGATCGATGACAGCGGACAGGCTCGACGCGCACCGCTCCAGCTGGAACGGTGCCATTGAGCTGATCGACGCCCAGGTGCGCGACCTGGTCCGGCGCGAAGGCATCGACCCGCTCCGCGACCCGGGCGCGGTGAACACCATCGTCGCGACCGTGGTCCGGGAGTACGACGAGCGCAGCCTGACCGGCGTGGTGCCGCCGATCGGAGACCTGCAGGCGGTCAGCCGGGAGGTGCACGACCGGGTCGCGGGCTTCGGGCCGCTGCAGCGCTACCTGGACGACCCGGCGGTCGAGGAGATCTGGATCAACGAGCCGAGCCGGGTGTTCATCGCCCGCGAGGGCCGGCACGAGCTGACCACGACCGTGCTGACCGAGGAAGAGGTCGGCGATCTGGTCGAGCGGATGCTGAAGACCACCGGCCGCCGGATCGACGTCTCGCAGCCGTTCACCGACGCCCGACTCCCGGACGGCAGCCGGGTGCACATCGTGCTCGGCGGCATCACCCAGCGGTACGCCGCGATCAACATCCGCAAGTTCACCGTGCGCGCGACCCGGCTGACCGACCTGGTGCAGCTCGGCTCGCTGACGCCGCACGCGGCGGCGGTGCTGGAGGCATCGGTTGCCGCGGGCCTCAATGTGCTGGTCTCCGGCGGCACCCAGGCCGGCAAGACCACGATGCTGAACGCCCTGGCCGGTTCGATCCCGGGCAGCGAGCGGGTGATCAGCTGCGAGGAGGTCTTCGAGATCAAGCTGCCGATCCCCGACTGGGTGTCGATGCAGACCCGGCAGGCCGGGCTCGAGGGCACCGGCGAGGTGCGGCTGCGCGACCTGGTGAAGGAGTCGCTGCGGATGCGGCCGTCCCGGGTGATCGTCGGCGAGGTGCGCGGCGAGGAGTGCCTCGACCTGCTGCTCGCGCTGAACAGCGGCCTCCCCGGGATGTGCACGATCCACGCCAACTCGGCCCGTGAGGCCCTGACCAAGATGTGCACGCTGCCGTTGCTGGCCGGGGAGAACATCGGGTCCCGGTTCGTGCTGCCGACCGTGGCCGGCTGCGTCGACATCGTCGTCCACCTCGGTATCGCGGCGGACGGGCGCCGCCGGGTGCGGGAGATCGTCGCGGTGACCGGCCGGGTCGAGGAACAGGCGATCGAGACTGATCGGGCAGGAGTTGCCGGGCGATGTCGGCGTGCGGGGCGTGCCCGCGGACCGCGAGCTCGACGGGCGTCCCGCGCTTCCTCTTCTCGGCGGTGCCGAGCACCTGCGCCCTGATCCCCATCAGTCCGAAGAGGCTCGCCTGCTGCTCCAGGCCCATCCGCTCGAGCTGGCGCCGGCCCTTCTGGGCAAGCTGCTGGAGCCGCCCTACCGCTTCCCCGCGGGAGGCCGCCTCGGCCGTCTGGGCCGCGACCTGGGCCCTGTGGGCGCGCACCTGGTCGAGCTCGGCCTGCAGGTCCCGCATGACTGACTTCATTACCGACGGGTCGACGCCCGCCGCGATCGCGGACTTCATGCCGGCGGCGAGGTCGCGCTCCTTCTCGGCGACCAGGCGGTCCAGCGACTCGACCGTCTCGCCCGCGCCGGCGGGCTGCGAGCCCTGCCCCTTGAGCCACGCGGCGGCCAGCTCCTCCAGCCGCTCGGGCGAGGCGAGCACGTCGATCACCGCGTCCAGGACGACGGCCTCGGCGTCGAGCGCGCGGATGCGGGGGCAGTGGCACCTGGGGGTCAGCGTGGCCGGCGTCTTCCGCGAGTTGACGCACCAGTACTCTCGGACCCCCTCGTCCTGGCCGGCGCCCTCCCGGTCCCGCCGGAACGCGCCGTAGTACCAGGCGCCGCAGGGGCTGACCAGCACCCCGCGCGACAGCGGGTAGGTGTGGTTGGCCCTGCGCGGCCCGAGCCGCCGCGAGGCGAGGACGGCCTTCAGCTGCTCGATTTCGTCGTCGGAGAGAAGGGGCTCCAGCTGGATCTCGATCGCCCCGCCGCGCCTGCCGGTCGCGCGCCGGTGCCCGTGCCGGTTGACCGGCGCCGCCCAGACGAGCCGGCCGGCCTGGCCCTCGTGGTGCTCCAGCACGAGGCGGACACTGGCGTGCGACCAGGGGTTGCCCTTCCGCGTCGTGACGCCGAGGCCGTTCAGCCGCGCCGCGACCTCGGCCGTGGTGAGCCCCTCCTCGACGGTCCACGACCACATGCGCCTGAGGGTGTCGCACTCGCCGGTGCCGTCCTCCCGGAGGTCGGGCCGGGCGAGCCGGCCGGCCCGGGTGTTGCGCGGGTCGACCGGGAGGGTCGCGTACCCCCAGCACGGGCGGCCGGCGCCCCACTTCGGCAGGGTCAGGCCGTCGGGGAGCGTGACGGTCTCCGTGAAGCGGTCGCGCTGGCCGCGCGCCATCGCGGAGACGAGGCTCTCCTTCGCGGCCTGCGCGACGGACCCCTTGATGTTGGCCAGCAGCTCGTCGGACTTCGACGTGACCAGGTTCCCGTCCTCGACGGAGAAGGTCGCGACGCCGAGGTCCTGGAACCGGCGGCGGATCGCGAGCGAGGCCATCAGGTCGCGGGCGAGGCGGTCGTACCGGTCGACGACCAGCACGTCGAACTCGCCCCGCTCGGCCATCGCGAAGACCTTCTCCAGGTCGGGCCGCTCCGCGGTGTCCCCGCTGATCGCGTCGTGGAAGTGGCCGGCGTGGTTCCAGCCGTGCTGCGCGATCGCGCCGACGCTGGCGGCCTCCTGGGCGGCCGGGCTCGTGCCCGAGTCCTGGCGCTTGGTGCTCACCCGGCTCAGCGACACGGCGCGGAGCGGTCGGTCGGGCGTACTGTTCATGGGTTGGGTCCCTCCTCGGAAAGGGGCTCGACGTTTGCGGGGCCGCCCGGCAAGGCGGCCCCGCTCAGTTATGCCGCGCCCCGGCGCGGCCCGTACACCCGGGCCGATCGCTCCTGTTGCCGGAGCGTCAGCCGGCGCTGGGCTCGCCGGCGGCCGGGGGGTTGTCGCGCAGCCAGTCGGCCGCCTCCTCCCGGTACCGCCGCACGGCGTCCCGCCTGACGCCCTCGGGTGTGAACCGCCAGGACTCGCTCATCTCGTCGCCGGTGACCTCGTCGCCATCCACGTACTCCTCCATCGCCAGCTCCATTTCTTCGCATCGCTGTAGTTTCTGCAGTCAGTGTGCTGAAGCTGGCCGGGTTGTCAAGTCGCCTGTATCCTCCCTGCATGGAGTCAGCAGCGGAGCGGGAGATAGAGGGCCGGATAGCCGAGCTGGAGGCCGAGCGGGAGCGCATCGGCCGGCAGGTCGAGGCTCTGCGGGCCGGCCTCGCGGCGCTCCGCGGCGAGGACCCGCCGGCGCCGGCGCGGCCACGGATGAAGACGGCCGCGATCGTCGAGTCGCTCGCGGAGGGCCCGCTTACCAGGCACGAGCTGGCCGACCGGCTCGGCCTTGGCGACGGCCAGCTCGACGCGGTCTCCAGCTCGCTCGCCCACCTGCGCAGGACTGGGCGGGTCCGCCGCCTCGGGGACGGACGCTGGGCCCTGCCGGGCTAGTGTCGACCCTGGTTGCGGTGACCTTCTCCTCCTCGCAGTTGCATTGACCGACAAGCCCCGTCGGCACTCTCCCCGGTGCCGGCGGGGCTTCGTCGTTCCCGGCGGCGGCAGTACTTCCAAGCCACCGCGGATGCGGTCAAAACGGGCTACGGTCAACCTGTCAATGTCACGGGGAGTTGCCAGGACGCGCCCTCCCCGCCGAGGAGGGACCAATGGGCTCGAACCCACTACTGACGGCCGCCAAGGCGGCCGGACTCACCCTGACGGAAGTGGCCGAGAGGCTGGGCACGTCGGTCTCGTACGTGTCCCGGCTGGCGAGCGGCGAGCGGGTCATATCGGCCCGCCACGCCGAGACCGTGGCCGAGATGCTGGGCATAGCGCCCGCCGAGGTGCGGGCGATGTGCCGGCAGCGGCGCCCGATCTACGCAGGCGTCCTGAACGCCCGGCAGGGCCGGTCCGCGCGAGGGCTGGCCAAGGAGATGGGCGTCAGCTTCGGGATCCTCTACGACGTGCTGTCCGGCCGGCGGCCTGCGCACCAGAAACTCCGCGACGAGCTGCTCGCGTTCTTCCCGGGAGTCCCGGCCGAGATCCTCTTCGCGCCCGTCGCGCCGGACGACGAGGCGGGGTCCGACGATGCCTGAGACGACGACGCACAGCCGCTGGTTCTCCTGCTGGCTGACGGTGGCCGGGTTCGGGCCGTTCCCCTGCGGGCTGGGCCTGACCGAGATGAAGCGCCTCTGCGAGGGGGACCCGCGCCACGGCGACCTGCTCGACGACCTCGACTGCATCCACGCGGCCTTCTGCCACGACACCGGCCTGCCGCGCGTGAGCTCGGCCGAGTGGAGCCCGATCAGTCCGGCCGCACTGGGGCCGCTCGCCGGCCTGCTCTTCGGCGGCCAGGGGGCCGAGTCGTGAGCGCCGACGCCTACGCCCGCCCCGTGCCCTACTCCGAGCCGGAGTGGATGAGGGCCGAGCGGGAGAAGGGCCAGCGGTACCAGGCCGCGAAGAGGCAGGCCGTCGTGTGGCTCACGTCGCCCCACGGCCGGCGGGTCGCGGACCCGGGCCGGCAGGCGGACCACCTCCGCGAGGCCCTGCCCGAGCTGGGCCCGTCGGACGTGGCCGACCTGGTCGACCGGTACGGGTTCCGCGTCGGACGGGGCGGCGGCGCGGCCATCGGCGTGACCTGCCCGAACTGCGAGCACGCCTTCTCCGTCGAGCTCACCGGCGAGGTGCTCGGGTGAGCATCTTCGGGGCCGAGGACCGGCAGCGCCCCATGCCGAGCCCGTTCGACGACGAGGCACAGGCGCGGCTGTTCGGCCAGCCCGCGGCACGCAACGGCGCCGGGCCGAGGCCCGCCGGCAGGGGCCCCGCGCCCCTCGCGGCCGGGCCGAGGCAGACCTTCCGCGTGCTCACGCGCGACGAGGTCCGGACGCTGCCCGAGCCGGAGTGGCTGGTGCGCGGCCTCATCCCGCGGGTCGGGACCGGCCAGCTCTACGGCCCGTCCAACCTCGGCAAGACCTTCGTCGCGCTGGACCTCGTCCTGTCCATTTCCAGCGCGCGGGAGTACTGGCACGGATACGAGGTCCGGGTGCCCGAGCCGGTGCCGGTCGTGTACGTCGCCCTGGAGGACGAGGGCGACTGGAAGGCCCGCACCGAGGCGTGGGACCTGGCCAACCCCGGCTACGACAGCTCGCTCGCCCTGTCGGCCTTCCCCGAGGGGCTGGTCGACCTGTCCGACCCGGCCGCAGCCGCCGACTGGGTCGCCGCGTTCGCGCAGTACAGGCCGGCGGTGGTCGTGGTCGACACCCAGGCTCAGGCCTCCGGCGGGGCGGAGGAGAACTCCAACACCGAGATGGGCCGGGTGATGTCGAACCTGCGGCGGATCTCCAACAGGCTGCAGTGCTTCGTGATGACCGTCCACCACACCGGGACGACGGGCCGCAGGGCGCGCGGCGCCTCCGCGCAGATCGGCGCGCTCGACGTGGTCATCTCGGTCCTGCCCCCGTCCAACTCGGGGTCGGAGAACGCCAGCAGCGCCGCGCAGGCCGACTTCGTCGAGCAGCCGGTCACCGGCGTCATCGCGGTCGAGAAGAACCGGCGGGCGAGGAAGTCCGCGCCGACCGGCTTCAGGCTGGAGCCGCGCGGCGACTCGGTCTGGGCGAGGCCGGTCGCCCGCCGGGACTCCGTGGCCATCAGCGCGGCCGAGGCCGCCGGCCAGCGCAACCAGATCGCCCGGGCGCTGGTTCGGCTCCAGGGCGTCGCCGGCTCGGTGGCCGCCATCAAGAAGGAGATCGCCGACCACAACGAGGAGCTCGCCGCGTCGACCCGCGGCTTCAAGCGGGCGCTGGACGAGATGTGCGCGGACGGGACGGTCCGGAGGGACGAGGGCCAGGGCAACAACGGCGGGGCGCGGTTCACGCTGGCCGACGGCCGGGACCTCGGCGGGGAGGCCGCCCCGTGACCGGCCGGGCCCAGCCGGAGTGGAACGCGGGGGCGCCCCACTCGGGGGGAGTGGAGCGGGGGGCCGTTCCACTCCCGGGGCCGTTCCACTCGCGTTCCACTCACCAGGGCCGGAGGGGCGAAAAGTGCCCCTGACCTTAGGAAACGCGGCCGGCGGGACTGGAACGCACGGGCGTTCCACTCGCGTTCCACTCGCCCCACTGAGCAAGTGGAACGGGCGGAGGGGGGCACGTAGTGCCCCCGCCCGTACCGCTCCCAGAACCAACGACGAAGAACTGACGAAGGAGACGGCCGAATGACCGAGCACGAGGAGGGGCGGGAGGGCCTCGCCCGCGGCGGACAGGCGGGGCGGGGCGAGAGCGCCGCTCTCCCGTCCGGCGGGGATACGCCCGCACCTGCGCTAACGGTGCGGCTGGCCGACGGCACCATCGCCGAGCTCAGGCCCGGCCGCAACGACCAGCCCGACGGGTCGTGCCTGTACCTGCGCAAGGACGGGACGGTCAGCGTCACCACCGCGGCCAGGCCCGAGAACGCCAAGGAAAGCGGCAACAGCCCGATCGACCAAGACGGGCACCGGCAACAGGCCAGCCCGTACCACTGGGGCCACGCCCTCAGCACCCGGCACGGCGCCCACTCGCAGCGCAGGGTCGACCCGCTGGCGGACGAGCTGATCGCGGCCACGGTCGAGTCCGCGCCGTTCCTGGCCGAGCCGAGCTTCGGGCCGGCGCTGCGGGCGTGGGCGCGGGCCGAGGCCCGGTGCGCGCTGCTGGACGAGTACCTGACCGAGCACGGCCTGCTCGACGGTGACGGCGAGCCGAGGCCGGCGGCCGACCTGATGACGAAGATGGAGAACCTGGCGCTCAAGCACCGGACCCGGCTCGGCCTCGACGCGGCCAGCCGCGCCGGCATCGAGGCGTCCCTGACCTCGACGGCGGCCAGCCAGGCGGGCCTCGAGGCGGCCCTCGTGGCCGGCGCCGAGGCGCTCAGGCGCCGCCGGTCCGGGGCGGACGGGGGCACGGGCGCCGGCCAGGAGCCCAGGACGGCGCCCCCGGGCTCCGAACCGGCCGGGGCCTTGCCCTCGCCAGGGCCCGGCCTCCCGGCTGCCCAGGGGACGACCGGCCGATCCGGCGAGGGGGCGGCCCGGTGAGCGGCCAGGACCCGACGGGCGAGAGGGCGCTCGCGCTGTACTCGACCCTCGTCATGGAGGACGGCCGGACGGTCGGCGAGGCGGCCCTCGACGCCCAGATCGAGGACGCGGCGGCGGTGCTGGACCTGACCGGCCCGCGCCGGCACTGGCTCGGCCGCGGCCGGGGCGGGTCGAAGTCGACCGACGGCTCGGCGATGGCCCTCTGCGCGATGGTGACCCAGGCGCCCGTCGGGGCGAACCTGTACATCGGCGCGAACGACCGGGACCAGGCGGCCATCATCCACGACGCGGCGCGCGGCTGGATCCGGCGCAGCCCCCACCTCGCGGGCCTGTTCGACCCGAGGGCCGACAGGATCGAGCTCCCCGGCAAGGCGGCGACGCTGACGGTCCTGCCGGCCGACGGCGCCGGGTCGTGGGGCCTGCTGCCCTGGTGGGTGTTCCTCGACGAGCTGGCGCAGGCGAAGAGCACGGCGAACGCGCGGGAGTTCGTCGAGGCGCTCCTGACCGCCCTGCCGAAGGTCGCCCAGTCCCGCCTCGTGGTGATGACCACCGCCGGGAGCCCGCTGCACTGGAGCTACCCCGTCTACCAGGCGGCCCGCGGGTCGGCGCGCTGGCGGGTGTCGGACTGGACCGAGGCCAACGGCCTCGCGCCGACGCCGTGGCAGGACCCGGAGGAGCTGGAGGAGGCGCGGCGGTCCCTGCCGGCGGCCAGCTTCGAGCGGCTGTTCCACAACGTGTGGACCTCGGCCGACGAGGCGGTCTGGTCGGAGGAGGCGATCGCCGAGCTGGTCCGCCCGACGGCGGAGCCGCTGCCGTACTCCCGCCGGCACGCCTACGCGGTCGGCCTCGACGTCGGACTGACGGGGGACCGGACGGCGGTCAGCGTCTCCCACCTGGAGGACCACTCGCACCGCGACCACGCCACGGGGCGGGACGTGCACGACGGGCGCGCGGTGGTCGTGGACGCGCTCCGGTACTTCGAGGGGACGAGGGCCGACCCGGTCCGCCTCGCGACGGTCGAGGAGGAGGTCGTCTCACTGGCCCGCCGGTACGGCGGGGCGCCGGTGGTCTACGACCCGTACCAGGCCGTCGGCCTGTCCCAGCGGATCAGGGACCGGGGGTTCCGCGTCGAGCCGTTCAACTTCTCGGCGGCCAGCAAGCAGCGGCTCGCCTCGACGGCCATAGGGCTGGTCAGGGACGCGGCGTGGTCGCTCCCCGGCGACCCGGTCCTGGTCGAGGAGCTGCGCGGCCTCCGGGTCGCGGAGACGCCCTCGGGCCAGTTCCGCGTCGACCACCCCGCCGGCGGCCACGACGACGGGTTCACGGCGTGCGTCCTCGGCGCCCACCACCTGCTGGAGGCCGCGCCGGTGGTCCTTAGGTCGTCGGCGTATTCCGACGGGCGCCTGGCGGGCAGGGCCATCCAGCGCGACGACGCGGACGACGCCTACTGGGCCGAGGGCGGCGAGCGCGCCTTCATCAGGGGCAGGCTCGACCGGCTCGCGTCCGGCGGCGGGCAGGACTGGAGGGCCCGCGGGCGATGACTGCACGAGCGAACGAACGACACGGCAATCTACACACAACGAAGGAGAACGGCATGACCGACTACGCAGACAGGACGCCGGAGGAGGCGCGGGCCGCCTACGGCAGGGGCGCCGCCAGGGCGGCCGCCCGGTACCCGCAGGACCGGCCAGCCGGTCGCGCCGGCCTCGCCCCGCTCCCCGCCGAGGTCATCGCCGAGGCGATCGCGGAGGCGACCGGCCGCGCCGGCGCCGGGGAGGCCGGCAAGTGAGGCGGCTGCACGAGGCCGTCGCCGGCCACAGGCACTACAAGGCGTTCCGGGAGCAGTTCGACGAGATCGACGCCGCCGAGGCGAGGGCCAAGGCCCGCGAGGCGCGGGTGCTCGCCGAGCTGCGGGACCAGCAGGCGGCCCTCGACGAGTACAACCGGCACTGCGACGAGGCCGCGCTCGCCGGAGAGGAGCCGACGCTCAGCTACCCCGGCCCCGTCGAGACGCCGGAGAGCCGCGGGGTCCGCAACTCGACGGCGCTGTTCCACGAGCGCCGCATCGACATGGAGGAGCGGTTCCGGCAGTGGCTCGGGCGCAACGCCGACGAGTTCAGGCCGCGGGTCGCGGCCGAGCAGTCGAGGCTGGACGCCGAGGCCGCCGAGCTGGTCGCGCGGCTCCGGGCGGTGGCCTCGGAGATGGACCTCCTGCGGGACACCCTCGACCTCGTCAACGCCTGCACCGGCGCCGCGCGGGTGGTCGGCCCCCGGCCCTCCGCCGAGGCCATCGTCGCCGGCGGGCGGGGCCTGGCCACGGGCCTCCTCCCGCTCGGCGCCGCCGTCCTGCCGATGAACCTGGACGGCGTCGACATCGAGTGAGCCGGCGCCCCGGCCCGGCACGATGCGACTGAGAGGAGGTACCACGATGACGACACTCCCGCAGGGCTACCAGCTCCCGCCGGTCCAGGCCCCGGCCCCGTCGGCGGCCATGATCGCCTGGATGGCGACGATCCCGGCGCAGGCCGTGCTGACGAATGACGAGCGCGCCCGGATCACGAAGATCCAGCAGGGCTCGACGGACGCCCGGGTCACCAACCGCGCGACGCAGCTCCTCAACGGCACCGTCTTCAGCTGACGGCGCCGCAAAGGCGGAAGGGCCGGCCCAATCCTCCGGGGCCGGCCCTTCGTCGCGTTCACTAGTCCCGGGGGTCGTGGACCGACCCGTCAGGGTACTCGTCGGGCAGCTCGATCACGCCCTGGCGCCGGCGGTCGAAGTCCCGCAGCTCGAACAGGACGCGGACGCGGTTGCCCGTCATGCAGTCGTTGTTGCCGTCGGCAAGGATCTTCGCGACCATCCGGACCATGTACTCGTCGGAGTAGGTGGTCACTGCTCGGCACCGGCCTTGGCCAGCTGCTTGGCCTCGCGCACCTTCGCGGCGTAGCGGGCGCTCGCCTCGCGGGCGCGGTCCTGGGCGCCGGGGACGTTGGCGCGGTACCAGGCGGTGTGGTGCTTGGAGCACAGGCCGCGGGCGCGGGCGTCCGAGTCGCAGTCGGGCTTGCCGTCCTCGCCGACGTGCACGCAGGTCTCGCCCTTGTTCCTGGTCCGCGTCGACTCCTTGGCCGGCTTCTTCGCGGCGGCCCTCTTCCTCGCGGGCTTCTCGGCCGGCGTCTCGGCCTCGGCCTCGGCCGGCGGCTCGGTGGCCCTCGGCTCGTCGAGGACCCACTCGGGCCGGGGGCGCTTGACCTTCTTCTCCTTGGCGAAGGCGGCCAGCTCGGCGAAGGCCTCGGGGGCCAGCTTGGTGCCAGCCTCGCCGGCGGCCATCAGGGCGTTGTACTCGGCGCGGTTCATGTCGTCTCCCCATGTCTCGCATTCGAACTGGTGTTCGAAGCACTGATGAGAAACATGTCGCTGGGGAGCCGCCCCCGTAAGCGCCCTGGGGCAACAACATGGCAACTGTCCGACGTGGAGGGGCTAGCCGGCTGGGCCGCCGGCCGGGCCTCTGACGGCGGCCTCGACCACGTCCGCCGCCGCGCCGGGGTCACGCCGGACCTGGCTCTCCAGGACCCGCACGACCCGCCAGCCGAGGGATGAGAGCTCGGCGCCGACCTCGGCGTCCCGCTCGACGTTGCGGCGGATCTTTGCGACCCAGAAGGCCGGGTCGCGGTGGTTGGCGAACTGCTCCTCCATCGACGAGAACCCGCGCTCCCGCCAGCCGTGGCCGTGCCACATGTCGCCGTCGACGAACACGGCGACCCTGGCGCTCACGAAGGTCACGTCGGGCTTGCCGGGGAGCTGGTACCCGAGGCGGTACCTGAGCCCGCGCCGGTGGAGCTCCCGGCGGAGGAGGAGCTCGGGGACCGTGTCCCGGCTCCGCACCCGGGACATGATCCTCGACGTTACCCGAGGGTCGCGCGGTGCCATGGGAGGTAGTCGTACTCGGCGACCTGGCGCTGAATGGCGTACTGGGCCTCCGTGACCAGCGCCGCCAGGTCGTGCTTCTCGTCGCCGTAGGTCCTCGACCGGCCGGGGTGGACGGTGTCCCACTTCGTCCGCGCGCTGCTCCTCGTCGCCGAGCCCTGCTCGTGGCTGCCGAAGCCCGTCAGGATCGAGTTCCACACCGGCTGGTAGCCGACGCGGAGGCCATTCTCGCCCATGTCGATGTGGACGTCGGGCATGCACAGGAGCCTGACAGAGAACTCATCGAGATACAGGCCGCCACCGTCGATCGAGACACGGTGCTGCTTGATCCGGCTGTGCAGGGGTCGGAGTGACCTCGCCGTCCGGCCGGTCGCACTGTTGTGGGACCGGGCCTGCCCGACGTAGACGGGGATTGCGAGGTCGGCCAGCGGCTTGTAGAGCTCCTCCGAATCGCCGTGATAGTAGATCGCGTACAGGCCAGACCCCTCGAAGAGCGGCACCTCGTAGGTCAGGCCTATCGGCTCCTGCTCCTCGAACTCACGGCAGATGATGCGCGTCAGCGCCTCCGTGGAGAGAGGGTCGAAGAACTCGGGCCTGTAGTCGTGCTCGTCCGGCATACCCGCAGGCTAGACGACGACGCCGACAAGGCGGGACTCAGATCGAAAGCACAGCCCTCAGGCGCTCGCCGACCTGGCGGGCGACCCCTACTGCGACCGCGTTGCCGATGTGCCGCATCGCCGTCGAGCGCGCACCGGTGAACTGGTAGTCGTCGGGGAAGCCCTGCACCCGGGCGCTCTCGCGGACGCTGAGGTACCGGAGGGAGTCGTCCCGAAAGCGGATCATCGCCTCGCCCCCGCAGACGCCGTGGACGCCGGCCTTGATCGTCTTCGCCGGCAGGTCGATCGGGCTGCCGGTGTGGCCCGGGTACGACCGGGCGCCGGGGATGCCGACGTGGTTCGGGATCTCAGGGTGGGGGACGCCGTCGACTGGCGTCGGCAGGACCGTCGGCTCGCGGAGCATGTCGCGGACCGTGCGCCAGCGCTCGGACGTTGGCCGGCCCTTCAGCTTGAGCCGCTGGACCACGTCGTCGGTGAACTTGTCCGGGCGCTCCGGCTCCGGGATGTCGTGCTCCTCCCAGTAGACCGGCTCGACCCACTGGTCGTAGGCGAGCGCGGCCTCGGAGTGCGTCGGCTCGAAGGCGTCCCAGTCCCACTCGAGGCCGAGGTCCTCGCGGACCGCGACCATGAACACCCGCCGGCGGCCCTGCGGGATGCCGTAGTCGGCCGCGTTGATGATGCGGGGCTCCTGGACCACGTAGCTGAGCGACCTCGCCCCCCGCCGGGGCTTGGCGAGCCGGGCGGCGTGCTCGGTCCATGTCTCGTCGCGCCTGTGCGTCACCGACGGCTCGCGGAGCTGCGCGACGATGTAGTCGAAGTACGGCTTGAAGGAGGCGCGGGTCAGGCCGGGGACGTTCTCGAAGATGACCGCCTTCGGGCTGAACTTCCGGACCACGTCGAGCGCGGCGGGGAACATGTTCCGCGCGTCGGTGTCGCCGTTGTGCAGGCCGCCGAGCGAGAAGGGCTGGCAGGGCGGCCCGCCGGCGACCACGTCGACCTCGCCCACGTCCTCGGCGCTCGTCGACTTGAGCCACTCCCGGACGTCGCCGTCCCAGACCTCCGCGGAGGGCCACCGACCCTCGCTGTTGAGCCGGAGCGTGTCGCAGGCCTTGGAGTCCCACTCGACCAGGGACGAGTGCTCGAATCCTGCCTGGTGGAGGCCGAGGGCCATCCCCCCGCCCCCCGCGAAGAGCTCGATGCTTCTGGGGGTTTCGCTCTGCTTGGCCACGCCTCATCCTGGCACGGGCCTACCCCCAATTTTCGGACGGTCCCCGGTGCGCCGTGGGCATAGCGTCGGAAATACGGACGGTAGCAGCTCGACCCGCAACGGTGGGGCAACGAATCACCTAGGCCGGCACGTGCCCGAGCGTCACGCCCGCGGCGGCATCTCGAGCCGGTACGAGAGCACGTACCGCGCCGACGACACAACGATGTCGGCAGTCTCCACCGGGCGGTCCTCGACGAAATAGGTGCGCTCGATCACCAGCACCGGCACGCCCTGCGGGACGCCGAGCACCTCGGCCTCGTAGGGCCTGGCCGCGCGGCCCATCACGTCCTCCTTGACGTGCGTGATGTGCAGCCCGATCGAGTCGAACCGGGGCACCACGCCGGTGACAGGCCCGGACTCTGGCTGTTCGATCGGGGTGCCGCCTGTGATCGCGAGCGCCTCGAACGAGGTCGACAGCATGACCGGCTCGTCGTCCGCGAGGAAGCGGTACGACGTGCGCATCACCGGGGCTCCCGGCTCAATGCCGAGGCGCTCCGCGATGACCTTGGACGCCGTCGTCTTGCGGCTCTGGTAGTCCCACTCCGGGCGCTGCCCGCCGGCGGTGGCGACCGCCGCGAACGGTGAGCCGGTGGGGCGCTCGTTGTAGAGCTGCCCCAGTACGCGGCGGGTCGGCGGCGTCAGGGCGCGGACATACGACCCGCGCCCCTGCTGCTTGACGATCAGCCCCTCGGTGCGCAGCACGTCGAGGGCCTGCCGCACGACGATCCGCGAGACGCCGTAGTCCTCCATGAGCGCTGGCTCCGAGGGCAGCTTGTCGTCGGCCTGGAGCGCGCCCTCAAGGATCTGCGACCGCAGGTCGTCAGCGATCTGCAGGTAGGCAGGGCGACCAGAGAACGTGCTCACCCATGCCTCCTCGCGCCTGACTACTCGGTATGACGAGTTTCCCAGACGCGGGTGCATGAAATCGCCTCACGCGCCGGATGTCTGGCACGTGAGAACTTGTCTACTCATCATACCCGTTATAAACTGTTGCGCCTAGTCAGGGACCAGTGTCCGGGAGTGACAGATGACGACGGAACCCACCGGGTGGCCCGAGCTGCGGGCCGCCGACCCCGACCCGTGCGACAGCTCGAACCCGAGCACCGACCGGCCGTGCGTGCTGGGCTACCACAACGGATACCACCGAGACATGACCGGAGCGGAGTGGCTGGACGATGAGTAGGACGCGCAACGTCCGCGACCGCCGGCGCCGGCGCTGGGCCCTCCGCGCCTGGGCGATCGACCGCCGGAACGGCATCGAGCCCGACGGCTGGGACCCCCGCCGCGTTGGCCGCCTGCTGCCCTGGTGCGTCGAGGCCTACCTGGTGCGCGGCCCTGTCACGCCGAGGATGACGACACGCCAGTACCGCCGCGAGGAGTGGCGAGCCGTCGCCGGCCACCGGCGGCAGGCCCCCTGATGCCGGCGGGGCGGGCGTGCCGGCCCCTGCGCCCGCGCCCGCCCCGCCCTTCCACGCGGTTGGCCGGCCTCAGGCTGGGATCCGCGTCGTCAGCTCGAACGGGACGCCCACTGACGAAGGCAACTCCGCCCCGATCGGTTGAGACCGAGACCCTGTTCACCACGTACGACGGGTACCTGCGTCGCGCCGAGGGGCAGTTGCCGCACCCGGAGCGGTTCCAGCAGGCGGGGTACAACGTGGCCGGTCTGCTCACCGAGCTGCCACGAGGTGCGGGCTGATGGGGTTGCTGATCGGCCTGTTCTTCGGGGTCGGGCTGCTGCTGATCATCGCGGCGTTCGTGGCGCCGGCGGAGGCGGCGCCGGGTGCGGACGGACGGCTGCGTGGCCGGAGCCGGGACCTGCTCGCGAGCGCGGGCGTCGAGGGCGTGACCCCGGGCGCGTTCATCGGTGCTTGCGCGGTGATGGCAGTGTTCGCGTTCCTGCTGATGTTCGTGGTGTCCAAGACGCTGCCGGTCGCGCTGGTGTTCGCGGTGATGGCGGGCTGGCTGCCGATCGCCCTGGTGCGGGCGCGAGCGCGGAAGCGGCTGGCCGAGTTCCGCGAGCTCTGGCCGGACGTGGTCGACAACGTCGCGTCGGCCGTGCGGGCCGGGTTGTCGTTGTCGGAGGCGCTGGCCCAGGTCGGCGAACGGGGGCCGGTGCAGTTGCGTGAGCCGTTCCGGCGGTTCGGTGCGGACTACGCCTCGACCGGGCGGTTCGCCGAGTCGCTGGACCGGTTGAAGGCGCGGCTGGCCGACCCGGTGGGCGACCGGGTGGTGGAGGCGCTGCGGATCGCACGGGAGGTCGGCGGCGGCGACCTCGGCCGGCTGCTGCGTTCGCTGTCGTCGTTCCTGCGCGAGGACGCCCGCACCCGGTCCGAGCTCGAGTCCCGGCAGTCGTGGTCGGTCAACGGTGCCCGCGTCGCGGTCGCCGCGCCCTGGCTGGTGCTGCTGTTGCTGTCCTTCCAGGGCGACGTCATCCAGCGGTACAACTCGCCCGTCGGCGCCGCGATCATCGCCGTCGGCGCCGTCATCTGCGTGATCGCGTACCGGGTGATGCTGCGGATCGGCCGGCTGCCCGAGCCCGAGCGGGTGCTGCGATGAACCCGGTCCTGCTCGGTGGCTTCCTCGGCGCGGTGCTCGGCGCCGGCCTGCTGATCGTCGTACTGCGGTTGCCGTTCCTGCGCAAACCGACCGTGGACGAGCGGATCTCGCCGTACCTGCGGGACCTCGGGGCGCCTGACGTGTTCGTCGGGGTGATCGACTCGCGGTCCCCGTTCTACGCGATCCTGCGGCTGTTCGGTCCGTCGCTGCGGTCGGCGGCCGCCCGGCTGGAGCGGATCCTCGGCGGTGCGCACACGATCCGCCGGCGGCTGCAGCGGGCCGGGATGGAGCGGACGGTCGAGGAGTTCCGGATCGAGCAGCTGCTCTGGGGTGCGATCGCGTTCGGCGCCGGGCTGGTGATCTCGATCGTCGCGGTCGCGGTCGGTCTCGGGGACCCGGTCGCGCTGCTGGTGTTCTGCCTGGTGCTCGGGATCACCGGCGTCCTCGGTCGCGACACGTACCTGACGTCCCAGGTGCGGCGGCGGGAGCGCCGGCTGCTGGCGGAGCTGCCGACCGTGGCCGAACTGCTGGCGTTGTCGGTCGCCGCCGGTGAAGGGCCGGCCGCCGCGCTGGACCGGGTCGCGCGGGCGTCCCGCGGCGAGCTGGCGAACGAACTGAAACGCGTCCTGGCGGAGACCAGGGCGGGAGAGTCGCTGGTCCGCGCGCTCGATGCGCTCGCGGACCGGACCGGGTTGCTGGCGTTGTCGCGCTTCGCGGACGGGCTGGCGGTCGCGCTCGAGCGCGGCACCCCGCTGGCCGACGTGCTGCGTGCGCAGGCCGGCGACATCCGGGAAGCCGGGCGCCGCGAGCTGATCGAGTCCGGCGCGCGTCGCGAGGTCGCCATGATGGTCCCGGTGATCTTCCTGGTCCTGCCGGTGACCATCGCATTCGCCTTCTACCCGGGCGCTGTCGGAATCCGGCTGATCGCCGGATGAACTGAGGAGAGGTCATGTCCCTGTACCTGACGAGGCTGTTCCTGACGCTGGCGCTGAAGCCACGTCCGGCCCGGACCGAACGCGGCGACGTCCCCGGCTGGGTGCTGATCACCGTGATGACGGCCGGCCTGGTCGTCGCGATCTGGAAACTGGCCGGCAAGCAGCTCGCCGAGATGCTCCAGGCGGCGCTCTCGTCGGTTGCCAACAACAACTAGCGGGTGATGCCGCGAACCCGCGGCGAGCGGGGATCGGCCGTCGTCGACTTCGTTCTGGTCTCGACGATCCTGGTGCCGTTGTTCCTCGGCATCCTCCAGGTCGGTCTGTTCCTGTACGTCCGCAACACCGTCACCGCTGCCGCCTCCGAAGGCGCCCACTACGCGGCCGTGCTCAACCGGGCACCGGCCGATGGTGCGACGCGTACCGAGGAGTTGATCAACGGCGTGGTGGCGGACAACCTGATCGACTCGGTGTCGGGCGACGCGACCGACATCGACGGGCAGCCGGGCGTCGTGGTGTCGGTGCGTGCCCACATGCCGCCGCTCGGGCTGTGGGGGCCCGGGATCTCGTTCACCGTCCAGGGACACGCGGTGAAGGAGACCGGCGAGTGAAGGCCCGCAGGCGGGACGAGCGGGGCAGCGCGGTCGTCGAGTTCTCCTGGCTGGCGATCCTGCTGATGGTGCCGCTGGTCTACATGATGCTCGGCGTGTTCGACGTGCAGCGGGCGTCGTACGGCGCGACGGCGGCGACGCGGGCCGCGGGGCGGGCGTTCGTGATCGTTCCGGACGGGGTGTCCGAGGACGAGGCGCGGGCGCGCGCGTTCGCGGCCGCGCAACTGGCGATGAAGGACCAGGGGATGGAGCTGTCCGCCGACGAGCTCCGGATCAGCTGCGACCCGGCCTGTCTGCAGCCGGGCTCGACCGTCACGGTTACGCTGCAGACCAAGGTCCGGCTGCCGCTGATCCCGGACGCGCTCGGCGGTGAGCCGCCGGCGATCCGGATCAGCGCCTCGCACACCGAGGCGTTCGGCGACTACCGCGAAGCCAAGGGCGACGGATGACCCGGCGCAAACGGGGCGAGGACGGGCAGATGACCATGCTGATCGTCGGGTTCGCCGTGGTGATCCTGCTGATGGTGGTCGTGGTCACCGACATCTCCAAGGCCTTCCTGGTCCGCCGCGACCTGGACGCCACCGCTGACGGCGCCGTACTCGCGGCAGCGAACGGGCTGGCCGCGGTGTACGCGCAGCCGAGTGCGGGCGGGAACGCGGCGATCGACCCGGACCAGGCCCGGCGGCTGACCGCGGAGTACCTCGATGACGTTGCTGCAGGCAACAGGTTCGGCAACCTCGACTGGTCGGTGGACGTCGAGGGTACGACGGTGACGGTCCGGCTCACGTCCACCACGGAGCTCCCGTTCCGCCCGCCGGGCTTCCCCGGCTCCGCGGACGTCGCCTCCGAATCCTCCGCGATCGTCCCTATCCGTTGAACAGGCCCGGGTTGTCGGCGAGCCAGGTCGTGAAGGACCGGGCGGTGTGGCCGGTGAGAAGTTCGACGCCGGGCTCGATGGGGGCCGGGCTGCCGACGCGGGACGCCCAGTAGGCCAGCAGCGTTTCGCGTTGGCCTTCGTCGCGCATGCCCATCTCGGCGCGGGCCTGGTCCGGGGTGAGGTCGACGGCCTCGATCGGTACGCCGGTGACCGCCGTGACGAGCTCGATCTGGTGCCGGCGCGTCATCGACTCCGGGCCGGTCATCGGGTACCCGCGGCCGTCGTGCGCGTTGCCCGGGCCGTCGAGCAGCACCCGGACCGCGGCGTCCGCGATGTCGCGCTCGTGGATCGGCGCCTCCTCGGCGTCCAGGTACGGCAGCCGGATCTGGCCGGTCGCGCGGACCTGGTGTGCCCAGTACTTCGCGTTGCTCATGAACGCGCCGGGCTGCAGGCGGGTGGTCGCGTACGAGCCGGAGGCGATCACCTGCTCGGTCTTCGCGTGCGGGTCCTCGGGGCCGTCCAGCGACGACAGCGACGAGAGCAGGACGACCTGCTTGACGCCGGCGGCTTCGGCCGCGGCCACGAAAGCGGGTGCCGTCGACGGGTCGGAGTACAGGAAGACCTGGCTGATGCCGTGCAGGGCGGGCGCAGGGTCCGCGGCGTCGTACGCCACCGCGGAGGCGAGGGCGGACGGCTCGCGGCTGGCGACGCGGACGTCCTGCCCGGCCTCGGTCAGCAGCGCGGTGACGGCGCGGGCGATCGCGCCGCGACCGCCGGTGACGAGGATCGTCATTGGATGTGCTCCAAAGATGTAGTGACTACAAGAATGGATTCAGTAAAACAGATCCACTACAGTGAGCGCAATGGAGCTCGGGCGGCGGGAACGCAAGAAGCAGCAGACTCGGCAGGCCATCTCGGACGTGGCCACCGGTCTGTTCCTCGAGCGCGGCTTCGACGCGGTCACGGTGGCCGAGGTGGCGCGGGCCGCGGACGTCGCCGTACAGACGGTGTTCAACCACTTCCCGGCCAAGGAGGACCTGTTCTTCGACGAGGCCGGCTGGTGGCGGGGCCCGGCGCGGGCGGTCCGTGCGGCGCCGCCGGACGCGGATCCGATCAGCGTCCTGGAAACGCAGTACGTGCAGGGGACGCGGGAGCGGCTGGCGGTCGGGCACCTGGCCACCTGGAAGCAGTTCGTGCGCACGATCGAGGCCAGTCCCGCGCTGCTCGCACGCCGCCGGCTCACCGCCGAGGAGCTGGAGAGGTCGCTCACCGAAGCGCTCGACGAGCGTTCGCCGGATCACCTCAAGAACCGGCTGACCGCGGCCCTGTACGCCGCCGCGCAGAAGGTGCTGGAGGAGAAGCTGATGGCCGTCCTGCCCGACGACGCGTCACCCGATGAGCTCGCGCAGGCACAGCAGGAGCTGGAGCAGGCCATCGCCGAAGTCTTCGCCGTTCTTCGTCGGGGTCTTGGCTGAGCTAAGCTGCTTGGTTGTGGCTGGACTGGATTTTGACGCGGAGCTGAAGCAGCTCGACGCGACGATGACCTCGATCGAGAAAGTGCTCGATCTCCCTGCGCTGCGCAAGGAGATCGACGAGCTCGGCGAGCAGGTCGCTGCGCCCGACCTCTGGGACGACCAGGCGAACGCGCAGAAGGTGACGTCGCGGCTGTCCAGCCTGCAGGCGGACGTGGAGCGGGTGACCGGGCTGCGCAGCCGGGTCGACGATCTCGGTGTTCTGGTCGAGCTCGGCCGCGAGGAGAACGACGCGGACAGCATCGCCGAGGCGGAGAAGGAGCTCGGCTCGCTGGCCAAGGCGATCCAGTCGCTCGAGGTCCGCACGCTGCTGTCCGGCGAGTACGACGAGCGCGAGGCGCTGGTGACGATCCGTTCCGGCGCGGGCGGTGTGGACGCGGCGGACTTCGCCGAGATGCTGCAGCGGATGTACCTGCGCTGGGCCGAGCGCCACGGCTACCCGACCGAGGTCTACGACACGTCGTACGCCGAAGAGGCCGGGCTCAAGTCGACCACGTTCGGAGTCAAGGCGCCGTACGCGTACGGCACGCTGTCCGTCGAGTCCGGGACGCACCGGCTGGTGCGGATCTCGCCGTTCGACAACCAGGGCCGCCGGCAGACGTCGTTCGCCGCGGTCGAGGTGGTGCCGGTGCTCGAGCAGACCGACGAGATCGACGTACCGGAAGAAGAGCTGCGGATCGACGTGTACCGCTCGTCCGGCCCGGGTGGGCAGAGCGTCAACACGACCGACTCCGCGGTCCGGATCACGCACCTCCCGACCGGCACAGTGGTCTCCTGCCAGAACGAGAAGTCGCAGCTGCAGAACAAGGCCAGTGCGATGGTCATCCTGAAGGCGAAGCTGCTCGCGCTGAAGAAGGCCGAGGAGCGGGCGCAGCTGGATGCGCTGCGCGGCGACGTTGCCGGTTCGTGGGGCGACCAGATGCGGTCGTACGTCCTGCACCCGTACCAGATGGTCAAGGACCTGCGGACGCAGTACGAGTCCGGGAACACGTCCGGTGTGTTCGACGGCGAGATCGACGAGTTCATCGAGGCCGGCATCCGCTGGCGCCGGACCGGCCAGACGGTTGCCGACCAGAACTGACCTGCAGGCCGACTGCGGCAAGTGCTTCGGCCTCTGCTGCGTCGTACTGACGTTCGCGAAGTCGGCGGACTTCGCGATCGACAAGCCTGCGGGTGAGCCCTGCCCGAACCTGAGCGACGACCATCGCTGCACGATCCACAGTCAGCTCCGCGGCAAGGGTTTCCCGGGCTGCACCGTGTACGACTGTTTCGGCGCCGGCCAGGAACTCTCGAAGCGTGGTCCGGAGATGTTCGCCGCACTCCCGATCCTGCGCCAGCTGCACGAACTGCTCTGGTACCTGACCGAAGCCCTCGAGCACAACGCCGACGCGCAACCCGCGATCGACCGGGTGGAACGCGTCAGCCGTACGCCGAACCTCGCGGACGTCGACGTGGTCGCCGAGCGGGCCGCCGTGAACGAGATCCTGCTGGCGACCAGCCGGGCCGTCCGCGGCAAGCAACCGAAGAAGAAGGAACGCCGCGGCGCCGACCTGATCGGTGCACGCCTCGGTCAGGCGGACCTGTCGAAGGCTAACCTCCGCGGCGCCTATCTGATCGGCGCCGACCTCCGCCAGGCCGACCTACGGCAGGCGGACCTGATCGGCGCCGATCTCCGCGACGCAGACCTGAGCGGCGCCGACCTGACGGGCGCACTGTTCGTCACCCAGTCCCAGCTCAACGCCGCCCGCGGCGACCGCACCACCAAGCTCCCGAACGCCCTTACACGCCCTTCCCACTGGACCGCAGCTGGTGCGTGACCGGGATCATCAGCAGCGAGATGACCGTGATTGCCAGTGATACCGCGGCGAGTGCGCCGCCCTGGCCCCAGTTGGTGCCGGCCATCGAGAGGTACGCCGTACCGACCGTTGCGGCTCCCAGGGCCAGGCAGGTTTGCTGGCTGGTGAGGAGGATGCCGCTGCCGAGGCCTGCCTGCGTGGCGGGAACCTGGCTGAGGACTACGCCGATCAGGGGCACCATGACGAGACCGGAGCCGAAGCCGGCGACGAGCATGGGAACAGCGAGGCGCCACGGATCGACGTGTGGCCACAGGGTCAGCGCCACGACCGCGAGAAGCGCGTAGCCGACCGCCTGGATGAGCCAGCCGCGGAGGATGAGACCGGCGCCGTACCGGACCTGCAGCCGCGGCCCGTAGATCGACGTGATCAGGAATCCGACTGCCAAGGGCAGCAGGCTCAGACCGCCTTCCAACGGAGACATGTGCGCCTCGCCCTGCGTTGCGAGCGCGAACACGAACATGAAGCCACCGAACGTCGTGAAGAACGCCACCGCCAGCAGCAGGCCGATCCGCATCGCCCGCAACCGCAGCACCGTCGGCGGGATCAGCGGGGCCTGGCCGGAACGCTCGGACCGGTGCTGGTGCAGGCCGAGTACAGCTACCGCCGGTACGGTCGCCGCGAGGCAGAGCCACGTCCAGAGCGGCCAGCCGAGCGGACGGCCTTCGGTGAGTGGCAGGAGCAGCAGTACGAGCGTCAGCGCGAGCAGTGCGGCGCCTACCAGGTCGAGCCGTTGCGCCCGGTCCGCCTTGGTCTCCGGCAGCAGTCGGAGCGCGGCAACGACGGCCACCAGGCCGACCGGGACGTTGACCAGGAACACGGCCCGCCAGCCGAGGCCGAATACGTTGGCCTCGATCAGTACGCCGCCGAGGATCTGCCCCAGCGCTGCCGCGGCCCCGCCGGCGACGCCGAACATGGCCATCGCGCGGGCGCGGTGCGCACCGGTCAGCAGTGCCGAGATCGACGCGAGCACCTGCGGTGTCATGGCAGCTGCCGTCGCGCCCTGGACGACCCGGGCAGCGAGGAGTACGCCGACCGTCGGGGCGATCGCGCAGATCAGCGACATCACGGTGAAGCCGGTCAGGCCGACCATGAACAGCCGTTTCCGGCCGAACCCGTCGCCGAGCCGGCCGCCGAGCACCAGGAGGGTGGCGTTGGCGATGCCGTAGCTGCCGACGACCAGCTGGAGCTCACCGGAGCTCGCGTGCAGGTCCGAACCGATCGCGGGCAGTGCGACGTTGAGGATGAAGAAGGAGAGCATCGGCAGGAAGGCGCCGAACAGCAAAGTGGTCAGCGCCACCGGACCGAGCGGCGATGCGCCGGCCCGCGACCGGGCAACGGCCGGGGCGGTGGCGGCTTGGAGCTGGTCTGTCATGCTCCCAGCCTGCGGGCCGCGGCATCCGGGTACTAAGAGCCTGTTTATCCTGGTATTCACACTACCTGGAACCAGGCTGCACCTCCGGTCATGATGGTGCCATGACCACTGTTCCAGCCGCCACCGACAGAACCACCGTCGACCGCGGACAGCGGCGTCACGAGCTCGGGATGTTCCTGCGGAGCCGGCGCGAACGCATCCGGCCGGACGAGGTGGGCTTCGCCCCGGGCGGCCGCCGCCGTACGCCGGGCCTGCGGCGCGAAGAGGTCGCGCTGCTCGCCGGCGTGGGTGTCACCTGGTACACGTGGCTGGAGCAGGGGCGTGACATCAACGTCTCGGCGCAGGTGCTCGAGGCGGTCGCGGACACCCTGCGGCTCGATCGGCAGGAGCGCAACCACCTCTTCACGCTCGCCGGTGTGCAGGTCGGGCCGTCCCGGACCGAGTGCGCGGTGTTGCCGTCCTCGGTGCAGAAGACGCTCGACGCGGTCGCGCCGTACCCGGCGCTGGTGCTGAACGCGCGGTACGACATCCTCGCGTTCAACGAGGCGTACTGCCGGGTGGTGCTGGACCTGCGGGAGATTCCGGTCGAGGAGCGCAACATGCTCTGGGTGACGTTCGTGTCGCGCGAGTGGCGCTGCAGCTTCGTCGAGTCCGAGTCGATGAAGCTGCACATGGTCGCCGGGTTCCGGGCGGCGATGGCGGATCATGTGGGGGAGCCGGCCTGGCAGGACCTGGTCGAGCGGTTGCGCGCCGGTTCGCCGTTGTTCGCGGAGCTCTGGGAACGGTACGAGGTCGCCGCGCCGAGCACCCGGATCAAGTTGCTGGAGAACGCGACGGCCGGCGTACTGCGGATCGAGCCGGTCAACCTGTGGTTGTCGCAGCTCGGCCAGTTGCGGGCGACCGTCTACACGGCGGCCGACGAGGAGACCGAGGAGAAGTTGCGGGTGCTTGCCGGCCCGGCTGCCGGGGCGGGTCAGCCGGGCCGGGCCCCGGCCGCCGGGCAGGACGGCCGGGGAGTCTTCGTCAGCTGACCGGGATGCCCGGATTCGTGAGGGCCCTGCCGCCGGTCATCGTGTTGCTGCGGGCAACCGTCACCGTGCAGCCGGCCGCGTCGTAGTTGGTGATGTTGAACGCGTACCGCCCGCTCCCGGTCGCGCCGGTGAGGTCGGACCTGTTGTCGCGGAACACCGTCCCGCAACCCCACCCGGACTGCTGGCTGTGTGTCTCGTACCCGTTGTTCGTGGTGTTCTTGCCGGTGTTGTTCTCGATCACGTAGTCGTTGCCTTTGACATCGACCCAGCTGTCGTCGAAGTTCGCGCCGGTCAGGCCCTTGCCGTCGAAGCTGTTCCCGGACACCAGGCCGCCGGTCGTCCCCTCCTTCAGGTCGACCGCCTCGCCGCCGACGTCCGGGCCGATCGTGTTGCCGACGATCTGCACGTGGTCGGACCTGTCCGACGTACCGCCCGCGCTGCCGACGTACACGCCTTCGCCCATCCCGCGACCGTCGTTGCCGGTGTCGTAGATGCGCGAGTTCTTGATCACGCCGTACGTCGAGCTGTTCCGGAAGTGCACGCCCTCCATGTCGAGGCCGTGCACGGTCACGCCGTCGATCGTGACGTGCGCGGCGCCGTCGACCATGATGCCTTTCTGGCCGCCGGTGACCGTGATGCCGCGGACGTTCCAGTACGACGCGCCGTTCAGGTGCAGGCCGTAGCCGCCGCTCGCGGTCAGGACCGCGCCGGCGGAACCGGTCATCGTGATCGGGTTTCCGGACTTTCCGGAAACCGTTGCCTTGAAGTTTCCGGTATAGGTGCCGTCGGCAAGCTTGATGGTGTCGCCGGGCTTGGCGTTCGCCAGCGCGGCCTTGAGTTCGGCGGACGTGCTGACGTCCGAGGCGGCCTGGGGAGGCAGGACGGTCGAGACGGCCAGTAACGCGCCGGCGATCAGGGTAGGGAGCATGAACTTCCTCCGAGGGGCGTCGGGGGAGAATGATTAGGAAGGTTTCCTAACAGTTCAAGTGAACCTAGAGGTTGTCGCGGAGTGTTGTCAATGGCTCACGCCGTGTCGCGGTCCGGCCAGGCGGCCTTCAGGGTGTCGAGCGCGACCGTGATCGCGGGGCGGCGGGACGTGGTGGTCCGCCAGACGGCGTACAGCCGCCGGCTCGGGGCGGGTTGCAGTGGCACGACGACCACGCCGTCCGGGACCGGGCCGCGGCCGAGCCGGGGGAGCAGGCCGACGCCGAGCCCGCGGGCGAGCATCGCGAGCTGGGTCTGGTACTCCGCGACCGAGTACGCGACCTCCGGCTCGACGCCCGCGCGGCGCATCGTCCGGATCAGCCACTCGTGGCAGATCGAGCCGGCCGGCTGGCAGATCCAGCGCTCGCCGACCAGGTCCTCCGCACGGACGAACTCCTTGCCGGCCAGGCGATGCGAGGCCGGTACGAGCACGTCGGCCGGGTCGGCGCCGAGCTTCGTCCGCGACAATCCGTCGGGCAGACCGAGCGGGGTGTTGTGCCAGTCGTGCACGATCGCGATGTCGAGCTCGCCGCGGTTCACCGCCGCGACACCCTCGAACGGGTCCGTCTCCAGGACTCGGACGTCCAGACCGGGATGATCGTGGACCAGCCGGGCCAGCGCCGCCGGCAGCAGCCCGCGCGCTGCCGTCGGGAACGCGGCGATGCTCAACGTCCCGATCGCCTGCCCGCGCTGCTCCTCCAGGGTCAGCTCCGCGTCTTCGACCAGTTCGAGAATGCGTCCGGCCGTCGTCGCCAGCTGGCGCGCCGCGTCCGTCAGTACGATCCCGCGCCCCTGCCGCTCGACCAGCGTCGTCCGTGTCTCCCGCTCCAGCTTCGCGAGCTGCTGCGACACCGCGGAGGGCGTGTACCCGAGCACCTCGGCCGCACGATTGACCGATCCGTACAGCGCGACGGCGTGCAGGGCGCGCAACCGGCCGAGATCGATCATGTAGCGCTCCTACAGTGATGACGGTAGCAATCGGTGCTGGTTCTTAAGTGTACTCCCGCCGACACTGGACCGTATGAAGCCTCGTGACCTGCTCCTCGCGCTCGCTGTCGTCGTTGTCTGGGGCATCAACTTCGTCGTCATCGAGGTCGGCCTGGAAGGCGTCCCGCCGTTGCTGTTGTCCGCGCTGCGGTTCTTCTTCGCGGCCGTTCCGGCGATCTTCCTGCTCGGCAAGCCGCGTGTCCCCTGGCGGTACGTCGTGGGCGTCGGGCTGGCGCTCGGCGTCGCCAAGTTCGGGTTGCTGTTCATCGCGATGGACCACGGCGTACCGGCCGGTCTGTCCTCGCTGGTGCTGCAGAGCCAGGTGATCTTCACGGTGCTGTTCGCGATCGCCGTGCTGCGGGAACGTCCGCGGCCCGCGCAGATCGTCGGCATCGCGGTCGCGTGCGCCGGGATCGTGCTGATCGTGCTCGACAAGAAGCTGTCGGCGCCGGTCGGAGCCATCGCGCTGGTGATCGTCGCGGCCGGTTTCTGGGGTGTGTCGAACACGATCACCCGATACGCGAAGCCACCGGACACGCTGCGCTTCATGGTGTGGGTCAGCGCGGTCGCCGTCGTACCGCTGCTGCTGCTCTCACTGCTCACGGAGGGCGCGCACGTCGACGTCGACGCCATTCGAGGGCTGAAGGCGAGCGGGATCGGAGCGATCGCGTACCTCGCGTTCGCGGCGACGCTGTTCGGGTTCGGAGTCTGGGGTTACCTGCTGCGGCAGTACGACGCGAGCACGGTCGCGCCGTTCTCGTTGCTGGTGCCGGTCGTCGGGATGTCCGCGGCCTGGGTACTGCGCGGCGAGGCGGTCGGGCCGCAGCAGGCGATCGCGGCGGTGCTGGTGATCGGCGGGATGGCGTGCACGATCGTGCGGCGGCGGACGCCGCGCACGGCGGAGTCCGGCGAGCTCGTTTCAGACACCCTCTGACACCCCCCATCGGCGGCATCTGCCGGCCGCGGACCGGCGTACCGGCTTGGGCTCGAACGTTCGCTTCATGCGGGTTCAACGCGGATGCGCGAGGATGTGTGAGTGGATGCTCAGCAGATCGGCCGACTGACCGCGCACTGGATCGCCGAGCTGCCCGGCGAGGACAGCACCGTGATCTCCGGGCTCGGTGTGCAGCCGCTGCTCGCGATGCTTGCCGAGGTCGCGGACGAGCCGGCCCACACCGAGCTGGCGCAGGCGGCCGGCGAGCGGTACGGCGGTCTGCTCGAGGCACCCGGCCTGCGGATGGCGCTCGGGCTGTGGACGCGGCCGGAGATCGAGTTGCAGGCCGGCGTCGACCGGTTCCTGCCGCCCGAGGTCCGCGGGACGCTGACCGATCAGGCCGCGCTCGACGCGTGGGTCGCGGAGCAGACGGACGGGCTGCTGCAGCGGATGCCGGTCCAGGTGACACCCGACGTACTGCTGGTGCTGGCGTCCGCGCTGGCGTTGAGGACCGACTGGGAGCTGCCGTTCCAGGAGTATCCGCGCGGCGACCGGCGCTGGTTGAGCCGGTCCGACGACGACCTGGACAGCCTGCAGGTGCACGACAGCGCGGCGGGTCCGCTGACCGTCGTCACGGTGCGGGGCGCCGGCGAGTTCGACGTACGCCTGGTGGTCGGAGACGGCGGACGGGCTCCGGTGCTGGCCGCGGCGCTGACGCTGGACGACGACGGGACGCCCGGTGCCGAGGTGCTTGCGTCGGAGCGGTCCGCGCCCGGGATCGAGGTGATCGAGGCGATGCGGCCGGCGGTGATCCTCTCGATGCCGTACTTCGAGATCGACGCGGAGCACGACCTGCTGGCGCATCCGGCCGTGTTCGGGCTGACGGCGGCGTCCGACAAGACCCGCGGGCACTTTCCCGGGCTGAGTCCGCAGCCGCTGGCGATCGACCAGGCGCGGCAGGTCGTGATGGCGCGCTTCTCCGCGACCGGGTTCGAGGCGGCGGCCGTGTCGGCGATGGCGATGGCGGCCGGTGCTGCGCCGACATTCGACGCGAAGGCGCTGTACGTGAACCTGGAACGGCCGTTCGGCTTCGTCGCGGTGCACCGGCCGACGGGCGTGCCTGTGGTCGCGGGCTGGGTGAATTTCTCGTAAGAGGGTGTCCGGGCGTGGCAGGGTGGATGTATGGATGCCGACGTGGTGCGTGCAGTCAACGAGCTCACCAGCCGCTGGGCGCGGGTGCTGCCCGCCGGGAACACCGTGGTCGCCGGGCTCGGGGTCTGGCCGCTGATCGCGATGCTGGCGACCGGGGCGGACGAGCCGGGGCGTACGGAGTTGGCGACCGCCGCCGGAGTGGACCCGTCGACCGGCGCGACGGACGCGATCCGGTTGATCGAGGCGATCGAGCGATCCTCCGACCTGTACGCGGCGCTCGGTGTGTGGGTCGACGAGCAGCTGAAGCTCGCGGAGAGCTTCGACAGCGTGGTGCCCGCGCCGCTGGTCGGCATGCTGACCGGCAAGCCCGCCGTCGACAAGCCGAAGCTGGACGCCTGGGCGGCCGAGCACACGGACGACCTGATCCGGGAGATGCCGGTCGACCTGAACGGCGGCGTCGAACTCCTGCTGGCGTCCGCGATCCTGCTGCGGACGAACTGGGTCAGCCCGTTCACGGAACACACCCGCCGGATCCCCGACGGTCCGTGGGCAGGCTCCTGGCGCTGGCTCGAGCGCTCCGCGACCGACCTCGAGTCGGTCCGCCGGTACGACGACCTCACGGTCGTCACGGTCGCCGGTGACGCGGACGTCGACGTACTGCTGGGGATCGGTCAGCCGGAGACGGCGCAGTCCGACGTACTGGCAGGTCTGCTGGACGCCGCGTCCGATCCCGACGGCGGACAGTCCGGTGCTGAGCTGATCGACCAGGGCGACGTCGGCTCGCAGGCTGCGCCCGGAGTGCGGATCGGGGAGACGACGGCGTCGCGGCAACAGGTACAGGTCTCGTTGCCGGCGTTCAGCATCGACGTGCGGCACGACCTGATGGAGTCGCGGGAGATCTTCGGGCTGACGACCGTGTCGTCGGATCCCGGCGCGCAGGGGCATTTCAGCGCGCTCAGCCCGACGCCGCTGCGGATCGACCAGGCGCAGCAGCGGGTGCTCGCCCGGTTCTTCGCGACCGGGTTCGAGGCGGCGGCGGTGACCGCGATGGCGATGACCCGGGCCGCGATGGTGACCGGCAGGCAGCGGCGGCTCGAGGTCGCGTTCGACCGGCCGTTCGCGTTCGTCGCCGTACTGCGGGACTCGCGGCTGCCGATCGTCGCCGGCCGGGTCGACGTACCTACCGAAGCTGGAGCGTGAACAGCCGGTTGAGCAGCGCGGACGCCTCGTCGACGCCCGCGCGGTCACCGGTCAGCAGCAGGTCGAACAGCAGGCCGCGGGACGCCGCCAGACCGAGTCGCGCGTACGCCGGTGCCTGATCGGCGGGGAGGCCGGCCCGGATGCACAGCTCCGTGAGCGGCGGCAACCAGACGTTGATCAGGTCGGCCTTGAGCGGCTCGGTGTGCGGCAGGTCCTGCATCGCGTGCGCGCTCAACTCGAAGAACAGCGGGCCGTAGACCAGGGCGGCCTCGGTCACCCGCCGCCAGAACTGCTCGGCCTGCTCCTCGATCGGCAGGTCCGACAGGTCGGCGAGCAGGTCGCGTTGTTGCTGCTCGACGGTGCGGACCACTTCGGCCAGCAGGCCCTCGCGGGAGCCGAAGTGGTAGATCAGCATCCGGTGACTCGTGCCGATCGAGGTCGCGATCGCGCGCAGGCTCGCGTCGCCGATCCCGTTCTTCGCGAAGTGCTCGACCGCCTCAGCCAGCAGCGTTGCCCGACTCACTGATCTCTTTCAGCTTGGCGGTCTCGGTCTCGATGTAGCTCTTGGTCAGACCGGCGTACAGCTTGCCGAACAGCCAGCCGAGCGGGCCTTCCTGGACGATCGTCGCGGTCGCGACGGTGCCCTCCGGCGTACTGATCACGCGGTGGCCGCCGGTGGTCTTGATGCCGGGAGCCTTCGAGACCCATTCGAAGTACTCGCCTTCTTTGAGCTCGGTGATCTCCCAGACGGCCACCGGGAGCTTGGGCTGGCGGATCCGGGTGCGGGCGCCGACGTGGATCCGGCCCGCGTCCAGCCGCTCGACGGACTCGACGGTCGGGGTCCAGTCGGGCCACCGCTCGACGTCGCTGAAGACCTCCCAGACCCGCTCGGGGGCGGCCTGGATCGTGGTGGAGTGATCGAAGCGCATGTACCAAATGGTACATCAGGTCTGCGTGAGGTCTCGGCGGGCGGGCTGCCGGCCGGGTACCCGGGGCAGGTAGGGTCTTGGGCCATGGCTGACCAGAACGTCCCGCAGAACGTGGAGAACGAGCAGGACCCGGGCGCGAGCACGCAGATGTTCCGCGCCTTCGTCAACGAGGGCCAGACCGAGGCGAAGAGCGAACCGAAGATCAACGGCCGGGTGCTGGCCGTCGTCGGTGCCGCGGTGATCCTGATCGCCGTCGTCGCCGCGATCGCCGTTCTCTAGTTGACGAACCTGCACGTCGAGGTCGTCCGGGTCTTCACCGACCCCGACGGCCGGTTCGGCAACCCTCTGGGCATCGTCGACGGCTCGCTCGTCCCCGAGTCCGACCGGCAGGCCGTCGCCGCGACCCTCGGTTACAGCGAGACCGTGTACGTCGACGACGCCGCCACCGGCACGCTCCGTATCTACTCAGCTACCGGGGAAATGCCCTCCGCCGGCCACCCCACCGTCGGCGCCGCCGCCTACCTCCACACCCACGGCCACCCGGTCCACGCCCTCCACGTCCCCGCCGGCTCCATCCAAGTTACCCGCACCGGCGACGTCTACGCCGTACGAGCCGACACCACCTGGGGCTCATCCTGGGACTGGCACCAACTGTCGACCCCCGACGAGGTCCTCGCCGCCGACCCGGCGTCCTACGCAGCCGGCCACACCTTCCTCTGGTCCTGGCAGAACGAGCCCGCCGGCATCATCCGCGCCCGCGCCTTCGCCCCCGCGATGAACGTCGAAGAAGACGAAGCCACCGGCTCGGCGGTCACCCAACTGACCGCCCACCTAGCCCGCGACCTCCACATCATCCAGGGCGCCGGCTCCCACCTCCACACCACCTGGCACCCCCCAACCCACGCAACCGTAGGCGGCCGAGTCGTCGCAGAGCCTCCGCGAACCCTCTGACGGAGCACGTTTCCGTCATCGGCACCAGACCTACCGGCGATCTCTGTCACTTGCTGCAAGTTTCTTGACCCGCTGAGTGGCCGTCAGTCATCCTCAGCAAGCCCTCAGGTTCCTGAGCGGCGCACCTCGGGGGTGCTGGCAGTTCTGCTGTTGTCACTTCAGGGGTGGGGTTATGACGTCACATAGGTGGACTCTGCGCGCGCTCACGCGGCAGATCGGTGTCCTGTCGGTCCTGGCGGTTACTGCTGCCGGTCTGGTCGCGGTGCCCGCGAGTCACGCGGCCAAGCCGTCCGGTCCGCCGAAGTCCGCGAAGACGGTCGCCGAGGCGACTCGGCTCGCGGTGCAGTACCGGACCGCGATCGAGGTCGAGGAGAAGACCACGGAGTACTCGCGGACCGTGGCGACACCCAACGGCACTTTGAGCGCGGAGCTCTCGAACCGGCCGGTGCGGGTGCACAAGGACTCCGGATGGGTGCCGATCGACACCACGCTGGCGGCGCGTCCGGACGGCATGTTCGTCCCCCGCGCGTCGGTCTCCGACGTGGCGTTCTCCGGCGGCGGTTCCGGTGTCCTCGCTCGCTTCCGCGAGGGCGACGCGGTGTTCGAGCTCAGGTCGCCCTGGTCGTTGCCGGCGCCCACGATCAGCGGCTCGAAGGCGACGTACGGCGAGGTCCTGACGGGCGTCGACCTGGTCGTCGACGCCGCCGAGGAGGGTTTCAGCTACAACCTCGTCGTCAAGAACCGGGCCGCCGCGTTGAACCCGGCGCTACGAAGCCTCATGTTTCCGGTCGCGACGCAGAACCTCGAGCTGCGGACAGGTCAGCCCGGCCGGCCGGCGTACGTCGATGCCTCCGGAAAGCAGGTGTTCAGCGTCGGCGAGGCGTTGATGTGGGACTCGACCGGGTCGGTTGCGAGCAAGGCGAGGTCGACCGCCGCGGCTGTCGCCGACGGGCCGGGCGCGCGGGCGAAGCGTGCCCTGATGGACCTCGACGGCAGCCGGGACGGCCTCACCGTCGTCCCGGACCGGGCACTGCTGACCGATCCGGCCACGGTCTTCCCCGTCGTACTGGACCCGATGATCAAGGAGGTGAACCGCAACGGCTGGACGGCGGCTTGGGAGCTCTACCCGACCACGTCGTTCTGGTTGACCAGCCACACCCTGGGCGTCGGGTACGAAGGGTTCGAACAGAACAAGATCGTCCGCTCGTTCTTCCAGTTCGACGTCTCGCCGTACACGAACAAGAAGATCATCAGCGCGTCGCTGAAGACCTTCGAGGTCCATTCCGCGAGCTGCAGCGCGCGATCGGTCACCGTTTCCCGCACCGGTCCGATCTCGTCGGCGACGACCTGGAACAAGCAACCCGCCAGCCAGGCCGATGTCGCAACCTACAACGGCGCCAACGGGTACAGCTCCTCGTGCCCGGCCGCCGGAGTCGAGTTCGACGTCACGAATTCGGTCCAGTACACCTCCACGGCCAACGGCCGGACCGCGACCTTCCGGTTGCGGGCGACCAACGAGGCCGATGAGATCGCCTGGAAGCAGTTCGACAGCACCGGCAAGCTCATCATCGAGTACGTCGCGTACCCGCTGCCGGCGTACGAGCTGGGCTCCGCGACACAGACCGATGTGCCCGGCCCGTGCTCGACGTCGAGCAACCCGATGGTTGTTGCCTCGTTGCGGCCGCAGCTCTCCGGCAAGGGACTGGTCGGCGCCGGTGACAGCAGTGCCGCGATCGTCGTCCAGTTCCAGATCATCAGCCAGTCCCAGCAGATCTGGTACACGCAGAGCACGACTGTCTCGCCCGGTGTGCTGGTCAAGTTGCTCGCACCGACCGGCCTGTCCACCGGCGCGCTCTACACCTACCGCGCCAGGACCCTCTATGCCATTCAAGGTGGGACTCTGGCATCGGCCTGGTCCGGCACGTGCTACTTCAAGATAGACACCACACCTCCGCCGCCACCGACCATCACGGCCAGCTACAACGGCACAGCGTTGACCGACTGCCTGCACAGCACCACCCCGGACGTGTGCCCGGAGAGCGTCCCGTTCGGTGCGAAGGTGACCTACACGATCTCGTCGACCAGTACCGATGTCGTTGCCTTGAGCTACGGGTTCAACGGGCAGTTGACAAAGGTCAACGGGCGGTCTGTGACGGTGTCGCTGGTGACACCTGCGCAGGGGTACATGACACTCGACGCGATCAGCCACGACGCTGTGGCCCACGCCAGCTCGACCCGGCAGTTCCGGATCAACGTCGGCGCCGGCCTGCCGCCGATCGCGGCATGGTCGTTCGACGAAGGTTCCGGTACGTCGGCCGCCGACTCGTCCGGGAACAACCACCCGCTGACCGTCGCGGGTGCTCAGTTCGACGACGCCGGCCGCGTCGGTGGATCGCTGGTCTTCAACGGGCAGGACACCGGCGACAACCGAGCGAGCGTCGCCGGCCAGGTCGCGGACACGTCGGGCAGCTTCAGTATCTCGGCGTGGGTGCGGCCCACCGCCGTGAACGACTCCGGGATCGTCGCGATCACGGGCAGCGCCGCCTACGGCGGGGTGCTGAGGTACGCCGCGTCGGCCAATCGCTGGACGTTCTTCCAGAACGTCTCGGACTCCTGGACCGCCGCACAGGCCCGGGTGGACTCGATCGCTCCGCCGGTCATGTACGGCTGGACGCACCTGCTCGGCGTCGTCGACGCAGGCAACAAGACCATCCAGCTCTACGTCAACGGCCGCCTGCAAGGTACTGCGTCCTTCACCCACACGCCGTGGAAGGCCGCCGGAACGGTCGAGGTCGGCTCGTACCGGGTCGGCACCGCCAAGGGCGTCTTCGCCGGAGGTATCGACGACGTGAAGATCTATCCACGGGTCCTGTCCGCGGCCGAGGCACACGCCGCCGCCGACCCGCGTACCGGTCCGTCCGGTGCCGATGAGCCCGTCGCCGGCCTGACGGCGTATTACCCGTTCGACAACGTCTCGGCCGGCTCCGACGGGGTCTGGCGGACCGGTGACTCCGTGTATGGCTCGAACATGATCGTCTCCGGCTTCGGAGACACGACCGACCAAAGTTCGGCCGTCGTGGAGGATCTCGAACGCGGGCGGGTGCTGGCCACCACCGGGAAGAGCACGGAGGCCGTTTCGCTGGCCCGGCCGGTGGTCGACGCATCGGCAAGCTTCACGGTGACGGCCTGGGTGAAGATCACGGACCCGTCCAAACCGCAGGTGATCGTCCACCAGGCAGGGACGGTGAAGGATTCCTGGCGGCTGGAGTACCGCCCGACCGTCGACGACGCGGGCCTGTGGGTCTTCTCCCGCTCCTCCGCCGACTCGTCGACCGGAACGGTCACCGAGGTGACCCAGCCGACCAATCAGTTCACGGCCGACGACTGGAACGCGCTGGTCGCGAAGTACGACGCTGCCAGCGGCCAGATCGTCCTCCAGGTTGCCGACAGATCCGGTGACGGCGGGATCGACAGCTTCGCCGCTCCGTTCACGAGCGGGAAGACGGTGGTCGGCGGCCAGGCGCCGGGGCTCAGCCCGTACGCCGGTCTCGTCGACGACCTGCGGATCTACTCGGGCGTCGTACCGCAACGCCAGCTCTGCACCGACCTCGGCAACGAATCGAGCTGTTCCTGATGAGGCCAACCATGCGTGTACTTCGTTCCCGGTTCCTGCCGGTGCTCGTCAGCCTGTCGCTCGCCACCACCGTGGCGGTCTCCGGACCGGTGGCCTGGGCCGAGGCACGGTCCTCCGGTGGGAGCCCCGGCCTGCCGAAGCCGGTGGCGCCACACGACGCGGATGTCCAACCGGTCGGGCCCGCCGCCGCTCCGCACGAGTCCGCGGACCTCAAGAGCGCGGTCGGCAAGACGATCGCCGCGGCCAGCCGGCCAGTCAGTTGGCCGACACCGGGACACCGCAGCGTGGTGGTCGAACCGGCCGGAGCCCGGGCCGGCGGACCGGTTTCCGCCCGATCACTCAACGGCGGCCGGACGACCACGGTCGACGTCGAGTTCCTCGACCAGGCAGCGAGCGCCCGGGCCGGCGTCAGCGGTGTCCTGGTGAAGGCCACCGCGTCGGCAGCGCGATCCGACGTACAGCTGTCCTTCGACTACTCCGGTTTCGCCAACGCGTTCGGCGCGGATTGGGCTGCGCGCCTCACGGTCGTAGCACTGCCCGCCTGCATCCTGACGACGCCGAACGTGCCTGCGTGCTCGACGAGCACGCCGCTGAAGACGACGAACGACACAGACCTGCAGACAGTCTCGGCGACGACACCTGTCGCGGCCCAGCCTTCGGTGTTCGCTCTGACGGCCGGCTCGGACTCGAGCACGGGCGACTATGCGGCGACGCAGCTCTCCTCCGCGTCCAGCTGGTCCGGCGGCGGGTCCAGCGGAGACTTCACCTGGTCGTATCCGCTCAGGATGCCGCCGGCGGCCGCCGGGCCGACGCCGAGCCTGGCGTTCCAGTACTCCGCGCAGTCGGTCGACGGCCGGACCTCGGCGACGAACAACCAGGTGTCGTGGGTCGGCGAGGGCTTCGACCTGACCGAGTCGTTCATCGAGCGCAAGTACACCAGTTGCGACGAGGACGGGAACGCCGGCAAGTACGACCAGTGCTGGAAGTACGACAACGCGACGATCACCCTGAACGGGAAGTCGAACGAGCTGGTCCGGGCAACCGGTGACGTGACCGGTGCGAGCACCTGGAAGCTCAAGAACGACGACGGCTCCCGGGTCGAGAAGCTGATCGGCACGGTCGCCAACGGTGACGCCCGCAAGGAGTACTGGCGGGTGACGACGACCGACGGCACGCAGTACTACTTCGGCAAGCATCAGCTGAACTCGGCGATGACGACGTACACGAACTCGGTCTACACCGTGCCGGTAGCGGGTGACGACGCGGGCGAGCCGTGTCACGCGTCGACGTTCGCGGCCTCGTTCTGCGACCTGGCCTGGCGCTGGAATCTGGACTACGTCGTCGACCTGCACGGCAACGCGATGTCGTACTGGTACACGAAGGAGACGAACAACTACGCGAAGAACGGGGTCGCGTCCCCGGGTACGCCGTACGTTCGCGGCGGCTACCTGAACCGGATCGACTACGGCCTCCGGGACGCCACGATCGCGACCGCGAAGGCGCCGCAGCAGGTCGTCTTCACCACTGCGGAGCGCTGCCTCGCGAACTGCTCGGTGCTCAGCAGCACGACGAAGGGCAACTGGCCGGACGTGCCGTTCGACCAGGTGTGCGAGGGCACGACCGCGTGCACCAACAAGGTGTCGCCGACGTTCTTCACCCGCAAGCGTCTGTACCAGATCCAGACCCAGGTACTGAACGGCACGACGTACCAGGCGGTCGACTTCTGGCAGACCAACTTGACCTTCCCGTCGCCGGGCGACGGCAGCACCGGCGCTCCGATGTGGCTGGCCGGAATCTCCCACAGCGGCAAGGCCGGTACGGCGTTGAGCGTGCCGAACGTGACGTTCAGCCCGATCGGGATGGCGAACCGGGTCGACTCCACCACCGACGGCCTCGACGGGCTGGTCCGCTATCGCATCCACGAGATCACCACCGAGACCGGTGCCAAGGTGACGGTGAACTACGCGGGCAAGGAGTGCATGTCCGGGGAGCGGCCGGCCAAGGACACCAACACCAAGCGCTGCTACCCGGTCAAGTGGACACCGCCGCGTGAGGTGGAGCGGGAGGACTGGTTCCACAAGTACGTGCTGGACAACGTCGTGACCTCGGATCCGACCGGCAACGGCGCCCTGATGATGACCCAGTACGTCTACTCGGGTGGCGCTGCCTGGCACTACGACGAGTCGGCGATGCTGAAGGACAACGACAAGACGTGGTCCGACTGGCGCGGCTACAGCACGGTCACGACGTACACCGGTGATCCTGCGGATCCGGCGCCGCGCAGCCGCTCGGTGACGAAGTACTTCCGCGGTATGGACGGCGACAAGCTCGAGGGTACGACGACGCCGAAGAACGTCGACGTCGTCGACACCACGGGAACCGTGCGGCCGGACCTGCCCGCGCTGGCGGGCAGCCCGCGCGAGCAGATCACCTACCAGAACGAGACCTCGAACACCGAGGTCTCCGGCGTCATCACCGACTACGTCGTCACCCAGAAGGCCGCGCAGGCAGTGCCCGGGGGAACGAAGCTGTCGAACTTCACCGGTGCGTCGGCAACCCAGAGCCGCGTGCACCGCGACGGTGGCCGGCCGGACCTGATCCGGACCGTCGCCACGACGTACGACCCGGACAACGACCTGCCGACCAAGGTCACCGACTACGGCGATGCGACCAAGGTCGACGAGACCTGCACGATCACGGCGTACGCGAAGAAGACAGTGCCGTGGCTGGTCGCCCTCCCGATGCGGATCGTCACCTCGACGGGCGCATGCGACTCGACGTCTGGCAACCCGCCGGAGGACCGGGTGTTGTCGGACGTCCGAACGTTCTACGACGGCCTGACGTACGGAGACGCGTCCAAGGGTGATGCCACCACGGTTCAGCGGGTGCACCACTACACGAGCGGTCTCCCGATCTACCAGACCACGGGCACCAAGGCGTACGACGCTCTCGGTCGGGCGACGTCGTCAGGGGATGCGCTCGGCCGGGTCACCACGACCGAGTACACCCCCGCGGCGTCCGGTCCGCTCACCCAGACCGTCGTGAAGCAGCCGACCGTCAACACCTACAGCGGAACCCCGGCGAACTTCGCCACGACCACCACCTACCGTCCCGAGTGGGGTCTGCCGTCCAAGACCGTGGATCCCAACGGCAAGGTCACCGAGATGGCGTACGACGCGCTGGGCCGGCTGACCGCGGTCTGGCTGCCGAGCCAGGCCCCGGCGTCGACGATGCTCGCGAACACGAAGTACACCTACACGCTGTCGCAGACGGCCGCGTCGACTGTGCGGACCGATCAGCTGAATGTCGAAGCGAACGGATACGTCACGTCGTACGCCCAGTTCGACTCGCTGCTACGGCCTCGGCAGACCCAGGCACCAGGCGCGAACGGCGGCCGGCTGATCACCGAGTCCCGCTACGACTCCCGCGGCCAGGTGGTCTACGACAACAAGGACATCTGGGACTCCGGAGCCCCCGCGGCGACGCTGGTGAACGTTGCCAACGCCTCCGTCCCGGATCAGACGTACAACGAGTACGACGGCACCGGCCGGGTCGTGAAGTCGACGTTCATGAGCATGCTCCAACCGAAGTGGTCCACCACCACGGTGTACGGCGGGGACACCACGACTGTGTTGCCGCCGGCCGGGGGGAGCGCGACCTCGACGGTGACGGATGTCCGCGGGCAGGTGGTCGAGCGGCGTGAGTACGACGGCAACGCCGCCACCGGTACGCCGGACGTCACGTCGTACACGTTCGACCTGGCCGGGCGGATGACCCGGATGCAAGGAGCCGGCGGCGTCTGGACGTCCACCTACGACCTCCGCGGCCGGAAGATCCAGAGCACCGATCCGGACACGGGGACGACGACCTCGACATACGACGAGGGCGACCGGATGGTCTCGACCACGGACTCGACCAACAACACGCTCGTGACGACCTACGACTCGCTGGACCGGAAGACCGGGCTCTACAGGTCGAGCGTCGATCCGGCCAATCTGCTCGCCGACTGGATGTACGACAAGACCGGTCTGCTGGGACAGTTGGCGATGTCGACCAGTTACACCGCCGGCAAGACCGGGCCGGCGTACCGGACGATCGTCAACAGCCGGAACGTGCTCTACAAACCGACCCAGGTGACCCGGGACATCCCGTCCGTCGAGGGTGTGGAGATCGATGGCAGCTACTGGACGAACTACGCGTACAAGCCGGACGCGAAGACGCCGGCGCTGATCAGCTACTCCGGTGGCGGCGGCCTGGGCGCCGACGACGTCCAGTTCGACTACAGCCCCCTGGGCCTGCCGACCCGGATGCACAGCACCCGCGGCACCTATGTGAACGACGTCGACTACAACCAGTTCGGCGACGTCACCCGGTACGACCTGGGATCGAACGCGGACATGTTCATCGCGAACGTGTACGAGGACGGGACCAGGCGGCTGAGCCGCACTACTGCGGGTGACGTGAAGGTCGTCTCCGACCACCTGTACAGCTACGACCCGGTCGGAAACGTCACCAAGGACCAGAATCTCGTCGACGGCGGCGACACCCAGTGCTTCGACTACGACGGGCACCTGCGACTGACGTCGGCCTGGACACCAGACGATGCGGACTGCACGAAGGCCCCGACGACCATGGCGCTGGGCGGCGTCGCGCCGTACTGGCAGTCGTGGACGTACACGCCGACCGGCCTGCGCCAGACCCAGACGGACCACTCGGCGGGCGGTGACGTCACCGGTACGTACGCCTACAACACGGATCAGCCGCACACGCTGGCGAAGGTGACGGGGGCCGGCGCCCAGAAGGACTATCAGTACGACGCGCGGGGCAACACGACCGTGCGGCCCGGGCAGACTCTGGCCTGGAACGCGCAAGGCAAGCTGTCCAAGCTGTCGAGCGCGTCGGGTGACACCAACTACGTGTACGACGCGGACGGCAATCTGCTGGTCCGCCGCGGCCCGGCGGAGACAACCCTGTTCCTGGGTGAGCTCGAACTGACCCTGAACAAGGCCACCCGGCAGGTGCTGGGCAAGCGCCAGTACGAGTTCAACGGGCAGACGATCGCCGTTCGCTCGGCCAACGGGACGGCGACCTCGGACTTCTCCTGGCTCGTGACCGACTACCACGAGACGTCGCAGGTCGCTGTGGACGCGGCGACGCTGGCAGCGACGAAGCGGTACGCCAAGCCGTTCGGCGACCCCCGCGGCGTCGCACCGGGCGGTTGGCCGGACGGACACGGCTTCCTCGGCAAACCGGAGGACAAGGACACCGGCCTGACCACGGTCGGTGCCCGCGAGTACGACCCGACCATCGGCCGCTTCCTCAGTGTCGACCCGGTGCTCGACATCGCCGACCCCCAGCAGATGCTCGGCTACACCTACGCCAACGACAACCCGACGTCAGGCTCCGACCCAACCGGCCTGCAGAACGCCCACGACGGCGACGGAGGCGGAGGCTACACCGACGACGACGTCGACAAGCAGTACCCAGTAGCCGGAGCCGTCAACGACAACCCCAACCCCCACCGCGACGACGACGGCGGCACCAACAACGGTAGCGGCGGCGGCAACCACGACGACGGAGGCCACCACAAGAAGAAGCACAGCGGCCTCGGCGGCTGGATCAAGAAACGCCTGAACGACGCCGAGGACAAGATCGACGAAGCCCACGAGTGGGCCGAGGAACATGCCTCGACGATCGGCACCGCCATCACTGTCGGCGCGGCCGTCGTGGGTGGAATTGCCTTCTGCGGAGCGACTGCGGGGATCGGATGCGTCATCGTCGCGGGGGCCATCGCGGGCGCCGCGGGGTCCGGCCTCGGCTACGGGGCGCGTGTCGCTCTGGACGACGAGGAAACCTTCAGCACTGCCAACCTGGCGAAGGAGACCGTCACAGGTGCCGTCACGGGCGCGATCGGTGCGGGTGCGGGTGCCGCTGCCGGAGCAGGCGCGGCCAAGGCTGTCGGCAAGCTTCTGACGGCGAAGCCGGCCCTGAACCTGGGGGCCGAGTTGGGCAGGTTGGAGGGACGCGCCAAGGAAGTGCACGGCGCACTCGACGACATCGCTCAGGCGAAGCGCACGACGGCGGTCGTGGGTACCAGAGAGGGCCGAGACGCCTTGGGAGGCGGGGCCAAGTCCGATCTCACGAGGGTGCAACAGGCACTCGCGAAGCCGGGTGAGGTCCTGGGACGCGAGCCGGGCGCGCATGCGGAGGTCACGGCCTACAACGCCGCCAAGGGGGCAGGACTGACGCCGCTGGGTATCGCAGCTTCGCGACCGTTCTGTCCGGATTGCCGACAGTTCCTGCGGGGAGCGGGTGCGACGATCGTGAGCTCGACGACGGCATACTTCCTAGGGTGACGGAATATGACGAACGGGAGTTGATCGAGCGGATCGGTGTGCTCGGACGGGCCGGGAAGGCGGCCTTCGCCGCGGCCTGTGCCGAGCGCCTGCTTCCGCTCTACCGCCGGTACGTCGACGCGGCCGGTGTGGGCGCCCCGGAGGAACTGGCCGGGATCGTCGAGCAGGTCTGGGAGGTGCTGGGGGGCGCGGATCGCGATCTGACCGACGCTCGACAGGTGGCAGTCGACTTGGTTCCGGACGATGACGCGCCGGGCGAGTGGGTCCTGGAGGGAGCCTATGCGCAGAACGCCGCGGCAGCGGTCGCCTACGCGGTCGGAGCCTGGCTGAGCGACGACGCCCAGCAGGCGGTCTGGGCTGCCCGACAGGTCTTCGACGCGGCCGAGTACGCCGCGCGTCCGCCGGCGAGAGGCCTGGTGATTCGTGAGGCCGGAGCGGACGATCCGACCTTGTCCAGCGCCGTCGTCCAGGCCGCGGTGCGGACCATCGGGGACGATCTGTCGGAGATCGAACGGTTCGGAACGAGCCGGCTGAACGACCTCCGGCAGCGGCTCCGGCGGGAATCGGCCGAGTGGCTCGCGCTCTTCCCGTGAAGCACGCAAATCGGCGATCGGGACGGCGACCTCGGACTTCTCCTGGCTGGTGACCGACTATCACGAGACGTCGCAGGTCGCTGTGGACGCGGCGACGCTGGCAGCGACGAAGCGGTACGCCAAGCCGTTCGGCGACCCCCGAGGCATCGCGCCGGCCGCCTGGCCGGACAAGCACGGCTTCCTGGGCAAACCGGAGGACAAGGACACCGGCCTGACCACGGTCGGTGCCCGGGAGTACGACCCGACCATCGGCCGGTTCCTGAGCGTCGACCCGGTGCTCGACATCGCCGACCCCCAGCAGATGCTCGGCTACACCTACGCCAACGACAACCCGACGTCAGGCTCCGATCCGGCCTGAGCATCCTGCGAACGTCCAGTCGTACATGAAGGAAGCGAGGTCCGGTTCGAGATACGTGGAGTTCGACGTTCCGAACGCGTCACTGGCTACGGCAGGTAAGCCTGGGTGGGCGCAGATACCAGGACCGAACTCGTTACGGGGTCGGCTGGCCGCCAAGAGAGGACAGCCACTTCCTCAGTTCCCGTCGGCACACAACATCGAATGGATCGCATCGAAGCTATGACCGACCTTCTGAGTTACGCGGCAGACTGGGTCGACGAGTCTCGAGCTGCCTTGGGCGACCGCGGGGTGGAGTTCGGTCTCAGCCGTTCGCCCGCTGATCGTGAGAATCCGTCACTTTGGATCGATGTTGATGGGAGCGATCGGATGGTCCGGGTGACGCTGTGGGCCAGTGGCGAGGCTGTACTTGCGGCGGCCGACGGCACCACTGGCTCGATCCTGCTGGAGGAGCAACTGACACTCGCCGACACTGCAGCAGTGGAGGAGACCCTCCGCCGCGCGGTCACGCTGGCGTCGGGCGGCTCGCCGAGCTGAGGATCCCTGCTGTCCGCGTGGGGCGGTCAAGTGGGGACCCGCCGGAACCGGGGGTATCCGTTGACGGGTGGGTGGTGGCGGATGGAGCATGGGGACTCGGCTACTTGGGGAGGTTCTTGTGGCGGAGGTTGTCAGGGCTGCGCTTGTTCAGACGTCGTGGACGGGTGACAAGGAGTCCATGATCAAGGCGCACGAGGACTACGCGCGGCAGGCCGCGGCTCAAGGGGCGCGGGTGATCTGTTTCCAGGAGTTGTTCTACGGGCCGTACTTCTGTCAGAAACAGGACGCGGAGTACTACGAGTACGCCGAGTCCGTGCCGGGCCCGACCACCGAGCGGTTCGCCGCGCTGGCGCGGGAGCTCGGGATGGTGATGGTGCTGCCGGAGTACGAGCAGGAGCAGCCGGGCGTGCTGTACAACACCGCCGCCGTAATCGATGCCGATGGCACCTACCTCGGGAAGTACCGGAAGAACCACATCCCGCAGGTGAAGGGTTTCTGGGAGAAGTTCTACTTCCGGCCGGGCAACCTGGGCTATCCGATCTTCGACACCGCGGTGGGCCGGATCGGCGTGTACATCTGCTACGACCGGCACTTCCCGGAGGGCTGGCGGGCGCTCGGGCTGGCCGGGGCGAAGATCGTGTTCAACCCGTCGGCGACCAGCCGCGGGCTCTCGGCGTACCTGTGGAAACTGGAGCAGCCGGCCTCCGCGGTCGCGAACGAGTACTTCATCGGCGCGATCAACCGGGTCGGCATCGAGTCCGAGTTCGGCGACAACGACTTCTACGGTACGTCGTACTTCGTCGACCCGGAGGGGAAGTTCGTCGGCGAGGTCGGGCACGACCACGACCCGGAACTGATTGTCCGCGACCTGGACCTCGGCCTGCTGGACACGGTCCGGGACCGCTGGCAGTTCTACCGTGATCGCCGCCCGGACGCGTACGGAGACCTGACGAAACCGTAGATACTCTCTTCCCCTCATCCTTCCCTTTCATCCTTCCGGTAGGTGCTCCAAGAGTTTCAAGAGGAGTTGTTGTCGAAGATGTCTTTGCTCGTCAAGGGTGGAACCGTCGTCGGTCCGACCGGGACCCGGCTCGCGGACGTGCTGGTCGAGGGCGAGAAGATCGTCGCGGTCCTCGACCCGTCCTTCACGCCGTCGATCACCGCGGACCGGGTGATCGATGCCGCCGGCAAGTACGTGATCCCGGGCGGGATCGACGCGCACACGCACATGGAGATGCCGTTCGGCGGTACGTCGGCCAGCGACACGTTCGACACCGGGACCCGGGCCGCGGCGTACGGCGGGACCACGACGATCATCGACTTCGCGATCCAGCGCACCGGCGAGGTGGTGCAGGACGGACTCGCGGCCTGGCACGCGAAGACCGAGGGCGAGTGCCACATCGACTACGCGTTCCACATGATCCTCGGCGGCGTTGACGCCGACGCGCTGAAGGCGATGGACCAACTGGTCGCCGACGAAGGCATCACGAGCTTCAAGTTGTTCATGGCCTACCCGGGCGTCTTCTACTCCGACGACGGCCAGATCCTGCGCGCGATGCAGACCGCCCGGGAGAACGGCGCGCTGATCATGATGCACGCCGAGAACGGGATCGCGATCGACGTCCTCGTCCAGCAGGCGATCGAGCGCGGCGAGACCGACCCGATCTACCACGGCATCACCCGCCCGGCGGCGCTCGAGGCGGAGGCGACGAACCGGGCGATCGCGCTCGCCGAGGTCGCCCGGGACTGCCCGCTGTACATCGTGCACCTGTCCGCGAGCGAGGCGCTGGAGAAGGTCGCGGCCGCGCGGCACCAGGGCCGCAACGTGTTCGCGGAGACCTGCCCGCAGTACCTGTACCTGACCCTCGAGGACCAGCTCGGCGCGCCCGGGTTCGAGGGCGCGAAGTGGGTCTGCTCGACCCCGCTGCGCAGCAAGCACGAGTCGCATCAGCGGGACCTGTGGAAGGGCCTGCGGACCAACGAGCTCGCGGTGGTGTCCACCGACCACTGCCCGTTCTGCATGAAGGACCAGAAGGAGCTCGGCCTCGGCGACTTCTCCAAGATCCCGAACGGGATCGGCGGCGTCGAGCACCGCGTCGACCTGGTCTTCCAGGGTGTTGCCGACGGCAAGCTGTCGCTGGAGCGCTGGGTGGAGACGATCGCGACCACACCGGCCCGGATGTTCGGGCTGTATCCGCGGAAGGGCGTCGTGCAGCCCGGCTCCGACGCGGACCTGGTGATCTACGACCCGAACGGTACGACGCGGATCGGCGTCGCGACGCACCACATGAACATGGACTACTCGGCGTACGAAGGGGTCGAGATCCAGGGCCGCGTGGGCACGGTGATCTCGCGCGGCGAGGTGATCGTGGCCGACGGCAACTACCATGGCCGCAAGGGACGCGGGAAGTTCCTGAAGCGCGGCCTCTCGTCGTATCTGATGTAGGGGGAGAGCGTGGACTTCGGTGTGGTGTTCCAGTGTGATCCGCCCGCGTCCACGGTCGTGCAGCTGGCCCGGCAGGCGGAGGACGCGGGGTTCGGCTACGTGTGGACGTTCGACTCGCATCTGCTCTGGCAGGAGCCGTTCGTCATCTACAGCCAGATCCTCGCCGCCACCCGGCGGGTGATCGTCGGGCCGATGGTGACGAACCCGGGGACGCGGGACTGGACCGTGATCGCGTCCCAGTTCGCCACGCTGAACGAGATGTTCGGCAACCGGACGATCTGCGGGATCGGCCGCGGCGACTCGGCCCTCCGGACGCTCGGTGCGAAGCCCGGCACGATCGCCGACCTGAAGGAGTGCGTCGAGGTCGTACGGGCGCTGGCCCGCGGCGAGACGGCCGAGTACCGCGGCCGGCAGCTGACGTTCGCGTGGGTCGACGACGGCGCGCTCGACGTCTGGGTGGCGGCGTACGGCCCCAAGGCCCTGGAGGCGACCGGGCAGGTCGGCGACGGGTACATCCTGCAACTGGCGGATCCGGACATCGCGGAGTGGATGATCACCGCGGTACGCCGGGCCGCGGAGCAGGCGGGCCGTGATCCGCAGGCGATCAAGTTCTGCGTCGCCGCGCCGGCGTACGTGGGGGACGACCTCGAGCACCAACGCGAGCAGACCCGCTGGTTCGGGGGGATGGTCGGGAACCACGTGGCCGACATCGTGGCGCGGTACGGGACGTCAAGCGCCGTGCCGAAGGCCCTGACCGACTACATCGAGGGGCGCAAGGGCTACGACTACGCCGAGCACGGGCGCGCCGGGAACACGCACACGGCGTTCGTCCCGGACGAGGTGGTGGACCGGTTCTGCCTCCTCGGCCCGGTCGAGAACCACCTGTCCCGGCTGGCCGAGCTGAAGGACCTGGGCGTCGACCAGTTCGCCCTGTACCTCCAGCACGACGCCAAGGAACAGACCCTGACGTCGTACGGGAAGGACATCATTCCCAGCGTCTAAGGCGTCCAGCGGTACGCGCCCGGGAGCAGGTCCGTGGCGAGGACCGAGCCGGGGCCGTCGGGTGACGGCAGGATGACGCGGATCGCCGGGTGGTAGTCGACGAAGACCTGGCGGTCGCGGCCGCACGGACCGACCACGCCGCGGCCTTGGTTGCCGACGGCCACGATCGTGGTGAGTTCCCGAGCGCCGTCGGCGCGGGCCCGGCCGAGCGCGACCAGCTCCGCACACGGGCCGCCGGTGAAGTGGTACAGGTTGATCCCGGCGTACATCCGGCCGTCGGTCCCGCGGACCGCGGCGCCCATCGTGTGGACGCCGTCGGGCCCGTCGGTGTTCGCGTCGACCGTACGGCGGGCCAGCTCGATCAGCTCGCGGTCGTCGTCGGTCAGCGGTTGCAGGGCGAGCGTCATCCGGCGATCCGCTTCAGCTCGGCCTCGGTGACCGTGCGGACGGTCTTGATCTCCGCGGCCGGGTCGGCGCCGCTGCGGATGATCTTGTTCAGCGCGTCGGAGTACGCCGAGCTCGCCTTCGGTGACCAGAGCATCGGGTTCTGCGGGTGGCCGTTGTCGTTCAGCAGCTTGACCGCGTCGGCGGCCGGGCCGGACTTCAGCTTCTCGGCCTTCGCCGACAGGCTCTTCCGGGCCGGTACGTGGAAGCCGTACGACTGCGCGAAGTCGAGCTGGTCGTCGGTCTGGTCCACCCACAGCCACTTGACGAACTTCTTCGCCGCGTCCAGGTTCTTCGACTTCGCGTTCACGCAGGCGCCGTACGCCCCGACCGGAACGCTCGGCGCGCCGGTGGTCGCGTTCAGCTTCGGCCACGGCAGTACGCCGTAGTCGCCGGGCAGCGCCTTCTCGATCACCGGCAGCGTCCACAGGCCGGTGAACTGCATCGCGGTCAGGCCCTGCGTGAACGCGGCCGGGTCGGACCAGTCGGTCGGTGCCCCGAGCAACAACACCTTCGACGTCCAGAACTCGCGCAGCTTGCGCAGCGACTCGAAGGCGACCGGGTCGTCGAACCCGAACTGGTTGTCCTTGGTCAGGTAGTCCACGCCGGCCGACCAGAGCGCCGGGCCGCCGAGCACACCGACTCCACCGTCGTTGCCGACGAACAGGCCCTTGACCTTGGCGGTGGTGAGCTTCTTCGCCGCGGCCAGCAGCTCGTCCACGGTCTGCGGCGGCTGGACGCCGGCCGCGCTCAGCATGCTCTTGCGGTACACGAGCAGTTGCATGTCGATGACCTGCGGAATCGCGTACAGCTTGCCCTGGTACGACATCCGGTCCAGCAGCGCGGAGTTGAAGTCGCTCTTCGCGTCGCCGAGCAGATCGGTCAGCTCGACGACCTGCTTGCCCTTGATCATGTCGATCGTCGGGCCGTTCGGATACTCGAAGACGTCCGGGCCTTGGTCGGTGAGCAGCGCGGTCGCGGCCTTCTTCTCGTAGTCGCCCGGAGACCACTGGATGGTCACGGTCGCGTCCGGGTACGCCTTCGCGTACTTCTCGACCGCCTGCTGCGTACCCGCTTCGCCGTACTGGTGGTACCACTGCTGCAAGGCCGGCTTCGACCCGCCGTTCGTGGAGGGCCGTCCGCTGTTGGAACCGCACCCCGCCACCGCCATCGCCGACAGGCCGGCGCCGATCCCCAGCAACCGCCGCCGCGTCATCCCGCTCATGTGCCGCCTCCGTTCAGCGCAGTCCCACAGCCTGCGCACCGAAGACGACCTTACGACCGGAACGGCTGATGCCGGGGCTATTTCTCGCGTATGCTGTGCGGCATGCATTCACCTCGTGACTAGAGAGCGGCTCCCACGCCTGGCGTGGTTCCGAGCCCTCATTCCGTCGTGAATCTCTAGGAGCGTTCCCGTGTCCGGCACCCTTCGTGCCGGGAGCTACCGTGATGTCCTGCTGTTGCCGTCGGCGCTGCGCACGTTCGTGCCCGCGCTGATCGGCCGGCTGTCGTACGGCCTGCTCCCGTTGTCGTTACTGATGACCGTCCGCCACTCCGCCGGTTCCTTCGCCACGGCCGGCGCCGCGGTGGCCGTGTTCGGCATCAGTTCGTTGTCGATGCCGTACAAGGCCCGCCTGGTCGACCGCTTCAGTCAGCGCCGGGTCCTCCCGTTCCTGGCCGCCGGTTCGTCCGCCGGCCTGTTCCTGATCGCCGGTACGCCGAACACCGCCGTACTGCTCGTCCTGGTCGGCGTGACCGGGCTGCTCGCGCCGCCGCTGGGGCCGTCCATGCGCTCGAACTGGCGCCTCCTCACCGACGGCCTCCCGCTGAAGGAGCGCGCGTACGCCCTGGACGCGGTCGCCGAAGAGTGCCTCTTCCTCGGCGGCCCGCTGATTGCCGGCACGTTGATCGGACTCTTCGGCGCACCGGTCGCCCTGGCCTGCTCAGCTGCCCTCATGCTCGTGGGGACCGTGGCGATGACCACCAGCCCGGTAACCACTCACACCGCGCCAGCAGCACCTGCCCGTCATCCACTGGGCCCGCTGGTCCTCCCTGGCCTTCGCCGGATCCTGCTGGTGATCCTGCTGACCGCAGCCGGCATCAGCACGGCGTACCTCTGCATCGCGGCCGTCGCTCAGCAGGCGGGCCACCCCGGCGCGGCAGGGTACGTGGAGGCGGCGATGGCGGCCGGCAGCGCGGTCGGCGGCATGCTCTGGGCCCGTCGCAACCACACTCGGCCCTGGCCGATCCACCTCGCCGGTCTGATCGCCGCACTCGCCGCCGGCCTGATCACGGCGGCGTTCCTGCCCGGGCTGATCGTGGCGTCGTTCGTTCCCGACCTGATCCTGCTCGGGGCGATCCTCGGCCTCGCGGGCGTTGCCGTAGCCCCACTCTTCGTGGTCTGCTACCTGGCCGCCGACCAGGTCACACCGCCGCACCAACGGACCGAGGCCAGCACCTGGATCAACACCTCCAACAACCTCGGCTCGGCGGCCGGCTCGGCACTCGCCGGCCTGCTGGTCCAACACACCGCACCGACCTGGGGCTTCCTCGGTGCAGGCGTCCTGCTCGCGATCGTCGCGCTCGCGTGCTGGTACTCCCGACGGTCCGGCAACGATTCGATCAATTTGTATATCTGATCCTACCGGGGTATATATACGCGCCTTAGGGTCGAACCATGAAGACGGTGATCGACGTGGACGACGAGGCGCTGGAGCTCGCGGCAAAGGAGCTGGGGACAGTGACGAAGAAGGACACGGTGAACGCCGCTCTCGCGTTCGTGGCCCGCCGGAGGGAGCGGATCGAAGCCTTGCTCGACGATCCGTACGGGTTGGGCGTCGGTCCGGACATCACCGACCCGGAGGTGATGCGTGAGGCCCGTCGTTGAGTACGCTCGCCGCTGTCGGCAAGCTGTACCTGGTCGACACGTCGGCCTTGACCCGGACGAAGAACCCGGCGGTGCGGTCGATCATCGCCGGCCTGATCGCCGACCGGGCCGCGGCGACCTGCGTCACCGTCGACCTGGAGACCGGCTACTCAGGACGTAACCACCGGGACGTGAAGACGACGAGGGAACGCCGGCGCTCCTTGTACGTGACGCTTCCGATCACCGAGGCAGTTGCCGAGCGTGCGCGTGACGTGCAGGTCCGGATGGCGTCCCGCGGCAAGCACCGGGCGGCCGGCGTGGTCGACGTACTCACGGCTGCTGTGGCCGAGGAGTACGGAGCGGTGATCCTGCACTACGACGCGGACTTCGAGCACATCGCCGCTGTCACCGGACAGCCCCATCTCTGGGTCGCGCCGCGGGGATCGCTGAACTGATCAGGCGGGGGCGGGGGTAGCGGACTCGTTGCCGTTGTCGGGGTGGGCGTTGGCGATCCGGGCGACCGCCTCGTCGGGCTTGCGGCCGGCGCGGCGGGCCGCTTCGACGTGCAGGCGGGCCAACTCGATCACCTGGCGGGAGACCTTCACGGTCCGCTTGTCAGCCATGGTCACTGTCTCCCTCGACGACCTCGATGTCAGCTTCCGCAATATCAGCGTACGCGTCTGCCCCGACCCGGTCGATCGCTACGGCCGCGGTCAGCGCGGCGACCAGGTCGTAGTCCTCCGGTTGTAACAGCTCCGACCGCATCAGTGAGCGGAGCGTGACCACACCGGCGTCCGTCCCGGCGTCCTCGCCCTCGAGGATCTGCTCGACCGCCCAGCGCACCATCCGCATCGTCTCCTCGCGGTGCCGCCAGGTGTCGAGCTCGCGGTCCGACTTGCGGGTCAGGTACGCGCCGAGCACCACGCCGCCGAGCGCGAGCAGCGGCGACAGCACGGTCACCACGACCCCGACGACCGAGATCCAGGTGGGAATCACAGACACACCCCGGTGCTCATCACTCGTCCTCCCAAATCCGTGGTCTTGACCGGTCGATGATGTTACGAAGGAGCATTCCACCCGCGACCGACAGACCAGCGTGCCCAGCATGACAAGGAGTAGTGTCACCGTGACGGACCAGCAGGACGGGTACGACGTCTTCGTACAAGGGACTGTGTTCTTCGACATCGTCATGACCGGCCTGGCGTCCGCCCCGACCACCGGTACCGAGATCTTCGCCGAGGGGATGGGCTCCTGCCCCGGCGGCGTCGCGAACTTCGCGATCGCGGCCGCCCGGCTGGGTCTGAAGAGCGGCCTGGCCGCGGTCTTCGGCGACGACGTGTACGCCGACTTCTGCTGGCGCACGCTCGCCGACCAGGAGGGCGTCGACCTGTCGCACTCCCGCCGGATCGGGCACTGGCACTCGCCGGTGACGGTGTCGATGTCGATCAACCGGGACCGCGCGATGGTCACCCATGCGCACGAGGCGCCGGGGGACCCGAGCAAGCTGGTCGGCCCGGGGCTGCGGACCCGGTCGGCGATCGTCCCGGTCGCGGAGGAGCTGCCCGGCTGGACCGTCGAGGCCCGGGAGTCCGGCGCGCTGCTGTTCGGGGACGTCGGCTGGGACCCGACGGACGAGTGGTCACCGGCTGTGCTCGACGTACTGGACGGTTTCCACGCGTTCACGCCGAACGCCGACGAGGCGATGGCGTACACCCGGACCGACAGCCCGAAGGCCGCGCTGCACAAGCTCGCCGAGCGGGTGCCGCTCGCGGTGGTCACGAACGGCGCGGACGGCGTCCTCGCGATCGACCAGGCCACCGGCGAGGAGGAGCAGGTCCCGGCGCTGCCGGTGCGCTCGTACGACCCGACCGGCGCCGGCGACGTGTTCCTGGCCTCCCTGGTGCTCGGCACGCTCCGCGGCTGGCCGCTCGCCCACCGGCTGGCGTTCGGCAACCTGTGCGCGGGGCTGTCCGTGCAGCACTTCGGCGGCTCGCTCGCGGCCCCGGGCTGGGGTGACATCATCGACTGGGTCCGCGACCACAGCCGGCACCGCCCCGGCGACGTCGACCCGGACATCCTCCGGTACTACTCGTTCATCGGCGACGTCCTCCCGGAGGGCCCGGTCCCGATCGTCCGCCGCGCCTCCGCGACGATCGCCCGCCTCTCCGACGCCTAGGGCGTGTCTGACACGTCCCTAGGGCATCCGTTTCAAACGCACCGGGTATCGGACGGGCCCGTTCGGACCGGCAGGTCTGGTCGGCGGCACGCCGTGGAACGCCTAGACTGATCGCCGGCCGCTCCGGTGGCGTACGGTGCACTTCGTGGTTACCGTCGCGTCGCTCCCTGTTCCCGACCACGGCCGGATGAATCCGTGATCCGCTTCGAGAATGTTTCCAAGACGTACGAGGGCCAGTCCAAGGCCGCTCTGCTGAACGTCAACGTCGAGATCGAGAAAGGCGAGTTCGTCTTCCTGGTCGGCACCTCCGGGTCCGGGAAGTCGACGTTCCTGCGCCTCGTGCTCCGTGAGCACCGGACGTCCAAGGGCCACATCATGGTGGCCGGTAAGGACCTGAACCGGCTCGCCAGTTGGCGGATCCCGCAGATGCGGCGGCAGATCGGAACCGTGTTCCAGGACTTCCGGCTGCTGCCGAACAAGACCGTCGCGGAGAACGTCGCGTTCGCGCTGCAGGTGATCGGCAAGCCGCGCTCGCACATCCGCAAGACGGTCCCCGAGGTGCTCGAGCTGGTCGGTCTGGACGGCAAGGAGGACCGGCTCCCGGACGAGTTGTCCGGCGGTGAGCAGCAGCGCGTCGCGATCGCCCGCGCGTTCGTGAACCGGCCGATGATCCTGATCGCCGACGAGCCGACCGGAAACCTCGACCCGGGTACGTCGGTGGGCATCATGAAGCTGCTGGACCGGATCAACCGCACCGGTACGACGGTCGTGATGGCCACCCACGACGTGTCGATCGTCGACCAGATGCGCAAACGCGTGATCGAGCTGGAGAACGGTCATGTCGTCCGCGACGAGTCGCGCGGCGTCTACGGCTACCAGCACTGACCGCCGAGCACGGTGACTTACAGGGACTGACTGAAGAATGCGCCTGAACTACATCCTCTCCGACCTCGGCATCGGTCTGAAGCGGAACCTCTCGATGACGATCGCGGTCGTCGTCACCATCTGGGTCTCGCTGTCGCTGTTCGGCAGCGCGCTGCTCGCCCACGAGCAGGTGAACCTGATGAAGGGGAACTGGTACGACAAGATCCAGATCTCGGTGTTCCTCTGCACCAAGGACTCCGGCGGCCGCGGCTGCTCCGGCGCCGAGGTGACCCAGGAGCAGAAGAACCGGATCCAGCAGGTCATCGAGTCGAACCCGGACACCGCGCCGGACGGGGTCTTCACCGAGTCCAAGGCGCAGGCGTTCGAGTCGTTCAAGAAGCTGTACAAGGACTCGCCGATCGTCAGCACGGTCACCCAGGACCAGATGCAGGAGTCGTTCCGGATCCGGCTGAAGGACCCGCAGCGCTACCAGAACCTGGTCAGCGCGGTCGCCGGCCTGCCCGGGGTGGACACGGTCCAGGACCTCCGGCAGTACCTCGACCCGCTGTTCAAGGCGCTGAACTGGCTCCAGGTCGGCTCGTACCTGGGAGCGGGTCTGCTGCTGGTCGCCGCGCTGATGCAGATCGCGAACACGATCCGGCTGGCGGCGTACGCGCGCAGACGTGAGATCGGCATCATGCGTCTCGTGGGTGCGTCCAACTTCTACATCCAGCTGCCGTTCCTGCTGGAGGCCGTGCTGGCGGCCGTCATCGGCGCCGCGCTGGCCTGCGGCACGCTGTGGATGATCGTGTACTTCATGGTCATGCGCCAGGCTCAGGCGACGTTCCGGGTCTGGCAGTGGGTCGGGGCGTCCGAGACGTTCCGCGTCACGCTGATCATGGTGCTGGTCGGACTGGTGCTCGCGGTCATCCCGACATTCCTGACAACGCGGAAATACCTCAAAGTCTGACCCGGGTGACTTATCGTGCAGTATCAGGAGTAACAGCAGTCACTCCAGTACCGCACAATTGCATCCAGAGCAAGGGGTCGACCTGTGGTCCCGCACTTCCCCGGTGCGAACCCGCCTGAGCGGGGGAGCATCAAGCGAGACGACAGCACCGGTACCCCAGCCCCGCCGTACCCGCGATCGAGCACGAGACCGCGGGGGCGGCAGAACGTGGTTACCGCTTGCTGCCTTGTCCTGTCCCTGTCCGCCGGCGTCCTGGCCGCGGTCCCGTACGCTCCGACCGCGGAGGCGAGACCGCCGGATCCAGCCGCCAAGAAGAAACAACTCGACTCGCAGATCAACCAGTCCAAGGCTGATCTCGACGACGCCTCCGACCAGCTCGGCAAGTCCGTTGCCGCGTACAACCAAGCCGTCACGAAGTACCAGGCGGTGCAGGCCCGGTACGCCGCCGCGCAGGGGCAGCTCGCCGCCGCGAAGGCCGCGGACGCGGTTGCCGCGGGCAAGCTTGCCGCGGCCGAGGCGGCACTCCGTACGGCGACCTCCGAGGTGGCGGCCGGTCAGCAGCAGATCGCCGAGAAGCGGTCCGTCGCGGGACGCGCCGTACGGTCTGCGTACCAGCAGCAGAACGGTCTGGTCGGATTGTCGATCGCGCTCCGCGGCGCGGCGCCGGCCGACATCGCGACCGGGATGCAGGTCCAGCGGAACGTGTTCGGCATCCAGAGCAACGCGATCGCGAACCTGAACACGGCGCAGGCGGAGCTGGCCAGCAAGCAGGTCAAGCTCACGGCCGCGGAGAAGGACGCCGAGTCCGCCCGCGCCGCGGCGGCCGCAACCGTCAAGAAGGTCACGGACCTGACCAAGCAGGTCGCGGCCGACCGGGCGGAGGCGGCATCGGTCGCGGCGGTCAAGCTGACCGCGTTCAAGGCCGCGGAGAAGGAGAAGAACTCCGAGCTCGCGCAGTACAACTCGCTGCTGCGGGAGCGGAACCGCGTCCAGCAGATGCTGATCGCGCAGGCGAAGGCCGAGAAGGCCGCGGCCGCCCGCCGGAAGGCGGCAGCCGAGGCGGCCGAGCGAGCGAAGGCTCGCAAGGAGCACCGGAAGCCACGGGACGTGCCGGATCCGGTGCCGTCCGGCGGCGGGCGGCTCGGATACCCGGTCAGCAGCTACATCACGTCGCCGTACGGCATGCGCTTCCACCCGGTGCTGCACATCTGGAAGCTGCACGACGGCACGGACTTCCGCGCTCCCTGCGGTACGCCGGTACGCGCCGCGGCGGACGGGGTGGTCACGGACAAGTACTACAACGGTGGTTACGGGAACCGGCTGTTCATCTCACACGGGGTGATGGGCGGGCACTCGATCACGACGGTCTACAACCACCTGTCGAAGTACAAGGCACATGTCGGTGAACGGGTGAAGCGCGGCGAGATCGTCGCGTGGTCCGGAACGACCGGCTACTCGACCGGCTGCCACTTGCACTTCATGGTCTACAAGGACGGCAACGTGGTTAATCCGATGGGGTGGTTGTAAGCGATCTGGGATACTGGCCGGATGGTGAAACAGTCCGGCCGGGAGAAGCCGATCGCGCAGAACCGCAAGGCGCGACACGACTACCACATCGATGACGTGGTGGAGGCCGGGCTGGTGCTGACCGGGACCGAGGTCAAGTCCCTGCGGCAGGGCCGGGCCTCCCTCGTCGACGCGTTCGCCGCCGTCCGCGGGAACGAGTTGTGGCTGCAGGGGATGCACATCCCGGAGTACGAGCACGGCACCTGGACGAACCACGAGCCCCGCCGGACCCGGAAGTTGCTGCTGCACAAGGACGAGGTGCAGAAACTGATCCGCGCCGTCGAGCAGCAGGGTGTCTCGCTGATCCCGCTGTCGCTGTACTTCAAGGACGGCTACGCCAAGGTCGAGCTGGCCACCGGGCGCGGCAAGAAGGACTACGACAAGCGCCACGCGCTGGCCGAGCGCCAGGCCAACCGCGAGGCCCAGCGAGCCCTCTCCGACCGCCGCCGGGGCTGACCGACTGGGGTCGGGTCAGGGGTCGGTCCGGGCTGAACCCGATGGGGCGGAGAAGCCCTGGCGCGCACAGTGGAAACATGTCCACTTCAGAGTTGCTGGTGACCTCGGCGCAGCGGGATCGGGCCGTCGAGATCCTCAAAGAGATGTACGCCGACGGCCGCCTGGACCACATGGAGTTCGACCTCCGGCTGGACAAGGCCCTGAAGGCGCGGACCCGGGCCGAGTTGAACAGCACGTTCGACGGCCTCGTCGCCCGCCCGGTGCCGACGTTCGCCCCGGCCGCCTTCACCCGGCCGGCGCCGCTGCAGACGTACCAGGGTGACGGCCGCGGGATGGGCACGATCGCGCACTGGCTCGGGTACCCGACGTTCTTCGTCGGCCCGGCGCTGGTCGTCGCCACGGCCGGCCAGAAGAACCCCGCCGTACGCCGGCACGCCGTCGAGGCGCTGAACTTCCAGCTGACGGCGGCCGGGGCGTTCGCGCTGCTCGGGGTGATGACCGGGTTCACGCACGGGTTCCTCGGGTTCCTGTTCCCGATCCTCGGGATCCTCTGGTTCCTGCTCACCGGGATCGGCGGCCTCGCCACCGCGGCCGGCGCCAAGTTCCGCTACCCGTTCACCCTGCGTCTGATCAAGTAGGCCCTACCCTGCTGGAATGGGTGTTCCGGTCGGGGTGCGGTGGGAGGTCGGGGGGTTCCTCGGCCTGACCGCGGCGACCGGGCTGATCGACGCGGTCAGTTACCTGAAGCTCGGACATACCTTCGTCGCGAACATGACCGGGAACGTGGTGTTCCTCGGCTTCGCGGTCGCACCCGGGTCGGGCTTCCGGCTCGGGCCGCCGGTGATCGCGGTCGTCGGCTTCGTCCTCGGCTCACTGCTCGGCGGCCGGGCCGCGCGGATCCTGGAGGCACGGCCTCGGCGCTGGCTCGGGATCGCCTTCGGGTCGCAGGCCGCGGTCCTGCTGCTGTGCGGGCTGCTGGTCGGGGTCGGCGTACTGCGGGAGTCCGGCGGTACGTCGTACCTGCTGATCCTCGCGCTGGCGGGCTGCTTCGGGCTGCAGAACGCGACCGTACGGCACGTCGCGCCGAAGGACATGACCACGACCGTACTCACGCTGACCCTGACCGGGCTCGCCGCGGACAGCGTCCTCGGCAACGGCCGCGCGGCCCCGCCGTACCGCCGGCTCGGTTCGATCTTCGCGATGCTGCTCGGCGCTGCCGCGGGTGCGCTGCTGCTCCAGGTGACCACCGCCTGGGTGATCGCGCTCGCCGGCGCGGTCGTCGCGGGCGCGGCCGCGGTCTTCGTCCTGGCTCCCGCGGGCTGAGGGAATGTCAGGTGCGGGTGGCTGGTTGGACTTGGTAGTGTGGAGCTTCCACCGAGCAGTACGGGTGGGAGTTTGACAACTCAACAGGGGGTGAACGGTTTCGACTTTGGACGTATGTTCGAAGAGAAGCGGGCCGAGGATCCAGGGTTATCTCGTTAACGATCTCTGGAAACCAATAAGTGCCAACGTAAAGCGCACTGACCTCGCTCTCGCCGCCTGACGGCCTGAGCACTTAAAGAGGTGGTCAGCCCGGGGATGCTCTCGCCCCGGTCACTGGCCTCATTTAGAGAGCTTGCTTTGTTAGCCCGGTCACGGGGCTAGCACGGGACATTTACAGTGACTGAGCCTGTCAGCGAGATGTCTGTACAAACGCTGGGGCCGAGAAAAGCGCTATTCAGACTGCGCCCGGAGAAGTCTTCGAGCAACGCCGAAGGACGCGGGTTCGATTCCCGCCACCTCCACCCCTGTGAGAACGCGCAGGTCAGCCCCGCTGACCTGCGCGTTCTGCTGTCTGCGACGACGTCACGGCGACTGGATGCTCGCGAGGTATCGTCCCGTCGGCCTGAAGCGAGTAGGGGCTATCCGGGCGGAGCTCAGTCCGCCAGGGTCTTCATCGGCTCTCGGAGGCCTTCCATCGCTTCCTCGAAACGAGGAAGTTCACGGCTGGGCACTCCGTTGCTGAGCGCGACTTCCTTCCAGGCCGCGGTTCCGTCGAGGATGTCCCGCAGGATCCGGCGAGCTTCTGCAGTCGTGACCCGGAACGAGTCCGCGTACGTCATCAGGCCGTTCAACTCGTCGTCGCGGTGGTACGCCCCTCCGATACCGGTCACCCGTTGCGTTCCGGCCTCGGGGTTCGGGTTGAGGTCGAACGCCGGTGACAGCCGCCAGCCGGACCGGCCGTCGCGGAGGAACCCGTGGTTGCGCAGGTGGTCGTCGGTGTTGTGGACGGCGATCGAGAAGGCGATCCGCCGCCACAGTTGACGCAGGTCTGCGCCGACCTGCGATCCGTACTCAGTCAGTGTCTCAGCCACCTCGAGGTAGTCACCTGGCGTGCCGTCGGATCCTTGGACCAGGGTCATCGCGCTGATGTACCCGATCCGCTGCTGCGACTCGCGGTCGAATCGCTCGAGTACGAGGACGGAACGGCTGCTCACTGAGATCAGTTGCCGGGCAGGCACCTCGATGCCAGATCTCTCGGCGAGGTCCAGGGTCGTCTTCTCCCAGCCGATGACGTCCCAGCCGTCGGCATGATGCGGGAACTTGGCTATGTACAGCCGGTTTCCGTCGCGAATGGATGCCTTTGGCCGGGCGCCGCCCAGTGAGCCCGAGCCGGCGTCGAGCAGGTCTTTCACAGCCGACAGATCGTCGGGATCGCGGGCCGCGGCGTCGGCTGCCTGCAGCAGTCTCGGAAGCTCCACCAATTTGGGAACTGTCAGATCCGGATCGAGGTACGGGCCGTCGGGCGAGGTGCGGAAACGGAGGGCTCCTTGGCGTGTCAGATCGCTGACGCCCAAGAGGTAGTCCACATCGCTCACGGCAGGGCTGGTTCTGCCTTCCCGGAGTGCTCGAAGCCGCACCAGCTTGGCAATGAGATTCCGGCCCCAGCGGTCAGGAGAACAGTCGCTGAGTGCTCCAGGCATCCCGCTGGAGGTGTGATTCCCTTGTGCGAGGGGCATTGCCGGATCGATGGCGTATGCATCTGGTCGCGCCAGATATGTCTCGTCGTACCGGAATGTTGTCGAGAGCACGCTGCGACGACGGCTGAAGTACGCCGTCCCAACGTCGACCGGCCGTCCGTCAAGATCTACCGAGACAATCACGGCGTCGCTCATCGCCGAACCCGTTTCGGCAGTGCCTGATCCGCGCGGGCGCGGCCGAGATCCGTCTCGTACGGGTCGAGCGTCCCGACCACACGGTCGAGAGTGCCGAGGACCCGAGCGACGTTGAGGAACACGTCGAGTCCGACCGTGGTCTCGCCGTGCTCCAGCCTGCGCAGCGTGTCGCGCGAAACGCCCGCACGATCCGCGACCTGTGCAGCCGTCAGGCCTTGCAGTTTGCGCCACGCAGTGAGGTGAGCACCGATCCTCTCCGCGGCCAGCCGCGTCCGCACCGGCACAGGCAACCGGGCCATGCCGTCATACCTCCCTCATAATGACGCTGATAGTCGTCATTATACGAGATAGTGGCTGATATGCTCGCCATTATATCCGTGCTCCGGCGCGAACCTTCACCTGCTGCTTCGCTGCGTTATCCGACTCTGCTTGCTATTCGGTCACGCTTGGTAGTGTCGAAGGGTGCTGAGTCCCGCGGTGGAGCCGAGGCTGGATCATCTGGTGTTCGGGACGCCGGATCTGCGGGGGACCGTGGAGGAGTTTGCGGCGGCTACCGGGATTCGGCCGGTGGACGGTGGGCGGCATGTGGAGCTGGGGACTCGGAACCACCTCGTGGCGTTGGGGCCGGCGTCGTACCTGGAGATCGTGGGGCCGGACGTCGAGAATCCGAAGCCGTTGGGGTCGGCTCCGTTCGGGGTGGATCGGCTGGTTCGGCCGCGGCTGGTGACGTGGTGTGTGCGGCCTCCGGAGATCGGCGAGGCGGTGTGGGCGGCCCGCAGGGCGGGGGTCGACTTCGGGGCGGTGCGGACCGTCGGGCGGGTCACTCCGGCGGGTACGGCGTTGAGTTGGCAGGTCGCGGCGGTCGATCCGCCGCCGTACGACGGGATCGTGCCGTTCCTGGTCGACTGGGGGACGACGCGGCATCCGGCCACGACCGGTGCGCCGACCGTGGAGTTGCTGACTTTCCGGGCGACCCATCCGAAGCCGGCCGACGTCACGGCCGTGACCGGCGCGCTCGGGATCAGCTTGATCGTTACATCGGGTCCGTCCGGGCTGGAAGCCACGGTCGCCGGGCCCGCGGGTACTTATCTGCTCCGCTGACGTCTGTCTCGCCCAGAGCCGTTCGTCGGTGAGGCAGACGAGGGGAGAGGGCATGCTGCAAGAGGTCAACGGTGTCGAGTTGTGGGTGGAGACGTTCGGGGATCCGGCCGATCCGCCGGTGCTGCTGATCGGGCTGCACTGGCCCGACGAGCTGTGCGCCGAGCTCACCGGGCGGTACGTCGTGCGCTACGACCTGCGCGACACCGGCCGTTCGGCGTACGTCGATCCCGACGCGCCGGCGTACGACCTGCGCGACCTGGTGGACGACGCGGCCGGGCTGATCGAGCAGCCGGCGCATGTGGTCGGTCTGGGGGTCGGCGGTTTCGTGGCGCAGCTGCTCGCCCTCGATCACGAGGTGGCCTCGCTGACGCTGGTCTCCACCCGCCCGGTCGCGCCCGGCCCGGTCGACCCTGACCTGGAGGACCACGACCACGCGGTACTGGGGCAGCTGTTCGGCCGTCCGCAGCCGGACTGGACCGACCGGGACAGCGTGGTCGACTACATGACCGGCTCCGCGCGGTTGCTGGCCGGCTCGAAAGGGTTCGACGAACAGGACGCACGGACCACCGCCGGACGCGTCTTCGACCGGGCACGGAAATCGCCCGCGGCGCAGCGCGCGAGCCACCTCGGCACCACGTTCGCCGCCATCGACTGCCGACCGCGGTGGCGCGAACGGCTTCCCGGCATCACGGCGAGAACCTTGGTGATCCACGGCGACGAGGACCCGTTCTTCCCGCACCAGAACGGCGTGGCCCTGGCTGCCGAGATCCCGCACGCCTCCCTTCTCACCCTCCCCGGCATCGGCCAAGGTCTCCCGCGCGCCACCTGGTCGACCGTCGTGCCCGCCCTCCTCAGCCACACGGCGTAGCCGTTCTCGTGCGGGTGGGGGATGTTGCGACGGGCCGCCGTCGGGAGCCTGGTGGGTATGGGCGAGGGGACGGTCACAGCGCTGGGGCATGCCGGACTGCGGATCGACGGGGACCGGATACGGGTTCTCGCGGATCCGTGGCTGTCGCCCGGCGGGGCGTTCCTGGGCGCCTGGTTCCCGTTCCCGGACAACTCGCACCTGCTGACCCCGGAGACGCTCGACGCCGACGTGGTCGTGGTGTCGCACGAGCATCTGGACCACCTGGACCTCGACCTGATCGCGGGGCTGCCGGACGAGATTCCGGTCGTCGTACCGCGCTATCCGTCGACGATCATGCAGCGCCGGCTGCGTGCGATCGGGCGGACCCGGATCGTCGTCCTCGACGCCTGGGAGCGGTACCCGCTGAACGACAAGAGTTGGCTGACCGTGATCCCCGAGCAGTGCCCGATGAGCCACGACGCCGCCGTACTGCTGAAGATCGGCGCGCGGAGCATCCTGCACACCAACGACGCCCGGATCTCGCTCGCCCAGGCACGGCGGGCGATGACCGAGGTCGGCGGGCCGCTGGACGTGATGGGTGTGCAGATGTCGGGGGCGAGCTGGCACCCGGTGCGGTACGAGTACGACGAGGTCGAGCGTGAGCGGATCTCGACGATCAAGCGGGTCGGCAAGTTCAAGGCCGTCACCCGGCTCGTCCGGCAGGTCCGGCCGCGGCTGGTGATGCCGTACGCCGGTCCGCCCTGCTTCCTCGACGACGACCTGTTCGAGCTGAACAGCGGCCTGCAGCCGGGCGGGATCTTCCCCGACCAGGAGGAGGCGGTCACCTGGCTCGCGGACCGGATCCCCGACCAGCGCGGGGCCTACCTGCTGCCGGGCGACCGGATCCACCTCGACGACCTGCGCATCGTCCGGGACCCGCACTGGCAGGACTTCGCCCTGGACGCCGGACCGGAGGAGCGGCGGCGGTACCTGACCGCGTACGCCGCCCGCCGCCGCCCGGCCATCGACGCCGCCTGGGCCGCGAACCCCGTGTCGCGGCCCGGGTTGGCCCAACGCTTCAAGACCCACCTCGAGTCGCTCGGCACGCTGTCGGAGTACTTCCTGGCCCGGATCGGCATGACGCTGCGCTTCGACGTGTCCGGCCCGTACGGCGGGGTGTGGGACGCGCACATCGGACCGGACCGGGTCGTCGTCGACCTCGACGGCGGGCGCGGGCACGCGGACTACACGCTCACCATGGACGGCCGCTGGCTCGACGGTGTGGTGTCCGGCCGGACCCGCTGGGAGGAGCTCCTGCTCTCGCTGCGCTTCACCGCCCGCCGGCAGCCCGACCGGTACAACGACTACCTGGTCGGCCTGCTCAAGCACGCGGACCGCGCCGCACTGCGGGCCGTCGAGCGGTTCGAGGCCGCCCGTGATCCGGAGGAGACCACCGAGATCGTTGTCGGCGGCAAGCAGTTGCTGGTGAGCAGGTACTGCCCGCACGCCGGTGAGGACCTGGCCGAGACCGGCGTGGTCGTGAACGGCGTACTGCGGTGCCTCGGCCACAACTTCGAGTTCGACCTGACCGACGGCAGCTGCCTCAATGCCCGGTGTGACCCGGTTCTGGTGAAGCCGGCGCCGTATGTGGAAGAGGCAGTCTGACAGGCTGCTGCAGATCCGCCAGTCCGACCACGAACAGGCCGGTCACCAGTACGTAGTACAACGTACGGCGGATCGTCGGCCGGTCCAGGTACTCCCGGTCCGCGGCCACCCGGAGCGGCACGAGTACGTCGAGGTACCACCGCTCCACATCCGTCCAGGCATCCGGCGGTACCGCGGAACGCTCGCGGTAGCGCAGCTGCGCGGGACCGGTCAGCCCGGGTCGTGCCTGCAGTACCGGCCGGCACGCGTCCGGATAGCGCGCCGCCAGAATCGCGCTTTCCGGACGCGGACCGACCAGCGTCATCTGGCCGCGGACCACGTGCCACAGCTGCGGCAGTTCGTCGATCGCGGTGCGGCGCAGGAACCCGCCGAGACGGGTGATCCGGGCGTCGGCGGCCGCCGTCACTTGCGGGCCCGAGGCAACAGTTCGCATGGTCCGGAACTTGTACAGCGTGAACGGCTGCCCGTTCTGTCCGACCCGCGTCTGCCGGAACAGTACCGGCCGGCTGCTGGTGACGAGCACCAGTACGGCGACAACCGCCAGCAGCGGGGCAGCGAGCACCAGCAGCAGCCCGCCGATCAGTACGTCCAGCAGCCGCCTGCCCGGACCGACCTGTGCTGACATGATTCTCTCCTAACCGGTGCCGGCGGCAACGAAGATCGCGGTGAACGCCTGCGCGACGAGATCGCACTCGTGATCGAAGGCGGCGGAGTCGGTCGGCATCATCGACGGTGTCATGTGCGTGATCAGGTGGACCCCGATCCGGCGCTGTGCCAGCAGCGAGGTCCAGAGCGGGTTGGTGCCCAGGTCCGGGGCTAGCAGGCTGAAGACCTTGCCCTGGTAGTGCTGCCGCCAGGTCCAGATGTCCACCGCCTGCGCCCCGGCCGAGACGGGTGTCGTGATGTAGGTGGCCGTGTCGGCGGCGGCCTGCGCCGCGGCGCCCTGGTACCCGTCGGCCGCCGCGAGCGCCTTGCGGGACTGCAGGATCGTCAGTGCTTCCCAGCCCTGGGCGCGGACGCGGCTCCAGATCTCGGTCTGCGCGGCCTGCTGCGTGAGCCCCCAGTTCGTGTAGGTGCTCGGGCTGAGCAGCCCGGTGCTGAGGTCCAGCCGATCGATCAGGTGCGCCCGCAGGTAGCCCTCGACCGCGGCGGCGCTCGCCGCCGGGTACTTCTGCCGCACCCGCTGCGCGCACCCCTGCTGGTTGCCGCCGCGCCACGGCAGGCACCCGAGCTCGGGTACGACGGCGTCCACCAGCAGCTGCTTGCCCGGGGCAACTTGTGCGATCGCGCTCCGCGCCTGCCGGAGGAAGGCGGTGGCCTGCGCGGCCGAGGTCAGCCCGTCGCCGTACCCGATCTCGTCGGAGATCTTGAACCCGGCCGTCCCCGGGACCGAGGCCAGCTGGCCGAGCCGGGCGACCGCGCCCTGGAACGCGGCCGGCCCGTCGAGCCAGCGCTTGACCAGGTCGGTCTCCCACCAGATGGCCGCGCCGCGGTGGTGCAGCGCGGTCGCGAGTGCGACGTACCGGTCGCCGGGGAGCACCGCCGGGACGGTGCTGGGCGTCGACGTACCGGGTGGTGGCGTACCCGTACCGGTCGGCGCGCTCGCCGTCGAGCCGCTGTCCGGCGTGGGCGCCGGCGGGCCGGCCGGCGTGCCACCGGAGCAGCCGGCCAGCAACAGCACCAGACCGGCGGTGATCGCGATCGTTTTCCTCATGGTGTTCCTTCCCCGACGGCTACGGCGGGACGGCGGCGTGCGGCCGGCGCGCTGAGCCGCAGCAACAGGCCGATCAGCAGGGCATCGGTGGACAGGTACGTCACGGTGGACGCCACCGCCGCGCCCATGGCGCCGTAGTGCGGTATCAACGTGACGTCGAGGACGACCGTGATGACGAGCCCGGCGCCGAGGACGATCGAGTTCAGGCCCGGACTGCCCCGCCCGTAGAGGTACGCGCTCGCGACACCGGAGGCGCCGGCCAGCACCATGCCCGCGACCAGCACCCGGGCGGGCTGCACGGCAGATCCGAACGACGACCCGTACAGCAGCCGCATCACCGGTCCGGCGAGCAGCGCGATCGGGATCGCGGCCAGGACGACACCAGCGAGCGTCGGGCGGATCAGCCGCCGCGCGAGCCCGGCCGCGTGGTGCTGGTCGAGCTTCGTCAGCCGCGGGTAGAACACCCAGGTCAGCGCGGTACCGGGCAGCCGCAGCAGCTCGGCGTACTTCGAGGCGACCGCATACCCGCCCAGTACGGCCGGGCCGGCGATCGCGCCGAGGATCGCGACGTCCAGCCGGAGATTGAGCAGCGTGATCAGCCCGCCCACCTGACCGCGCAGCCCGTACGACGACACCCGCCGGGCGAGTGCCTTGTCCGGCCGCCCCCACCATCCGAGGTCGCCGCCGGCCAGGCCGAACCGCCGCCAGCCGAGCCGGCGGGACACCCGGCGCCAGGCGTCGACGGCGACCACCAGGTCGGCGAGCCCGAGGCCGAGGACGATCGCCCCGATGCCGTGGATGCCGACGACGAGCGGCAGCACGAAGCACGGCAGGAACGCGAGTTCCTCGGCCGCGATCACCACGTCACCGCCGCGCCGGTCCTCCAGGCCCTGCAAGGAGGTCTTGCCGAGGGTGAGCAGCAACTGGCTCGCCACGGTCGCGCCGGCCGCCGCGATCAGCCAGACCGGTTCGTGCGGGAAGAAGACCTTCGCGAGCAGCGGCGACGCCGCGATCCACAGCGCCGTACCGACCGCCGCTCCGCCGGCACCGATCGCCATCAGCGTCGGCCAGAGCCGCGGCAGGTCGCGTCGCGGTACGGCGAGGAAGTACGCCAGCGCTCCGGGCAGGCCCAGCACGCACAGCACGCCGACCAGGCCCGGCAGCATCCGGAGCAGCGCGTACTCGCCGACCGCCGACGGCCCGCCGGTCCGGGCGACCAGCACGGTGGCCAGCGTCAGCCCGAGGACCGCGAGCAGCCGGGCCGAGCAGTTGGACAGGACGGACCGGATCATGACGCCTCCTCGCGCTGGTCCCGCTGGTCCTGCTGGTCCTGCATGGCGAGCACCAGCGCCGCGATCAGGCCGAGCCAGGTCCACAGATGCCGGAAGTGCAGAACCTCGTAGAACCCGGCGGCGGTCGCCATCACCGGGCCGATGACGGCCAGCAACCACGGTCTGGGGACGATCTCGTCGTACGGTCTCGGCAGGTTCCCGAAGACCAGCCGCAGGCAACGCACGAACATCGCGACGCCGAACAGCAGCAGGCCGACCGCGCCGATCACCCCGCGCTCCAGCAGCGTCGCCAGGTAGTCGTTGTGAGCTTCTTTGACGTACGGCGCCTGGGTGGCCTCGAGTGTCGCCTTGGTCCGGGCGGGACCGTAGCCGGTGGCGTCGCCGTTCAGGAACAGGCGCGCGCCCTCGCTGACGATCGTCGCGCGTTCGCTGCTGGAGCTTCCACTGCGTCCGACGGAGTCGCGGAGCAACGGGATGCTGCCGGCCGCCTCCGCCCGCAGGTGGCTGAGGTCGACCCGCGGCATGACCACCCCGGCCATCAACCCGCCGACGAGTCCGGCGGTCGCGAGGAGCGCGATGCCGGCCACGGCACCGCGACGGCGGTACGTCGTCACCACGACGGACAGCAGCAGCCCGATCATCAGCGTCAGCATCGCGCCGTTCGAGCCGGTGAACCCGATCGCGACCAGCACCAGCAGGTAGGCGATCCGGCGGACGCCGGGTGACCGCGGATGCTTGCACGCGGCAATGACGAACAGTGAGACGACCAGGTAGTTGCCGGCCAGGTTCGGGTCGCCGAAGGTGTACGGCGCCCGGACCCCGTCCTTGGCGGACACCCCGGTGAGCGCGCTGATCCCGGCCAGGTACGCGAGCACCATCACGCCGGAGTAGACCGCCGCCGTGCGGCACCAGGCCACCGTGACCGCACGAACGATGGCGGGGTTGTGCCGGCCGAGCGCGATCGTCATGCCCCACGTGAGCAGCAGCAGGTCCTGGACCAGCACCAGCCCGGTGGACGCCGGCGCGACCGAGACGTACGCCGCGAACGCTCCGCCGAGCATCATGCCCGCGACTCCGGTGGCGTACGGCAGCCTGATCGGCAGGTGTTCGCGGCCGGCCCAGAGCAGACCGAGCACGATGCACAGCAGGATGCCCGCGTCGGCCGCGGCGGTGTTGCCCGGGCCGGCCGGTGTCAGGAACGGCAGCAGACAAGTCGTCAGGCCGGTCATCGCCACGAGCATGTCGCCGCGGGGCAGGCCCGGCGATCCGACGACGCCGATCCGTGGTCCGGGGTCGTGCGCGGGCAGGGTTGTCGTCACAGCACCTCAACTCCGTCCGCGACGTCGGTGAGCGGCCAGTACGGTAGCGATGCCAGCAGTTCCAGGTGGTTCGCGGCGAACTGGTCGTCGTTCGCGGTCGCGGCGATCTCGCCGAGCCCGGCCAGCGCGGCGCCGTACCAGAGGACCGTCGGCAGGCCGAGGCGGTCGAGGCCGGTGCGGAGGTACAGCCGGACGAGATCGGGCAGCCAGCCGGGTTCGAGCAGGCCGTACCTGATCCCGGCGCCGAATCCGGTACGCCGCAACCCGCGGTGCCCGTGCACCTCGCGGCCGGGCCGGGTGTGGCGGTCGAGGTAGAGGCAGTAGCTGAGCACGAACCGGACCAGGTCGCGCAGCGGCGATCCGGAACGGGCGCCGTTCTCCCAGTCGACGACCCCGGAGATCCGGCCGTCGTCGACGAGCAGGTTCCCGAACCAGTAGTCGCCGTGGACGACGGTCGCGGCGACCCGGTGGCGGCGCAGTTGCCGGTCCGCGGCCGCGAGCCGGACCTGCGCGGCTTCCAGCTTCGGGTGTCCTGACCAGCGGGTGCGAACCTCGCCGGAAACGTCACCTGCCCAGGTGATCCGGGCGCGCGGCCCAGCCGTCGCCAGCTGCAGGTGCCGCAGCCAGCCGCCCGCCAGCGCGAAGTCCTCCGCGACGGCCCGCGGGCGGGACGTGTGCAGCCAGCGGTGGTACCCGACGCTCATCGGGACGCCGCGAACCACCGTCGTGACGACGGCCGGCAGCCCGTCGCTGTCGAGCGTCTCGAGGTACCGCGGAACGGTTCTGCCGACTTCGCCGAGGTCGGCCTCGCCGAGCGCGATCAGCATCCGGGTCTCGCGGGAGACGGCGCCCGAGGCGGCCACCGTGACCGGGATCTTGATCGCCACCGGTCCGGCCGGACCGTCTCTGTAGGTCCCGGCCGGCGGAGTCACGATGAAGGTCCGCTTGGCGTCCGGGTCCTTCGACGTCGCGATCAGCACACCGCGGCTGCCGGGCGCGAACAACAGGTCGTGCACGGACCGCGGCCGGGGCTGGAATGCCTTCGGTGCCTCGGTCATCGCCGCCTCCCGACGACCACGCGTGCCGGTGCGAGGCCTCCGGTCCACCGCCACGGGGCCCGCCGTGCCAGCCCGAGCAGGGCGGAGGCCGGTACGGCGAACGCGAGGCCCGGCGGCACCGTCGCCACCGCGGTCCAGAAGTACCGGACAGCTTCCTCGACGTCGTCGACAACCACCATCGGCCGTGCCAGCGTCGGCAGTACGACGAACTCGCGCTCCAGTACGACGCCCAGCGCGCGGGCGGTGCGGCGGAGCCGCCGTCGGCTGCCGGGTCGCTGATCAACCAGCACCACCGGCCCGTCGGCGGACACCTGATCCGCCCGCACCGCCCCGTCACGAAGGTCAATCTCAACCGTCCCGGGCGGACACAACTGCAACCAGGGCGCAACCGGCGCCTCGCGGGCCGCGGACGGACCGCGGTCGCTCCGTCCGCGGCCGGCAGCTCCGGCGAGACCGGCGGCGTACTCGAGCCGCTCGTGTTCGGCCGGGCTCGTCATGACGTCACCAGCTCCGCCCGGCGCCCGGCCGAGTACACCTGGTCGAGGACCTCGGCGAGGCTCTCCGCGTTGTACGTGCTGCCGGCGGCGGCCTGCCCGCGCCGGGCCATTCGTTGGGCCCTCCCACGATCAGCGAGCAGGTCGTCGATCGCGCCGGCCAGCAGCCGCGGGCGCCCCGGCGGCACCAGCAGTCCGCTCTCGCCGGGGACGACCAGATCCGGTACCGAGTTGACCGCGGTCGCCACCACCGGAAGCCCGCAGCGCATCGCCTCGACGACCGCACACGGCAGACCCTCGTACCGGCTGGCCATCGCGAACACGTCGAAAGCGGGCAGTAGCTGCGGTACGTCGGACCGCTCGCCGGCGAACCGGAACCGGTCGGTGAGGCCCAATCGGTGCACCAGCTCCTTCGCCTCGCGTTCGCCCGGCCCGGAGCCGATCCAGACCGCGACGGCGTCGGTGTGCCGCAGTGCGGCGATCGCGGCGATCAGGTGTTCCGGTGCCTTCTGGTAGTCGATCCGGCCGACGGTGCCGATCAGCGGCGTGGTCGCGTCGACGCCGAGCGCGGCGCGGGCCGCCGTACGGGAGCTGTCGGTCCGCGGGACGGTGACCGCGTCCACCACCGGGGTGATCGTGCGCAGCGTGCCCGGGGTCGCGAGCCCGAGCCGGAGCGCCTCGGTCGCGACGCCGGTCCCGATCGCGAGCACGTCGTCGGTGATCCGCGCCAGCCGGCGCTCGATGGCGATGTACGCCGTCCGCCGGACCGGGTTCTGGAACTGGTGGAACGGGAACCCGTGATACGTGTGCACGATCCGCGGCACGTCGGCGCGATGCGCGGCCAGCCGGCCGAGGGCGCCCGCCTTCGCGCTGTGGGTGTGCACGACGTCGTACCCGCCTGCGGTGCACAACTCGGTCAGCCGCCGGAGCGCCCGCCGGTCGTCGCTCGGCGACAGCGGCGCGACCAGGGACGGCTCGATCAGGACGCGCATCCCGGCGGCGGCCGCGCGGTCGGTCAGCGGGCCGCCCTGCCCGGTGATGATCGTGACCTGGTAGCGGCCGGGGTCGAGCGGCAGGACGCCGCGCAACGCGACCCCGCCCGCGCCGGCGATGAACCGGGTGACGACGACCGCGACCTCGAGCCGCGTGCCCATCAGCCGGCCCGTCCTGTCCGGATCGCGGCCAGCGGACGGCGCAGCAGCTCGGTCAGACCGGCTCCCGGTTCCCGGCCGAGCAGCAGCTCGACGGCGGGCAGTCGCGAGCTCAGCCGCCCGGCGACCTCGTCGATCGGCGGATGCACCGGGCCGCAGCCCGTCGCCGTCGCGACCACGGCCGCGAGCGACCAGAACCGCCGGAGCTCACCGGCCGCGTAGGTCCCGGCGACGAGCCGCCGCGCGGCCGCCGCGGCACTCAGGTCGCGCAACTCGGGCGCCTCCTGGTTTCCGCGCCGCAGTACGACGATCAGCTCCGGAGGCAACGACCTGACCCGGTGCGTCCAGGCTTGTTCGCGGCGCCCGTGCAGCGCCCGGCGGCCGGTACCGTCCAGCAGCCGCAGCGGTTCGGCCACGCCGTACGCCGTCGACCCGTCGGAGACCGCCAGGTTGTCGCAGGTCGCCCGCGAACCGTCGGCCATCGCCCGGGCCACCAGCGTGGACTTGCCCACGCCGCCCGGACCGGCCAGCAGGACCACGACCCCGCCGACCTCGACGATCGACACGTGCAGCGGCACGAATCCCTGCTGCAGCGCGAACCACAGGGCCGGGTAATGCAGCAGCACCTGGCTGTTCAGCGCGTGCTGGCGCGCCGGAAGCAACCACCCCGCGGCGGTCTCGCGGTACGACGGGCGCCACCGGCTCGCGACCCGCAGCCCGTCCTCGTCGATCGCCCAGCGCTGGTCGTAGCCGGACCCGCCGACGTTCCGCAGTACCACTTCGCCGCCGGGAGTCGCCCAGACGCCGCGGGTGATCAGCTCCGCGCCGCGGATCCCGAACGGCTGCCGGGTGTCCTCGACCGACAGCACCACGTTCGGCGGGTCCGCGGCCGCGAGGCCGGGTCGCTCCGGCCCGCCCGCGGCCGCGAGCAGCGTCCGTACGACGCCCTCCGAGCCGTGGACGGCGACCCGCTGGCCGGCCGTGTGCAACAGACCCGTGCTCACCGCGACCTGCCGAACCGCCGCGGCGCCGGGCCGCTCACGACGCCCAGGACGGGCCAGCGAACTGCCTTCAGTACGTCGTCGAGGTCGTCCAGCCGGCGCAACAGCACCGTGCCCGTCGACACCACGACCACTCCGGCCGTCATCTCGTCCGCGGGCGTCACCGCCGACAGCCCGGTGAAGCGTACGTCGCTGAAGCCGGACAGACCGCTCTCGTCGAGGCCGAAGACCGGGCTGCCGTCGTCAGGGCCGGCGGGCTGCTTCGACGGTTGCGGAGACGTGCCGGACAGCGCGAACAGCAGCGTGCTCACGGTGTCTTTGTCGCCCTCGTCGGCACCCATCAGCACGACCGCGTCGACCCCTTGCCGGCGGGCGGCCAGGGCCATGGTGTTGCGAAGCGAGCTGATCTCCTCGGTCGACGTCCCGAGCACCGGTGCCTGCAGCAGCCGGGCCAGCGCGCGGATGCCGTTGACCCGTGGGCGGAACGTCTCCAGCAGGGTCGCCGCCGTCAGACCCAGTACGATCCCGAGCAGCAGCGCCAGCGCCAGCTCCGGCAGGATCGAGTTCGGCTCCTGCCGGACGTCGGGCTGGTCGCCCACCAGTACGACCTGGTCCCGGGTCGCGTTGTTGGCGATCAGGGTCGCCCGTTGGCCGCTGAGCTCGCTCAGCAGCTGGTTGGCCGACTGGATCTGGACGCCGAGGTCGGCGCGGGCGGTGACGTCCGCGATCCCGCGCAACTGGGCGACCAGCCGGTCGCGGCGCGCGGTCGCGTTGTCGATCTGCGCGGTCAGCGTGGCCACCGTGCTCCGGTACGTCGCCTGGTCGCCCTGGTTCATGAAGGACGCGACCCTCGGGGCCAGCTCGCTGACGATCCGGCCGGCCGCGACCGCGTCGTCGTCGGTGACGCTGAGCTCGACGATCGAGGAGCCGCCGATCCGCTGCGCCGACACGTTGTTCACCGCGTACACGTCGACGTCCCGCTGGACGTCCGCGGCCTGCAGGGCGGCGCGCAGCACGGTCGACGTCGTCGCCACCGCCAGCACCCGGCTGTTCATGCCCTCGGCCTCGGTCGCCGACTTCGGCGAGCCGGCGATCACCTGCATCCGGAGCGAGGCGATGCTCGGATCCGGCCGCCTCGCCAGCAGCACCGCGGCCCCGGCGACCGGTATCAGCACGCAGACCAGGATCAGCGCGAGGTGGGCCCGGACGATCCGGCGGAACATCTCTTCGAGCGTCATGACAGCGTCCTTCGTCCGTTGCCGGTCATCAGAGGAGAACCAGCACGGTCTTGGTGGTGGAGGAGGACAGCCCGATGGTGTCGGTCACGGTCACCTTGATCGTGTAGAGACCGAGCGAGTTGTAGGTGCAGCTCGTCGTCGGGCTGGTCTGCGGCGGCTTCGTCGTACCGTTGCCGCAGCTGAAGGTGTAGGTGGCGATCGGCGTCTTGTCGACGTCGGTCGACTTGGAGGCGTCGACGTTGACGGCCTGCTTCGACTTGATCGTCGTCTTGTTCAGGCTGAGTACGGCGACCGGCGGCTGGTCGGCGAGGATCTTCACCTGGACCGTTGCCCGGCTCGTCAGACCGCCGGTGTCGGTCACCGTCACCGCCGCGGTGTAGGTGCCCGCGGTCGTGTAGGTGCAGTTGGCCGTCGGCGACGTGATCGCCCCGGTCGTCGTGCCGTTGCCGCAGTCGAACGCGTAGCTCGCCAGCGGCCTGCCGTCGGCGTCGGACGACGTGGACGCGTCGAGCGCCACCGTTTGCGGCACGTACGCCTGGGTCGGGGTCGCCTTCAGGCGTGCGGTCGGCACACCGTTCGGCTTGACCACGATCGGAGCGCCGGTCCAGGTGTCACTCAGACCCGCGTTGTCGGTCACGGTCAGCGTCGGGGTGTAGGTCCCGGAAACCGTGTAGTTGCAGGTGCCGGTCGCCTGGGCGATCGTCGTACCGTTGCCGCAGGCAATGAGGTACGCCGTGATCGGCTGCCCCAGGCCGGCACTGCCGGAACCGTCGATCGTCACGGCCAGCGGTGCGAAGCCCGACGCCGGGGTCGCGGTCGCGCCGGCAACCGGTCCGACGTACTCGTAGGCGCCGAGGTCGGCGTAGGTGATCGTGCCGGCGCCGGTGTTCGCGACCGCCGGGTCGTCGACGGCCGCGGCGCCGTCGTGGTCGGTCGCGCTCCAGCCGGCGGGTGAGGTGTCGGCCGCGTCGATCGCCGGTGAGGAGCTGGTCAGGTGCAGGTTGCGGGTGGCGGCGGCGGCGAACCGCGGGTTCGCCGCCTTGCCCGCGGCTTCCTGGGCGCTCGCGGTCTGGAACGTCGCAAGCGTCGTGTAGTTCGTCCCGGACCACTCGAACAGGGTGCCGCCCGAGGTCTGGAAGACGAGGTCGCGATCGAGGGTGGTCCCCGCGGTGGAGGTCGCGTCCACCCGGATCTCGCCGACGGTCCGGGTGCTGCCGACGGCGTTGTCCATCGTCACGTTGTCGCGGGCGAGCGCGCCGCTCGAGTTGCCCTCGAAGTTGATCCCGGCGGTCGCGTTGCCGACCACCGTGTTGCCGATCACCTGCGACCCCGGCGCCCCGAAGTCGTCGATGCCGTGGTCACCGTTGTCGTAGGAGACGTTCCGGCGGACCAGCGTGCCGCTCGCCCCGGTGTAGGACTCGATGCCGGAGTCGTCGTTGCTGTAGGTCAGGTTGCCGTCGACGACGGTGTTCTGCGCGGACGACGAGACGTCGATACCGGCCGCGATCCGGGTCGAGAGCCGCTTGTTCCGGTACGTCGTCACGCCGGTCACCGTGTCCCGCGCGCCGCCCTGCACGCTGACGCCGTGGAAGTTGTTGTCGTGCGTGACCGACGCCTTGAGGATGCTGTCGGTCGTGTTGAAGAACCGGACCCCGATGGACTGGTTCGCCGACGCCTGGATTCCGCTCAGCGTGACGTTGGCGGAGTTGTCGGCGGTGACGCCCTGGGCGCCGGACTGGGCCGTGTCGATCGTGTCGAGCGACACGCGCTGCACGGTGTCGAAGTACACGCCGCTGAGGTTGGTCTGCCGGACCGCCAAGCCGCTGATGTTCACGTCGCTGACCTGTCGGAGCAGGATGCCGAAGCTCCGGGCGCCGGCGCTGACGGTGTGCCCGGTCGCCGGGTTCGTCCCGCCGGTGTCGACGTACAGCGTGGCTGTCGGGGTGTCGTAGAACCACGTGTTCGTCGTGGTCGTGGTCGCGCTTGTTGCCTTGGCCAACGGTTGACCGTCGAGGAAGACCTGGGACGGCACCGGGGTGTAGGCGTGCTTCCAGGCGGTCGTCGAGGTCGCGGTCCAGCCGGCCGCGTCGGAGACGTCGTTGCTGCCGAGGATGACGGCCGACGGCGACGTCGCGCGCAGCGTGATCGGCGCACCCGGCTGACCGCTGGTCGTGACCTGCACCTGCTCGCGGTACTGGCCGGGCCCGACCAGCACGGTGTCGCCGGCGAGGGCCTTCTTGGTGGCTGCGCCGATCGTGCAGAACGGCGTGGCCGTGGTGCCCGGTCCGGCGTCACTGCAGGACGGGTTCGTCTGCTCGACCGAGTATGTCTGCAGCTGCCGGGTGCTGACGACTTCCTGCGCCGTGGCGGTACCGGTCATCCCCGCGGTGTCGGTGACCGTCGTGGTGACGGTGAACGTACCGGTGGCCGCGTACGTGTGCGTCGCCGTCGCTGCCGTCTGCGGACCGACGACGGTGCCGTCGCCGAAGTCGAAGGTGTACGACGCGATGCCGTTCACGTCGGCGTCGCTCGAACCGCTCGCATCCGCGGTCACCGGCGCCGCCGGCGGCATGCTCACCGCGCTCGGGCTGAGGACCAGCGCCGCGTGCGGCGGGTAGTCCGTCGTACCGGCGACCGGCTGGAACTCGAGCGCACCGCGATCCGCGTACGCCGGCGTACCGGCGCCGGTGTCCGGCACGATCGGGTCGTCGGCGAGCGGGTTGCCGGCCTGGTCGGTGGACACGAAGTTCGTCGCCGAGGAGTCGGCCGAGTCGACGGCCGGTGAACCGCCGGTCAGCCGGAAGTCCGCGCCCGCGGCGTTGGCGAAGTCCGGGTCGACCGACAGCCCGTGGGCTTCCTGGCCGGTCGCGGTGCCGAACGCGGTCAGCGTGTTGTAGATGACGCCGTTCACCTTGGTACTCGGTGCGGCGACGTGGTTGTAGGCCATGTCCCGGTCCGCGGTGAAGCCGGAGTACGACCCGGCGTCGACGTACAGGTCGTACTCGGTCGCCGTGGTGCCGTTGTCCACCAGGAGGTTGTTGAGAACGGTCGCGCCGGTCGAGTTGCCCTCGATCGAGATGCCGTCACGCCGGTTCCCGTACGACGTGTTGTTCAGGTACTGCACGCCGGTGGACGACAGCGTGTCGAAGCCGTGGTCGCCGTTGCCGTACGAGATGTTCCGCGCGACCAGGGCGCGATGGCTGCTGCTGTAGACCTGGATCCCGCTGTCCTGGTTCTGGTACGCGACGTTGCCGATCACCTGGTTGTCCGGCGAGCTGGTGTCGACGTCGATGCCGTTGGCGGTCGCGTTCGGGTTCAGCGACACGTTCGCGTACAACGTGTTACCGGTGAGCAGGTTGCCCGGCGAGGTGGCCAGCCCGATCCCGTGCAGCCCGTTGTTGTGGCTGCTCGACGCGCTGACCGTGACGCCGCTGGACGCGTTGAGCTTGATGCCGGTCGACAGCGCGTTGTCGACGGCCGCGGAGCGGATCGTGATCGAGCTGCTCGGGCAGGTGTCGACGAGTACGCCGTTGCCGGCCGACTGGGACGCGGTGACATGGTCCACGGTGATCGCGGACGACGACAGCAGCCGCACACCGGCGAAGTTGGCGCGGTCGAGTTCGAGGTTGCTGATGACGACGTTCTGCTTGCTGCTGGTGGTGACGCCGAACGACTGGGCGCCGGCCTCGACCTGGTGCCCGTCGCCCGGGTTCGCGCCGCCGAGGTCGACGTACAGAACCTTCGCGGTCGCGTCGTAGAACCAGCTGTTCGGCGTCGTCGTGGTGGCGGAGGTGGCGGTCGCCAGCCGCTGGTCGTCGACGAACACCTGTTTCGGCGCAGACGGCGGCGCGTACGGCGTGGACCAGGCGGTGGTACCGGTCGCGGTCCAGAGGGCCGCGCCGGCCAGCGACCTGGTGCCGAGCACGACGACGCCCGGGGCGTCGCCGGTGACCGTGATCGGGTCGGTGGCGGTGCCCGAGGCGTTCACCGTGACCTGCTCGCGATAGGTGCCCGGGGCAACGTGTACGGTGTCGCCGGGATTGACCGCCTTCTTGGTGCCCTGGGAGATCGTGCAGAACGGCGCCGCCTGGGTCCCGGTGCCGGTGTCGCTGCAGGTGACCGTGTTGTTGACCCAGTAGCCGGTACCGGCGGCGGACGCCGGGCTGCTGTTGACGACCAGCAGCAGGGCCGCGGTCATGCCGATGACCGTCCCCGCCGCCAGGTTCCGTAGCCGGTTGTTCATTGTTCTCTCCCGAGCGTCAGTGCAGAACTGCGACAGGTCGCATCCGCGCGACCGGCCTGACCAGGCCGTGGCGGACGAGGACGTCGAGGGCTGCGTTCACGCCCCGGTCGTCGAAGTGGTGGGCTTCGGTGGGCGCGCCGTCGTCGTACCGGTAGCGAAGCGTCTTGCGTTTCAGCGGGTCGTCGCCGGAGACGCCGCGGGACACCAGGTCGGAGACCACGGTGCCGGCGCCGTGACAGGCGGAGTACAGGCTGGTCGCGGCGCGGTCGCCGGCCACGGCCAGGTAGCTCGAGGTGCGATGCGTGCCGGGCAGCAGCACGGCCTGGCCGGTCTCGGCGAACGTCGTCCCCGGTGTCATCATCGAGGCCGGGAAGGCGCGGCAGGAGTTGTGCCGGTGCACGACGCCGATGCCGTCGCCGACCGGCTCCTCGTAGATGCTGTTGTGCGGCGAGTCGACGACCAGCCGGCCGACGGCACCGCCGAACGAGTCCGCCGCGATCCGGCGCAGCGCGGCGTACGTCGCGGTCCGGAACGCGAAGCCGTAGTTCATCGCGGCCGCGGTCGCCAGCATCAGCCGCTGACCCTCGTCACTGGCCAGTGGAAGCGGCGTACAGCCGGCCGTGAAGTACAGCCCTAGCCGGGCCCGCAGTTGCGCGAAGGAGCGCGCCGAGCGGAGGTGAAACCACGGCTTCAGCGCGGCGTTCACGGCCTTGATCTGCGCCGGGTAGTCCTTGCGGCGGAAGAACAGCCGGCCGATCTCCCCGGTGAACACCCCGCCACCGCCGTGGTACTGGATGGTCAGCTGACCCTCGGTCACCCCGAGCCTGGCGGCCCGCTCCGGGTCCAGGATCTCCTCGACCCGCTGGAGCTCGACGAAATGGTTGGATGGGCCAATGGTCCCGAAGCGGTACCGGGCGAGCTGGAACGCGACCCCGGGCAGCTCGGCCCGGAGCCGGTCGAGCCCGCCGTACCGCTCGAGGTCGATCCGGCCGCCTTCCTCGATCCGCTCCAGGTCCGCGGCCGGTGCGTCCCAGCGCTCGACGCTGAACTCGGAGCCGGCGCCGACCGCCCGGACCACCTCCCGGCGACTGAGCTCGGCGGTCCCGCGGGTCGGGTACGGGTAGCGTTCCCGGACCGCCCGCATGAACACGTCGATCGCCTTCTCGTCCGGTACGTCGGAGTCGACCGCGATCAGCGCCATCCCGCAGTTCACCGAGGAACTGGTCAGCTCCGGCCGGACGGTGCCGCGGGTCGCGACCGCGACGCTCGACGGCAGCTCCATCTTCGACTTGTGGTGGAAGTCCGGCAGCACCACCGGGGGAGCCGCCAGGTCCGCGCCCTCGACGCGATGCCCGAGCGCCGAGATCGTCGCCCGGCCCGCGGGGAGCAGGGTGGGGTCATCGAAGACCGTCGGGGGGTTGGTGACGGTACCGTCGAGGACGCGGACGTCCGGTGGTGGGGTGGCCTCAGTGGTCATGCTCGACTCGCAGTCTGTTCGTCGTCGGGCGGTACTCCGGAACCAGCTGACCCAGGTGCCGGAACACCTCGTCGGGGCGGTTGTGCGCGGCCGCGTCGTACAACTCCCGCAGCCCGGCCCGGAACCCGGCGGGCGGCGGCGGCGCGACCGTCATCGAGATCCGCGGGTGATCGGTCGCGGTGGCTTCCTCGCCGGCGCCGAACAGCTCCTCGGTGAGCTTCTCGCCAGGCCGCAGCCCGGTGTACCGGACGTCGAAGTCGCGGACGTTCAACAGGCCGGCGAAGTTGCTGATCAGGTCCACGATCCGCACCGGCTCGCCCATGTCCAGCACGTACGTCGCGGAGCCGTGCGACATCCGGGCCGCCTCCAGGACCAGCCCGACGGCCTCCTCGATCGTCATGAAGAACCGGCTGATGTCCGGATGCGTGATCGTCACCGGCGCGCCGCTGGCGAGCTGGTCGCGGACCACGTGCAGCAGCGAGCCGCGGCTGCCCAGCACGTTCCCGAACCGGACCGCGGTCAGCACGGTGGTGGCCGGCTGCTGCGACTGCAGCACCAGCTCCGCGAGCCGTTTGGTTGCCCCGAGCACCGACGTCGGGTTCGCGGCCTTGTCGGTGGAGATCAGCACGAACCGCTCGACGTCGTGGGCGACGGCGGCCTCGACCAGGTTCTGGGTGCCGCGGACGTTCGACTTCACGCCCTCGCAGGGATGCCGCTCGAGGATCGGCAGGTGCTTCAGCGCCGCGGCGTGGAAGACGATCTGCGGACGGTACTCGCGGAACAGCTGGAACAGCCGCTCGCTGTCGCGGATGTCGGCGACCACGGTGTTCTCGGTGTCCAGCAGCGCCTCGCCCCACAGCTCGAGCTGGCTGCGGTGCAGGTTGGACTCGTCGTGGTCGAGCATGATCAGCTGCTCGGGCCCGAAGCCGTACACCTGGCGGCAGAGCTCGCTGCCGATCGAGCCGCCGGCGCCGGTGACCAGCACCCGCTTGCCGGCGATCGCGTCCCGGGCGTGCCGGCTGACCACGTGCATCTCCGGCCGCCCGATCAGCGGGCCGACCTGCAGCGCCCGCATGTCGGTGCCGGCGATCTGCCGCTGCAGCGCGGACAGGAACGGCGGCAGGTGCAGGACGGTCGCGCCCAGGGCGGCGGCGCGCAGCCCGAGCTGCCGCACCTCGTGGGACGGCATCGACGGGATCGCGATCACCACCACCTCGACCCGGCTGCGCTCGAGCACCGTCTCCAGGTCGGCCAGGGTGCCGAGCACCCGGCGCCCGCCGTACCGGCGGCCCTGCTTGGCGGCGTCGTCGTCCAGGAAGCCGACCGGCTCCAGCCCGAACGAGCTGACCCGGTGCAGGTCCCGGGCCAGCGCGACCCCGGCCTCACCGGCGCCGACGACGACGGTCCGCAGCAGTAGGCTCCGGTCGCTGTTCTGTAACAGCAGAGGCTGAGTCATTCCGTTCCCTTTCCTGAGATGCCCTGATATGCGATGCCGGTGATCGCCGCGCACACCGCGTCGACCTGTCCGTCAGTCAGCCGCGGGTACATCGGCAGTGACAGCAGCTGGTCGAACAGCGCGTCCGCGCCGGTCAGTCCGGTCGACGGGATCAGGGCGGCCTGACCGAAGTACGCGAGGCGGTGCACCGGGATGAAGTGGACCGACGTGCCGATGCCGCGCTCGGACAGCGCGGCGATGATCTCGTCGCGGTCGATGCCGCCGTTCAGCCGCAGCCGGACCGGATACAGGTGCCAGGCGTGCGTACCGTCGCCCGGTGCCGGGCGGTGCGGAAGCCGGACGCCGGGCAGCCCGGCGAGCTGTTCGTCGTACCGCGCCGCGATCTGCGCCCGCCGGCGCTGCCAGGCCGGGAAGTGCACGAGCTGGGCCCGGCCCATCGCCGCCTGGACGTCGGTCATGTTCGCCTTCAGGCCGGCGTCGGCGACGTTGTACCGCCAGCTCCCGCCCGGCAGGTACCGGCGCCACGCGTCGGCGGTCATCCCGTGCAGGCGGGCCCGGCGCAGCCAGTCGGCGCGCCCGGTGTCGTCGGTGGTGATCATGCCGCCCTCGCCGAGCGGCAGGTTCTTGGTGGCGTAGAAGCTGAAGCAGGTCGCGCCGCACCCGGACCCGACCGGCACGTCACCGGCGTAGGTGCCGAGTGCGTGCGCGGCGTCCACGACCATCCGGTCGAGCGGTACGCCGGCCGCCTCGGCGAGTGCAGGTACGTCGGCCACGTCGCCCGCCCAGTGCACGACGACCATCGCCGCCGGACGCCCGAACGCCCTGGCTGCGGCGCGCACCGTCCCCGGCGTCGGCATCCCGGTGGCCGGGTCGACGTCGACGAGCACCGGCTGGTGCCCGGCGTGCACGATCGCGTGGACGGCGCCGCAGAACGTCATCGTCGAGCTCAGCACCAGCGACCCGGACGGCAGCCCGAGCGACCGCAACGCGAGCTCGATCCCTTGTGTGCAAGACGAAACGGCGACCGCGTCCGCGGCCCCCACCGCGGTGGCGAACTCCGACTCGAACGCCGCCACCTCACGTCCGGTGGTCACCCAGCCGGACTGCAGCACCCGCAGCACGGCGGCCTGCGCGTCCGCGGTGATGTCGCAGTCCGCGAACGGTACGGCGATCTCCTCGGCCGTCGTCGCGGCAGACGGCACAGCAACGATTCGGGTAGTCATCCCGATGCCCCCTCCGAAGCCCCCCACGGGCCTGATGTCCCTCGACGCTACGGGCTGTGACCACCGCCCCGCGCCCGCCGAGGAGACGAGAACGTCTACGTCAAGAGGATGATCCGGGCCGGTCGCCGATTACGGACGCTTCGGTCTCGTCGATGCCGGTCACACCGTGTGAGCGGGCAAAGGCGACCAGTGCGAGTGTCGAGTGCTGCTCCGAGCGGCGCAGCAGACTCTGGATGTGCGTCCGGACCGTGTTGGTGGACACGAACAGGTGCGCGGCGGCCTCGGCGCGGGTCATCCCGGACACCAGGCAGCGCAGCACGTCGAGCTCGCGGTGCGTGAGCTGGTCGACGAACCCCGAGGCGGCGCGTTGCCGGCGTACGTCGCTCATCAGGTGCTGGAGGACCGGCTGCAAGGTCGCCGGCGCGAGGTACATGTTTCCGTCCAGGACCTGCCAGAGAGCTTCGACGAGCGCGCTCAGCCGGGTCGTCTTGGTCAGCCAGCCCTTCGCGCCGGCCTCGAGCGCCTGCACGATCGAGCGCGGATCCGTGCTCCCGGACAGCATCACGACCGCGGGTGGTGCGGGGTCGTCAGCGAGCTCGGCGAGCAGGTCGTTGCCGGACTCCCCGGCCAGCGAGAGATCGAGCAGCACGAGGTCCGGGCGGTCCGAGGCGATCAGGGTCCGGGCAGAATCGAGGTCGGACGCGACGCCGACCGTGCCGATGCCGGGCTCCGCGGCAAGCAGGTTCGCGAGCGCCTCGGCGAAGACGCGGTGATCGTCGACCAGCAGCACCGCCACCCCGGACGGCCCGGTCACTGCTGCCCGTCCGCGGCGAGCTCCTGGACGTCGACGAGTCCGGCGGAGGCGGCGGCGCGGGCGATCTTGCCGCGGGCGTGCACGCCGAGTTTGCGCAGTACCTGCTGGACGTGGGTGCGGACGGTGTGTCTGCTGACACCCAGCCGGTCGGCTATCCACTGGGTCGAGTAGCCCTGCACCACGAGCCGCAGTACCTCGAGTTCCCTGCTGGTCAGCGGCTCGACGACGGCTGCCCGGCGGCGGCGTTCGGACGCCGGCCGGCCGGCGGTCACATGATTGCCTTCAGCAACCGACTCGACCGCGTCCACGAGCGTCTGCAGAGGGCAGGACTTGCTCACGACCGCGTCGACGGTCCCGCGGTCGTACGCGTCCCAGGCGTTCTCGTCCTGCGGATCGGCGAGCAGGACGACGTACGCGCCGGGGTCTCGCAGGCGCTCGGCCGTTTCCGGCGAGTCGAGGACGAACAGCTGCGGCTGCGCGCGGTCGGCCTCGGCGAGCAGTTGGCGGGCGTCATCCGTGCTGAGGACCACCTCGTGACCGTGTTGCGCGAAGGCGGCGGCGAGGACGGTGGCGAACAGCCGTTGGCCGTCGCAGATCGCCAGTTTCATGCCGACCTCACCCTGGGATGCCCGACGGGCAGGCAGAGCCGGACGGTGGTGCCGCTGCCGGGCAGACTGGTGACCTCGATCCGGCCGCCGAACGCCCGGGCCGCGGCCGCGACCACCTGCAGGCCGTGACCGGTGCCGGCGGCGATCTCGCCGAAGCCGGGACCGTCGTCCGACACCTCGACGGACGCCTCACTCCCGGCCGAGTCGACGCGCAGCTGGACGTGACCGCCACCGCCCGCCGCACGGCAGGCGTTGTCGAGCAGGTTGCCGACCGCGCGGCGCAGCAAGGCCTGGTCGGCGGCCACCACCACGCGCGGCGCGCGTTCGAAGATGACCGGCACCCGGTACGTCAGGCGCACCAGCTCGGCGCACTCGCCCGCGAGCTGGGTCAGGTTGACGCCGCCGATCCGCCGCGCGGGCGTCTGCTCGACGTCCAGCAGTTCGGCGATGGCCCGGAACTGCTGGTGGATCAGCGCCAGCCGGCCCGGTCCGCCGAGGTCGGCGGCCTCCGGTTCGGACAGGAACAGTCCCGCGGCGACGTACTGCCGCAGGTCGTGGCACAGCTGTAGCAGCTGCTGCGAGTCGTCGTACCCGATCGTCGTCGGCGACGCGTCGGCAGCGGTCATCGGTGACCCCCCTCAGGTCCACCCGAGCAGGCCGCCCACCGCGGCCGCACGTCGCCAAGCCCTCGATGACCACGGACGGTCACAAGTCGACCGTGGATACTGCTCGAGCCCCCCGGGCCACGCGTCTCGGTCCCAGGCACCAGTAGAGGCCGCTACCAGGCGAAAGAGGCAGGTCTGACCGGGATACGTCATGATTCGGTCATCTTCGCGTCATCTGGTGTTCAGCTTACGGACAACTACATAGAGTGATTCGAGTCGGGAGAACGGGCTGCGTACGCCGGACCGGCCGGCCGGGATGCCGGTCGCGACGAGGGGGTGTCGTGGACCGGGACCGGTACGGCGTCCGGAGCCTGTGGGGTGCGTCCGGCACATCGGCGACGTACGCAGCCATGTTCCCCTGTTGGCAGCGTGACGGCGGACCTCGCCCCGCGGCAAGAAAGATGACGGGGCCGTCATCGAGTGGACAGGCTCCGCACCGGCAGCCGGAGCTCGAAGACGGCGCCGCCGGCCGGCCCGTTCCGCGCGGTGAGGGTGCCGCCGTGAGCGATCGCCGTCGACCTGGCCATCGCGAGACCCAGGCCGGTGCCCATCCGCCCGTTCGGCGGGACCCGGTGCCAGAACCGGTCGAAAACGTGCGGCAGGTCCTCCGGGTCGATGCCCGGCCCGGAGTCGGCGACCTCCACGACACACCAGGGGCCTTCGCGGACGCAGCGCAGGCTGATCACGCCTCCGTCGGGGGTGAAGTTGACCGCGTTCTCGACCACCGCGTCGAGGGCCATCTCGATCCACTCCGGATCGGCGGTGATCGTCCCGGTCGGCGCACAGTCGAGCTGCCAGTTGCGATCCGGGCGGGCCGACCAGTTCGCCGCGAGCTCGTGGACCAGGTGACACAGGTCGACCGGTTGGGTGGACAACCCGTCGCCGGCGTCCAGCCGGGCGACCGCGAGCAGCCGGTTGGACAAGGCGGACATCCGGTCGAGCTGCAGCATCGCCACCGAGAGGTCGGCGCGAACGTCGTCGTCGAGGTCGGCGGCGGCCGCCAGCTCCAGGTGGCCGCGGGCGATCGTCACCGGGGTCCGGATCGCGTGCGAGGCGTCCCGGAAGAACTCGCGTTCCCGTTCGACCGCGCGCAGTTGCCGGTCGGCCATCCCGGCGACCTCGGCGACCGCGGCGGCGCGCCGCCGTACGTGCCAGATCATCACCAGCAGGACCAGCGGCATCAGCGGGATCTCGGCGAGCTCGGCACTCGCCAGCCGGCCCTCGTCGGCGTGCGACGCCATCAGCCAGCCGCTCAGCACCGTGATCACCGCCGTCGCCACGAGCGTCGGGACGACCGGCCAGATCCGGTACGCGTAGGCGATCGCGACCGCGAGGAACATCAGGTGGAAGGGCGCCGCCTCGTGGCCGGGGAGCGCGATCATCAGCCCGAGCATGCCGACCACGACCGCGGCCACCGCCACGTCGATCAGCGCGCTCACCGGCCGCGGTGCCCGGAACGAGGTCGGCGGCGTCACCTCAGGCGCTCTGGAGTTGGTAACCGACGTTGCGCACCGTCAGGATCAGCTCCGGACGGATCTTCGACCGCAACCGGCCGACGCACACGTCGACGACGTTCGTCGACGGGTCGAAGTCGTAACCCCAGACCTCGGACAGCAGCTCCTGCCGCGAGCAGACGGCGTCCGGGTTGCGCATCAGGTACCGCAGCAGCAGGAACTCGCGCTTCGGGAGCACCGTCGGCCGCCCGTCGACGAGCAGCTGCCGGGCCTCCAGGTCGAGGATCAGGTCACCGACCCGCAGCTGGTTCTTCCGCCGGCTCGACGCGTCCTCCCCGAGCCGGCCGCGGACCCGGGCGATCAACTCCCGGATCGCGAACGGCTTCGCCAGGAAGTCCACCGCACCCTGTTCCAGGCACCCGATCCGGAGGTGTACGTCGGCGGTCGCGGACAGGATCAGCACCCGGAACCCGGAATCCTGCGCCAGCAACGCTGACAGCACCGCCTCACCGTGCATCCCCGGCATCACCAGGTCGAGCACGATCAACGCGGGCTGCTGCTCCAGCGCCAGCCGCAGGCCCCCCAGCCCGTCGGTCGACCCCAGGACCTGATACCCCTCCGCCTCGAGCGCCCGCCGCACGAACCGGATCAGATCGGGCTCGTCGTCAATTACCAGAATCTTGGTCATCCGTGCCCCCTCAGGATGATGACCACAGCCATACCACTGCCGCCATTCTGGAATCTCGGGACCGCCCACGGAAGCCCCCGTAACACTTTCGTGCCGCGCTCTGTCAATCACTCGTTTACCTCGGTGAGGCCCGCGTGAGCCGTGCCAGTCGCGTGTCAGGGCGGTGTCAGTGGGGTTTGGCATCCTGTGGGAGTGGGTGAGATCGAGGTGATGGGCGGGGTCGCGGTCGAGAGTTTCGGGGCCGGGCCGGGGGTGGTTGTGGTGCCGGGGACCAACCGGCGGGCGCATCACTACGAGCCGTTGGCGCGGGCGCTGGCCGGGGCACACACGGTGCATGTGGTCGAGCGGCGCGGGCGGGGCGAGAGCGCTGCGCGGGGTACGTCGTACAGCGTGGAGGCCGAGGTCGACGACGTACTGGGGGTGCTGGAGCGGACCGGGGCGCGGGTGGTGTTCGGGCACAGTTACGGCGGGTTGATCGCGTTGCACGCCGGGTTGCGGCAGGCGCTGGACGCGTTGGTGGTGTACGAGCCCGGCGTCAGCCTGGACGGGTCTTTCGACCTCAGCTGGATGGAGGCGTTCAACCGGAAGGTCGCGGACGGGCGGTTCGTGTCCGCGATGACGACGTTCCTGAAAGGCGCACAGCTGTTGCCGTTCCGGGCGACTCCGTTGCTGTGGGCAATCTCCGTGCTGCTGCTCTACGGGCGCGAGGAGCGGGACCTGATGCCGTTGACGCCGGCCGAGCTCGGCGAGATCGCCCGACTGGACTCCGACGGCAGCCGGTACGCCCGGATCACGGCCCCGACGCTGTTGCTCGGCGGCACGAAGACCCCGGCGTACCTGACCGGCGTACTGCCGCAACTGGCGAAGATCCTCCCGAACGCCGAGTACTCGATCCTCCCCGGCCTCGACCACAACGCCCCCGACGAGACCGCCCCGGACGAGGTTGCCCGCCAGCTCCGCCAGTACCTCGTCCGCCAGAGCCGTTAGCGTTCCCGAGGTGGACAGACCGGTTGGGGAGTTGTTGCGGGAGTGGCGTCGGCGGCGGAGGCTGAGCCAGCTGGAGCTGGCGATCCAGGCGGACGTGTCGGCGCGGCACGTGAGCTTCGTGGAGACCGGGCGGACGACTCCGAGCAGTGCGATGGTGCTGCATCTGGCGGAACAGCTCCAGGTGCCGCTGCGGGAGCGTAACCGGCTGCTGGTCGCGGCCGGGCATGCGCCGATGTACCGGCAGGCCGCGCTCGACGACCCGGACGGCACGCGGGTCCGCGCCGCGCTCGAGCGGTTCCTCCAGGCGCACGCGCCGTACCCGGCCCTGGCCGTCGACCGGCGGTGGAACCTGCTGCTTGCGAACGACTCGTTCACCGCGTTCCTCGCCGCCGTCGACACGAAGTTGCTCGAGGCACCGGTCAACCTGATGCGACTCGGCCTGCACCCGGACGGCCTCGCGCCGCGGATCACGAACCTCGAGCAGGTCCGCGGCTACCTCCTGCCCCGTCTCGCCCGCCAGGCCGCGTCGACCGGCGACCCGGTGCTGCATCAGCTGTACGACGAACTCGTTGCCCACGGCCCGGTCGTGGCCGCGCTGCCGGATCCGGCCGAGATCGCACTCCCGATCCAGCTCCGGCACCGGGGCGTCGAGCTGTCCTTCCTGACCGCGGTCACCACGTTCGGTACGGCGTTCGACGTCACGCTCGAGGAGATCGCGATCGAGACCTACCTCCCGGCGGACGCGGCAACCACGGCGTACTTCCGGCGTTTGCGAGCTAGTTGCTGAGGAACACCTTCGGCACCGCGAACGTGGTGGTGCCGGACTTGAACGTGAGCACCGCCTGGGTCGCGCTGTCCGGGAGATGGCCCTTGAACGTGATCGTGCCGTGCTCGCTGCCGCCCGCGTCGATCCGGCTCGGCCAGGAGCTCTTGCCCGGGTCGGCCCGCAGCGCGGTGCCGTCGGCGGCGGTGAACGTCGTACCGTCGATCGGGATCGAGAACGCCTGCTTGCCGCTGTTCGCGACCTGGACCTCGATGCGGGTGAAGTGACTCGTGTACGTGACGTTCTCGACCGTGACGGTGATACCGGAGCCGGACTTCGCGACCGGTTTCACCAGCCGGTCGGCGCCCGACTCGTTGCCGGTCAGGTAGCCGGCGACGTACTCCGTGCCCGCGGTCAGCGCGAACCCGCCGACGCCGACGCCGACCAGCACGAGGACGATCGCGATCAGGACCGGTACGTCGAATCTGCCGGGGCGGTGCGGCTTCGGCCCGGCCGCGTCGATCAGCGCGAGCACCATGCCGGCGACGAGCGCGATGCTCGGCGCGACAAGCCACCGAAGCATGCCGCCGGCGCCGGTGGCGAAGAAGCCGGCGATCAGGTTGACGACCAGCCCGACCACGACGATGCCACCGGACACGACCAGAACCCGCGGCAACCGCACGGTCCCAACCGCCTCGCGTTCTCCCTCCGCAAAACCCGCCCGCTGCCCGGGCTCCCGCTCGAGCTGGTCGCCGCCCCGCCGGTCGTGCGCCCGGCGCCCGCCCCGCCCCTGCCCGGACCGGCCGTCCCACGCCTGCCGGTCGGGACCGCCGTCATACGGGTGCTGGTCGACCAGTCCGTCAACGGGTTGCCGCCCGGGCACACCGTCATGCGGCTGCTGGTCGGACCCGCCGTCGCCGGTTTGCCGCCCGGGCACACCGTCGGCCGACTGCCGGCCGAGGAGATCATCGAGAAACTGCTGCCCGGGCACGCCGCCGGTCGACTGCTGCCCGGGCACGCCGGGGAACTGCTGGCCGGGGAGGTCGTCGGGCGAGTGCTGGCCGGGTACGCCGTCGGGGAACTGCCGACTGGGTACGCCGCCGGGTGGCTGCTGCCCGGGGAGGTCGTCGTCGGGTTGGCCGGATGGGCCGTCCCACGGTTGCTGCCCGGATCGGCTGTCCCACGCGTGCTGGTCGGGTCCGCCGTCATGCGGGTGCTGGTCGAGCACTCCGTCGGCGGGTTGCCGCCCGGGTACACCGTCGGGCGACTGCTGGTTGGGGAGGCGGGTGGTGGGTTGCTGGGCGGAGCGACGGTCGGCGCCGGTGTAGCGGTCTGTGGGGGACGGCCAGCTGGCGGACTCGTTCCAGTTCGGCGCGGACTGCTCGATCTGCCCGGAAACCTCCCACGGCGACCGCACCGGCTCCGGGCTGTCCGCGGACGGATAAGCCGCCCACATCCCCCCGCCTCGCCTCTCGAACCCAGGCACCAGGCCCACCGGCCCATCCTCCGACCCGTCGAACTCACCCTCAGCAGGCACCTCCTCCTCACCAGCACCCACCCCGAACGACCCGCCGCCCACCCCCTCCGCCGCGAACGGGCCGCCACCGGCCCGCTCCGCCTCGAACGGGTTGCCGCCCACCTGCGCTGCCGGGAACGGGTTGCCGCCGGCGTGCTCCGCCTCGAACGGGTTGCCGCCCACCTGCGCTGCCGGGAACGGGTTGCCGCCCACCTGCTCTGCCTGGAGCGGGCTGCCGTCGGCGTGCTCTGCAGGGAGCGGGTTGCGGTCGGCTTGCTGCGCCGCGAACGGGCCGCCACCGGCCTGCTCCGCCGCGAACGGATTGCCGTCGGCGTGTTCTGCTGGGAACGGGCTGTCACCCGACTGCTGCGCCGGGAACGGGCCGCCGCCGGCCTGCTGCGCCGGGAACGGGCCGCCGCCGGCCTGCTGCGCCGGGAACGGGTTGCCGTCGGGGCGCTCTCTCGGGAACGGGCTGTCGCCCGCCTGCTCCGCCGGGTAGGCGCCCGCGTCGGAAGCCGAGCTGTAGGCGGTTGGGTAGCCGGGGGCGCGGTGGGAGCCGCCGGAGGGGCCGGTCGGTGCGGCTTCCCCGGGAGGTTGGAGGTCGGGTACGGCGTACCCGTTGTCCCCAAGCGCCTCCGCCGGAGCCTCCGCGTCGGCGGGTGCGTACGGCGCGGCCTGGTCGGAGGAGATCGGGGCAGGGTTCCCGGCAGCCTCCGGGAGGCTCACCTGCGCGGCAGGTCCACCCTCAGCAGGCGCGTCTGAGTACGAGACCCCACCGGCCGGTTCGGCGTACGCCGCTGCACCTGCAGGGTCCGCGTGCCCCGCCGCTCCTGGAGGGTCGGCGTGTGCCGCTCCTGAAGGGTCGACGTGCACCGCTGCGTTTGAAGGGTCGGCGTACGGCGCCGCACCTGGAGGTCCGGCGTGCGCGGCGGCTCCTGAAGGGTCCGCGTACGCCGCGACATCTGGAGGGTCGGCGTGAGCCGCTGCACCTGCAGGGGCGGTGTGGGGTGGTGGGGTGGTGGTGTCGGTGGGGGGTGGCTGGTTTGTGGGGTGGGTGGGGGTGTGGAACGTGAGGATGGAGCGGCCGATGTGGATTCGGTCGCCGTTGGTGAGGGGGGTGGGGGTGGTGAGGCGGTGGCCGTTGAGGCCGGTGCCGTTGCGGGACTCGTCGTGCAGGGTCCAGGTGGTCGCGTCGCGGGTGAGGCGGGCGTGGATGCGGGAGATCTGGTCGTCGGCCTGCAGGCGGATGTCGGCGTTCGAGGCGCGGCCGACGGTGATCGTGGTGGCGCCGGGCGGAAGCGGCCAGCGCTGGTCGCCCAGGGACAGCACGAATTCGGTTTCCACTCACACCCCAGCCGGCGTCGTCCTGCTCGCGATCCGTCGCGCCGCGCGAGGCGTCGCACCCCGCGGCAGCCGACCCGTCTGCGCGATTCTGCCATTCACACCTGCCCCAGAACACCAGCAGTTCGCTGACCGCGCAACTTGGCGACTGTCCGCGTCGGCACCCCCGCGCGTCGTGATGATTCTCAGCTTCGCCACAGCTATGTCAGCGCTTGGTAGCCATGACAACGCGGTCAGTTGTCATCGGCGTGCCAACGGCACGACAGCGCCTTGCCCACCCCCGGCGCCGGACATAGTGTCTCGCCGCGCGATTCATCGGGATGAAATGGAAAGGGGCTTTCCGAGGCAGCTCCCGAACTGAAGCGGCCGGAGGTTCCAGGGGGACTTGGTGCACCACCTGCAGTCCGGCTCAGCGCGCAACCCGCCCAGCACCATTTTCGCGAAGGGACCACCATGTTCCAGCGTTCCCGCAAGCCTGCCGTCGTGCTCGGGGTCACCAGCCTCGCCGCGGCAGCACTCGCCGGACTCGGTACGTCGGCCGCAGGCGCCGCCCCGAGTGCGGCCCCGCCGCCCCGTCCGTCAGCTGCGCAGTCGAAGGCTTTCGCCGCCGGCTCCGCGTCCTCGCTGGTGGCCGGCCGGCCGAGCGCCCTGCACGCCTCGAAGGACGACAAGTTCACCGCGAAGCCGGTGATCTCGGACCCGTCCGGTCTGCAGTACGTCCCGTACGAGCGCTCGTACAAGGGTCTCCCGGTGATCGGTGGCGACTTCGTCGTCGTCACCGACAACAAGGGGGCCGTGAAGTCCACGTCGGTCGCGCAGACCACCGCCGTACCGGACCTGGCGACGACGGCGAAGGTGACCGCCGCGGCCGCGCAGAAGACCGCGAACAAGCAGCTGAAGCGGGTCGACTCGTCGACCACGCCGACGCTGGCGGTCTACGCCCTCAAGGGCACGCCGAAGCTCGCGTGGCAGAACCGGGTCAGCGGCAGCAGCGGCAAGGAGCCGTCGAGCCTGTCGGTGTACGTCGACGCGCAGACCGGCAAGGTGCTCGGTACCCAGGAGCACGTGATGGCCGGCAATGGCACGGCGGCGTACAGCGGACCGAACCCGGTGCACCTGGACACCACGCTGTCCGGCAGCACGTACTCCCTGAAGGACCCGAACACCACCAACCAGTCCTGCCAGGACGCGGCGAACAACACCACGTTCTCCGGTCCTGACGACAACTGGGGCAACGGCAACGCGACCAGCAGGGAGACCGGCTGCGTCGACGCGCTCTTCACCGCGCAGACCGAGCGGCACATGCTGACCGACTGGCTCGGCCGCAACGGCTTCGACGGCAACGGCGGCGGCTGGCCGATCCGCGTCGGCCTGGCCGACGTGAACGCGTACTACGACGGCTCGCAGGTGCAGGTCGGTCACAACAACGCCGGCCAGTGGATCGGCTCGATGGACGTCGTGGGCCACGAACTGGGCCACGGCATCGACGACCACACGCCGGGCGGTATCTCCGGCAGCGGCACCCAGGAGTTCGTCGCCGACACGTTCGGTGCGGCGACCGAGTTCTACAGCAACCAGGGCTCGGCCTACGACCCGCCGGACTTCTACGTCGGTGAAGAGGTCAACCTGGTCGGCAACGGCCCGATCCGCAACATGTACGACCCGTCGCAGGTCGGCGACCCGAACTGCTACTCGAGCTCGATCCCGGGCTCCGAGGTGCACGCCGCGGCCGGACCGGGCGACCACTGGTTCGTGCTGCTCTCGCAGGGCAGCGGCGGTTCGCCGAACGTCCCCACCTGCAACAGCTCCACGGTGACCGGTGTGGGCATCCAGAAGGCCATCAAGATCATGTACAACGCGATGCTGATGAAGACCAGCAGCAGCTCGTACCTGAAGTACCGGACCTGGACCCTGACCGCCGCGAAGAACCTGTACCCGGGCAGCTGCTCCGAGTTCAACTCCGTCAAGGCGGCGTGGGACGCGGTGAGCGTACCGGCGCAGTCCGGTGACCCGACGTGCAGCACCAGCGGCGGCGTCACGGTCAGCAACCCCGGCAACAAGACCGGCACGATCAACGTGGCGCTCACGCCGTTCACGCTGACCGCGTCCGGCGGCACCTCGCCGTACACCTGGTCCGCGACCGGCCTGCCGGCCGGCGTCACGATCGGTTCGTCGACCGGCACCGTGTCCGGTACGCCGACCGCGAGCGGCACGTTCAACGTCACCGCGACGGCCACCGCGAGTGCGGGTGGCTCGGGTACGGCGCAGTTCACGATCACCGTCAGCGGCGGCACCGGCAGCTGCTCCGGCCAGAAGCTCGGCAACCCCGGCTTCGAAACCGGTACGGCGGCGCCGTGGACCGCATCGTCCGGCGTGATCGACAACAGCACCTCCCAGCCCGCGCACAGCGGTTCCTGGAAGGCGTGGATGGACGGTTACGGCACGACGCACACCGACACCCTGAGCCAGTCGGTGGCGATCCCGGCCGGTTGCTCGGCGACGCTCTCCTTCTACCTGCACATCGACTCGGCGGAGACCACCACTTCGACCGCGTACGACAAGCTCACGGTGAAGGCGGGCTCGACGACGCTGGCGACGTACTCGAACCTGAACAAGGCGAGCGGCTACTCGCTCAAGTCGTTCAACGTTTCGTCGCTGGCCGGCCAGACGGTGACCATCAGCTTCACCGGCACCGAAGACAGCTCCCTGCAGACCTCGTTCGTCGTCGACGACACGGGCCTCAACCTGAGCTGACGTAACCAATGCATCGGCCGCCGTATCCCTTCCGAGGGGTACGGCGGCCGACGTACGTCAGGCGGGAACCGAGTCGAACCGGCCCTTGAGCGCGGCCCGCAACTCCTGCGTGGGCGTCCCGGCCGCGAGCCCGCCGCCCAGCTCGGCGAAGAACCCCTCCAGCCCGGCCGGCGTGACCAGGATCAGCGCGCGGGCGTCGGCGCTCGCGGTGAACCCGTGCCGGGTGCCGCGCGGGACGTACACCCAACTGCCGGGTGTCACCTCGACCTCGTCGGTCCCGATCGTGAAGGTGAACAGGCCGCCGACACCTGGATGCACTCCTCGCGGTCGCGATGGATGTGCGGCGGCGGGCAGGCGGCGTTGCCGCGGAAGTCGATCAGCTCGAACGCGCCACCGGTCTGCGTTCCGCTGAGTGCCACCCGCCCGATCATGGGCAGTTCCCGTCCCTCGTCCGGACCCACCACCAGGGCCTGCGGCCCGGCCGTCGCAACCTCGGACTTCGAAAGCTCGGTCATCGAAAGTTCCCCTTCCCCCTGATCGGCGATAACATGTCACCGAAGTGCCTTTATGGCACACGAGTGACATTAAGCCGCCCGAGGGACGAGGTCAACAGCGTGGCCAGAGACAACCAGAAGCGCCGGACGCGCAAGGCGCTCGTGGAGGCGGCCGGGCGGTTGATCGCGGAGGGACGGCGGCCGTCGGTCGCCGAGGTCGCCGATGCCGCGGACATCTCCCGGCGGACGGCGTACCGGTACTTTCCGAGCGCGGAGCAGTTGTCCGTCGAAGCCACGCTGGAAGCGACGCGGCAGAACATGGAGCTGTCGATCGACGCCGGCCGGTCCGGTGAACCGGTGGCCGACCGTGTCGACCGCCTCGTCGACGCGCTGTCCGCGATGACCTTGGCCAACGAAGCGCTGCTGCGTCAGATGATTCGCTTCACCATCGACCGTGATCCGATCGAGCCCGGTGTGCCGCCACGACCGGCCCGGCGGCTGGAGTACGTCGAACGTACGCTGGCGCCGCTGCAGGGCGGACTGGACCGCGACGAGCTCGACCGGTTGACGCACGCGCTGACCGTTGTCATCGGCATCGAGTCGACCATCGTGCTGCGTGACATCTGCGGACTCGACTCCGCGGAGATCCTCCGCGTCCAGCACTGGGCAGCCGGAGCACTTCTCGCCGCGGCGACGGGGAAGTAGGCCTGGCGCCCGGGCGTCGGGCGCCAGGCCGGGCATCACCCCAGGCTCATCCGGGGTTCGCCGTTGACGAGGCCGGTGCCGGCGATCGCGCAGGTGCCGCCGCGGTTCTGGGTGTAGGTCTGGCGGACACAGTTGCGGAGCGCCAGTTGGGCCCAGTAGTTCGGGTGCAGGGACTCCTGGATGTAGTAGTCGGAGCCGACGGTGGTGACGGTACGGATCTGGTTGATCCACTCGGTCTTGTCGACCGCGGTCGACTGCTTCCACGAGGTGAGGCCGACCTCCTCGTACAGGCCGACGCCCTTCTCGCACAGCCGGCGGCCGTTGAACGCGGACTGCAGTTCGAGCAGTCGGGTGTTGCTCAGCCCGGACCGGCCGATCGCGTCCCGGACGGTGTTGTTGATCGTGACCAGTGCGGTGCTGTTCGCCCAGTCGGCGTCGGCGTTCCAGAACCCGCAGCCGCCGGTGCTCTGCCGGGTGTAGCCGCTCTGGCCGTACCGGAACCCGGTGGCGGCCGGGATCGGCGACGGATACGTCTGTACGACGAGGTTCCACGAGGTGTCGCCGTACCCGGCGTTCCGCATCGCGATGCGCAGGTTCTGGAACGCGGTGACGATCTTCGCCCGGACCGCCGCGATGTTCGTCGACGTGAAGTTCGCGACGACCGACGAGTCGTCCTTGCAGTAGTCAGGGTTCCACGACGGCGACAACAGGAAGTCCTGCACGCACTTGGTGACGATCGACGCGAAGTTGAAGTCGTTGCCGCCGATCGAGACGACCACCTGCTTGACGTTGTGGTTCGCCGCGAACTGCTGCAGCAGCTTCGCCTGCCCGAGATGCCCGGCGCCGTCGTCGTAGAAGTCCAGGCCCGGCTTGAAGTACTCGCCGGTGCCGGTGGTGGTGCGGGCGCCCGAACAGGCCAGGTTCAGTCCGCCGACGCCGCCGCCGAGGTACGCCTCGGCGGACTGACTTCGATGGCACCGCGGGATCACCTCGGCGGTCTGACTCGCGTTGTCGTAGTACGCGGTCGTGCCGAGTGCGTCGGCCGGCGCCTCGGACTCGTTCGAGCTCCCGGCCCAGCGGCCGGCCTCGCCCGAGATGTAGGAGTCCCCAACGGTCACGACGTACGGCGTCCCGGATCCGGGTCCGTCGGCGTGCGCCGGGGGAGCGACCAGGCCGAGCCCGGTCAGGGAGAGCAGGAGAACTGCTGCGGACACTCGACGACGCCGGAGAAGATGGGCAGAGTGCATGGAAGGCCTCTCACGCCGGGGAGTTTCGGTGGACCGAGCGTACTGATACGTACGCGCGCTGTCATGGTCCCGCCGTGCGGCAGGATGTGCGAGTGGCAGTTCATGGACCGCAGTTGCCGGTCGGTACGCAGGTCGTGGTCCGGGTGGCCGGGCCGGACGATCAGGGTGGTACGGCGCAGCGTGGGGCGACCGGGCGGGTGGCCGGCGTGACCGCGGACGGGCGGTACACGGTGCGGCTGGTCGACGGGCGGGAGACCGTGGTGCGACGGGACCAGCTCAGTCTCCGGACGGCGTACCAGGACGAGGCGCTCGGACTCGAGCAGCCGGACGGGGACCGCCTGGTGCGGGAGCACACGATCTATGCGGCCGTGGTTGGTTCGCGGGCGTTCGGGCTGGACACCGAGGACTCCGACACCGACACCCGCGGTGTGTACGTCGCGCCGACCGAGGCGTTCTGGTCGCTCGCGAAGCCGCCGGCGCATGTGGACGGGCCGGAGCCGGAGTGGTTCTCGTGGGAGGTCGAGCGCTTCTGCGAGCTCGCCCTCAAGTCGAACCCGAACCTGCTCGAGGTCCTGCACTCGCCCGTCGTCGTCCGCCGAACACCGCTGGGTGACGAGTTGCTGGAGCTGCGGAGATCCTTCCTGTCCCAGCTCGCCTACCAAACGTATTCCGGCTACGTGCTCAGCCAGTTCAAGAAGCTGGAGACCGACTTCCGCCGCGACGGCAGGCCGAAGTGGAAGCACGTCATGCACCTGATCCGGCTGTTGCTCTCCGCGAAAGAACTGTTGCTCGAAGCAACGCTGGTTGTCGACGTCGGCCCGCACCGGGAACGACTGCTGGCGGTCAGGCGCGGCGAGGTCCCCTGGCAGGACGTGGAACGCTGGCGCCTGCAACTGCACGAGGACCTCGACGCGGCACTGCAGCGCACGATCCTCCCCGCGACGCCGGATGTGCCGACCGTCGACAACTGGCTGCGGTCGGTCCGGAGGAGGAGTCTCGATGGCGCGTGACATGCGGCACCTCGACCACGCCGAGCTGCGCGGAATCATCGGTGAACAGCCGTACCCGTTGCTCTTCGCAACAGTCTCCGGAGCGCACCTGTACGGCTTCCCGTCCCGCGACTCCGACGTCGACCTGCGCGGCGTCCATGTCCTGCCGGCCACCGAGGTCGTCGGTCTCCGGCACGGTCCCGAGACCCGCGACCGCACCTGGTTCGAGAACGACGCCGAGGTCGATCTGGTCACCCATGACCTGGCGAAGTTCGCCCGCCTGATGCTTCGCCGGAACGGCTACGTTCTCGAGCAGGTCCTCTCGCCGCTGGTGGTTCTCACCACGCCGGAGCACGAGGAACTGCGAGAACTCGCGAACGGCTGCATCACCAGGTGGCACGCCCACCACTACCGCGGCTTCGCGAAGACCCAGTGGGAGTTCTTCGAGAAGAAGCGCGAGCTGAAGCCGCTGCTGTACACGTTCCGCGTGCTGCTGACCGGGATCAACCTGATGCGCACCGGGATCGTCCAGGCGGATCTGCGGGAGCTGCCGGGCGGGCCGTCGTACCTGCCCGAGTTGATGGCGGCGAAGGCGGAGGCGGAGCACGCCCCGCTGGACGGGCCGTCCGGCGACCGGCTGGCTGCGGACGTCACGCGGCTACAGAACGTGCTGGACGAGGCGGAGGCGGTCACCGGCCTGCCGGATCGGCCGTCGGTCGAGGACGGGTTGAACGAGTTGCTGGTCAGGGTCCGGCTCGGCCGCTGATCAGGCTCTTTTCCTTCGTTGTAGACACGCTTAGGCTATTTACTTAACTTCGTGAAGCATTGACAACGGGCCTGGCGGGGTAAATAGTTCCGTCCTGAAATCAATCAGAAAGCAGAGTGAATCAACAGTGGCGAACATCGAGATTCTGCAGCTCCGGGCCGCCGGCGTCAGCCTGGTGCTGGACTGCTCCGGTCCGGCGCTGCCGTCCGTCCTGCACTGGGGTGCGGACCTGGGCGAGCTGACCGGGAACGCTCTGCTGGAACTGCGGCGCGGCGCCGGCGCGGTGCAGACCGGCAGCGGCCTGAACGAGGACCTGCCGGTCGCGATCGTGCCGGAGTACTCGGCCGGCTGGTTCGGCCTGCCGGGGCTGAACGGGCACCGCGACGGCCAGGACTTCTCCGCGCACTTCCGCCTCACGAACGTCGCACAGAGCGGCAACACCGTGCAGGTCGACGCGGCCGCCGCGGGGCTCGAGTTGAAGCTCACGATCGAGCTGACCGACTCCGGCCTGGTGAAGACCAAGGCGGACCTGACCAACACCGGTACGACGCCGTACACCGTCGACGGGCTGTTCCTCGCGCTGCCGGTGCCGACCGAGGCGACCGAACTGCTCGACCTGACCGGCCGGCACATCGGTGAGCGGCACCCGCAGCGGCACGCGTTCACCCAGGGCGCACACATCCGCGACAACCGCCGCGGCCGTACCGGCGCCGACGCCACACTCCTGCTGCTGGCCGGCACCGAGAGCTTCGGCTTCCGCACCGGCGAGGTCTGGGGCGTGCACACCGCCTGGAGCGGCAACCACCGTTCGTACGCCGAGCGCGGCATGACCGGGTACGGCGTGATCGGCGGCGGCGAACTGCTCCTCCCGGGCGAGGGCCGCCTGCGATCCGGCGCGACCTACAGCACCCCGTGGATCTACGGCTCGTACGGCGTCGGCCTCGACCAGGTGTCGCACCGCTTCCACGACTACCTGCGTGCGCGTCCGCAGCACCCGAGGACCGAGCGTCCCGTCGTACTGAACACCTGGGAGGCCGTGTACTTCGACCTCGACCTGGCGAAGCTGAAGTCGCTCGCGGACGCGGCCGCCGAGGTCGGCGCCGAGCGGTTCGTGCTCGACGACGGCTGGTTCCGCGGGCGCCGCGACGACCGCGCCGGGCTCGGCGACTGGTACGTCGACGAGGGCATCTGGCCGAACGGCCTGCACCCGCTGGTCGACCATGTGAAGGGTCTCGGCCTGCAGTTCGGGCTCTGGGTGGAGCCGGAGATGGTGAACCCGGACTCGGACCTGGCCCGCAAGCACCCGGACTGGATCCTCGCCGCCGGCGACCGGACGCCGCCGACCGCGCGCAACCAGCAGGGCCTGAACCTCGGCATCCCGGAGGCGTACGACTACATCCTCGAGCGCCTGGACAGCATCCTCGGCGAGTACGACATCGCGTACCTGAAGTGGGACCACAACCGCGACTTCGTCGACGGCGGCAACCAGCTCACCGGTACGGCGGGGATCCACGAGCAGACGGCCGCCGTGTACCGGCTGATCGACGAGCTGAAGCGCCGGCACCCGGGCCTGGAGATCGAGTCCTGTTCGTCCGGCGGCGCCCGCGTCGACCTCGGCATCCTGGAGCGCACCGACCGGGTCTGGGGCAGTGACAGCAACGACGCGCTGGAACGCCAGACCATTCAGCGGTACACGCAACTGCTGCTGCCACCGGAGCTGATCGGCTGCCACGTCGGCCCGCCGCGGGCGCATACCACCGGCCGGACGCAGACGCTGTCGTTCCGCGCGATCACCGCGCTGTTCGGGCATTTCGGCATCGAGTGGGACATCGCGTCGGCGTCGGCCGGGGAACGTGCGGAGCTTGCCGGTTGGGTCGCGTTGCACAAGGAGCTACGCCCGCTGCTGCACACCGGCCGCGTGGTCCGCGCCGACCGCGGTCCCGACGACGTGCTCGTGCACGGTGTCGTGGCGCAGGACGGCTCACGCGCCGTCTTCGGCGTCGTACAGACGAAGCAGTCGGTCACGTCCGCCGTCGGCCGGGTTCGGCTGCCCGGACTCGACCCGCGGACGACGTACCGCATCAGCAAGGTCACGACACCCGGTCCCGAGTCGCGGGCCGCGGCCTGGTCGGCGGACGGTGGAAGCGTGGAACTGAACGGCGCCGCCCTCGCCTCGGTCGGAGTGCTCATGCCCGCGCAGTGGCCCGAGAGCGCGATCTTGCTGGACGTGACAGCGATCGGGTAAGCCCGCCCGATCGCGCGAAACAACAGAAGGAGATCCCCCGTGACCGCCACCACCAACGCACCACCCAGTCAACGAAGTCACGGGGGACAGGCCGCGCCGCCGGGAAGGAAGCGCAGCCTGGGCGACCTCAAGGTCGCGATGATCTTCCTCGCCCCGGCCACGCTCGGCTTCGTGGTGTTCTACATCTGGCCGACGCTGCGCGGCGCGTACCTGAGCTTCACCGAGTACAGCCTGCTCACGCCGCCGAAGTTCAACGGGCTGGCCAACTACGACCGGATGATCCACGACAGCTTCTTCTGGAACGCGCTCGGCGTCACGGTCGAGTACGTCGTGATCAACATCGGCCTGCAGACCGTGCTGGCGGTCGGGATCGCGATGCTGATGTACCGGCTGACCAAGTCGATCACGGTCCGGGCGATCATCCTGGCGCCGTACCTGGTCGCGAACGTGGTCGTCGCGCTGGTCTGGTACTGGATGCTCGACGTCCAGGTCGGTGTCGTGAACACGTTCCTCAGCTGGTTCGGGATCGACCCGATCGCGTTCTTCGGCGACTCGCACTGGGCGATCCCGACCGTTGCCGGGATCAACGTCTGGCGGCACATGGGATACACGGCGCTGCTGGTCTTCGCCGGCCTGCAGACGATCCCGTCGTACGTCTACGAGGCGGCCGAGGTGGACGGATCGACCGAGTGGAAGACGTTCTGGCGGATCACGCTGCCGCTGCTGCGGCCCGTTCTGGTGATGGTCCTGGTGGTCACCATGATCGGGTCGTTCCAGATCTTCGACACCGTCGCGGTGACCACACAGGGCGGTCCGATCAACGCGACGCGGGTCATCTACTACTACATCTACGAGCGGGCGTTCACCCGGTTCGACTTCGGGTACGCGTCGGCGATGGCGCTGGTGCTGTTCGCGATCCTCGCCGTGGTGTCGCTGGTGCAGCTGCGGCTGCTGCGGGCGAAGGAGAGTGATCTCGCATGAGGCGTCAGGTGAGTATCGGCCGTACGGTCGCCTGGATTCTGCTTTTCGTCCTGCTGATCGTCACGCTCTTCCCGTTCTACTGGATGTTGCGTACGGCGTTCTCCGACAACACGCAGCTCCCCGGACATCCGCACTCGCTGCTGCCGGTGGAGACCACGCTCGGCGCGTTCAAGCGAGTGCTCGGGTTGTCGTCGATCGAGGAGGCACAGGCGCAGGGCGGTTCCGGTGCGGCCGTGAACTTCTGGCTGTACCTGCGGAACTCCTTGGTGGTGGCAACGGTCACGACCGTGTGCCAGGTGTTCTTCAGCGCGATGGCGGCGTACGCCTTCGCCCGGCTGCGCTGGCCCGGGCGGGACAAGGTGTTCGCGCTGTTCCTGGCCGCGCTGATGGTGCCGCCGATCTTCACCACGCTGCCGAACTTCGTGCTGATCAAGAACCTCGGGCTGCTGAACAGCTTCGCCGGCATCATCCTGCCGGGCGCGTTCATGACGCCGTTCGCGATCTTCTTCCTCCGGCAGTTCTTCCTCGGCATCAACCGGGAGCTCGAGGAGGCGGCGATGATCGACGGCGCCGGGCACCGGCGGATCTTCTTCGGGCTGATCATCCCGATGAGCGGGGCGCCGATCGCGACGCTGGCGATCCTGACCTACATCAACTCCTGGAACGACTACTTCTGGCCGCTGCTGGTCGGCCAGCAGGAGAACGTCCGGGTGCTGACCGTCGCGCTCGGCGTGTTCCGCTCGCAGACGCCGCAGGGCGGTCCGGACTGGGCCGGGCTGATGGCGGCGACGCTGGTCGCGGCGCTGCCGATGATCATCCTGTTCCTGGCGTTCGCCAAGCGGATCACGAACTCCATCGGCTTCTCGGGGATCAAATGAATCTCTCACGAAGGACCCTGCTGAAGGCAGGACTCGCGTCGCTCGCCGTACCGTCCGTTGCCGCCTGCAACAACGGGGCCACGGCCCGGGGCGACGGCGAGATCATATACTGGCTGTGGGACTCGGCGCAGCTGCCGATGTACACCGAGTGCGCGAAAGTGTTCCACGAGCAGAATCCGCAGTACTCGGTGAAGATCGAGCAGTACGGCTGGAACGACTACTGGTCGAAGCTGGTCACCGGGTTCATCTCGGACACCGCGCCGGACGTGTTCACCGGGCACTCCTCGAAGTACCCGCTGTTCGCCGCCAAGGGGCAGGTGCTGCCGATCGACGAGTACGTGTCCCGGGACAAGGTGGACCTGGAGATCTACCAGAAGGGCCTGGCCGATCGGTGGATCGGTGCCGACGGCAAGCGGTACGGGTTGCCGAAGGACTGGGACACCGAGGTGTACTTCTACAACAGCGCGCTGACCGAGGCCGCCGGGATCAGTGCCGAGCAGCTCAACTCGATGACGTGGAACCCGCACGACGGCGGGACGTTCGAGCAGATCGTCCGCCGGCTGACCGTCGACTCCAAGGGCCGCCGCGGCGACCAGCCGGGGTTCGACAAGGGCAACGTCAAGGTCTACGGACTCGGGTACGCCGACGCCGGCGGTGGTGACGGGCAGACCAGCTGGAGCTGGTACGCCGCGATCAACGGCTGGAAGTACTCCGAGGGCGAGCCGTGGGGGACGAAGTTCTTCTACGGCGACCCGAAGTTCACCGAGACGATCGGGTGGTGGCGCGGGCTGATCACCAAGGGCCTGATGCCGACGTACGCGCAGGCGAAGTCCGGCGTCGACGTGACCACGTCGTTCGGTGCGGGGAAGTACGCGATCACGCCGAACGGGTCGTGGATGCTCGGCACCTACGGCACGCTGAAACAGGTCAAGACGAAGCTGGCGCGGCTGCCGATCGGGCCGATCGGGAAGCGGATGTCGATGATGAACGGACTCGCGGACACCATCTGGGCCGGGACGACCCGGCGCGAGGCGTCGTGGGCCTGGGTGAAGTTCCTCGGGTCGCAGACCGCGCAGGACATCGTCGCCAAGGCCGGGGTCGTGTTCCCGGCGGTCGCGGCGAGCATGCCGGCGGCGAAGGCGGCTTTCGCCAAGAGTGGGTGGGACGTGACGCCGTTCCTGGAACCGGTCGAGGCCGGGGACGTCTTCCCGTACCCGGCCAACCCGAACGCGGCGGACGTCACCGCGGTGATGACGCCGGCGATGGACGCGGTGATGTCGTTCGAGGCGGATCCGTCGTCGCTGGCCAAGGCGAACCGCGACGTGAACCAGATCCTGTCGGTGAACAAGTAGGGGTAGACCCTGGGTGCGACTACGCCCGGGGGAGTACGCCGTACTGCGTCGAGCGGTGCAGTGTGCTCCTCCGGGGGTAGCGGAGGTGTCGCCGCCGAGGCGACGCGGATCGGGGGTCCGGAGCGACAACCTTGGTGCCATCGGAGAACCTTCGAACACCAGGGAGAGTCATGAACGAGGAGAGGCCGGGCGGACCGATCCGCATCGGCGACCGTGAACGCGAGGACGCCGTCCGGCGCCTCGGCGAACATTACGAAGCCGGCCGGCTGACCGCGGAGGAACACTCCGAGCGTGTCGAGCAGGCCCTCAAGGCGAAGACCGAAGCAGACCTGCGGGCGCAGTTCGCCGACCTCCCCGGGTCGCACCAGACCGGCGCCGGCGGCGCGCAGGGCGAGGAAGGCGAGGGTTGGGCCGGCCCGTGGGGCTGGAGCAAGCCGCCGTGGACGGCACCGGAGAACTCCGCAGCCAGTTCCGGGCCGTCGGGACCCGGCGCCGGCAGCGGTGGATTCGGCGGTCCGGGCGGGCGGCCGCCGTGGGCTGCGCGCGGGTTCATCAGCCGGGTGCCGCTGCCGTTGCTGATCGCGCTGGGGGTGCTCGGCGTACTGGCCTCCATCGGCTGCGTGTTCGGCGGCGGGCACCCGCCGATCCTGCCGATCGCGTTGATCGTGGCCGCGGTGTTCGTGATCCGGAAGCGCCGGATGGAGCGCCGGGCATGAGAAACGTGTACCGGATCGTCGGCCTGACGATCGCGATCGCGGTCGTCCTGCAGGTCGCGTCGATCGCCTTGTCCGGCTTCACGATCGCGAAGGACGCGAACGACGGCGCTTCGATCGGCGCCGACTACAGCAACTTCGGCGAGACGTACCACAGCATCGCCGGTTCGGTGATCGGCCTGCTGGCGCTGGTGTTCCTGATCGTGTCGTTCCTTACCGACGTACCGCGCGGCCGGGTCCTGGCGGGGGTCGTCGTCGGCCTGGTGGTCGTGCAGTTCCTGCTCGCGGTGGTGTCGTTCGGCGTACCGGCACTGGGCGTGCTGCACGGCATCAACGGCCTGGTGATCGCGGGCATCGCGAGCGCCGGCGCCCGGCGGGCCGCCGTACCGAAGGAATCCGTGACCAGTGCCTGAGGTGCGGAAACGGAAGTGGGGCAAGCTGGTCGCGCTGGGGGTGGTGCTCGCGGTGCTCGTACCGCTGGGCTACCTCTGGGCGACCAGCCTGGTCCCGGGGCAGTACAACCCGGCCGACATGGGGTACGCCGACTACGGCGGCGGCACTCACTCGATGGGTCACATGGACCACATGGGTGGGATGAGTGTCGCGGACCTGACCGGGCCGAAGACGGGTACGCCGGACGTGAACGTGACGCTGGTCGCGCGGAAGCAGAAGTACCAGCTGGCGTCCGGGGAGACCGTCGACGGGTACACGGTGAACGGCACGTCGCCGGGTCCGCTGATCCGGGCGAAGGTCGGCGACGTGGTCCAGGTCACGTTCGTGAACGAGTCCGTGCCGGACGGCGCCACGCTGCACTGGCACGGGATCGACGTACCGAACGCCGAGGACGGCGTCGCCGGAGTCACGCAGGACGCGGTGCCGGTGGGCGGGAAGTTCGTGTACCGCTTCAAGGCGGAGCAGGCGGGGACGTACTGGTACCACTCGCACCAGGTGTCCAGCGACGAGGTGAAGGGCGGCCTGTTCGGCCCGATCGTGATCGCACCGGCCACTCCTGGTGAGGTGGTCGCGACGATCCACACGTACGACGGGAAACGCACGATCAACGGGCGGACCGGGTCGGCGCGGGTGGACCTTCCGGCGGGTACGCCGGCGCGGGTGCGGGTGATCAACACCGACAACACGGTCCTCCGCGTCGGGCTGCTCGGGTCGTCGTACAAGGTGGTCGCGGTCGACGGTCACGACGTCCACGGGCCCACCCTGACGACGGCCGCCTATGCACTGCCCGCGGGCGGTCGGGTGGATCTCGAAGCGGCCGTCCCAGCGGACGGTCTGCGGTTGGTGGCGGGCGCGTCGTCGTTGTCGCTCGGCATCGCCCCGACGGGCACCGATCCGCCGAGCGGGGACCTGCCTGGTGACACGGTCGACCTGCTGAAGTACGGGACGCCGGCGCCGCTGGGTTTCGACCCGTCGAAGGCGAACCGGAACTTCGAGTACCGGATCGGCCGTACGGCGGGCTTCCTGGACGGCAAGCCCGGCCTGTGGTGGACGATCAACGGCCACAAGTTCCCCGACGTACCGATGTTCATGGTGGCGGAGGGCGACGTGGTCCGGATGAAGATCTCGAACACCAGCGGCCAGGCCCATCCCATGCACCTGCACGGCCACCACGTGGTGGTCCTCTCCCGCAACGGCGTAGCCGCCACCGGCTCCCCGTGGTGGACCGACACGCTGGAGGTCGGAAACAAGGAAACCTACGAGATAGCCTTCGTGGCCGACAATCCGGGCCTCTGGATGGACCACTGCCACAACCTCCCGCATGCTACCGAGGGACTCATGACGCACCTCATGTACGAAGGCGTCACCACCCCCTACCGGGTAGGAGGCCACTCCAAAAACCAACCGGAGTGAAACCAGCTGTTGCCGGGGAGCGTCCATCTCTCATGATGGTCCGATGAGCAGCCGCGACGACGACCTCCACGGTCGCCAGCTGATCCTGCTGTTGCTCTTCTTCTGCACGGTCGGCGGCGGCCTCTACCTCGTGGGCTGGCTCACCCGGCCCAGCTGGCTGTACGACAACCCGCTCGCCTGCGGAATGATCGCCGGCGGGGCCTGCATCCCCGCCCACGGGCTCGTCGAGAACTTCGGCTGGTGGAAACGGTTGGAGCCGCCGACGAAGCGCACCCAGACCCGGCGGGACCGGGCGGTGTCCCGCGCGTTGGCGTCAGCGCGCGCGGCGCGGGACGGACGTCGGCGGCGGCTCGGGTGGCGGACCGTGGTGCTCAGGGCCGCTCGGGTGCTGGTCGGCGTACCGATCGCGCTGGGTTCGTTGGCCATCCTGCCGCTCGGATTCTTGAGCGGACAAGACAACCAGCAGCTGATCGCTCACGGGCCGGTCCAGCAGGCCGTGGTGGTCTCGGTGACCGAGGACAAGTGGTCCAGGTCCCGTGAGGTGACTGTCAAGGTGGCGCGCCCCGGTGACGGTGTCGCGGTTGAGGTGGACGGTGGGGACGAGTTGGATCCAGAGCCGGCGGTGGGAGACCGCATCGACGTGGTGGTCGACTCGGAGGATCCGTCGAATGTGGTGGCTGCGCAGGTCGACTGGTCGATGCCGTGGTGGGCCTGGCCGTTCGCGATCGTCGTGAGCCTGGTGATTCTGGCCGTTGGGCTGGGGATCGCGTTCGGGTGAGGCTCAGGACGCCTGGTCGAGGGCGGCCAGGTGGGCGCAGGCGGCTTCGAGGGCGGCTGGTTGGGTGGTGTAGATGCCGTACCAGAGGGGGTTGTCCGGCTGCGGGTCGAGTTCGTCGTCGACGTCGGCGTACCACTCGTCGGTGGTGCGGAAGATCCGTGCGTGCAGATGGTTGCCGTTCACCGTCACACTCCTGGAAGTGAGAACCGTGTGCCCAACTCCAGGATGTGACGGCGGTACGGCGGAACGTGCGAGCGACACGCGGTGCGGTCAGGTGACCAGGACCGTGATCCGCTGGGCGGTGTTGTTCGCGAAGCCGCCGCGGTTCCACTCGGCCTCGATCGGCTGCTCGCGGCCGCCGGCGTCGTACGCACGGACCGTCAGCACATGCTCGCCGGGCGTCGCCTCCCAGTCGTACGCGAACGCCCGCCAGGCGTACTCGTCGTTGCCCGGGGCATCCAACCGGGCCTCGTGCCAGTTCACCCCGGCGTCCGTGCTGACCTCGACCCGTTCGATCGGCGCCCACCCGGACCAGGCCCGGCCGAACAGCGGAACGGGGCCTGCGGCAACGAACCGGTGCCGGCTCATGAAGTCCGGGAACCCCGGCGGCACCAGCAGCGCCCGTGGCTCGATCCGGGTCACCGGCAGTCCGGGCTCGTCCGCCCCGGTCCGGAACCGGTACGCGACCGCGTTCTGGAACCCCTCGAACGCGTGGTCGATCACCTCGACGGACCGCAGCCACTTCACACTGGCCATCCCGTACCACCCGGGTACGACCAGGCGCAGCGGATAGCCGTGCTGCGGCGGCAACGGCGCACCGTTCATCTCCCACGCCACGATCGCGCCCGAGTCGAGTGCCTCCGCCACGGTCAGCGCCCGCTGGTAGTCCTGCTCGACGCCGCGCTCCACCCCGTGGTCAGCGCCGGTGAACACCACGTCCACCGCGTTGTCGCGCACCCCGGCCGCCCGGAGCAGATCCGCCAGCAGCACGCCCGTCCACTCCGCCGTACCGACGGCCTCCGACAGCCACGGCTGGCTGATCGGCCGCGGCTGCAGGGTCGCCCGCCCGTTTCCGGCGCACTCGAGCGTGACCCGGATCGTCCGTCGGCCCATCGCCCGCAGCTCGGTCAGCCCGAACGACAGCGGCTCCTCGACGCACCCGTCCAGGGTCAGTCGCCAGTCGCTCGCGCCCGTCGCCGGGATGTCGTAGTGCACGAGTACGTAGTGCAGCCCCGGCGGCGTCACGTCGTACCTCAGGCCCTCCAGCGGCATCGCGTGGTTCCGCGCCGCGAGCTGGAGCTCGTCGGGTGTGATCCCCTCACCGGTGTCCGCCAACCGCCCCCGGACACTGAAGTCGCCAACAGACATCTCAGTCCCCTCCCCTTAGGGCAAAGGCTAGTGGTAGGGACCGGCTACAACCACCCGTTGTCGAGCGCGATCCGCGCGGCCTCGGCGCGGGTCCGGGCGCCGGTCTTCCCGATCGCCGCGGACAGGTGGTTCCGGACGGTGCCTTCGGACAGGTGCAGTTCCTTCGCGATGTCGGCGACGGTCCCGCCGTCCCGGGCGGCCCGCAGTACGTCGGACTCGCGCCCCGTCAACGGGCTCGTCCCGGCCACCAGCGTCTCGGCCGCGAGCGACGGGTCGACCACGCGCAGCCCTTGGTGCACCCGTCGTACGGCGTCCGCCAGTTGTGTCGCGGGCGTGTCCTTCACGACGAACCCGGCCGCGCCCGCCTCCATCGCGCGGCGCAGGTACCCGGGCCGGCCGAACGTGGTCACCATCAGCACCCGGACCCCCGGTACGGCGGTCCGCAGCGCGGCGGCCGCCTCGATCCCGTCCAGGCCCGGCATCTCCACGTCGAGCAGCGCGACGTCGGGCTGCGTGTTCTTCGCGGCGTCGAGCACCTCGTCGCCGCGGCCGACCTCGGCCACCACGTCCAGGTCGGGCTCGAGGTCGAGGAGGGCCGCGAGGGCGCCGCGGACCAGCGCCTGGTCGTCGGCGATCAGCAGTCGGATGCTCACTTGTCTATCTTCACACTCCCACTGTGACCGCGAGCCGGAAGCCGCCCCCGGGCGCCTGACCGACGTGGACGGCGGCCCCCGCCTGGTCGGCCCGCTCCCGCAACCCCACCAGCCCGTGCCCGGACGCGCCGCCGCCCGGTGTCGGGCCCTTGCCGTCGTCGAGTACTTCGATCTCCGTGGCGCTGATCTTGATCGTGCAGCGCTTCGCGCCCGAGTGCCGTACGACGTTCGTGACGCCCTCGCGGACCACCCAGGCGAACAGCTCCCGGTTGTCCTCGGGTACCTCGTCGACCGTGGTCGGCAGCTCCGCCTTGATCTCCGCGGCCTGCAGCGCGGCCCGCGCGGAGACCAGCTCACCGGCCAGGCTGAGCTCCCGGTACCCGGCGACCGCCGCCCGTACGTCGGCCAGCGCCGCCCGGGCCAGGCTCTCGACGTCCGCGACCTCGGTGGCCGCGCGCTCCGGGTTCGCCGCGATCAGCTTGCCGGCCAGCTCGGCCTTCACCGTGATCACGGTGAGCGAGTGCCCGAGGATGTCGTGCAGATCGCGGGCGAACCGGTTCCGCTCCTCCTGGACGGCCAGCTCGGCCAGGTCCTTGCGGGTCGCGTCCAGCTCGATACTGCGCTGGATCGCGCGGCGCATCCCGTACACCGCGAGCGCGCCGAGGAAGATCGCGAAGCCGTAGCTGCCGTCGTCCGTCCAGCCTGGCACGACCCGCATCGAGATCTCGGCCCCGCCGAGCAGGACCGCGACGAACGCGATCCCGATCGGCAGCTCCAGCAACATCACGCCCACCGCGGAGATGTAGACCAGTCCGGTGAGCGCGGTCTGCCCAGCGGTCGGGATCATCAGCAGGCACAGCACCAGCATCAGGCCCAGATAGCCGAAGCGATGCCATGACGACAGCTGCCCGCGCAGGGCGACGACCCGGATCAGCCGGAAGAACGCCATGTAGCTCGCCGCGAACAGGATCACCGTGAGGAACCCGAGCACCCGGACGATGCCGTGCTGGTGGTCGGCGACGCTCTGCAACGGCTGCGAAAGGTAGAACAGCCAGATCGCGGCGGCCACCCAACCCCAGCGGCCCGGAGCTCTGCCGACCCGGTCGGCCATGCCTTCCAACGTCGTCGGATTCGTCTTCACGGTGGTCACGGTAATCCTTCGGGACGTGCTCCGGCTCAGGCGCGGGCGGTGTCGGCGCGGAACCGGCGGAGGCCGATGAAGCCGAGTACGACGGTCCACCCGATCACCACGAGCAGCGCGTGGGTGTCCAGGCCGGTCTGGGCGAGCGCGCTCCGGGAGGTCTGCCCGGTCCAGTACGCCGGCGTCAGCTCGGCGACGTACTTCATCGCCTTCGGCATCTGGTCGACCGGCAGCCACAGGCCGCCGAACGCCGCGATCAGCATCGTGCTCAGACCGGTGATCGGCTGCACGCTGTCCGGCTTCGCGATGTACCCGATGACCAGGCCGATCGCCGCGAACGGCAGCGCACCGAGCCAGGACACCAGCGCGACCGTCACCCACTGCGTCACGCTCAGGTGCACATGGCCCATCGTCATCCCGAACAGGAACACCACGAGCAGCGGCGGGATCGCCAGCAGCAGGCTCAGGATCACCTTGTTGACGACGTACGCCTGCGGCTTCAGCGGCGTCAGCCGGAGCGTCCGGTTCCAGCCGCCGTCGCGCTCGGCCGCGATCACGCCGCCGCTGCTCATCGCGGCCGACATCGAGCCGAACATCGCCATGCTCACCATCACGTACGCGATCGCGGAGATCCCGCCCTCGGTGGCCTCCTTCGGGATCGTCAGCCCGAAGATCAGGAACAGCACCACCGGCATCAGGATCGAGAAGATCATCACCCGGCGGTTCCGCAGGGTGCGGCGGATGTCGAAGATCAGATAGTCGCGGTTCATGCCAGTGTCTCCTGTGCCTTGTCCTGATCGGAGATTGCCAGTACGGCGTCCTCGAGATCGGCCGAGGTCACCTCGATGTCGTGCGCCTTCGTGTTGTCCAGCAGGTACCGCAGCGTGTTGTCGGAGTCCGCGCACTGCAGGAGCACGACCTCGCCACGGGTCTCGACGTTCCGTACGCCGGGCAGCGCCGCGAGGGCGGCCAGGTCCGCGCCGGGGACGGTGGCGCGGATCGTCCGTCCGGAGACGCTCGCCTTGATCTGCGCGGCGGTGCCGTCGGCAACGACCTTTCCGTGCCGCATCAGCACGACGCGGTCGGCGTACGAGTCCGCCTCTTCCAGGTAGTGGGTGGCGAACAGCACGGTCCGCCCGCGGGCGGTCTCCTCGTGCATCGACGCCCAGAAGTCGCGGCGTGACTCGACGTCCATCCCGGTCGTCGGCTCGTCCAGCACGATCAGGTCCGGCTGCGGGATGATCGCCATCGCGAACCGCACCCGCTGCTTCTGGCCGCCGGACAGCCCCTTCATCGTCCGGCCGGTCAGGTCGGCGATCCCGGCCCGTTCCAGGGCTTCCTGGACCGGCATCGGGTCCTTGTGCAGGCCGGCCACCAGGTTCAGCAGTTCGCCGACCTTGGCGTCCTCGATGATGCCGCCGCTCTGCAGCATCACCCCGACCTTCCCCTTCGCGATCGCGTCGGTCGGCGTACCGCCGTACACCTGCACGGTCCCGTCGTCCGGCCGTACCAGCCCGAGCAGCATCTCGATCGTGGTCGACTTCCCGGCCCCGTTCGGCCCCAGCAGCGCCACCACCTCACCGGCCCGGATGTCGAGCTCCACCCCGGCGACGGCCTGCACGTCCGCATACCTCTTGGTCACACCCCGCAGGCTGACCGCAGTCGTTGTCGTCATACCAAGAGCATCCCGAAACCTGACCGGCAGTACCTGGACCAGTCGTCACAACCCATCCATGACATCCGTCAGCCCGGTCTCAGGGTGCTTCCTCAGGGGTGGGTTCGGGGTAGGCCGAAGCGGGCCGTTCGGTGGGGGTGAGGGGTGGCGGCATCGGGCGTGGGGGAGTACGGGTTGGGGGAGAGGAGTGGGTGATGGGGACGCTGACGGTGTGGAAGTTCGGCAGTTGGGACGGGGCGAATCAGGCGATCGGGACGTTGGAGGGGTTGGCCAAGGACGGCGTGATTCGGATGCACGACGCCGCGTCGGTGTCGTGGCAGCCGGAGCAGCGGCGGCCCCGGACCCGGCAGTTGCGGAGTATGACCGGGCCGGGGGCAGTCGGCGGCATGTTCTGGGGGTTGTTGTTCGGGACGATCTTCCTGGGGCCACTGGCGGGGGCGGCGATCGGGGCGGCTACGGGCGCGTTGGCGGGGTCGTTGGTCGACGTGGGAATCGACGACGACTTCATCAGGAGTGTGCGCGACGAGGTGACGCCGGGGACCTCGGCGTTGTTCCTGTTGTCCAGTGACGAGGCGACGGACAAGATTCGGCACACGTTCAGGGCCACCGGCCTTCGAGCGCGACTCATCCGGTCGAACCTGTCGGACGAACAGGAGGCAGCAATCCACGAACTGTTCACGGACTAGCCGGGTCAGCTTCTGCGCATCGACTTGTCGCCAAGCCTAGGCATCCGGGTGTGATGACACGAAGGTTTGGAAGGCGGTGTAGGGCGGGTTGAGGGGGGTGCCGTCGGCTTCTGTCAGGCCCCATTGGGTGCCGCCGTCGAGTTCGTAGAACATCGATGACAGGAAGCCTTCGGTGGTTCGGGCCGCCCGGAATTCGGTCAGTTGGGTTTGGATGTACGACGCGCGGTGGGTCGTGCCCTGGTTGGGGTCGGAGTTCCACTCGGTCATCAGGAACGGCTTGCCGAAGCGCGCCTTCACGTACACCGGGAGGTTGAACGAGGGGCCCGCGCCGTCGGTGCCGATGCGGAAGATGTCGCCGTCTCCCTCGTAGTTGTGCCACGTCGTCAGATCCCAGCGAACCTTCGGGTATCCGCCGCTGCCGTCCGGCTGCAGGCCGTCCCACAGTGCGTCCGCCGCGGCGACGTCGGACTTGCAGAAGTTGATCCCGCACAACGCCCCAGGCTGGACGCTCTTCACGCCGTCGATCAGGCCTGTCATGAAGCCGCGCATGATCGGCCAGTTCGTGTTGTCGAAGTCGATCGCCTTGGTGCCGGCGTCGGCCTCGTGCTCGGGCAGGATGATGTACGGGTCGCGGGTGAGCTCGTTGCCGCACTCGTACATGGTGACGCCGTGCGGCGCGCAGGCCTGAGCCACCTGCGCGCCGATCGCGTGCGCCGCGTTGTAGGCGTCGGACTCATTGCCATAGGCAAGGTTGCCGGCGCCGTCCCGGAGGCCGGCGTCGATCACCGGGAACGTCCTCTTGCCGGCGCCGTTCAGGTAGCTCGCGATGTTCGCCGCCGCGGCGATCGTGCTCGAGTTGCCGCCGGTGTTCACCCGGAAGACGGTCGCCCCGAGGCCGGACATCCGGTCCGCGATGGTGGCCGGTGAGAGCGCCGTGTCGTAGTGCCCGTTCACGCCGTACATCAGGCCGGGCGGGGCGGAGAGCGAGACACGTGGATCGGTGCACGGCCGCCAGGTGTCGTTGAGTACGACGTACCACTGGCCGCCGGTGCCGCAGTGGTAGACCATCCCGCCGTACCAGAGCAGGACCGTGACGTTGTAGGTGTTCCCGACGGTGCCGCCGTTGCGGTAGATGACGCCGCCGGACAGCGTCCAGACGTTGCCGCCGTTGTCGGTGAACGACGTGGCCGGCGGGATCGCCGTGCCGTCCGGCGAGGCGTTGGGGGAGTCGGCGGCCAGCGCGGTCCCGGTGGTCAGGCCGGTGGCGAGCGCGATCGAGGCGGTTCCGGCGGCAGCGAGCAGGACTCGGCGGGAGAACGGTGCGGGTTCGGGCATGCGACAGCTCCTCGAGATCCGGGGCGAGATGGATTTGCGCAATCGTGTGCGCAACAAGACTGCGCCGCCGGTACGAGGGCGTCAAGAGCTCGGACCCACCCCGTTGACAAGGTTGTCCCGGCGGCTCTACCGTCCCCGATCATCACCCCATTCACGCGTGAATCATCCTCGAACGACGGAGTCCTCGTGAAGATTCGTCCGCTCTCGGCAGGGCTCGCACTTGTCGTGCTCTGCGCAATCGCTACCCCACCAACCGTGCAAGCGTTTTCGCTCAGTCCCGCAGCCCCGGCGGAGGCCGCCCCGCCAGTCGGCTGCACCCCGGCGCCGGCCAACCCGACCACCGACAACGTCGCCGACTACCGGCTGGACACGAACGTGGTGGCGCCGGGCCGCTGGTCGTACCAGTCGGTCAGCGGCGACACCACCAGCCTGCTGAACAAGGGCGGCTCCGGCGCGTTCGCGGCCGACGAGTGGGCCGCCGACCTGAAGAAGCCGGAACACGCCTGGTTCGTGAAGGCGGACGGCTCGATCGGCACCGACTACCGGTCGATCTCGGAGACCTACACGGTCGCCGACCAGGCCGACGGCAAGACCGTGCACGTCCGCGGCTCGTTCAGTTCGCCGGGCGGCCGGTTCCGGGTCCTGCTCGCCCACGACGGCGACTCCGCCAAGGTCGCCGGTCCCTTCACCGAGCTGTATACGTATTCAGGCAAGGCCGCCTCGTTCGACCTGAATCTGGTCGCGGCGAAGGGCGACGACATCCTGTTCGTCAGCGACCAGGTCAGCACCTGGTGGGTGCCCGGGAAGCTGAAGGCCTCGATCACCACCGAGCTGGCTCCGGAAACGGCCCCGGTGACCGCGACGCCAGGCCCAGGGGCGGTCATGTCCGGCACCACCGTGCGGCTCGCCAGTTCCACCCCGGACGCCTGCATCACCTACACCACCGACGGCACCGACCCGGCCGCCTCGACGACCGCCCAGCCGTACACCGCTCCGATCGCGATTACCGCCGACACCGACCTCAAGGCCGTCGCCGGAGCGACCGGCGATGCGCCGAGCGTGGTTGCGGACCTTCCGTTCGTCCTCGAGGAGCCGTTCCGCGCGTTCGCGGGTGAGAACCAGGGCACCCAGACCGGTCTGGTCGCCGGCATGCAGTGGGACCGGATGGACTTCGACTGGGGCTCGGTCGAGCCGAAGAAGGGCCAGATCGACCAGGCCGCGCTCGCGGAGTATGTCCGCCAGTTCACCCTCGCGAAGGCCCACGGCATCACGATCCTGCCGGTACTGGCGTACACCGCCGGCTGGGCCGCGAACCGGACTGGGTACACGTACGACTTCCACGGCAAGACCTACGAGTACGGCGCCGTGACGTCCGAGAACAACGGCCGGTTCACGCGGAACCTGACCGTCAAGCAGAACGGCGAAGTGCTGTCCTCGAAGGACGTGCAGACCAGCATCGGCCGTACGCCGCCGCAGAACCCGGACGACTGGAAGAACTACGTCAAGCTCGCCGTCGACACCCTGAAACCGCTCGGCATCACGTACTTCCAGATCTGGAACGAGGCCTACCCCGGCTCCGGCTTCTGGGAGGGCGGCATGGACCAGTACATGACCGATATCCACCTTCCGGCCGTCCAGGTGCTGCACGACAACGGCGTCAAGGCCGTGTACGGCGGCTGGATCTGCGGCGCGCCGCTCAGCGAGTACGTCGCTTTGCTGGACAAGTACAAGGCGTGGCAGGGCATCGACGTGTTCGACATGCACTACATGCCGATCGGCACCATGCAGACGATCTACGCGGCGGCACAGAAGCGCGGCGTGAAGGACCCGTCCGTCTGGCAGACCGAGATCGGCTTCACCACCGAGGACAAGTTCGTCGCCGACGTCTACCCGCGGGCCTTCCACTGGGCGCTGAGCAAGGGCGGCAACAACCTCGACCGGTTCAAGCTGCTGTACTTCGCCGAGTGGGCGCCCGACGACCCGAACGCGTTCGGGTACAACCGGACGCTGCGCAACGGCAACAGCCTGAGTCCCAAGGGCAAGACGCTGACCACGCTGGCGGGTCTGCTCCGCGGCGCGAAGGCGGAGACATACGACAACTTCTCCACGACCCCGGAGCTCAGGCCCGAGCTGAACGAGGCGCTGTCCACCGCGAACGGCTTCCGCCTGGACGACAAGCGCGTCGTACTCGCGATCGACCTGAAGCGGCAGAACCAGGCCGACATCTTCGAGGACCCGAACACCGGTGACACCATCCACCTGAACTTCGGCGAGCCGACGATGTCGGTGACGTTCCGGAACGTCGGCAACGTGAAGTCGCTGGAGCGGGTCGACCTGTACGGCAACCGTACGCCGCTGCGGTGGAAGAGCGTCGGCCGGAACCAGGTCCAGGTCGAGGTGCCGATCATCGACCCGGACGAGACCGTGAAGGCGCTGAACCAGACCGAGAACGAGGACGTGTTCTACCTGTCCCTGCAGCAGAACTGACCCATCGCGGCAGTGGGCCGCCTTTCCATCCGGGGAAGGCGGCCCACACACGTATCAGAAGGCGAGCGCCTTCATCCAGTCCTCCTCGAGCAGCGCATGCCCGCCGGGCCGGATGTGGTACCCGATTCCACCCGGGCCGAACGCCGGCCGCGCGGCCTCGACGGCCAGGTACTCGCCGTCTGGGTCCGCCCACGCGTCGTCCTCCGCGCTGCATACGTACACACGCCGCGGTGCGATGCTCGCGAGTAGCTGATGCTGGTCAACGGGCAGCTCGTCCTCCTTCCCGGCGTACTGCGCGAACGACGGGACGAACCAGTGCGGGAACCTCCTGGTGATCGCCTCGATGTCCTCGCCGCCCGGGTGCCGGAACAGCGCGGCGCCGCAGCAGCCGGAGTCGTTCGAGACCGTCAGCCCGAACCGCTCGTCCTGTACGCCGGCCCACAACGCGGCCTTGCCTAGCCGGGAGTGGCCGAGCGCGACTGCCCGTTCCGGGTCGATCCCGTCCACGGTCGACGCGATGTCCAGCAACCGGGACAGGGCCCACGCCCACGCGGCCACGGCTCCCCAGGTCTCCGCCGGGAACAACCCGCGGACGCCGGGCGCCGGCGGGTTCGGGTCGTCCGGCTCGATCTGCTGGTAGTGCGCGGTGAGTACGGCGTACCCGGCCTCGGCGATCTTCCGGTACGGGAAGCTGGTGAGCGTCTCGTCGTTGCCTTCGAAGTTCAGGATCACGACGACCGGTGCGGCGGCGACGCCGGACGGCAGGTGCAGGAGCGTGTCGAACTCGAGAGTGCCCAGCGGGCACCTTATGGTGGCGCGGTGCCGGAGGCGGTCGGCGGTGCCGTCGAGTACGCCGTCCTCGCGGGACCGGAGCACGACCTCGGCGAGCTCGCCGCCGGGCGGCGTCCGGCCGTAGATCGTGCGGGTGAACTCGTCGACGACCTCGGGGCCGAGCGGTGGCAGGGGTGGTAGTTCCGGCATCGGTGCTCCAGTCCGTGTGCGCAAGTACTTTCGCAGCGAATTCTCCCCGGTCAAAGGGCATTCATGCGCAAGTGTTTACACTCTGGTCAGGAAGGGCTGACAGGAGGATCGATGCCGAAGCGGGCCAGCATGAGTGACGTCGCGCGGGTCGCGGGCGTCTCGCTGACCACGGCCTCGCGGGCCCTGAACGGGGTCGGCCGGGTGTCCGCGGAGACCCGGGCCCGGGTGATCGAGACCGCGGAGCGGCTGCAGTTCCAGCCGGACATGCTGGCGCGGTCGTTCGTCACCGGCAGGAGCTTCATCGTCGGCGTCCTCGCGGAGTCCGCGCGCGGCCGGTTCAGCATGCCGTTGATCATGGGAGCGACCAACTACCTCGGCCGGGAGAACATCGCCGCCGTCACGCTGGACGCACGGGGCACGCCGCGGATCCTCAACGACTACCTGAAACGTCTGCGGGCGCGCCGGATCGACGGCCTGCTGGTCGTCGGCGACGACCCGAACCGGGCCAGCCTGGTGCTGTCCGAGGACTTCGCCGTACCCGTGGTGTTCGCGTCCTCGTCCGCGACGCCGGAGACCGACTACGTGGTCGCGCCGGACAACCGCGGCGCCGGGCGGGCGGCCGCCGAGTACCTGATCGGCCTCGGCCGCCGGAACATCGCGCACGTCACCGCGGCGGTCCACGATCCCGCCGTCGATGCGCGCGTCGACGGGTTCACCGAGGCGATGCGGTCCGCCGGGATGCCGATCGCGATGGGCGGCCCGCTGTACGGCAGCTACCTGCAGCGCTGGGGCACGGCCGCGGGGGAGCGGATCCTCGACAGCATGGCGGGCGGGCAGCCCGTCGACGCGATCTTCGCGGCCAACGACGAGATCGCGATCGGCCTGTTCGCGGCCTTCCACCGGCACGGCGTCCGGGTCCCCGACGACATCGCGATCGTCGGCTACGACAACCGGCTGGCCGGCGTGATGCGCCCCGACCATCCGCTCAGCACCTTCGACCCCGACCTCAGCACCGTCGGCGAACGCGCCGCCGAACGCCTCCTGCAAGCCATCGGCGGCACCACCACCCCCGGCATCCACTACGTCCAGCCCACGTTCGTCGAAGGCCGCTCCACCATCGGCCCGACCCTCGAGCCGTACGACATCCTCTGAACTACCAGAGCTTGTCGATCTCACCCGGATAGAGCGCGATGCGGGTCTCCCGGAAGGCTGCCGGGTCCGCGCGCGGGGTGAAGAAGGCAGCGACGGTGACCTTGTCGAAGCCTGGTTGGTCGCTGGGGAACGGACTGCCGGGGGTGCCGCCGATCAGGACGGCGCCGGGGAGGTGGTGCCAGCCGGCGGACTCGTAGAACGGGAGCAGCGCGGAGTCGCAGGTGAAGAGGCCGAGGTCGAGGTGCTGGTCGATCATCGCGGTGCGTGCGGCGGTGACCAGGCGGTGGCCGTGACCGCGGCCGCGGAGGCCGGGACGGGTGACGACGGTGCTCAGGCCGCCGGCCCGGAAGGTGTCGCCGGCGTGCCGCAGTTCCTTGCGCAGGATGTCCAGGGCGGCGATCACCATGCCGTCGTCGACGAGCAGCATCGACAACGGGCGGAGTGCCGGGTCGTGGACCGGCCCGTCGGTGGGGTCGCCCGGCCAGGCCTCGTTCTGGAGGGCGTGGACCTGGCGGCGGAGGTTCTCGGGTACGGCGGACTCGGCGTACGACTCGATCCGCATCAGCTGGACTTAAGGGTGTGCAGGCCCTGCCAGAGGAGGTCCTGGAGGGTGCGGGCGACCTTCTCGGGTGGCGGCGGGTTCGCGCTGCGGGTCCGCCAGATCGCCAGCCGTTCGGTCGCGCCGGAGATGCTCTGGGCAACGATCTGGATCTCGTCGTCGTCGGCCGGGCGGTCCGCCGGTACGTTCATCCGGACCATCGTCGCGATCAGTTCGATGAACGCCGCGCGGACCTCGTCCGTCGCCTCCGCGGCCGGGCCTGCGCTGAGCATGCCCTCGTCGACCAGGACCGACCACGCCTGCGGGTGCTCGTCGAGGAACCGGAACCACGCCAGGAACCCGGCGTACAGCGCGTCCTCCGCGTTCGCGGCCGCCATCACCGCGTCCGCGACGGTGTCCAGCAAGTGACCCCGGAGCCGCGCCAGGCAGGCGAGGAACAGCCCGTCCTTCGAGCCGTAGTACTGGTAGATCAGCGGTTTCGACACCCCGACCTGTGCGGCGACGTCGTCCATCGAGGTGCCCTGGTACCCGCGCTCGCCGAAGATCCGCTCGGCGGCCTCGAGGATCTCCCGCTCACGGGCGGCGCGGTCGCGCCGGCGCTTGGGTGTGGTGGTGGACGTCACTTGCGCAGTCTAACTGACTCCGAGTAACTTACTGGGAGTAAGTTCTAGCCGACGCAGGAGGCCAGGATGGGTGAGCAGCATCGGATCGTGGTGATCGGTACCGGATTCGCGGGGATCGGGATGGCGGTCCGGCTGAAGCAGGCCGGGTACGACGACTTCGTCGTCCTGGAGCGCGCGGACGACGTCGGCGGCACCTGGCGGGACAACACCTACCCGGGCTGCCGCTGCGACGTGCCCTCGCACCTGTACTCGTTCTCGTTCGCGCCGAACCCGGAGTGGTCGTCGACCTTCTCGCCGCAGCCCGAGATCGAGGACTACCTGCGCAAGGTCACCGACGCGTTCGGCGTCCGCCCGCACATCCGGTTCGGCCACGCCGTCGAGTCCGCCGACTGGGTGGACGGCAAGTGGCAGGTCACGACCAGCCAGGGCACGTTCACCGCGGACGTCGTGCTCTCCGGGATGGGCCCGCTCGCGGAGCCGTCGTACCCGAAGCTGCCCGGTATCGAGGACTTCGAGGGCGAGGTCTTCCACTCCGCCCGCTGGAACCACGACCTGAACCTGAGCGGCCGCAAGGTCGCGGTGATCGGCACCGGCGCGTCGGCGATCCAGTTCGTGCCGGCGATCCAGCCGGAGGTCGAGGAACTGCACCTGTTCCAGCGGACGCCGCCGTGGGTGATGCCGCGGCCGGACCGGAAGATCTCCGCTGCCGAGAAGGCGATCTACCGGCGCTTTCCTCTTGCGCAGAAAGCGATGCGGGCCGGGATCTACTGGGGGCGCGAGTCGATGGTGCTCGGGTTCGCGAAGCTGCCCGCGATCATGAAGCAGGCGCAGAAGGTCGCCGAGAAGCACCTCGCGCGCCAGGTTCGCGACCCGCTGCTGCGGGCCAAGCTGACACCGGACTTCACGCTCGGCTGCAAGCGCGTGCTGATCTCGGACGACTACTACCCGGCGGTCGCGCGGCCGAACGTCGAGGTGGTCACCGACGGCATCGCCGAGGTCACGCGGACCGGCATCGTGACCACGGACGGTGTGAAGCACGAGGTCGACACGATCATCTACGGCACCGGCTTCAAGGTCACCGACCTGCCGGTGATGGACATGGTCCACGGCCGCGACGGCGTCTCGTTGCGGCAGGCGTGGGCCGACGGGATGGAGGCCCACCTCGGTACGGCGATCAACGGCTTCCCGAACTTCTTCATGCTGATCGGCCCGAACACCGGCCTCGGGCACAGTTCGATGGTGTTCATGATCGAGTCCCAGATCGCGTACATCGTCGACGCGTTGCGGACCATGGACGCGCGGGGCCTGAAGCAGGTCGAGGTCCGCCGGGACGTGCAGCGCGCGTTCGTCGACGGGGTCCGGTCCTCGATGCGGAACACGATCTGGACGCGCGGCGGCTGCACCAGTTGGTACCTGGACTCCGAGGGCCGCAACACCACGCTCTGGCCGTCGTTCACGTTCCGGTTCCGGCAGTTGACCCGGCGGTTCGATGCCTCGGAGTATCAGACGCTCGCTATGTGACATTGCGCGTGTTACATTCGATCGGTCGGATGATCGGAGGCGCGCGGCGTGCTGGTTCAGTTGCTGGCCCTGCACGGGATCGGCGGTCGAGGGGACCTGCCGGTGCCGCTGTGGCTGGCGATCTACTCCGCCGGCGCCGCGGTCGCGGTCTCGTTCTTCGCGCTGGCCGCCTTCTGGTCGCGCCCGCGGTTTGAGAGCGGGTCCGGGAGTTCCGCGGGGACCGCGGGCGCGCCGTTGATTGTCGGCACGCGGATTGTCGACAGTCGGATTGTTCGCATCGCGCTCAAGGCGCTGGGGGTTGCGGCGTTCGCGGTGCTGCTCGGTGCTGCCTGGTTCGGTGATCCGGGTCCGGCGCCGACCTGGTTGTACGTGTGGATCTGGGTCGGGATCATCCCGCTCTCGCTGATCTGCGGCCCGATCTGGCGGCTCGCGAACCCGCTGCGGACGATCGCCGGACTTGTCCGGCGTACGTCGTACCGGCCGCTGCCCGGCAGGATCGCGTACTGGCCGGCGGTCGCCGGGCTGGCCGGGTTCCTCTGGCTGGAGCTCGTGTACCCGGACGGCTCGGATCCCCGGGTGGTGGCGATCGCGGTCACCGGGTACGCCGTCGTGAACGTCGCCGCGGGCATCGTGTACGGCCCGGCCTGGTTCCCGATCGGCGACAGTTTCGAGGTGTACGCCGAAGTACTCGCCCACCTGAGCCCTGTCGGCCGTGCCGACGGCCGGCTGGTACTGCGCAACCCGCTCGAAGGACTGGCGACGCTACCGCAGCGGCCGGGGATCGTCGGGTTGCTGTGTTTGTTGCTCGGGTCAACGGCTTTCGACGGGATCTCCCGTTCGTCGGCGTGGTCGCTACGCACCGGGGAGCTCAGCCGCCCGCAGCACCTCGTCGTCTACACGCTCGGGCTGATCGTCGCGGTCGCGATCGTCACCGGGCTGTTCCTGCTCGCCGCGCGCACCACCGGCGCGGCCCGGATCCGCCCGGGCGTACTCGGTGAGGCCGGGCTGCCCGGAGCGTTCGTGCACTCGCTGGTGCCGATCGCGATCGGGTACGCCGTGGCGCACTACTTCTCGTTCGCGATGTTCCAGGGCCAGGACGGCTGGCTGCTCGCGACCGATCCGTTCGGCCGCGGGTGGGACCTGTTCGGGACGAGCGGGACGCGGATCGACTACACGTTCCTCGGGACCGGGCTGATCGCCGGCGTACAGATAGGTGCGATCGTGCTCGGGCATGTGCTCGGCGTGGTGTCGGCGCACGACCGGGCGACCGCGCTCTTCCGGCGCCGGCAGTTGCGGCGGGCGCAGTACCCGATGCTGGCCGCGATGGTCGCGTTCACCGCCGGCGGCATCGCACTGGTGACGGCTTCATGATCGGCCTGCACATGGGTGGAATCCCCGAGACGGCGATGGTCCTCGGCCCGGTGTTCCTGATCATCGCGTTCATCCGCATTGCCCGCCGCAACGAGGCCGCGCTGCCCGACGACGAGGACGACTGGGACGCGGACCTCGGTGACCTTCCCGCAGAACGCAAGTGAGGCCCGGAGAACCCCCTGCGGTCCGCCGGGCCCCACTCCCTTCCCCGTTGGTCTCAGAACGGCAGCTTGCGCCCGGACGGCGTCCGGAGGTCGAGAGTGCGGTTCTGGTCCCGGCGGCGGGTCGTCCTGGTGCGCGGCCGCCGGCGGATCTGGATCTGGCGCATCCTCTTCCTCCTGCCCCGGTGTCTGTCCTGACAGCTACACGCTCCCGCATGAGGCCCGGTTCAGACATGCGGAGAACTACCTATCCGAACCCTGACCTTCGCTGAGGGAGGGTCGGGGAACTGACCAGTGCCCGTGCCTGGTGCGCCGGAAACCGCGTCAGCCGGTGGAAGGGAGGTTGCCGGGGTTGAGGCCCAGTTCTTCGTAGGCGACCTGCTCGATCTCGCGGGCCATCGCCTCGCGGAACGCCGCGACCAGGGCCTGGCCGGCCAGCGGGATGATGCCTTCGAGGGTGCGCTGGATGTCCGGCCACCCGTCGGCGGGCATGCCCGCCTTGGTGAAGTCGCGCCAGACGGTCGAGCGGAACAGTTCGACGTACGTCTTGGCGACCGCGTCGGCCTGCGCGAACAGCTTCGGCAGCATCTCGAAGATCGCCTGCATCGGCACGCCGAGCTTGATCACCTCGAGGCCGGTGCGCAGCAGGTCCGGGTTCGTGATCCGCAGCCGGCCGTCGGGCAGCCGCTCCGCGATCCCGAGCTCGACGATCTGTGCGATCACGGCCGGATCGTGCGGTACGCCGGCCCGCTCGGCGAGCTGGTGCTCGTCGAGCTCCTCGGGCTCCGCCGGGGTCCACGGGCTCACCAGCGTCTCGAACACGCCGAGCGCGAGCTCGCCGTCGGGCAGCTCGCCCATCATCCGCTCGACCGCGGCCAGCGTGTAGCCCTTGTCGAGCAGCTCCCGGACCAGGGTCAGGCGGGCCACGTGATCGCGTCCGTAGTACCCGGTCCGGCCGACCAGCCGGGGCGGCGCGATCAGCCCGCGCCCGGCGTACGCACGCACGTTCCGGACCGTCATCCCGACCTTGGCGGCCAGCTGGTCGACAGTGAGCTCCTCATCCACCCTTGACAGTCTTCCAGACTTCACGTTACATAGCGGATGTAACATGCCTCATGGCGCATGCCTCATGTCCCGAAGGAGTACGCCAATGGCAGTCCCGCTGGCCACGACCGGCACCGCGACCTTCGGCCAGATCGCCGTCGTCACCGGCGTGGTCGGAGCTCTGTACCTCGCACTCGCCGTGCTCCTGTGGCGGGAACGCACCGGCCACGGCACCCTGGTAGGGAGGCTCGCGGACACCATCGGGAGACTGGACGGAGTCCCCCGATGGGCCGCGCTCACGCCGTACCTGCACGCGGTGTCGCTGCTGGCCTGCGCGTTCGGCGTCTGGTGGGACATCGCGATCCACATCGACCGCGGCCGCGACACCGGGCCGTTCGGCACCCCGGCGCACTACCCGATCTTCTTCGGCATCCTCGGTGTGATCGTGTCCGGCGTGCTGCCGATCGCCCTGGCCCGCAAACCGCTGCCCGCGCGCACGATCAAGCTCACGAAGGGCTGGCGGATCCCGTGCAGCGCGGCGCTGGTCACCGTGTGCGGGACGTTCGCGCTGGTCGGGTTCCCGCTCGACGACGTCTGGCACCGGCTGTTCGGTGAGGACGTCACGCTGTGGGGGCCGACGCACCTGCTGATGATCGGCGGCGTGGTGTTCTCGATCTTCGCCCGGCTGCTCGCGATCGCCGAGGTGGAGCAGCTGGTGGGCCCGGACAAGCGCCGGATCTTCCAGGAGATGGTGTCGGTCGGCGCGCTGCTGATCGCGTGGGACCTGTTCAGCACCGAGTTCAACTACGGCGTACCGCAGTTCCCGCTGATCCTGCAGCCGATCCTGATCGCGTTCGGCGCCACGCTCGGGTTCACGATCCTGCGGGCCCGGCGCGGACCGGGATCCGCCTTCGTCGCCCTCGGTGTGTACCTGGTGATCCGCGGCGGGATCGCGTACGCCGTCGCCGAGCCGCTCGGCCAGATCGTCGGGCACTTCCCGCTGCTGATCGTCGAGGCGGTGCTGGTCGAGGTGGCGGCGTTTGCCCTCGGCAACAAGAACCGCTTCCGGCTGGGCGTGGTCGCGGGCGTGCTGGTCGGGACCGTCGGCGTGGTCGCGGAGTACGCCTGGAGCCACGTCTGGATGCCGATCGCCTGGCCGCCGTCGATGCTGCCGGCCGCGATCGGGTACGGCGTCGCCGTCGGGATCGGGGCCGGTCTCGTCGGGGCCTGGCTGGCGACCCGGTACGCCGAGGTCGCGGGCGAGGAGCGGGCGACCGGGATCAAGCACATCCGGGCGATCGCGGTCCGGCGTACCCATCAACTCGGTGCCGCCGGACTCGCCGCGGTCGCCGCGACGGTGTTCTTCTGCGTGCCGCGGTCCGCGGATCCGGGCGTGAGCGGGGTCGTGTCGTTGGAGCGGGTGGCCACGGGGGCCGAGCCGACGGCGTACGTCACGATCTCACTCACGCCCGCGGACGCGGCCGACGGGGCACGCTGGTTCGAGGCGCTCGCCTGGCAGGGCGGCGGGCTGGTGTACCACCCGATGGAGAAAGTTGCCGACGGCACCTACCGGTCGCGGGACGCGCTGCCGATGTACGGGAAGTGGAAGTCGATGGTACGGCTGCACCAGGGGCAGCGGGACATGGTCGCCGCCTGGGTGTACGCGCCGGAGGACGCGGCGATCGCGAAGCCGGCCGTGCAGGTGTCGAACGGGCAGACGGTCTCGTTCGTCGACGAGCAGCAGGTGCTGCGGCGCGAGGAGCGGACCGACGTGCCACGATGGATGTGGAACGCCGGGTACGCGCTGCTGGCCGTGGTCGGGCTGCTCGAGGTGGCCGGGATCGCCTGGCTGGTCGGGCGCGGCGCCCGCGGCGGACGGATGCGAGCGGCCCACCTGGCCGCCGGAAGAGACGATCGGGAACGGGAGATCGCGTGACCATCCAGCTGGAGCGCTCCGGGGTCACCACCCCTGACGGAGTGCGCTTGAACGTCGAGGTGTCCGGGCCGGCCGACGCGCCGGTGACGGTGCTGCTGGTGCACGGCTGGACGTGCTCGACCCGTTCCTGGCACAACCAGGTCGAGGGGTTGCCGAAGATTCTCGGACCGGACGCCGTCCGCGTCGTCACGTACGACCACCGCGGCCACGGCCGCTCGGACGCCGCGCCCGCCGGCTCCACCCGCCTGGAACAACTCGCCGACGACCTGCTGACGGTCCTGGACGAGGTGGTGGGCGACGGGCCCGTGGTGTACGCCGGCCACTCGATGGGCGGCATGACGTTGATGGCCGCCGCCGACCGGCACCCCGAACTGTTCGGCCCCCGCATCCGGGCCGCGGCCCTGGTCAGCACCACCTCCGGCCACCTCACGGAAGGCGCCCTCGGCCTCCCCACCCGCTTCGATCCGGCCGCTGTCCGGATCGCTCCTCGGGTGCTGAACGCGGTCGGCCGGCGGATCGACCGCCGCGCGGGCGCCCGTGCCGCGGAGGCCGGCGCACTGGCTGCGGAGGCCGGGGCGCGGGCCGCGGAGGTCGGCGCACGTGCTGCGGAGGCGGGCTCGCGGGCTCGGGCTGCCGGTGATCTGCGGTCCGCGGCGCGGCTGGCCGAGGTGGCGCGGCGTGCCGGTGTCGTCGCGGCGCGGTTGCAGCGGCCGGCCTTGCGGCAGGTGGTGTTCGGCAAGAAGCCGGATCCGGCGGAGGTCGACCTGTTCCTGCAGGACCTGGCCGTGGTGCCGGGGGCGTCGTACGGCGGGTTCTTCGAGACGATGCTCGAGCACGACCGCGGCGACGCGCTGAAGGTGCTGGAGCAGTTGCCGGTGGAGATCATGCACGGCACCCGCGACCGCCTCCTCCCCGCGCGGCACGCCAACCGGATGGCCGCCCAGCTCCCCAGCGCCCGCCTCTGGATCTACCCCGGCGCCGGCCACATGCTCATGCAGGAACGCCCCCGCGACGTCACCCACCGGGTGGCCTCCCTCGTCCGCAAGGCGTCTGCCTGAGAGTCTCGTCACGGCCCACGGCGGCGTACTCGCCTACGCTCGACCTCGTGCAGAACCTTCTCTCGGACGTCGTCGTGGTGGATCTGACCCGTGCGTTGGCCGGGCCGCACGCGGCGATGATGCTGGGGGATCTCGGGGCGCGGGTGATCAAGGTCGAGACGCCCAACGGCGGGGACGACAGCCGCGGCTGGGGGCCGCCGTTCGTGGACGGGGAATCGACGTACTACCTGTCCGCGAACCGGAACAAGGAGTCGGTGACCGCGGATCTCAAGTCCGACGAGGGCAAGGAGTTCCTGGCCAAACTGGTCCGGAAGGCCGACCTGCTGATCGAGAACTTCCGCCCCGGTGTCCTCGACCGCCTCGGCTTCGGCACCGCGCGGCTGCACGAGCTCAACCCCGGTCTGGTGATCCTCTCGATCACCGGCTTCGGGCACGACGGGCCTGAGGGCGGCCGCGCCGGGTACGACCAGATCGCCCAGGGCGAGGGCGGCCTGATGAGCATCACCGGTGAGACCGAGCCGACGAAGGTCGGCGCCCCGATCTCCGACCTGCTGGCCGGGATGTACGGCGCTTACGGTGCGCTGGCCGCCCTGCACGAGCGGTCGATCACCGGCAAGGGGCGGGTCGTCCGGACCAGCCTGCTCGCGTCGGTCGTCGGCGTGCACGCGTTCCACGGTACGAAGTGGACGGTCGCGCACGAACTGCCCGAGCGGGTCGGCAACCACCACGCGCAGATCGCGCCGTACGGGCTCTACCGCACCCGCGACGACATCGTGCAGGTGGCGGTCGGGAGCGAAGGTCTCTGGCGGCTGTTCGCGCCGATCGTCGGGCTCGACCCGGGCGACGAACGCTTCGCGACCAATCCGGCGCGCGTCGCCCACCGCGACGAACTGACCGCCGCGATCGAGGCCGCCTTCGCCGCCGACGCGGCGGACGTGTGGCTGGAACGCCTTGCGGACAAGGGGATCCCGGCCGGCAAGGTCCGCGACTTCCAGCAGGTCTACGACTGGGAACAGACCCGCTCCCAAGGGCTGCTCATCGAGGTCGAGCACCCGGCCCTCGGCACCATCCAGCTCCCCGGCCCACCGCTCCGCTTCGACGACAACCCGTACGCCGGCGCCCGCGAAACCAACCTCCCCCCACCGCGGCTGGGCGAACACAACGAGTCCGTCAGAGCCTGGCTGGACTCAGAGTAGAAGCCCGGACGACGAGCTCCGGCCGGATCAGGGTCTTGCGGGGGCGTTCCGTGGCGGACTTCAGGCGTTGGAGGAGGAGGTCGACGGCGGTGGTGCCGACTTCGGCGGCGGGGAGGCGGACCGTGGTGAGCGGCGGTTGCAGGTACGCCGCGTACGGGTGGTCGCCGTACCCGGTGATCGCGACGTCGTCCGGTACCGCGAGGCCGCGCTCGGCGAGGACCCGGAGCAGACCGAGGGCGAAGTAGTCGTTGCCGGTGACGATGCCGTCCGGCAGGTCCAGCGACTGCGCGAACCGGTACGCCTCCTCCGGCTGCCACGGCAGCGCGAGCGAGTCGTACCGCTTCGTGGGTACGGCGCGGACCTGGTCGTCGGACACCGTCAGCCCGGCGTCCGACATCGCCCGGCGGAACCCGGTGATCCGGTCCGCCGTCGTGGTGATCGGCAGGTCCTCCTCGAGCAGCAGCAGCTTCCGCGCGCCGCCCGCGATCAGGTGGCTGGTCGCCTCGTACGAACCGCGCTCGTAGTCGACCCCGACCATGTCGCAGTCGAGCTCGGGCACGTCCCGGTTCACGAACACGAGCGGGATGCCGCTGTCCCGGACCCGGCGCCAGTGGTCCCATTCGGCCTGCACCGGGACCACCACGGCGCCGTCGACCGCGGACCGCAGCAACGCCTCGGTGGCGCGCTGCTCGTTCTCCGCGCTCTCGTCGGTGACGAGCAGCAGCAACGAGTACCCCTGGGCGCGGACCCGGAGCTCGATGCTGCTGATCAGCTGCGCGTAGAACGGGTTCGACGGGTTGGTGATGACCAGGCCCAGCGTCATCGCGGAGCCGAGTACCAGCGACCGGGCGAGTGTGTTCGGGACGTACCCGATCCGTGCCGCCTCGGCCTGTACGGCGGCCCGGGTCCGGGCGCTCACGCTGTCCTTGTCGCCGAGTGCCCGCGACACGGTGTTCACCGACAGCCCGAGCGCCGACGCGATGTCCCGCAGCGTCGGCCGCCGTACCTCCGTCATCGACCCCTCCTACGCCTTGACGGCCAGGTGGATCCGCACCTGGACCGAGCCCTCGACCTTAGCGCGCAGCCGCAGCCAGTGGCCGAACCCCGTGGCCGGCCAGCTCACGAGTTTCCCGGGCTCCACCACATGTTCCATCTCGTCGAGATCGCACCAGGTGAGGCCGTCCGGCGACACCTGCGTGACGTACGTCGCCGTACCGTCGCCGCCGACGTGCTGCACGAACCAGCGTGCCTCACCGGCCCAGGCGACCTCGTACGGCTCGGTGGCGAACTGGGTGCCGAAAGTGGTGTCACGTTCCAGCACCGCCGTCATGGACTGTCGCATGGGCCTACCAATCAACCGAGATGAGGACGGAGTCGAGGAAGAGGAAGTTGCGCACCGAGCTGTGGGTGCGCACCGAGAAGTAGAAGTTGAGCAGGTTCTCGAGCGTCTCGTAGCGCTCCTCGTACGGCGGGACCGGGACGTCGCGCATGTCCATCACCCGGTCGTTCACCTGGAGCTCGACGTTCTTGCGCTTGTCGGTGTCGATCAGCCAGCGCAGGTAGTGCCAGTTCACCTTGGTCGGGACCTCGTTGTAGCAGAGCTCCTGCGGCTCGCCGAAGGCCTGCCAGTCCTCGGGGTTCGGCGCGGTGAAGTCGGCGGCGTACTCCAGCTTCACCTTGCCCTCGAAGTGCTCGCGCGGCGTCGGCTCGGGCACTGTCGGCGCCATCCACCGTCGGGTGAAGTGGTTGTCGAGATCGGTGTTCTGGTAGCGGGCGACCGTGTGGTAGCGCAGGCCGCCGTCGCCGCACAGGTCGGTCGCGACCGTGAACGCGCCGAACTGCGCCTCGGACGGGTGCGTGTTGCCGTCCCACTGCACGTCGCCGAACTTGTCCAGCTCCGCGTCGCCACCGAGCGTGGCCTCGGACTTGAACGCGAAGTACGTCTCCAGCTGGACGAGGCCGCGGCCGCTCATCGTGAGCCGGCGGATCGCGACGGCGGTGTGGCCCTTGTACGGGCGGGTGGCGAGCTTCAGCGCGTACGTGCCGCTGAGTGCTCCGTGCGTACCGATGTCGAAGAAGTTGCAGGCCGACAGTTGCGGCGGCCGGAAGTCGCGCATGTGGTCGTCGACCGTGCTGAGGTCGCCGCGGCCGTTGTAGTTGCCGAGCAGCTCGGTCCAGCCGTGCGTCCCGCTGTCGAACTCGTCGAACGCCAGGATGCGCGGCAACGGCGAGAACTTGGACAGCTTCGGATCGGCGGACAGGAGGGCGGCCCGGACGTCGGAGGTCGTCATTTGATGAAGTTAACGTTCACGGGAAATGACCGTCAACGGTCCGTTCCGCGTCGCGCAACGGTGGTCTATTGACACGTAAATCACACACTTCTACGGTGCATTAACGCTACCGTTAACGTTCACGGAATCGAGGCAGCATGCAGTCGCTGAGCCGCGCCCTCACCGTGCTCGCCGAGCTCAACCGCGAGGAACGCCCGTACGGCGTGACCGAACTCGCCGGCACCGTCGGTCTGCACAAGAGCACCGTGCACCGCATCCTCACCACGTTCTGCGCCCACGGCCTGGCCGCCCGGGTCGACGACCACCGCTACACCGCCCGCGACGGCCTCGCCGCCCTCCGCCCGCCGGTCAAGCGTCCGTGCGCACCCGAGCACACCCTGATCGCCCTCGGCCGGCGCCTCGGCCGCCTGGTCGTCCTTGCCAAGCCCCTCCCGAAGGCGACCGGCCTGGTCCTCCAGGTGGCAGCCGTCGCCGACGGCGATCGCGGGGCAGCCGAGGTGCGCGCGCTCGGCGCCGCAGCCGTGCTTCCGGGGGATGCGGTCTCGTTGCGGCGGAGTGCGCTCGGCCGGGCTTACCTCTCGGCGCTTCCGGTCGAGCAGGTGAGCGGGACGCCCGATCTGCTGGACACGCTGCGCCGGATCCGGGCGACCGGGTTCGCGCACAACTCGCGGCCGGTCGCCTCGCTGCCGCGGATGGTCGCGGTTCCGGTACGGGCGCGTGACGGCTCCTGTGCGGGCGCACTCGGTGCCGAGCTGACGCAGCCCGGGTCCGTCGACGAGCTGCGGCGCGTGGTCTCGGTGCTGCGGAGCGGCGTCTGATGGGGGCGTACGTCGTCCGGCGGCTGTTCTTCTCGCTCTTCGTCCTCTGGGGCGCCGTCACGATCATCTTCGTCGTACTGCGGCTCGTCCCCGGCGACCCGGCGTACATCATGCTCGGCCCGGACGCGGACCAGGCCCAGGTGGCGGCGCTGCGCGCGCAGCTCGGGCTCGACCACTCGCTGATCCAGCAGTACGCGACGTACCTGGCGAACGTCGTGCACCTGGACTTCGGGCAGTCGTTCCGGCTGAACGCGGACTCGATGACCCTCGTGCTGCAACGGGTTCCGGCCACCATCCAGCTGGCGTCGGCCGCCCTGCTGCTGTCGCTGCTGATCGGCCTGCCGCTCGGCGTGATCGCGGCGTTGCGCGCGCACAGCTGGGTGGACCGGACGATCTCGGTGTTCTCGCTGATGGGGCAGTCGACGCCGTCGTTCTGGCTCGGGATCGTGCTGATCCTGGTGTTCGCCCGCGGCCTCAAGGTCCTGCCGAGCGCCGGTTCCGGGACCTGGTCGCACTTGGTGCTGCCAACGATCACGCTGGCGCTGCCGTTCCTCGCGATCCTGGTCCGGCTGACCCGCAGCGGGTTGCTCGAGGTGGTGCACGAGGGGTACGTCCAGACCGCCCGCGCGAAGGGCCTGGGCGAAGGCACCGTCGTGCTGGTGCACGCGTTGCGGAACGCGCTGATCCCGATCGTGACCGTGGTCGGCCTGCAGTTCGGGGCGCTGCTCGGCGGCACGGTGATCGTCGAGACGGTGTTCGCCTGGCCCGGAGTCGGCAGGCTGCTGATCGACTCGATCGGCCGCCGCGACTACGGCGTCGTCCAGGCCTCGATCTTGCTGGTGGCAACGATCTTCGTGGTGATCAACCTGCTCGTGGACCTGCTCTACGGCTTCCTGGACCCGCGGGTCCGTCTGGCTGGTGACTGACCTTGACTGTCGAGCTCTCCGTGGCAGCGCCGGTGCCGGCGCGCCGCCGTACCAGGGCCGGGTCGGCCCGGATCCGCTTCGGGTTCGCGGTGATCGCGGTGTACGTCGTGGCCGCGGCGATCGGGCCGTGGCTGGTGCACTACAACCCGGTCGCGACCCGGACCGCGGACCGCCTGAGGCCGCCGTTCAGCCGGCTGTCGGACGGGTCGTTCGCGATCTTCGGCACCGACCAGGTCGGCCAGGACCTGCTCGCCCAGATGTTGCAGGGAGCAAGGATCTCGATCGCGGTCGGGCTGGCCACGCTGGTGCTGGCCGGGACGATCGGCGTCACCGTCGGCCTCGCGGCCGGGTACTTCGGCGGCTGGCTGGACGGCGTACTGATGCGGCTCGCGGACATCCAGCTGGCGTTCCCGTCGATCCTGCTGGCGATCTTCATCGCGGCGCTGCTCGGTCCGTCGGTGGTGAACGTGGTGATCGTGCTCGCGGTCGCGAACTGGGTGACGTTCGCCCGGGTCGCGCGCGGGCAGGCGCTGGCGACCCGGCGACGGGAGTTCGTCGACGCGTCGCGGACGTTGGGCGCGGGGACGTGGCGGTTGATCACGCGCTGCGTGCTCCCGGCGTGTGTCGCGCCGGTGCTGGTGGTCGCGACGGTGGAGATCGGGCACGTGATCCTGGCCGAGGCGTCGCTGAGCTTCCTCGGGCTCGGTACGCCGGCGTCGACGCCCAGTTGGGGCGTGACGATCGCGAACGGGCGCAACTACCTCGCCGACGCGTGGTGGATCTCGACCATCCCGGGCATCGCGCTGGCGTTCCTGGTGATCTCGCTCGGGGTGCTCGGGGACGCGCTCCGGGACCGGTACGACCCGCGGCTGAGGAGTCTCTAGATGAATGCCTTGCTGAGTGTCCGGGAGCTGCGGGTCGAGTTCGGCACCTCGGGCGGGGTGGTGACGGCCGTCGACGGTGCGTCGTTCGACGTCGGCGCCGGCGAGACCGTCGCGTTGCTCGGGGAGTCCGGCAGCGGGAAGAGCGTCACCGCGCAGGCCGTGCTGGGGATCGTGCCGAAGCCGGCCGGGCGAGTGGCCGGCGGGAGCGTCCGGTACGACGGGCAGGACCTGCTGGCGCCCGGTGTCGCGAAAGGGCTGCGCGGGCGGGAGATCGCGATGGTCTTCCAGGACCCGCTGAGCTCGCTGAACCCGGTGTTCCGGGTCGGTGCGCAGATCGGCGAGATGTTCCGCCGGCACCGCGGCGCGTCCCGGCGGGAGGCGCGGGCGGCGGCGCTGGAGCTGATGAAGCGGGTCGGGATCCCGGCCGCGTCGAAGCGGCTGGACGACTACCCGCACCAGTTCTCCGGCGGGATGCGGCAGCGGGTGATGATCGCGATGGCGCTCGCGCTGTCGCCGCGGCTGCTGATCGCGGACGAGCCGACGACCGCGCTCGACGTGACCGTCCAGGCGCAGATCATGCAACTCCTCACCCGGTTGCAGTCCGAGGAAGGCATGTCGCTCGTCCTCATCACCCATGACCTCGGTGTGGTCGCCGACGTCGCCGACCGGGTCGTCCTGATGTACGCCGGCCGGGTCGTCGAGACCGGTCCGCTGCGCGAGGTGTACGAGCACAGCAGGCACCCGTACACGTCCGGCCTGATGGCGTCGATCCCCGTGCTCGACGGACCCCGGGAACGGCTCACCCCGATCCAGGGTTCGCCGCCTGACCTGCTGTCGCTTCCGTCCGGCTGTTCCTTCCGCCCGCGCTGCCGGTACGCCGACGCGCTCTGTGCCGACGTACGACCGGAGCTCGCGGGTCCCGCCGATCACCAGACCGCCTGTCACCATCCGGAAGGAGCCCTCGCCGATGTCCGCTGAACCTCTCTTGTCGGTGCGGGAGCTGCACACCTCGTTCCCGCTGCGGTCCGCCGTGCTGCGGCGTCCGGTCGGGCAGATCCAGGCTGTGGCAGGGGTGTCGTTCGACATCCCGGCCGGCGGGACGCTCGGGCTGGTGGGGGAGTCGGGGTCCGGCAAGTCCACCGTCGCGCGGACGATCGTCGGGCTGGAGAAGCCGCGCTCGGGGAGCATCGTGTTCGACGGGGACGAGCTCACCTCGTTGCCCAGGGCATCCATGCGCCGGGTGCGCCGGCAGTTGCAGATGATCTTCCAGGACCCGTACGCGTCGCTGAACCCGCGGGCGACGGTCGAGCAGATCATCGCCGAGGCGTGGCTGATCCACGCGGACGTCGTACCGAAGCAGCGGCACCGCGCCGAAGTACGCGAACTGCTCGAACGCGTCGGTCTCAACCCCGACCACGCCGGGCGGTATCCGCACCAGTTCTCCGGCGGGCAGCGGCAGCGGATCGGGATCGCCCGGGCGCTCGCGCTCCGCCCGAAACTGGTGATCTGCGACGAGGCGGTGTCCGCGCTCGACGTCTCGGTGCAGGCCCAGGTGCTGAACCTGCTGGAGGACCTGCGGCGCGACCTCGGGCTCGCGTACCTGTTCATCGCGCACGATCTGTCCGTCGTACGGCACATCTCGGACCAGGTCGCGGTGATGTACCTCGGGCGCGTGGTGGAGACCGCGCCGCAGGACGAGCTGTTCGCGCGGCCGTTGCACCCGTACACACAGGCGCTGCTGTCCGCGGTACCGGATCCGACACCGTGGGACAAGCCGGAGCGGGAGCAGATCATCATCGGCGGCGACGTGCCGTCGCCCGCGGATCCGCCGTCGGGCTGCCGGTTCCGGACCCGCTGCTGGAAGGCCGAGGACATCTGCGCGGAGCAGGACCCCGAGCTGACCGTACGACTCGACCTGCATCCCGCCGCCTGCCACTTCGCCACCGAACTCGCCGGAGCCGCCCGATGATCGAACTCTTCCTCCTCCGCCACGGCGAGTCCGTCTGGAACGCCGAGGACCGGTACCAGGGTCAGCAAGGGACGGGGCTCAGCGCGCGCGGCCGCGACCAGGCGAAGGCTGCTGCCGAGTACCTGCAGTCGTTCGTGTTCGACGCGATCGTCGCGAGCGACCTCCAGCGTGTGCAGGAGACGCTGGAGCCGTACGTCGGCAACCACGACGTGCAGGTTGATCGTCGCTGGCGGGAGATCGACGTCGGCACCTGGTCCGGCCGGACCTTCGCGGAGGTGTACGCGGAAGAGCCGGAGGTCGTGACGGCCTTCGCCCGTGGCGAAGACGTCGCCCGTGGAGGCGGCGAAACCTTCCGGCAGCTTCGTACTCGCGTCGCGGAGGCGATCCGCGAGCTGACCACGACCACCTCCTCGCGGACTCGGCGGGTGCTGGTGGGGACCCACGGAGGACCGATCCGGGCGGCCGCGGCCGGGGTGCTGGGGTTGCCGGCGGGTCGGGAGATGGTGCTGGAGGCGCCGGGGAACTGTTCGTTGACGGTCCTGCGAAGCGATCGGCTGGTGGGTTACAACGTGCCGACGGGGGTGGAGCGGTGAGCTTCACGTTCGTGGCGATGACCTACAACCTGTGGGCAGACTTCCACCTCGAACAGCGGCGGGACGCGCTCACGAAGCTGTTCACCACACGGCCGCCGGACCTGCTCGCCGTACAAGAGCTTCGGCCGGTGACCAGAGACCTCCTCGACGACGCGCTTCCCGAGCACCAGCGTGTCGACGGCACCGCCGGTTGGGAGACGCAGAGCAACCTGTGGTGGCGGCGCGACCTGTTCAGCCACGTGGAGCACGGCGCCGAGGACGTCGGCATCCTGTCCCCGGACGCACATCTGTTCTGGGCACGGCTGCGGACGACAACCGGTCAAGAGTTGGTCTTCAGCACGGCGCACCTCACCTGGCCCGGGCATCCGGACGAGCGCACCGACCACGTCAACCGCCGCATCGACCAGGCTCGCGCGATCGGCGAGGCCCTGCAACGGATCGCCGGCGACCACGCCTGCCTGTTCACCGTCGACATCAACGACATCGGCCCACCGCAGTGGGAGCTCGGGAACGCCGGCTTCCTGGACAGTTTCACCGCCCTCGGCCGGCACTCTCCGGTGACCCACCCGGTCGTGCCGACGGTCGCCACCGGCCCGATCGGTACCCGGTTGTCACCGCTCGCCTCGCCGCCCAAGGCGATCGACTGGATCTTCGCCCGCGGCCCGCTCGCCGCCCGCTCCAGTGAGGTCGTCGACTTCTTCCACGACGGCCGCGCCCCTTCCGACCACTACCCGGTCGTGGCCACCTACACGCTTTGAGGAGAACCCCTGTGCTGAGGAAGCGATTCGTCGCGGCGCTGGCCGCCGTCACCCTGGGGGTGGCCGCCGCCTGCTCACCCGCCAGTGAACCGAGCAGCGGCGACCAGGTGCTGCGCTACGCGCCGGCGATGTTCCCGGTGTCGCTGGACACCCACAAGTACGCCGGTGAGGAGGCCGTGCAGACCGCGATCCAGCAGATCATGGAGCCGCTGGTCCGCGTCGACGACGGCAAGATCGTCCCGGTCCTGGCCACCTCCTGGCAGAACCCGGACCCGAAGACGTGGGTGTTCAAGCTCCGCTCCGGCGTGAAGTTCTCCGACGGTACGCCGTTCACCGCGAAGGACGTGGTGGCGTCGTACGAACGTCATCAGAAGCTCGACGGCCCGCTCGTGCCGCTGTACTCGACGGTGACCTCGTTCGCGGCGACCGACGACCAGACCGTCACCGTGAAGACCAGCAAGCCGCTCGGCACGTTGCTGAGCTCGCTGACGTTGCTGTTCATCGGGCCGGCGGACAAGATCAACACCGACGGGTTCTTCAGCAAGCCGATCGGGACCGGGCCGTTCACGGTCACGTCGTTCCAGCCCGACGAGAAGCTCGAGCTGGCCGCCAACCCGATGTACTGGGACGGTGCGCCGAAGCTGAACAAGCTGGAGTTCGTGAACATCCCGGAGGTGTCCGGGCGGATCACCGCGCTGCAGAACGGCGAGGCCGACGTACTGACGCAGATCCCGCCGGACCAGGTCGGCTCGGTGCAGGGGAGCGACACGATCAGGTACTCGACGACCCCGAGCTGGACGTACTACTTCGACTGGTTCAACTCGAACCGGAAACCGTTCAACGACAAGCGGGTGCGGCAGGCGATGTGGCACGCGCTGAACCTGGACGGGACGGTCAAGGACCTGTTCGGCAACCTCGCGACGGTGGCGCAGGCGCCGGTCGCCCAGGGCGTGATCGGGGCCCCGAAGCTGTCGCCGTACAGCTACGATCCGGCGAAGGCGAAGGCGTTGCTGGCCGCGGCCGGGTACCCGAACGGGTTCACGACCTCGATGCAGTGGCCGCTGGAGGGCGGGCCGAACATCCGCGCGCTGGCCCAGGCGATGATCTCGGACTGGGCGAAGATCGGCGTCACGGTGAAGCCGCTGGAGAAGGAACGCGCGCAGTGGCTGGAGGACTTCGGCAAGCTCAACTGGGACATGAACCTGCAGACCAACGTGACCGGCACCGGTGACGCGGACTACACGCTGGCGCGGCTCTACGTCTGCTCGGCGAAGCGCAACGGCTACTGCAATCCCGCCGTCGACAAGCTCCTCCTCGACGCCCGTTCGTCGGTGGACCAGGCCGCCCGTCCGCAGCTGTACCAGCAGGCCGGCCAGATCCTCTGGGACGACGCGGTCGGCATCTTCCCGGCCGACCTCGCCTCCAACGCCGCCGTCCGCACCCGCGTCCAGGGCTTCGTGATGCCGCCGAGCGGCCGCCCGCTGTTCGCGAAAGTGACGGTCTCCGGCAGCTGAGGACACCTTTCCACCGAGATCGAACAGCTGCCCCTCCAGCCTGCTCGACCGCGAAGCTTGGTGATGTCGACCGGGTAAGGGGTTGACGGGTTGGAGGGGTGCGGTCTAGCGTCCGGGAAATCGATTACTCGCCCGAATCGCGGAGGTGCTGTGTTGCCTGACCTCGTGACGATGAGTGCGATCGGGAAGCGGTACGGCGGGGTGCAGGCCTGCGACGGGGTCGACTTCGCGCTCGGGGCCGGTGAGGTGCATGCGCTGCTCGGCGAGAACGGGGCCGGCAAGAGCACGCTGATGAAGATCCTGTCCGGCGACGTCACGGAGTACGCCGGCAGCATCGCGATCAACGGCGAACCCGTCCGGTTCAACGGCCCCACCGACGCGCAGTCCGCGGGTATCGCGATGATCCACCAGGAACTCGACCTGGTCCCGGGGCTGTCGGTCGCGGACAACATCTTCCTCGGCCGCGAACTGCGGACGCCGTACCGGACCGTCGACCGCCGCCGGATGGATCGCGAAGCGCGCGAGCTGCTCGCCCGCAGCGGCGTCAGCCTCGACCCGCGGCGCCCGGTCGGCGAGCTCCGCGTCGGCGAGCAGCAACTGGTCACGATCGCGAAGGCGATCTCCCTCGACGCCCGCGTGCTGATCATGGACGAGCCGACCTCCGCACTCACCAGCTCCGAGGTGGAACGGCTCTTCGACGTGATCCGCGAACTCCGGCAGAGCGGTGTCGGCATCGTCTACATCTCGCACCGGATGGAGGAGATCTCCCAGGTCGCCGACCGCGCGACCGTCCTCCGCAACGGCCGGATCGTCACCAGCTTCGACCCGCGCACCCTCAGTACGGCGGAAGTCGTCGAGGCGATGGTCGGACGCCCCGTGCAGACCATGTTCACCACTCCCGACAGCGACACCGGCGACGAACTGCTCCGGGTCGAGGACCTGAGCCTGAGGCCGAGTCGCCCGCGCCCCGGCCGCCGCGACCCGGACGGCATCTCGCTGACCGTCCGCGCCGGCGAGATCGTCGGCCTCGCCGGGCTCCTCGGCGCGGGCCGCACCGAACTCCTCGAGACCCTGTACGGCGTCGCCCCCGGCGGCACCACCACCGGCCGGATTCTCCTGCAGGGCAAGCCGATCCGCCCGCGCAGCCCGCGGCAGGCCCTCGCCAACGGCATCGGGTTCGTCCCGGAGGACCGGCGCGTGTCCGGGCTGGTGCTGTTCCACTCGATCCTCGCGAACACGGTCGTCTCGAGTCTCCCGGCGTACGGCCGGCTCGGGGTCGTCGCACGCCGGCTGGAACGGACCGCCTCCGTGTCGATGGCGGACCGGCTGCGGCTGAAGTTCGGGCGGCTGCAGGACGAGGTCGGCACGCTGTCCGGCGGGAACCAGCAGAAGGTCGTGTTCGGCCGGATGCTGCTCACCGAGCCGAAGCTGCTGCTGCTCGACGAACCGACCCGCGGCGTCGACGTCGGCGCGAAGGCCGAGATCTACCGGCTGCTCGGCGAACTCGCCGCGCAGGGCCTCGGCGTACTGCTCGCCTCGTCCGAACTCCCCGAACTGGTAGGGGTCTGCGACCGGGTCGTCGTCCTGCGGGACGGGCGTGACGTGGCGTCGTTCAGTACCGCGGACTCGGGGGAGGGCGACCTGCTGGCCGCCGCGATGGGACAAATCGAAGTCGGAGGAGTGCAATGACCGACGTACAGGACCGGCCGGCGGTGGCCGCGCCGGCCGAGCAGCGCAGCGTGGCCGCGACGCTGTTCCGGTTCCAGAGCGTCTTCGGGCTGATCGCGGTGTTCGTCGCGGCGATCATCTTCTCGCCGCGGAAGAACGGCGAGATCCTCTTCATCAGCGCGGACAACCTGGCGAACGTGGTCCGCGCGGTGTCCGAGATCGGGATCATCGCGGTCGGGATGACGTTCGTGATCCTGATCGGCGGCATCGACCTGTCGGTCGGCGCGGTGCTCGGCCTGGCCGCGGTCGGGTCCGCCGTACTGATGGTCGAGAACGACTGGGGATTCCTGCCGTCGATCGTGCTCGTGCTGGCGATCGGCCTGGTGTTCGGCGCCCTGCAAGGGATCGCGACCGCAATGATCGGGATCCAGTCCTTCATCGTGACGCTGGCCGGTCTGCAGATAGCCAGAGGTCTGGCCCGGATCTGGTCCGGTGGGCAGGGCGTCGCGATCGCGTACGGCGACGGTCCGAACGAGGCGCCGGCGTCGTTCGCCCTGCTCGGCGAACGCACCTTCGGCGGCCTGGTGCCGATCCCGGTGATCATCTTCGCCGTGGTCGCCGCCGCCGCGGTGGTGTTCCTCCGGGTCAGCGCGTTCGCGCGGCACCTGTACGCGGTCGGCGGCAACGAGAAGGCCGCGCGGCTGTCCGGCGTACCGGTCGTGCGGGTGAAGGTCGCGGTGTTCGCGATCTGCGGGCTGCTCGCGTCGCTGGCCGGCATCGTGCACGCCGTCCAGCTCAATCAGGGCAGCCCGAACGACGGCATCGGCTACGAACTCGACGCGATCGCCGCGGTGGTGATCGGCGGCACCAGCCTCGCGGGCGGCCGCGGCTCGGTGGCCGGGACGGTGGCCGGCGCGCTGCTGCTCGGCGTACTGAACAACATCCTCGCGCTGAACAACATCGACTCCAACATCCAGCTCCTGATCAAGGGACTGGTGATCGTTGCCGCCGCCGCGCTGCAACGGCTCCGCCCCACCTCGTAAGGAAGGTTCCGTCATGCGTTCTCTGAGAGTTCCCCTGGCCGCAGCAGCCGTCGCAGCGATCGTGCTGGCCGGCTGTGGGACCACCAACGAGCGGACCGCCGGCTCCTCGCCGGGCGCGTCCAAGTCCTGCAAGGGGGCCGACGGCAAGTACACGATCGGGATGAGCCAGGCGAACGTCGCCGAGCCCTACCGGCAGCGGATGGACGACGACATCAAGAACGCGGCCAAGGAGGTGCCGCAGTTCGACGTGAAGTTCGCGGACGCGGCGCAGGACAACGCCAAGCAGGTCGCGGACGTGGAGAACTACATCACCCAGCAGATCGACCTGCTGATCATCAGCCCGAACGAGGCGAAGCCGCTGACCGCGGTGGTGAAGAAGGCGTACGACAAGGGCATTCCGGTGATCGTGCTGGACCGGAAGGTCGAGGGCGACGCGTACACCGGGTTCATCGGCGGCGACAACGTGCAGATCGGCCGCGAGGCCGGGAAGTACATCGCGGAGAAGCTGCTGCCGAACGGCGGGAACGTCGTGGAGCTGAAGGGGCTGGCCGGCGCGACGCCGCAGGCCGAGCGGCACGAAGGGTTCGTCGAGGGGATCAAGGAGAACCCGAAGGTCAAGGTGATCGCGTCGGCGAGCGGTGACTGGCTGCGGGAGAAGGGCCAGTCGCAGATGGACGCGCTGCTGAAGGCGAATCCGAAGATCGACGTGGTGTTCTCGCACAACGACCCGATGGCCGAGGGTGCGTACCTGGCCGCGAAGGCGGTCGGCCGGGAGAAGGAGATGAAGTTCACCGGCATCGACGCGCTGCCGATCCCGTCCGGCGGCATCAAGGCGGTCGAGCAGGGGCGGCTGTCCGCGACCTTCACCTACCCGACCAACGGCAAGGAGGCGATCGCCGCCGCGAAGAAGATCCTGGTCGACTGCGGCACGATCCCGAAGACGCAGACGCTGCCGACACGCCTGATCGACCCGTCGAACGCCGCGAAGATCTACGCCGAGGAAAACCCCAACGGCTGAGGCGTCAGTGGTGAGAGCTGGCTCGGGCGATCAGGCGGGCGCCTAGGGTGGTGGCGGTGGGTGGGCGGGTGCTGTCGGCGATTCTCGCGAGCAGGAGGCGGGCGGCGACGGCGCCCAGCTCGTAGGCCGGTTGGGCGACGACCGTCAGCGGCGGGTCGACCAACGCTGCCCACGGGGCATCGTCGAAGGTGACCAGGCCGACGTCCCGGCCGGCTCGCACGCCACGGTCCTGCAGGGCTTGCAGTACGCCGACCGCCATCGCGTTGTTGGCGACGAGCAGTGCGTCCGGCGGCTCCGGCTGCGCGAGCAGGTCGAGCGCCGCCCGGTGCGCACCGGCTGCCTTGTACTCACTGCGCCGTACCAGCTTGGTCGTACTGCGCCGTCGCGCCGCCTTCAGCGCGTCCCGGTAACCGGCCAGCCGGTCGTCCGCGGTCCGCACTCCGGCCGGCCCGGTCACGCACCCGATCCGTTCGTAGCCCTGGGCAACCAGATGCGCGGTCGCCTCGCGGGCCGCCGCCCGGGTGTCGACCAGCACCACGTCGCTGTCCGCCCCGGGCAACGGCCGGTCCACCGCGACGTACGCCGTACCCCGTGAGGCGAGCTTCGCGACCGACGACTCCGGCCCGCTCGGCGACAGGATCACCCCGGCGACCCGCTCCTGCAGCGCGACGTCGAGGTACCGGCGTTCCTTCGCGACGCTCTCGTCGGAGTTGCACAGCACGACGGAGTACCCGACCTCGTGCGCGACGTCCTCGACGCCGCGGGCGATCGCCGTGAAGAACGGGTTCTCAACGTCGGAGATGATCAGCGCGACCACCGCGGCCTCCTGGCGGCGCAGGTTCCGCGCCGGGCCGTTCGGCTGGTACCCGAGCTCGGCGGCCGCGGTCCGGACCCGCTCGGCGAGGCCGGGATCGACCGTCGGCTTGCCGTTCAGAGCCCGGGAGACCGTTGCCGTGGATACCCCGGCGCGTGCTGCCACGTCGCTGACAGTCGGCACGTTCGCTTCCTTCCTGCTCCTGCCTGACCGAACAGTAGCGCGCCGAGTAATGGATTACCCGTGTTCTTAACGTACGGAACCGCCACGCCTTACCAGTGACATGAGAGGATCACCCGCGTGACTGCCTTGCCGAGTGTTTCGTACTCCATCACCGTTCGCCTCGAGGTGCCCGCGGGCGGCTCGACGGTGAGCAAGCTGACGACCGCGGTCGAGCAGGCCGGCGGTCTGGTCACCGCACTCGACGTGACCGCCTCCGGCCACGAGCGGCTGCGGATCGACGTGACCTGTGCCGCGGCCGACACCGAGCACGCCGGCCGGCTGGTCGAGGCGATGCGCGCGGTGCCGGGCGTGGAGATCGGCCGGGTCTCGGACCGGACCTTCCTGATGCACCTCGGCGGGAAGATCTCGATGGAGGCCAAGCACCCGATCCGCAACCGGGACGACCTGTCGATGATCTACACGCCGGGTGTCGCGCGGGTCTGCCTGGCGATCGCGAACAACCCCGACGACGCCCGCCGGCTGACCATCAAGCGGAACAGCGTCGCGGTCGTCACCGACGGTTCGGCCGTCCTCGGCCTCGGCAACATCGGCCCGAAGGCCGCGCTGCCGGTGATGGAGGGCAAGGCCGCGTTGTTCAAGCGGTTCGCCGGGATCGACGCCTGGCCGCTGTGCCTGGACACCCAGGACCCGGACGAGATCGTCTCGATCGTGAAGGCGATCGCGCCGGGCTTCGCGGGGATCAACCTCGAGGACATCTCCGCGCCGCGCTGCTTCGAGATCGAGGCCCGGTTGCGTGAGGAGCTGGACATCCCGGTCTTCCACGACGACCAGCACGGCACGGCGGTGGTCGTGCTCGCGGCGCTCTACAACGCGCTCCGCGTGGTCGGCAAGGACATCACGAGCGTCCGGGTGGTGCTGTCCGGCGCCGGCGCTGCCGGTACGGCGATCCTCAAGCTGCTGCTCGCCGCGGGCGTGAAGGACACGGTCGTCGCGGACATCGACGGTGTCATCCACCCCGAGCGCGACGGCCTGTCGCCGGAGCTGCGCTGGATCGCGGAGAACACCAACGCGGCCAAGTACAGCGGCAACCTGAAGGGCGCGCTGTCCGGTGCCGACGTGTTCATCGGCGTCTCCGCGCCGAACCTGCTGACCGGCGCCGACATCGCGACCATGAACGACGACGCGATCGTGTTCGCGCTGGCGAACCCGACACCCGAGGTCGACCCGGCCGAGGCCGGCGAGCACGCGGCCGTGGTGGCCACCGGCCGCAGCGACTACCCGAACCAGATCAACAACGTGCTGGTCTTCCCCGGGGTGTTCCGCGGTCTGCTCGACGCGCAGTCGTCGAAGGTGTCGGTCGACATGGAGCTGGCGGCCGCGAAGGCCCTCGCCGGTGTGGTCACCGACGAGGAGCTGAACGCGACGTACATCGTTCCCAGCGTCTTCCATCCGGAGGTGCACACCCGGGTCGCGCACGCGGTCCGGGACGCGGCCGGCGGCAAGGCTCCGGCACACGAGAGCTTCCCGGACGACGCGCCGGCCCTGTGACCGTCACCACCGAGCAAAGATCACAGGCCTCGACCTGGGTCTGGCGGATCGCCTTCGTCGCGGCGGTGGCGTTGCAGCTGTACGGCGTCTACGCGCCGCGCGAGGCCGGCCCGAACGTGGGTATCCCGCAGATCGACAAGGTCGCGCACTGCCTGCTGTTCGGCGCGGTCGCCTTCACCGGTTTGAAGGCCGGCGTACCGGCGCGCTGGTTGCTCGGGACACTGGCCGCGAACGCGGTGGTCAGCGAACTGGTGCAGCACTGGTTCCTGCCGCAGCGCGACGGTGACCCGTTCGACGCGCTCGCCGACCTCACCGGGGTCGCGCTCGGTGCCTGGCTGGCGACGTTGCGGCGCCCGCGGGTGCCCCGCCGTACGCCATGATGGAGACATGACGGTCTCGACCCTGACCGGATCGCTGCTGGTGGCGACTCCGTTGCTCGACGAGCCGCCGTTCCGTCGCTCGGTGATCCTGCTGCTGGACCACGACGACGACGGCGCGCTCGGGGTGGTGGTGAACCGGGCCGCGGACCTGTCCGTGGACCGGGTACTGCCGAACTGGTCGACGGCCGTGGACGAGCCCGGCGTGCTGTTCATGGGCGGTCCGGTCGGCACCGACAGCGCGCTCGCGGTCGCCGAGGTGGCCGCGGACACCGACCCGCCCGGCTGGCGGGAGTGCTTCGGGCGGATCGGGCTGGTCGACCTCGACGTACCGCCGGAGCTGCTCGAGGGCGCGATCACCCGGATGCGGATCTTCGCCGGGTACGCCGGCTGGTCCGGCGGTCAGCTCGAGGGCGAGATCGCCGAGGGCGCCTGGTACGTCGTGGAGTCGGAGCCGGCCGACGTGTTCGGCCACGACCCGGAGACGCTGTGGCGACGGGTGCTCCGCCGCCAGAACGACCAGATGGCCTACGTGTCGACGTACCCCGACGACCCGAACCAGAACTAGGGCATGTCTGACAATCCATCGCCTACTGCGGAGCACTCGGCACGGCACCTCCTCGCTACGGCGCTGGATTGTCAGACATGCCCTAGGGCTACTCCTCGCCGCCCTCGTCACCGGGGTTGAGCGAGTCCCAGATCTCCTTGCACTCCGGGCAGACCGGGAAGCGCTGCGGGTCGCGGCTCGGCACCCACACCTTGCCGCACAGGGCGACCACGGGCGTGCCCATCACCATCGCCTCGGTCAGCTTGTCCTTCGGCACGTAGTGCGAGAACCGCTCGTGATCACCAGGCTCGGCCGGCGAGGTCTGGGTCCGCTCGTCGACAACCGTCTCCGCGCCGGGGGTCAGCTGAGTACTCATACCCCCGAGTGTAGGACGTGTCACCAGCCGATCAGGAACTTTTCCACAGCTCGGGGAATCCCGGGGCAACCAGGGGCAGATCACGGCATGTTCTCTGTCGTGACCGACCGAAGGAGGCAGGATGAGTCTCGTGGAACCTCTCCCGACGCAACCCACGGTGCCCTGGCAGCCGTTCAAGGCGCTGACCAAGGACGATCTCGATCGGATGCCCGATGACGGCCACCGGTACGAGCTCATCGACGGGGCGCTGCTCGTGACTCCGGCGTCGGCCGTCCGGCATCAGATCGTCGCCGCCAACCTCAACGATCTACTCAGGCGGGCCTGCCCGGCCGAGCTGCTGGTGCTGTTCGCGCCGGTCGATGTGGTGCTGGCGACAGACACAGTGCTGCAGCCTGACCTGGTGGTTGCCGAGCGAGAGGCTTTCGGGGAGCGAGACCTACCGACCGCACCGCTGCTGGCTGTCGAGGTGCTGTCGCCCAGCACGCGCCGCATCGATCTGATGCTGAAGTGGTCGCGCCTGGAGACAGCGGGGTGTGCGGCGTACTGGGTGGTGGATCCCGACACGCCGAGTCTGATCGCCTGGGAACTGCAGGACGGGGCATATGTGCAGGTCGCGAAGGTCGCCGGGGACGAAGCGGCACACCTCACGAGCCCGTTCGAGGTGACGGTGGCGCCTGCTGATCTGCTCTCGTAACCGATCTCGGGTAACCTTCCTGCCCGGCACACTGTCGACCTTCGGGGGAGTAGCTGTCTGTGGATTCGCACGTGCCGGCCAATCCTGCTGTCCTGCCACCGGCCTACCCGGACCGCGCTGCGTGGGGTACCGCGAGCAAGCTGCGCGCCTGGCAGGCCGAGGCGCTGCAGCTGTACCTCGACAGCAACCCGCGGGACTTCCTCGCGGTCGCGACACCGGGCGCCGGTAAGACGACCTTCGCGCTCACCGTGGCCGCCGAGCTGCTGCACCGGCGGCTGATCGAGCGGATCACCGTGGTGACGCCGACCGAGCACCTCAAGGTGCAGTGGGCGGACGCCGCGGACCGGGCCGGGATCGCCATCGACCCGGCGTTCGCCGGACGTCGCGGGAAGACCAACAAGGACTATCAGGGCGTCGCGGTCACGTACGCCGGGGTCGCGGTGAACCCGCTGGCCTTCCGGGTCCGGACCGAGCGGTTCAAGACCCTGGTGATCCTCGACGAGGTGCATCACGGCGGCGACGCGCTGAGCTGGGGCGACGGCGTCCGCGAGGCGTTCGAGCCCGCCGCCCGCCGGCTCTGCCTGACCGGTACGCCGTTCCGCAGCGACGACAACCCGATCCCGTTCGTCACGTACGAGGAAGGCCACGACGGCGTCGCCCGGAGCAAGGCGGACTACACCTACGGATACGGTCACGCGCTCCGCGACCACGTCGTACGGCCGGTCATCTTCATGTCGTACTCGGGCGAGATGCGCTGGCGGACCAAGGCCGGTGACGAGGTCGCCGCGCGGCTGGGCGAGCCGCTGACCAAGGACCTGACCGCGCAGGCGCTGCGGACCGCGCTGGACCCGGCCGGCGAGTGGATGGGTGCCGTGCTGGCGGCCGCGGACAAGCGGCTGACCGAGGTACGGCGGCACATGCCGGACGCCGGCGCGCTGGTGATCTCGGGCGACCAGAACACGGCCCGTGCGTACGCGAAGACGCTCCGGGAGATCACCGGGGAGTCGCCGACCGTCGTGCTGTCGGACGAGAAGTCGGCGAGCAAGAAGATCGCCAAGTTCTCCGAGGACGAGTCGCGCTGGATGGTCGCGGTCCGCATGGTGTCCGAGGGCGTCGACGTACCGCGGCTCGCGGTCGGGGTGTACGCGACGCCGACCTCGACGCCGCTGTTCTTCGCGCAGGCCGTCGGACGGTTCGTGCGGGCCCGGAAGCGTGGTGAGACGGCGTCGGTGTTCGTGCCGTCGGTGACCCGGCTGCTCGGGTTCGCGGCGGAGATGGAGGTCGAGCGCGACCACGTCCTCGGCCGGAAGAACAGCAACGAGGACGGCGACATCTTCGCCCTCGAGGACGACCTGCTGAAGCAGGCGAACCAGGCCGAGGGTGCGAGCGACGAGCTCGAGGGGAACTTCGAGGCGCTCGGCTCGGACGCCAGCTTCGACCGGGTCGTGTTCGACGGCGGCGACTACGGCACCGGCGGCGAGAACGCGTCGGACGAGGAGCTGGACTTTCTGGGACTGCCCGGCCTGCTGGAGCCGGACCAGGTCCGCGAGCTGCTGCACAAGCGCCAGCAGAAGTCGCTCGCCGCGCAGAAGAAGTCTTCCCGTACGACGGCCGAGCGTGAGGACCCGACGCCGGCCGAGCTGGCCACGCACGAGCAGATCGCGCTGCTCCGTCGTGAGCTGAACGGTCTGGTCGCGGCTTGGCATCACCGCACGGGCCAGCCGCACGGCGTCATCCACAACGACCTGCGTCGCAAGCTCGGCGGTCCGGCCGCGGCGCACGCGTCGTCGATCCAGCTGAAGGAACGGATCGAGCTGATCCGCGACTGGGCGACGCAGCGGCGGGCGTGATCCCCGAGGCCCAGCACCCCGCCCGAGGTGCTGGGCCTCAGTCTGTCAGGGGCGGTACACGTGCACGTAGTCGATCTGCATCGACTCCGACGTCACGGTGGGTGGGATCTTCCCGAACACGAACAGGTCCAGGATCAACGCGTCGCCGGTGCCGCCGTACGCACCCTGGCGACAGACTTCTGTGCCGTCGACGTACCACACCGTCTGGTCCGGTCCCAGCTTCTCCGCGATCGTGTGCCAGTCGCCGGTGAGGTCGGTCGGCGCCTCGTACTTGCAGCTGCCGCCGGGTGCCTGGTGGTTCGTGAGGTACAGCGTGTTGTGATTGTCGCTGTAGAACTCGTAGGTGTCCTGCTCGTTCGAGCCGTTGCCGTTCCAGGTCCACGTCGAGGGCCAGAAGCCCTGCGCCGACGGGAGTTTCAGCCGCGTCTCGACGTAGTCACCGGGCTGCACGAGGAACGAGTTCGACGGCTCGTGTCCGCACGCCTGACCGGTGGTGATCAGTGCGCCCGACCACTCGTAGCCCGGGGCCGGGTTGTTCTTCGTCGCGGTCATCGTGAGCTTGCCGTCGCGCACGGACAGCGCGTCCCAGGTGTGCCACTCGAGCTGGTCGTTGCTCTTGTTCCCGAGGCACTGGTCGCCTTCGGCGTTCGAGTGGATCGCCCATTTCGTCCGGTCGATCGCCGGACCGTCGAAGTCGTCGGCGAACACCAGCTTCCCCGGCTCTGCCGCGTCCGCGGCCCGGAGAGGGACGACCAGCAGTCCGAGTACCACCACAGCCGTAAGTAACTTACGCATCAGGCAACCCTCTCCGTCGGAAAACAACGGATCAAACAGTCGCTTGATCAGGGCTTGGTTGTCAACTCCTGCGTGCCGATCACGTCGAGCAGCCGGATCGCCTGGTCCGACGGCGATCCCGGCTCGGCGGTGTACAGCACCACCCGCTGGTCGCGTTCGGGGACGACGAGCACCTCGCAGATCACGTCGATCCGCCCGACCTGCGGATGGAAGATCGTCTGGCACAACGACTGCTGCCGCCCGACCTCGTGCCGTGCCCAGATCTCCGCGAACTCGGGGCTACCGCGCCGCAGGTCGTCGACCAGCCGTGCGAGTTCCGGGTCGTCGGGGTACGTGCTGGTCGCGGCCCGCAGGTCCGCCGCGGCTTCGTGGGCGAACTCGCGGGTCGCCGCCTCGCCGAACAACTCCGTCTGCCGATCGGTCAGGAACCGCAACCGCAGCAGGTTCCGCTGCCGCGGCGGCATCGCCGAGAAGTCCGTGATCAGCGCGGCCGCGAGCGGATTCCACGCCAGTACGTCGTACTTGGCGTCCAGGACCAGGCCCGGTACGTCGAGGCGCGCGAGCATCCGCAGTACGCCGGAACGCACCTCCGTCGGCGGACCGGGCGGCGGTCCGGGCTGCTCGCCGGCCAGCCGGAACAGGTGGTCGCGCTCGACGTCCGACAGCCGGAGCGCGCGGGCGAGACCGGTCAGCACCGGGCGGGACGGCCGCGGGCCACGGGCCTGCTCGAGGCGCGTGTAGTAGTCGGTCGACATGGTCGCGAGGCTCGCCACCTCCTCGCGGCGGAGGCCGGGGGTACGACGCCGCAGTCCGGCGGGAAGTCCTACGTCGGACGGTCGCAGCGCCTCCCGGCGTACCCGGAGGAACTCCGCCAGCGCATCGCGATCCACGCTCCCAGGATCGCAGGCGGTCGCCGACGGTATCCAGGGACTGCCGGTCCCAGGGTCGGCCCGCTCTGCCTCGGGACGACCAGGGACCGCAGCGTTGAGGACATGAACACGAACAAGGTCGCGCTCGTCACGGGCGCCAACAAGGGCATCGGCAAGGAGATCGCGCGGCAGCTGGGGGAGCGCGGGTTCACCGTGCTCGTCGGGTCGCGGGACGCGGAACGCGGTGCGGTGGCGGTCAAGGAACTGGTTGCCGAGGGCCTCGATGCGGTCGCGCTGCCGGTGCAGGTGACCGCCGCGGAGTCGGTGCGGGCCGCGGCGGCTCAGGTGGAGTCGGCGTACGGGCGGCTCGACGTACTGGTGAACAACGCGGCGATCATCCCGGCAGGGGACGGGGCGGTGTCGGAGGTGGCGGGCGACGTACTGCGGTCCGCGTTCGAGACCAACGTGATCGGGCTGGTCGGGGTGACGCAGGCGTTCCTGCCGTTGCTGCGTCGCGCCGCCTCGGCCCGGATCGTGAACCTGTCGACGTCGCTGGCGTCGTTCGCGCAGGTCGGGGACCCGGAGTCGCGGATGTCGACGGTGCTGACGCTCGGGTACAACTCCTCGAAGACGGCCGTGAACATGGTCACGGTGATGCTCGCCAACGAGCTCCGCGGCACCGGCATCCTCGTGAACGCCGCCGACCCCGGCAACTGCGCGACCGACATGGGTGGCTGGTCTGCCGCCCGCACTCCTGCCCAGGGCGCGGCAGTGGCCGTCCGGTTGGCGACGCTGGACGCGAACGGTCCTACCGGGCAGGTGTACGCGGAGGAGGGCCGCCTGCCCTGGTGAGACACTCGCGGCCTCGCGCGGGGCCGCGGTGGGGTCAGACGATGGCGCCGGACCAGGCGAGGGCCTGCTTGAGGAGCTGGCCGCGGCCGCCTTCGAGGTCGTTCAGGAGGCTCGGTGCCAGGGCCTCCTCCGGCGTCAGCCAGGTCAGCTCCAGGGCGTCCTGGCGCGGGTTGCACTCGCCGGTGACCGGTACGACGTACACCAGCGCGACGGCGTGCTGCCGCGGGTCGTGCAGCGGGGTCATCCCGGGGAACGGGAAGTACTCCGCGACGGTCACCGGGACCAGCGTCGCGGGCAGCCGCGGGAACGCCGCCGGGCCGAGATCCTTCTCGATGTTGCGCTGCAGCGCGTCCCGGATCGACTCGTTGTGCAGCACCCGGCCGGAGACCAGCGTGCGGATGATCTCGCCGGTCGCGGCCGAGGTCCGCAGCAGCACCCCGATGTGCTCGATCTGCCCCAGGGCATCGACCCGGGCCGGCACGGCCTCGACGTACAGGATCGGGACCCGCGTCCGGGTCTCGGCAAGCGCGAACTCGGACAGCCACCCAGGATTCGGATCAGGCGTTTGCACAGACGACGTCATGACCACATCTTTGCTTACGGCCTGAAAGCGGATCGGTACTGGGAGGGGCTGAGGTCGAATGTCGAGCGAAATCTTCGCGTTGCGTGGCTCGGGTCATGCCAGCCGACCAGTGCGCCAATGGTGGCGACGGGGAGTTCGGTCTCGATCAGCAGGCCGGCTGCGCGCTCGGCGCGGATGCGGTTGAGGTAGGCCATCGGCGACATCCCGACGGCCTTCCCGAACACCCGGATCAAGTACCCGGGAGCGAGGTTGACCCGGGCGCCCAGCTGCTCGAGTGTCCACGGCTCGGCCAGGTCAGCCTCGAGCACCCGCATCGCATGCTGCACCGCCGGGTGCACCGCGGGGCCTACCGCCCGTCCCGCCCCGGCCAGCCCAGCGCCGACCAGTCCAGCACCTCCCGGCACCAGCGCTCCGGACAGCAACCCGAACACATCCGGTCCCAGGTAGGCGTTGCGCACGACCAATCCGGCGCATTCGGCATACCCGTGCCACTCACCCGGCCGGATCACCACCACCGAGTCCGGCGACAACTCCACCTCACCCGCCGCGGACACGTGCCTCCCGCGCCCAGCGACCACCACCGCGATCTCGAAGAACGCGTGACTGTGCACAGCCACATCCGCAACCAGCTCGATCCGCTCACCCGCGACCGGCAGCCGCGGATCCGGGAACACCTCACTGCTCAGCACGTTGTGCACAGCCGCTCCCAAGGAGGTGAATTTCCGTCAACCCGAGGTCAACCACATCCTGTCCCCGCAGCCTTCGTGCCGCGACCCTGGAATCACCTTCCAGTACGACGGAATCCGAGGAGCAGACCGATGACCACCACCGACCCTACGGCACCAGCCACCCTCGACGACGAGACGATTTCCGCCTATCGCCGGGACGGCGTCGTCCGGATCCGGAACATCATCGGCCGCGACGAGGCCGCCCGGTTCGCGGCCGCGGCGACCGAGTGGACCGGCGGGGCCGAGGACCTGTTCAAGGAGTCGAAGATCTTCAACCAGTACGTCAACGTCTGGCGGCGGAACGACGTACTCAAGGAACTCACCCTCGACCCGCGGCTCGCCGCCGCCGCGACCACGCTGGCCGGCGTGCCGGTCCGGATCTGGCACGACCAGCTGCTGATCAAACCCCCGCACAACGGCGCCGCGACCGAGTTCCACCAGGACGCGCCGTACTGGCCGCACGCCGGCTCCCGCGCCTCGTTGTCCGCCTGGGTCGCGCTCGTCGACGTACCGGTGGAGCGCGGCTGCATGACGTTCATCCCCGGCTCGCAGAACCACCAGGACCTGCGCAGCCAGGACCTGTCCGACCGCGACGACATGTTCCGCGCGGCGCCCGACCTGCGCTGGGAGCAACGGCTGACGATCCCGCTGCAGGCGGGCGACTGCACCTTCCACAACGCGTACCTGGCGCACTCCGCGACGCCGAACTTCACCGACGACCCGCGGATCGCGCACGTGAACATCTACATCGACGCGGAGGCGACGTACACCGGCGCCGGTCACGTCGTCACCGACGGCCTCGGCCTGACCGTCGGCGCGCCGCTCGATCACGAGCTCTTCCCGGCGGTTTGAATTTCCATGACGTGACATAAGTTGTCTGCGTGCGTCTGCTCACCGACATCCGCCCGCTGCGTGAGTCCGCCGACTTCCGGCGGCTGTGGATCGGGTCGACGGTGTCCCAGCTCGGTCAGCAGATGACCGCGGTCACGGTCTCGATCCAGGTGTACGCGCTGACCCACTCGACGTTCGCGGTCGGGCTGGTCGGGCTCTGCTCGCTGGTCCCGCTGATCGTCTTCGGGCTGTACGGCGGTGCGATGGCCGACGCGATCGACCGCCGTACGCTCGCGCTCGTCTCGTCGACCGGGCTGTGGCTGCTGTCGATGGTGCTGGTCCTGCAGTCGCACCTCGACTGGGGACAGGTGGGAGTCCTGTACGGCGTGGTCGCCTGCCAGTCGGCGTGCTTCGCGGTGAACAACCCGGCCCGGTCCGCGATCATCCCGCGACTGATCCGGCCGGAACTGCTGCCGGCCGCGAACACGCTCAGCCAGGCCGCGTTCAACCTGGGCTTCACCGCCGGGCCGCTGCTCGGTGCCGCGGTGATCGCCTGGCAGGGATTCGCCGCGGCCTACCTGGTTGATGTCGTGACCTTCACCGCGGCGCTGTACGCGCTGTTCCGGCTGCCTCCGGTCCCGCCGACCGGCGAGGTCCGGCGGGCCGGGCTGCGGTCGGTGCTCGAGGGGTTCACGTTCCTGCGCGCGGCCCCGGCGCTGCTGGCGACCTTCCTCGCGGACATCCTCGCGATGGTGTTCGCGCAGCCGCGGGCGCTGTTCCCGGCGGTGGCCGGGGCGTTCTTCGGCGGCGGCGTGCGGACCGTCGGCGTACTGCAGGCCGCGCCGGCGATCGGGGCCCTGATCGGCGTGCTGTTCTCCGGGTGGGTGACCCGCGTCCGCCGTCAGGGTGTCGCGATCGTGCTCGCGATCACGGCGTACGCCGCGGCCGTCGGGCTGTTCGGGCTGTCCCGGACGATCTGGCTGGGCGTCGCCCTGCTGGCGATGTCCGGGGCGGCCGACATGGTGAGTTCGGCGTACCGGAACACCGTGCTGCAGTCCGCGGCGCCGGACGCGATGCGCGGACGGCTGCAGGGTGTGTTCATCGTGGTGGTCGCGGGCGGGCCGCGGCTCGGGGACTTCGTGGTCGGCACGACGTCCTCGCTGACCAGCCCGACCGTCGCGCTGCTCGGCGGCGCCGCGGTCTGCGTCACCGGGCTGCTGATCCTGCTCGCCCGGAACCGTCCGTTCCGGGTGTACGACGCGCGGACCCGGGCGCTGAGCTGAGACGGCCTAGCCGCCGGTGGCGAGCTTCTTCAGCACCGTGAACCAGGAGTCCATGTCCGGGTTGATCGCGGTCATCTCCTTGCCGCCGACCGTGACCAGCTTGCGGTCGCCGAGGGGTTTCTTCAGCTTGATCGGGGTCACCGAGATGTTGCTGTCCGGCGGGCACGGTACGTCGCTGTCGAGGTACACCTTGATCTGGGTGTCCTCCTGCTCGACGCGCAGGTCCGAATCGCACTTGCCGCGGCTGCCGATCACCAGGTCGGCCTCGTCGTACTTCGGGGCGTTCTGGATCCACTTCAGGTACTTCGGCCGCTTGCCCTTCACCAGTTGGTAGTACTGCACCGGCTGCGGGTTCTTCTCGTCCGAGTATCCGGTGCCGTCGCTGAGGAACGTGCCGTAGATCATGTCGTAGCACGGGTCCTTGGCGTCAGGGCCGTCGATCGCGCCGAACGCCCGGGCCGCCTTGTAGCAGCCGACCGCCTCGCGGTTCAGCGAGAAGATGTTGAAGCCGATCAGTGCGATCGCGCCGAGCACCATCGCGATCGCCAGCATCCGGCGGGACCGCAGCTGCCGCGGACCGAGGACGCCGGCCGCCCGGCGGGACTCCTCCGAGGTCGGGTGGTCGGGCAGCGGGGCGGTGCGGAACAGCGCCATGATCGAGCTCGTCCACTGCGGGTTGATGATGGTTGGAACGGCATAGACCAGTATCAGGACCACGATCACGAGCACAGCGGGGAGCAGCGACCAGTAATTTCGCACGGCAGCAAGATACGGGCCCATCGGTCCGCGCCCGAATAGCGGATACGCTTACCGGGTGCCAGCCGAGACCTCGCAGACGCTCGACCGGGGACTCACCGTCCTCGAGTTGCTGGCGGACGCCCCGGACGGGCTGTCCATCACCGAGCTCGCGGCAGCGCTGGGAGTCAGCCGGACGGTGGTGTACCGCCTGGTGAACACGCTGGAACTGCACCGGCTGGTGCGCCGGGACAGCGAGGGACGGGCCCGGCTCGGCCTCGCCGTACTGCACTACAGCCGGCGCGTGCAGCCCACGCTCCGCGACGCCGCCCTTCCGGTACTGCGTTCGCTGGCGGAGGACACCGGCGCCACCGCGCATCTGACCGTCGCCGACGGCGAGGAGGCGCTGGCGATCGCGGTGGTCGAGCCGAGCTGGACCGACTACCACGTGTCCTATCGGATGGGCTCCCGGCACGCGCTCGACCAAGGTGCGGCCGGTAAGGCGATCCTCGCCGGCCGCCGCAAGCCCGACCCCGCCGGCCGCCCCTTCGTCATCACCGCCGGCGAACTGCAGGCCGGCGCCCAAGGCGTCTCCTCCCCAGTCCTCGGCGTCCCCGGGGTGGAGGCCTCGATAGGTGTCGTGGTCCTGGGCAAACTCGACCGCGACTTCGTCGGCCCGCGGGTGGCCCGCGCCGCCGTCGAAGTCGCCAAACGTCTCGCCTGAAGACGGACGCCCGCCAACCTCGTGCGCTTCGGCCGCCTGGGCAGCGCCCGGACGGCCGGCTAGTGAGTGGCGGAGGTCCGCGTCGCCGCCTCGACCAGCGGCAGTACCCGGTGCGGGATCTGCTCGGCCAGGGCGATCACCGTCGACGCTCTTTGGATGCCCCGGACGATGACGACCTGGTCGATCACGCGTTGGAGGTCGGCGTTGGAGCGGGCGACGATGCGGCACCAGAGGTCCTCGGCGCCGGTGATGGTGTGGACTTCCAGGACCTCCGGGATGCGGGCCAGCGCTTCGGCGACGGTGGTGTGACCTGAGCCCTGCTCGATCTGGAGTGTGGCGAACGCCGTCACCGGATAGCCGATCGCGGCGGTGTCGATGTCGGGGCCCCAGCCTCGCACCACCCCGTCGCGCTGCAGCCGGTCCAACCGAGCCTGGACGGTGCCTCGGGCGACCCCTAGGCGCCGTGACGCCTCCAGTACGCCGACCCGCGGTTCGGCGGCGAACAGCTTGAGGATCCGGGCATCCAGCGCGTCGACGGACATACGAATCCTCCACTGATAGTCAGACTGACCAAATAGCCTAGCCATGTCCAGAAGAGACTGGTCAACCTGCCTACTGGAACAGGGAAGTGTTGCGCAACCTGCCCTCCGCGCACAAGGCTCGGTCTACCGATCCGAGACCCGGAGGAGCACCGATGACCAGCACCGACCTCACCCCTGCAGAGCTCGACGCCGATCTCGACCTCGACCAGCTGAAGCAGCTCGTCGGCCTGGTGCCGTACGACGAGAGCACCGACCCGTTCCCGGTCACCGCGATGGACGCCGTGGTGTTCGTGGTCGGCAACGCGACCCAGACCGCGAAGTGGTACCAGCTCGGCTTCGGCATGGACCTGGTCGCGTACTCCGGCCCGGAGACCGGCAGCAAGGACGCGAAGTCGTACGTCCTGAAGTCCGGCTCCGCGCGCTTCGTGATCTCCGGCGGCGTCGGCCCGCGGAGCGCCCTGCTCGACCACCACCGCAAGCACGGCGACGGCGTCGCGGACATCGCCCTCGAGGTCCCGGACGTGGACAAGTGCATCGCGCACGCCCGCAAGGTCGGCGCGGTCGTCCTCGAGGAGCCGAACGACGTCACCGACGAGCACGGCACGGTCCGGCGCGCGGCGATCGCGGCGTACGGCGACACCCGGCACACGCTGATCGACCGCAGCAGGTACGACGGACCGTACCTCCCGGGCTTCGTCGCCGCGCAGACCCAGGTACAGCGCCCCGCGGACCACCCGAAGCGCCTCTTCCAGGCCGTCGACCACGTGGTCGGCAACGTCGAGCTCGGCCGGATGGACGAGTGGGTGGCGTTCTACAACAAGGTGATGGGCTTCGTGAACATGGCGGAGTTCATCGGCGACGACATCGCCACCGACTACTCGGCGCTGATGAGCAAGGTCGTCGCCAACGGCAACCACCGGGTGAAGTTCCCGCTGAACGAGCCGGCGGTGGCGAAGAAGAAGTCCCAGATCGACGAGTTCCTCGAGTTCTACGACGGCGCCGGGGCGCAGCACATCGCGCTCGCCACCAACGACATCCTGCGCACCGTCGACATCATGCGGGCGAACGGCGTGGAGTTCCTGAACACCCCCGACTCGTACTACGAGGACCCGGAGCTGCGGGCCCGGATCGGCGAGGTCCGGGTGCCGATCGAGGAACTGCAGTCGCGCGGCATCCTGGTCGACCGGGACGAGGACGGCTACCTGCTGCAGATCTTCACCGCGCCGATCGGCGACCGCCCGACGGTGTTCTACGAGCTGATCGAGCGGCACGGTTCGCTGGGCTTCGGCAAGGGCAACTTCAAGGCGCTGTTCGAAGCGATCGAGCGCGAACAGGAGCGCCGCGGCAACCTGTGAACGATCAAAACCTTGCTGCTGGCAACTGGACACGGCGTGTCGCCGTCCGATTACCGGAATGACTGTCCGGGCAGGCTCTGTTCGCGTAGTGTGCCTTCCTGAGTGCGCGTCGGGGCGTGTGCTCAGGAAGGGTTTCGTCATGAAGACACTGGGCCTGCTGCTCAGCACCGCCGGTGTGGGGGTGGGCGCGATCGCCCTCTCCGCGATGCCGGCCGCGGCGGTCAACGCCGCCAGTTGCTCCGGCGCGACATCCATCGCGTCGGCGCCGATGCTGCGAAATCACCAGCCGCCGAGCTGGGGCACGATCCGGCTTGTCCGGGACAGTTGTTCGCAGTACTGGGCCGAGATCACCATGGCGTCGCCGGTGGTGGCGAACGCCAAGGCCAACGCCTTCCTGGTGCAGTCCGGCGGCGGTAACAACGGCCGGGTGCTCAGCTGCGACAGCAGCGGGGGCAACGGTGCCGTCATCCAGGGCCAGCGCACCTGCCGGACGCCGAAGGTGAAGGCCACCAGCGGAAGCATCACGTTCACCGCGATCGGCCGCGAGTACCACAACTACGGCGGCGGCTACCAGGAGATCTCGGAAAACGCCACCAAACGCACCCGCTGAGACCAGGAGAGCGTCTGAGCGCGCTCCGGGTGAGCAGTACCGCGCAGTAGTTATTAGGCTCGGCGGTATGAGTGAGGTTGTCGAGCAGCTGCGTCAGGTGCTGCCGCCCGAGGCGTTGGTGACCGATCCGGACCGGATGGAGAGCTACCGGTACGACCGGGCGATGTTCTGCCCGGCCGGGATGCCGCTGGCGGTGGTGCTGGCCCGGGAGACCGCGCACGTGCAGGCGGCGGTGCGGGTCGCGCACGAGGCCGGCGTACCGATCGTCCCGCAGGGGGCGCGGTCCGGCCTGTCCGGCGCCGCCAACGCCCTGGACGGGTGCATCGTGATCTCGCTGGAGAAGATGGACCGGATCCTGGCGATCGAGCCGGTCGACCGGTACGTCGTCACCCAGCCGGGCGTCTACAACGCCGTCCTGTCCCGGGCGGTCGCCGAGCACGGACTGTTCTACCCGCCGGACCCGTCCAGCTGGGAGTTCTGCTCGATCGGCGGCAACCTGTCCACGAACTCGGGCGGCCTGTGCTGCGTGAAGTACGGCGTGACCACGGACTACGTGCTCGGCCTCGAGGTCGTGCTCGCCGACGGCCGGGTGCTGCGGACCGGCCGGAAGACCGTGAAGGGCGTGGCCGGGTACGACCTGGCCAAGCTGATCGTCGGCAGCGAGGGCACCCTCGGCATCATCACCGAGGCGACCCTGATGCTCCGCCCGGCGGCCGCCAAGCCGCGGACGATGGCCGCACTGTTCGCCGACGGCGTCGAGGCCGGGAACGCGATCCTGGAGATCATCCGCAGCGGCGTCTCGCTGAGCCTGCTGGAGATCATGGACCGGACCACGATCCAGGCAGTGAACAAGTACAAGCGGATGGACCTGCCCGAGGAGGCCGGCGCGATGCTGATCGCGCAGTCCGACGCGGGCGGCGAGGCGGGTGCGGCCGACGTCGCCGCGGTAGCGAAGCTCTGCCGCGACCAGGGCGCGCTGGAATGCATCGAGGCCGAGGACGACGCGGAGGGCGAGCTGCTGCTCGAGGGCCGCCGGGTGGCGCTGACCGCCTTGGAGCAACTCGGTACGACGATGATCGACGACGTCGCGGTACCGCGGTCCAGGCTGGCGGAGTTCATCGGCCGGCTGGAGCAACTGTCCGCGGAGCTGGACATCACGATCGGCGTCCTCGGGCACGCCGGTGACGGGAACATGCACCCGACGGTGGTGTTCGACCAGGCCGACCCGGCGCAGGCCGAGCGGGCGCAGCAGGCGTTCGAGCAGGTGATGGCGATCGGCCTCGAGCTCGGTGGCACGATCACCGGCGAGCACGGCGTCGGCGTCCTGAAGCGGACCTGGCTGGCCGAGGAGATCGGCCCGGTCGCGCTCGACGTCCACCGGGCGATCAAGAGCGCGCTGGACCCGAAGAACCTGCTGAACCCGGGCAAGATCGTGGCCGGCTGACGCTGTGACGTAACCGCAACACAACTGCCGAACCCGTTCGACGTCCACGGCCATCGAATGTGACGTCGGGACTGGAGCATAGGAAGCTCGAACTCGCGGAGGACCGGATGCTGGGTAGGAGGCGCCCGATGGGTTGGTGGCGCCGTACCGTACTCCCGGCTGTCGCCGCCGTGGTCGCGACGTGCGTGCTCGCCGGCTGCGGGAACGGCGGCGGACTGCGGGTCGAGGGCCCCGAGTCACCGCCGGACACCCCGACGCCGTCGGTCGAGATCGGCTCCGGGACCCCCTCGCCGCACCCGGTGCGGACCCCGGAAGTGGCCGTTGACCTGTACAAAGTCCGGTCCCGGCTGCTCGCCGACAAGCGCCTGTCCGGGTACGACCGGACAGTGCTTTCGAATTGCACGGTGATTTCGCGTTGCCTCAGCAGGGGTAAGACCGTTGATGTATTGCACAGCGGTACACCTCAGCAGATCGTCCTGATCCACACCCTGGACAAGTTCGTCTTCGGTATCTTCCTGATCGCCGTCGAGCCCTCGGGCCCGCGGCCGATCTGGAACCTGGATGTCGAGCAGCCGACCGTGAACGCCAGCCCCCAGGGGGACCTGGTGGTCGAGTCGAAGATCTTCACGATCAACGACCCGGTCTGCTGCCCGTCGGGTCGCCGGGTCGAGGTCTACCGTTGGAACGGTCGGCAGATGATCAAGGTGAGCTCGACGGACCAGTAGGGAGACTGAAGTTCGGTGGTACCGGAAGAACCGGCAGCGCGCATTCTCATGGTTGAGGACGACGCGGTGATCCGTGAGGCGACCCAGTTGACCCTCGAGCGGCACGGCTACGACGTGACCACGGCCGAAGACGGCCTGGAAGCGATCGAGCGATTCGAGAAGATCCACCCGGACGTCGTGATGCTGGACATCATGCTGCCCGGGCTGGACGGGATCTCGGTGTGCCGGCGGATCCGCGAGACCAGCACGGTCCCGATCGTGATGGTGTCCGCGCGCGGCGACGCGCTCGACGTCGTCCTCGGCCTGGAGGCCGGCGCGGACGACTACGTGACCAAACCGTTCGACACCCAGGTGCTGGTGGCCCGGCTGCGGGCGGTGATGCGGCGCGCGGTCTCCGATCCGGAGCGCCCGGCACCGGCGGCCGGTTCCGGCGTCGAGTCGTTCGGCGACCTCGAGCTGGACCGGGAGGCTCTGGAGGTACGCCGTGGCGGCGCGACCGTCCAGCTGACGCCGACCGAGCTCAAGCTGCTGATCGAGTTCGCGAACAACCCGGGCGTGGTGCTCAGCCGCTCGACGTTGCTGCAGCGCGTCTGGGACTACGAATGGGGCGGCGACGGCCGGCTGGTCGACGTACACCTGCAGCGGTTGCGGACCAAGATCGGTGCCGACCGCATCGAAACCGTCCGCGGCTTCGGGTACAAGCTCCGGGCGTAGCGGATGGGACCTAGCTGATGGGACTGCGCGGCAAGCTCGGTCTCATCTTCCTGCTGGTCTCGTCGCTCGCGATCCTGGTGCTGTGTATCGCGGTCTACACCCAGGCCCAGTCGGCCCGGCTGGACCGGACGCGCAGCTTCGCGGACGAGCGGATCCAGCTCGCGGCGCAGAGCTACGACACCAACGACGTACCGGTGTTCGGGGCGAAGCTCGACGATCCGGATCTGCCGCCGCAGCTGCGGGACGCGGTGCTGTCCGGGAAGCGGGCGACGTTCAAGACCGGGTCGCCGCACGCCAAGATGTGGGCGGCGGTCGCGGTCAAGGACGGCAAGGTGCTGTCGATCGAGCAGGACTACGACAACACCGACGACTCGATGCAGGCGCTCCAGCAGGCGCTGATCCTCGGCGGTATCGGCACGGTCGCGCTGGTCGCGCTGGTCAGCGTGATCCTCGCGGGCAGCCTGTCGAAGAGGATCGTCGCGGTCGCCGGTACGGCGCGGCGGATCGCGGCGGGCGACCTCGACGCGTCCGCGGCCGAGGCCGTTGGCAAGGGCAAGGACGAGGTGCAGTCGCTGGCGACGGCGCTGGACACGATGGCCAGCTCACTGCGTGGTCAGTTGGAGGCGGAACGGCGGTTCACCGCGGACGTGGCTCATGATCTGCGGACGCCGGTCACCGGCCTGACCACCGCGGCCGAGTTGCTGCCACCGGGGCGGCCGAGTGAGCTGGTCCGGGACCGGGCGAAGGTACTGCGGCGGCTCGTCGAGGACCTGCTGGAGATCGCCCGGTTCGACTCCGGCGTCGAGCAGGCGGACCTGGAGCTGGTCGGGCTCGGCGCGTTCGTCGGGTCCGCGGTCGGCCGGTTGCGGATGCAGCAGGCGCTCGCGGCCGACGACGTGATCGTGCATCTCACGGGGCCGGACGAGACGGTGTCCACCGATTCCCGGCGGATCGAGCGGATCCTCGCGAACCTGATCGTCAACGGGCTCCGGCACGGCAGGCCGCCGGTCGAGGTGACGGTCAGCGGGCGGACCGTCGAGGTGGTTGACCACGGCAACGGATACCCGGAGGAACTGATTGCCGAAGGCCCGCGCCGGTTCCGTTCCGGGATGGCCGAACGCGGTGTCGGGCACGGCCTCGGGCTGACCATCGCAGCCGGTCATGCGAAGGTTCTCGGCGCCGAGCTCACGTTCGGCGAAGCGCCCGGCGGGGGTGCCCTGGCGCGGCTCGTGCTGCCCGCCGGACCTGAGACGGAGTCGTAACACAACGCATCAACCTTTCGCCCGCGCGGCGCGTCTTCTCCTCTGAAACACCAACAAAACGAGGGGAATCCAGTCATCATGCGTACTCAGTTCGTTCGTCGTACCGCCGCCACTTTCGCCGGTGTCGCGCTGGCCGCTGCCGGTCTCGGCGTCGCCGGTGCCCTGCAGGCCGACGCCGCTACGACCCAGGTCGCGGCCGTCAGCACGCCGGCCGTGGCGAAGTCGATCACGATCAAGGCCGCCGGCACCTACGTCCCGCTCTGGGCGAAGGTCCCGCTGACCGGCAAGGTCACCGGCATCGCGAAGAACACCGTCGTCCAGGTGCAGCGCCTGCAGAACGGCAAGTGGGTCAACTTCCCGGCCACCACGAAGGTGACCAGCAAGGGCACGTACTCGGTATGGGTCGCCAGCGGCCGGGCCGGCGTCAACAAGTTCCGGGTCGTGGCCGCGAAGACCGCGAGCCCGTCGGTCTCCATCACCTACGTCAAGTGAGACCTGCAGCGGCGCCACTTCCCCAGGGGGCGGGAAGTGGCGCCGCTGTGCTGTTCAGTGGGTGCCGTAGACGTTGAACTCGGCGGCCGACCCGAAGACCGCGCCGTTGAGTGAACTGGTGCCGACGAACTTCACGTACCTGCCGGGCTTGGCGGTGAAGTCCAGCCGCTGGACGGCGATCGAGTCCGGGAACTCGCCCGTCGCCACCGGCGTCCCCCAGTCCTGCCCGTCCGCACTCACGTACAGCTCGTACCCCTTGAACATCCCGTTCGTCCCGCTCTGCCGGGGCAGGTAGCTGAACCCGTTCACCTGGTACGTCGACCCCAGGTCGAGCGTCATGAAGTGCGGGAACCCGGCCGGCGTACTGACCTGGGACCAGGCGGAATGCCAGATGGTGCTGGGGTTCCCGTCCAGCGCCATCGTCGCCGCACCGCCGGTGGCGACATCCTCGCTGTCGACGTCCACCACCGTGATCCGTGACTGCGGAACGATCCCCGGCGGCAGCACGGTCGCCTCCGCGGTGATCGCCGCCCGGCCACCTGTTGCCGTCAGCATGTACTTTCCTTCCGGCGTACCAGCCGGCGGAGTGACGTCCCACGTGGTGGAAACGGTCGCACCAGCAGCAACCGTGGCGTGCGTCGCCGGACTGGTTGCCGTGACGGTCCACCCGTCCGGCGCCGTCAGACCGAGCGTGATGTTGCTAGCGGCGACCACATCGTTGTTGGTGAACGTGGTGGTGACGGTGTTCGCCTCACCGGACACCAGACCGGTCAGCCCGGTGACCGCGACGGACGTGCAGTCCGCCGGCTCCGACGTCGTACCGAGATCGGTCACGGCGAAGTTGTCCATGACGAAGTCGGTCTGGTCGCCGCCGTCGGTGAGCTTCCGCAGCCCGACCCAGTAGTCGCCGCCACATCCGGCCACGAACTCCTGGTCGAACGTCGCCTTCGTCCGCTGCTCACCGATCGGCGTCGCCTTCACCTCGACGGATCCCGGCCGGTCGACGCCCTGGACCCACGCGTACTGCCCGGCACGACCACTCTCGTAGTCGAAGTTGACCTTGTACTTGTGCCCCGCCTGGAAGTTCACCGTCCACGGCGCGGTCCGGTACACGAGGCCCTCATTCTCTTCGTGGGACTTCAGCGACCAGGTGCCGTCCAGCACGTCGTCGACCAGCTTCCCGTTCCAGCCGGCCTGTGTGTACGGCGCATGCTTCTTGGCCAGCACCGTCCGTGGATCGGTGACCCCGCCCGCGTCGCCCTTGATGAACGGGCCCCACCCCTGGTCGACGTCCTCGAACCTCTCAGCCGCTTGAGGCGCGGCGGTCTCGACCACGCGCACATCGTCAAGGCGCACCTGCCCGTCACCAGCTGCTGCCCCGATGGCCAGGTCCGCGGTGCTTCCCTTGGCCTGGAAGAGCACTCGCACTCGCTGGTAGTACATGTCGTGCTTGTCGTCTGCCGCCACCATGTTCTTCACGGTGGACCGGTTCACCACGTTCTTCACCCCGTCGACAGAGATGGTGGTCGGACGGTTCGCCTCCACCCAGGCCGACGCGCTGTACGTGCGTCCCGCCGACAGCCCGGTAATGCGCTGCGTCAACGCGGAAGCCTTCTTCCCGAGCTGCGCGACGTGCTGCCCGTTGTCCAGCGTCGCGATGCTCGCCCCGCCGGTCGCGTTCCATGCCGCGAGGTTGCCCGCGTTGAAGCCAGGGTCCTTCACGTGCGTGCCTTCACCCCAGTTCACCGCCCGCGGCTGTGGCGCGGCCACCGGGTAGATCACGTACGGCTTGCCCGGAATCGCGTCGACCGTGATGGCGCCGTGGTTCGCTCGGACGGTGGTCGGCTTGGTGCGGCCGGTGTCGCTCAGCTGGTACGCCGTGAACGTCTGCACTCCGGCGAACGCCGCCGGCAGCTGCCAGGTCGTCCGGCCGCCGGCCGGGTTGTAGTGGTACAGCTTCTTGTTGTTGTCCCACGGCAGCAGGTACTTGTCGCCGTCCAGCACCTTAGCGTTCCCGACGTACACGGCCCGCTTCCCGTTCTCGACCGCGCCGCGTACGCCGCCCGTGAACGTGATGTCGTCCGCGTTCCAGTCGAGGATCTTCTGCTGCTGCAGGAACTTCGCCGGCAGGTTGCGCTGCCAGATGTTGTTGTAGAACGCGTTCCAGTCGGTCTCGCCGGTCCAGCCCTCGAACTCGACGATGGCCGACTGCCCGAGGATCGGGTCGTTGTTCCAGACGTCCTTCTCGTGGTTCCGGACGAACCGGATGATCTTCGAGTTCAGCCCCTTGTTGGTCGGGCCGCCGTAGTCGAGGTCGTTCGCCCAGTGCGACCACAGCGACGTCCGCTCGTGCTTGTCGGCCCACTCGGTCGCGATCTGCCAGCCCTGCGCGGCGAGCTGCCGGGTGAGGCCGTCGGCGAGCCAGCCGGACTGGTAGTACACGTCGATGTACAGCTCCTGCAGGTTCTTGTCGGTCTCGTCGCGCAACTGCTGGAACCGCTTGACGATGTTGCCGGAGGCAAGGTCCGGGCGCTGCTTGATGTAGTAGCTCTGGTTCAGCCAGTTCCAGCCCTTGGCGTTCTTGTCGACCAGGTCCTCGCTGAACGCGTTCGCCTCCGGGTACGACTCGGTCGCGTTGACGTGCACGCCGAACGCCGCGTTCCATGCCTTGCCCTGCTTGAGCAGCGTGTTCAGATCGGTCAGGCCGCCGGCGCGGAGGTTGTAGTTGCCGCCGTAGTCAGGGTGTCCCGAGTCGTGCCCCTCGGACGCGTATCCCTTCAGCAGCGCCATCTGACCGAGCCCGTCGGTGGACAGCGAGATCCGCTTGACGTCGTCGAGCGTCCGCAGGAACGGATGCGTGGCCTGGCTGGCGAAGTTGAACGGGATGTGTGTGATCACCCGGTCCTTGACCTGGTCGCCGCCGTTCGGCTCGACCATGATCGATCGGAACGCGATCGCGCCGTCCTCCCAGTCCACGGTCTTGTCGTTGTTCGCGTCTGGGGTGACCACGACTTTCGCCCAGGGGAGCGGCTCGGTGTACGGCGAGGTGTCGGCGCGGTACGTCCATTGGCCGCTCCAGACGCCGACCCGGGTACTGCCGTCGCTGTCCTTGCGGGCCTGGTGCCAGAACCGGGCGCCGTCGTCGACCGACGGCCCGGACGGCTTGTCGTACGTCGAGTTCGACTCGATGCCCGCGGCCAGCCCGCCGGTGTTGACGAACGCGTACGCCGCACCCGTCGGGGACGTCTCCACCGGGGTGTCGGCGGTGACCGGCGTGATCTTGTCCGCAGTCCGCGTCGAGTCCGGATCCAGCGTCGTGAACGCGGTCGTCGCGCCGGTGTCCGTACTCGCCACCGACACCAGGTCCTGGTGGGGGATGTCGATGGTGTGCACGCGGGTCGTCGCGGTGTCGCGGACCGCGTCGACCGTGAACGTCGTCACCCGGCCTGCGACGCTCAGGCTGGTGTCCAGCTCGACGCCGGGCAGCGCGTCGAAGCCGAGCGTGTACGACGCCTTCGTGTCGCTGATCGCCGCCGGCGCGACGAGGTGCGCGGTGCGGGCGACCCCGTCGATCGTGACCGTCGAGATCGCGTCCGGTTGTCCGCCGAGCGCCTGCCCGGAGGCGTTGTCGACGTACCTGATCACCCGTGGGAAGTCCGCCCCCACGGTGACCGTCAGCTCCGGCGACCGCAGTTGCCGGTCGCCGTCCGCCTGTTGTGCTGGTTGGGCCTGCGCGCCGGCCGGCGCGATCAGCACAGCGGCGGCCATGGCTACTGCCAGTACTCCACACCCCACTGAACGTTTCATGCCGACGAAGTTCGCACGTAACAGCAAGATCGTCAAGAGAAACGAACACTAATGAACAACATTCGCCTCGCCTTCGCCAGCGACGAGGGAGAGGGCGCGCCAGATGGGGGTCAGGTTGGTTGGGTGGGGATGATGCGGCCGGTTACCTCGCCGAGGCCCAGGCGGGAGCCGTCGGGGCGGGACGCCCAGGCGGAGATCGTGACCTCGTCGCCGTCCTCGAGGAATCCGTGTTCCTCGCCGTCGAGAACCAGTGGTTCGCGACCGCCCCAGGTGAGTTCGATGAACGAGCCGCGCTGGTCCTTTCCGGCGCCGCTGACGGTGCCGGACGCGTAGAGGTCACCGGTGCGGACGGAGGCGCCGTTCACGGTCAGGTGCGCGAGCATCTGGGCGGGGGACCAGTAGATGTCGCGGTACGGCGGGGAGCTCACCAGGTGGCCGTTCAGCCTGACCTCGAAGGTGATGTCGTAGTTCGTGAGGTGCCGGCCGCGGAGGTACGGAAGGACGGGCGGGTCCTGCACGCCGAGCGGGACGGCGGACGCGGCGAGGGCGTCGAGCGAGACGACCCAGGGGGAGACGGAGGTGGCGAAGGACTTTCCGAGGAAGGGGCCGAGCGGGACGTACTCCCAGGCCTGGAGGTCGCGGGCGGACCAGTCGTTGACGATCACCACGCCGTACACGTGGTCCTCGAACTCGTCGACGGAGACGGGTTTCCCGAGCGTCGACGGGGTACCGACGACATACCCGAGCTCGACCTCGATGTCCAGTCGCCGGGACGGGCCGTACGTCGGCGCGCTCGCGTCCGGGGCCTTGCGCTGCCCGGACGGGCGGACGATGTCGGTGCCGCTGGCAACGATCGTGCCGGCCCGGCCGTGGTAGCCGACCGGGAGGTGCTTCCAGTTCGGCAGCAGCGGCTCGGAGTCGGGGCGGAACAGCCGGCCGAGGTTCGTCGCGTGCTGCTCGGAGGCGTAGAAGTCGACGTAGTCGGCGACCTCGAACGGGAGCTGCATGCTGACCGCGGACCGCGGGATCAGGTGGGGCTCGACCGTGTCCCGATCGGCGGAGTTGCGGACCAGGTCGAGGAGCCAGTCGCGGGTGGCCCGCCAGGCGGGGCGGCCGAGGGCGAGGAACGCGTTCAGGGACGGCTGCGCGAACAGTTGGGCGCCGTCCAGCATCTGCGCCGACGCGACCGGTGCGAGGTCGATGATCTGGTCGCCGATCGCGGCACCCACCCGCGGCTCCTCGTCGCCGTGCCGGAACACCCCGAGTGGCAGGTTGTCCGGCCCGAACGGCGAGCCGTCGGGGATGTCGATCCAGCTCATCACATCAACCCCAAGCTCTTCAGGTCCGTGACCGGCTCCTCGATGCTGCACGATCCGAACGAGGTGAACCAGCGGCGGGTGCTCGCCGCCTGGTCGTCGGACAGCTCACGCGCTCGCCGGGCCAGCGCCTCGCCGTCGCGGTCGTCCAGCAGTTGCGCGAGCTCGTCCTGGGTCGCGCCGTCCAGCGAGGCACGGGTGGCGAGCAGCACGTTCAGGAAGCCGTGGTGCTCGAAACCCGAGTCCTCGGCGGTATGACGCACTGCGTTGTGCAACCCCGCGGTGCACTTGAACGGCACTTCGCGGTCGAGGCAGGCGGTGATGAACGCGGCCACCTGGTCGCCGGCCGGGAAGAGGTGCGCGTCGAGCCCGCCGGTGCGGAGTTTGGCGTGGTACCCGGCGTCGGCGACCACGTCGAGCGCGCGCTCCCACGCCCCGTCCATCCCGATCTCGACGTACGCCGTCTCCTCGTCGAGGCAGTCGTCGCACGCCCGCACCACCCGCAACGCGTTCCGCGACAGGTCGTCCTCGTCCCGCAACCGCACCTCGACCGCGGCCACCTCGACGTCCTTGGACCGATCCCCCCACCGCACCACCGGCTCGATCCCCCCGGCCCCACCCGAGATCACCACCGAAACCCGAAGCGGGACGGCGCCCACGCGCCTCTCAGCGCCACGCGCGGCTCCGCCGTCGGGCGCTCCACCCTCTCCACCAGCGCGGGCGGCCTCCGCGACCTTCAGGAGGTTGTCGTCGGTGCAGACGAAGGTGCCGACCAGGTCGGCGTACGGCGACCGCAGGTGCGACTGGTGCGCGGCGACTGCTTCCGCGAGGGGGAGGTTGCCCGGAGGGAACATCGACGCGTCGTCGACCAGGTGGTGGTACAGCGCGGGGACGGTTGACATGTTCCAGAGCCTAACGGATGCTTTCGGTAAGCGGACGCATGCGTTCGATTATCGTTCAACGGAGTGAGTATGGCGTTCTACCGGCAGGTCGGGGAAGTACCACCCAAGCGGCACACCCAGTTCCGCACACCGGACGGCGGGTTGTACTACGAGGAGCTGATGGGCGAGGAAGGCTTCTCGTCCGACTCCTCACTGCTGTACCACGCCGGCGTACCGTCCGCGATCGTCGACTCCCAGGTGTGGGAGCTCCCCGATCTCGCGACCGTCCCGAACCACCCGCTGACCCCGCGGCACCTGAAGCTCCACGACCTCTTCACCGAGACCTCCAAGTCGAACCCAGTCGAGGACCGCAGGCTCGTCCTCGGCAACGGGGACGTCCGGATCTCGTACGTCGTCGCCGAGCAGCCGTCGCCGTACTACCGCAACGGCATCGGTGACGAGTGCGTGTACGTCGAGAAGGGCTCGGCCACCGTCGAGACGGTGTTCGGCGTACTGCACGCGGTCCAGGGCGACTACGTGATCATCCCGCGCGCGACCACGCACCGATGGTTGCCCGGAGCCGAGGGCGTGAGTGCGTACTGCATCGAGGGCAACTCGCACATCGCCCCGCCGAAGCGCTACCTGTCCCGGTACGGCCAGTTCCTCGAGCACTCGCCGTACTGCGAACGCGACCTGCACCCCACCACCGAGCCGCTCGTCGAGGAGGGCACCGACGTCGAGGTGCTGGTGAAGCACCGCGGGAACGGTGCCGGCGGCATCGTCGGGACCCGGATGACGTACGCGACGCACCCGTTCGACGTGGTCGGCTGGGACGGCTGCCTGTACCCGTACACGTTCAATGTGAGCGACTTCGAGCCGATCACCGGGCGCGTGCACCAGCCGCCGCCGGTGCACCAGGTGTTCGAGGGGTACAACTTCGTGGTCTGCAACTTCGTGCCGCGGAAGGTCGACTACCACCCGCTGTCGGTGCCGGTGCCGTACTACCACTCGAACGTCGACTCCGACGAGGTGATGTTCTACTGCGGCGGCGACTACGAGGCCCGGAAGGGGTCCGGGATCGGGCTCGGGTCGATCTCGCTGCACCCCGGCGGGTACGCGCACGGACCGCAGCCGTCCGCGATCGAGGCGTCCCTCGGCGCCGAGCGGTTCGAGGAGCTCGCGGTGATGGTCGACACCTTCCGCCCCCTCGAACTCGGCGAAGGGGGCCGGGCCGTCGACGACGGCGTCTATGCCTGGACCTGGGCAGGCCGGCGCAAGATCTGAGACTCTGTGGGATTCTTACCCCGTGAGTGAGGACGGGGACGCAACGTCACAGGTTGTCGAGCTGGACGACACACCGGAGGTGCAGGTGCCACCAGGCGAGCCGGGGCCGCCGTTCCTGGTCAGCATCGACCGCGACGCGGTGCTGCGCCGGCGCGAGGTGGTGCGGACCGTGGAGCGGCGCGGCGCCTGGGTGACGGCGATCCTCGGCGCGATCGGCATCGTCGCCGCGGTCTACGCGCTGTTCGCGTTCCGCGGCTCCGGGATGTGGCCGTTCGCGCTGCTGCTGATCGCGGCGATGCTCCCGCTGGTGCTCAGCACGCTGCTGGTCTACCGCGTGCAGGCCGACCGGCAGCAGTGGTACGACGCGAACGAGCTGCCGCCGGTCGCGATGCGGATCTCGGGGAAGGGCCTCGAGCTGGCGTGCGACGGCGCGGCCTACCCGGTCGTGCTCCCGTGGGCGACCGTCCGCGGCTTCACCCAGCACAAGCTGCTCGGTCAGTACATGCTCGACCTGGCCCTCGAGCGCGGCGTCGGCGCGACCACCGCGGGCGTCCGCGGCCTCGACCAGCCGTCCGTCCGCAGCGTCGTCAAGCCCAACCCGCTGCTCCGCCCCACCGGCATGTTCCTGATCAAGGCCCTCGACCAGCCTGTCCACGTCATCGACGAGGCCCTCCGCCACTTCTCCAACGGCACCGCCGGCATCCAGCGTTAGGGCATGCCCTAGCAGGGGAGCGGGCGGTAGGTGTAGCCCTGGGCCGTCAGCTTGGTGAGGGCGTGGTCGAGGGCGGCGACGGTCTGGGAGCGGTTGCCGCCGCCGTCGTGCATCAGGATGATCGCGCCGGGTCGGGCGCCGGACATGATCGCGTGTTCGATGTGGGCGGTGCCGGGCTTCTCCCAGTCCTCGGTGTCCACGGTCCACAGCACCTGACGCTGGTGGTACGCCGCCGCGATCGCCTGGATCTTCGCGTTCGTGGCGCCCTCCGGCGGGCGGAGGCACTTCGACATGATGCCCATCGCGATCTCCTGCCGGACCTTCGCCTCGGGCAGCAGCGTCAGCGTCTTGTGGTCGTAGGTGTGGTTGCCGATCCGGTGCCCGGCGGCGCGCTCGGCGGCAACCAGGTCCGGGTACTGCGCGACCTGGATCCCGAGCACGAAGAACGTGGCCTGCGCGTGGTGCTTGCGCAGTACCTGAAGAACCTTCGGGGTCCACTCGTGCTGCGGTCCGTCGTCGAACGTCAGGTAGAGGACCTTCCCGTGACCGGCCAGGTTCCAGTCGTCCGCCGGGGGCTTCGGCGGGGCCGGTCGGACCGGCGGCGTACTGGGCTTGGACGACGACGGTTGACCGCGCTTCGACGTGACCGACGTACTGAGAAGGCCGTGGTGCGGCGTCGTCGAGACGGCAGGCGCGGCGGACGTCAGGGGCTTCGAGGACGGCGAGGCAGCTTGGGCGAGAACGGCACCGCACAACAAGGCGGCGACCAACGGCAGGAGCTTGCCGGGCGGCTTGGTCATGGGGCGCATCTTCTCGTGTGGGTGGGGGCAGGCGTTCGCCGGGTCTCGCTTATCGTGTGCATTCGTGCCGGAGATCCCGGCGCAGCGACCTTGTGAGGCGGGGCGATGACCGACAGCGGTGAGCGGAACACGATGACGCGACGCACAGTGATCGGCGCGGGGATCGGCGTGGGGATCGGCGGTGCGGCGGCGCTGGCCGCGGCCGGGTTCCAGACGGCGCCGGCGTACGCGGGCGGTTCGGGGAAGACGGTCCGGCTGACCGTGATGGGCACCACCGACCTGCACGGCAACGTCTTCAACTGGGACTACTTCAAGAACGCCGAGTACGACGACTCCGCGCACAACGACATCGGCCTGGCCAAGATCTCCACGCTGGTCAGCGCCGTCCGGGACCGCCTCGCCGCGGACCCGCACGCGCCGCGGCCGCTGCTGCTGGACGCCGGCGACACCATCCAAGGCACCCCGCTGGCGTACTACTACGCCAAGATCGAGCCCATCACCGGCGGCCACACGCACCCGATGGCGGCCGCGATGAACCGGATCGGGTACGACGCCGCGGCGCTCGGCAACCACGAGTTCAACTACGGCCTCGACATCCTCCGCAAGTTCCAGCGCCAACTGCGCTTCCCGTTGCTCGGCGCGAACGCCCAGGACTGGACGACCGGCTTGCCCGCGTTCCCGCCGTACGTGCTGAAGCGGGTGCACGTGCCGGGGGAGAAGCCGATCACGGTCGGCATCCTCGGTCTCACCAACCCGGGCATCGCGATCTGGGACAAGGCGAACGTCGAGAACAAGCTGAAGTTCGGCGGCATCGTCGAGCTCGCCCAGCAGTGGGTCCCGAAGGTCCGGGCCGCGGGCGCCGACATCGTGATCGCCTCGGTGCACTCCGGCATGGACCTGTCGTCGTCGTACGGCGACGCGCTGCCGTACCCGGAGAACGCGTCGGTCCTGATGGCCGAGACCGTCCCGGGTATCGACGCCGTCCTGGTCGGCCACGCGCACCTGGAGATCCCGGAGCGCCTGGTCACGAACAAGACGAGCGGCGACCAGGTCGTGCTGAGCGAGCCGCTGAAGTGGGGCATGCGGCTGTCGCTGTTCGACCTGGACCTGCAGAAGGTCCGCGGCCAGTGGAAGGTGGTCGCCCGGCACAGCCAGGTGCTGAACGCGAACACCGTCGCCGCGGACCCGGACGTGGTCGCGCTGCTGGAGAAGGACCACGACAAGGTCGTCCAGTACGTGAACTCCAAGGTCGGCACCTGCACCGAGGCGATGTCCGCGGCGACCGCGCCGTGGGAGGACACCGCCGCCCTCGACTTCGTGAACTTCGTCCAGGCCGACGCGGTGTCGAAGGCGCTCGCCGGTACGCCGCAGGCGTCGCTGCCGGTGCTGGCGATCGCGGCCCCGTTCAACCGGGACGCGGCGATCCCGGCCGGCGACGTGTCGGTCCGCGACGTCGCGGGGCTGTACGTCTTCGACAACACGCTGCTCGCGGTCACCATGACGGGCGCCCAGGTCAAGGACTACCTGGAGTTCTCGGCGTACTACTTCAAGCAGGTCACCGGCACCGGCCCGTTCCCGTCCGACCAGGTCACGAACGCGCCGACCTCGACGGCGCCGAACGGCACGCCGGACTACAACTACGACATCGTCGGCGGCCTGACGAAGCCGCTGACCTACAAGATCGACATCGCGAAGGCGCCCGGCGCGCGGATCACCGACCTGGCGTACGACGGTACGCCGGTCGCCGCCGACCAGCAGTTCGTTGTCGCGGTCAACAACTACCGTCAGTCCGGCGGCGGCAACTTCCCGCACGTCAAGACCGCTCCGGTGGTCTACAACCGGCAGGTCGAGATCCGCCAGCTGATGATCGACTACGTGACCGCGACCGGCACCGTCGACCCGAAGACCTTCCACACGGTCGACTGGTCACTGGTCTCCGACGGCACTCCGATCACGGTCACGGCCTGACTACCCCTTGGCGGCCAGGTACTCCTCGAGTCCCTGGCCGTTGAGGGGGTAGTAGTCGGACAGCCGCCCGCCGTCGTCGAGGCGCCGGCGGGCGAACTCCTCGCGGGCCTGCAGTTCCAGTGAATCGTCGGCCAGCGAGACCGCGGACTTCTGCGGTACGACGACGGCGCCGTCGTCGTCGGCCACGACGATGTCGCCCGGGGTGACGAGGGCGCCGCCCACGCCGACCGGCACGTTGAACGCCGCCGGGAACAGCTCGGTCTGCGACGCGTAGTGCGGCGTGACGCCGGTGCTCCAGACCGGCACGCCGAGCGCCCGGATCCGGGCCGCGTCACGGACTCGCCCGTCGACCACGATGCCGGCGCCGCCGCGGAGCTTGAAGTACCGGACCAGCATGTCGCCGAGGCAGCCGGTGAACTGGCTCGCGTACGCGGACACCACCAGCACGTCGCCCGGCCGGATCGACTCCAGCACGCCCCACAGCGCCGTCTTCTTCTCGGCGTACTCCTGGTCGGCGCTGCTGAACACGTCCTCGCGCTGCGGGAGGAACTGCAGCGTCACGGCCCCGCCGTACACGCGCACGTCCGGCGTCCGGTGCAGCGGCACCGGGCCGTTGATGAACGTCCGGGTGATGCCCTTCTGGTGCAGCTTGGCGCAGGCGGTCGCCGCGCTCACGTCGGTCAGCGCGCCGAGCATCTCGGCGGTCGGCCGGGAGAACGTCGCCGTCTGGACCGGGGACAGTTGCGACTCGTACACCTGCTCGTACGACGCTGTTCCGCGATCGCCGTTCACGTCCATGTGCTGCCTTTCGCCGGTGACTTTATCGCCTATCGATGATAGATGTAACTGCCGGGACACGATTGCTGTCAACTTCTCCGCCCGATCTTGACTCCGGATCGCGTCTCCATAAGATCATCCTCTATCGATAGGCGATCATAGGAGTCGGGTGATGACAGTACAGCGGTGGTACGGGGTCGTCGCGGTTGCCGTGCTCGCGTCCATGGCTGTGGTTCCGGCGGCTGCCGCGGGCCCGGTCACCTACTACGTTTCGCCGTCGGGCGACGATGCCGCTGCCGGGACCTCGTCGGCGGCGCCGTTCCGGCACCTCCAGAAGTGCGCGACGGTGATGGTCGCCGGTGACACCTGCGAGATCGCGGCCGGCACCTACCGGGAGACGGTGCTGCCCGCCGCCTCGGGAACGTCGTCCGCGCCGATCACCTACCAGGCGGCCGCCGGCGCCACGGTCCGGGTCGACGGCACCGAGCCGGTCACAGGATTCAGCCAGGTGACGCAGGCGGACCTCACCGCACTCGAGGCCTCGGACTCCTACCTGGCCGGCTCGGACTTCGCGACCGCCGTCGGGCAGGGCCAGATCTACCGGACGACGGTCAGCCTCGGCGCCGATCCGCAGATCTTCGTCGACGACCAGATGTACATCCAGGCCCAGTGGCCGTATCCCGGTCTCGACCTGATGAACCCGGCCATCGAGCGCACCCAGTCCGGCACCACGAACAGCACGATCGTGGACGCCAACCTGACCAGGCCCGCCGGGTACTGGGACGGCGCGACCGTGCTCATGAGCTACTGGTACGCGTCCCAGACCGGCACGGTCGCCGGCTCGTCCCCGGGAGCCATCACCCTCGCGTCGGCGGCCGGCTGTGCCGGGATCAACGCCGGCGACACCAGGTACGCGCTCTGGGGCAAGCTGGGCGAGCTCGCGCATCCCGGCGAGTGGTTCTACGACTCCGCGAGCAGCAGCCTCTACCTGTACGGCGATCCCGCGGGACACAGCGTGCTGGCGAAGTCTCGCGACCTGGCCTTCGACCTGACCTCGGCCAGCTACACGACGGTCCGGAACGTCGACCTCTTCGGGGCGACGCTCAAGACGTCCGGTACGGGCAACCTGTTCGACGGTCTCGACGCGCGGTACCTCACGCACTACACGCAGCTCACCGCGCCGGGCGCCAGTTGCAACGTCTCGGTCGGCGTGAGCACCGGGCTGCAGCTCCGGGGCTCGAACAACGTGCTGCAGAACAGCAACATCACCTACAGCGCGGGGTCCGGCGTACTACTGGCCGGCAGCGGCAACCGCGTCGACAACAACAAGATCAGCGACGTCGACTACATGGGTACGTACGCCTCGGGCATCGCGGTGACCGGCAGCGGGGCGACCGTCACGCGCAACACGATCACGGACGTCGGCCGCGCGGACGTCTCGGTTGTCTGGGGCAACGGATTCTCGCCGGCCACGATCGCGTACAACGACCTGTCCCGCTACGACCACCTGAGTACCGACGGAGCGGCGATCTACCTGTGCTGCGGGTCGGACATGGCCGGTACGACGGTGCACCACAACTGGCTGCACGACGCGGCCAACCTGCCCGGGATCAACCCGTTCGCGGAGGCCGGGGCCTACGCCGACAACGGGCAGAGCAACCTGGTGTTCCACAGCAACGTCGGCTGGGGCAACCTGCACAACACGGTCATGCTGCACGGCCTCAGCGGCGCCAGTACGAACAACCTCGTCTACAACAACGACGGCGGGGTCTACCTGCTCGGCATCACGAATGCCTCCGGCACCCGGATCGTCAACAACATCGGCGATGTCAGCAACCCGCCGGCCGCCGGTTCCGGGATCACCATCTCGAACAACCTGCCGTCCGGTACCGATCCGCAGTACGTGGCCCCGGCGAGCCACGACTACAGCCTGCGGGCGACCTCGCCGGCCCGGAACGCCGCGACGCCGATCGCGGGCGTGACGGACGGCTCGACCGACCCGGTGCCGAGCCTCGGCGCCTATCAGTACGGGGCAACCTCCTGGATCCCGGGCGCCACCTGGTGACCAGGTGCGACCGGATCACGACCTCGACAACGACAAGCACTGGAGTGTGAACGACATGAGACAACTGTGGCGCCGTGCCTCCCTCGCCGCGGTTGCGGCCACGGCACTGATCGGACTCGCCGCCTGTGGTGGCGGTTCCGAGGCCGGCGGCGGTTCCGGGCAGACCACGTTGCGGGTGATCGTGAACATCACCCCGAACCTCACCGAGGCGTACTGGACCGGCCTGTTCGCCAAGTACGAGGCCGCGCATCCCGACGTCAAGGTGAAGCTCGAGCTCACCGGCACGATCTCCGCGAGTGCCAAGCTCACCCAGGACCTGGCCGCCGGCGACCCGCCGGACATCGCGCAGCAGATCACCCCGACCAAGGAGAACGTCAGCCTGCTGGCCGACCTCACCGACCAGGCCTGGGTCAAGGACACCCCGCTGAGCGAGCAGTACGCGATCGACGGCAAGCGGTACGTCGTCGGCGTCGGCGAGCAGATCCAGTCGCTGGTGTTCTACAACAAGGCGGCGTTCACCAAGGCCGGCCTCGATCCGGCGAACATCAAGACGATCGCGGACTTCACCGCCGCGATGGCCAAGCTGAAGGCCGCCGGGTACACGCCGCTGCAGACCGCGGGGCAGTGGGTCCCGGGCGCGCAGTTCTCGATGATGGCCGACGCCGGCGTACTGACGAAGGACCCGGACTGGGTCGTCAAGCGCACCGGGAAGCAGACCACGTTCAAGGACAGCGGGTACCTCGACTACTTCAAGGACTACAAGTCCTGGATCGACGCCGGGTACCTGGACAAGAGCGCGCTCGGCCTCACCTACGCGGACGGCCAGACGGCGTTCCTGAACGGGAAGTCCGCGATGTACATGATGGGCTCGTACTTCGTGCCGGCCGCCGACCAGGCCAAGAAGAGCGACCAGATCGGGGTCTTCACGATGCCGACCGACGGCGCCTACCCGTCCGGCCAGTTCGGCAACATCGCCAGCCCGTACGTCGTCGTCAACCAGTCCAAGCACAAGAGCCAGGCCACCGAGTTCGTGAAGTGGCTGGTCACGGACCCGACAGCGGTCGAGAGCCAGTTGGCGGCGGACGGCAACCTGCGCAAGGGCTTCACGTACAAGACCTCCAGCCTCGGGACCGGCGTACAGAAGATCCTCGACGCCGCGCCGACGGTGCTGGTGAAGTCCGGTACGCATCAGCCGATCGAGGGCTTCTCGGGCGAGCTGAACACCCGGGTCCAGTCGCTGTTCACCGGCGCCACGCCGGACCAGGTCGCGGACGGGTTGGACAAGTGGTGGAACTCCCAGAGCTGAGCCGGCAGCGGCAGGTACGGATCGCGAGGCTCAGGGAGACGGCGCTCTCCGTGGGCCTCGCGGGTCCCGCCGTGCTGCTGTACACGGTGATGACGATCGTGCCGGTGGGCGTCGCCGTCTACCTGAGCCTGACGAACTGGAACGGCTTCTCCGACGCCGTGTTCATCGGGCTCGGCAACTACCGGCACCTGTTCGACGACCCGAACTCGACGCGGGCCTGGTGGGTGACCGGGATCGTCGCGGTCAGCGGCTCCGTGCTGATGCTCGGCGGCGGGTTGTCGTACGCGCTGATCCTCAAGGAGAAGTCGCTGGTCAACTCGTTCTTCCGGGCGCTGGCCTACTACCCGCACGTGATCAGCGCGCTGATCCTCGGCTACCTGTGGGCGGCGATCCTCGGGACGAACGGCGCGATCAACAACACCCTGCAGAAGTTCGGGGTCGGCCCGGTCGGCTTCCTGTTCTCGGAGAAGCTCGCGCTGGTCACGCTGATCGCGGTCATCGCCTGGGCCGGTTTCGGGTTCAACGTCGTACTGTTCGTCGCCGCGCTGCAGACGGTTCCGGCCGAGCTGCTCGAGGCGGCGCAGATCGACGGGGCGAGCGCGCGGCAGATCAACACGCAGGTGGTGATCCCGATGATCGCCCCGGTGGTGACGGTCGCGACGGTGCTGAACCTGATCGGGCTGATCCGTACGTACGACATCGTGGTCAGCCTGACCGGCGGCGGTCCGGCGGGCGCGACCCAGACGTACGGCTACCTGATCCTGGCGCGCTCGTTCGAGGGCACGAAGGTCGGGTACGCGACCGCGCAGGCGGTGTTCCTGATGGTGGTGTCGGCCGCGCTCGCGCTGCTCGTGACCGCCCTCCGGAACCGCCAGGACCAAGCGGCGACGGGGTAGCGGCATGGCGATCGATCTCGAGACCAGACCTACGATCCAGGCCGCCCCGCCGGCCCGGCCGGCCCCCAAGGTACGACGGCGGGTCGTCCGGCCGGTCATGCTGGCACTGCTCTTCGTCCTGATGACCGTCCCGGTCTACCTGCTGCTGGTGAACAGCTTCAAGAACCAGGAGGACATCCTCAACGGGCCGTTCTCGCTGCCGTTCTCCAAGCTCACGCTGGAGCACCTGAACGGCGCGATCCACAGCCCGCAGTTCAACGTGATCAAGGGCTACGGGTTCACGTTGTTCCTGGTGGTGGCCGTCGACGTGTTGTGCATCCTGTTCGCCGGACCCGCAGCGTACGTGATCGCCCGCAGCATGAAGCGGCGTACGCAGCTGCTGATGCTGTACTTCCTGGCCGGCACCTTCATCCCGGGCGCCGCGCTGATCATCCCGGTGATCTACGTACTGCGGTCACTCGGGCTGGCGAACACCGTGGCCGGGCTGCTCGCGCACGACGTGGCGTCGACGCTGCCGGTGAGCATCTTCCTGTTCGTCGGCTTCATCCGGACGATCCCGGTGGACATCGACCATGCGGCGTCAATCGACGGCGCGGGCCGGTACCGGACGTTCTGGACGATCATCTTCCCGTTGATGCGGCCGGGGGTGGTGACGGTGCTGATCCTGAACTCGATCGGGATCTGGAACGACTTCGTCAGCCCGCAGATCCTGCTCAGCCCTGGCTCCGGGCGGTACACGGTGACGACCGCGATCTACGCGGGCATCAGCCAGTACTCGACCGACCTGACCAAGGTGTTCCCGAACCTGCTGCTGGCGATCGCGCCGGTGATCATCTTCTTCATCTACATGCAGCGGCACATCATCAGCGGCCTGACCGTCGGCGCCGTCAAAGGCTGAACTCCCGGAAGGACGTGCGAAGTGCCGAGAAAACGATGGATACCGGTGGCACTGCTGGCCTGTGTGCCGGGCATCACCCTGCTCGCGCCGGCCGCGGCAGACACGGGCGGGCAGACCTACTACGTCGCTCCGTGGGGAAGGGAGAGCTCCGCCGGACGTACCGCCGCGGCGCCGTTCCGGCACATCCAGCAGTGTGCGGAGGTAATGGTTGCCGGCGACAACTGTGAGATTCTCGCCGGGACGTACGACGAGACCGTGACGCCGGCCCGATCCGGTGTCGCGGGCCGGCCGATCACCTACCGTGCGGCCCCTGGAGCGCTGGTGACCCTCACAGGGACGACGCGGTTGCGCGGCTGGGCCAAGGTGACCGGCGCCGACGTCGCCCGGATCGCACGAACCGATCCGTACGCGGCCGGATCCGCGTTCGAGCAGGCGGTCGGCGACGGCAGGATCTACAGCACTGCCGCTGATCTCGGTGAGGATGTGACGACCGTCCAGGTCTTCACCGACAAGGCGATGGATGTCGAGGCGCAGTGGCCGTACCCCGGTCAGGATCTGCTCGACCCTGCCCTGGCGTACGCCGGTCCGGGCAGCGCGGGTGCGACGATCGCCTCTTCGGAGCTGACCAGGCCGGCCGGCTACTGGGACGGCGCGCGGGCGCTGACCGGCTACTGGTACGTGTCGGCGACGACCACGGTCAAGAGCTCCGACGTCGGCTCGGTCACCCTCGATGCGGCCCCGCCGTGCGTGCACAAGGTCGTCCCGAAGGACACCCGGTACTCACTCGCCGGGAAGATCGGTGAGCTCGCGCACCCGGGTGAGTGGTTCTACGATCCGGTCGCGAAGCGGCTGTACGTGTACAGCGAGGACGACGCCAACCTGCACGAGATCGAAGCCAAGACCCGGCAGCTCGCCTTCGACCTGACCAACACCAGCTACACGAACCTCAGCGGACTCGGTCTCTTCGCGTCGACCGTACGCACCGGTCCGAACAGCACGCACGTGGTCCTCGACCGGATCCGTGGCAAGTACCTGTCGCACTACACCGACATCACCCGCGGCGCCACGGACTGCGGTTCGACCGTGACACGCGGAGTCGCCGACACGGGTGTGGTGATCGACGGCTCGGACAATGCCGTCACCAACAGCGACCTGTCGCTGAGCGCGGGCAACGGGATCGCGCTACGCGGCCACGACAACAGCGTGACCGACACCGTGATCCACGACGTCGACTATCTCGGCACCTACGCAGCCGGGATCGCCGTCCAGGGCAATCGCCAGACCGTCCTGCACAACACGATCTATCGGGTCGGCCGCAGCGGCATCAACCTGCAGTGGGGGACCACGCCGGACGTGGCGCCGGGCCCGGACCGCATCGCCTACAACGACATCTCGCAGTACGCACGACTCAGCCTGGACACAGCGGCGATCTACACCTGTTGCGGTGCCGACATGCAGCGCACCTCGATCGACCACAACCTGCTGCACGACGGCACGCCCACCCCCGGAGTCACGCCGTTCGCGGTCGCCGGTGTGTACGCCGACAACGGACAGAGCAATCTGGTGATCGCCGACAACGCCGGATGGAACAACCTCGAGGGCACCGTGATGCTCAACGGCCTGGGGACCGGGTCGCACGACAACGGCGTCTACAACAACACGGGTGGCATGACGCTGTTCTACGTCAAGGGCCCCGGGCAGTCCACCGGCACCAAGGTCTACAACAACATCGGCGCGATCCGGGGTCTCGACGGCGCGACCAACGGCGGCATGGTGCTGTCGAACAATCTGCCGGCCGACGTCGACCCGCTCTTCGTCGACCCGGCGAACCACGACTACCGGCTGTCGGCGGCGTCACCGGCGCGGAACCAGGCACTTCCGTTGCCGGGCATCACCGACGGCTCGACCGATCCGGCTCCGAGCCTGGGCGCCTATCAGTACGGCGCTCCGCTCTGGACGGCCGGCGTACGCCGCTGACCGTCGCGGAACGGTGCCCGGAGATCCCTCGGTCTCCGGGCACCGGACTGCCGGTCAGCGCTTGCCGGCGCGTTTGTCCTTCTTCTTGGCGGTCCTCGCGTCCGGAACCGGACCGCGCCCGCCCGCGTGGTTCGCGAACGCGGCCGCCGCCTCGGCGGGGTCGGTCTCCCGGAGCAGCTGGACCAGCCGGCCGTGCTCGTTCGCCATCGCGTCCCAGTCGCCCTCGAACAGGGGGTCGCTGATCGCCCGGAGGGCCCGCAGGTTCGGCTCCAGGACCTCCCACATCCGGGTCAGGAACGGGTTGCCGGCGAGTTGGATCACGCGCGTGTGGAAGGCGATGTCGACATCGCGGAACATGCTGACGTCGCCGGACTTGGCGGCCTTGTGCAGCTGGTCGACGAGCTCGTCCAGCTCGCTCAGGTCCTGCTCGCCGATCCGGCCGGCGGCGAGCTCCGCGGCCAGCCGCTCGAGCGGCTCGCGGACCTGGCGGGCGTACTCGACGTCCTGCTGCGAGATCTCCACGACGAAGTTGCCGCGCCGCGGGATGTGCACCAGCAGCCCCTCGCGGGCGAGCTGTTTCACGGCCTCGCGGACCGGCGCCTGGCTGACGCCCAACTGGCGGGCGATCTCGGACTCGACGACCCGCTCGTTCGGGCCGAGCTCGCCGTCGACGATGGCCTGCCGGAGCAGTTCGTACGCCCGCTCGGAGATCAGCGTGGCGCGGAACTGGTCCTTGCTGCTCGCCAGCGTGGAGGCGAAGTCACCCTTGGCCATGAAGTCCCCAATTCGTACGAAGTCCGGAATGCCTTGTCATGATACTTGTCTGATCGCCTAGCAGCTATCGATAACGAGCGTCTCCCTCGCCAGGTTCCCGTCCAGACGATAGGCGCGGACGGCGTTACCGTGCAGGACCTGCGCCCGTTCGTCGTCGGACAGCCCGCCCAGCCCCCGCAGCGCGAGGCCGAGCGAGTCCGCCCGGGACCCCCGCGGCAAGCAGATCGGCCAGTCCGACCCGACCAGGCACCGCTCGGGGCCGAACGCCTCCACCGCTCGCTCCACCAAGCCGGCCACCTCGGGAGGCTGGGTGAGCAGACCGGAGATCTTCAGCAGCACGTTCGGTCGCGCAGCGGCCGGCCGCAGCTCACGCTGCCAGACATCAAGCTCGCGCGGGTTCCCGAGGTGATCCACCACGATGGTCAGTCCTGGGAACCGCTCGGCCAGCTTGGTCGCTGTCGCCAGAGCGTTTGCCGGCAGGTTGACGTCGAGCGTGATCCTCAGCTTCTCCAGCACCGGCAGCAACGCCTCCTGGACGGCCCCGCCGAGCCGCAGGCCGTTCGGCCGCGCCTCGACCATCAACTCCTCGAACTCCTCCGGTACGGCGTCCTCGTACACCTGGAGGTTCCCGACGTACCCGGCGACCAGGTCGGGCCGCGTCGCCCGCAGCTCGCGCAACGCGAGCGTCTCGCCGCGATCCCCGCGCGAGGCTTCGACCAGAACTGTGCCGGCCACTTCCACGCCGCTGTGCTCGAGATCGTCGAGCGTGAACGTCCTGTAGTGCTCAGATCCCGGGCGGATCCACGGGAAGCCGTGGCCCGCCTGCCACAGGTGTGCGTGGCAGTCGATCAGGCGCATCTCGCCGTACCTCTCTCCGCTCTTGACACCCTTGCGCAGGATCAGGCTAAATCATCGGGTATCGATCAGCGATAAGGGGTGTTTCCTCATGCTCAGGGCCGAGCCCGTGCGCGCAACCCGCCGGATCCGCACCGCCCCGGAGTGGGCGATCCTGGAGCGGGAGCTGTTCGCCCAGCAGGACCGGGCCTGGCGGGTGTTCGCCGACCGCTACACCGAGGGCGACGGCCGGCTGGTGTTCCGCGACCGGCTCGGGGTCGGCCTCGACGGCCGCGACGGGGTGGACGACTTCTACGAGCCGTTCTTCAACTGGCCGACGCTGTACCTGCTCGGCGGCAGCTCGGACCTGCTCGACGCATCCCTGCGGCACTGGCGCGGGGTGACCAACCAGCTGACCGAGATGGGCATGCTGGTCGACGGCTACGAGCGCGGCTACGACTGGTTCCACCAGGGCGAGAGCATGGTGCTGTTCTACGCGCTCTGCCTGGCGCTGCCCGAAGACACCGATCTCAAGCAGCTCGCCGCCCGGTTCGCGGACCTGTACCTGCCGGCCGGGCCGAACTACGACGCCGAGCATCGCGTGATCCAGGCACCGCACAACGGCGCGGCCGGCCCACGCTGGGGCTTCATCGACGGCGAGAAGTACTTCCCGTGGAGCCTGCCGCTGCGCCCGTACGGCCTGCCGCTCGACTGGATCGGCGTCTCCTCGTTCGACGAGCTCGTCGACGATCCCGGGAAGGCACGCCGCTACGGGCAGATCATGTGGGACCGGATGGGCCGCGGCGACGTGCTCGCGAACCTCGCGGCGACGGGCCTCGCGACCAACGCCTACCTGTACTCCGGCGACCCGGCGTACAAGGACTGGGTCCTCGAGTACGTCGGCGCCTGGCAGGACCGGCTCGCCGGGCGGGAGGTGATCCCGGACAACGCCGGCCTGCACGGTGAGGTGGGGGAGCACCTCGACGGCCGCTGGTACGGCGGGCACTACGGCTGGGCGTGGCCGCACGGGATCGAGTCCGTCGGCTCGTCCGCGATCGTTGGTGCGGTCAACGCCACCCTGCTCTCCGGCGACCGCGGCTACCTCGACCTCGCGCGGAACCCGTTGGACGCGGTGCTGAAGCAGGCGGAGTACCGGAGTCTCGCGGACATGGGTACGCTGACGAAACGCTGGTTGCGGCACCTGGACCCCGAGCGCCCGACACTGACGATCCCGCAGCGGCACAACGACTCCGGCTGGTTCGACTACAACGTGATGCCGACGCAGCTGCCGATCGCGCTCTGGCACTTCAGCCGCGACACCGGCGACGCCGAGCGGATCGAGCGACTCCGCGAAGGCTCCGACTGGGACTGGAACGCGGTGCACGACCAGCGGAACAAGGACGAGGGCGGCCACGAGGAGCCGTGGTACGAGTTCCTTGCCCGGCGCAACCCAAACTTCCCGGAGAAGATGCTCCGGTCCGCCCTGGCGATCTCCACGGCCCGCCTGGAGACGATCGAGAACGACCCGATCGACCCGGCGGTCGGCCCGGACGCGCTCGACATCCACCATTGGCAGAACATCAACCCGGTCGTCACCGAAGCCCTGCTCCAGCTGACCACCGGCTCACCGCAGGTTCTGTACAACGGCGGCCTCACCCATCTCCACCTGCGCTACTTCGACGCTGACGCCCGACGCCCCGGCCTCCCCGAGGCCGTCGCCGCGCTGGTCTCGGACATCGACCCGGACCACACGGTCGTCGACCTGGTGAACCTGGGCGACGAACCCCGATCGCTGCTCGTCCAGGCCGGCTCCTTCAACGAACACGCGCTGCAGACCGTCGCCGTCGACGCCAACCCGCCGAGGCCCGTACACCACCAGTTGCTGGTCGACCTCCCTCCACAGTCCGAGGTGCGTCTCACGCTGACAATGTCGCTGCACGCTCGTACCCCCGCGAACCAATCACCGTGGGAGCTGTGATGTTGCCGCGGCTGGGTATCGGTACGGCACCGCTCGGCGGGCTGTTCGCCGACGTGACCGAGGACGAGGCCGCCACGACGGTGCAGACGGCTCTCGACGCGGGCATCACCTACTTCGACACCGCCCCGCGCTACGGCCACGGCCAGGCCGAGGAGCGGCTCGGACGTCGGTTGCCCGCTACCACCATCGTCTCCACCAAGACCGGCTGGACACTGGAACCGGACGGCAGTGCTCGCGCGGACTTCAGCGAGCGCGGCATCCGCGAGTCGTTCGAGTCCAGCCTGACCCGGCTGAACCGCTCGTCCGTCGACATCCTGTACCTCCACGACCCGGACGACTACGCCGACGACATCCGGCGCACGGGCTACGAGGCAGTCCGCAAACTCCGCGACGAAGGCCTGGTCGGTGCCATCGGCTTCGGCATGAACCACAGCGCCCCGCTGGCGGCGTACGTGGCCGAGTACGACGTCGACGTCGTACTGATCGCCGGCCGCTTCTCGCTGCTCGACCACGAGGCCGCCGACGTCCTGCTCCCGCTCTGCCAGGACCGCGGTACGTCGGTCGTGGTCGGGGGTGTGTTCAACACCGGCCTGCTCGCGGATCCGAACCCGGCTGCCATGTTCAACTATCGCCCGGTGGACGCCGCCGCGCTCCGGCGTGCCCAGCGGTGCGCCGAACTCTGCGCCGAGTACGACGTACCGCTGCCGGCCGCCGCGATCCAGTTCCCGTACCTGCATCCGGCCGTGACGTCGATCGTGGTCGGCTGCCGGTCCGCCGCCGAGGTGACCGCCAACGTGGCGGCCCTGCGGACCGCGGTCCCGGCGGCGCTCTGGCAGGCCCTCGCGGCCGAGGGCTTCGTCCCGAAGTCGTTGCTCTAGACAACCGCCGTCTCGCCGAAAGGGGTTCTCCACAAGTAGGTATAATCGATTATCGACCAGAAAGACCACTGCGATGAAGCGATACCTTTCCGTCCTTCTCGTCGCCGGCCTGCTGGCGACAGCGACACCGGCGACCGCCACCGCCGACGACGATCCCCGGACCCTCTACGTCGCGACCAACGGCGACGACCACAATCCGGGAAGCTTCGGGCGACCGCTCCGGACCCTCGAAGGCGCCCGGGACGCGATCCGCACGATCAAGAAGCACCACCTGCCCGACGGCGGCGTCACCGTCTACCTCCGCCAGGGCAGCTATCAGCGCAGCTCGACGTTCGCGCTGACCGCCGAGGACTCCGGCACTGCCGACGCCCCGATCACCTACAGGTCGTACCCGGGCGAGACCGCCACGCTGACCGGCGGCACCCAGCTCTCCTACGACGACTTCCACCAGGTCACCGACCAGTCCGTGCTGGACCGCGTGGTCGAGAAGTCCGCGCGCGGCAAGATCCTGCAGGTCGACCTGCGTGGGCTCGGCCTCACCGACTACGGCGAGCTCAGCCGGCACGGGTACTGGCATGCCAACGACGTCAGCAAGACCCCGCCGATGGAGCTGTACGTCGACGGCCAGGACATGACGCTCGCGCGCTGGCCGAACACCGGCACCGTGCAGATGAACAAGATCATCGACCCGGGTCCGACGCACAACGACCCGGACCTGCAGGACCGCGGCGGCACGTTCAGCTACAGCTACGACCGCCCGCGGTACTGGACCCAGGCCAAGGACGTCTGGCTGGACGGCATCTTCGGCTACAGCTGGGAGTGGTCGTACAACAAGATCCAGTCGATCGACACCGCCGCGAAGACCATCACGCTGCGGTACGGCGAGATGTCCGGGCTGATGAAGTCCTGGTTCCCGGACTTCCATTTCGCGCAGAACCTCCTCGAGGAGCTGGACGCGCCCGGCGAGTACTACATCGACCGCGACCGTGGCGTGCTCTACCTGGTGCCGAACGCGTCCTTCCTGGCCAGGCGCGGCGCGGTCACCGTGACCACCCTCGAGGAGCCGATGGTCCGCACCGACGGCACGTCGTACGTCACCTTCGACGACCTGGTGATGGAGTACGGGCGGGCGACGGCCGCGGTGATCCTCGGCGGCAGCCACGTGACGATCGCGCACAGCGACATCCGCAACTTCACCGACGGCGGCGTGCTGATCAACTCGCCCGGCCGCTACACGTACGACGGGATCCCGGTGAACCGCGGCGGGACCGACCATGCGGTGGTGTCCAGCGAGCTGAGCCACATCGGCGGCGTGCCGATCGTCCTGCAGGGCGGCGACAAGACCACGCTCGCGCCCGGACGGAACAAGGTCGAGAACTCACACATCCACGACTTCGCCTACTACCACAAGGCGTACAACGCCGGCGTGATGTTCGACGGCGTCGGGAACATTGCCCGCGGCAACGAGATCCACGACGCGCCGCATCCGGGCATCATCGTGCAGGGCAACGACCAGCTGGTCGAGGACAACGAGATCTACGACGTCTGCAAGACGTTCCAGGACCTCGGCGCGATCTACATGAACGCGGGCTCGACGCCGCAGCAGCGCGGCAACGTGTTCCGGCGGAACTACTTTCACGACATCGGCAAGGGCCGGGCCGGCGTCGAGGGGATCTACGCCGACAACCTGACGATGGGCATCACCATCGATCAGAACGTCTTCGCGGACATGGGCAACGACGCGGTGAAGAGCGGCTCCGGCGACTACGTCACTGCCACCAACAACGTCTTCGTGGACACGCACGTGCCGTACGACAACTACGAGATGTGGATGGGCAACCAGGAGGGGAACGTGGTCGACAGGTCGTACATGCCGGCCTGGAAGAAGCTGTTCGCCGACAACGACAACTTCGTGGGCACGCCGTACCTGACCAAGTACCCGGAGCTGGCGCACTTCTTCGACGACAACCACTACTACCCGGCACACAACACGTACGCGAAGAACGTGGTCTGGAACCCGACGACCACCCGCCAGTCGGACGTGAACGCGCAGGGCGCGCGGGACGTGAAGAACCTGCTGAACTACGACGGCAACTGGGTCGCGTCCGAGGACCCGGGGTTCGTCGACTGGCAGAAGGGGGACTTCCGGCTGCGTCCGGACGCCGCGGTCTTCCAGCACATCCCCGGGTTCCAGCCGATCGCGTTCGACCGGATCGGCACGCACGGGCACATCGGGCAGTCGCGGACACCGGAGGTCGTACCGCTGGAGTCGGTCGCGTTCCCGGCGGAGGACCTGTCGATCGACCTCGGAAAGCAGACGTCGTTCGCGGGCGCCGTCGTACCGTGGAACACCACCCAGCCCGGGCTGGCCTACGCGTCGAGCGACCCCACGATCGCGACCGTCGACGCCGACGGCCTGGTCACCGGGGTCGCGCCCGGTACGGCGACGTTGACCGTGACATCCGCGGCGAACCCGGCGATCAAGGACGAGGCCACGGTCGTCGTGCACGAGGGCGACGGCGTACTGCACTACACGGACTTCGAGTCCGGCGCGAACGGGTGGCCGGTGGACGCCAACCGGAGTGTGGTCGACGACGGCACCGGGAACCACGTGTACCGGATCGTCAAGGGTGCGAACTCGCAGCTGCCCCGGGACTTCACGCAGTACGTCCTGGACTTCACGGTGACGACCCCGGCGACGCTGCCGGACGGAGCGGTGATGCTCGTGTACGACCGGACCGGTGCGACCCCGGGCGGCTTCGTGCGCTACCGGCACCTCGCCTCCGGTCCGGTGTGGACGATCTACGACAGCAAGTGGCAGGTCGTCCAGGAGGTGACGCTCGGCGCGGACGCCGCGTTCACGCCGAACACGACGTACCCGATCAAGGTCGCCGTCCGGCCGACGGGGATCACGGTCGGGGTGAACGGCCGGCAGGTCGTCGCGGGCCGCAACCCCGCACCCGAGGCAGCAGGCAAGGTCGGGTTCTACGTGTCCGGTGCGAGCCGGCTGGACTTCGACAACGTCGGCTTCTCGATCGTGTCGCACGAGGTGACGGGCGTCGACCTCGGTACGGCGCAGCTCGCGCTGGAGACGGGCGAGCGGCGTACCGTCGCAGCGACCGTCACGCCGGCGGACGCCTCGGACACGCGGCTGGCGTGGACCTCCGACAACCCAGCGGTGGCGACCGTCGACAGTACCGGCCGGGTCACCGCGGTCGCGGCCGGTACGGCGAACGTCACGGCGACCTCGGTGTCGAACCCGGCGGTCTCGGCGACGGTCGCGGTCACGGTCCAGGACGGGCAGTACGCCGTCACCGACCTCACCACCCAACTGTCCGACCAGGCGAACTGGACGACCTCGCCCAACCTGGACTTCAGCACCGGCACCGTCAAGGCGACCGGTGAGGGCGTGTACGGGTACAAGGGCCAGAAGTTCGGCGACGGGCTGCTCCGCTTCAAGGCCGAGGTCGGCGCGTTCGCCGGCGGCTGGTACGGGTTCCAGGTGCGCTCGCACGACACCGGCGTACCGGCCTGGCAGAACTCGAACACCGGCTACCTCGTGGTGATCAAGGAGGACACCATCGAGTTCCAGAGCTGGACGCCCGGGCAGACCATGCTCGACGTCATCCCGAACACCGTGATCGCACCGAACAGCACTCACGAGATCGCGTTCGGTGCCGTCGGCAACCGAGTGGTGCTGCGCGTCGACGGCAGGACCGTCTGGACCGACGTGGTCACGGTCCCGAACAACCCGATCGGGGCGGACGGCTACTTCAACCTCTACAACTACCTCAAGGGCAACCCCGTGCGGTTGCTCACCGTCTAGATACGTGAGGCGGCCAGCACCGCACCCCGGTTGCGGTGCTGACCGCCCACCTCAGACCAGAGGATGACCTCTCTGCCGACCTGAGACGGATGTCCGGCGGCCAGGTCTGGCCGCAGCTCGGGAACAGCGGGTACGAGGTGGTCGACCAGCAGCTGGCCGTACGGTTCAACCAGCGGCTGACGGCGTACACCGCGACCACGACACTGACGGCGCGCGCCACCTCGACGTTGAGCCGGTTCGACCTCGATCTGCTCGGTCCGAAGGTGACCGACGTGCGGGTGAACGGCGTACGGACCGCGTGGAAGACCACGGTGGACGGCGAACTGGTGATCACTCCGGCGCGCCCGGTGCGGAACCGGTTCGTGGTCCGGGTCGACGTGCTGAACGACCTGCCGGACGCGGTCGAGGGCGGCAGGCCGCCGTTCGGGCTGCTCCGGCACGACGGCTGGGTGCAGACGATCAACCAGCCGGCCGGCGCGCGCCGGATCCTCGCGGTCAGCGACCACCCCGCGCAGAAGGCGCCGGCGACCATCTCGATCACCGCGCCGACCGCGCTCAACTCCATTGCCAACGGCAAGCTCCTGCGGACGCTGAAGGGCACGACCTACACCACGCGGGTGTTCCGGGAGCAGCGCAAGCTCGCGACCGAGCTGCTGCAGATCGGCGTCGGGCCGTTCACGGTTCTGCACCGGAAGGGCCCGCACGCCCTCGACCTGCGGTACGCCGTACCGACGGCGCAACTGGCGGACATCGAGCCGCAGCTGAAGTCGTTCGACACGTCGGTCCGGTTCCTCGAGCGGCGGCTCGGGCGGTTCCCGGGGACCGAGGCCGGTTCGTTCGTCACGCCGCTCGGCGGCGAGCTGGAGACGCAGGGCCTGACGCTGATGACGGCGAGCGCGATGACCAAGGACGGGTTCGAGCAGAACGGGACCGACGCCGTCGTCCTGCACGAGGTCGCACACGAGTGGTTCGGCAACTCGGTCTCGCCGAAACGCTGGTCGGACCTCTGGCTGAACGAGGGGCATGCCTCCTTCTACGAGGACGTGTACGCCGAGGGGCGGTACGGCGCCGAGCAGGAGGCCGTGATGCGGGACGCGTACGAGAAGCTGGGCGACAAGCTGCTCGCCAACGGCCCGATCGCGGCCCCCGACCCGAAGACCTTCACCGGGGACCGCGCCGACTACCGCCCGTACACCGACGCGGCGTACGCCGGCGGTGCCCTGACGCTCTACGCCCTCCAGCAGAAGGTCGGCGCATCGACCTTCAACGCCATCGAACGCGCCTGGGTCCACCGCTACGACAACTCCGTCGCGAGTACCGCGGACTTCATCAGGACCGCGTCCGACGTGGCCGGCACCGACCTCGGCCCGTTCCTCCGCTCGTGGCTCTACGCCGAGCACCTGCCCCCGATGCCCGGTCATCCCGACTGGAAGCCGCTGACCTCTTGACCGCCGGAATGGCTAAGTGATTTAGTCAGTTTGTGACTTACTCAGCTTCCGAAGCGCTGCCCAGCCTGTCCGACCGGTTGACCGAGTCGATCCTCGGCATCATCCGGGAGGGCGGGCTGCGGCCGGGCGACGCGATTCCGTCGGCGCGGGAGCTGGCCAAGCGGTTCGCGATCACCACACCGACGGTGCGTGAGGCGCTCCGGAAGCTGGAGGCGACCGGGGCGGTGGAGTTCCGGCACGGCTCCGGGACCTACGTCGGCCCGACCATCAACAACGTCGTACTGGCGAACCCGCATCGCCCGCCGATCACCAAGGACTCGGTGCTGCAGCTGATCAGCGCCCGCCTCGTGATCGAGCCGGCCATCGCCGCGCAGTCCGCGCTGGCGCGGCAGCCCGAGAACCTCGAACGCCTGGAGGCCGCGGTCACCAACGCGCTGGTCCCGCCGGGCGGCCCGGCGTTCGCGCTCAACTTCCACGTCGAGCTCGCCGCCGCCTCCGGGAACCCTTTGCTGCAAGAGGTGCTGGCGTCGCTGCTGAAGGTCCGGGTCCGCGAGCAGCAGCAGATCCGTGCGCTGTACGACAACCGGGGGCGTGACCACGAGGAGCACCAGGCGATCGCCGCGGCGGTCCGCGCCCAGGACGCCGGACAGGCCGAGCGCCTGACGCGCGAACACCTGGACAACATCCGCCAGGCCGTCGAGTCGGCTCCGGAGTTCTCGTGAGACTCGCCGAGATGACGACCGACGAGGCGCTCGCGGCGGTCCGGACCGCGCCGCTGGTGATCGTCCCGGTCGGCGCGCAGGAGCAGCACGGCGGCGGCATGGCGATGTCCACCGACACCGTCCGCGCTGTCGGCGTCGCCGAGCGGGTCGCCGAACGGCTGGCCGGCCGCGCAGTCGTCGCCCCGCCGGTTCCGTACGGCGTCTCCCCGCACCACATGGCGTTCGCCGGCACGATGACGTTGTCGCCGGCAACCTTCATGCAGGTACTGCGCGACCTGGTCGCGAGCCTGCACACCCACGGCTGGCGCCGGTTCCTGGTGGTCACCGGGCACGGCGGCAACAACCCCGCCCTCTCCGTGCTCGCCCAGGAGTACGTCGGCAGCGACGTGACGTTCGCGTGGACACCGGTCACGTCCGTGGTGTCGGACCTGATCACGGACGTCAGCGCCGTCCACGGTCACGCCGGTGAGGCGGAGACCGCGCAGATGCTGTACCTCGCCCCGGAGCTGGTCCAGGCCGATCGCCTGGAGCCGGGAGCGCTCACCCTGGACGAGCTCACCGTTCCGGCCCGGCTGGCCCGCGACCCGCGCGGTCCGCGGCTCTCGGTCGGTTTCGACGAGTACCACAAGCGTGGTGTGCTGGGTGATCCCCGCCGTGCCACAGCCGCGGACGGCCGCCTGCTGGTGGAGACCGCCGCCGACCGGATAGCCGCCTTCGCCGACGAGCTGCTGTCGGCCTGACATCAGAGTTCACTGGACCTTCGCTCAGGGAGGTCCAGGCGCGAGCCTGCCCGCCTGCAGGCCGCCTGCCCCGAGGAGGCACCCCCTGATGAAGACCCTTGCTGCCTTGACGGCCCTGGTGACCGTCACCGCCTTCATGTTGCCAACGGCAAGCGCATCCGTTGCCGCCAGCCCCGGTTGCGGCAAGCAGGCCGCGCCGAGCGGCGACTACACGGTCACCAGTGGCGGCCTGACCCGCACCTACCGGCTGCACGTACCGGACAACTACAAGCCCTCCAAGGCTTCCCGGCTCATCCTCGTCTACCACGGCCGCGGGAAGACCGGCGCGCAGACCGAGGCCTTCTCGGGGTTGGACAGGCTCGACGCGATCGTGGCCTACCCCAACGGTGTGATCGGTGACGAGGACAAGCAGGCCTGGCAGGGTGCGCCGTACTCCGCGCCGGGCGTCGACGACGTCGAGTTCACCAACGATCTGCTCGACCAGCTGGAATCGGCGTACTGCGTCGACACCAAGGCCGTCTTTGCGACGGGCAAGTCGAACGGCGCCGGGTTCACCGGCATCCTCGCCTGTCAGCTGGCCGACCGGATCGCCGCGATCGCCCCGGTCTCCGGCGCGTTCTACATCCAGGGCACCCACTGTGCGCCGAGTCGTCCGATCCCCGTGCTCGACATCCACGGCACCGGCGACACCACGATCCCGTACGGCGGGGACGGCCAGCGCGACCTGCCCGACGTCCAGACGTGGGTGCGGGACTGGTCCGTACGCGACCACTGCCGGCAGGACCCGAAGACCGAGCAGCTCGGTGACGACGTCCTGACGTTCACGTACAAGGGCTGCAAGGCGGACGTCGTGCACATCGCGGTCACCGACGGCGGTCACAGCTGGCCGGGCTCCGACTCGACGTCCGGTCCGGGGTACGTCACCCAGACGTTCCAGGCCGCTGACTTGATCGGGTCCTTCTTCCAGGCGCACAAGCTCTCATGAGTACCGCGACCGAGACGAGGGAGTTGCCCCGCCTGGTGCGGGCGATGGCCGGTATCGAACGGGTCGGGAACGCCCTGCCGCATCCGTTCTGGCTGTTCTGGATCCTGTCCGCCGTCCTGGCCGTGGTCAGCGCGATCCTGTCGGCGCTGGACGTGTCGGTGATCTCGCCGAAGAACGGCAAGGAGGTCGTCGTCCAGAACCTGCTGTCCGGCGACGGCTTGCAGCTGGCGGTGTCGACGGCGATCTCGAACTTCGCCGAGTTCCCGCCGATGGCGACGATCGTGGTCGTGATCATGGGTGTCGCGCTCGCCGAGCGGACCGGGTTCCTGCAGGCGCTGATGCGGGTCAGCGTGTCCCGGGTGCCGCAGTCGATGGTGGTGTTCGCGGTCGCGTTCGCCGGCACGATGGCGCATGTCGCGTCGGCGGCGGCGTACATCATCCTGGTGCCGCTGGGCGGGCTCGCGTTCCGCGCGGTCGGGCGGTCGCCGATCCTCGGGATCGTGGTCGCGTACACCGCGATCGCCTCCGGGTACGACGCCAGCCCGATCCCGACGCCGAACGACGCGATCTTCGCCGGGATCACGACCGCGGCGGCCCGTACCGTGCACCCGGACGCGCATGTGTCGGTGCTGTCGAATTGGTTCTTCAACATCGCGTCGTCGGTGCTGCTGGCGCTGGTGATCACGCTCGTCACCCGGCTGGTCCTGAACAAGCGGACCGACCTGGAAGCCGACCCTGACGCTCCCGGCGACGACGCCGATCAGCTGGCCGTGTCGGTTGCCGAACGCAAGGGTCTGCGCCGCGCCGGTCTGGTGTTCCTGGTCGCCGCTGTGGCGATCGTCGCGATATTGCTCCCACACGGCTCCCCACTCCGCGGGAAGGACGGCAGCATCGTCGACTCGCCGTTCCTGGACGGTATCGCGGTCGTGGTCGCGGTCCTCTTCGGTCTGGTCGGTATCACCTACGGCGTCACCGTGCGGGCCATTGAGCGGGCGTCCGACGTACCGAAACTGATGGCCGAGGGCATCAAGCAGATGGCGCCGGTGCTGGTGCTGTTCTTCGCGATCGCGCAGTTCCTCGCGTACTTCGACTGGACCAACCTCGGCGATCTGCTGTCGGCCGAGTCGGCGCGGGTGCTCGGCGACCTGGGTGCTCCCAAGGTGGTCATCTTCCTGGGGATCCTCGCCCTGCTCACCGTCATCAACGTCCTGGTCACCAGCGGCTCGGCGATGTGGTCCCTGACCGCGCCCATCCTGGTGCCGATGATGCTGCTGCTGAACGTCCCCGCCGAAACCACTCAGGCCCTGTTCCGCATCGCCGACTCCGGCTCCACCGCCATCACCCCGATGAGCCCGTACTTCGTGATGGCGCTCGGCTTCCTGCAGCGCTACCGCAAGGACGCCGGCGTCGGCACGCTCGCGTCGTACACCGTCCCGCTGGCCGTCGCGATGACCGTCGCCTGGACCCTGCTCTTCCTGGCCTGGTGGGCCCTGGGCATCCCGCTCGGCCCCGGCGCCCCGGTCAGGTGACGAACGACACCTGTGCAGCGCCGTGTCGGCCGCGAGGCGGTTAACACGGCGTTCACAATCGAGCAACAGGTCCGTAATCGCCGGTTGACACTGTCGACAGCGGCCGTTCAGGAACACCTGAGGGGACGGCCGCGACGAAGGGACAGTCGATGACCTACAAGGCCGAGTACATCTGGATCGACGGCACCCAGCCGAGCGCACGGCTGCGCTCGAAGACCCGGGTGATCGCCGACGGCGCCGAGTTGCCGGAGTGGGGCTTCGACGGTTCGAGCACCAACCAGGCGCCCGGCGACAACTCCGACTGTGTGCTCAAGCCGGTGTTCTCGTGTCCCGACCCGATCCGCGGCGGCGACCACAAGCTGGTGCTGTGCGAGGTGTACCTCGTCGACGGCACCCCGCACCCGACGAACCACCGGGCCGCGCTGCTCCCGATCGCCGAACAGTTCGCCGAGCAGGACTCCTGGTTCGGCATCGAGCAGGAGTACACCTTCTTCCGGGAGGGCAGGCCGCTCGGCTTCCCGGCGGTCGGCTTCCCCGCGCCGCAGGGGCCGTACTACTGCGGTGTCGGCGCCGACGAGGTCTTCGGCCGCGACATCGTCGAGCAGCACCTGGACGCCTGTCTCGACGCGGGCCTGAAGATCTCCGGAATCAACGCCGAGGTCATGCCCGGCCAGTGGGAGTTCCAGATCGGTCCGGCCGGCCCGGTCGAGGTCGCCGACCACCTGTGGGTGGCGCGCTGGCTGCTCTATCGCATCGCGGAGGACCACGACGTCGCCGCGACCCTGGACGCCAAGCCGGCCAAGGGCGACTGGAACGGCGCCGGTGCGCACACCAACTTCTCCACCCGGGCGATGCGCGAGGGCTACGACGCGATCATCACCGCCTGCGAGGCGCTCGGTGCGCCGGGCAAGGTCGAGGAGCACATCGCCGGCTACGGCGACGGCATCGAGGAGCGTCTCACCGGCGACCACGAGACCGCCCCGCACGACGCCTACAGCTACGGCGTCTCCGACCGTGGCGCGTCGGTCCGCATCCCCTGGCAGGTCGAGGTGGACAAGAAGGGCTACATCGAGGACCGTCGTCCGAACGCGAACATCGATCCCTACAACGTCACCCGCCTGATCGTGAACACCTGCTGCAGTGCGCTGGAGAAGGCCGGCCAGGTCTGACCGGACGGCGTCAGGTGAGGTTGACGCCGGAGTTGCGGAGTTCGACCAGGGCCTGGCCGGTGCTGGCTTCTGCTACGCCGGCGGTCAGGTCGGTGAGGACCGTCGTACCGAAGCCTTCCTTGTGGGCGTCGAGGGCGGTGGCACGCACGCAGTAGTCGGTCGCGATGCCGCAGACGTCGACGTCGGTGACGCCCTTGCTGCGCAGCCAGTCGGCGAGCGGGTGCCCGCCTTCGTGCGACTTGCCTTCGAAGCCGGAGTACGCCGCCGCGTACTCGCCCTTGTCGAAGATCGCGTCGAACGGCTGCGGGTCGAGATTCGGGTGGAAGCTGACGCCGTCGGTGCCGGCCACGCAGTGCGGGGGCCAGGAGTTCACGAAGTCGGGAGTCCTGGAGAAGTGGTCGCCCGGGTCGATGTGGTGGTCCCGGGTGGCCACGACGTACGCGTACTGCCGCTCGTCCGGCTCCGCCTCGTGCCACTCGTGCAGCAGCTCGCCGATCCGGAACGCGACGTCGGCGCCCCCGGCGACGGCCAGGCTCCCGCCCTCGCAGAAGTCGTTCTGCACATCAACCACGATCAGTGCCCGGGTCATCGCGCCGCTCCTTTGCCGAGAACTCCTGAGCCCACCGTACAAGCGCCGACGCCGCCGACGCCGGATTACGCCGGGATCAGATCTCCGCCGGTGACGTGCAGCAGCTGTCCCTGGATGGCCCGGGTCCGCGGCGAGGTGAGGAACAGGATCGCGTCGGCGAGCTCGGACGCGTCCGGGAGGTGCCGTGCGGTGAACCCGGCCGCGATCCGCTCCAGCGCGGGCTGGGGGATGACCCGGTGGGCGCCGTTCTCGAGCGTGATCCCCGGCAGTACGACGTTCACGAGTACGCCGTCCGCGCCCAGATCGTGCTGCAGGCTCGCGGCCAGCCCGTGCAGCCCCGCCTTCGCCGCGCTGTACGCCCAGGAACCGGCCATCCCGCGCTCCGCCAGGTCGGTCGACAGCAGCACGAGCCGCCCGTGCTCCGAGCGCCGCAACGCGGGCGCCACCTGCTGCACGAGGTGGAAGTTGCCTTCGAGGTTCGCCCGGATGATCTCGGTCCACCACTCCGGCCGGGACTCCTCGATCTTCGACGGCCGCTCGTCGTACCCGAGCGTGCCCCAGCTGACCGCGTTCGCGACGACCGCGTCGAGCCCACCCCAGTGCTCCACCGTGGACGCCACCGCGGTCGCGATCGTCTCCGGGTCGGCCAGATCCATCGGTACGACGTACGCCGCACCGCCCGCCGCCTCGATCTCCTCGGCGACCGCCTCGGCGGCGTCCTTCCGGGTGTTGTAGGTGATCGCGACCCGCGCGCCTTCCCGCCCGTACGCGACCGCGGTGGCCCGCCCGATCCCGCTCGACCCGCCGGTCACCAGCACCGCCGCGTCCTTGAAACCCAGGTCCATGACCCGTCCTCCTGTATATCGTTAGTCGGCTAATCAGAAAACTTAGCCGACTAATGATCTGACGGCAACTCACCGGCGAGCGCCGAGCGACGGAGCTGTTCGTCCGGCCGGGTGTGGATCCGGTCGGCGAGATGCTGCGGGAGGTACTGCGGGGTCCCGATCGCAAGGCAGTCGCGCAGGATCCGGGCGGTCTTGTCGGCCATCAGGGTGATCCGCCGCGCCTCGTCGCAGGAGTCGCCGAGCGCGACCAAGCCGTGGTTCCCGAGGTAGATGACCCGTGGCCGCTCACCCAACCGCCGGATGTAGTCGAGGATCGCGCCCCGCGACCGCCGGCCGAGTTCGAGTCCGGGGTCGACGTACGGGAGCAGGAGTTGCTCCCGGCCGAGTACGACGATCTGGTCCGGAAACAGTGCGCCGTCGATCAGAGCCGACGCCCGGTCCGAGCAGACGACCGCGTTGACGGACTGCGGATGGCAATGCGCGACCACGGACGCTCCCGCATGGGTGAGCGCGACCGCGTGGAGGAGCGATTCAACCGACGGCTGCGGTGCGGACGGGTCGACCCGGCTGTCCAGCAATGCTTGTTGTACGTCGGAGTCGTCCGCGGTGGGTGCGTCGAGCAGGTCGAGTAGTGGCCGGATCCGGACCTCGACGAAGCTCGCCTGGGACAGCGACGTGCCGCTGGCTTTCACCAGCATCCGGTCCGGGCCGCTGCGGGCGGAGAGGTTGCCCTCGCCGAGGAGGGCGAGCCCGCGGTGCTCCTCCCCGAGCCAGCGGGACAGGGCGGTGAGCTGATTCACGGGTCCTCCGGTTCCGGCCGTCCGCGGCCGTTGACGTGTGTGCCGGTGCGGCGTAACTTCTGAGCAATTGGAGCGCTCCAATAGTGCGCTTCCGACGAGCTCCGCACCACCCCCATCTCGCCGCCGCCGATCACCACCCAGATCACCCGAGACAGGAGTCCTCGCATGTCCGAACATGTCTCCCGCCGCACCGTCCTGCGCACCGGGGCGGTCGGCGGTATGGCCGCCGCGTTCGCCGGTGTCCTCCCCGCCGGGCTCGCGCACGCCGACCGGGACCAACTGCACCTCGCCCGGCGTGGGCGCTCGACGTACGCCGTACTTGCCGGCAGCAAGGATGCGCCGATGGTACGGCGGGCCGCCCGGGAGCTGGCCGACTACCTGAGCCGGGTCTCCGGTGCCGCGATCCCGTTGATCGACGAGAACACCGACCGGTCCGGGGACCACGACCTGATCGTTGTCGGAACCAACAATCCGGCGGCTCGCAGGTTCGGGCGGATCGATCGCAACGCACTCGGCGACGACGGGTTCGCGGTTCGGGTCAGCGGCCAGGACGTGCTGATCACCGGCCCCGGCCCGCTCGGCACGCTGCACGGCGCTTACTGGTTCGCCGAGACCCAGCTCGGCGTGCACTGGTACGCCGAGAACACCGAGACCGTGCCGTCGCGGAGCACGATCGACCTCGACACCGATCCGCTGAACCGCGACTACGTGCCGCGGTTCCGGTTCCGGCAGCTCCACTACGGCGAGGCGTTCAGCGCCGAGAACCGGCACCACCTGCGGCTGAACGGTCGCCGGGACATGTACGACGTGCCGCAGCCGGCTGATCTGAACGTGTGGTCCGGGTACTGGCCCGAGGATCGGCCGACGTTCTTCCGTGACCTGGTGACGGACCAGAGCCTGATCCAGGACGGCAACGTCCAGTTCATGAACCCGGACGCGCGCAGCCAGGCGACCGCGACCGTGATCCGGCTGATCAACGCGCGGATCGCCCGCGGCGAGAACGCGTCGCTCGGGATCATCCAGTGGGACGCGAACCCGTGGCACCCGGACCCGGACAGCCAGGCGTTCATCGACGCGCACGGTGGCGCGGGCTGTGCCGCGATGCTGGACTTCGTCAACGACCTGGCCCGTCGGGTCCGCAAGGTGATCCCCGCCGCCCGCCTGGAGACCGAGGCGTACCAGTGGTCGATCCAGCCGCCGACCGGGATGACGGTCGAGGACAACGTGGTGATCACGTTCTGCCCGATCTACGCGAACCGCGGCAAGCCGATCCTGGACGACGCGAACGCGGACCAACGGGCGTACCTGCTCGGCTGGACGAAGATGGCGAAGAACATCGTGCTCTGGGACTACCAGACGATGTTCTCCAGCTACCTGATGCCGTTCCCGCAGTGGTACGACGGGTTCGAGTCGCTGCGTCAGGTGGCGAAGCTGCCGCAGGTGCAAGGCCTGTTCATCCAGGGCGTCTGGAACACCCGCGGCGGCGACATGGCCTCGATGCGGACGTGGGTACTGTCGCGGCTCGCGTGGGACCCGTCGCTCGACGTACGGCGTACCGTCCGCGAATACCTCGACGGGTACTACGGTGCCGCCGCCGAGCACGTCGAGGCGTATCTGCAGACGCTGTGGGAGTCGAAGGAGGCGAACGGCCCCCTGTCCGAGGCGTCGCAGTACATGTCCCGGATCTACGCGCTCGACGTGGTGCGGGCGGCCGACGGGCACTTCGCCGCGGCGGAAGCCGCCGCACAGGGGGACCAGGAGTTGCTCGATCGGCTCGCGGTCGCGCGCTTCCAATTGGACTACGTGATCTTCATGCGCGCCCCGGCGTACCTCGAGGATCTGGCGAAGGCCGGCCAGACGTGGGACCTGGACCTCGTCAACCGGAAGGCGCGCGCGAAGCGGTCCCTGCAGCTGACCGGGATGAGCCGGTACTCGGAGGGCGGCGGTGACGTCGGCAAGATCGTCGACGAGTACGACGTGAACCCGGTGCCGCCCGGCGACATCACACCGCCGGCCGCGGTCGAGGGGCTGCCCGCGGACCAGTGGGCCGACTTCCAGGAGAGCCGGATCCTGATCGCGGCGCCGTGGATGACCAGCCTCGCGACCGACCTGAAGGCGTCCAACCACCGCGCGCTGCGGATGGACCCGAACGACTCGCAGTGGGGCGTGCAGTTCTGGCTCGACCAGCTGGGCGACGGGAACTGGCGGCTGTTCCTCTCGCTGCGCGCCGACGTCGGGACCTTGGCGGCCGGTACGTCGGTCGCGGAGCTCGGCGTGTATCCGCCGTTCGGGAACACCGTGGCGAAGACCGCGGGCGACCTGGCCGACGGCGAGTACCACGAGATCGAGCTGCCGGGGACCTACAGCCGGGACTCGCAGCACGTGCTGTACGTCCAGAACCTGTCGAAGGTGCCGGCGCTCTGGATCGACCGGGTGTTCGCGATCAGGGTCTGACGGCCGGATCGGTACCATTGACGCGCTCCAGACGATGCCACCGCATCGGTCCGACAGATGGGTCCCGTGTGATAGCGAACATCGAGGACGTCGCCCGGCTGGCCGGCGTCGCCCGGTCCACCGTGAGCAACGTGATCAACCGCCCGGAGATCGTTGCCGAGGCCACCCGGCTGCGGGTGAAGAACGCGATGGACATGCTCGGGTACGTCCCGAACGAGTCCGCACGGGTGCTGGCCGGCGGGATGGGCCGGTTCGTCGGGATGGTCGTCCACGACGCCGGCAACCCGTTCTTCGGCGAGATGGCCCGGGCGGTCGAGGACATCGCGCTGGAGCGCGACTACGTGGTGACGCTGACCAGTACCGGAGCCGAGCCCGGGCGGGAGGACAACGCGCTGCGGCTGCTGATGCGGCAGCGCGCGCAGGGCGTCCTGCTGACCACGACGGCGATGCGCGCCACCTCGGTGGCGAGCCTGCGCGGGATCGGCACCCGGGTGGTGCTGCTGGACACGCCCGGCGGTCCCGAGGAGTGCTCGGTGTCGGTGGACGACGTCGACGGCGGCCGGCTGGTCGGCGCGCACTTCCTGGAGTGCGGCTACCGACAGATCGCCTTCGCCGGGCGGCCCGCGCGGACCATCCAGCACGGCGACCGGCTGGCCGGCCTGCGGCAGGCGCTGGCGGCGGAAAGCCGCGGCCGCGGCGTGCACGTCCAGGAGATTCTGGTCGCCGCGGACGACGTGGCCAGCGGCCGGGAGATCGCGCCCACCGTCGCGAAGGGCGACCTCTCGAGCCCGCTGGCCGTGCTCTGCGGCAACGACCTGATCGCGATGGGCCTGATGTTCGGCCTGCAGGAGCTGGGCGTCGACGTGCCCGGTCAGGTCGCAATCTGCGGGTACGACGACATCGACCTCGCGCAGTACCTGGCCATCCCGCTGACAACCGTCCGGCAGCCGATGGCCGCCATGGGGCGGACCGCGTTCGAGCTGCTGCTCAGCGAGGTGACCGACACCGGCCACGTGCACGAGGCCCGCCGGTTCGCGCCCGAGCTCGTCGTCCGCGGCTCGACCGCTCGCTGACGGGGGCAGACCCCGTCGACGGGTTTCTGTGCAGTCAAGTTGGAGCGATTCAATGCGCCCTGATCACGGAGGAGTGGGACCATGAACGAGCTCGTCGAACGCATCGCCGGCTTCACGATCGAGACCCAGAGCTGGGGCTACGTGAGCACCGGCACCCGGTTCAAGGTGTTCAACACCCCCGGCACGCCGCGGACCGTGTACGAGAAGGTCGACGACGCCGCGCTCGTGCACCGGCTGACCGGCGTGACGCCGACGGTCGCGCTGCACATCCCGTGGGACCGCACCGACTACGCGGAACTCCGGCACTACGCCGAGCAGCAGGGCGTCCGGATCGGGTCGATCAGCCCGAACATCTTCCAGGACGACGACTACCACCATGGCTCGTTCACCAATCCCGATCCGGCGATCCGCGCGAAGGCGGTCGCGGCGTCGGCCGACTGCGTGGACATCATGCGGACCACCGGGTCGAAGCAGCTGTCGATGTGGGTTGCCGACGGCACCAACTACCCGGGGCAGGGCAACTTCCGCCGGCGCCGCGAGTGGCTGCTGGAGTCGCTGCAGCAGGTGTACGACGCGCTCGACCCGGACATGTCGATGATCCTCGAGTACAAACTCTTCGAGCCGGCGTTCTACCACACCGACATCTCCGACTGGGGCCAGTCGCTGCTGCTGTGCCGGCAGCTCGGGGACCGGGCGCAGGTACTCGTCGACCTCGGCCACCACGCGCTCGGCGTGAACATCGAGCACATCGTCGCCACGTTGCTCGGAGAGCGGCGCCTCGGCGGCTTCGACCTGAACGGCAAGCGGTACGCCGACGACGACCTGATGGTCGGGTCCACGAACCCGTATGAGCTGTTCCTGATCATGGCCGAGATCACCGACGGGCTGGCCGATCCGGATCCGGCGATCGCGGCCGGGGCGGCCGGTGTGCTGTTCAAGATCGACCAGTGCGCGATGGTGGAGGAGAAGCTCCCGGCGATGTTGCGCAGTATCGAGGCCTGCCAGATCGCGTATGCGAAGTCCTTGCTGATCGACCGGGACGACCTCCGGCAGCTGCAGGACGCGGGAGATGTGGTCGGCGCGAACACGTTGGTGGACAGTGCGTTCCAGACCGACGTACGACCGTTGTTGTGGCAGGCGCGGGAGTTGCTGGGCGGGCCGGCCGATCCGTTGCGGGCGTACTTGGACTCGGGGTTGCCGGCGAAGCTCGCCGCGGAACGGGTCGGCGTACCGGCCGGTTGGTGAGGATGGTTGCCGCCGGCGTCAGCCTTTGACGGCCCCGAGTACGGCGGCGGCCTCTTCGGCGTAGATCCGGTGGCCGCGGTCGTCGGGGTGGTTGATGCCGTTGCGGAGCAGCGTGGGGTAGGCGACGCCCTCGGCGTACAGGCGGTGCCAGCGGTCGGAGACGGCCGCGAGCGCGACGAACTCCCGGGCGGCGAAGGCGCGCAGGAAGGCGACGTACGGGCGTGGGTCCGGGGCGTCGAGGCGGTCGATGTGCATCCAGTCCGGGCGGGTGAAGTGCGGTTCGAGCAGCAGCAGGTCGGCGCCGGCCGCGCGGCAGCGGGTGAGGATCTCGTCGTACAACCTCGGCCACCGCGATGGATCGAGTTCGGCGTCGTTGACGAACTCGAGTGTGATCAGGTCGGGCTCCGTGGCGGCGACGTTCCGCCAGTCGGCGCCGTTCGGCGCGGTCCCGTCGGACAGCCACTCGTGCGACTCGCTGCCGCCGATCGCGACCGTACGGACCTCGGCCGCGATGCCCACCGTGCGCAGAACACTGCCTAGCTGCGAGGGGTACGTCGTTCGCTCGCTGGACGCCGATCCGCCGGCCGTGACGCTGTCGCCCCAGCAGGTGATGCGCACCGGTCGCCCTTCGGCGATCGCCTTGCGGACAGCGGGCAGACGGTCGGGTTGCGGCGCCGAGAGCGGCGTACGCGCGACGTCCGTCCACGGGATCAGGACCGGCTCGTCGCCGGCGTACGGCACGAAGATTGTGGCCAGGGGCTTGCTGCTGTCGGGGATGGCTGGGGGCTGTGGGTTGCTGAGGTGGCTGTGGCCTCGGAGGATGCGGCCGTCGGCGAGGAGGAGATCGACGCGCAGCAGCGAGTACTCGTACTCGGCGACGGGGTCTTGCAGGGGGCGCCTCCTGGTGAGGGCGGCCCAGTGTTCGTCGACGAGGTAGTCGGTGCCGGGGTCGAGTGGACCGTCGGCGTCGCGCAGTCGCAGGGTGCCTGGCCGCAGGGCGCCGGGTGCGGCCGTGTCGTCGATGCCGCGGCAGTCGGTCATCACGCCGCGCAGCCGGTAGCCGTGCCGCCAGCGGTCCGGTTCGCCGTCCGGCAGTTCGACCGGCTCGTCCACGACCATCCGCCGCTCGGCCGGCGCGATCCCGCCCGCGGCCGCCACCAGGTCCCACAGCTGATCCATTCGAACTCCTTCCAGTGTCCTCGAAGGCTAGTTGAATCGCTCCAATCGTGCCTAGACTTCGGCGCCATGGACGACGACGCGAAGGCGCCGGACCGGCGGACCGGATGGATGACCAGCGCGGCCTGGCAGCAAGACCCCGACGGGCCACTGCCGGTGCTCGGCACCGCGATCGAGGTGACCGGCGAGCCTCGCGACGCCGTCCTGCGCGTCGCCGGTCTCGGCGTCTTCGTCGCCGCGGTCAACGGCCAGGTCGTCAGCGACCCGCTCGAGCCGGGCTACACGGACTACGCGCTTCGCGCCGAGTTCTGCACGTACGACGTCACCGCGCGGCTCGTCCCTGGGCCGAACGTGATCACCATCGAGCTCGGCCCTGGCTGCTACCGCTCTCGTAAGACCGAGGACCGCTGGACCAAGATCGAGACCACCTACGGCGAACTGGCCGCCTGTGCCACTCTCGACTGGACCGACGACACCGGGCCTCAGGAGCTGGGACCGTGGCATGCGACGACCGGTGCGGTGCGGACGGCGAACTGGGTCGGCGGCGAGGACTACGACGCGCACCACGAGCCCGACCTTCAGACGATGGCGTCCTGGCCGGCCGCCGTTCCCGCGAAGACGCCCGTGGAACTCAGGCTGTCCGCCAAGACCATCCCGCCGATCCGCGAGGTCGAACGCCTTACCGCCCGGTCCGTGACCACGGTGCGCCCGGGCGTCCATGTCGTCGACTTCGGCGTGAACTTCGCCGGCTGGGTCGAACTCGACCTGCCACCGAACGCCGAGGTCCGCCTGCGCCCCGCCGAACTGCTCGAACCCTCGGGCGAGATCAACCCCGTCACGCAGGGCTGGGGCCCGGTCTTCCACACGGTCACGACCGCGGACGCCCCGCTGACCTGGCATCCGACGTTCTGCTACAACGGCCTGCGCTACCTGGAGATCTCGGGTGTTCCCACCGCGCCCGACGCCCGCGGCCTGGTACTCGCCGCGGTCGCCGACTCCGCGGGCACGTTCACGTCGTCCGACGCCAAGGTGACTGAGCTGCACCGCATCATCCGCCGTGCGATCACGTCCAACATGTACTCGATGTTCACCGACTGCCCGCAGCGCGAGAAGCTCGGGTACCTCGAGCAGCTGCACCTGGTCTACCCGATCCTCCGCTGGAACTACGACGTACGCGAGCTACTGGCGAACACGTTGCGGATCGTCCGCGAAGCGCAGGAGCCGAGCGGGCATATCGCGCTGTACGTGCCCGAGTGGGACCCGTTCCCGGACCCTTGGCGCGGTGACGTGAACTTCAGCCTCGTGTGCGTCTTCCTGCCCTGGCAGCTCTACCGCACCTACGGCGACCGCGACGTACTGACGGCCAACCACGACACCGCCGTCCGGTACGTCGAGTACCTGCTGGCGTCGCGGGAGGACGGGCTGGTCACCTACGGGTTGGGGGACTGGAACGGTCGGGACTTTCGCTACGTACCGTTCGTCGCGACGGCGACGCTCGCCCGGGCACTCGGCGTACTGGCCGACACCGCTTGGGTGCTGGGGCAGGACGGCCGGCGGTGGGACGACGTACGCGCGGCGGTCGTGGGGGATGTACGGCGGCGGTTCGTCACGGCGGAGGTGGGGAGTGAGTCCGTGGCGGAGCTCGCGGTCGCGATCCACTCTGGCGTGCTCACCGGCGCGGAGGAGGCGGCGGCGGTGGATCGGCTGGAGCGCCGGATCGTTGCCGACGGCTACTACCTGGACGTGGGGGAGATCGCGATGGCGTCGCTGGTCGAGGTGCTCGCGACGTACGACCGGCACGAGACGCTGTACCAGCTGACGCAGGTCGACGAGCGGCCTGGGTACGGGTACATGCTGCGCCACGGGGCGACGTCGCTGACCGAGACGTGGGACGGGCCGACGTTCGGGTTCAGCCAGAACCACTTCATGAACGGGGCGATCGACGACTGGTTCTTCAGCCACGTCGCGGGGCTGCGGCAGGCGGCCGGAGACATCGGCTTCCACCGGGTGGTGATCCGGCCACGGCCGTGCGGCGGGCTGACGTCGGCGGCCGCGGCGTACCGCACCGGGCACGGCGAGCTCCGCAGTGCGTGGACGGTCGAGGACGGCGGGTTCGACCTCGAGGTCGTCGTACCGGCGGAGACGACCGCGGTCGTGGAGCTGCCGGACGGGACGACGTACGACGTCGGTCCTGGGCGGCACCGGTTTGCCGGATGAGGGTCTGCGGGGCCGTCGACCTCGGTGCGTCCGGCGGCCGGGTGATCGCCGGAATCGTTGACAAGGGCGAGGTCGAACTGCGGACCGTGCACCGCTTCGGCCATCGCGCGGAACGCCGCGACGGTCGGCTCCGCTGGCCGTACGCCGATCTGAAGGCGCAGGTGCTCACCGGGCTGCGAGCGCTGGCGCGGGCGTACCCGGACGTCGCGTCGATCGGCATCGACACCTGGGGCGTGGACTACGGCCTACTGGACGAGTCCGGCGTACTGCTGGCTGATCCTGTGTCGTACCGCGACGACCGGACCGCGGGCGTGGTCGACGCGGTGCATGAGCGGTTCGGCGGCGTCGAGAACCTGTACGACGTGAACGGGCTGCAGCCGTTGCCGATCAACACCGTGTACCAGTTGGCCGCCGACGGATGGGACCGGGCCGCGGCGGTGGTGATGCTGCCGGACCTGATCGTCCACGAGCTGACCGGCGAACGCGGGACCGAACTGACGATCGCCTCGACGACGGGGCTGCTCGACGTACGGACGCGGGACTGGTCGCCGGAAGTGCTGACCGCGCTCGGGCTGCCGTCGGAGCTGTTGCCGCCGTTGCGGACGGCTGGGGACGTGGTCGGACCGCTGCGGTCCGAGGTCGTTCGGGCGACGGGGCTGCGTCCCGATGTGCTGGTGGTGCGGGTCGGGTCGCACGACACCGCGTCGGCAGTGGCCGGCTTACACGGTCATGAGGGGCCGGCAGCGTTCGTCTCCAGCGGTACCTGGTCACTGGTCGGGCTGGAGCTTGACGGCCCGATCGTCAGTAGCGAGTCGTTGCGGGCCGGTGCCGGCAACGAGCTCGGGGCGGATGGGCAGACGCTGTTCCTCCGCAACCTCGCTGGGCTCTGGCTGCTCCAGGAATCCCTCGTCGCCTGGGGAAATCCCGACCTGCACCCGCTGCTCGCCGCGGCCGAGGCATTGCCGTCCGGTGGGCCGGTCGTCGATGTCGACAGCAACGAGCTGATCGCGCCGGGTGCCATGCCGGACCGGATCGACGCGCTCGTCCGGGCGACGGGCCAACGCCCGCCGGACGGGGCGCCCGCCACGGTCCGGTGCATCCTGGACTCGCTCGGCACGGCGTACGCCGAGAGCACCCGGGAGCTCGCGCGCCTCGCCGGGACCGAGCTCCGGGGGATCCACCTGGTCGGCGGCGGTTCGCAGAACGAGGTGCTTCGCCGCCTGACCTCGGAGCTGACCGGCCTTCCGGTGGTCGCCGGTCCGGTCGAGGCGACGGCGCGCGGGAACGTGCTGGTTCAGGCGGGCCGGTTGTGGCCGGAGATGAGCTGACAGTTATCGTTTGACGGCGCATTGTCACCGAGTCATGGGGTCGGCATCTTCCGCCGGAGCGGGCCCTTGGGGGTTCGCTCATGAAGAAGGCCGTCCTAGCCGCGGTCACCGCCGCGGCCGTCGCTGCTGCTGCCTTGGTCCCGTCCGGGCCCGCGGTGCAGGCGGCGACGGAGTCCGTGACGCACACCGCACCGCGGGGGTTCGGGTCCGCGTTGTCGTCGGTGGAGCAGCCGTCCTGGCAGACGAACGCGAGTGTGAACGCGGTCGCGGTCGCCGGGGACCTGGTGTTCGCGGGCGGGCTGTTCACCCGGGTCCGGCCGCCGGGCAAGGCGCGGGGTGCCGGGGACGTCGCGCGGAAGTACTTCGTGGTGCTCAACCGGACCACCGGCGTACCGACGAGGTTCGCGCCGAGCGTCAACGGGCCGGTCTGGAGCGTCGCCGCGTCGCCGGACGGGCACCGGGTCGTGATCGGCGGCGACTTCACGGTCGTGGACGGCGTACCGCGGTCCCGGGTGGCGATGTTCGACGTCGCCACCGGCAAGCTCGTGGCCGGCTGGGACCCGGTGGTGAACTACCGCGTCGCGGCGCTGAAGGTCACCGCGAGCACGGTCTACCTGGGCGGGTCGTTCGGCGTCGTGGACAAGGTCGCCCGCGCGCGGCTCGCCGCGGTCGCGCTGAGCACCGGCGCACTGCTGCCGTGGAACCCGGGTGCGAACGACGACGTGCACGCGATCGAGGCGTCGACCGACGGTGCGCGGATCTTCGTCGGCGGCGGGTTCACCACGATCGGCGGCCGGGACCAGCACGCGCTCGCGATGCTGAACGCCCGGACCGGCGCGGTGCTGGCGATGCCGGCCGCCGCTGCGATCCCGCCGGTGTCGGACGAGTGCGACAGCCGGGTGAAAGACCTCGAAGTGCAAGGAAACAAGGTGTTCGCGTCGAACGCCGGCACCAACAGCATGGAGTGCTACGACGGTGTGCTCGCCGCGGACAGCGCGAGCGGCAAGCTGCTCTGGCAGAGCAAGTGCCTGGGAGCCACCGAGGCGATCGTTGCGATCGGCAACTGGCTGTACAAGGGTTCGCACGCGCACGACTGCAGCGCGGACGGGGAGTTCCCGGACAAGACCGGGATGCACCACCTGCTCGTCTACAGCACGATCACCGGCAAGCTCGGCCCGTGGTTCCCGAACACCGACGCCGGCGGTACGACGCTGGTCGGCCCGCTCGCGTTCGCGTCCGGCGGCAACGACCTGTGGGCGGGCGGCGACTTCACCACGGTGAACGGCAAGCCGCAGGAGGGGCTGACCCGGTTCACCGGCGTACCGGGCGGTGCGGCGCCGGCCCGTCCGGCCGCGCCGAAGCTGGCGAGCGCGCGGCCGAACAAGGTGACGATCGCCTTCGGCACCGTGCTCGACCGCGACAACCTGACGCTCACCTACCTGGTGTACCGCGGCAAGACCCGGATCGGCAGCTGGTCGCGGACGTCGAACTCGTGGACCGAACCGACCGTCACCTCGGTCACCGACTCCGGCCTGACCAGCGGTCAGACGCTCTCGTACCACGTCGAGGTCAGCGACGGCCGCAACGTCACCAAGGGCTCCGCGGCCACCGTCAGGGTCCGCTAGCAGCGAGTTCCCGGCTCCGGTACGACGAGATCGGCCAGGTAGGCGTCGATCTTCCCCCGGGCGCACGCGTTGAACTGGTACAACGTGTGCCCCGGCCCGTCGTGGTAGATCGACCCGCTGCCCGGCACCTGGTCGACTACCCGCGACGCCGCCTGGAACTCGCTCCAGTTGCCGGCCATCAGCAGCGGCGGCAGACCGTCCGGCAACGCCGCGGGCCGGTTGCGGACCGGGATCGGCCAGCCCACGCAGGACAGCATCGCCTGCTCGATCGTCGCCACCGCCCCGATGTACGGCGCGGCCGCGCGCATCCGGCGTACCTGCCGCATGAGTTGACGTTGGTCGGCTGGGTGCGGCCAGTCGGTGCACTCCACGACACCAGGCGAGGCCGTGGTCGCGTAGGGCGCGTTGGGCGGATCCGGGACGAACCCGGACGCGTCACCGGTCCTCGCGGCCTTCTCGAGCGCAGCCGCGAGTCGTGAGTACGAGGCGACCCGGGCGAGCGCGACCGCTTGATAGCGGATGTCGTCGGCGCTGTACTTCACGGCGCCCGCCGGGAGCGGTGCACGGGCCATCACCCGCTGCCAGAGGGCGGGGGCGTTCGGGCAATGTCCTTGCGTACGGCACCAATCGAAGAACCGGATCACGTAGCTCTGCACGTCCCGCGCGAGCAGCGGCAGCTCGTGGTCCCAGTCCGCGGCGCTGTGGTTCCACGTCCCGTCCAGCACCATCGCGCGGACCCGCCGCGGGAACAACTGCGCGTACGCCTGCCCGATGAACCCGCCGTACGACGCGCCGTAGAAGCTGGTCTGCTGCTCGCCGAGCGCCTGCCGGATCGCGTCGGCGTCGCGGGCATGGGTGGCCGAGTCCATTGCGCCGAACAGCTCCGGATCCTTCACCTGGCAGCGTTCCGCGGCCGCGCGGTTGGTGGCCGCCAGACGATCGAACTCGGCCTGGTTCCGGGGCAGCGACGGGATCCGGGCGCCGGTCCAGTCGCACGGGAGGTTCGTGCTGAGGCCGGGCGCGTTCGGGCCGCCGCGGAGGTCCCAGGTGACGATGTCCACCTTCTGTCGCAGCCCGGCGAAGGACTCCCCGCCGCCGTACTTGCGCATCAGGTCGATGCTGATGCCGACCGGGCCGCCGAAGTTGACCAGCACGGACCCCTTCGGCTCGGCGGCCGTCGAGCGGAGCCGGCCGATGGTCAGCGTTAGTTGGCGGCCGTTCGGGCGGTCCCAGTCGACCGGGACCTTCAGCGTGGCGCATTCGATCCCGACGGAGCCGGGGCCGCCGGGGCATTCACCCCAGGTGAGCGTCGGCGCGGGTGGGGAGAGGACGTTGGCGGTCAGCAGCCCGACGGCGAAGAGTTTCAGCATGCGCTTCACGGTTCCGCGGATCGCCCGTTCGCACATCGGACCAGGAGCCGTCGGACCACGGTCCGAGGCGGGGCACCTTCGCGTCGGCTAGGTTCGACGCGTGACGGAGTACGGCTTGGCCAGGCGGCAGTTGATCGCCGTGGACTGCGCCGTCGCGCTCGGGTACGCCGTACTCGTCCTGGTCACCGCATCGACCACCGCGGGGCTCGTCGCGGTCTTGCTCGCGGTGCCGATCGCCGGACGGCGGATCTGGCCGGTGCCCGCGTTCGGGTTCGCGGCAGTGGTCTCGGCGGTCGCGGTCCTCGCGGACGCGCTGCGCGACCCGTTCCTGGCAGCGGCGTACGTGCTGTACGTCGTCGCGCTGGAGCGGCGCTCGACCCGCCCGGTGTCGAGCCGTCGGCTGCTCGGGCTGGCCGGCGGCCTCGGGTTCGTCGTACTGCTGCTCGCCGTCGTGGCCGGCGCGCCCGCGGGGCGGTCCGGGGCGGCGATCGTGCTGACCGGGTTCGCCGCGCTGTACGGCGCGTGGGTCCTCGGGCAGGTCGTCCGCGACCGGCGGGCGGCGGCCGCCCACGCCGCGCAGGTGCTCGCCGAGCAGGCCGTCGCCGCCGAACGGTTGCGGATCGCGCGCGAACTGCACGACATCGTTGCCCACAGCATGGGTCTGATCGCGGTCAAGGCCGGGGTCGCGAACCACGTCCTGAAGGTCCGTCCGGAGGAGGTGTCCGACGCGTTGACCGTGATCGAGTCGACCAGCCGCGACGCACTGGTCGAGCTGCGGCACATGCTCGGCCTGCTGCGCACCTCGGACGACGAACCCGCGGACCTCGCCCCGCCGGCCGGGCTCGCGGCCCTGCCGGAGCTGGTCGCCCGCGTCGAATCCACCGGCGTCCGCGTCGACCTCACGCTCGACCTACCCGCGCCGCTCCCGGAGGCCGTCGGGCTGACCGTCCACCGGATCGTCCAGGAATGTCTCACGAACGTCGCCAAACACGCCCGCGCCCGGCACTGCCGGATCACGGTCTCCGGGTGCGCGAACGCCGTACAGGTGGAGGTCGCCGACGACGGCGTGGGCGGTCCGGTGGTCGAAGGGCATGGGCTGATCGGGATCCGCGAGCGCGTCAGCGTGTACGGCGGGACGTATCGCGCCGGCGCCTTGCCGGGCGGCGGGTTCGAGGTCGTCGTACGGCTGCCGCATGAGTGAGATCCGGGTCCTGGTGGCCGACGACCAGGCGCTGCTGCGCGGGAGCTTCCGGGTGCTGATCGACACCACGCCCGGGCTGACCACGATCGGCGAGGCGGCGAACGGTGCCGAGGCGGTCGAGCTCGCGCGCCGGGAGCGGCCCGACGTCGTACTGATGGACGTGCGGATGCCGACGCTGGACGGGATCGAGGCCACGCGGCAGATCTGCGCGGCGCCCGAGACGGCCGGGACGCGCGTGCTGATCCTGACGATGTTCGACCTCGACGACGCGGTGTACGCCGGGCTGCGCGCCGGGGCCAGCGGATTCCTGCTGAAGGACGTGCCGCCGGTCGAGCTGCTGCACGCGATCGAGGTGGTGGCCGCGGGTGAAGGCCTGCTCGGGCCGTCGATCACGCGGCGGCTGATCGCCGAGTTCGCCCGCCTGGCCGAGCCCGGCCAGGCGCCGCTGACCGGGCTGGACGGCGTGACCGACCGCGAACGCGAGGTGCTGACACTGGTCGCCCGCGGTCTCTCCAACCAGGAGATCTGCGACCACCTGAACGTCGGCCGGGGCACCGTGAAAACCCACATCGGCCACCTCCTCGCCAAACTCCACGCCCGCGACCGAGCCCAACTGGTCATCGCCGCCTACGAGTCCAACCTGGTGCGGCCGCGCCGCGCTCCTCGGGGATAATCGTGGGGTGACCGGGCCCGAGCAGTTGGCAGTTGTCGGCGCGGGGCTCGGGGCGGGAATCCTCACGTCGACCGTCGGGGTTGCTTCGTTGTTGAGCTTCCCGGTATTGATCGCGCTGGGGATCCCGCCGGTGGTGGCGAATGCCTCCAACACGCTCGGTCTGCTTCCGGGGGCGTTGAGCGGCGCGTTCGGGTACCGGCGGGAATTGCGGGAGGTGCCCCGCCGGCAGGTCGTGGTCGTCGTACTCGTCTGTGCACTCGGTGCGATCGGCGGCGCGGCGCTCCTGCTGGCGTTGCCGTCCAGGGTGTTCGCCGCGGCGGCGCCGTGGCTGATCCTGTTCACCTGCTTGATCGTCGGCGTCCAGCCGTGGATCTCGCGGTGGCTGCGGTCGCGCTCTCAGCACCCGCACGACCTCCGGCGATCGATGTCTCCGGCAACCATCGTCGGCACGACGCTGACCGGCGTGTACGGCGGGTACTTCGGTGCGGGTGCCGGGGTGATGATGATGGCCGTCCTGGGGATCGGCCTGGACCTGGAGCTCCGCGTCGTCAACGGCCTCAAAACCCTCGCCCTGCTGGCCGCCAACCTGGTAGCCGGCATCATCTTCCTCTTCGTCGCCGAGCTGAACCTCCGCGCCGCCGCCCTGCTGGCGGCCGGCTCCGTCATCGGCGGCTACGCGGGCGCCCACATCGGCCGCCGCCTCCCCGCCACCTTCCTCCGCGTCCTCATCGTCCTGGCCGGCATCACGGCCGCGACGCTCATGCTGTTCTAAAAGTGCGGGACGACCGCGAGCATAGTGATCAGCAGGCAGGCGGCGCCGTTGATGTACGGGTGGCCGGCCAGGATCGCGATGAATTCGCGGATTGTTGCCGTCGGCCAGTAGTACGCGGCGGTGGGGGAGCCGACGACCTGGCCGTTGACCTTCGCCTTGCGGGCGGTGAGGGCGGCGCGGAACGCGTGGAAGTTGTTCGTGACGATCAGGCAGCGGTACTCCGGCCTCAGCTCGGCCATCAGGTCCCGGCTGAAGGTCAGGTTCTCCCAGGTGGTGGTCGACCTGTCCTCGAGGATGATCTGGTCCTCGCGGACGCCCTTCTCGACCAGGTACGCCGCCATCGCGTGTGACTCGGGCAGGTCCTCGCCCGGGCCCTGGCCGCCGGAGGTCACGATCCGCGGCGAGCGGCCCTTGCGGAGGGCGCGTTCGTACACCTGTTGCGCGCGGTCCAGGCGGCTCGCCAGCAGCGGCGGGACCCGCGAGCCGATCAGGCCGGAGCCGAGCACGACGACGAAGTCCACCTTCCGCGACGAGCGGACCCGGCTGTAGAAGAACGCGTACACCAGGAAGCAGAGGAACAGGAACGAGACGTAGGTCAGGATGCCGAGCAGCACCGACCGTACGGCGGCCAGCGGCTCCCACCCGATCCGCTGCACCAGCAGGCTGAAGATCACGAACCCGATGATCCCGAGCCCGACGATCAGCGACAGCAGGTTCGACAGCCGGCGGCGTTCGCGGCGCAGCATCGTGACCCCGTTGACCACCAGGAACACCGCGAGGACGGCGATCGCCACCGGGATCGCGATCACGATCGCCCACACCATCGCGACCGCCACCGGCTTGCTCACCGTCTCGACCGCGAAGATCACGCCGAGCCCGGCGAACATCAGCGTCAGGACGAGGAAGATCCCGTTCTTGAACAGCCGCCGATCCCGCCAGAAGCTGACGCCGAAGATCAGGAACCAGAACCCGGCGATACCGAAGCTGATGACCATCGACGCCATCCAACCACGCACCGTCACCGAGGTGGGGGAGGCTCGGTGTATGGACGGGACGAGGCCGATCCGGCGATGGTGTGCGAGGCTGCGGGCATGACCACGAACTGGGCCGGGAACGTCGAGTTTGCGAGCGAGCTGCAGCGACCGCGGACGGTCGAGGAACTGCAGGAACTGGTGGCGAGGTCCGGGAAGCTGCGGGTGCTCGGGACCGGGCATTCGTTCAACCGGATCGCGGACACTTCCGGCGTGCTGGTGAGCGTGCAGGAACTGCCCCAGGTGATCGAGGTCGGTGAGCACGGTGTGACGGTGTCGGCCGGCACTCGGTACGGCGAGATCACGGCCGCGCTGCAGGCCCAGGGGCTCGCGCTGCACAACCTCGGGTCGTTGCCGCACATCTCGGTGGCGGGCGCCTGCGCGACCGGTACGCACGGATCCGGCGACAGCAACGGACCGCTCGCGGACGCGGTCAGCGCGATCACCTTCGTGAACGCCGACGGCGAGCTCGTCACGCTCACCCGGGACGACGCGGACTTCGACGGCTCGGTCGTCTCGCTCGGCGCGCTCGGGGTGACGGTCAGCCTGACGCTCGACGTCCAGCCGTCGTACCAGATCAGTCAGGTGGTGTACGACGGCGTGCCGGTCGACCGGCTGCGGTCGGACTTCGCGGACGTGATGGGCAGTGCGTACAGCGTGAGCGCGTTCACCGACTGGGCCGACCCGGACGTGATGGTCTGGCGGAAGCGCCGCGAGCTGACCGAACCCGACCCGGAGTGGATGGGCGGCCGGCTCGCGGACGGGCCGCGGCACCCGATCAAGGTGATGCCGGCCGACTACGCGACCCAGCAGGGCGGCGTCCCCGGGCCGTGGAACGAACGCCTGCCGCACTTCCGGCTCGAGTTCACGCCGAGCAACGGCGACGAGCTGCAGTCCGAGTACTTCGTGCCGCGTGCCCGGGCCGCCGAGGCGGTCGACGTACTGCGTTCCCTCGGCGGCCGGTTCGCCCCGGTGCTGCAGGTGTCGGAGGTACGGACGGTCGCCGCCGACGAGCTGTGGCTGAGCCCGAGCCAGGGCCGCGACACGGTGGCGCTGCACTTCACCTGGATCCAGGACGAGGCCGCGGTCCGGCCGGTCGTCGCCGAGCTGGAGGAGGCGCTGGGCCATCTCGACGTACGGCCGCACTGGGGCAAGGTCTTCGCGGCGGACGCGGCCACGCTCGCGGAGCGCTACCCGAAGGTGAAGGACTTCATCGGGCTCGCGGCGAAGTACGACCCGAACGGCAAGTTCCGCAACGAGTACCTGGACACGTTCCTGCCGTTATAGCTGGGTGAGGTCCTCGACGGTCGAGGTGATCGACCAGAGCAGGTTGCGGATGACGCGGCGGTCCTCGGCGGACAGGTTCGCGAGGGCGCGACGGCCGGCCCGGTCGTAGACCTCCTGGACGGTGTGCGCGAGCGCGACACCGCGGTCGGTCAGCTCGATGCCGACCTGCCGCGCGTCGGTCGTGCTCTTCACCCGCCGTACCAGCCCGGCCGCCTCCATCCGCTGGGTGGTCCTGGTCGCGGTCGGCACCTCGACGTCCAGCACCTTCGCCAGCCGCGCCACCGGGAGCGAGCCGTGGTGCAGGAGCTTCGCGAGCACCAGCTCCTGCCCGGTGTGCAGCTCGGTCCCGGCGAGCTCCTCGGCCACGGCCTTCCGCGCGGCCCGGTCCGCGAACCGCAGCGCGATCAGTACGTCGGCCTCGTCGGCGGGTGCGTCCGGTGACCAGTCCTCGCTCATGTGTGACTCCGGGACCGGAACGGGTTGCGGGCGTCGTAGTCGCCGACGTACTCGGTCGGGATCGCGGGCTCGCCGCGGCTCAGCTGGCTGGCGGAGCGGGGGAGCTCGTCGCGGACCTTCTGGTGGTGGGCCTGCGACTCCGCGGGCGTCGTCCGGCCGATGATCTTGCCGGCCTCGACCAGCGGCTTCAGGAGGACGCGGTCGTCGCCGTCGTCGACCGGCTGCTCGCCGACGCCGATCAGTTCGAGTTCCGCGACGCCGGCCGCGGACCGGCGGCGCAGCGCCCACTTCCGGCCGCCGATCGAGATCTTGTCCGGGCTCTTCTTCGCCACCGGCACCAGGTCGCCGCTCGCGTCCTCGCGGGCGACCAGCTTGTACACGAACCCGCAGGTCGGGTAGCCCGAGCCGGTGACCAGCGACGTACCGACGCCGTAGCCGTCCACCGGCGCCGGGGCGAGCGCGGCGATCTGGAACTCGTCCAGGTCGCTGGTCACGATGATCTTGGTCTTCGTCGCGCCCAGCGCGTCGAGCTGCTCGCGGACCTGGCCGGCCAGCGACGGCAGGTCGCCGGAGTCCAGCCGCACGGCGCCCAGGTCCGGGCCGGTCAGCTCGATCGCGGTGCGGACCGCCTCGGCGACGTCGTACGTGTCGACGAGCAGGGTCGTGCCCTTGCCGAGCGCATCGATCTGGGACCGGAAGGCGTCCCGCTCGCGGTCGTGCAGCAGTGTGAACGAGTGCGCCGCGGTCCCGGTGCTCGGGATGCCGTACCGGCGGGCGGCCTCCAGGTTCGAGGTGGCGCCGAAGCCCGCGACGTACGCCGCCAGCGCGGAGGCGACCGCGGCCTCCTCGTGGGTCCGCCGGGAGCCCATCTCGATACAGGGCCGCCCGCCCGCCCACCAGGTCATCCGGGAGGCCGCCGACGCGACCGCGGAGTCGTGGTTCAGGATGGAGAGGAATACGGTTTCCAGGAGCACTGCCTCGGCGAACGACGACTCCACCACCAGCACCGGCGAACCGGGGAAGAAGATCTCGCCGTCGGCGTAACCGGAGATGTCTCCGCTGAACCGGTAGCCCGCCAGCCAGTCCCGGGTAGCCTGGTCGACGATGCCGCGATCGGCCAGGAAGGCGATCGTCTGCTCGTCGAACCGGAACTGCTCGAGCGCGTCCAGCAGCCGGTTGACGCCGGCGACCACGCCGTACCGGCGGCCGTCGGGGAGCCGCCGGGCGAACAGCTCGAACACCGAGCGGCGTTCCGCCGTGCCGTCCGCCAGGGCGGCCTGCAGCATGGTCAGCTCGTAGTGGTCGGTCAACAGGGCCGTCGAGTGGGTCACAGGAGCAGCCTATTGTGAGACCGGAGCCGATGATGGAGAGAATGGTCAGGTGAGCACCGCACCGAGCGAGCTGGAGAGCCCCGAGGTCGACGAGGCGATCGAGCTGAGCCCACCTTGGGTGACGATCGTCTGGAACGATCCGGTCAACCTGATGGACTACGTCACGTTCGTCTTCCAGACGTACTTCGGCTACTCCAAGTCGAAGGCCGAGAAGCTGATGATGCAGGTGCACTCGGAGGGCAAGTCGGCGGTGTCGAACGGCAATCGGGAAGCAATGGAACGCGACGTGGAAGCCATGCACTCCTACGGCCTCTGGGCCACCTGCGAGAAGTCGTGACGCGGTTCCGCAAGCGCCGCAAGACGGTCGTCGTCAGCTTCGCCGAGCACGAGGCAGACATCCTGGCGAACCTCCTGCGGAACCTGGTCGAGCTGCTGTACGACGGGTTGCCGCCGCGCACCACCACTCCCGCGGATCCGCTGGAGGCGCTGCTCAGCGACAACGACGGCCCGACCTCGCCGCCGGAGGACGTCGTACTGCAGCGGCTGCTGCCGGACGCGTACAAGCAGGACGACCAGGCGTCGGCGGAGTTCCGCCGGTTCACCGAGCGCGGGCTGCGCGAGGGCAAGGTCACCGACGCGAAGCGGGTGCTGTCCGCGCTGGAGGAGTCCGGCGCCGACGAGATCGCGCTGGAGCCGGACGAGCAGTTGGCCTGGTTGCGCGCGCTGAACGACCTGCGGCTGGCGATCGGCACCCGTCTCGACATCAAGGACGAGGACGACTACGCCACCTGGGAGAAACTCGACGACGACGACCCGCGGCGGCTGACGTACGACCTGTACGACTGGCTCGGGTACCTGCAGTCCGCGTTGCTGCACAACATGCGCTGAGTTATCGCCCGGAGCGGTAGCCGTCGCGGACCAGGTCCAGGAGTGCGTGGAGCTGCGGGCCTGACGATCCGGTGAGGGCGATACCGCTGACCACGATCAGCAGGTCCCTGGTCGTCAGGTCGGCGCGGATGGTGCCCGCGGTCCGTGCCCGGTCGAGGAGTCGCTGCGCGGCGAGGTGCATGGTGGCGTGCCAGCCGGCGTACAGCGCGCTCCGGTCGCCGGCCGGGTCGTCGGGTACGGCCTGGGCGAGCTCGCGTTTCGTCGCGACGTGGTCGGCGAAGGCGCGGAGCCATGCGGTCAGCGCGCGGTCGGGGTCGGCCTGTGCGGTGAGCTCGACGCTGTAGCGGTCCAATCCGGCGACCTCGTCGGCGTACACGGCCACGAGCAGGTCGGCGCGGGTTGGGAAGTGCCTGTAGAGGGTGGCGTTGGCGACACCGGCGGTCTTCGCGATCTCGTCGAGCGCGACGTCGGGGCCGCGCTCGGCGAACAGCCGTCCGGCAGCGGCGAGCACCGCGTCGCGATTGCGCTCGGCATCCGCGCGGCGGCGTCGTACCGGCTGGGGCTGGTTTTCCGGGGACATCCCCGTTAGCGTAGCGGAACTAACCGGGGAACTCCGCGGAAAGGACTCGGACATGCTCAGCGCCGACGACAAATGGGCCATCGGGGAGACGCTCGCCTTGCACGGGCACCTGTTCGACGAGGGCGAGCTCGACCGCCTCAGCGAGCTGTTCACCGACGACGTGGTGTACGACGTGAGCGAGATCGGGGGCGACGTCCTGGTCGGCGTCGACGCCGTCCGCGCGGCCGCGCTGGAGCTCGGCGCCGGGAACCCGCTGGCGCACCTCGTGACCAACGTCGTGATCACCGGGAGCCCGGACGACGACACCGCGACCGTGCGGTCCAAGGGCCTCGCCGTACTCGCGGACCGTGGCTGCGGCACCGCGACGTACGTCGACACCGTCCGCCGCGGGCCGAAGGGCTGGCGGATCGCCCACCGGCGGATCCTCCCGCGCCGCGTCCCGCTCGGCGGGCTCACGTAGGTTTGTGTCCATGGAGACGCGGCGGCTCGGGAGGACCGGGCGGGATGTGGGTGTGGTCGGGCTCGGGGCGTGGCAGCTCGGAGCGGACTGGGGCGCGGTGGAGGAGAGCGACGCGCTCGCGGTGCTGCGGGCGGCGATCGACGGCGGGGTGACGTTCATCGACACCGCGGACGTGTACGGCGACGGGCGGTCGGAGCGACTGGTCGGGAAGGTGCTCTCGTCGTACGACGGGCTGACCGTGGCGACCAAGATGGGCCGCCGGGTGGAGCAGGTCCCGGAGAACTACACCGCGGCGAACTTCCGCGCCTGGAACGACCGCTCCCGGCGGAACCTCGGCGTCGACACGATCGACCTGGTCCAGCTGCACTGCCCGCCGACCTCCGTCTACTCGAACGACGCGGTCTTCGACGCCCTCGACGCGATGGTCGACGAGGGCCGGATCGCGGCGTACGGCGTGAGCGTCGAGACCTGCGCGGAGGCGCTGGCCGCGATCGCCCGCCCGCACGTGGCGACGGTCCAGATCATCCTGAACGCGTTCCGCCTCAAGCCACTCGACGAGGTCCTCCCCGCCGCGCGGGCGGCCGGCGTCGGCATCATCGCCCGCGTCCCGCTGGCCAGCGGCCTGCTGTCGGGCAAGTACGACGAACACACCACGTTCGCCGCCGACGACCACCGTACGTACAACCGCCACGGCGAGGCCTTCGACGTCGGCGAAACCTTCTCTGGCGTCCCGTTCGGCACCGGCCTCGAAGCAGTCCGCCGGCTGATGCCCTGGCTCCCGGCCGGCGCCACGATGGCCCAGTTCGCCCTCCGCTGGATCCTCGACCAACCGGCCGTCTCGGTCGTCATCCCGGGCGCCCGCAACCCGGTCCAGGTAGCCGGCAACGTGTCCGCCGCGGCACTCGAGCCCTTGACTCCGGACCGCCTCGACGCGGTCCGCCAGACCTACGACGACCTGATCCGGCCGGCGATCCACGACCGCTGGTAACGCACTGTCCGCATTCTGGACCGACTCCGTGGTTGGCGGGGTCGCCCGCGCCGCCGCCGTACCGTGGGGTTGTGCTGGTCATCGAGAAGGCGACGTACGACGCGATCGTCGCGCATGCCCGCAAGGATCATCCGGACGAGGCGTGCGGGGTGGTCGCGGGAGCGGAAGGGTCGGATCGGGCCACCCGGTTCGTGCCGATGCTGAATGCCGCGATGTCGCCGACGTTCTACGAGTTCGACTCGGGTGATCTGTTCCGGCTCTACCGGGAGATGGACGAGCGGGACGAGGAGCCGGTGGTGATCTACCACTCGCACACCGCCACCGAGGCGTACCCGTCGCGGACCGACATCAACCTCGCGCAGGAGCCGGGGGCGCACTACGTCCTGGTGTCGACGCGCGACGGCGCGCACGACCCGGCGTACGACGGGCCGGTCGAGTTCCGGTCGTACCGGATCGTCGACGGCGAGGTCACGGAAGAAGAAGTACGCGTGGTTGGTTCCTATACAGAAACACTCGAAGGAGAAGACTGAGATGGCGATCGAGCTGCGCGTGCCGACGATCCTGCGCACCTACACCGGCGGGGCGAAGGCGGTCACCGGCGACGGGGCCGACCTGGCCGCGTTCATCGACAACGTGGACGGCAACCACCCGGGCCTCAAGGAGCGCATCGTGGAGGGCGACCCGGAGGAGCTGCGCCGGTTCGTGAACGTCTACGTGAACGACGAGGACGTCCGGTTCACCGGCGGCCTGAAGACCGAGGTCAAGGACGGAGACGTGGTCGTCGTACTTCCGGCCGTCGCGGGCGGCGCGGTCTGATGCGTTTCGACAGCCTGCTCGACTCGGTCGGCGGTACGCCGCTGGTCGGGCTGCCCAAGCTGTCGCCGTCGAGCGACGTACGGCTCTGGGCGAAGCTCGAGGACCACAACCCGACCGGGTCGATCAAGGACCGGGCCGCGCTGCGGATGCTGCTGGACGCCGAGAAGGACGGCCGGCTGCGTCCGGGCAACACGATCCTCGAGCCGACGTCGGGCAACACCGGCATCTCGCTCGCGATGGCCGCGAAACTACGCGGCTACCGGATGGTCTGCGTGATGCCGGAGAACACCTCCGAGGAGCGCCGGCAGATCCTCCGGATGTGGGGTGTCGAGATCATCTCGTCCCCGGCCGCGGGCGGGTCCAACGAAGCGGTGCGGGTCGCCAAGCAGGTCGCGGAGGAGCACCCGGACTGGGTGATGCTCTACCAGTACGGCAACCCGTCGAACGCGCTGGCGCACTACGACGGCACCGCGCGCGAGATCCTCGACGACCTGCCGTCGGTGACGCACTTCGTGGCCGGCCTCGGCACGACCGGCACGTTGATGGGCGCCGGCCGGTTCTTCCGCGAGCACAAGCCGGAGGTGAAGATCGTCGCCGCCGAGCCGCGGTACGGCGAACTCGTCTACGGCCTGCGCAACCTGGACGAGGGCTTCGTCCCCGAGCTCTACGACAAGACGCTGATCGACGCGCGCTTCTCGGTCGGACCGCGGGACGCCGTCCGCCGGGTGCGCGAGCTGCTCGACAACGAGGGCATCTTCGCCGGGATCTCCACCGGCGCGATCCTGCACGCGGCGCTCGGCCAGGCGGCCAGGTGCGTGCGGGACGGCGAGCAGGCGGACATCGCCTTCGTGGTCGCGGACGGCGGCTGGAAGTACCTGTCCACCGGCGCGTACGAGGGCACGATCGACGAGGCCGAGGATCGCCTCGAGGGTCAGCTCTGGGCCTGAGCCGGACCGGCGGGCGGAGATCCGGCCCGGACCCGGTGCCCTGATTGTTGCTTCGGGCACCTTTTGCAGGGGTTAGGTCATCCTACGGTTCTTTGAACAGGACCCGGCGGCCGAGTCGTGGGTGGACCCCGCGGCCCTTGCAACTGTTGCAGGGGCGCTGGGCGTAACTGAAGATGCTGCCGTGGTGCCGGCCGGCACCCTTGCACCTGTTGCACTTGGCATTCGGGTGCAGCGACAGCGAGACGACGTACACAGCGACGATCGCCATCAGCAGCAACAGCAGCAGACCTGTCGGTCCGATCGAGGACGCGACGTCCGCGGCTGTGCTGTTGTTCGACTCCGCACTCTGGCTCGCCGCTTGTCCTGCGACAGCGACGTGGTCGGGCTGCGGAGTTGGTGCGGCGGTGGTATTCAGGGCCACCGCGAGGTGATGCAGCAGGTTCATGGCATCACGAGGGGCGGTCGAACAAACATCGCTCCAGAGTGGCGTGCATCACGCGAAAAGGCAATTCCATAACGTAAAGATGTGGACAACCCCGGCGTGTCGACCGTAAAGCTTAGGTAAGGCTGGGTTCCGATCTGCCCGCGACCGGACCTGTATAAGCTCTTCCTGTGGCTGACGCACCGGTGGGGATCTTCGACTCTGGCTTCGGGGGACTCACCGTCGCCCGCGCGGTTCTGGACCAGTTGCCGCACGAGCCGATCCTGTACCTCGGTGACACCGCCCGGCAGCCGTACGGACCGAAGCCGATCGCCGAGGTCCGCGAGTACGCGCTCGAATGCCTCGACCATCTCGTCGACGCCGGCGTGAAGATGCTGGTGATCGCCTGCAACTCGGCCAGTGCCGCGATGCTCCGGGACGCGCGGGAGCGGTACGACGTACCGGTCGTCGAGGTGATCCTGCCGGCCGCCCGGCGGGCCGTTGCCGCGACCCGCAACCAGCGCGTCGGCGTGATCTGCACGAAGGCGACCGCGCAGTCGCTGGCGTACGAGGACGGGTTCGCGGCCGCGCCGCAGGTGGAGCTGTTCACCCGCGCCTGCCCGCAGTTCGTGGACTTCGTCGAGTCGGGCGTGACGTCCGGGCCGGAGCTGCTGGAGGCCGCGCACGAGTACCTGGACCCGCTGGTCGAAGCCGGCGTGGACACGCTGATCCTCGGGTGCACCCACTACCCGTTGCTGACCGGCGTGATCTCGTACGTGATGGGCGACAACGTCACGCTCGTCAGCAGCGCGGAGGAGTGCGCGAAGGACGTGTACTCCGTGCTCACCAAGGCGAACCTGCTGCGCCCCGACCACCTGCCCGCGCCGGAGCACCGTTTCGTGACCACCGGCAACCCGGCCGAGTTCGCCGCGATCGGCTCGCGCTTCCTCGGTCCGGCGCTCGCCAACGTGGACCAGTTCGCCTGGGTACGTTGACGGTGTGTGACCTGAATCGTCCTGCGCCGGAGGCGACTCGCCGGTAGGGTTCCAGGTATGAAGCTCACCGTGATCGGTTGCTCCGGGTCCGTACCCGGGCCGGACTCGGCCGCCTCGAGCTATCTGGTCACCGCCGACGGGTTCCACCTGGTGCTCGACCTCGGCAGCGGCGCGCTCGGTTCGCTCCAGCGGCACCTCGCGGTGCCGGAGATCGGGGCGATCGGCCTGTCCCACCTGCATCCTGACCACTGCATGGACCTCTGCGGCCTGTACGTCGCGGCGCGCTACGCGCCCGGCTCGCCGATCCCGCGGATCCCCGTCCTCGGCCCGCCCGGGACGGCGGAGCGGATGGCGCTGGCGTACGACCTGCCGCTCGATCCCGGGATGGAGGAGGAGCTGGAATTCCATACCTGGCAGGAAGTCCAGCAGGTCGGACCGTTCACGATCCGCACCGCGCCGATGGTGCATCCGGTGCCGGCGTACGCGATCCGCGTCGAGTACGGCGAGAGGTCGCTCGTCTACACCGGGGACACCGGGCCGAACGACGCGCTGGTGGAACTTGCCCGGGGCGCCGATGTGCTGCTGTCCGAGGCGGCCTTGCAGGACAACGATCCGGGCAACCCGGCCGACCTGCACCTGACCCCGTCGGACGCCGGTGAGCACGCGAAGAAGGCCGGGGTGAAGCGGCTCCTGATCACCCACGTGCCGCCGTGGTACGACCGCGAGACGCAGGCCGAGCACGCCCGCCGTACCTTCTCCGGCCCGGTCGAGATCGCTACCCCGCATGCCGTTTTCGACATCTGACGGCGTGCGGTTGTGGACCGCAACGACCGGGACGGCCAGTGCGGAGCGCCCGCCGGTCGTGATCCTGCACGGCGGGCCGGGGCTCTGGGACGACCACGAAGTACTGGCCGGGATGCTCGGCGACCTGACCGTCGTGCACCGCTTCGACCAGCGCGGCTGCGGCCGTTCGGGTCCGTCGGACACGCAGTCGATGGCCCGCAGCGCGCAGGACATCGACGAGCTCCGCACGTACTTCGGTCATCAACGGATCGTTGTCCTCGGCCACTCGTTCGGCGCCTCGCTCGCGATGGCGTACGCCGCGTCGTACGGCGATCACGTGGCCGGCGTCGTGTACCTCGACGGGGTCGGCGTCGGCGACTGGCGGACGGCGTACCGCGAGGAACGCGCGCGCCGGATCACGCCGGAGCAGGACGCCCGGCTGGAGGAACTGTCCGGCCGGCCGCGGTCGCAGGCGGAGGAGATCGAGTTCCGGGCGTTGTCCTGGTTCACCGACCACGCGGATCGGGAGCGCGCGATGGAGTGGGCGTACGCGAGCGCGTCGGTCGACCTGCCGATCAACTTCGCCGCCAACCGCGCGCTGGGGGCGGCCGGGCGTGCCACGGACGACGAGCTGAGGGCGCGGGCGGCGACAATCCGCGCGCCGGTCACCTTCGTGCACGGTGAGGGCGATCCGCGGCCGGCCTGGGCTGTTCGCGACCTCGCGGACCAGGTCCCGAATCACACCTTCCACCTGATCCCGGGTGCCGGTCACTCGCCGTGGCTCGAGCAGCCCGACCTGGTCCGGGAGGTGCTGCGCGGCGCCGTGCGCTAGACAAATCACAATTCTGAGATCTACTCTCAAATTAGAGCTGATCTCAGAAAGGTGTTCGTCATGCTGGATCCGCGCCGGTGGTGGGCCCTGGGGGCGATGTCGGTCAGCCTGATCGTGATCGGGCTGGACCTGACCGTGCTGAACGTCGCGTTGCCGACGCTCGCAACCGACCTGAAGGCGTCGACCAGTCAGCTGCAGTGGTTCGCGAACGCGTACACGCTGGTGCTCGCGTCGCTGCTGCTGCCGGCCGGGCTGCTCGGCGACCGGTTCGGGCCGAAACGGCTGATGCTCGGCGCGCTCGTGCTGTTCGGGCTGGCGTCGGCGGCGTGTGCGTTCGCGCAGACTCCGGGACAGCTGATCGCGGGCCGCGCAGCGCTGGGCATCGGGTCGGCGTTCCTGATCCCGCTCTCGATGTCGCTGCTGAACCTGCTGTTCGCGCCCGCGGAACGGCAGCGCGCGATGACGATCTGGCTGACGGCGAACTCGATCGGCATCCCGCTCGGCCCGTTGCTCGGCGGCTGGCTGCTCGACCACTACCGCTGGGGCTCGGTGTTCCTGATCAACCTGCCGCTGGTCGCGGTCGGGCTGGTCGCGGTCGCCGTACTGATCCCGAGGACGGCCGGACACCGGGCGCGGCGGATCGACGTACCGGGGATCGTGCTGACGGCGGTCGGGCTGGTCGCGCTGACGTACGGGTTCATCGCCGCGGGGGAACACGGGTGGGGCTCGGCGTGGGCGCTCGGCGGGATCGCGGGCGGGCTGGCGTTCCTGGTGGCGTTCTGGGCGTGGGCCCGGCGTACAGCGGATCCGTTGATCGAGCTGTCGCTGTTCCGGTCTGCGGGCTTCACTTGGGGGACGGCGCTCGCGACGCTGGCGTCGTTCGCGTTGGTGGGGCTGTTGTTCGTACTGCCTCAGCTGTTCCAGGCCGTGCAGGGCGCCGACGCGTTCCAGGCCGGATTGCGATTGTTGCCGATCATCGGCGGGATGCTGGTCGGCGCGAAGATCGCCGAACGCCTGCTGGAGAAGGCGGGGGCGAGGGTGGCGGTGGTGTTCGGGTTCGGGCTGATGCTGGTCGGGCTGGCGGTCGGTGCGCTCACGAAGGCCGGCGACGGGTACGGGTTCACAGCGCTCTGGGTCAGCCTGGTCGGGCTCAGCATCGGGTTCACGCTGCCGCCGATGAACGGGCTCGCGCTCGCCACGCTGCCGCTCGACCGCAGCGGCTCGGGGTCCGCGCTGATCCAGGCGTTCCGGCAGGTCGGCGGCTCGCTGGGCGTCGCGATCCTCGGCACGGTGCTCAACGCGGCGTACCGCAGCCACCTGGACGTGACCGTCCTCCCACCCGCGGCGGCCCATGTCGCCCGCGACAGCGCGTCCGCCGCGATCGCCCTGGGCTCTCCGGAACTGACCCGCTCCGCTCGCGCCGCGTTTGTGCACGGGATGGACGTGACGCTGTGGGTGTGCAGCGGGCTCGCGGCGGTGTCGATCGTGCTCGCGCTGGTGTTTCTTCCACGCCGTACGGCCGCCGTCGAGCCGGAAGCAGTCACAATCGACGTATGACCGGCTTGCGGGAGCGGAAGAAGGCGAAGACCAGGGCCTCGATCCAGGAGCATGCGCTGCGGCTGTTCCGGGAGCAGGGGTACGCCGAGACGACGGTCCAGGAGATCGCCGCCGCGGCCGAGGTGTCGCCGGCCACGTTCTTCCGGTATTTCCCGACCAAGGAGGACACGATCGTCTTCGACCGGCTGGACCCGGTGATGATCGAGCTGTTCCGCGGGCAGCCGGCCGGGATGCACCCGACCGAGGCGCTCCGGGCCGCGATCCGGCAGAGCCTGGACGTGCTGAGCGAGGACGAGTGGGCGCTGGAGTCGGAGCGTCAGCGGCTCGTGATGAGCGTGCCCGAACTGCGGGTCCGGATGCTCGATCAGCTGTACCGCGGTATCGACCTGCTGGCCGGTCTCGCGGCCGAGCGCACCGGACGCGCCGCCGACGACTTCGCGGTCCGCGCCTGGGCCGGCGCGGTCGTCGGCGTGGTGATGGCGACGTACCAGTTCCTGGCCGTCGACGCACCGCTGCCCGAGTACCTGAAGACGATGGACAAGGCCTTCGACCAGCTCGCCGGCCTTTCGCTGGAGCCTCACGCCACTTGAGCGCCGGCGGCTTCCAGCACCGGGTCACCGGGGCGGAGCCCGAACTCGGCGGCCGCCGAACCGCCGCGGATCACCAGTTCGGTGAACCCGGTGCCGGAGCTGCCCGGCACGAGGCCGGGGGAGTTCCGCGGTACGGCGGTCAGGTGCGGGTAGACCGTCACGTCGACGACCGTCGTACTGCCGTCATCGTTGCGGCGGGCAACGGGTAGCGTGCCGCCGACCACCAGGTCGAGGCCGCGGTCGAGCTTGCAGTTGCCGAAGTTGTCGACGTGCGCGACCACCGGCTCGGCGTCGACGGGCTCCGGTACGGCGGTCTCCGTCGCGGGGACCGGGTGCCCGTCGGCGACCCATTTCGCCAGCAACGGCACATACCAGAGGCTGCGGAACTGCGTGCCGGCGATCTTCTCGACGTCCGCCGGCCCGAACCCGGCCGCGGTCACCGCCTCGCGGATGTCGGTGACGTGGACCTTCTCGATGCCGAGCTCCCGCCGTACCAAGGACAGCACGCGGGCGTTGAAGGTGCTGACGACCAGGTGTTTGCCGTAGTGGAAGAAGCAGAACGGTACGCCGTTCGGCCAGAGGCCGTCCCGTGGTGCGATGTTGAGCAGCGTGATCGTCGGATGGCCCGCTTCGCCCAGCAGATCCAGGGATATCAGGCAGTCGAGGAGGGTGAGCGCGGCGAACGACTCCGGATCGGGCCCGTCGGCGGCGACGATCGTCGGGGCCTGCCCGAAGAGCGCGCCGATCCGGGTGCTGAGTCTGGCCCGGGCGTTGCCGTCGTGACAGTCGGTGATGTACGTGATCATGTGGCACTCCAAGGTGGTCTGCAGCTTCGGGTCAAACGAAAAGAGGCCCCCGACATCGGGGGCCTCTCGCTGCAAGCACACGTGCCTACGCCGCTGAAGTCCTCCCGCATCGAGGGCTCAGCATTCGCATCGCGGCGTACCTGGTCACGTCGATGAGAGTAGCACCCTCAACGTGCTTGCCCGTTGTCGAAGTAGCTGACCAGTGCGGGGTCCAGCGGCGGGACGTCCTGCGGTACGCCGTCGGCGCGCAGGGACTGGGTCGCGGCGTACCCGGCGGCGACCGCGGCCCGGGCCGCGACCGGGGAGGTCAGCGTCGCGCCGCCGTCCCGGACGAAGTTCACGAACTCCGCGACCAGGTGCGGGTCGGCGCCGCCGTGGTTCTCGGTGTCGCCCTCGATCTCGACGACCTGGTCGGCGTCCTCGCGGTACCCGGAGCGCTTGCTGTTCCACACCTTCACCACGCCGCCCGGCCCGTCACCGAAGTTCTCCAGCCGGCCGTGGGTGCCGATCACCGTGTAGTTGCGCCAGTAGTCCGGCGTGTAGTGGCACTGCTCGTAGGTCAGGAAGACGCCGTTGTCGAGCCGCAGGTTCGCCATCGAGATGTCCTCGACGTCCATCACCGGCGCCAGGCCCTTCTGCTCCAGCGGCGGCCAGTTGTCGCTGGAGACGAAGTCCTTGAACCGCTGCCCGGAACGGTCCTGCCGGTCGGTGATCCCGCCGTACAGCGTGAGCGCGCCCATCGCGTTCACGCGGGTCGTGTAGCCGCCGGCCAGCCAGTGCATCACGTCGATGTCGTGCGCGCCCTTCTGCAGCAGCAGGCCGGTGGTCCGGCTGCGGTCGGCGTGCCAGTCCTTGAAGTAGAAGTCGCCGCCGTGGCCGACGAAGTGCCGGCACCAGATCGCCTTCACGTCACCGATCGCGCCGTCCTGGATCAGCTTGCGCATCGTCAGGACGACGGGCATGTGCCGCATGTTGTGACCGACGTACAGCCGCGAGCCGGAGTCGTACGCCGCCTGCAGCACGCGGTCGCAGCCCGCGGTGGTGATCGCCAGCGGCTTCTCCACGAAGACGTTCACGCCGGCCTGGAGGAAGTCGATCGCCGGGTCCTCGTGCAGGTCGTCCGGCGTGGTGAGGAAGACGCCGTCGAGCTTCTGGTCGAGCAGATCGGTGTGGTCGGCGTACGCGGTCGCCTCCGGGTAGAGCTCGAGGGCCGCGTCCCGCTGCGGGGCGGACGGGTCGGCCAGGGCCACGACCGCGGAGCCCTCGCCGGGACGGTGCGCGTACTGCGCGATGCGGCTGCGGGCGCCGAGGCCCACGACGCCAAACCGAAGATCAGTCATACCAGGCAACTCCTGCACATAGTTGTTTGCAACACCCTAACTCCGAGCAATTCTGTCAATCAATCACCGATCCTCTCTCTGGAATTGGGCTACCCGTCACCCGCCGCACATCGAGGTATCGCTCCGTGCCGTCACCATGGCGGAATGTGAGCCTCCACTACGTGGCACTGGGGGACTCGACCACCGTAGGGGTCGGGGACCCGCTGAACGGCAGCAGTACGACCGACCTGTCCGGTGCCGGTGCGCGCCCGGGCGAGGGGTGGCGGGGCTGGGCCTCGCTGCTCGCCGACTCCCTGGCCAGCTCCCACCGTGTGACGTTCTCCAACTTCGCGACCAGTGGCGCTACCGTGCCGGTGGTCGCGACCGAGCAACTGCCCTCGACCGGTGACGGTCCGATCGACATCGCCTCGCTGATCGTCGGTGTCAACGACACGCTGCGGTCCACCTTCGACGCGGGCCGGATCCGCGACCACCTCGACCTGATCGCCGGCCGGCTGACGTCGCGCGGCGCCCTGCTGCTCACGGTCCGGTTCCACGACCACGGTCAGGTCTTCGGCCTGCCGCGGTGGCTGCGCCGGCCGCTCTGGCGGCGGATCGAGCAGGTGAACCTGGTGTTCGACGAGCTGCACACCCGGTACGGCGGGATCAGGCTCGACATGGCCGACTACCCGGAGGTGTACCGGCGGGACTTCTGGAGCGTCGACCGGCTGCATCCGGGGGAGCGCGGGCACCGCAAGCTGGCGCGCGTGTTCGCCGACGAGCTGGCCGTCCGCGGCCTGCCCATCGACGTACCGCCGGAACTGGACTGCGCGTACCGGCCGCCGAGCAAGTGGGCGGACGCGGTCTGGCTTGCCAAGGAAGGCGTGCCGTGGGTCGGGCGGCGGGCGCACGACCTGCTGCCCTGGGCCGCCCGGATGGCGGTCAGCCAGGTCCGGCCGGCGTCCGGTCCGCTCGCCCTTCCGCCCTCGTCCAATGCGGAGGTCCGGCGCCTGGAGGCATAGGGTCTGAGCATGGCCCGTATCGATGGACGTAATGCTGACCAGCTCCGCCCGGTGAAGGTGACCCGGAACTGGCTCGACCACGCCGAGGGCTCGGTCCTGGTCGAGTTCGGGCGGACCCGGGTGCTGTGCGCGGCGAGTGTGACCGAGGGCGTGCCGCGCTGGCGCAAGGGCTCCGGGCTCGGCTGGGTGAGCGCGGAGTACGCGATGCTGCCGCGTGCCACCAACACCCGTTCGGACCGCGAGTCCGTGAAGGGCAGGATCGGTGGCCGTACCCACGAGATCTCCCGGCTGATCGGCCGCTCGCTGCGGGCCGTGATCGACTACAAGGCGCTCGGCGAGAACACCATCCTGCTGGACTGCGACGTACTGCAGGCCGACGGCGGCACCCGGACCGCGGCGATCACCGGGGCGTACGTCGCCCTCGCCGACGCGGTGTCCTGGCTGCGCGAGCGGAAGCTGCTGAAGAGCGAGCCGCTGACCGGATCGGTGTCCGCGGTGTCGGTGGGGATCATCGACGGTACGCCGATGCTCGACCTCTGCTACGAGGAGGACGTCCGGGCCGAGACCGACATGAACCTGGTGATCACCGGCGACGGGAAGTTCATCGAGGTGCAGGGCACCGCGGAGGGCGCGCCGTTCGACCGCTCCGAGCTGGACAGCCTGCTTTCGCTGGGTGTTGCGGGCTGCGCGGACCTCTCGAAGATCCAGCAGGAGGCGCTCGCGTGAGCAAGGTATTGCTTGCCTCGAACAACAAGAAGAAGCTCGAGGAGCTGCGCCGGATCCTCACCCCGATCGTGCCCGGGATCGAGGTGCTCGGGCTCGGCGACGTCCCGCCGTACGACGAACCGGCCGAGACCGAGCCGACGTTCGAGGGGAACGCGCTGCTGAAGGCGCACGCCGCGCTGAAGGCGACCGGCCTGCCGTCGATCGCGGACGACAGCGGGATCTGCGTGGACGCGCTGAACGGGATGCCCGGCGTACTGTCGGCGCGCTGGTCGGGGCCTGCGAAGGACAACCACGCGAACAACCTGCTGCTGCTGGGACAGTTGGAGGACGTGCCGGACGAGCGGCGCGGGGCGTCGTTCGTCGCGGCGGTCGCGTTCGTGCGGCCGGACGGGCCGGACGAGATCGTCCTCGGCGAGATGCGCGGGTCGGTGATCCGCTCGTTGCGCGGGACCGGCGGGTTCGGGTACGACGTACTGTTCCAGGCGGAGGGCTACGACCGGACGACGGCCGAGCTGTCGGTCGAGGAGAAGGATGCGATCAGCCACCGCGGCAAGGCACTACGGTCCTTGGCGCCGATCGTCGCGAAGGCATTGGGGAGTTAGTCATGTTGTTCGCCGGGTCTGATCGGGACGGTGTCGCGGACGGGCGGATCACCGTCGCCTATCGGCGGTGGGCCGAGCCGCGGGTCGTCGAGGGACGGGTGTACCGCACGAACGCGGGGCGGATCGAGATCGACAGCATCCGCGAGGTGAATCCGGAGCTGATCGCGGACGCCGACGCCGACGTACGGCTGGCCGACCGGCAGAACGCCCGCGACGTCCGCCGCCGGCTGCGCGGCGACGAGTCGCTGCCGACGTTCCTGATCCGGTTCCATCTCGTCGAGGGACCGGATCCGCGGGAGGAGCTGGCGTCGCAGTCGGTGCTGTCCGACGACGATCTGGCTGACCTGCGGGAACGCCTGGCCCGCTTCGATGCCCTCAGCAACCACGGCCCGTGGACCGCGCAGACGCTCCAGCTGATCGAGAACACGCCGGCCGTCCGCGCCGCGGACCTGGCGGCGTCGGTCGGGCGGGAGACCGCGCCGTTCAAGCTCGACGTACGAAAGCTGAAGAACCTTGGTCTGACCTACAGTCTTGAGGTTGGGTACCGGATCTCGCCGCGGGGTGCGGCGTACCTGGACGCGACTAGGAGCGAGTGAGTCCGAGCGTCGCGAGCAGGTCCTCGTGCAGCTCGAACCAGACCCGGTGACACGAGTCCACATCGCTCCGATCGATCCATTGGTTCTGTAACGCTCTGGAGAACCGTAGGTCGTACCCCTGGAACCGCGGCAGCACCTCCGTCAACCTCCTGTTGAGCGGCGCGAGCTGTGCGTTCAGGACCCGAAGCTCGTCCAGTACGCCGGCATCCCAGGCGGGATCCTCGTGATCGTTGGCGGCCAGCGGATCCTCGTCGGTCGGCTTCAGCTGCCAGTCGGTGCAGGCCTGCTGCAGCAGCGCATTCAGCGGCAGGAACTCGTCGTACACCTCCTGCACTGCTTCCGTGCCACCCTCGGTCTTCAGTAGACGCTCGTTCTCCGCGCGCCCGTCCTCGGTGAGCGACCACCCCGAGGTGCCGGCGAAACTGCTGTACGTCGTCCAGTCGCGCGCCTGGGCATCCTCGAGCGCGGCCTGTGTCTCGCTGACGTCCAGGTCGAAGCGCCCGGCCACGGCACGGGTATCCGCGAACCCCAGCAACCGCACCGCATGCAGCACGAGCGACATCACGACGCACCGTCCTGTCGTGCGGCGAGCCGGTTGAAGCGCTGCTGACACGCCTGCGGCGAACTGAACCCCATCGCGTCCGCCATCTCTGACCAGGTCAACCCCGAACTCCTTGCCAGGAACAACAACCCCGCCTCGACCTCGTCCACCTCGGCCCGCGCCGCCGGCAACAACGCCAGCGCCGCCAGCAGATCCTCGTCGCTCAACTCCGCCGACCGCCAGGCCGCGAACTGCGTGAGATCCACCGCCGACAACGGCACCGGCGCCGGCCGCCACGGTCGCGCCGGTACGTCTTTGGCGCCCTTGGCCAGCAGTTGCTCCCGGGCGGCTCGCTGCCGCTCGGCCTGCAGTTGGTCCGCGTTCTGGTTGCGTCGCATGCCGCTACAGTGGATCATCAACAAAACGTTGTCAACGTTCCGTTGATAGAAGGTCGACCGATGTTGATCCCACTGACCCGAGCCACCCCCACCACCTGCGGCCCCAAAGCCGCCTCCCTAGCCACCCTCCTGACCACCGGCCTCCCAGTCCCACCCGGCCAAGTCATCCCCTTCCCACCCGCCTCTACCGCAGGTGGTGAGGAACTGTCAGGGGATGAGGTGGAGGAGTTGCGGAGGTGGTTGGTGGCTGCCGGGGATCCGGTGGTTGCCGTGCGTTCGTCGGCGTCCAACGAGGACGGTGCGCTGGCGTCGGCGGCGGGGCAGCACGACAGCTTCCTCGGCGTACAGGGGATCGACGCGGTCGTCGAGGCCGTACGGGCGTGCCGGGCGTCGCTCTGGTCCGACCGCGCGACGGCGTACCGGAAGAACGTACCGACGCCCGCGATGGCCGTGATCATCCAGTTGCACGTGGACGCCGACGTCTCCGGCGTCCTGTTCACCTCGCTGGACGGCTCGACCTTGATCGAGTCCTCCTGGGGCCTCGGCCCGAGCGTCGTCGAAGGCCGCGTGACTCCCGATCGCTACGAAGTCCACAACGGCCACGTAACCCGCACGATCGCCGACAAGCCCACCGCACTGATCCGTGAAGGCACCCGCCTCGTCACCCACCAGGTCCCTGCCGACCAACGTCGTACGCCGACCCTCCCCGACGCCACCGCCGTACACCTGGCCGCCCTGGCCCACCAAGCCACCACCGCCTTCGGCGCCCCCCAAGACATCGAATGGGCCATCGCCTCGAACACCATCTGGTTCCTCCAGTCCCGCCCCATCACCACCCACCCCCCAACCCCTCCCAACCCCACACCACCCACATCCCCGCCGCCCTCCGCACCCCTCAAACCACCCGCACCCCTCACACCACCCGCGCCACGCACACCACCCGTGCCACCCGCACCCCTCACACCACCCGCGCCGCGCGCAGAACCCGCGCCACGCACACCACCCGTGCCAGCCGCGCCGCTCACATCGTCCACGCCACCGGCGCCGCGCACACCACCCGCGCCACCGGCGCCGCGCACACCACCCGCGCCACCGGCGCCACGCACACCGCCCGTGCCGCCGGTGCCGCTTGTGCTGCCCGCTCTCAGTGGGACCCCGGCTAGTCGTGGCGTGGCGAGTGGGCCTGCGCGGGTCGTTCGCGGACCGGGTGACTTCGCCTCCGTCCGCCCGGGTGACGTCCTCGTCTGTCCGCAGACCGACCCGGCCTGGACCCCGCTCCTGTCGATCGCCGCCGGTGTCGTGACCGAGACCGGCGGCGTCCTCTCCCACGCCGCGATCGTCGCCCGCGAACGCGGCATCCCCGCCGTCGTCGCCGTCCCGCACGCGACCGAGCGCATCCCCACCGGCGCCGGCATCACCATCGACGGCTCAACCGGCGCCGTCCAGCTCACCTCCGCCTCAGAAACCTGAGGTAGAACGCGAGAAACACCAACACGATCCCGACGTTCACGAACAGCCGCGGCCAGAACTGGTGCCGGAAGAACAACACATCCACACCAACCACGACCACGACCATCACAGCCACGTACACACCGGCGAGCACCTGTCTGCCCATACTCCGATGCTACCGCCACTTGTCCACAACAGCACGCCGACAGCTGACCCAAATCTGTGGATAACTAATCTCCTTAAAAACAAGGCGATCCCGGCTGTGAAAACTGTCGGAGGCGGCATCTAGAGTTTGGTCATGGACATTCTCGGCGGACGGTCAGTGGTTGCCATCGGCAATCACGAGGTGCTGTCTGCCCTGGACAAGGTCGACGCCGACATCAACCGGCTCCTAGGTGTCCGCCTGCAACTGATCGCCCGCGCCGAGGCCGACGGCCTGGCCCAGGAGGTCGGTGCCCGCGACACCGTCGAACTCCTCACCCTGCGCCACCGCCGCGACCGCGCCGAGGTCTGGCGCGACGTCCGCCTGGCCCGCGCCTTGCCGAAGTACAAAGCCGTCGACACCGCCCTCACCCACGGCGTCGAATCGGCCGACGGGACGGTACTTCCGCTGCAGACCGCGCAGGCGGCCGCGATCATCACCGAACTCGAACGCGTCCGCCCCCGCGTCGCAGCAGAAGTCCTCGACGTCACCGAACACCAACTCGTCGGCCTCGCCGCCACCCACAGTCCCAAAGAACTCCGCGCCGCCGCCAAACAGCTCTGTGACCGGATCGACTTCGACGGCCCCGAACCCGAGGAACACAAGGCGTACGCGCGGGAGTCCCTGACCCTGCGCCCCGCGGAGAACGGGGTGAAGTTCACCGGTTTCCTGGCCAACGAGAACGCCGAACTCCTCCGCGCGATCGTCCACACCGGCGCCCGCCCCCACAAAACCGCCGACGGCGACCACGACCCCCGGCCCCGCGACAAACGCCAGGCCGACGCGCTCACCACCGCACTCACGGTCGCGGCGAACGCGTGGGACACCGACACCGCGGGGCATGGCGCGAAGGCGAACATCACGGTGACGATCGACCTGGACGACCTGAAGTCGGCGACCGCGCACGCGACCGGCCAAACCATCTACGGCGACGACCTGTCCGCGGCCACCATCCGCCGCCTGGCTTGCGACGCGAACGTGATCCCGCTGGTCCTGGGGTCGGACTCTCAGCCGCTGGATGTCGGCCGCCGTGAACGGCTGGTCACCCGGCATATCCGCCACGCCCTGATCGCCCGCGACCACGGCTGCGTCGTCTGTGCGGCACCGCCGGTAATGTGCGACGCCCACCATCTCATCCCCTGGCAGGACGGCGGCCCCACCACCATCAACAACCTCGCCCTGCTCTGCCGCCGCCACCACGTAGACCTCCACAACGGCCGCTGGACCATCACCATCACCAACGGCCAGGTCCACGTAGCCCGCCCCACCTGGGCCGATCCGCCGCGTGCCGTGCCTGCCTGGACTGATCCGCCGGGTGCCGCGCCTGGCCGGGCTGAGCGGCCCGATAGCAGACCCAGACCGGCCGCACCCAACGATCCGCCGGGTGCGGTGCCTGCCTGGGCCGATCCGCCGGGTGCGGTGCCTGCCTGGGTTGATCCGCCGGGAGCCGCGCCTGGCCGGGCTGAGCGGCCCGACAGCAGACCCAGACCGGCCGAGCCGAACGATCCGTCGGGTGCGGTGCCTGCCGGGACTGGTCTGTCGGGTGCGGTGCCTGCCGGGACTGGTCTGTCGGGGGTCGTGCCTGCCGGGACTGATCCGTCGGGGGTCGTGCCTGGCTGGGGTGAGCGGTCCGACAGTAGAGCCAGACCGGGCGAACCCGACGAGCCCCCAGGCGACGCCTGGGGCGATACGGCCGTGCCCGCTGCTCGGGGCAGTCGGTGGGAGGCTGATGAAGCCACGCTGACTGCTGCAGCTCGTTTCGCGGTGTGGGGCGAGCGTGCGCCGACCGGGCCCGCCACCGGGCCGCCGTCCTTCGTCACCGTTTGAGCTGGGGTTCCGGTCGGCGGCCGGGACTGGTGTGCCCGCGTGAAGAGCTGGCATGCGGCATAGTCCGAGCCGACGGGTTCCCTGGCTCGATTCTCCTGGCCCGATTTTCGTGGCTCGATCGCGAAGGAGTTGCACGGCGTGAGGCGGCTCGTGCTGTATTCGGGGATGGTGCTGGATGTGGGCGCCGGTGAGGTCCGGGCCCTCGTCGGACGTCTGGCCGAAGTGCTGCGCGACGCCGACGCAAACTCCGCCTGGCCGGCATCACCGCCCGCCGCGAGGAAGCCCAGCTCCCGGCGGTACGGGGTGATCGTCGGACATCGGACGCGGGTGGCCCGTGGTGAGCTCGGGGGCGAGACTTGTCGACGTCGGTGTTGGGTTGGAGGGGTCGGACGGGATCGACTGCGCCGGGTCGCTCGCCGTGCCCGGGCTTGTGGATTGTCATACGCATGTGTGCTTCGGGCCGCCGGGGATGTGGCGGAAGCGGCGACGCTCACTGCTGCCGCTCGCTTCGCTGTGTGGGGTGAGCGCACGCCGAGCGGTCCGCCTTCATTCGCAACCGTCTGAGGTCTTCTTTCGCAAGCAGCCTGAGGTGGTTCCGGCCGAAGGCGGACCGTTGAGAAGCGGGGCGTCAGCCGCAGCAGCCTGACGACTTGGTGGAGGGGGTGGCGTCGATGACGGTCAGGAGGCCGCCGCTGATCCCGGTTGCCAGTCCGCGGCCGGCGGGTGCGGCTTGCGGTGCGGGACCGCAGCAACCGCCCGCCTCCTCTGCGCTGCCGCCGTACGCGAGGTTGGACGAACAGACGCCGGTCTCAGGCAGATCCAACTGCACATCCCGCGCCGCCTCCCAGTCACCGGCCAAGGCCGCGACCACCGACCGAGCCTGCTCGTACCCGGTGGCGAGCAGGAACGTCGGAGCCCGCCCGTACGACTTCGCGCCCACGGCGTAGTACCCCGGCTCCGGATGCGCGAGCTCGTCGACACCATGCGGCGGGACCGTGCCGCACGAGTGCTGGTTCGGGTCGATCAGCGGCGCGAGTGCTCGGGTCGACCCGAGGATCGGGTCGAGGTCCAGGCGTAGTTCGGAGACCATGTCGTGGTCGGGACGGAAACCGGTCGAGTTCACCACGGTGTCCGCGACAACGGTCCGTTCGCCGGCGCCGAGTACGACGCGACCGTTGGCCGTACCCACGGACTCGATCCGGAACGAGCTGACCAGCTCGACACGCCCCGACTGCACCAGCTGCTTCAATCGCGAGCCGAGCGCACCACGCGCGGGCAGTTCGTCCGCATCGCCGCCGCCGTACGTCCGGGCCTGGTCGGCCCCGCGCACGACCCACACGATCTCGGTGCCGGGCTCCTCGTCGGCGAGCCGGCCGAGGTCGAGCAGGGTGGTGGCGGCCGAGTGGCCGGCGCCGACGACCGCGGTACGGCGGCCCGCGTAGCGGTCACGGTTCGCACCGAGTACGTCGGGCAGCGCGTGCGCGATGCCGTCCGTACCGAGTTCGCCGCGGGCCGGGATTCCCGAACCGCCGAGAACGTTGGGCCCGCGCCACGTACCGGCCGCGTCGATCACCGCGGAGGCCAGCAGTTCGGTCCCGTCGGCGAGTCGGAGCAGGAACGGTGCGTTCTCGCGGCCGGCGGTGCGGATGCGGTCGAATCCGACACGCGTCACGGCGACGACCTGGGCGTCGTACCGGATGCGGTCGTTCAGCTCGGGCGTCTTGGTGAGCGGCTCCAGGTAGGCGTCGATCAGGTCGCCGCCGGTCGGGAGCGTCGCGAGGTCGGGTTCGGTCCAGCCGGTCTGGTCGAGCAGGCGGCGGGCGGCGGTGTCGATGTCGTAGCGCCACGGGCTGAACAGCTTCACGTGCCGCCATTCCTCGATCGCCGCCGCGACGCCCGGCCCGGACTCGAGTACGACGAAGTCCAGCCCGCGTTCTGCGAGGTGTGCGGCTGCCGCCAGGCCGATCGGGCCTGCGCCGATGACCACGATCGGCGCCTCGGACGGCGCTGTCTGCTCCACCACGGTCCCACTCCCTGTCTAGAAGATCATCGAAACAACAGCCAGCTTGCCTCTTGATTCGACAAGAGTCAAGATAGATCCATGTCGAAACAAGAGATCACGCTGACCCCCGTCGCGACCGGTGGCTGCTGTGCGCCGATCTCTGATGCCGCCCTCGGTGAGGCCGGGGCTGTGGAGGGTGCGGCGGTGTTCAAGGCCCTCGCCGACCCGATCCGGCTGCGGCTGTTCTCGATGATCACCTCGGCCGGTGACGAGATCTGCGTGTGTGACCTGACGCCGCAGTTCGAGGTGTCCGGCCCGACGATCTCTCACCACCTGAAGGTGCTGCGTGCGGCCGGCCTGGTCGACTGCGAACGCCGCGGCACCTGGGTCTACTACTGGCCGGTGCCCGAGAAACTGCGCTGGGTGGCCGGCCTGCTCGCCGTTCCGGAATCCGCGCCCAGCCGCTGATCAGCGATTGTGGACACTCTGATGACCGGCGACGCCGCGCCCGGTGTACTCGGTGCGGCGCTGGACCTGCCGACCAACCTGGTCGCGCATCACCTAAAGGTCCTCGAAGACGCCGGCCTCGTCGTACGGACACGCTCCGAGGGCGACAGGCGCCGTACCTATGTACACCTCGAACCCGAGGCCCTGGAAGCGATCGCCGCCCCTGCCGTGCTCGCCGCGAAGCGAGTGGTGTTCGTGTGACACCGACGCGGCCTTCGAAGCTGCGTACTCCGAGATCGCCCGCCGCGTCGACCGGTTGGCGCCCGCCCTGTCCGACCTCACCGGGAGCATGTGATGACCGACCTCGCCGTACCGGTGAGCCGCGGATGAACCTGTGGCGCAAAGCGCTCGCCGAAGCGCTCGGCACCGGACTGCTGGTGACCGTCGTGGTGGGATCCGGGATCGCCGCCGCCAAGCTCTCGCCCGGTGACGCCGGCCTTCAACTGCTGGAGAATTCGTTCGCCACCGCGCTCGGGCTCGCCGTACTGATCCTGATGTTCGCAACGGTCTCGGGCGCCCACTTCAACCCTGTCGTCTCGCTGGTCGACTGGTGGCTCGGCCGACGCGCCGGCACCGGTCTCACCGCACAGGAGGTCTCCGCGTACCTCCCCGCGCAGATCGTCGGCGGTATCGCCGGAGCGATCCTGGCGAACCTGATGTACGGCGAAGACGCCGTCAGCTGGTCGTCAACCCACCGCTCGGCCGGCCACCTCTACCTCGGCGAAACCGTCGCCACCGCCGGACTGATCCTGCTCATCTTCACCCTGGCCAAGACGGGCCGTGCCGCCGCCGCACCACTCGCCGTCGGCGCCTACATCGGCGCGGCGTACTGGTTCACCTCGTCGACCTCGTTCGCCAACCCCGCCGTCACCATCGGCCGCGCTTTCAGCGACACCTTCGCCGGCATCGCGCCCAGCTCCGTGCCCGGCTTCATCGTCTTCCAACTGGTCGGCGCCGTCATCGGCGCGGCCGTGGTCGTGACCCTCCATCCCGAAGCAGTCGCGCCGCACACCGAAACCACCGCAGGAGCATCCTCGTGAGCAAGCCCAGTGTCCTGTTCGTCTGCATCCACAACGCCGGCCGCTCGCAGATGGCCGCAGGCTGGCTACGCCAGCTCGCGGGCGACGAGGTCGAGGTGCGTTCGGCAGGTTCCGAACCAGCCGACCAGATCAACCCCGTCGCCGTCGAAGCCATGCGCGAGGTCGGTATCGACATCACCGGCACGACACCTCAGCTGCTGTCGACCGACGACGTACAAGCCAGCGATGTGGTCATCACCATGGGCTGTGGCGACGCCTGCCCGTTCTATCCCGGCAAGCGCTACGAGGACTGGAAACTGACCGATCCCGCAGGCCAACCCCTTGAGGTCGTCCGCCAGGTCCGCGACGAGATCCGCGCCCGGGTCGTCCAACTCGTGGCGGACCTTAACAAGTAGCTGTGCCAGAGGCGGGAGTTGAACCCGCACGCCCGGGGGCGCCGGCACCTAAAGCCGGTGTGTCTGCCGTTCCACCACTCTGGCTGAGAAGGCGTTGCCGCCTCCCCTGGGGATACATCCTAGGGGAGGCAGCCAGGTCAGCGGCTCTGGAGGGCGTCGATGAAGACGCTCTTGAGGTCGCCGGGGTTCTTCGCGACGTACGCCTGGCCGCCGGTGGCCTGGGCCAGGGCGGTGAGTTCGTTGGCGTTCGCTTCGGGGCCCATACCGAGGGCGATGATGCGGACCGGGCGCGACGGGTCCTGGAGGCCCTGGAGGGTCTGGACGGCCTTGTCCAGGGTCGGGCTGCCGGGGTCGTCGTTCTTGCCGTCGGTGAACAGCAGGATGGTGTTCACGGCGCTCGACTTGTACGTCCGGCGGACCTGGCGGACGGCCGCGATCGCGGTGTCGTACAGGCCGGTGCCGCCGCCGATGATCGGGTGCTGGGTGGTCAGCTGGCTGATGATGGTCTGGCGCTGCGCCTTGGTCAGCGGCGCGATCGGTACCAGCGGCTTGTAGTCGGCGTTGTCCGAGCCGATCTTGGTCGAGAAAGTCCAGAGGCCGAGCTCGGCGCTGTCCGGGAACAGGTTCAGGCCGCTCGACGCCGCCTCGACGGTGAGCTGCCAGCGGGTCTTGTTGCCGACCTTCTCGGCCATCGAGCCGGAGACGTCGATGACGGCCAGCGAGTGTGTGGACAGCGACAGCCGGGTCCAGTTCTGCAGCGTGGTCTCGACCGCGGAGTTGGTCGGCTTGGTCAGCTGGGTGACGTCGCCGACCCCGCGGCCGCCGCTCAGCGGGCTGAGCGTGGTGTCGCGGAAACCGGCCTGGTCCCGTGCCTGCGCGGCCGAGTCGGTGAGCAGTTCGGTGGCCAGCGCCTGCGCCGCGTCGCTCGCCTGCTGGTTGTCGGACTTCGCGGTGACGACGATCGGGTAGTCCAGCGTCAGCGTGCCGGTGGCCGGCAGGATCGCCTTCAGCTGGGCGTCCGGGTGCGCCTCCTGGTACTTCACGAAGCTCTGCTCGGACGCCGGTACGACGGTCTTGCTGCCGTCCTGGTCCGCCCGGCCGAACAGTGCGTTCACGTCGGTGTACGGCTTGGCCATCGAGCCGAGCCGCTGCGCCAGCAGTGCGACGACCTGCGACACCTGGGTGTCGGAGGCGGAGGTCTTCTGCCGCTCGGACTGCACCGCGAGCAGCGTGAGCGCGCCCGGCGAGGTGTTCAGCGGGTCGAGCAGCGCCGGCTCGGTGGCGCCGAGCAGCCGCAGCCAGCTGGAGGTGTCGGCGAAGTTCTCGTCCCGGCCGACCAGGACCAGCGGTGAGGTGGCGATCGAGGGGATCGCGATGCTCGGGACGGTCTCGCCGTCGTCGGCCTGTGAGACCCACAGCGAGGAGTCCGGCACCCAGAGGTCCGGGCGGGCGTCGCTGCCGTGCGAGACGTCCCGGGCGACCGTCGCCGACGGCGCCGCGGTGATCGTGATCTGGTAGCAGGCGTTGCCGTCCTTGCCGCCCTTCGCGGACAGCGACTTGGCGGCGGCCTCGAGCGGGGCCTGCATCTCGGGCGTGGTGGACAGCCGGATCTGGGTCGGGTCGGAGCACGCCTTCCCGCCGGAGAGCAGGCCGTCCGTCCCGGAGCCGGCACCGAAGGACCGGACCACGAAGACCGCACCGAGCGACAGCACCAGTAGCCCGACCGCGGTGAGATACACCGTACGGCGGTTGCTGTTACGTCCCGTCACCGCAGAGGAGTGTTTTCCCATCGCGGCAGGTCCCTCCCTCCCAGATGCTGCCAGAGGCTGACTGCGCGCGCAGATTACCGAATTTCCGCACGTCACGGTGACGGCGGGAACGGTCGTGACCCACCCGTCGCTGAACCGGAACCGTCTCCCGAGTACGGCTCTTTCACAGGAACGCTGGAAAACTCACCCTGCGTGCCGACTCTGCTGCGGTCCGCTGAGATCCTGCTGTGACCCAAATCACAGGACGGGTTTGCTCAAACGACCGTTCCATGGACCATCGCCGTGAAACGGTCGAAAGTTTTTCACAACCCCAGGTCGCGGCGGAGTTTGGCGACGTGCCCGGTGGCCTTCACGTTGTACTGCGCGACGGCGATCTTCCCGTCCGGGTCGACGACGAACGTGGACCGGATCACGCCGGTCACCTTCTTCCCGTACATGGTCTTCTCGCCGAACGCGCCGTACGCCGTCAGCACCTCCTTGTCCGGGTCGCTGAGCAGCGGGAAGGTCACCCCGTCGCGCTCGCGGAACTTCGCCAGCTTGGCCGGCTTGTCCGGGGAGATGCCGAGCACCGCGTACCCGGCGGCCTGCAGGGAGTCGAGCGAGTCGCGGAAGTCGCAGGCCTGCTTGGTGCAGCCCGGGGTCATCGCGGCCGGGTAGAAGTAGACGATCACGTTCTTCCCGCGCAGGTCCGCCAGAGCCACGTCGTTGCCGTCGGCATCGGGCAGGGTGAAGTCGGGTGCGGTGTCGCCGACGGACAGGCGTTCGGACATCAGGTCCTCCACGGGATAGGGCTGCTGGCGCCATGTTACGTGCGGTTAGCCTGTGGCGATGCGGGCCATGACAGTCACGCCGGGCAAGAGCGACTCGGCGGCAGTGGGCGACGTACCGGAACCGCCGGCGGTCGACGGATCGATCCTGGTGGAGGGCCTGCTGACGGGCATCTGCGGGACCGACATCGAGCTGGTCACCGGGATGTTCGGCAGCGGCCGGCCGGGTGCGGACACGCTGGTCATCGGGCACGAGTCGCTCGGCCGTGTGCTGCAGGCGCCGGTGGGTTCCGGCTTCGCCACCGGGGACCTGGTGGCCGGAGTGGTACGCCGTCCGGACCCGGAGCCCTGCCCGGCGTGCGCGCGGGGTGAGTGGGACTTCTGCCGCAACGGGAAGTACACAGAGCGCGGTATCAAGGACATGGACGGATACGGCGCCGAGCGCTGGCGGGTCGACCCGTACTTCGCCGTACCGGTGCCTGCCGCGCTCGGGAACCTCGGCGTCCTCGTGGAACCGGCCAGCATCCTCACGAAGGCGTGGGAGCAGGTGGACCGGGTAGGGGCACGGTCTTACTACGCCCCGCAGCACGTGCTCGTGACCGGCGCCGGGCCGATCGGCCTGCTCGCTGCACTGATCGCGCGGCAGCGTGGGTACGACGTACACGTGCTCGACCGGGTCGACGACGGGCCCAAGCCGGAGCTGGTACGTGAGCTCGGTGCGACGTACCTGACGGACCTGCAGCAGCTGGACGTCGTACCAGATGTGGTGATCGAGGCAACGGGGGTCGGGCAGCTCGTTTACGACTGCGCGTCGCTCCTGCCACCTGCAGGGGTTATGTGCCTCGCCGGGATCCACCCAGGCCCCGCGACTGTCGACGTACAGCTGGATGCTCTCGTACGGCAGCTGGTGGTACGGAACGCCGCACTCGTAGGGACGGTCAACGCCGGCAAGAGGCACTACGCGGACGCGGTGGACGTGCTGACGGCAGCCGACAGGTCCTGGCTGGAGCGCCTGCTCACCCGGACCGTGCCGCTGTCCGAATGGCCGGACGCGTTGGTCCGGGAACCGGAAGACATCAAGGTGGTCGTGGACTTGCGGAGCTGACCTGCGAGGATGGGTGTGACCAGGGGCAGACCGGGGCATGCCCCGCCGACGGAAGGGAGCCGACACGTGTCGGACACGAAGGCTCGGACCGCCGAGCAGATCGAGGCGGACATCGCCGCCACCCGGGAGCGCCTGGCCTCCACCGTGGACGAGTTGGTCGACCGGGCGAGCCCGAAGGCCGTTCTCGAGCGGCAGGTCGAGCAGGCCAAGTCGCAGGTCTTCGACGAGAACGGGCAGCTGCGCACCCAGAAGATCGTCGCGGTAGCCGGTGCGGTCGTCGGCGTGGTCGGCGTGCTGCTGGTGATCCGCCGGCTGGTGGGCCGCCGGTGACTTCTCGCAAGCGGCTCTCCGACGACAAGCTGCCGATCCGGATGCTGCACGACCGGGTCCTGGTCTCGCTCGAGCAGGAGGGCGAGCGGAAGTCGTCGGCGGGCATCCTGATCCCCGCCACCGCCCAGATGGGCCGCCGCCTCGCCTGGGCGAAGGTGGTCGCGGTCGGCGCCAACGTGCGCACCGTGGAGGTCGGCGACCGGGTGCTGTTCGACCCGGAGGACCGGGCCGAGGTCGAGGTGCGCGGCGACGACTACGTGCTGCTCCGCGAGCGCGACCTGCACGCGGTCGCGGCCGGCCGCCTCGAGGACGGCCAGACCGGCCTCTACCTCTGAGAATTCAGCTCCGAAATCTGAAGCGCGCGGGTGTTTCCCGGCCGCCGGTCACCAGGTCGCGGACGAGTTCACCGACCAGAGGCACGAACTTGAAGCCCTGGCCGGAGAACCCGGCGGCCACCGTGACCGGCCCGGCGCGGTCGATCACGAAGTCCGCCGTCGGCGTGTTGTCGTACAGACAGCTGATCGCCGTGGACCTTGTCGGATCCAGCCCGGGGTACCACTCCTCGACGTACCGCAGTAGCTGTGCGTCCCGTGAGGGCTCCGGCTGGAAGTCACGGGTGTCGGGGTCCACCACCGGCCCTGTCGCATGCAGCCCGACCTTCACGCCGGACCCTGGCTCGTACAGGCCGTAACTGGTCGGTCCGTGGTGTACGAAGCTCGGCCATTCCAGCCCGTCCGACAGTGGTGCGAAGAACCGTGGCTGTTCCTGTGTGACGGTGAACGGCGGCAACGACACCAGCCCGTCCACCAGCTTCGGCGTCCACGGTCCCGCTGTCACCACCACGTGCCGCGCCCGCACAGCACCACCTGGTACGTCGAGCTCGACCAGACCGTCGCGGGTCCGGAGCGCCCGTACTGGCGATTGCACGCGGAACTCGACGCCCGCACGACCAGCCACGGCCTGAAGCGCATGCACCGCCCGCTCGGCGTACAGGCGTCCAGAGCCGGGCTGGAAGAGCACCGGCGTCTCGCAGCGCAAGCCGGGCCACCGCTCAGCGGCCTCCGCCGCCGACAGCACCGTCCCGGTTGCCCCATGCAACGACCGGAAGGCCTCGACCATGGCCTGACTCACGCCGTGGTCGATTCCACCGGTCTCCTCGAGCAGGACCTCGCCGGACTCCGCTTCCAGTTGCCGCCACAACGGCTTGGCCCGCTCTGTCAGCTCGGCGATCTCGCTGTCGTCCACGGCTGCTCGGTACAAGCGCGTGGCGCCGTGCGACCCGCCCCGCTCGTGCCCGAGAGTGAACTGCTCCAGTACGACGACTTCGCGGCCCGCCGCGGCCAATGCCCGAGCAGCAGCCGATCCCATCGCTCCGGCGCCCACCACGGCCACGTCGTACGTCACGGCACCGATCGTAGTGTTGTGGACAACCGATCACAGCCGCTCGGCGTTTGGGGGAGAATGGGCGGGTGATCTTCGAGACCTCCAGCCGCCTGCCGGACTTTCCGTGGGACAAGCTTGCTCCCTACCAGCAGAAGGCGGCCGCGCATCCCGACGGCATCGTCGACCTCTCCGTGGGCAGTCCGGTGGACCCGGTGCCGGACCTGGTGAAGCGGGCGCTGGCCGAGGCGGCGGACGCCCCGGCGTACCCGACGACGATCGGTACGTCGGCGGCCCGGCAGGCCGCGGCGGACTGGATGGAGCGGCGGCTCGGCGTCACCGGTGTCGACCCGCAGAGCGCCGTGCTGCCCGTGATCGGCACCAAGGAGCTGATCATGATGCTGCCGACGCTGCTCGGCATCGGCACCGGCGACACGGTCCTGATCCCGGACCTGGCCTACCCGACCTACGAGGCCGGTGCCGCGCTCGCCCGGGCGACCAGCGTGCCGGTCGCGGACCCGGCGGCGTACGACGGGCCGGTGCGGGTCGCGTACCTGAACTCCCCGCGTAACCCGTCGGGCGAGATCACCCCGGCCGCGGACCTGCGGCGCGCGGTCGAGTGGGCGCGGGCGAACGACGTACTGCTGGTCAGCGACGAGTGCTACACCGAGTTCGGCTGGGACGAGAAGCCGGTGTCGGTGCTGCACCCGGACGTGTCCGGCGGGAGCTTCGACAACCTGCTGGCGGTGCACTCGCTCTCGAAGCGGTCCAACCTGGCCGGATACCGCGGCGGCTTCGTGGCCGGTGACCCGACGGTCGTGACGGAGTTGCTCGCCGTCCGGAAGCACGCCGGGTTGATGGTGCCGTCCCCGATCCAGGCCGCGATGGCGGCCGCGTTCGCGGACGACGTCCACGTGGAGGAGCAGCGCGCTCGGTACCTGCGTCGCCGGGCGGTGCTGCGGGATGCCCTGACCGAGGCCGGCTGGGAGATCACGCTGTCGAACGGCGGGCTCTACCTGTGGGCATCGCATCCGTCGTACGACGCCTACGGCTCGGTGGGCGCCTTGGCGGACAAGGGGATCCTGGTCGCGCCCGGTGCTTTCTACGGGACAGCGGGCGAGCGGCACGTGCGGGTCGCGCTCACCGGCACCGACGAGCGCGTCGACGCGGCAGTGAAGCGGCTCTCGGAGTAAAAGTTCGCGGTTTCGTGTGACGCCTTCCCGGTGTCATCGCCTCTAACAGAGGTAGGTGATGTCGAGGGAGGGAAGGCGCATGCGGTTGCATCTGCTCGGGGTCGTGGCGGTACTGCTGGCTGGTGTCACGCCAACACCAACGCCGGCGCCAACTCCGGCACCGTCGCCGACACCAACTCCCGCGGCGGTCACGCCCACGCCGACGCCGGCCTGGTCGATCACGCTGGACCAGCCGGCCGCGTCCTGGGAGGACAAGCCGACCGTTTTCACCGGCAAGATCAGCAAGCCGATCACAGGCTCGTACATCACGCTCTGGCAGCGCGTCCCCGGCGCCTGGGTGCTCCGCGGCTCCACCAGGACCACGGCCGGCGGCGGCTACCGGTTCAGCTACGTCTCGGCCGCCACCGGCAGCTGGGCGTTCCGCACGATGATCGGCGTCAAGGCCGAGACCGCGCTCGCGATCTCCGGCTACCGGACCGTCCCGATCCAGGACCGGAAGCTCGTCCTCAACACCCCGGCGTCCTGGTACGCGACGCTCACCGGCGTCTCCGTCACCGGGAAGCTGGTCCCGGCCGAGCCGGGCAAGGAACTCGCGCTCCAGCAATACCTCGGCAGTGGTAAATGGCAACTCCTGAACGTCGCCACCATGGATGCCAAAGGCAACTTCCGGCTCCGGGTCCCCGACGACGTGCCGGCCACCCGCACCGTCCGCGTGGTCACCCGCGGCGTCAGCCAGGCCGCGATGGAGTACTCCGCGCTCGCGAAGATCGTGGTCAGAGCAGCACTCAACCCCAAGGTGTACGCCGTCTCCGCGGCGATGGTGCCGAACACGTACCGGGCCGGCTGTCCCGTGAAGCCGTCGTCGTTACGCCTGCTGCAGCTGAACTACTGGGGCTTCGACGGTCGGGTGCACCGCGGCGAGCTGATCCTGCGGGACGCCGCGGTCGCGAAGATGATCGCGGTCTGGACCTCGACGTTCGCGGCGAAGTTCCCGATCCGGCAGATGCGCCGGGTCGACGTCTTCGGCGGCAACGACATCCGGTCGATGGCGGCGGACAACACGTCGGCGTTCAACTGCCGCCGCGTGACGGGTGACCCGTACTCGCTGTCACCGCACTCGTACGGCTGGGCGATCGACGTCAACACCGTGGAGAACCCGTACCTGGCCGCGAACGGCGTCTGGTACCCGTCGAACGGACTGGCGTACCGCAACCGCGAGGTGGTCCGGCCAGGCATGCTGTTCGCGAACAGCGTTGCCACGAAGGCCCTGATCGGCCAGGGCTACTTCTGGGGCGCCGGCTGGGCCAAGCCCGACTACCAGCACTTCGAGCCGAAGTGAAAGCCCTCCTGGCCGCGTGTGCGCTGACACTTGCGCTGGCAGGCTGCACCTCCAAGCCCGTGGCCGAGCAACAGCCGACCACGTCAACGGCAATCCCCAGCACTGTGAGCGGCACAGTGCCTGTGCCCACCAACACGCTGCCCACGGACGAGCCGACAGACGCAGCTGTCCCGCCGCAGCTCCCGGAACAAGCGACCGCTCCACCACCAGCCAACGCCGGACCGCTCACCGCCGACAACCTCCCAGCAGCGGACAAGCTTGGCGCCGGTTGGAAGACCTACACAGACCCAGGCGGCGCAGAGGCCGGCTTTATCGGCAACAACACCTGGACCCGCCGCCGCGACCCCCACCAGGCTTCCTACGAAGCCCTGCCATCCGGCTGCTCCGGCCAACCGGTCAACGGCTCCCTGCCGGTCCCCAGCTTCGCCCTGACCGGCAGCTACCGCACCAACGACGCCCAGCCCGCCACAGCCTTGCTACTGCGTTTCAAGCGCGCGGCTGAAGCGAGCACCTACTACGAGGGCTACCAGACCCGCATGCAAGCGTGTGGCAAAGGCGGCGACCTCGCCGTCCAACAGCTCTGGTCGACCACCACAGCAGCCGCCGCAGTGCGTTCGTACGCCGGAGCGGAGTCCTACGTAGACGTATCCGTGCTGAAGGGCGCAACAGTGGCTCTCCTGGCGACGACATCCGCCCACCCGGAACAACAGTCCGACTGGGCGCACACCGTCGTACCGGCGTTGGAAGCCGTCATCGACTGACGTCCACGACCGCTCGGGCGAACTCCCGCGGGGCCTCCTGCGGCACGTTGTGCCCGACGTCGAACGTCCGGTGCTCGTAGCGGCCGACGAAGTGGTCCCGGTACGACGACCCGTTCCCGGCCGGCGTGAACGGGTCGTACTTCCCGTCGATCGTGATCGTCGGTACCGCGATCTTCGGCGTCTTCTGCAGCACGGCCTCCAGTTCGGCGTACTCCGGTTCGGCCGGCACCAGGCTCTGCCGCCAGCGGTAGTTCCCGATCACGATCGCCTCGTAGTCGGGGTTGTCGAACGCCGCCGCGGTCCGGGCGTACGTCGTCGCGCTGTACTTCCAGGTCGGCGAGTTGAACTTCCAGATGAACTCGCCGAGCTCCCGCTTGTACTCGTGCAGCCCCTGCACGCCGCGCTCGGTGGTGAAGTAGTACTGGTACCACCAGGCGTTCTCGGCCGCCGGCGGGAGCGGCTTCTTGTTGAACTCCAAGTTGGTGATCAGGTACCCGGTGACCGACACCAGCGCCTGCACCCGCTCCGGCCACAGCGCCGCGATGATGTCCGCGGTCCGCGACCCCCAGTCGTAGCCGGCGAGTACTGCGCGCCGGATGTGCAGGGCGTCCATCAGCGCGAGGATGTCGAGCGCGAACGCGGCCTGGTCCACGTTGCGCGGCGTCGCGGCCGAGCGGAACGTCGTACTGCCGTGGCCGCGGAGGTACGGGATCACGACCCGGTAGCCGCGCCGGGCGAGCAGCGGACCGACCTCCTCGAAGCTGTGGATGTCGTACGGGAAACCGTGCAGCAGGAGGACTGGTGTGCCGGTCGCCGGGCCGAGTTCGACGTACCCGACGTTGAGCACGCCCGCGTCGATCTGCCGCACGGGCCCGAACGGCAGGTTCGGCGATGCCGCGGCCGCGCCGGTGAGGAACGGGGTCGCCGCGACGGCGGCGCCGGTGGTCTTGAGGAGAGTGCGACGGCTGATGTTCATGAGCGACCTTTCCGAGTGGGTTCGCCTTCACTCTCGCCCGCGGGGGTCGTGGGTCGCGCCCGTGAGAATCCCTGGTCGACGGTCAAAGATGTATTACCTTTCAGTATTTCGTGACCTACACTCCGGTTATGGGTGACTTCGACCGGTATGCGCGCCTGACCGCGCAGCTCGACGCGCCGTACGCCGTGATCGACCTGGCCGCGTTCCGCCGGAACGCCGACGACCTGGTCCGCCGGGCCGCCGGTACGCCGATCCGGATCGCCTCGAAGTCGGTCCGCTGCCGGCCGCTGATCGCCGCGGCCCTCGAGCGGCCCGGGTTCCACGGCGTGATGAGCTATGCGCTGCCCGAGGCGCTCTGGCTGGCCCGGAACGGCGTCGACGACGTCCTGCTCGGCTACCCGACCACGCATCGGACGGCGCTCCGCGAACTCTCCGAGGACCCTGAGGCGGCGTCCCGGATCACGCTGATGATCGACTCGCCCGAGCACCTCGGGTTCGTCCGGGCCGCCGCGACCGGCACCGCGCGGATCCGGGTCTGCCTGGACGTCGACGCCTCGCTGCGGATCTTCGGCCAGCACCTCGGTGTCCGGCGGTCCCCGCTGCGGACCGCAGCCGAGGTCGCGACCCTCGCCCGTACGGTGGCCGCCGACAGCGCGTTCGAGCTGACCGGCGTGATGTTCTACGAGGCGCAGATCGCCGGCCTGCCGGACACCTCACCGGCCGTCCGCTGGGTGAAGCGCCGCTCGGCCGCCGAGCTCGCGGACCGGCGCGGCGCGGTCGTCGACGCGGTCAAGCAGGTCGCTCCGCTGCGGATGGTGAACAGCGGCGGCACCGGCAGCCTGGAGATCAGCAGCGCCGACCCGGTCGTCACCGAGGTCACCGCCGGCTCCGGCCTCTACGGCCCGACCCTGTTCGACAAGTACGACGTCTTCCAGCCGGAGCACGCGATGGCGTACGCGCTGGACGTCGTACGCCGGCCCGCGCCGCGGATCGCCACCCTCTTCGGCGGTGGTTACGTGGCGTCCGGTCCGGCGAAGAAGTCGCGGCTGCCGCTCCCCGCCTCGCCCGCCGGGCTGAAGCTGCTCGGTACCGAGGGCGCCGGCGAGGTGCAGACCCCCGTCCAGGGCCCGGCAGCCGACCGGCTGCGGATCGGTGACCGGGTGTGGATGCGCTACGCGAAGGCAGGCGAGATGCTGGAGCGGTTCGACGTCGTGCACGCCGTCGACGGCGAGGACGTCCGCGAGCTGAAGACCTACCGGGGCGAAGGGAAGAACTTCGGATGAGCACCTGGCGGAACTGGTCCGGCACCGAGTCGGCGACCGGCATCGAGGTCCTGCGCCCCGGGTCGGTCGACGAACTCGCGGCGGCGGTGAAGACCGCGGCCGCGCAGGGCAAGAAGCTCAAGGCGATCGGCTCCGGGCACTCGTTCACGGGCTGCTCGGTGCCGGAGCAGGTGATGGTCCGGCTGGACGGCCTGTCCTCGATCCTGCATGCGGATCAGGCGTCCGGCCGGGTCACGGTCGGCGCCGGCACCGGTCTGCGGAAGCTGAATGCGGGCCTCGCCGCGTTCGACCTGGCGATGGCGAACCTCGGGGACATCGACAAGCAGACCGTCTCCGGCGCGATCTCCACCGGTACCCACGGGACCGGTGCGAAGCTGGGCGGCCTGGCCACGCAACTCGTCGGTCTCGACCTGGTTACCGCGGACGGCTCGGTGCTGCACTGCTCGGCCGAGGTACACCCGGACGTGTTCGCCGCGGCCCGGATCTCGGTCGGCGCGCTCGGTGTGATCAGCTCGCTGACCCTGCAGTGCGTGCCCGCGTTCCTGCTGCGGGCGCAGGAGATGCCGCTGCCGCTGGCCGACGTACTCGACGGGTTCGACGAATTTGCCGATGGCAACGACCACTTCGAGTTCTACTGGTTCCCGCACACCGAGATCGCGCTCACCAAGCGGAACAACCGGGTCGGCGCGGGCGTCGCCGCGGCGCCGGTCGGCCGGGTCCGCGGCTGGGTCGACGACGAGCTGCTGTCCAACAAGGTGTTCGAGCTGACCAACCGGCTCGCGGTCCGGCGGCCCGGGACGGTGCCGCGGATCAACCGGCTCGCGTCCCGCGCGCTCTCCGCCCGGGAGTACGTCGACGCGTCGTACAAGGTGTTCTGTTCGGAGCGGAACGTGGTGTTCCGCGAGTCGGAGTACGCCGTACCGCGGGAGAACGTGGTCGAGGTGCTGCGCCGGCTGCGGGACTGGATCGACACGTCCGGTGCGCGGATCCCGTTCCCGATCGAGGTCCGGGTGGCGGCGGCGGACGACATCTGGCTGTCCACCGCGTCCGGCCGGGCGACGGCGTACATCGCCATCCACCAGTACCACCGGCTGCCGCACGACCCGTACTTCCGGGCCTTCGAGCGCATCGTCGCCGACTACGGCGGCCGCCCGCACTGGGGCAAGCTGCACACGCTCACCGCGACCGACCTGCGCGCCCGCTACCCGCGCTTCGACGATTTCCTCGCCGTCCGCGACCGCCTTGACCCCCACCGCGTCTTCGCGAACGCCTACACCCGCCAGGTCTTCGGGGACTAGCCTGCGGGCATGGAGCTTGAACCGGTTGTCGAGGATTGGCACAAGGCGCTCGCGGTCGTGGCGCACCCGGACGACCTGGAGTTCGGTACGGCGGCCGCGGTCGCGCGGTGGACCGGGCAGGGCAAGCAGGTCGTGTACTGCCTGCTGACCTCCGGGGAGGCCGGCATCGACGGCGTCGACCCGGCCGAGTGCGGACCGCTGCGGGAGGCCGAGCAGATCGAGTCGTCCCGGATCGTCGGGGTGTCCGCGGTCGAGTTCCTCGGCCAACCGGACGGCACGATCGAGTACGGCGTGGCCCTGCGCCGCGTGATCACCGCGGCGATCCGCCGGCACCAGCCCGAGATCGTGATCACCAACAACTTCCGCAGCACGTGGGACGGCGACGTACTGCTGAACCAGGCCGACCACATCAACACCGGTCACGCCACCCTCGACGCGGTCCGGGACGCCGCGAACCGGTGGATCTTCCCGGACGCCGGCGACAAGTGGGACGGCGTACGGCAGGTCTGGGCGGCCGGCTCACCGAACGGCAGGCACGGCGTGGACACCACCGCCACGTTCGAGATCGGCGTGCGGTCGCTGAAGGCGCACAAGGCCTACATCGACGGGCTGAACTGGCCCGACTTCGACCCGGAGGAGTTCCTCGAAGGGACGTCGCGACCGGCCGGCACGCTGCTCGGCACGAAGTACGCGGCGCGGTTCGAGGTCTTCACTCCTTGAGGTACTCCTGCAGGTGCGGCGGCGTCGGCTTCGGCCGGCGCGGCTCGCGGTCGCCGGCGGAGCCGGGGCCGGGCGGGTTGTTCGGTCCGGCCCAGGAGCGGATCAGCGCCCGGCCGCCCTTGCGGGTCATCCGGTGCAGGTCGATCCGCTGGATGTCGCCGGCCGGGATGCCCAGCTGGGCGAGGCTCCGGTTCGCCATCGCGCAGGCCGCGTCGTGCTTGAGCGGCGACATCTTCCGCTGCAGCACGATCGCGATCGAGCCGTCCGGCAGGTCCTCGATCCGCTGGAACCTCATCCCCTTGTCCAGCGACCAGGAGTGCAGCGCCAGGTCGATGTAGTCGGCGTTGGAGAGTCGCCGATCGGGCTTCGCACGCGCCACCACTTCGTATCGGGCCATATCCCGATCATCCGTCGTCGGCCCCGGGATTTCCAGGAATCTGCGTTAGGGCGCGTCTCCCAATCCCACGCCTACTGCGGGGCACTCGGCACGGCACCTCGCCGCACGGGTGCAAAGGGAACGATGCTCCGCATCGACCCCTTCGCCCCCGCGCGCCGATGCACCGCACCGAGCACCTCCTCGCTACGGCGTGGGATTGGGAGACGCGCCCTAGCGAAGTGTGTCGACCGCCGCCGCGACCTGGGCCGGGTCCGAGATCAGGGTGAGGTGGTTCGCGTTCGGGATCAGCGTCGGCGCGGGCGCGCCGATCCGGGTCGCGGTCTCGGCCGCGTTGCCGCCGTTGGTGTCGTTCGCCCCGAACACCACCACCTTGGGGAGCTTCAGCTCCTTCAGCTTGGCCAGCCGGTCGGCCGGAACCGCGGGGATCCCGTTCGCGGTCATCTGCCAGATCGCCTGCTCCGCGCCCGGCTGCCGGAACGGCCGGGTCCACTCGTCGACGTTCATCTGGGGGCAGTTCGGCGAGCAGACGCTGTTGTAGACCTTCTTCAGCAGCCAGCCCTGGCCGAGCACCAGCCGGAACAGCGACGTCCGGTACGGCGGGATGATCAGCCAGCTCGGCGGTCCGGGCTTCCCGCCCGGCAGCGGCAGGCCGTCGCCGTCCAGGAACATGATCCCGCCGACCCGGCCCGGCGCCTCCAGCGTCGCCTCGGCCGCGACCCCGGCGCCGAGCGAGTGCCCGACCAGGATCGGCCGCGGCTCACCGGGCCCGCCGAGGTGCATCGCGTCCAGGAACCCGAGCAACTGCCCCGCGAGATGCTCGATCGTGTACGGCGCCTTGCGCTCGGAGTACCCGTACCCGGTGATGTCGTACGCGTACACGCGGTGTGTCTTCGCGAGCAGCGGGACAAGCCGCGACCAGGTGTCGACGGACTCCGCGGCGCCGTGGACGAGTACGACGGGCGTGCCCGACGTACCCCAGGTCTCGTAGCGGGTGTGGATGCCGCCGGATTCGACGTACTCGAGGCCGGGCGGCGGCGCGGCGGTCCCGTTGGTGGCGAAGTTGTAGCCGAACGACGCGACAGTGACGATCAGCCAGAGCCCGAGGAGTCCCAGGAACCCCCGCCACAGGAACCGTTTCACGGCTCCAGTGTTACAGGTTCACGATCCGTCCGGCCTCGGTGAGGACGGCGGGGGAGGCGAGCGACTGCCAGCGGGGCAGCAGCTCCTGGAGGAACGGGCGCAGCTGCGCGGCCCGCTTCGCGTCGTTGTCGAGGACGTCGAGCTCGTTGACGATCGTCAGGTCGACGAAGTCCCGCAGGTCCGCGGCGCCGAGCTCCTCCGACGTCCCGGTGAAGCGGTCGGTGACCGTGCGGTGCTCGGCGAGGTCCCGCCAGGTCGTCTCCCGGTCGCAGGCGCCGTACCGGTAGACGATCGCCTCGGCCTCGCGGCCGATCACCGATTCCAGCACCGGACGCTCGGTCTGCCAGTCGAACAGGTGCGTCGGGTAGCCGTCGGTCCCGTACGCCGCGTGCGCCAGCCCGGCCACCACCAGCGTGTCGGAGGCGCCGAGCGACCCGAGGCGCTTGGCAACCCGGTGCAGGTGCACGTAGAGCGTGCCGCCCGCATGGTCGAGCTCGTCGGCGCCGCGCACCAGCAGCAGCGAACCCAGGTCCTCGAGAGTGCTCATCTGACCCCTTCTCACCCGGAGCGGCCAAACCCGCAGGTCACCTACGGTAAGGCCTGCCCCCGCCCGCTGCCACCACTTCGGCGTGCCGTTCCGGTCACACCGTGTTCATGCCCCGTTCCGCGGTTGTTGCTGTCGGCAAGGGAGTGAGGGCGCGCCGGGTCTGTTCCAGGAGCAGGTGGAGCATCGGGTCGGCGGAGTGCTTGGGCCAGATCAGGGCCAGCACGTTCGGCTCGGCGTCGACCAGCGGGAGCCAGGTCAGCCGCGGGTGGGCGAAGTACGTGACCGTGGACGCGGGCGCGATCCAGCAGCCGTGACCGGCGGCCACCAGGTGCAGGCACTCCTCGGGTGTGCTCGCCTGCGGCCCGAAGACCGCCCGGGTGCCGTCCGGGCGCGGGTCGATGAACCAGAAGTCCACGACGGCCGCGGGCATCCCGTCCCGCGGCCCGATCACCGGTACGCCGGTCAGGTCCGCGACCCGCAACGACGTCCGGGACTCCAGGGGATGCCCGGGCGGCAGCGCGACCCAGCGGTCCTCCGGTATCAGCGGATGCACGGTGAACCGCGGGTCGTCCCCGATCGGCAGCCACAGGAACGCCGCGTCCGCCCGCCCGGACACGAGCGCGTCGAGCTCCTCGGGCAGCGTGTGCGACGCGATCGGCCGGAGCTCCAGGTCCGGTGCCTCCGCTCGCAGGGCCGCCTCGACCGCCGGCATGAAGTGCGCCGTACTCTGCGCCTTGAACGTGATCCGCAGCGGGTCCCGCCGTCCGGACGCGGCCAGCCGCGCCTCCGTCACCATGGCCTGCGCCGACGACAGCAATGCGGCGCCTTGTTTGCGGAGGACCTCGCCGGCCGCGGTCAGCTCGATCCCGGTCGGGCGGCGTTCGACCAACGGCGTACCGACCACGCGCTCCAACTGCCGGATCTGCCCGCTGACTGCCTGCTGTGTCAGGTTGAGCGTGCGGGCAGCCCGGGTCATGCTGCCCTCCGCCGCGACCGCGTCGAGCGCCTGCAACAGCCGCAAGCTCATGTCCACCGTTTCATCGTGCCACAACGATCCGTTGTGCCCTCGCCAGCAAATCTCTGTTTCCGCCGGGGCGCTGGTGCGCGGGACGATCGGTCCATGGCACAAACCGCGCTGGTCACCGGTTCGTCGAAGGGCTTGGGCCGGGCGATCCTGCTCCGGCTCGCGGCCCGGGGAACGAACGTCGTCGTGAACTACTCGCGCGACAAGTCCGCTGCCGACGAGGTGGTCGACGCCGCGAAGGCGCTCGGCGTCCGGGCGATCGCGGTCGCCGCCGACGTCTCCGAGGTCGACGGCATCCAGCGGCTGTACGACGCGACGTTCGAGGAGTTCGGCCGGCTCGACATCGTGGTCGCGAACGCCGGCATGGAGAAGGTGAACGTCCCGTTCGCGGACGTCACCGAGGAGGACTTCGACCTGCTGTTCCGGGTGAACACCAAAGGTCCGTACTTCGTGCTGCGCGAAGCCGCCCGGCGGATCGCCGACAACGGCCGGATCATCACGATCTCGTCGAACACCACGACCGTCCCGCAACTGGGGGTCGGTCTCTACGGCACCAGCAAGGTCGCGACCGGGTACCTGGCCCGCGTCCTCGCGCTGGAGCTCGGGCCGCGCGGTGTCACCGTGAACACGATCGTCCCCGGGCCGATCGACGGCGCCGGGATCTTCACCGATCCGGCGAACGACGAGTACAAGCAGTCGCTGGTCGCGATGGTGCCGATCGGGCGGCTGGGAACGACCGAGGACGTGGCCGGGATCGCCGCCTTCCTCGCGAGCGACGAGGCCGGGCTGATCACCGGCCAGCAGATCGTCGCCGACGGCGGAATGCACTGACTTGCGAGCAGAGACACGAGGAGAACAATGACTGGAACCATGCGTGCGGCCCAGGTGCAGCAGGCCGGCGGCCCGTTCGTCGTCACCGACGTACCGATCCCGGAGCCCGCCGCGGGGCAGATCCGCGTGCAGGTCCACGCCTGCGGGATCTGCGGCGGCGACGCGATCCCGCGGAACGCGCTCTTCGGTACGACGCTGCCGCGGATCCCCGGGCATGAGATCGCCGGCGTGGTGGACGCGGTCGGCACGGGCGTGACGCTCTGGGAGCCCGGGCAGCGGGTCGGCGTCGGCTGGTCCGGCGGGGTCGACTTCACCTGCGAGTACTGCCGGCGGGGCGACTTCACGAACTGCGTGCACCGGACGATCGTCGGCACGTCGTACGACGGCGGGTACGCCGAGTACCTGGTGGTACCGCAGGACGCGGTGGCGCGGATCCCGGACGGGCTCAGCTTCGAGGACGCCGCGCCGTTGATGTGCGGCGGCATCACCGCGTTCAACGCGCTCCGGCACGCGCACGCCGGGCCGGGGGAGACCGTCGCGGTGCAGGGGGTCGGCGGCGTCGGGCACCTGGCGATCCAGTTCGCCGACAAGATGGGCTTCCGGACGGTGGCGATCAACCGCGGGCGGGACAAGGAGAAGCTCGCCCGGCAGCTCGGGGCGGACGAGTACATCGACAGCACCGAGGGCGACGCCGGCGAGGCACTGAAGGCGCTCGGAGGTGCGGCCGCGATCCTCGCGACGGTGTCCCGCGCCGAGCTCCAGACCGACCTGGTGAAGGGCCTGCGCCCGAACGGTCAGCTGATCGTCCTGGAGGGTGGCGACCCGATCGAGGTCACCGGCCACACGCTCGCCGACGGCCGGCTCTCGGTCTCCGGCTGGTACTCAGGGGTGGCCCAGGACTCCGAGGACACGCTGAACTTCGCCGTCCTGAAGAACGTCCGGCCGATCATCGAGACCTACCCGCTCGAGCAGGCCGAGGAAGCCTGGCAGCACCAGCCCAAGGCGAACCTCCGGATCGTGCTCAAGACCCGGCCCGAGTAGTAGTTACCAGGACCCGCCCGCAACCACCTCACACAGTTGCGGACGGGCCCTGCCCGTGGTCATCAGGGAAGTTGACCACCACGGGAAGCATGCGTCGGGATGCCGGTGTCAGTCCAGGTCTGCCAGGGCCTTGCGAGCAGCCTCGAGCTCGGCCTCGAGGGCAGCGACCTTGGCGGCCTGCTGGGCGCGGGCCTCCTCGATCACCTCGTCGATCGGGGTCGACAGGTCCTCGTGCAGCTCCTTGGCCGCGCGCGACACCGCGGCCGCGGCGACGGCCAGGTCGCGCGCCAGGTACGTGGTGCCCTGCTTGAGCTCGGCGCGCCACTCGCCGTCCGCCGTACCGGTGACGGTCAGCGTGAGCTCGATGGTCTTGGTCTTCTTGCCGGCCGCCTTCTTCGCCGGAGCCTTCTTCGGCTTCGGCGCCTCCACGACCTCGGGGCTGTCGACAACCTCGGGAGTGTCGACGAGGTCTGACGGCGCTTCTACTGCAAAGGTGTCTACAGTCATCGTTGCGGCGATCTCCTTCTGACTGGCGCTGGACCGCTATTAGAACATATGTTCGACCGGCACGCCAACCAGCTTGACCAGGAAGCGATCGACCTGGTCTGCCAGCGGCGGCAGCGCAGCCTCCGGCTCGTTGATCCGGATCGAGACCGCGCCGTGCACCGCCGACCGCAGGTCGAGCGCCACCGCCGCCGCATTGTCCGCCGGTGCGAGTCCGGCGTCCATGCACGCCTGTACGGCGGCGATCGCGCGAACCGACAGCTCCTCCTTGAAGATCAGGTGCATCCGCCGGTTCAGGGTGCTCTCGTGCAGCACCTTGTAGAGCCCCGCATGGTCACGCGTCCAGCTGCCGAGGAACAGCAGTCGCGCGCGTAGCCGCCGTACCGGATCCTCGCCGGCGCTGTCCTCGGCCTGTGCGAGGTCGCGCAGCAGGTCGGCGGTGCTCTGCTCGAGTGCCGCGAATACCAGTTCGTCGCGGTCGGCGAAGTGGATGTAGACCGACGTGGCCGCGATCCCGACCTGGCGGGCGACCGCGCGCAACGACAGCGCCTCGTCGTCACCGAGTTCGTTCAGCATCCGCAGCGCCGCGTCGATGATCTCGCGCCGCAGCAGCTCCCCCTGCCCACGCCGGTTCCGGCTTCGCGTCGTTCCACCGTCCATGAATCCGATTGTATTGCAACGCACGTTGCCTTACGGTCGTAGCACTACAACTGTTCACTTAAGGATCGACGATGAGCGAACGCAACAAGCAGACCGTCCTCGACTTCTACGAGGTGGGCCTGAACCAGAAGGACTTCCACGCCGCCGCCGAGTTGTTCGGCGACCACTACGTGCAGCACAACCCGCGGATCGCGGACGGGATCGCGGGCTTCGAGGAGTTCCTCGGCACGCTCCGCCGGGACTTCCCGGAGCTGAAGGCCGAGGTCAAGCGGATCTTCGCGGACGGGGATCACGTGATCGCGCACGTGTCCGGCGTCCGGGTGCCCGGGCAGCCGGCGACCGCGATCGTCGACATCTTCCGGCTGGACGACGACGGCCGGATCGTCGAGCACTGGGACGTCATGCAGCCGGTCCCGGACGCCGCCGCGAATCCGAACGGGATGTTCTGATGACCGCCGTCGAGGGTGGGTTTGCGCCGTCCCGGACGCCGGCTCCGACGGTTCGGTAGCCGGCGCCGTGGGGACGACGTCGTAGCAGTTGGCTGTCTACTGGGCGCTCTCGGAGCGGTCGCCCGACCACTCGAGGTGGAAGCTGCCGTCGCGGTCGACCCGCTTGTAGGTGTGCGCGCCGAAGAGGTCGCGCAGGCCCTGGATCAGTGCGGCCGGGAGACGCTCCGCACGCAGGCCGTCGTAGTACGAGAGTGCGGCGGAGAATCCCGGAGCCGGTACGCCGACCGTGGCCGCGGTCGCGACCACCCGGCGCCACGCCTCCTGGCCGCTGACGACCGCGTCCCGGAAGTAGTCGTCGACGAGCAGCGACGGCAGCTCCGGGTTCCGGTCGTACGCCTCCTTGATGCGGTCCAGGAACCGTGCCCGGATGATGCACCCGCCGCGCCAGATCTTCGCCATCGCGCCGAGGTCGATGTCCCAGCCGTACTCCTCGCTGGCGGCCCGGATCGCGTCGAAGCCCTGCGCGTACGCGACCAGCTTCGACGAGTACAACGCGTGCCGTACGTCGTCGATGAACTGGTCCCGGTCCACGTCCGCCTTCACGTCGCCCGGCCCGGCCAGGACGCCGGCGGCCGCTTCCCGCCGTACGACGTCACCCGACAGCGACCGCGCGAAGACGGCCTCGGCCATGCCGCTCACCGGGATACCGAGGTCGAGCGAGGACTGCACCGTCCAGCGGCCGGTGCCCTTCTGCTCGGCCTGGTCGAGGACGACGTCCACGAACGGGCCGCCGGTGGTCGGATCGGTCTGGCTCAGCACCTCGGCGGTGATCTCGATCAGGAACGACTCCAGGTCGCCGGTGTTCCAGTCCCGGAACACGTCCGCGAGCTCGGCCGGGGACAGTCCGAGCACATGCCGGAGCAGGTCGTACGCCTCCGCGATCAGCTGCATGTCGGCGTACTCGATGCCGTTGTGGAGCATCTTCACGAAGTGGCCGGCGCCGTCCGGGCCGACGTGCACGCAGCACGGCTCGCCGTTCACGTGCGCGGAGATCTTGGTCAGCATCGGCTCGAGTGCGGCGTACGACTCGGGAGAGCCGCCGGGCATGATGCTCGGCCCGTTCAGCGCGCCCTCCTCGCCGCCGGAGACGCCCGAGCCGACGAAGTGCAGGCCTTTCTCGCGCAGTGCGGCCTCGCGGCGGCGGGTGTCCAGGAAGTGCGCGTTGCCGGCGTCGACGACGATGTCGCCCTCGTCGAGCAGCGGCACCAGTTCGTCGATGACCGCATCGGTCGGGGCGCCGGCCTTGACCATCACGATCACCCGGCGCGGCGGCTCCAGCGACTCGACGAAGCCCGCCAGGTCGGTGGACGGGACGAACTCGCCCTCGGAGCCGAACTCCGCCACCAGCGAGTCGGTCCGTGCCTGGGACCGGTTGTGCAGGGCGACGCGGAACCCGTTGCGCGCGAGGTTCCGGGCCAGGTTGCGGCCCATCACCGCGAGGCCGGTGACACCGATCTGGGCTTTATCAGAGCTCATCGAATCTCCTGCAAGTCTGAAGTTGTGTGCGGGGTCCAGTCTGCCTGAGGCCTTCTCATCGGGAAACATCGGTGGTAGACATCTCAGAAATCGATTTCCCATGACGAAGGAACCGCCCATGCTCCGTCGTGTCGTCGCCCTCCTTGCCTGCGCAGTCCTCGCCCTACCGACCTCCGCGGCGTCGGCCGCACCACCAGGAAACGACAACGGCCCGGTCGGGTGGGACGTGTACCGGAATCTGGACCGGTTACCCGAGCTCCAGACCGGCGTCCGTACCAAGCAGTTCTCCAGCTTCGGCCGTGACGGCACGAACAACGACGGCTTCGACGGCACCTACTCCTGCCTCCGGACGACGAGCGCGGGCTGCGTGATCGCGGAGGCGAGCGGCGCCGGCGAGGTCGCGTCGATCTGGTTCACCCGCGACGACGGCAACGTGTCCAGGACAGGCACGATCACCGTCGAGCTCGACGGCAAGCAGGTGCTGCACGGGTCGCTGCAGGACATCGTCGACGGCAAGCTCGGCGCCCCGTTCAGCTACCCGCTGGTCGCGAACGGCGCGCAGAGCAGCGGCGGCGTCTACATCCGGGTGCCGATGCCGTACCGGTCCTCGATGCGGATCACCACCCAGAACAACCCGCTCTTCTACCACGTCGACTACCGCCGGTTCCCGGACGCGAACGGCATCTCGACGTTCGACCCGGGCGACAAGGCCGAGGACGTGCTGAAGCTGCTGAACGCGGCCGGTACCAAGGACCCCAAGCCGGCGCAGCCCGGCGCGCGGACCACGTCCACCCCGCTGAACCTTGCCCCGGGCAAGCAAGCGACACTGGCCGACACGTTCGGTCCGGGCGAGCTGAGCGCGCTCCGGCTGAAACTGCCGGACATCGTCGGTCTGGACCTGAAGAGCGTGACGGACGACGGCCGCGCGTTCCTCGGCGGCAGCTCGTTCACGATGAAGATCGACCCCGCGAACACCGGCGTGAAGCTGACCCGCCGGATGGACCTGCGGATCGGAAACCAGCGCGCGAAGATCCTCGTCGACGGCGCACCGGCCGGCGAGTGGGCACCGCTCAAGGCGCAGGGTGCGCAGTGGTACGACCAGACCGTCGACCTGCCGGCGTCGCTGACCGCGGGCAAGTCGCAGATCACGATCACCAACCAGTTCATCTCGTCCGACCTCGACTTCAACGAGTTCGCGTACTGGGTCGACTCCGGGGACAAGCTCGACGTCGGCCCGAACCACGTCGCCGACGAGCAGGCCCACAACTACTCGATCAGCAAGCAGAACTGGGCCGGTGAGCACGCGATGACGTACGCCGCGACCGACGCCGACGCGGCCCGGGTGAAGCCGTCCGACACGCTGCTCGCCGGCATCCGCGTCCAGGTGACGATCGACGGCCAGAAGCGGGTCGACGCCCCGCTCGGCGAGTTCTTCGGCTCCGGCCTCGGCGAGAACCCGGTGCACTCGTTGTTCTTCGCGATGGACCCCGACGGCTGGTACTCGTCCTGGTGGCCGATGCCGTACGTCGCCCACGCGACCGTGAGGCTGGTGAACCCGACGTCGTACCCGCTGAAGGGGCAGGCAGAGGTGACGGCCGCGCCCGACAGGAGCAAGGCGACCGAGCTGGCGACCGGGAAGATCGGGTACTTCACCGCGATCTCGAAGCGCGGCGAGACCACGCAGGGCAGCGACTGGACGTTCGCGGACGTGGCCGGGCGTGGGAAGTTCGTCGGCGTCTCCCAGACCATGGAGGGACTGCTTGCCGACGGCAACACCCGCGGGTACCTCGAGGGCGATGAGCGGGTGTACGCCGACGGCGAGCGGACACCGGCCATCCACGGCACCGGCACCGAGGACTTCTACGAGTCCGGCTGGTACTTCAACGCGGGCACCTACTCGACGCCGTTCCACGGCAACTCCGCGCACGAGGTCCGGGCCGGCTTCTGCACGAACGAGTGCGACGGCGCCTGGCGGCTGCACATCACCGACTCGGTCGCGTTCGAGAACCAGCTCGACTTCGGCATCGAACACGGTCAGCAGGACGACCACCCGGCGATCTACGGCTCAACGGCGTTCCTCTACAAGGCCGCCGGTTTCGGCGCCCGTGAGACCGACCGCATCGACGTCGGCTCCGCCGCCGGCCGTCAGCAGCACGGGTACGCCGACAACGGCACCCAGACCGAGCTGACCTCGGTCTACGAAGGTGACCACGACGACATCTCCCTGACCGACCAGGTCCGCTCCAGCACCCAGCCGATCCGCTTCCGGGTAGCGATCGACCCGGCCAACAAGGGTGTGACCCTGCGCCGCACCAGCGACCAGAACAGTCCAGGGCAGTCCGCGCAGGTGGTTGTCAACGGCAAGGATTCGGGCACCTGGCTGCAGCCCCTCGGGAACACCCACCAACGCTGGCTCGACGACAACTACCAGCTCCCGGCAACTGTCACCGCGGGCCGCGACCACCTGGACATCGAGCTCCGTCCGACCGGTCCGGCGTGGACGGCGTCGTCGTACGTCGTCCAGTCACTCACCCAGCCGTACGCCGACCGCCGCGCCCCCGCGGCCGTCACCGGGCTCGCGGCCGTCGGACGACCGGACAACGCGATCAACGTGACGTGGTCGGACGTGCCTGACGAGAGCGGAATCGCCTACTACAACGTGTACGGCACGAAGGCGGGTGGGACCGAGAAGCTGCTGGGGACGAGTCCGCTTCCCGGGTTCCTGCACCGAGGCCTGGGAATGGGGGAGAGCTGGAGCTATCGCGTGGCGGCTGTTGACTTGGCGGGGAACGTCGGCGCCAAGTCGGCGGCGGTGCAGGGGACGAGTGGCCGGACCTTGCGCATCGAAGGCGAGTCGATGCTACCGCCGGTGTCGTCAACTGTTGCCGTTGATCCGCAGGGGAACTGTTGTGGCGTGAGCTGGTCCGGTGGCGCGCAGGCGTGGATCCACGGCGCGAAGGCCGGCGACAAGGCCGTGTTCGCGTTCACCGTCCCGACGACCGGTACCTACCAGCTGTCGACGGTGCTGACGAAGGCCGCCGACTACGGCATCGTCGGGGTCCAGGTGGACGGTGGGACACCGGTACCGTTCGACGGGTACCAGGCCTCGGGTGTCGGGACCCAGGCCGTTGACCTCGGCACCCTTCAGCTGAGCGCAGGCACTCACCAGTTCACCGTGACCGTTACCGGCAAGAACGCGGCAGCTATCGGCTATCTCGCCGGGGTCGACGTGCTCGACCTTAAGCTCGGCACGTGAACGCTTTGGAAGGACGCCGTACCGCGCTCGTCCTGATCGACCTGATGCCACGGATCGTGGCGTTGCCGACCGCGCCGCTGAGCGGTCCCGACGTACTGGAACGGTCCGTGGCACTGGCCGCGGCGACCCGCGAGGCCGGCGGGCTGGTGGTGAACGTCCGGGTGGAACGCCCGGGTGTCGAGGTCCAGCCCGACGGCAGCGGCTTCGCGCCCGGGGCCGAGCCGCGGCCCGGGGACCTGGAGATCGTGAAGCGCACGATCGGCGCGTTCGGCCGGACGGTGCTCGACGGCGAGCTCCAGTCCCGCGGCATCGCGAACGTCGTCCTGGCCGGCATCGCCACCAACTTCGGGGTCGAGTCGACCGGGCGGGCGGCGTCCGACCTCGGGTACGAGACCTTCTTCGTCACCGACGCGATGACCGGCCTCGACGGTGACGCGCACGCTTTCGCGGTCGGCTACGCTTTCCCCCGGTTGGGCAGTACCTGTAGTTCGGCGGAATACCTGGAAGCGCTGGGGGTGTGATGGGTTCGTTCGACGTACTGCTGGACGATGAGCGTACGCAGCTGGAGGCGTTCCTCGAGGAGCATCGCGGTGCGATCGAGGCGACGCTCGACGGGCTGACCGAGGACCAGGTCCGCCGTCGGCTCGTCCCGTCGGCGACGACGTTGCTCGGGTTGCTGAAGCACCTCACGTGGATGCAGCGGATCTGGTTCGAGGAGTGCGTGGGCGGCACGTCCCGGCAGGAGCTCGGGATGGGGCAGAACCCGGACGACTCGTTCCGGCTGGCCGACGACGAAACGATCGCGTCGGTGACAGCTGCCCATCAGAAGGCGTGCGCGACCGCACGGGAGATCGCCGCCGGCCTGCCGCTGGACACGGTCGTCACCGGGCACCCGAGAGGCCCGCGCACGCTCCGCTGGGTGTACCTGCAGGTGCTGCGCGAACTCGCCCAGCACCGCGGCCACGCCGACATCCTGCGCGAACAACTGCTAGGGCATGCCTCCTGATCCCACGCCTACTGCGGGGCACTCGGCACGGCATCTCGCCGCACGGGCGCAAAGGGAACGATGCTCCGCATCGACCCCTTCGCCCCCGCGCGCCGAGCTACCGCACCGAGCACCTCCTCGCTACGACGTGGGATCAGGAGACATGCCCTAGCCGAATAGCGAACTGTTCTCCTGCACCCAGGTCTGCAACGTGCGAGCCGGGTGACCGGTGACGTCGGCGACGGTCGTGTTCACCGAGGTTTCGTCGATCGTCCGGTCGCCGAAGAACGACTCGATCGCGGCCGCGTACGGCTCAGGCATCGAGGCGTGCAGCTCCGCATGGGTCTCCGCACGACTCATCGGGTACGCCGTCAACGGCCGGCCGAGGCCCTCCGCGAGGATCCCGACCTGCTCGACCGGTGTCAGCGCGACCGGCCCGGTGAGCCGCAGTACCTCGGAATCGTGCGCGCCCTGCAGCGCCCGGACCGCGAGGTCGCCGATGTCGAGCGGGTGGATCGTCGACACCGGGACGTCGGGGAACTGCACGCGGACCTCGTCGCCCGCGCGGAGCTGGTCGAGCCAGCGCAACGTGTTCGACATGAACGAGTTCGGCCGCAGGAACGTCCACGCCAGCCCGGATGCCCGGACCGCCTCCTCGGTGGCGTGGTGGTACGCCGCGACCGCGTTCACCGGCTCGCCGTCGAGCGAACTGCTGGACAGTACGACGACCTTCCGGATCCCCGCCCGTACCGCGTTCGCGAGCAGTTCGTCGAGCCGCTCGTAACCGCTGAGCAGGAAGATCCCGGTGACGCCGGGTAATGCGTCGGCGAAGGACTCCGGCCGGTTCAGGTCGCCGGTCACCGGCTCGATCCCGGGCGGCAGGTGTGCCGCCGCCCGGACCAGCCCGCGGCCCGGGATTCCTTGGGCCGCCAGCGACTGTGCCACCGCGCCGCCGGCGTTTCCGGTCGCACCCGTGATCAGGATCGTCATTGCCCAACTCTGACACGGGACGGGTGGCATCGCGGACCGCCGTCGGTCTAGGCGGTTGGTGAGTGCTGGGCGTCCACCCTGTGCCAGGTCCGGGCGCCCGACTTCAGGACGACCGGTCCGCGGAGCTCGACGACGGCTGTCGGATCGTCCAGGCGGGCGCCGTCGACGGATACCGCGCCCTGGCGGAGGAGGCGGCGCAGCTCGGAGTTGCTGGCGTTCGGATGCGCGGCCCGGAGCAGGTCGAGGACCGTGGGGCGGTCCAACGCAACGCTGATCTCCGGCATGTCGGCCGGCTCGGACCGATCGCTGAACGTACGGCGGAACGCGTCCAGCTCCGCCTTCGCCACCCCCGCGCCGTGGTACCGCGTCACGACCGCGGCCGCCAGCCGGAGCTTCGCGTCCCGGGCCGCCGGTCCGGACGCGTCCGCGAGTGCGGCAACCGTCTCGAGCGGCAGTTCGGTGTACACCCGCGCGTACGCCTCCACCAGCTCGTCCGGAATGCTCATCAGCTTCCCGAACTTGTCGCGTGGGCTGTCGGTCAGCCCGATGTAGTTGTTCAGCGACTTCGACTGCTTGGCGCGACCGTCGATCCCGGGCGTGATCGTGGTCGTGATCACCACCTGGGGCGGCGCCCCGAGCCGCTGCTGGAAGTGCCGGCCGAGCTGCTCGTTGAACAGCTGGTCGGACCCCACGATCGTCAGATCGCTCTGCATCGCGAAGCTGTCGTATCCCTGCAGCACCGGGTACACCAGCTCGTGGACGGCGATCTCCCGCCCGGCCGCGACCCGGTCGCGGAACATGTCCCGCGCCATCAACTGGGCATGCGTGACCTGCGCGAACAACCCGAGCAGTTCCGCGACGGGCATCGCGTCGTACCACTCGGAGTTCCGCCGTACCTCGAAGACGGCGGGATCGGTCCGCAACACCAGCGACACCTGCGACAGGAACGACGCCGCGTTCGCGTCGATCTGCGCGGGCGTGAGGACCGGGCGGGTCTCGGAGCGCCCGGTCGGGTCGCCGACGCGGGTGGTGAGATCGCCGAGCAGGAACACCACCCCGGTGCCCGAGGTCCTGCAGCTGGCGCATCATCCACAGGTTGACCGCGTGCCCGAGGTGCAGGTCGGGCGCGGTGCAGTCGACGCCGTACTTGATCCGCAGCGGCCGCCCGGAGTCCAGGCGTTCACGCAGGTCGTCCTCGCCGACGATCAGGTCGGTGGTACGTCGTAACCGGTCGATCACAGCATTCATGGGGTTCCTCTCAGGGCGAGGCACCCGCGAACCAGTGCCTCCGGCGAACGGAAAGAGGCAGGAACCGGACGGTTCCTGCCTCGGAGGCTCTGGGTGGTGCGGACTGCGGGGACTACCGGACGCCGGCCCCTCCCAGAGCCGGTCGATAGATCACGCAGTGCTTGGTCACACCGTGAGGCTAGCAGCCACTGGAACCCGGGCGGAACCCGATTAGGCTCGGTCGCGTGACCGACGAGCGGGTGGTACTGGTGGACGACGGCGGGCGGGCGATCGGGACCGCGGCGAAGGCCGCGGTCCATCACGCGGCGACCCCGCTGCACCTCGCGTTCTCCAGCTACGTCGTCGACGCCGGCGGGCGGGTGCTGCTCACCCGGCGGGCACTGCACAAGCCGACCTGGCCGGGTGTCTGGACGAACAGTTGCTGCGGGCATCCACTGCCGGGGGAGCCGGTCGCCGACGCGGTCCGGCGCCGGCTCGTCGACGAGCTGGGAATCGTGGTCGACACGGTCGACTTGGTGCTGCCCGGGTTCCGGTACCGCGCCGAGATGCCGAACGGCATGGTCGAGAACGAGCTCTGCCCGGTGTACCGGGTGTGGTGGACCGGTGACCCGACGCCGAACCCGGCCGAGGTCGCGGACTTCCGCTGGGCCTCGTGGGAGGAGGTCCGCACCACTACCGACCTCTCGCCCTGGTGCCTCCTGCAGCTCGACGAACTCCGGAACCCGCCGGCTGACTGGCCGATCGCCGACCCGTCCCGGCTACCACCCGCCGCCCAGATCTGACTCGAGCAGATCACCGTGTACGGCGACAGCCGCCGTACTGGCCTGCCCTGCCGCACCGATCGCGAGCAACGCCGGCGCCGCCGTCGTACCGGCCGCGTAGACCCCGGGAACGGTGGTCCGTCCGCCCTCGTCGACCACGACCGCCCCGTCGGTGACCTGGCATCCGATCCGCTCCGCCAGATCGCTCTGCTGATGCTGCCGCACCACCACGAACACCCGCGCCGCGGCCAAGGTCTCCCCGTTGACCAGCCGAACCCCTGACCCCACGTCGGCGACCCGCTCGGTCCGCACCTTGACCCCGGCCACGGCGAGCCGATCCAGCTGCGTCCCCGTCAGAACGTCGCCGTCCGTGCACAGCACCACGTCGTCGCTCCACCGGCTGAGCAGCAACGCCCGCGCCACCGACCGATCCGGTGCACCCCGCATGCCCAGCTGCACCAGCGGCTGATCCCGCACCTCCCACCCGTGGCAGTGTGGACACGCCACGACGGACTGCCCCCAGCCGTCCGCCACCCCTGGTACGTCGGGCAGTTCGTCCCACAACCCGGTCGCCAGTACGACAACCCGCACGTGCCGCCCGCCGACCACGAACCCGTCGTCGTCCGGCGTCACCTCCTCGACCCTGCGTTCCTGTACGTCGACGCCGTACGCCGCCAACTGCTGCCGCCCGACGGCCAGCAGTTCGTCGGGCGCGAGGTCCGCGACGCCGAGGTAGTTGTGCACGTGCGACGCCGCCCGGTTCCGCGCCCGCCCGTCGTCGAACAGCACCACCTGCCGCCGCGCCCGCCCCAACGTCAACGCAGCCTGCAGTCCCGCCACACTTCCACCGATCACCGCGACATCCATACTGCCATCATACGAGACGATCAGTCTCATAGTTTGAAATTCACTGGCCGTTCCCACCTGCCGGACCGCCTAATGGCCGGGTGATCCGGATCAGGCCCGTCGAGACCGACGCCGACTACGAGGCCTGGCGTCAGGTGCGCCTCGCAGTGCTGCCGTACGAGCGCGCGCCGAGTGTCGCCGAGCTGCGGAAGGCCCACACCCCGCAGCGGCTGATGCTGCTCGCCGAGCTGGCCGGTGAGGTCGTCGCGCACGGCAACTCCGACCGCTCGAACGAGGCGGATCGGGCCTCCGTGACCGCGCGGGTCCGTCCCGAGGCGCGCCGGCACGGCGTCGGTACGGCGTTGCTCCGGGTGCTGACCGAGCATGCGGCGGGACAGGGCTACACGATCGCCGGATGCACGATCGACGACGACGGCTCGCTGGCGTTCGCGAAGCGCTTCGGGTTCACCGAGTTCCTCCGCCAGGTCGAGCAGGTCCGCCGGATCGCCGACGAACCCTGGCCGGATGTGCCGGCCGGGTACGCCGTCGTACCGGTCGCGGAGCGGCCCGAGCTGTGGGCCGCGGCGTACGAGCAGGTCGCGATCCCGACGCTCCCGGATCTGGACACCACGTCGCCGATGCACGTGACGGCGGAGGAGTGGGCGACGGAGTGGATCAACGATCCGGCCTCGATGTTCCTGGCCGTGGCCGGTGACGAGGTGATCGGCGTCGCCGGGCTGTGGCTCGACACCGACGTACCCGAGCGGGCGGAGGTCGGCTACACCGCGGTCCGGCCGGACTGGCGGGGCAAGGGGGTGGCGTCGACGCTCAAGCGGACGAGCATGGCGTGGGCGGCTGAGCACGGCATCACCGAGATCTACACCTGGACCCAAGAGGGCAACGAGAACATGCGGCGCCTGAACGAGCACCTCGGCTTCACGTACCGGACGGTGAGCGTCAACGTCCGTGCGGAGCTACCGTTGCAGTTCCCGGAGCAGCTCGGGTCCTGACCAGGATCTCCGGTCGGTCTCGGCCTCCCGGATCAGGTCGACCAGCTTGCCGTTCACCGGTGCGGTCCGGCCGAGCGACGCGGCCAGCCGGACGACCTCCCCGTTCAGGTAGTCGATCTCGGTCGGACGGGCCGCCTCCAGGTCCTCCCACATCGACGTCCGGGCCAGCGGGTCGACGGCCAGCACCTTGCCCGCCAGGCGCCGGAACAGGAAGTCCGGCAGCCGCAGCACGGCGGGGAAGCGTTCCATCGGTACGGCGAGCAGCCGCGCCGGGCGGATCCCGGCCGCGGCGAGCAACTCCAGCGCCTCGGCCTGTGCGACCGCCAGGCAGCGGCGATACGCGCGCTGCGAGAGCTCTTCACGCAACGGCAGGTCGGAGAGCGCGTTGATCGGGTTGTTCAGGTTCAGCAGGAGCTTCGACCACTGCACGGGCAGGATGTCGTCGTGCTGGGTGAGCGGCAGCCCCGCGCGCTCGAAGGACCCGGCGTACGGCGCGAGTGCCGGATCCCGTTGTACGTCGAGCTTTCCCTCGGTGCCCTGGTGGAAGACGCCGGCGCCGCGGTTCAGCACGTTGAACGGCACCATCCCGGCCACTACGACCTGCTCCGGCAGCCGCGACCGCAGCACCTCGGCGTTCCGTACGCCGTTCTGGAAGCTCACCACGACGGCGCCCGGCGACAGCACCGCCGCCAGTTCCTCCGCCGCCTGCGCGGTCGCTGCCGACTTCACCGTCACCAGCACAAGCTCCGCGCCGTCCGCACCGTCCGGCGTCGTCTCGAAAGGCACGTCGGCAACCCGGAGATCGGCGCCCAGGTAGTCCGTCAACCGCAACCCGTGCGCCGCCACCGCGGCCGCCGTCCGTGGCCGCCCGACGAACGTCACCGGCGTCCCGGTCGCCGCGAGCCGGCCGCCCACGTAGCAGCCGATACCGCCCGCACCGTAGACCGCGATCATGAGGACAAGGTACCGAAGGACAGGAAGTGCCCGGACGGATCGGGCACGTCCTGTCCTTGTGCAGAGATCCCGGGCCAACCCGACCAAAGGAAACCCGGGGTACTCCTGCTCAGCGGGGGCGGTTGACCGGCCGCCGGCCGTATCCCGCCAGCGGACGGGTGGAGACGTGATGGTGGTCTCCGGGTTCGTAGTGAGCGGCACACTCACCCGAACCGTGACGGCGTGCCGACTTGGCGAACGTGAACGTTTCGAGACCGACGGCGTACAGACTCCACAGGGCGAAGCCGAGTGCGCCCACGGCGATCAGGATCAGTGGAAGCGCGATAACAGCACCCATGACGGGCCTCCGTTTCTGCCGGTCTCCCCGGTACCCCGTTTTCCGGGATTTCAGCCGTCCGCTAGTGCAGCCGCACCCGTGGGTCGAGTACGGCGTAGCCGATGTCTACGAGGATGTTCGCGACGACCACCGCCGCCGAGGCGAACAGGACGATGCCGATGATCACCGGCAGGTCCTGCTGGTTGATCGCGACCACCGCTGTCTGCCCGAGCCCCGGCAGGCTGAACACGGTCTCGGTCACGACCACGCCGCCGATCAGTTGCCCGAGGTCGATGCCGAACTGGGTGACCACCGGCGTCAGCGCGCTGCGCAGGCCGTGCACGTAGATCACCCGGTTCTCGCGGAGTCCTTTCGAGCGGGCCGTCCGGATGTAGTCCTCACCGAGCACGTCCAGCATCGAGGCCCGGGTCAACCGGGTGTACGTCGCCGCCAGCAACAGCGCGAGCGCGATCCAGGGCAGGAACAGGTGCTGGAACCAGGTCCCGAACCCGCCGGTCAGCGGCGAGTAGCCGCCGGCCGGGAACCAGCGGAAACCTGCCAGCGTGAGGCGGAAGTACAGGAAGTACAACAGCAGCAGGCCGAGCAGGAACGACGGGAACGAGTAGAAGAACAGCGAGAACAACGTCAGCCCGCGGTCCGCCAGCGACCGGGGGTGGACCGCCGAGACGACCCCGTTGAACACACCCAGCAGCAGCCAGAGCACGGAAGCGCCGAGCGCCAGCGAAAGTGTCACCGGCAGGGCCTGCCCGATGATCGTGGTCACCGGCACCTGGTGGTAGTAGTCGTACCCGAGGTTCCCCTTCAGCGCGTTGCCGAGGAAGTGCAGGTACTGCTTCCAGACCGGCAGGTCCAGGCCCAGCCGGTGCTTGATCAGCGCGATCGTCTCCGGCGTCCCCTGCCGGCCCGCGAGCGTCTGCGCGACGTTGCTGGGGGCAACGAAGAACAGCCCGAACACCGCGACGCTGATCAGCCACAGGACCAGGAGCCCGTGACCGATCCGTCGTACCAGGAACATCGCCATGGTCAGGTCCGATCTGCGCGGGGGTCGAAGGCGTCCCGGACCCCGTCACCGAAGAGGTTGAAGGCGAGCGTGGTGATCAGCAGTGCCAGACCGGGGAACAGGATGAACCACCACGCGGTCGTGTAGTAGTTCTGCGACTCGCTGATCATCCCGCCCCAGTCCGCCGTCGGCGGCGGCAGCCCGAGCCCGAGGAACGACAGTGTCGCCTGTGTGACGATCACGACCGGGATCAGCAACGTCGTGTAGACGATCACCGGTGCGATCACGTTCGGCAGTACGTCGACGTACATGATCCGGCCGTCGCCGGCACCGAGTGACCGGGCGGCCTCGACGTACTCGCGTTCCCGGATCGACAGCACCTGGCCGCGGACGATCCGGGCCACCGACGCCCAGCTGAAGAAGCCGATCACCAACACGGTCACGGTCAGGCTCGGGCCGGTCACGGACACCAGCGCGATCGCGACCAGCAGGAACGGCACCGACAGCACGACGTCGATCAGCCGCGCCAGGATCGTGTCGACGATCCCGCCGAGGAACCCCGCGGCGAGACCCAGCACGACGCCGATCGCGACCGTGATCGCGGTCGCGATCACGCCGACCAGCAGCGAGATGCGGGCGCCGTAGGCGATCCGCACCAGGATGTCCCGGCCGAGGTCGTCGGTGCCGAGCCAGAACGTGCCGTTCGGCCCGCGCGGCAACCCGTCCGGGGTGAGCCCGATGGAGCGGTACTGCTCGTTCGGCGGGTGCCCGGTGACCGCCGCGAACAGCGGTGCCAGGAGTGCCATCAGCACGATCAGCACGATCACGCCCAGCGAGATCATCGCCACCTTGTCCCTGCGCAACCGCCGCATCGCGAGCGAGAACGGACTGCGCCCCTCGATGGCCCTGGGCTCGTCGACGACGTCGACGAGTTCGATGGCGGTGGTCATGATGCCTTCAGGTCAGGTACGGCGGTGGACAGGTCCTCGCCCACCGTCAGCGGGTAGAAACAAGCCGTGCGGTGCTCGGGTTTGTCGTCAAGCACCGGCTCCAGCGGCGGCACCTCGGCCGCGCAGTCGAGCCGGGCCTTGGGACACCGCGTATGGAACCTGCACCCCTCCGGCGGGTTCGTCGCGGCCGGGATGTCGCCCCCGAGGATGATCTGCTCACGGCTGTCGGCGGTGTCCGGGTCGGCCACCGGCAGCGCGGAAAGCAGCGCCCGCGTGTACGGGTGCCGGGTCATCCCGAACAACTGGTCGGTCGGCGCCAGCTCGACGATCTTGCCCAGGTACATCACCGCGATCCGGTCGCTGACGTGCCGGACCACGGACAGGTCGTGCGTGATGAAGACGTACGTCAGGTTCAGCTCCTGCTGCAGGTCCGCCAGCAGGTTGATGATCTGCGCCTGGATCGACACGTCCAGCGCCGACACCGGCTCGTCGCAGATCACCAGCTTCGGCCGCAGCGCGAGCGCCCTGGCCACCCCGATCCGTTGCCGCTGGCCACCGGAGAACTCGGCCGGGAACCTGTTGTAGTGCTCGGGGTTCAGCCCGACCAGCTCCATCAGCTCCTGGACCTTCTTCTTCCTTTCGTTGCCGGAAGCAATGTTGTGGATGGCGAACGGGTCGCCGATGATCGAGCCGACCCGGCGGCGCGGGTTCAGCGATCCGTACGGGTCCTGGAAGATCACCTGGACGTCGCGGCGCAACGGCCGCATCGCCTTCCGGGACAGCTTGGTGATGTCGTGGCCCTCGAACCACACCGAGCCCGAGGTCACGTCGTACAGCCTGGCCATACACCGGGCCAGCGTGGACTTGCCGCAGCCGGTCTCGCCGACCAGTCCGAGGGTTTCGCCCTTGTGCACCTCGAGGGAGACACCGGCGACGGCCTGGACCACCTCCTTCGAATGGGTCGGGAACTCCTTGCGGACGTCGTCAACCTTCAGCAGTACTTCGTCATTCACGATGCGACCGCCTCGTTCACGTTGTGGGGAAGCCAGCAGGCGGACTGGTGGCGCGGATCGCCGCCGACGTTCAGCAGCGGTGGGGTCTCCGAGCACTTCTCGAACACGTGCGGGCAGCGGGCCGCGAACGGGCAGCCCTTGGGCAGGTTGATCAGGCTCGGCGGCGTCCCCGGGATCGGGGTCAGCCGGTCACCGCTGCGGGCCGGCAGCGAGGCCAGCAGCCCCTGGGTGTACGGGTGGTGGTTGCGGTAGAAGATGTCGCGGCGCGGCGCGCGCTCCATCACCGACCCGGCGTACATCACCACCACCTCGTCGGCCATCTCGGCCACCACGCCGAGGTCGTGGGTGATCAGGATGATCGCGGTGCCGAACTGCTCCTGCAGCCGGCGCATCACGTTCAGCACCTGGGCCTGTACGGTCACGTCCAGCGCGGTGGTCGGCTCGTCCGCGATCAGCAGCGCCGGGTCGAGCGCCATCGCCATCGCGATCATCACCCGTTGCCGCATCCCGCCGGAGAACTGGTGCGGATAGTCGTCGATCCGGTCCGCCGCCCGCGGGATGCCGACCAGCGTGAGCAGCTCGGCGGCCCGTTTCCGGGCCGCCTGCTTGCTGATGTCCTGGTCGTGCGCCCGGATCATCTCGACGATCTGCCAGCCGACCCGGTACTGCGGGTGCAGGCTGGACAGCGGGTCCTGGAAGATCATCCCGATCCGCGCCCCTCGCAACCGGCGCAGCGTACGTTCGTCGGCGGTGATCAGGTCCGTGCCGTCGAAGTACGCCGTACCGGACACCTTCGCGCCCCGGGTGAGGCCGGTGATGGTCTGGGTGGAGACGCTCTTCCCGGATCCCGACTCACCCACCACGGCGAGGGTCTGGCCGGCTTCCACGTCGTACGACAACCCCCGGACGGCACGGACGGTGCCGTCCGGGGTGTCGAAGGAGACCTTGAGGTCCCTTACTTCCAGCAGGGGCATCGGGCCTCCCGGTCTGGACTGAGGAGCGGAGGGAGCGCAGCGACCGGAGCGACGAGGGAAGACCGGGAGCCAAAGCCCGATGCCCCCCGCGCCGGAGGCGCGGCATGCGACACAGCCATCAGGTCAGCCCTGCTTGTCCTTGTCGATCCACACGTTGGTCGGGTCGAAGTTCTGGATCGCGGGGACGTAGTTGGCGTTGTGCACCTGCGCCGCGTGGTAGTTCGGGTTCTTCGGGTTGGTCAGCGGGAAGAACGGCGCGTCGGCCATCACCTGCGCGTCGGCCTTGGCCCACGCCGCGGACGCCTGGTCCAAGGTCGGTGCCTTGATCGCCTGGTTGATCAGGTTGTTCGTCGCCGGGCTGTTGTACAGGCCGAAGTTGCTGCCGATCGGCGGGAACGACGGCTCGCCGGAGAACAGCGGGTTGAAGAACGACAGCGCCGCGTTGCCGTACCAGTCAGCGCCCCAGCCGGCCAGCGACAGGTCCCACACGCCGCGCTTGGCGACGCTCGGCACCTGCAGGTACTTCACGTAGAAGTCCGCGTTCGGCGACGGTACGCCGACGACCTTGACGCCGACCTTCGACAGGTCCTGCTGGATCGTCTGGAAGGCCTTGCTGCTGCCCTCGGAGGCGTTCCGGTACAGGAACTTCAGCGTCAGGTTCGGGAAGCCGGCCGCGGCCAGCATCTGCTTGGCCTTGTCGGGGTTGTACGGATACGGGTCGTTCTTCTTGGAGCCGACGATGTTGTCGGGCAGCACCTGGGTCAGCGGCGGGTTGATGGTCGGGCCGCCGAGCACCTGCAGGATGTTGGAGCGGTTGATCGCGTAGCTGATCGCCTGCCGCACCTTCACGTTCGCGAGTGCCTTGTTGTTGTTCGGCGACGCGGTGTTGTAGACGACGTACGGGTTGCTGGACGCGGTCGGGCCCAGGTTCAGGTTCGGGTCCTTCTTGGCGATCAGGGCCGGCAGCTGCGACGGCGGCGGTCCGGCGTCGAACTCCATGTCGGCCGTCGGGGTCCCGGTCTGCAGCTGTTGCTGGATCGAGTCCTGGCTGACCGTCTCGTTCACGACGATCTTGTCCACGTACGCCTTGCGGACCGGGTCGGAGGCGGCGTCCCAGGCGGGGTTGCGGGAGTACGTGATCGACTTGGTCGGAACCCAGGAGTCGACCTTGTACGGACCGTCGGACGGGAAGTGGTTACCGAGCTCGGTGCTGGCCGGGAGGTAGTTCAGCGACTCGACCGGAGCGGGTGAGAAGGCCGGCAGCGTCAGCATGTCGACGAAGTACGTGGCCGGCGAGGTCAGGTGGAACACGACCGTGGTGTCGTCCTTGGCGACCACGCCCGGCAGCGGCGTCTTCTCGATGTAGTCCTTGATCCCGGCGACCGTCTTCGGCGCCTTCGAGAAACCGTCGGAGAACGCCTTGTACCCGGTGATCAGGTTCGCGAAGTCCGGGATGCCGCCGAACGGCTGCTGCGGGTTCGCGGTCCGCTTGACACCGCGGACCACGTCGGCCGCGGTCACCTGCCGGGCCGGGGAGGTGCTCCACTTGGCGCCCGGGCGGATCTTGATCGTGTAGGTCAGGCCGTCGCCGCTGACCTCGCCGTTCGCGGTGGTCGGCATGTCCGTGGCCAGATCGGCCACCGGCTTGGTGTTGTCGCTACCGGGATCGGCCGGATAGGTGAACAGCTGGCGGCTCCACATCCGCAGGTTCAGGTAGCCGATCGAGTAGTAGCTCACGTTGGGATCCATGTAGTCGACGTCGCCCGTCCCGAGCATGTTCAGGGTGCCGCCGGTGACCGGGGTGCCGGCCGTGCCGGATCCGGACGGTGTGTTCCCGCCGTTGCTACATGCCGCGAGCGTGATGCTCGCGACCGCGGCAAGGGATAGCGCCGCGAGCCGTCTTCTGGCCATTGGTCCTCCTCCGGGACTCGATACGGCCGAAGCTAGGACTTCCGCATCTGCCCGGAACCCCGGTCACCGAACCGTCAAGGAGATGTCACCGGCGCCGCGCCCGAATATGTCGGATTCATGACATCCGTTACCGACGGTCAGCCCGCGGGTGAGCGACACTGGTCCTGTGGCACACAGCCTGCTGTTGGTCGACGACGAACCGCGGATCCGGCGGGTACTGCGACTTGCCCTGGAGGACGAGGGCTACGAGGTCGCGGAGGCCGCGAACGGGTACGACGCGCTGGCCGCGCTGCGCCGGGAGCCCCCGGACGTGGTGCTGCTGGACCTGATGCTGCCGGACCGGGACGGATTCACGGTCTGCCGGGAGATCCGCCGCTCCAGCGACGTGCCGGTGATCATGGTGACCGCGCGCACCGACAGCCACGACGTGGTCGCGGGTCTGGAGGCGGGCGCCGACGACTACGTGACGAAACCGCTTGTTGCCAAGGAGTTGTCGGCCCGGATCCGGGCGCTGCTCCGCCGGGTCGAGCCGGCGAACGCGCGGCAGGCCGACCTGCTCGCGGTCGGCGACCTGCGGATCGACGTACCGGGCGCCGAGGTGACCCGGGACGGCGAGGTGCTGCCGTTGACCCGGACCGAGTTCAAGCTGCTCGCCGAGCTGGCCGGTGCCGAGGGCAAGGTTCTCAGCCGGGAGCAGCTGCTCTCGAAGGTCTGGGGCTACGGGTACTTCGGGGACAGCCGGATCGTCGACGTGCACGTCCGGCGGCTGCGGCTGAAGATCGAGCGCGACCCGGCCAGCCCGAAGCACCTCGTCACCGCCCGTGGCCTGGGCTACCGACTGGTGAGCTGACCTTGCTGGGGCGATTCACCCTCCGGGGCCGGGTGATGCTGGCGTACGGTCTGCTGGCCCTGGGGCTGTCGGCCGTACTGGCGATGGTCACCTGGGGCGTCGTCTCGGACTACCTGACCCACCAGCGCGAGCAGTCCGCGAAGCTCGTCACCGAGGAAAGTACGACGGCCCTGCGGTACGGGCTGTTCGGCGTACCGGATCCGTGCCAGCCGGCCCGGGAACACACCGAGTGCCCGGAACCGACGCTGCAGCCGGGCGTCTCCCCGATGGCGGTGCTGAACAGCCTGCCGTCGACGGACGCGGCGGCGTCGATGCTGTACGTCGACGAACACTGGTACGCGCTGACCGGGAAGCCGTCGGACCTGCCGCCGGACCTGATCCAGTCCGCCCTCGGAGGTACGCCGGTGCAGCGCCGGATCGACATCAACGGCCGGCCGGTGCTCGCGGTCGGCGTACCGCTCGGGGCCGGCACCCGGGGCGACGCGTTCTTCGAGTGGCATCCGCTGTCGACGCTGGACGCCACGCTGGACACGCTGAAGATCACGCTGATCGCGGCAGCGGTCGCGACCACGCTGATCGGCCTCGCGGTCGGCCGGCTGGCGAGCACCGTCGCGCTGCGCCCCTTGGCCGAGCTCGCCGGGGTCGCGGACGCGATCGCGCACGGCAAGCTGGACGCCCGGTTGCAGGCCGAGAACGACAAGGACCTGGGCGGTCTGGCCCGGTCGTTCAACCGGACGGCCGCGGACCTGGAACGCCGGGTGGCCACGGACGCCCGGTTCGCCGGCGACGTCAGCCACGAGCTGCGGACGCCGCTGATGACGATGCTGAACTCGATGCAGCTGATCCAGAACCACCGCGACGAGCTGCCGGCCGCGGTCCGGGAGCCGGTCGAGCTGCTCGGCGACGACCTGGACCGGTTCCGGCGGCTGGTGATCGACCTGCTGGAGATCTCCCGTGACGACGGCGGCGACCGGGGCAGCCGGGAGACCGTCCGGATCGCCGACCTGGTGCGCGCCGCCGCCGACGCGGCGGCCGGGCGCGAGGTGACCGAGGTGGAGCACGAAGCCGAAGGGCTCACGCTGCAGGCCGACAAGCGGCGGCTCGAGCGGGTGGTCGCGAACCTGGTCGAGAACGCCGAGGACCACGCAGGCGGCTGCAAGGGCGTCGGGGTCCGGACCGGCGGTCTCGGCGTGGTGATCACCGTCGACGACGCCGGTCCCGGGATCGCGGTCGAGGACCGGGCGCGGATCTTCGAGCGGTTCGGCCGCGGTGAGACGTCCGGCCGCGGCCGCGGCGTCGGACTCGGCCTGGCGATCGTCGCCCGGCACGTCCAGTGGCATCGCGGAACCATCCGCGTCACCGAGCGCCCGGGCGGCGGCGCGCGGTTCGTCATCGAGCTGCCGGCGAAAACCAGCTGACGGCAGTTGGCCGCTCCGGTTACCGTGGGGCACATGGCTACTTGCCTCTGTGTCTAGCTGGCGCACTCACTCCCACAGGTGAAGTGCGTCTACTAATAATCACGGAGAGTAACCATCATGATCACCGTTCGCGGTGTTGATATTCGCGTCGCGGCCCAGCTGCTGCTGGCCGGCCTCTCGTTCACCGTCGGCGCCGGGGACCGCGTCGGGCTGGTCGGCCGCAACGGCGCCGGCAAGACCACGCTGATGAAGACCCTGGCCGGCGAGGCACGTCCGGCCGCCGGGGAGATCGCCGTCACCGGGTCGGTCGGCTACCTGCCGCAGGACCCGCGGGCGGCCGACCCCGCGATCACCGTCACCGACCGGATCCTGTCCGCCCGCGGTCTCGACGAGGCCGTCCGCCGGTTGCGCGCGGCTGAGACCGCGATGAGCACGGCGGCGACCGGAGCGGCCCAGGAGAAGGCGATGGCGGCGTACGCGCGCGCCGAGGCGGCGTTCCAGGCGGGCGGCGGGTATGCGGCCGAGGCGGAGGCGGCGCGGCTCGCGGCCGGTGTCGGCCTGCCGAACCGGGCGCTGCAGCAGCCGATCGGCGAACTGTCCGGCGGGCAGCGCCGGCGCGTCGAGCTGGCCCGGATCCTGTTCGCGCAGCACGACACGCTGCTGCTCGACGAACCGACCAACCACCTGGACGCGGACTCGGTGCTGTGGCTGCGGCAGTTCCTGCTCGGGTACCCGGGCGGCCTGATCGTCATCAGCCACGACCGGGAGTTGCTGAAGGCAACGGTCAACCGGGTCTTCCACCTGGACCCGCAGCGGCTGACGATCGACCTGCACAACACCGGCTGGACGAAGTACCTCGAACAGCTGCAGCTGGACGAGCGGCGGCGGCAGCGGGAGCGCGCGGTCGCCGAGCGGAAGGCCGCCGCCCTGCACACGCAGGCGGCGAAGATGCAGGCGGGTGCGAACACCGCGGTCGCGGCCAAGAACATGGCGCGACGCGCGGACAAGCTGCTCTCGGACCTGGAGCCGGTACGGCGGGCGTCCCGGGTCGCGAAGATCCGCCTCCCGGCCCCGGCGCCGTCCGGCCGGACGCCGCTGTCCGCGGTCGGCCTGAAGAAGTCGTACGGCGCCCTCCAGGTGCTGGACGGCGTGGACCTGGCCGTCGACCGCGGCAGCCGGGTCGTCATCCTCGGGCTGAACGGTGCCGGCAAGACCACGCTGCTCCGGCTCCTCGCGGGGCGGGAACAGCCGGACGCCGGTCGCGTCGTACCGGGGCACGGCCTGCGGCTCGGGTACTTCGCCCAGGAGCACGACACGCTGGACCTGGCGGGCACCGTACGGCAGAACCTGGCCGCGGTGGCGCCCGGTCTGACCGACGGCGAGGTGCGGAACGTGCTCGGGTCGTTCCTGTTCAGTGGCGACGACGTGGACAAGCCGGCCGGTGTCCTGTCCGGCGGCGAGAAGACACGGCTGGCGCTGGCCGGGCTGGTCCACTCGAGCGCGAACGTGCTGCTGCTCGACGAGCCGACGAACAACCTCGACCCGGCCTCCCGGGACGAGGTGCTCGGCGCGGTCGGCAGCTACCCGGGCGCGATCGTGATGGTCACCCACGACGAGGGCGCGATCGAGTCGTTGCGCCCGGACCGTGTGCTGATCCTGCCGGACGCCACCGAGGACCTGTGGTCCGACGACTACCTGGACCTCGTCTCGCTGGCGTAGGTCAACCCTGGGGTTGAGGCCCGGGATCCACCCGGGTCTCACCTCCGGGCTGACGTCCGGGAGGACGAATCCGAGGAGTGTTGTGACCAACAACGAACCTCCTCGGAAGGAACTGAAATGTCGGCCCTGATCGGAATCCTGATTGGCGTCCTGGTGCTGGTACGGGTGATCGGCCGGCAGGTGACCGGCTCCCTGATCACCTCGAAGTCGCTGTTCCTGATGCCAGTGATCCTGCTGGGCGTCGGCGTCCTCTCGCTGGCCTCGGTTGTGCACACCGCGACCGCGGGCGAGCTCGGCTTCCTCGTCCTCGAAGGCGTCGTACTGCTCGGCCTGGGGGTCGCCCGGGGCACGAGCATCCGGCTCAGCCCGACCGACCGCGGACTCTTCCAGAAGGGCACCGCCGCGACCCTCGTACTCTGGCTGGTCACCATCGCCTTCCGGGTCGGTACGACCTTCGCCGCGGCCGCGCTGTGGCCGCACAACACCTTCGGACAGGCGTCGATCGCGCTCACCGTCGGCCTCACGATCGGCGCCCAGAACGCGATGGTCTACCGCCGGGCGCTCGCGATGAACGTCCCGCTCGCCGCCCAGCAGGCATGATGTGAAGCATGAGTTGGACGCTGTCGGGCCAGGTACGGGACTCCTCCGTGCCTGGCCTGCTGCTGCGCGCGGTGCCCGGCGTGATCACGATCATCTCGGTGGTGGTCGGGGCGCACAGCGACGACCGGCGGGCGCCGTACTGGGTGGTGCTGGTGCTCGGCGCCGTCGTTGTCCTGGGCAACCTCTCGCTGTTCCCGCTGAGGTACGGCGAACCGCCTGGCGCGGCCGGCTACGGAATGCTGGCCTTCACCGTCGCCGGCTCCGCGCTCTGGTACGTACTGCCGTCCAGCGCGATGCTCGTCATCCCGTTCTGGGCCAGCCGGGCCGCGGTCCGGTACTTCCGCGCGAAGCCGCTGGAATGGGTGATCGTCGGAGCGAGCATCGTCGGGGCGAGCGTGCCGCTGTACCTGACCACGCACTCGCTGCCGGGGTCGTTCGGCGCGGCGTTCGGGGTGATCGCGCTGACGCTCGCGGCGATCAACCGGCGGTCGCGGGAACAGCGGCTCGAGGAGCTCGAGGTGTCGCTGGCCCGGAAGCAGGCCGCGATCGAGGAGCACGGCCGGGCCGCTGCGCTGGCCGAGCGGGCGCGGATCGCCCGCGACGTGCACGACGTACTGGCGCACTCCCTGGCCGGGTTGTCGCTGAGCCTGCAGGGGGCGCGGCTGATGCTGGTCCGGGACGGGGCGTCGCCGGAGGCGATCGAGCAGGTGACGCGGGCGCAGGGGCTGGCCGCTGAGGGGCTGGCCGAGGCGCGGCGGGCGGTCGCGGCGCTGCGGGAGGACGCGGTTCCGGACGTACGGGCGCTTGCCGATCTGGTCACGGCGTACCGGCTGGAGAGCGGGGCTGCCGCGGTCTTCGAGGTGGACGGCGCGGAGCGGGAGTTGCCGGCGGAGGTCCTGAGCACGCTGTACCGGACGCTGCAGGAGTCGCTGGCGAACATCCGCAAGCATGCGCCGGGGGCGCCGGTGCGGGTGCGACTGTCGTACGGCCCGGTGGTTGAGTTGACCGTGGACGACGAACAGGACAAGCGCCCGGAACGGGCGGCGCCGGGCGGCTATGGTCTGCTCGGGATGCGCGAACGTGCCGACCTGGTCGGCGGATCACTGGAGGCCGGCCCGACATCCACGGGCTGGCGGGTAGAACTGAAGGTGCCTGCGTGAGCTTGCGAGTGGTGGTCGCCGACGACCAGACCGTGGTCCGGGACGGGTTGGTCACGTTGCTGAAACTGCTGCCCGGGATCGACGTGATCGCGGCCGCGTCCGACGGCCGGGAAGCCGTCGCCCTGGTCGCGGAGCACGATCCCGACGTACTGCTGGTGGATCTTCGGATGCCGACCATGGACGGTGTGGAGGCGACCCGGATCGTACGCACGGAACACCCGCGGACCGAGGTCGTGGTGCTGACGACGTACAGTGACGACGACTCCGTCCTGTCCGCGCTGCGCGCCGGCGCCCGCGGCTTCCTCACCAAGGACGCCGACGCCGAATCCATCGGCCGCGCCCTGGAAGCGGCCGCCGACGGCCAGTCCATCCTCGACGCCGACGTCCAGCGCCGCCTGATCGAAGGCACCACGACCGCTCCGAAGCCGGTCACGGACTCAGGCCTCACCCCCCGAGAACTGGAAGTCCTCCGCCTGATCGCCGAGGGCCTCTCCAACACCGAGATCGCCCGCCACCTGGTGGTCAGCGAAGCCACGGTCAAAACCCACATCAACCACCTCTTCGCCAAAGCCAACCTCCGCGACCGAGCCCAAGCCGTCGCCTACGCCTACCGCCTAGGCCTCGCCTGACGCACGGTGTTGCGGTTGCGGGCCGCGAGGGACTGCTCTACCGTGAATATATGAAGAGTTCTGCAGATGTTCAGCAGGATGCCTGTCGGGTTCGGTTGGTGGATCCGGAGCGGGTGGCGAGTGTTGATGCCAGGATGCCGGGGGAGCAGGACATCGTCGACACGGCGGACGTGTTCGGGTTGCTGGGGGATCCGCGGCGGTTGAAGCTGCTGGTGGCGTTGCTCGACGGGGAGTTGTGCGTCTGCGATCTGGCCGCGATCACCGGGCTCAGCGAGTCCGCGACCTCGCACGCGCTCCGGCTGCTGCGTGCGCACCGTGTGGTCGCCGTACGCCGGGACGGGCGGAACGCCTTCTACCGGCTCGACGACGCGCACGTGCGGATGCTGCTGGATCTCGCCGTCGCGCACACCGAGCACACGGACGCCATCCATCCGGAAAAGAACGGCCATCCGGAGAGGGTCGAAGCGTGAGCGCCGGTCACGGGCACGGTCACGCCGTCAACGCGGCCGCCGACCGCAAACTCCTCAGCGGCGCCCTCGCGCTGATCCTCGGCTTCATGGTCGCCGAGGTGATCGTCGGACTCGCGGCCGGCTCGCTGGCGCTGGTCACCGACGCCGCCCACATGCTCACCGACGCGATCGCGATCGCCCTCGCCCTGCTCGCGATCCGCCTCGCCGCGAAACCTCCGCGCGGCGGTTTCACCTACGGCTTCAAACGCGTCGAGATCCTGTCCGCGCAGGCGAACGGCATCACGCTGCTGCTGCTCGCCGCGTACTTCGTGTACGAGGCGATCAACCGGCTGATCCACCCGCCCGAGGTCCAGGGCGCGCTGGTCCTGATCACCGGCCTGGCCGGCATCGTGGTGAACCTCCTCGCCACCTGGCTGATCAGCAAGGCGAACCGCACCAGCCTGAACGTCGAGGGCGCGTTCCAGCACATCCTCAACGACCTGTTCGCGTTCGTCGCGACCGCGATCGCCGGTCTGGTCGTGCTGCTCACCGGGTTCACCCGCGCGGACGCGATCGCCGCGTTCGTGGTCGCCGTACTGATGCTGAAGGCCGGCATCGGGCTGGTCCGCGACTCCGGCCGGATCTTCCTCGAGGCCGCGCCGGCCGCGATCGACCCGCAGGCGCTCGGCGCCGAGCTGTGCGCGGTGCCGGGTGTCGTCGAGGTCCACGACCTGCACGTCTGGGAGATCACGTCCGGCGAGCCGGCCGCGTCCGCGCACATCCTGGTCGCGGAGGGCCTCGACTGCCACCAGATCCGGATCCGGATCGAGGAGGTGCTTGCCGAGCGCCACCAGCTGACGCACTCCACGCTCCAGGTCGACCACGCGACGGCGGACCGCGCCGAGGAGCACTGCGCCGACGCGCACGGCGCCGTGCACCGGTCGCCTACAACCGCTGCGCCAGCACCTGACCCGGCCAGTCCGGCGCATTGACCCGCGGTACGGCGAACTCGGCGTCCCGCGTGAACCCCTGCCGCTCGTAGTACCGGACGAGCGCCTGATCGTCGCCCGCGAAGCAGTCGACGCGCAGCAGCCGGACACCGTCGGCGCGGGCCAGTTCGCGGGCGTGATCGAGCAGCGTGCCTCCGAGGTTCTGCCCGGCGGAGGCGCGTTCGGTGACGAGCAGCCGCACGTACAGCTCGGGCTCGGCCGCGCGCGGCACGTAGTCCAGCGCGGCGCCGACCGCAAGCGCCCCGACCACCCGGCCGTCGGCCTCGGCGACCCACATCCCGCCGTCGTCCGCGAAGCCGGTGACCTGCTCGATCCGGCGCGGGCTGGTCGAGTGCGGCTCCGTACCCCACTGTCCGGTCCGCCCGCGGGCGACCAGCCACTCCGTCGCCCCGTCGAGAAGACCCAGAACCGCCGGTACGTCGTCCCGCCCGGCCCGGCGGATCGTGAGCTGCACGATGTCCAGAATAGTGTCGAAATCCCGACGGCAGCCTCTACCCAGTGGTGTAGAGAGGAGCTCACGATGAGCAAGCTGGACAAGACGTTCACCGCGCCGCTGCTGAAGAGCGACGCCAAGGGTGGCTGGACCTACGTGCAGATGCCGGGTTCGGCCGAGTACTTCGGGACCCGCGGGCTGGTCAAGGTCCGCGGCACGATGGACGGGCACCCGTTCGAGAGTTCGTTCATGGCGCTCGGTGACGGAACCCACAAGCTTCCGGTGAAGGCCGCGCTGCGGGCGCGGCTCGGCAAGCAGCCGGGGGACCCGGTCACCGTGCATCTGGAAGAACGTCTCGGGTGAAAGTGACTTCCATTTGATCTGAGATCACCGTCACAGCGGGTCATGTTCTGAGTAAGGACTCTGTGAAGAATCGGTGCTGACCCGCTGCTCGGGGTGGGGATCCTTCCGGCCGGACCGTAAGTTCGGACCGGGTGGTCCGACGAAGAGGAGTGAACGAAGTGCTACGGGGCGCAGCCGGCATGCCGTTGGCATGCCCAACATCAACGGGTCCGGAAGTTCCGTGACCGTGCTGAACAAGGTGCTCGGCGTTCTCGGGGCGGTGCTGCTGCTCGGCGGCGCGCTGCTCGGGTTCCGGACGGTCTCCTCCGGTGGGACGAGTTGCGGTTCGGCGTTCCGGCCGGCCGGCGGGATCACTCCGATGTCCTGCGACAACGCGCTGAACAGTGCCAGCACCTTGACGACGATGGTCATCGTCGCGGGTGTGCTGTGCCTGATCGGGGCGATCGCGGTGAAGATGCTCAGCGACCGGGGGCAGCAGAAAGTCACCGCCTGATCCGCACGTTCTGTGGCACAGTGCGGCGGTGACCATCGAACCGTTCCGGCTGGACGTGCCGGAGACCGAGCTGGACGACCTGCGCCTGCGGCTGGACCTGGTGCGGTGGCCGTCGGAGCTGCCCGGCGCCGGCTGGTCGCGCGGCGTACCGCTCGATTACCTGCGGGACCTGCTCGCGTACTGGCGGGACGAGTACGACTGGCGTGCGGCTGAAGCCCGCTTGAACACGTGGCCGCAGTACACGACGGTCATCGACGGCGCGACCGTGCACTTCGCGCACCTCCCGTCGACGTCGCCGGACGCGATCCCTCTGGTGCTGACGCACGGCTGGCCCGGATCGATCGTCGAGTTCACGTACGTCGCCCCGTTGCTGAGCGACTTCCACCTGATCCTGCCGACCATTCCCGGGTTCACGCTGTCCGGCCCGACCCGGGAGGCCGGCTGGGAGTACCAGCGGGTGGCCCGCGCGTGGACCTCGCTGATGACGCGGCTCGGGTACGAGCGATACGGCGTACAGGGCGGCGACTGGGGCGCCGCGATCTCGCGTGAGGTCGGGCGGATCGATCCGGAGCGCGTGCTCGGCGTACACCTGAATCTGATCCCGGGCGCGGGTGCGACGTCCGAGCCTTCCGCCGCGGAGCTTGCCGGGCTGTCCGGCGCCGAGCAGGAGCGGACGTGGGCGTCGTGGCGGCGGCAGCAGGAGTTCGCGGCGGAGCAGCAGGGGTACGCCGACCTGCAGTCGACGCGGCCGCAGACGCTGGCGTACGCGCTGACGGACTCGCCGGCCGGGCAGTTGGCGTGGATCGCGGAGAAGTTCGCGACCTGGTCGGACACCCCGATCGACCGCGACATCCTGCTCACCAACGTGATGCTGTACTGGCTGACCCGGACCGGCGGGTCGTCCGGCGCGATCTACTACGAGCGCGCGCACGCGGCCTACTGGGGTCAGCCGCCCGAGCCGTCGCGGACGCCGACCGCGCTGCTCGACCTGGCGCACGAGAACTTCATCCCGCTGCGGCACAAGGCCGAGCAGACCAACAACATCGTGCGCTGGACATCGCATCCGCACGGCGGGCACTTCGCCGCGCTGGAGCAGCCGGAGGTGCTGGCCGCCGACATCCGCGCGTTCTTCAGGGCTTGAGGATCAGCTTCCCGGTGGTCCGGCGGGCCAGCAGATCCTCGTGCGAACGGCGGGCCTCCTCCAGCGGGTACTCGCCGCCGACGAGCGGGCGGAGTTGCTTGCGGGCGGTGAGATCGAGCATCGCGGTCAGCGGGTGTTCGTACATCCCGGGCAGGTTCATCGCCGGCACGAGCCAGAAGCCGGCCACCGAAAGGTTGCGTTGGGCAAGCGCACTCGGGTCGATCGGCGGCCGCCCGTCACGCCCGGCGTTGCCGTAGTTCACCAGCCGGCCGAAGTCCGCCAGGCAGTCGAGCCCGGCCTGCGTCGCCGCCCCGCCGGTGGGATCCAGGACGATGTCGACACCGCCGCCCGCGGCCGTTCGGACCCGTTCCACATAGCCGTCCAGGTCGTTGTCCACGGCAACATCAGCACCGAGCTCCAGCGCCAGCTCGCGTTTCGCGGGCGTGGACGCCGCCGCGATCACCCGGTCGGCGCCGAAGTGCTTGGCGAGCTGGATCGCGAGCGAGCCGACCCCACCCGCGGCGGCGTTCACCAGCACGGTGTCGCCGCAGTCCATCCGGGCGCTCTTCCGCAGTACGTGCCACGCCGTCAGGCCCTGGATCAGCAACGCGAGCGCCTGCCCGTCGGTGACCTCGTCGGGTACGTCGACGGCGCGGTCCTTCGGCGCGACCGCGTACTCGGCGTACCCGCCGCCGGACGCGAAGATCGGGGCCAGGATCCGGCGGCCGGCCGACGTCCGGCCGACGATCTCCACGCCCGGCACGAACGGCAGCGTCACACCGCCGCGGTACGAGCCGTCGGTGCGGTGCGTGTCGGCGAAGTTCACGCCCGCCGCAGTCACCTCGACGAGCAACTGGTTCCGGCCGGCGACGGGCCGCTCGACCTCCGCCGGGACGAGTACCTCGGGGCCGCCGAACTCGGTGACCTGGATCGCGCGCATAGGGGTTCCGGTCCGATCTGCTGGGCGAACTATCGTTACCACATGAGTTTTACCGGTTTCCCGGCTGCCGCGCTGGATTTCTACGACGATCTCGAAATGGACAACACCAAGAGCTTCTGGACGGCGCACAAGCACGTCTACGAGGAGTCGGTGCGGGCCCCGATGGCGGAGCTGATGGCGGAACTCGAGGAGGAGTTCGGTACCGCGAAGCTCTTCCGTCCGTACCGCGACGTCCGCTTCGCGAAGGACAAGACGCCGTACAAGACCCACCAGGGCGCGTACGTCGCGGTCGCACCCGCCACCGGCTGGTACGTCCAGGTCTCCGCCCCCGGCGTCCGCGTCGGCGCCGGCTTCTACGAGGCCGCCTCCGACCGGCTGGCCCGGGTCCGCACGGCCATCGCCGACGACCGCCGCGGCAAACAGCTCGAGAAGATCCTCGCCACCCTCACCAAGGCCGGCTGGACCGTCGGCGGCGAAAAACTCAAAACCAGCCCCCGCGGCTACGACCCCGACCACCCCCGGATAGACCTCCTCCGCCACAAATCCCTCAACGTAGGCAAGAACTACGGCTTCGACCCCTTCATCCACACCCCCGCCCTCACCACCCAGATCCGCACCGACTGGCAAGCCACCAAACCCCTCATCACCTGGCTCACCGACAACACCTGACCGAAGCGACCGGAGCGGGATCCGGTCACGACTCCGGGGCATCCGGACATACCGGCTCGTTCGTGATGCGTAGGGAGGCGAAGCGGCGGCGCATTGCGGATTCGTACTCGCACGCTGACGCCTGATCGGAGACGCGGTCGGCGATGACGTGGTCGCCGAACCACACGCGGACTCGGCGGTCGGTCGGGAGCGGTAGTCGGGTCGCGGTCATCGGTCGTTCAGGTTTCGGGTGATGTCGCGGATCATCAGGATCGCGACCAACACCGTGCCGACGATGAGTGCCCACATGCTCGGGATCACCGCTGTGCACCTCGTTTCGTGTTCGATATGGCAAGAACGTACGGAGCGTGACGCCTCTTGTACCATTCGAACTTGGGGGACGGAGCAGGCCGAGCATCTCGTGCAAACGGTCGGCAGGGCGACCGATCCGCTCTCGACATGTACTTTGCCGGGCCCGAAACGAGAGGTTGTGGACGATGCCGAGACCAGCCGGCCCGCCGACCGTGCGGCTCCGACGGCTCGCAGCCGAGATGAAGTCACTGCGTGCGGAGGCGAAGCTGACCCGCGAGCAGGTCGAGGAACAGACCGGCGTCAACCAGGGAACCCTCTGGCGCATCGAGAAGGGCCACGCCAAACCGCACAACGGCACTCTGGAGACCCTCTTCGACCTGTACGACGTCCCCAGTTCGCGCCGCGCCGAACTGATCGAGCTGACCAAGGGCGCCCAGCAGCCAGGGTGGCTGGAGCAGTTCAAGGACGCGCTGCTGAAAGAGGTGATCACGGAGGGCTATGCCACGTACATCGGCTTCGAGTCCGAGGCGAAAGCTGTGAACACGTACGAGTCTTTGTTCGTTCCTGGTCTGCTGCAAACCGAGGAATACGCACGCACCGTGATGGTTGATGGATGGCCGATGGAGTCGGACGCCGTCGAGCAGCGAGTTCGGACCCGGGTGGCGCGCCAGTCCGTGCTGACCGAGAGGCCGGCCGGGCGGGATCCGCTGGACTTCTGGGCGGTGATCGATGAGGCGGTTCTTCGCCGGCAGGTCGGTGATCGGGCTGTTATGCGCGCCCAACTCGCGCGACTCCTGGAGCTGAGCGAGAGATCGAACGTCACGCTGCAGGTGGTGCCCTTCGATCGGGGTGCCCATCCGGGAATGAGCGGCGCTTTCAGCTGTTTCAAGTTCGGGGCCGTGGCGCCCGACATCGTCTACACCGAGAGCCTCGCCGGTGCGGTCTTCCTGGAACTCGAAGAGGAGATCGAGCGGTTCGGCATCGCGTTCGATCATCTGCGGGCGATGGCTCTCAGCCCACGTGACTCCGGTGCCTTCATCGCGGGCTTGATCGAGCAGTAGGCGGCAGCGAACTTATCCACAGCCTTGCGTTTCGGCTGTCGTACGGTGCTGTCGGTCGGTCAGAAGGGCCGGAGCAGTCCCGATCCCCGTCGGGCCGGGCGTCTTCGGTGCCGCAGGTACGTATGGTGCTGCATCGCTCAGGATTCGTACGGTCGTGGCATGGCGATCGCAGCGACGAGTTCGGTTCTCCGGCCAGAACCACACTGTGGTGACGCCGAGCGGTCGACGCGGCGCATCTTGTACTGCTACGTGGCCGGGTGCCTCGCACGTACGTTGCGCGACCTGACAGAGGTTCAGCGGATCGCCGGCCAAGCGGCCGTCGATCTGGGCTACCAACTAGGCCCGCTGTTTGTCGAGGAGAACTTCTCCGGGCAGGCGATGTACTCGGCCGTCTGCAACAGGCCGGGAACGAACTGCAGTTCGTAGACGCGGATCATCTGTGCTGCGGCTTCGAGGTCGATGTAGCTGTGGAACCAGTTGGGCAGTACGTCGCCGTACCGGTGCCACCAGCCGGGGTTGTTCGCCTGGCGGGCCAGTTCGAGCAAGCGCTCGCGCTCTTCAGCGTCGTCGAGTCCGTACAGGGTGAGAAGATCGCTGACGTCGCGTTCGCGCAGGCCGACCCGGCCCAGCTCCATCCGGCTGATCTTCGACTCCGAGGACCGGATCTCCCAGCCGGCGTCGGACCGGCTGATACCGGCTGCCACCCGCATCCGCCGCAGGTGACCTCCGAGAACCATCCGCAGCGCGGTCGGCCCGCTTTGCGCGCCCGACACGGTCACACCCACCTCCCAGCGGCCCCAGCAATCTCGTCACAACCTCACCCGCAGGTGCACATCATCGCACGTCGGTGCGCCGAACGGCCGAAGTTCCTACAGAAGAGTCTTCGCTGCGAGGCCCCACGATCGCACTGCGTAAGCATAGCCGCAGGACGTTCGGCGACTTTGTCAGTACATTCGCGATGCGTCAAACGGTCACGAACACCGTTCGACGACGCCCGATCCGGCCCGGATCACGTCTACGGGGACCAAATCTGGTCTCGAATTGGAAAACGTGCGGATGCACGTGCATCGGGCGCTTGCATTCGCTACGTGCTGACGCCATGATTGCTTCATGCACAGAAGGTGAGCTGGATCGTGCGATACGTGACATCGCATGAGCCGGCAGGCCGGTCCTACAGAGCGCCGACGGCCCCCCGTTGGCATGACTGGTTGGGGAACCCGAGTCGATGAACGACGACGACAGTGAACTGGTGACCAGCGCCGCCGGAACGGCTGGTGGCGGCGCGCCCGAGGAACTGACGGAACGGGAGATCCGAGACTTGGTCGCGCGCTGCCCCGAGCAGCAGCGCTGGGCTTTCGAGGGCTGGTTGCGTGGGGTCCGTCAGCTCGACGGTGACCCGATCGTGAGCTTGGCCCCATGACCACTGAGACCTCAGGAGGAGGACGGAAAATGGTACGGATCTGGCTGGGTGATCACCTGATTGCCGAGTATGCCGCCGAGCCGGACCGCGCCTCGCGGTACCAGCGGGTGATGACCCCGAAGTTCACCGGATTGCGAATCACTGTTGACAATTCGGTCACTGGGAAGGCGTCGGAGCTGCCGAACGAGCAGCTCTGGCCGCTCACCGTTCAGTAAGTCCGTACCTGCCCCTCAGGCACGTCAGGGCCGACTCTCGCCGGAGAGTCGGCCCTGACGTTTTCCAGCCCGGCGTACGGCGTCTTGCGGCGTCCCTCAGGGCATCCGGCGCAGGCCGGCGTACTGCCTCTCCGCGGGCACAGGAAAGGGCCCCTTCGTCACTCGCCTGGCGAAGGGGCCCTTGCTTTCGGTGCTGCCGGTATTGCTCAGATCAAGTCGTCGAACTCGCCGTCGTGAACGCCGCCGAGGAACGCTTCCATCTCTGCCTTGGTGAATACCAGAGCCGGGCCATCGGCGAAGCGCGAGTTGCGCACCGCGGTGCCACCGTCCGGCAGTTTCGCTACCTCGACGCAGTTTCCTTGCGGACCGCTGCGCTGACTCTTCTTCCAGCTGAGGCTGCTGTCGGAATCGCCTGGCATGCCGTTGTAGATCTCGCTCATGAGGCTGCACCTCTCGTATGCGACTGCAGATGCACGTGCATTTGGGCTTGCATCTGCATCGTACACACTTTTGGGTCGTGTGTCCGCACCCTTACTTGTTGTGATCGCGATGGCCGTGAAACGAGCGTTCGATCACCGGATTCGGTCGCGATCGGTGACAGTTCAGAGTTTCGGAACGGCCGCGTGCATGAGATTCGCGGAGCTTGGGTACGTTTCTGTTGCAGGCATGACCGTGGTTCAGCGAAGTGCCACGCCGTGACAAGACAGTCGCGAGGTCATACCAATGGTCACGAATACGATGGAGCGGGCTTCGGCCCGGTACGGCGCCCCGACCGATCGGGCCGCCCGCGAGACAGCCACCCGGGAACTGATGGAACGCCGGGCGGCGAGCACCGCCGAGGATGAACGCCAGGAACTCCTCGAGCAGGTCGTGGAACTCAACCTGGAGATGGCCAAAGGCATCGCGCGCCGCTTCCGCGGCCGGGGCGCCGAGGCCGACGACCTGGAGCAGGTCGCGTACCTGGGGCTGGTGAAGGCAGCACACCACTACCGGCTGGACGCGGACACCCCGTTCATCGGGTTCGCGATCCCGACCATCCGGGGTGAGGTCAAGCGGTACTTCCGCGACTGCGCCTGGACGGTCCGGATCCCGCGCCGGCTGCAGGAGATGCAAGGAACGATCGCGAACAAGCTCCCGGAGCTCGAGCAGGAGCTGAATCGCGAGCCGACACCGGCCGAGCTGGCCGAGCACCTCGAGGTCGAGGTCACCGAGGTCGAGCAGGCACTCGCGGCCAAAGGCTGTTTCAACGTGCTCTCGCTCGACAGGCCGGCCGAGGCGGACGCCGAGCTCACGCTGGCGGACGTGGTCGCGGACGACGACGACGCGAGCATCGACCAGCTGGAGACGGTCGAGATGCTGGAACCGGTGCTGGCCGACCTGGGTGAGCGCGATCGCCGGATCCTGCAGCTGCGGTTCGTCGAAGGCTGGACCCAGTCCGAGATCGGCGAGGACATCGGTGTGAGTCAGATGCAGGTGTCGCGGGTGCTGCGCCGGATCCTGGACGACCTGCGGGACAAGCTCGCACCGGAGCAGCACGCCGCCTGAGGACCGCCAGGCCATCACAATCGTCGCCGGCGGGCGTGTCTGAGCGCGACGCGCCTCCGGAGTTGGCGATTGTGATGGCCTGGGTGTCCGCGCCCTCGCGACTCGCTGGTGCCGATCTCACTCCGAATGCCGGGGGAGCGGCACAATGGGAGTGGACGAGGGGATGAGTCGTTGTTGTTGGCTTTGCGGATGTTCCGGACCGTGCCCGCGGACGCGGTCGCGGTTCTTCGTGCGTATCCGCCGATGGTGGTCTGCTTCGCCGCCGCGCTGACGGGCACGGCGCTGGTGTTCGACGTGTTCTATCTCGTCGCCAGCCCCGGGCTCACGCTCGCGCTTGTCTATACAGTCCCGGTGCTCGCAGGTCTGATCGCCGGACTGGTTGCCGCGGCCGACGATGTCGGCCTGGAGCGGCGGGTGCTGCTCCGGACCGTCGCCCTGGCCGTTGCCCTCGGCATCACCAACGCGATCGTGGTCGCGATGGTCGCCGCGATGTCCCGCACCGACCCGTCGAACTGGGCCGCCGGCGGCCAGTCGGTACTGTTCGCCGCCTGCAGCGTGTTCGCGGTCGCTGTCTCGATCGTTGCCGGCCGCAAGCTGATCGATGCGCTCGGCATCGAACTGCGGACCAGGCTCCCGCACCGCCGCTCGCACCGGCAGCCGCGCAGCCCGATCGCCGCTCCCGCGGTGGCGGCGCCGCGGCCCCGGGTCAGCAAGGAGGCGGCAGCTCGCGCCGAGCCACCGCCTCCGCCGCCGCCCGAGCCGGTCGCCGAGGAGGAGACGATCCCTGTCTTCGTCCCGCCGCCCCCGAAGATCGTCGACCTCGACGAGGCCCGCCCGGTCACCTCAACCTCCGGCGCTACCGCGCCCCGCCCGCGCAGGCCCACGCGCCGCCCCAACAAGCCAGGCCGCCGCCCGGGTACCTGACCGGGGCGCCACCCACACCGGCCGGGGAACCTGAGCGGGTCGGCCAGTACGGCTAGCAGGTTTGATCGGCCGGCAGTTGGCCGCTGAGGAGATAGGCGATGACCTTCGTGTCGGCGCAGTCGTTGCCGTACTCGCCGAAGATGCCGTGCTTGCGTGCGTTCCGCACCGTGATCATGCGCGCCGACGGCAGGTCCTTCCGCAGCGCGACGGCGTACGGGTAGATCGCGCGCGGGTCGCCGTCGGCCGCGACGATCAGGGCCCGTTCCGGGTTGCCGATCCGCGTCGGCGGCTCCTGCGGTCGCACCGGCCAGGACGCGCACGGCGAGATCATCCGGGTCAGCGACGCGAAGTGCGGTTCCGTACGCCGATGCGCCTGGATGTCGCGCCAATACACCTGAGGATCCCGCGGCACCGCCCGATCGCCGCAGAGGATCGCGATCTGCGCACTCGCGAGCTGCGACGACGCCGGCGTCAGCACCGAGTCCAAGAACCCGCCCAGCTCCTCCCCAGGCTCCACCGGCCCGTACGTCGCGTCGAACAGCGTCCGCACGAACCCGGCGTACGTCGCGCGCGCCGCGTCCCGGTCGTCCGCCAGCGGACCGAACAGCAGCAACGGCACCACCCCGTCGTCGAGCCGGTACCGCCCGACCTGCAGCCCGCTCCGTCCCGCCACCCGCAGTACCCGATCCACCGATGCCAGCACCTGCGTCGTCGTCACCCCGAGGTGGTACGTCGCGTCCCGCGCGGCCGCCCATCCCGCCCAGGCGCGCAACGCCGCTTCGTTGGCCGGACCAACGGTACGGAGTAGTCGTGGACCGTACGGCACCGGATCGATCGGCCCGTCCAGCACCACCCGGTCCGTCCGCCCCGGGAACAGCTGCAGATAGACCGACCCGAGGTACGTCCCGTACGAGTACCCGAGGTACGAGATCTTCCGCTCGCCCAACGCGACCCGCACCTGGTCGATGTCCCGCGCCGTGTTCCGGGTGTTCACGTACCGCAGGTACTGTCCCGCGTTCGCGCCGCATCGCCGGGCCACGTCCGCGACCTGCGCGGAAGCCCGGTCGAACGACGCCCGATCGGCGCCACCCGCCCACGGCCACGCGGCGTACGGGAGCTTGCAGTCGATCGGCGTACTCCGGCCGACGAACCGCGGGTCGAGTCCGATCAGGTCGTACCGCGTCCCGGCCGCCTTCATCGCGGGCCGTAGCCGCAGCGGCATGCTCAGCCCCGGCCCGCCCGGTCCGCCGTCGTTCAGCACCATCGCACCGATTCGGTCGCCGGAGGCCCGCAGCCGGGACAGCGCCAGCGTGATCTTCGGCCCGTCCGGCCGCCGGTAGTCGAGCGGCTCCTGCAGCTCGCCGCACTCCGCACCGGCCTTGTCGAGCGCGGCCCCTTCGTCGTCCGCGGCGTTGAGCCGGCACTGATGCCATTCGATCCGGCCATCCTCGACGGGGGCCGAAACGGGCAGTCCCAGCAGCGCGAGCACCATCAGCAGTTTCATGTCGTCGACGCTAAAGACCGCGAGAGCCGAGCACAGTGAACCCATGACCCGGCCCATGGTCGCGCATGCGCTACCCGGAGCTGCGACACTGTCGGACGTGTGGGATCTGATCGTGGTGGGGGCGGGGCCGGCGGGCGCGGCGGCCGCATTGGGGGCGTTGGCGGCGGACCCGACTCTGTCGGTGCTGCTACTCGACAGACACGACTTTCCGCGGGACAAGGCGTGCGGTGACGGGATCGCCCCGCACGTACTCGACCTGCTGGCCGGCGTCGGCGTGACCGGAATCCTCGACGACTGGACGCCGGTACGCCGGTTCGTTCTGAACCGCGGCGCCGTCGGCGTCGACCGGGAGCTGTCCCGGCCGACCTGGGTGGTGCCGCGGACCGTCTTCGACCACCGGCTGGTGGAGGCGGCGCAGGCGGCGGGGGCGCAGTTCATCCGGCGGCGCGTGCGCGGTGTCGCGGTCGGGCGTACCAAGGTCACGGTGGACGACCTCGACGCGCGCTTCGTCGTCGGCGCGGACGGCGCACATTCCGTCGTACGGCGGGAACTCGGGGAGAAGGCCGGGCCGGTGGCGCTGGCGATCCGCGGGTACGCGCCGACTCCAGCCGCCCGCGCGGCGACCCAGGTGATCGCGTACGGCCCGGGCCGGCAACCGTCGTACGCCTGGTCCTTCGACCGCGGCGACGGCTGGTCGAACGTCGGGTACGGCGAACTCCTCGCCGGCACCCGCCCGAGCCGCGCCGACCTGCTGCGGAACCTCGAACGTCTGCTGCCCGGCGCGACCGACGGCGGTGAGTCCTGGTGGGGGCACCACCTCCCGCTGGCCGGCTGGACCTGGCGACCGCGCCGCGGACCCGTACTCCTCGCGGGCGACGCGGCCGGGCTGATCAACCCGATGACCGGCGAAGGCATCTACTACGCGGTCGCCACCGGTCTACTCGCCGGTCGCTCGATCGCGGACGCACTCCGGGCGGGTTCGTCGGACGCCGGTACGCCGTACCGCCGCCGCACGTCCCGCCTGCTCTCGAGGCATCTGCGCGACACCGCACTGGTCGCCCAGCTCAGCCGCTCGGACCGCATCCTCGACGCCGGGATCCGCGCGGCGGCCGGCGATCAGCACATCTTCGACGACCTGGTCGAGCTAGGCCTCGCGGACGGCGGCCTCACCCGCCGCCTGCTCCGCACCATCCTGCCCTGAGCACTTCGCGGCGTACTCCAGTGTGTCGACGACTCGCTGCACCGGCCAGTCCAGTGCGGCGGCGAGCTCGGCGGGGTCGAGTGACGGTCGGGCGACAGCGATGACCGCGAGGCAGTCCTGGAATCCGGCGCCGCCCGACATGTCCTCGCTGAGCCGCTCGAAGAAGGCAGCCATGTGGGAGAGCCGCTGTCCTGCGGGCGTGTCCGGTCCGAGCAGCTCGATCCCTTCGGCGGCGGTCTCCGCCCAGTTGTGGTTGGTGCGCGCGCTCACCTCCCATGCCTTGAGCCAGACGTCGTCGGCGATCACGTAATGCTGCAGGCGGCGGACCGGGTCGGGCTCGCGGTGCACCATGCCGACCTGCTCGAGGTATCCGATCGCCTTCGAGATCGACGCGGGGCTGACGCGCAACTCGTGCACCAGTTCGGCCGCGGTCAGCGTGCGCGTGTCGGAGGTGTAGAGCAGCGCGAGCACCCGCGACGCCATCCGCGGCAACCCACCCTCGACCATCATCGAAGCGAACCGCTCCACATAATCCCGCCGAGGATCACCCGCGCCGGCCGCGCCCACCCGGCCCGCGGGCCCACCCGCGCTGCCCGGCCCGCCCGCGCTTCCACCCGCGCCGTCGGGTGTAGCGCGGCGGCGCGCTCGCGCAGCGGTCGCATGGTGCGCGTACTCGGCCCGGTAGCCGCCCGCCCCGCCGTTCCGCGCCACCTCCCGGCTGATCGTCGACGTCGGCCGGTCCAGCCGCCGCGCGATCTCGGCGTACCCGAGCCCGTCCGCGAGCCCGTCCGCGATCTGCCGCCGGTCCTGCTGGCTCAACCTTCCACCGGGCATCGCATTCACCGTCATCTCATTGCAACGAATTGCGTTCCTCGTCATCCTCATTGCACAGAATGCCATATATACAAGAAGAAACCGATCCAACCAGCGCCCAGCAAGATTGCCGATCGAGTAAACGCAACCTACCTTCACGATTATGGTGATGACAGTTGACGGCCTCCGCATGCGGTACGGCGCCACCGACGTCCTGCACGACGTCTCGTTCGAGGCCCGCCCCGGCGAGGTGCTCGCGCTACTCGGCCCGAACGGCGCCGGCAAGAGCACCACGATCGAGATCCTCGAAGGCTTCCGGCTCCGCTCCAGCGGGACCGTCGACGTACTCGGCGCCGATCCGGCCACTGCCGGCGAACGCTGGCGCTCCCGGATCGGCATCGTGTTGCAGTCCTGGCGCGACCACGGCAACTGGCGTGCCCGCGAACTCCTCGAGCACCTAGGCTCGTACTACGCGCCCTATCGCGCGCCCTGGCCGGCCGCCGAACTGCTCGACGCCGTCGGCCTGACCGCGCACGCCGGGCAGAAACTGAAGACGCTCTCCGGCGGCCAGCGCCGGCGCCTCGACGTGGCGATCGGAATCGTTGGACGTCCCGACGTTCTGTTCCTGGACGAGCCGACCGCCGGCTTCGATCCGGAGGCCCGCTCGGAGTTCCACGAGCTCGTCCGCCGGCTCGCCGCCGAGCAGGGCACGACGGTCCTGCTCACCACTCACGACCTGGCCGAGGCGAGCAAACTCGCGCACCGGATCCTGGTGCTCGCCGCCGGCCGGATCATCGCGTCCGGCAGCGTCCCCGAGCTGACCCGGCTGATCGCGGCCGAGGACGAGGTCGGCTGGACGGTCGACGGGCAGCGGTTCCGCAGGTCCACCCCCGACTCGACCGCCTTCGTCCGCGACCTGTTCGCGACGTACGGCGATGCGCTCGGCGAGCTCGAAGTACGCCGGGCATCCCTCGAAGACACCTACCTCGCACTCGTCCGGGAGCAACGGTGAGAGCCGGTTGGCGCCGCGGGCTGATCGAACTGCGGCAGTCCTTCACCAACGGTCCGGAGCTGGTCAGCCACTTCCTCTGGCCCGTCCTGATGCTGGTCGCACTGTTCTTCCTGCGGCATCGCGACTTCGGCGCGACCGGGTTCCGCCTCGGTGCGCTCGCCCTGCCGAGCATCCTCGGGATGAACGCGGCGATGGGCATGGTCAGCATGAGCCAGCTGCTCACCGCGGACCGCGAGGACGGGACGCTGCTCCGCGCCAAGGCCATCCCGAACGGTATGGCAGGTTACGTGCTCGGCAAGGTCGTCTCGGTCGCGGGTGGGCTGGTCGTGGACCTGGCGATCCTGCTGATCCCGGGCCTGTTCCTGGTCGGCGGGTTCGCGGTCGGTGCGGCGCACTGGTTCACGTTCGCCTGGGTGCTTGTGCTCGGTCTGGTCGCGACGCTGCCGATCGGTGCGATCCTCGGTTCGGTGTTCACCACCGCGCGGTCGCAGGGCCTGATCCAGTTGCCGATGCTCGGGCTGATCGCGATCTCCGGCATCTTCTACCCGATCACCGCGCTGCCCGGCTGGCTGGCGTGGATCGGCCAGCTGACGCCGGTGTACTGGCTGGGCCTCGGGATGCGGTCGGCGCTGCTGCCGCCCGAGGCAGTGGTGGTCGAGGTCGGTCACTCGTGGCGTCACCTCGAAACGGTCGCCGTCCTCGGCCTCTGGGCGGTCGCCGGGTTGCTGCTGGCTCCCGTCGTACTGCGGCGGACGGCGCGCCGCGAGTCCGGCTCGAAAGTCGCCGAACGACGGGAGCGCGCACTGCGCCGGGTCGCATGATGGGGTCATGGACGAGATGCAGGCGTGGGCGGTCGCACAACCGGGTCCGATCGACGGTGGTCCGCTCCAGCGGGTGCGCCGTACTGTGCCGGAAGCCGGCGCTGGGGAGGTGCTGATCAAGGTCGAGGCCTGTGGCATCTGCCGGACGGACTTGCACCTGGCCGAGGGCGACCTGCCGCCGAAACACGCAGGTGTCGTCCCAGGCCACCAAGCGGTGGGCACGGTGGTGGCCGTAGGCCCAGGCGGTGGGTCGGGCGGTGGGTCGAGCGGTGGTCAGGATGCGGTCACCGGCGGTGCGACTGTCCCGCGGTTCCGGAGCGGCGAGCGGGTGGGGATCGCCTGGTTGCGGGGGACGTGCGGTGTCTGCGAGTACTGCCGGAGCGGCTCCGAGAACCTCTGCCCACGGTCGACGTACACCGGCTGGGACGCCGACGGCGGATTCGCGGAGTACGCCGTGGTGCCGCAGGAGTACGCCTATGCGCTGCCGGACGACCGGCCCGCCGCGGAGCTCGCGCCGTTCCTGTGTGCCGGCATCATCGGTTACCGCTCCCTGCTCCGGGCGAACCTGCCGCCCGGCGGCCGGCTCGGGATCTACGGGTTCGGGTCCAGCGCGCACCTGACCGCGCAGATCGCCACCGCCCAAGGCGCCGAGCTGTTCGTGATGACCCGCGGTGAGGGCAATCGCACGCTCGCCCGGGAGCTCGGCGCGGCGTTCGTGGGGGAGACCGCGGACCGCCCGCCGGTGCCGCTCGACTCGGCGATCGTGTTCGCGCCGGCGGGTGACGTGGTGCCGTATGCACTCGAGGCGGTCCGGCCGGGTGGGACGGTCGCGGTGGCCGGCATCTATCTGTCCGACGTGCCGACGCTGAACTACGAGCGGCATCTGTTCCACGAGCGCGATCTGCGGAGCGTCACCTCGAACACCCGCCGGGACGGCGAGGAGCTGTTCCGGCTGCTCGCCCGGCTCCCGGTGACGGCGCACACGACGACGGTCCCGTTCGATGCGGTCGGCCGCGCGCTCGCGGACGTCGCCCACGGGCGCGCGAGCGGGTCGCTGGTCGCCGTACTCGACGGCTGAAATCGGCTGAACCGGTCTGCACCACGCTGCGTTAGAACTGGGTGAAGATTCCACCAACGGATCGTGCGGAACTTCAGCAGTGGCTGCTAGCTGCGTTAGATTTGATCAAATCTTACCGAGCTGCCAGGGAGCGAACGTGCGGATGTGGGATCTGACCCACCACTTGTGGTCGGTCCTCGTCGTGTTCGCGGGCAGCCGAGAGGCGGGCCGGTGCTGAGCAAGCTCCTCGGCGCAGTAGGTGCGGTCCTGCTGATCGTCGGGGTGGTGCTCGCCGTTCGCCCGGTGCACGCGGGCGGCGACGCCTGCGGCTCGGTCTTCCAGCCCGACGAGGGCATCACGCCGATGCAGTGCGACGCCCGGCTGAACAGCCGCGGCACCCTCGCCGCCGGGTTCGGCGCCGGCGGCCTCGCGCTCGGCATCACCACCTTCACGCTCACCGCCCTCCGCGACCGCCGCACCCGCGTCACTCCCTGACCCGGACGTCCAGCACTCCTCAAGTGCGGTGACGCGTACCGCCTTGAGCGGGACGCGGTCGCCTGGCACCGGGTTGATGAGTGCTGGACGTCCGGGGCAGGTCAGAGCTCCAGGCTGACCGTTGCGAACGAGTGCGGTGGCAGCGTCACTCGGAGCCCACGCGACTCCGGTTCCACCATGAGCGGGGCCGGGGCGACGGCGTCCGGAGCGGCTGCTGTGTTGTGCGTCTGCGGGGTCGATGCCGTCAGCAACCGTCCGATCGGCTCCACCGGGTCCGCGCCGCGCAGGTCGAGGACGACGTCCAGCGAGGACTCCGGATCGAGGTTGCTCAGCGACACCAGCGCCCGGCCGTCCTTCACCGACGCGGACGCCGACACCAGCTCCATCGCCGTACCGTCGAGATCGTGGGTGCGACCCTCGACCACGTGCACCGGCAGCACGGCCGCGTCGTGGTGGCCCTTGTTCATCTCGAAGACGTGGTACGTCGGGGTCCGGACCAGCGCGCCGTTCTCGTCGGTGAGCAGCATCGCCTGCAGCACGTTCACGGTCTGCGCGATGTTCGCCATCACGAGCCGCTCCGAGTGCCGGTGGAAGACGTCGAAGTGCAGGCTCGCCACCAGCGCGTCGCGCATCGCGTTCTGCTGGTACAGGAACCCGGGGTTCGTGCCGGGCTCGACGTCCCACCAGGTGCCCCACTCGTCCAGCACCAGGCCGATCTTGCGCTCCGGGTCGTACGCGTCCATCAACGCCGAGTGCGCCTTGATGACCCGCTCGATGCCCTGCGCCTTCTGGATCGTCCGGTAGTAGTCGTCCAGGCCGAAGTCGGTAGCGCTGCCCTTGTGCTCCCAGCTTCCGGCGACCGTGTAGTAGTGGAACGAGATCGCCTGGAAGATGTTCTTCGGATCGCGCCCGCAGCCCAGGCAGCTGACCGCCTTCAGCAGCGCCTCGGTCCACGCGAGGTCGTCGTCGGCCGCACCGGCCGCGATCCGGTACAGCTTGTTGTCGCCGTGGTCCTTCAGGAAGGTCGCGTACCGCCGGGCCAGGTCGGCATACGCCTCGGCGCGCAGGTTCCCGCCGCAGCCCCAGGCCTCGTTGCCGATGCCCCAGAACGGCACCTTCCACGGCTCGTCCCGCCCGTTCGCCTTGCGCTGCCGCACCATCGGGCTGTCGCCCTCGCGGGTCAGGTACTCGACCCACTCGCTCATCTCGCGGACGGTGCCGCTGCCGACGTTCCCGTTCACGTACGGCGCGGCGCCGAGCAGCTCGCACAGCGCCATGAACTCGTGGGTGCCGAAGTGGTTGTTCTCCTCGACGTTGCCCCAGTGCGTGTTCACCATCGAGGGCCGGTCCGCCTTCGGCCCGATGCCGTCCTTCCAGTGGTACTCGTCCGCGAAGCACCCGCCCGGCCAGCGGAGGTTCGGGATCTGCAGCGCCCGCAGCGCCTCGACCACGTCGAGCCGGATCCCACCGGCGTTCGGGATGTCCGAGTCCTCGCCGACGTAGAACCCGCCGTAGATGCACCGCCCGAGGTGCTCCGCGAAATGGCCGTACAGGTGCCGGCTGATGGTCGCGCCGGGTACGTCGAGGTCGATGACGACGCGTGCTTCAGGCATTGAGCCCTCCGTTGTCCTTAGAGTGTGCGGCATGGGGAAGCCGTCGAGCGTGGTGACGATGGCCGACGTTGCGCGGTTCGCCGGGGTCTCGACGATGACGGTGTCGAACGTGATCAACGGCCGGCCGCGGGTCGGTCCGGAGACCCGTGAGCGGGTGCTGGCCGCGATCGGCGAGCTCGGGTACCAGGTCAACCTGGCCGCCCGGCACCTGCGCGCCGGGCGCACCGGCGTGGTCGGTCTCGCCGTACCCGAGCTGGAACGCCCGTACTTCGCGCAGCTCGCCGGCCGGCTGGCGGACCGCTTCGAGGCGCACGACCTGCGGATCGTGACCGAGCGGACCGGCGCCAGCCGGGAGGGCGAGATGGCGGCGGTCGCGTTCTCCCGGCTGCGGATGTACGACGGGTTGATCCTGAGCGTGGTTGACATCGACCCGGCCGAGCTCGGCCAGTTGCGCACCGACGCCCCGGTGGTGATGATCGGCGAACGCGCGCTGCCGTCCCGCTTCGACCACGTGATGATGGACAACGTCGACGGTGCCCGCCAGGCCGTCGCGCACCTGCTCGCGCACGGCGCCCGCCGGATCGCGATGATCGGCGGCGACCCGGGCGGTACCGCGACGATGCCGGCGTTGCGCGCCGAGGGCTACGCGATCGCGCACGCCGAGGCCGGCGTACCGGTCGATCCGGAGCTGAACACCCGCTGCTCGTTCGGCCTGCGGGACGGGTACGACGCGATCCGGGGCCTGCGTGATCGCGGGATCGGGTTCGACGCCGTGTTCGGGCTGACCGACGTGGTCGCGATGGGGGCGTTGCGGGCACTCGCCGACGCCGGGCTGCGGGTGCCGGACGACGTCCAGGTGATCGGCTTCGACGACATCGAGGAGTCGGCGTACCTGGTCCCGTCGCTGTCCACGGTCAACCCGGGGCACGAGGCGATGGCGGACGCGATCACGTCGCTGTTGACCGCCCAGCTCGCCGGTGCCGCAGGCGCCGAGCCGCAGGAAGTGGTCGTACCGGCGCGGCTCGTCCTCCGCGGCACCACGAGATGAGTTCGGCACGGAGTAGGTATATCGATAAACAAGCGGATCGGGCAAGGCCTGAGGCCCTGCCCGAGGTCGTCATGCAGCCAGCAGCCCGGCGATCTCCGCGAGCTGCTCGCCCCGCAACGGCCCGTGGGTCATCGCGGCGGCGTTCTCCTCCGCCTGCGCGACCGTCCGGAAGCCGGGGATCGGGATCGTCCGCGGGCTGCGCGCCCACAGCCACGCCAGCGCGCCCTGCGCCAGCGTCCGTCCGTCGCTCTCCAGCACGTCGCGGATCGCCGACACCTTCTCCCACCACTCCGGCGCCGGTACGCCGCCTTCGCCGAAGTACCGCAGCCAGGACGGCGGGAGGGTGCGGATGTCGGCGCCGGTCGCCGGCCGGCTCGCGTCCCGGCGGCCGAGCAGGCCCATGCCGAGCGGGGTCCGGTTGATACTGGCGAGGTTCTCGCGTTCGCAGAGCGCGAAGAACTCCGGCGCGTCGTGCAGCACGCTCGCCTCGTGCTGGACCGCCGCGCAGTGCTTGCCCTGGGCAAACAGCTCGGCGCTGTGCGGGGTGTCGGTGCTCCACCCGTACGCGCGGATCAGGCCCTCCCGCACGAGCTCCTCGCAGGCCTGCCGGAGCGGCAGCGCGATCTCGTCCGTGGTGTCGAAGTGCAACTGATAGAGGTCGAGGTAGTCGGTGCCCAGACGGTCGAGCGAGGCCCGGACGGCTTTGAATACGTATTCAGGCGTGCTGTCCTGGTGGTGCATGATCCGCGTCGACTCGTCGAACGTGTTGCCCCACTTGGTCGCGATCACCACCTGGTCGCGGATCCCGGCCAGCGCCTTGCCCAGCACCCGCTCGCTGTGCCCGGCGCCGTACACGTCCGCGGTGTCGAAGAACGTGACGCCGAGCTCGACCGCCCGGCGGATCGCCCGAACCGACTCCGCGTCGTCGACCTGGCCCCAGCCCAGCGGCTCGCCGGCCGGGTTCGCGAACGGTCCGCCGATCGCCCAGCAGCCGAATCCGAGCGGGCTGACCTCGATTCCTGAACGTCCCAACGTGCGCATCTCCATGCCGTCAAGCCAACAGGTATCGCGATAGCTCCGTCCAATGAATCTTTCGCCCACAGTTGATGTGCTTGGCGTATGTAACGAAACCAGGGCCTTTACCTACCAATCACTGTTAGGTAACCTTCCTAACAATTCTGCTCCGCGCCCCCGGAGGTATCTCATGAGATTGCGCCTGCTCGCGCTGGTGCTCCCGATCGGTCTGGTCGCCGCCCTCGGTGCGGCCGCCGCCGATGCCCGAACCACGGCCGACACCCTGCTCTCGCAGGGCAGACCGGTCCTCGCCTCGACCGTCGAGGACGACACCCTGACCGCCGCGAAGGCCGTCGACGGCAGTACGACGACCCGCTGGGCCAGCGTCGAAGGCGCCGACCCGCAGTGGCTCCGGGTCGACCTCGGCCAGCCGTCGTCGATCAACCGCGTCAAGCTGAACTGGGAGGCGGCGTACGCGAAGGCCTACCGGATCGAGGTCTCCGACGACGGCACGAACTTCACCACGGTCAAGGAAGTTGCTGACGGCAACGGTGCGGCCGACGACCTGACCGGCCTGCAGGGCCACGGCCGGTACGTCCGGCTGGTCGGCACCCGGCGCGCCACGTCGTACGGCTACTCGCTCTGGGAGATCGAGGTGTACGGCGTCGCCGACTCCACCGGCGACACCCAGGTGCCGACGGTCCCGACCGGCCTGAAGAGTACGGCGGCCACCGCGACCTCGGTGGCGCTCAGCTGGACCGCCTCGACCGACAACGTCGGCGTCAGCCAGTACGACGTACTGCGGGACGGCAAGGTGGTCGCCTCGACGGCGGGTACGACGTACAACGACACCGGGCTGACCGCGAACACGGCGTACAAGTACTCGGTGCGCGCCCGCGACCTCGCGGGGAACGCGTCCGCGGAGAGTGCGGCGGTCACCGTGACGACCGGCACCGGCGGGACCGGCGGGTTCGTGCTCGCCGCGGCGGGTGACATCGCGGACCGGTGCACCGCGTCCGACTCGAGCTGCGTGCACCCGAAGACCGCGAAGCTGGTCGAGGCGATGAATCCGGCCGCGGTGATCACGATGGGCGACAACCAGTACGACGACGCGCATCTGGCGGACTTCCAGAAGTACTACGCGAAGACGTGGGGGAAGTTCAAGAACATCACGCACCCGATCCCCGGGAACCACGAGACGTACGACGACACGCCGTACGAGGGATACCACGAGTACTTCGGCTCGATCGCGACGCCGCAGGGCAAGAACTACTACAGCTGGGAGATGGGCAACTGGCACTTCGTCGCGCTCGACTCCAACGACTTCGTCAAGGAGGAGGGGTTGAAGGAGCCGGCGCAACTGACCTGGCTGAAACAGGACCTGGCGAAGAACACGAAGGGCTGCATCGCGGCGTACTACCACCACCCGCGGTTCAGCTCCGGTGACCACGGCGACAACCCGGACGCCGACCCGCTGTGGAAGACGCTGGTGGGGGCCGGGACCGACCTGATCCTCAACGGCCACGACCACCACTACGAACGGTTCTACCCGCAGAACGCCGACGGCAAGAAGGACCCGGCCGGGCCGGTGCAGATCATCGGCGGGATGGGCGGTGCGCCGCTGTACCCGATCAAAGCCGCGCATCCCGCGACCGCGAAGCTGATCTCGGACTTCGGGGTGCTGAAGCTGTCGATGACCGACAGCACCTTCGCCACCCAGCTGATCGGGCTGGACGGCAAGGTCCTGGACAGCAGCCCGACGTACAGCTGCCACTGATGTACCTCGCCTCCGTCGGCCCGCTCCGGACACCGCTGCGGCGGGTCCCCGGGAATGTCGTTGCTTTGGGCATCGTCAGCCTGGTGACCGACGTCTCGGCCGAGATGGTGACCGCGATCCTGCCGCTGTACCTGGTCTTCGGGCTCGGGCTGAACCCGCTGCAGTTCGGCCTCCTCGACGGCCTGTACGCCGGAGCGACCGCAGTACTGCGGCTGGTCGGCGGACACGTGGCCGACCGCTGGCGACGGCTCAAAACCGTCGCCGGCGTCGGCTACGCGCTCTCCGCAGTCGCCAAGCTCGGCTTCCTCGCGGCGGGGTCCACCGTCCCCGCCATCGGCGCCGTCCTGGCGGTCGACCGCGCCGGCAAAGGCATCCGCACCGCACCTCGCGACGCCCTCATCTCCCTGAGCAGCGACCCCGCCACCCTGGGCCGCTCCTTCGGGGTCCACCGGGCCCTGGACACCATCGGCGCCTTCCTCGGCCCACTGGTAGCCACCCTCGTGCTCTGGGCCAGCGTCAACAACTACAACGCCGTCTTCGTCACCAGCTTCTCCCTGGCTACCTGCGCCGTCCTCGTACTCACAACCTTCGTCCGCAACCACACCCCAACCCCACCCCCCGCCCAACCCACCCCGACCGAAACCTCCGCCCAACCCACCCCGACCGAAACCTCGGCCCGACCCGCCCCGACCGAAACCTCGGCCCGACCCGTCCCGACCGGCACCTCGGCCCGACCCGCCCCCGGCCAGGGTCCGGTGACCGGCTTCCCCGACCACACCTCGGCCGCCGGCCAACCTGAGCCAGGCATGGCTGTCGGCCGGTGCGGGGAGGTTAGGGCAGGTGCGTCCGTCCTCGGCCTCCTGCGGGATGCGGACTTCCGTAGGTGCTGCATCTGGGCGGCATCGCTCGGTCTGTTCACCATCACCGACTCGTTCGTCTACCTCGCCGTCCAACGGCGATGGGACATCGGGACGAACTTCTTCCCGCTCCTCCCGCTCGGCACCGCCGGCACCTTCCTCCTGCTGGCGATCCCACTGGGACGGTTGGGGGACCGGATCGGACGCTGGAAGATCTTCCTGGGCGGCCACCTGGCCCTCATCCTCGCGCTCCTCCTCGTCTGCGGCCCCGCCGGCACCTGGTGGCTGGTGCTCGCCCTCCACGGCGCCTTCTACGCCGCCACCGACGGAGTACTACCCGCGGCCGTCGGCCCCCTCCTCCCGGAGCACCTCCGCGCCAGCGGTCTCGCCGTACTGCAAACCGGCCAAGCCCTGGCCCGGATGGCAGCAGCCGTCGGCGTAGGCCTGCTCTGGACCCTCTGGGACCTCCGACCCGCCCTCCTCTCGATCACCGCCGCCCTACTCGCGGTCACGATCGCCGCCGCGATCTTCAAACCCCTGGAGGTACGCCGATGACCCGCCGCCTGCTCGGCACCGCGATCGGTGTCCTCGCCCTGCTGGCCGGCGCGCTCACCTACATCGCCCACGCCCGCAACGGCGGGGCGGCCGCAGCGAGTGAGAACGCCGTACCGGTCGTCACGGGGCAACCGATGCGGCTCGACGGGCGCACGCTGTTCTTCCGCAACCTCGCCGACGGGCCCGACCACGGCAAGCTCGCCGCCGTACCGGTCGCCGACCCTTCCGCCGCCCGCCGCGTCGGCGATCTGCACTGCGACCGCTTCGCGGCGGCCCACGGTACGGCGGTCTGCCTGCGCCTGAAGCCGTCCTCGCTGCCGCCGGAGACCGAGCTGATCGTCCTGGACGCGAACCTCCACGAACTGCACCGCGACACCCTCCCCGGTACGCCGAGCCGCGCGCGGGTCTCGCCGAACGGGCGGACCGTGAACTGGACGATGTTCGTCACCGGCGACTCGTACGCGGCCACCGGGTTCTCCACCCGCACAGGGTTGTACGAGGTGCCGACCGGTCGGCTGGTGAAGACCGTCGAGGAGTTGGCGGTGTTCGTGAACGGCAGACGGTACTTCGCCTCGGACGTGAACTACTGGGGAATCACGTTCGGTGCCGACGGCAACCGGTTCTACCTGACCATGGCGAGCAAGGGGAAGACGTACTTGATCGAGGCCGACTACCGTGACTACCGCGGCACCGCGATCGCGGAGAACGTCGAGTGCCCGTCGCTGTCGCCGGACGGCCGCCGGATCGCCTACAAGCAGAAGGTCGGCAACGGAGTCTGGCGCCTCGCCGTCCTGGACCTCGCCACCCGCCGGATCACCCACCCGCCGGAGCCGCGCTCGCTCGACGACCAGCCGGTCTGGCAGGGCAACAACACCCTTCTCTACCCGATCCGCAACCCCGACACCACCACCGACATCTGGTCCACCACCCTCACCGGCCCCCCGAAACTCCTTGTCCCCAAGGCCACCAGCCCGTCGCTCAGCTGAACCCCGCCTGGCGGAACGCCAACCGGACGACCACTACCCGTTCTTCGGTACGCCCATCGCGCGCGCGGCCAGGGCCCGGTTCATCGCGTCGAACTGGGGCTTGATGCTGCTCTTCAGCCAAGACTGGGTGAACGGTACGGCGGCGCCGGCGAACTTCTCCTCCTGGACCAGACGGGTGCGGCCGCCGGCGAGCGGGGTGAGGCGGAACGAGTGCTCGCCGTCGAAGAAGGCGCCGGGCGGGACCTTGCCGATCCAGCGGAGTTCCTGGTTCGGGACGACCGCGAGCAGGGTCGGGTCGAACCTGGTCTCGCTTCCCTTGGTGTCGCGGAGCACGTTGACGATGGTTCCACCGACCTTCAGGTCGCCGGTCGACGAGGTGATGAACGGATTCCAGTCCGGGTACGACTGGCGGTCGGTGAGCACCTTCCAGACCTGCTCCGGTGACGCGTCGATGTCGAGCTCGGTGTGCAGGACGAACGGTCGCGCGACCGTGTAGACCGTCCAGCCGGCGAGCACCACCAGAACGGTGCCGAGGGCAACGAGGAACTTCTTCATGACTGCTCCGGTCCGAGGGTGCTGAGCACCAGCGCCCTCACGTAGGCGGGATCGATCGGCTCGCCGGTGACGAGGAGCCGGTAGTACAGCGCGCCGACCAACTGGTCGACGATGATGCGCGGATCGGCGTGTGCGGGCATCAGCCCGTCCGCCTGCGCCTGGGTGATCGCTTCCGAGACGGCGGCGTGCCGGTGCGCCCAGAGTGCGCGCACACCGACGCCGACGCGCGGCTCACGGGCGGCCGCGGCCACCAGATCGGCGACCAGGGTGGTCGGGATCGCGTCCAGCGCCGCGGCGATCCCGGCGACGAACTCGCCGAGGTCCCGGCGCGGGTCGCCGGTCGGGTCGAACGGTACGGCGCTGGTCAGCTCGGTGATCATCGCCATCACCAGCTCGGCCTTGCTCGGCCAGCGCCGGTAGATCGTGGTCTTCGCGACACCGGCGCGTTCGGCGACCCGGTCGACCGACATCCCGTCGTACCCGCGAGCCCGCATCTCGGTCATCGCGGCGTCCAGCACCTTCGCCTCGATCTCGGTGTCCCGGGGGCGTCCGCGACCGACCATGTTCCGTCTCCTTTATCGCTACTGCGGTATCGAAAAGAACCGTAGCAGCATTTACGCAACTGCGGTAGCGGAAATAAACGCTGCCACTCCTTGTCAGGTATGGCTGTCACCGTTGGTGGGTGACTTCACGGAACCGGTTGCTGCTACCTGCAGCGTTCATCACGTCCCTCGGGAACAACATCCAGCTACTCGGCGCCGCCTTGCTGCTGGTTCGGGCGCAGGGGTCGATGCTCGATGTCGGGTGGCTGTTCATCGCGGTCGCGGTCCCGCAGGCGGTGCTTTCGCCGTACTTCGGCCGGCTGGCGGACCGGTTCGACCGGCGGCGGTTGTGGGTGGGGTGTGACGTGCTGAGCGCGGGTGCGGCGCTCGCGTTGCCGGTCGGTCTCGCGCTGGGGGTCGCGCAGCAGCCCCTTGTCTATGCGACCAACTTCGCGCTGGCGGTGATTGCCGCCCAGTTCACCCCGGCCAGCGCCGCCCTCATCCGGGAACGCGTCCCCGCGGACCGTCTCCGCCACTTCAACGCTCACTACGAGATAGCCCTGCAGTCCGGCATGCTCCTCTCCGCGGCGGCCGGCGGCGTAGCCCTCCAGTACTTCGGCCCCCAGCCCCTCTTCACCTTCAACGCCTGCACCTTCGCACTCTCGGCCCTCCTGGTAACCGCGGTGGGCGCGAGGCGGGGGACGGTCTCGAGCGAGCCGTCGTACAGACCTCGGCCAACGAACCGCAGGTCATCTGTTGGGCTCGGGCCGTTGGTGGTCTTGTTTGCGCAGGGGTTGGTGGTGGTGACTGTGTTCAACGCGCTGATGCCGGTGCTCGTGGTGGGGGAATGGCATCGGGGCGCGAGTGTGCTCGGGATGACGGATGCGCTGGGTGGGGTCGGGTTCTTGCTGGCGGCGGCGGTCTACCGATGGTCGGGGAGCCGGTTGGGGGACGTCCGGTTGGCGGTAGGCGGATTTCTGGTTTGCAGCTGTCTGCTGGTGCTGCAGCCGCTCTTCGGTGTCCCCGCGCTGATGGCGTTCGTGCTGCTCGGGGCGTTCCTGTTCGGGCAGTCGCGGATCGCCACCCGCTCGCTGCTGATGACCTCGGTCGACGAGTCCCGCGTCGGTCACGTGTTCGGGATCGCCAACGGCTACGGTCTCGCCGCGACCGTCGTCGTGATGCTGCTCGCGTCGGTCGTCACCGGCCGCTCGGACACCCGCTTCGGGTTCGCCGTACTCGCGCTGATCGGCGTACTGTCCGCGACCCTCGCCGCCGCCTGGATCTCAACCAACTCCCGCCGGGCCGCGTCCCGGCAGCTTGAGCACGCGGCCGTCCAGCAGAAATAACAGTACTTATATAAGTGCTGTTATTATCGCCGCATGGAGGATCCCACCGAACAGAGTTTGTGGCGGCCGTTGCACGAGCTGCTGGCCAGGATGGACGGCGAGATCGGCCGGATCTACACGGACCGGGCGATCCAGGGACTGAAGCCGACGTACGTCCGTGAGCTGCTCCAGCTGCATCTCAAGGGCCCGATGACGATCACCGAGCTGGCGGACGCGATCGGGCGGACGCACTCGGCGCTCAGCCAGAAGGTGGCCGCGATGCGTGCCGCCGGCCTGGTCCGGACGGTGCCGGGGGCGGATGCGCGCAGCAAGCAGGTCACGTTGACCGCGAAGTCCAGGAAGCTCGTCGAGCTCCTGGCGGCGGAGTGGCGGGCCACCGAGGAAGCGCTCGCCGAGCTCGAGGCAGAGCTGCCGTACCCGATGTCCCAGGTCGTCAGCGACGTCGAGGAAGCTCTTGCGAAGAAGAGCTTCCACGACCGGATCGCGGAGAAGCTGCGGTGAAGAACGCACTCATCGACCTCGCCCCGCTGAAGGTCCTGACGTACCGGCGGTTGTGGATCGGGCAGGTGCTGTCCGGTTTCGGCGGTCAGCTGACGTTCGTCGCGGTGATGTTCCAGGTCTGGGACCAGACCTCCAGCCCGGCGTGGACCGGCGCGGTCGGGCTGGCGCAGGCTCTGCCGTTGATCGTGCTCGGGCTGTTCGCGGGCACGCTCGTGGATCGGCTGGAGCGCCGCAAGATCTACCTCGTCACCACGATCGGTCAGTGGATGGTCGCGACCGTGATGGCGAGCCAGTTGCTGTTCGGCCGGGTCCCGGTCGGCGTGCTGCTCGCGCTGATCGCCGTGCAGTCGTCGTTCGGCGCGACTGCCGGACCGGTCGCGCGGACCGTGCTCCCGAAGCTTCTCGGCAGGGACCAGCTCGCCGCCGGGATCGCGCTCAACCGGATCGGGTTCCAGGGCGCGATGCTGCTCGGCCCGGCGCTCGGCGGCGTGATCATCGGCGCGTGGGGCGTCGGCGTCTGCTACCTCATCGACGCCCTCAGCTTCCTCGCGGCGCTGTACGGCGTACTCGGACTGCCGCGGATGCAGATCGAGACCACCGCGAAGCCCGGCCTGCGCGGCGTGTGGGACGGGTTGCGGTTCATCAGCGTGACGCCGGTGATCCGCGGGGCCCTGGTCACCGATCTCGCGGCGACCGTGTTGTCGATGCCGATCAGCCTGTTCCCGGTGATCAACGCCGAGCGGTTCGGTAACAACCCGCGGACGCTCGGGCTGTTCCTGACCGCGATCGCCGTCGGCGGGGTCGCCGCGTCGCTGTTCTCGGGCTCGTTCACCCGGCTCCCGCGGCACGGCGTGGTGATGCTGTGCGGTTCGGCGGCGTGGGGGATCGCTCTGTTGCTGTTCGCGTTCTCGCCGGTGCCTTGGCTGGCGTTGGCGTGTCTCGCGATCGCCGGCGCCGCGGACACGGTCGCCGTCGTGTCCCGCAGTACGATCGTCCAGCTCCATACGCCGTCGGAGTTGCTCGGCCGGGTGAGTGCGGCCGAGCAGATCGTCGGTCAGGCAGGACCCGACCTCGGGAACCTCCGCGGCGGCGTCGTCGCTCAGCTGACGTCGCCGGTCGCATCGCTGGCGTCCGGGGCTCTGCTGTGCGTCGCGGCCGTCGCGGCGGTGGCGGCGACGACCCCGGGGTTGTCAGCGAGCGACAGTACGGAAGCCGGCGTTGCCCATTGACGACTCCGGCGTGTTCGACGAGCGGGCGGCGTTGCGGTAGCGGTTGCAGTACGAGTCGTGGCAGAGGTACGAGCCGCCGCGCATCACCCGGGCGGCGCCGAGCGAGGGACCGGGCGGGTTCGCGGCGGGGGAGAACTTGTAGTAGCGCGGCCCGAACCAGTCGCCGCACCACTCCCAGACGTTCCCGACCATCTGCCACAGGCCGTACCCGTTGGGTTCGAACGTGCGCACCGGCGCGGTGGTGAGGAAACCGTCCTCCTCGGTGTTCGTCTTCGGGAACTCGCCCTGCCAGATGTTGCACCGCCACTCATCGGCGATGAGCTCGTCCCCCCACGGGTACCGCTTGCCTTCCAGTCCACCGCGGGCGGCGTACTCCCACTCGGCCTCGGTCGGCAGCCGCCGCCCGGCCCACTTGCAGTACGCCGTCGCGTCGTTCCAGCTGACGTGCACGACCGGGTGGTCCGCGAGCCCGTCCAGGTCGGACCGCGAGCCGCCCGGGTGCCGCCAGTCGGCGCCGCGAACACCGGCCCACCACGGGGTGCCGGACGCTGGCCCCATCACCTCGTCCGGGTCGGCGGCGATCGCGAGGTGGAACACCGCGGAGTACCCGAAGGTCTCCGCCTCGGTCCGGTATCCGGTGGCGTCGACGAACCGCGCGAAGTCCGCGTTCGTCACGCTGGTCGCGTCGATGCTGAACGGCGCCAGCTCGACCTGGTGGACGGGCGTCTCGCCGTCGCCGGCGTTCTCGTCGCCGTTGCTGTTACCCATCGTGAACGTGCCGCCACTGAGCTCGACCTGCTCGATCAGGTGCTCCCCGTGACCGGCCGGCGCCGGGGGAGGCGCCGCACTCTCACCACGCGAGGGCGCACAGCAGGACGGGTGCTCGTCGGTCATGCCCGCCAGTTTAGATTCCCAGTTTCGGCGGTCCTTGCTCGATCCGGCGCAGGACCGGGTCGAGGCGGTAGAAGTCGGTCCCGGTGATCAGCTGCCGCTCGTCCCACCAGGTCGCGCCCGCCTCCGCGAGCGGTTCGACGATCGACCGGGCGTCAGCGGCCGGGCTGATCCCGCCGACGATCACGTCGTACGGCGTACTCCGGTCCGCGCGCTGCTCGTCCAGGAACGCGATCAGCTCGCGGACGTCCGCGACCGCCGGCGCCTGCCCGTGGTTGGCGTTCGCGAACAGCGGTACGGCGCCGTCCCAGCGGGCCGCGCGCCGCATCGGGGCCTTGCGCGGCCAGTACCCGGCGATCCAGACCGGCGGGCGCGGACGCTGAACTGTTGCCGGAAGCAACTCCACGTCGTTGGCGCGGTAGTGCTTGCCGTCGTGGTCGACCCGCTCGCCGGACCAGTACGCGGCCATCAGGTCGAGCCCCTCGTCGAGCTTCTCGGCCAGTACCCGCGGATCGGTCTCGTCGCCGAAGCTGCCGAACTCGTCGTCGATCGGCCCGCCGAGCCCGGCGCCGAAGATCACCCGGCCGCCGCTGAGCGAGTCCAGCGTCGCGACCTGCCGGGCGAGCTGCTCCGGACGCCGCCGCGCGACCGGTGTGACCAGCGTGCCGAGCTTGATCCGGGACGTTGCCAGCGCGGCCGCTGTCATCAGCATCCACGGATCGCCGAACGGCTGCCCGCGCCGCTGCTCCTTGCTGTGCACGACGTGATCCCAGAGGAACAGGCCGTCCCACCCGGCCTCCTCGGCGGCCTTCGCGACCCGGACCACGACGTGGGCGTCGGCGAAGTCGCCGAAGTTCGGAATGTTCACAGAGAAACGCATGGTCACAACCGTAGTTCGACGAACGGAATCGTGTCGCCCGGCAGCAGGTAGGTCTCCACCTCGACGAACCCGCGCGCCTTCGCGAACGCCAGGCCGTCGACGTTGCTGCTCAGGATGTGCGTCTCGATCCCGTCGCCCAGCTCCCGCCCGCGGCGCAGGCAGTGCTCGTAGATCGCCGTACCGAAACCACGACGCCGGTACGCCGGGAGCACGCGGGCGATCACCACCGCCGCCGCGGTCTCCTCCGACGGCGGCCGGACCGTCGAGCAGCCGACCAGCACGTCGTCGTCGTACGCGACCTCGAGCACGTTCCGGGTCGCGCGTTCGCGGATCTCGTCGACCGACAACGGCGCCGTCGGGATGATCTCGTTGTGCACGCGCTGCCAGTCCAGCAGCGTCGCGTCGTCCTCGACCCCCACCATCCGCAACATCCCGACAGCCAACAACGCCAGGCGCCGCGGGTCAAATGAGTAGTAGCGTTCGGTCGTGCGCATTCTCTTCGTCGGGAACAGCTTCACATCCAACAACAACCTGCCCAAGCTGCTGAAGGATCTGGCCGGGGCGCGGGGGATCGAGATCGAGCACAAGGTGATCTCGGTCGGCGGCGCCTCGCTGCGGCAGCACCTGAACGCGGGCAAGGCCCTGGACGCGATCGCGAACGGCGGGTACGACGTCGTCGTACTGCAGGAGCAGAGCACGCTGCCGATCAAGAGTCCGGACCGGTTCCGGGAGAGCGCCCGCGACTTCCACAAGGCGATCGCGGCGGCCGGTGCGCGGACAGCGTTCTACCTGACGTGGGCCCGGAGCAACGCGCCGGAGACACAGCAGGCGCTGACCAGCGCGTACGCCGGGGCAGCGTCCGAGCTGGGCGGGACGTTGATCCCGGTCGGCATGGTGTGGGAGCGGTTCCTCGCCGCCCACGACAAGCCGGTGCTGCACGAGTCCGACAACAGCCACCCGACCCTTGCGGGCAGCTACCTCGGCGCCTGCGTCTTCCTGATCGCGCTGCTGCAGGCGGACCCGGTCGGCATCGACGTACCGGTCAAGGGCCTCGACGACGACACGAAAGCCCTTGTCCAGCAGGCCGCCTGGGACATCTGCAACGACCTTGTTTAGGGTCACTTAGCGTCGTGGAAGACCAGTCCGAGCGTATGGCGTTCGCCTGAGCGGATCGCGGAGACGCCGTGCCGGACGGGTGCGGCCGACCAGCCGCGGGACGAGCGGACCGGGCGGTCGCGGGTGGTGAAGACCAGGCCGTGTCCGTGCGGGATCAGGGTCGACGTACCGCGGGACTGCGCGCGGGGGCGTTGCTCGACCAGCAGGAACTCGCCGCCGGTGTGGTCGACACCGGGCTCGTTCAGGTTGATCACGACCTGCAGCGGGAACACCTTGTCGCCGTACAGGTCGCGGTGCAGCGCGTTCCAGTCGCCGGCGCCGTACCGCAGCAGGATCGGCGTCGGGCGGGTCTGCCCGGCGCGGTGGCACACGTCCAGCCATTCGTCGAGCGTGTCCGGCCATTCGGCGTCCCGTCCGAGCCTGGCGTACCAGTCCCGGGCGATCGGCAGCAGGCGAGGGTAGAGCGCGTGCCGCAGGGCGTCGACCGCCTCCGGGAACGGCTCGTCGAAGTACCGGTATTGGCCCTCGCCGAACCGGTGCCGGGCCATGTCGATCGTCGCCCGGAACCGGTGCGCCTCGTCGTACAGCCCGGCGACCGCCGCCGCCTCGGCGGGCGTCAGCAGCTGCGGCAGCAGCGCGCACCCGAGATCGTTCACCTCGGCGGTCACCGTCTCCCAGTCCGCCCTGGCCGCTCGGCGTTCGTACTTGTTCATGGGTATGGAACGCCGAGGGCCGCGAACGTGTGAGGGCTACTGCGGGTAATACACCCCGCCGGCTCCCCAGACGCTCGGGAGCAACAGGAGACTGCCGTAGTGGTGCATGGCGATGCCCGCGAACGCCGGGGACGTGGACTCGGCGGCGTACACCTTGTCCAGCTCGGACTCCATGTACGTCCGACCCTCCTCGTAGAACGTCACCGACGGCGGATCGCTGGTGCCGGACAGGTCCTTGCTCTCCACCCCGATCACCACCGACTTCGGCTTGCCGATCGCAGCGGCGTACGCGAGCTCGTGGTCTGCCCGCGCGATGATCCCGGCCGCGGTGTCGGTGTAGTCCATCAGCGCCACATAGTCGGTGAGGTCCTGCACGTGGTCGCTCAGCGGCGCGGTCTTGCCGTGCCAGGTGATCGCCGTACAGCAGGTCGAGCTGTCGAACCAGAACGGGATCGCCGGGCCGACCAGCAGTCGCTGACCGGACTTGTCGCGCAGGTCCACGAACTTCTGCAGCAGGTTCAGCCAGTCCGTCGGCAGCGTCGTACCCGGCTCCTTCCACTCCGGCAGCAGGTACGGCTCGATGTCGACGTTCACCCCGTCGAACCGGGCGTCGGCGGGGACGGAGCGGTTGTAGTCGAGCACCTTCTTGAACTCCGCGACGGCCAGGTGCTGGTACTGGGGCAGCGCCCCCAGGTACGGCGGCGTGGTCCCGCCCGCGATCACCGCCTGGACGTGGTATCCGCGGCCGCGTGCCCACCGCACGAACGACGCGACCTGGTGGCGGGAGTCCCGCAGCATGTCCTTGCCCTGGTACGCCGCGACGCCGAGGTAGATCGTCCGGATCGGGTCCGAGCCGAAGGTGGTGGTGTTGTCCATCATCCGCCCGAGCTTGTCCCGCGCCGCGCGGTCGAGGACGGCCGGGTACGAGTTCTGCTCCCACACCCACATGGCGCGGTCCTGGTTGTACGTCTGCTGCGCGGGTGACGCGCCCGCTGGTACGACGGCGGCCAGCCCCAGCAGCAGGGCGAGGACCGCGACGAGCCGCTTCACACCTGCGCCAGCACGGTGATCGGCGCCAGCATGGTCGCGTCGTCGAGCGGCCGCTCGCCCGTCTCCAGCATCCGGAGGAAGACCTTCAGCCCCGGTACGACGTACTCCGAGTCGAGCCGGATGTCGCTGCTGACGAGCTTGGTACGCCCGACCAGCTCCGCGTGGAACGGGACGCGTCCCGCGTCGGTCGGCTTGACCAGTTGCAGCGTGACGAGGACACCGTCGCACTGGTACCGCACGACGACGGTCGAGCCGACGCGATCGACCTCGACCGGACCCGGCTCGCCCGGCGCGAGCCGCTGCGCCAGGTCGGCCGCGTGGATCCCGTAGAAGAAGATCCCGCTGTACTCGCTGCCCGGGTCGGCCGGCCCGGTGACTGTGATCGCCTGCAGGTCGTCGATCCCTGAGTTCGCGAGGGCATCGGCGTCCGCGACCCACCGGACGGCGGAGTACGACGTGACCGCCGCGTCACCCCGTCGCGCCGCGTCCAGGATCGCCTGCGCGTCCGCCGTACCGGCCGCCAGGGGCTTGTCCACCCAGACCGGCACGCCGGCTTCGAGGAACGGTACGGCGTGCTCGCGATGCAGGGCGCCGTCGCGGTTCGTGACGATCAGCGCGTCGACCTCGCCGAGGAGTTCCTGCGAGGTCGGGACGATCGTCGTGATCCCGCCGGCCGCGGCGAGCTTCTGGTTCCGCTCGTCGTCGGCACCTGCGAGCGCCACGATGCGGGTGTCGCCGGCGATCTGCTCGACGTTCAGGTGCCTAACGATCTCGTCGGCGTGGCTGTTCTCGGTACCGACCAGGGCGATGCGCATCAGGCCTCCAACTCGACAGGACGCCCGGTGCGGGCGGACTCGTACACGGCAAGCACAGTCGCCAGCGACCGGCGGCCCGCTTCCAGCGTCACCGCGGGCGGGCGGCCCTCACGAACGGCGGCGACGAAGTCGCGGTACTGCTCGAGATGCGCCAGCTCGGTCGCGCCCCATCCGTCCGGACCGGCCGGCGCGAGCGCCGACGGCGGCTCGCCGTTCGCGGACGCGAAGTACGCCAGCGCGTCGTCGTCGAGGACCGCCGTACCTTCGTCGCCGTGGATCGTCAGCCGGACCGGCCGCCCCGGGTACGCCGCCGTACTCGCGAGCATCAGGCCGATCGCGCCGCTCTCGAACACGATCGACGCGCCCGCCAGGTCCTCGACCTCGATGCCCTCGTGCGCGAGCCGGCCGGTCTGCGCGCTGACCCGCACCGGGCGGCCGAGCATCCAGACCAGCAGGTCGAGCGCGTGGATGCCCTGGTTCATCAGCGCGCCGCCGCCGTCGACCGCGAGAGTGCCGCGCCAGTCGTCGCCGTCGTAGTACGACTGCGGGCGGAAGAACGCGGACTCGGCGATCCCGGAGGTGACCCGGCCGAGTGCGCCGCCGTCGATCGCCGCCCGGATCTGCGCGACCGGCGGCTGGAACCTGCGCTGGCTGATCACGGACACCGTCAACCCGGTCGCGCGCTGCGCGGCGATCAGCCGGTCCGCCGCTTCGAGCGTGATGTCGACCGGCTTCTCGACGATCGCGTGCTTGCCGGCCTCGAGAGCCTCGATCGCGACATCCGCGTGCAACGCGCTCGGGAGACAGATCCCGACCGCGTCGAGCTCTTCGGTCGCGTAGGCCTCGGCCGGCGTCGCGTACGCCCGCGCGCCGTACTGCTCGGCGAGTTTCCCTCCCCGTTCGAGGTTCTGGTCGACCACGGCGACCAGCTCCGCCTCGTCGCCCAGTGCGTCGATCAACCGCGCATGCACGGTGCCGATCGCCCCGGCACCGATCACAGCAAAACGCATGAGGCCTCTCTTCATTTGATGGTTCAGCTGACGGTCCAGTCGATGGGTACGCCGCCGTGCTCGGCCGACTGCTGCGCGAGCAGTGCGATCCGGGTGGCGAGGATGCCGCGCGCGGTGCCGATGTCCGGTTCGTTGCCTGCGGCAAGCGCCTGCAGCGGGAGCTCGGCCGGGCGGTAGCCGGCCGGCAGCGGTACGTCGTGCGGCGCCGCGTCGTGCGTGGTGAGGACGAGCCGGTTGCGGGCCCACAGCAGCTCGGCCGTCCCCTGCGTCCCGATCAGCTTCATCCGGTAGTCCCCGTGCACCGGCGACCCGGCCGGGTTCAGCCAGTCGACGCCAGCCGTGACCACGGCACCGGCTCCGCTCAACGTGGCCACGCCGTACGAACCGCCGACCACCGCGCCGCTGACCGTTCCGCTCGTCAGGCCGGTGAACAGCAGGGCCGCGTCGATGTCGTGGACGGCGAGGTCGTTCAGCACTCCGCCGTACCGCTCGGGCTCGAAGAACCAGTCGGGCCGCGTCGGCCGGTTGAGCTTGTGCGGCCCGGACGACGTCACCCCGTGGATCGTCCCGAGTTGACCCACGATCTCCCGCGCGGCGAGTGTCACCGGGTAGTACCGCTTCTCGAACAGCACCGTCACGTGCCGGCCGGTCCGCCGCGCGGCCTCCTCGATCGCCGCCAGGTCCTCGAGGGTCGTGCACAACGGCTTGTCCGCCAGCACGTGCGCTCCCGCGTCGAGCGCGTCGACGACGGCCCGGCCGCGGTCGCCGTAGATCCCCGCGACCATCACCACGTCCGGCGCGGTCTCGCGCAGCATCTCCCGGTGATCTGTGAAGACCTTCGCGCCGTACGGCGCGGCCCACCGTTCGGCGGTCTCCCGGGACGGATCCGCGACCGCGACCAGGACGGCTCCGGGGAGGTGGTCGAGCTCGGCGGTCAGGTAGCTCACGTGCGGGTGAGCGGCGCCGGCGATCGCGATCCGAGTCATGGTCGTGAGTTCACCATGCAACCGGTTGCATTGCAACCGCTGCGGCCTACTTCACCACTGCGAAGCGGAAGTTCAGGCCCTCGGACGTGAGCACCTTCAGGCGGGTCGGCGAGACCCCGGGACTGTCGTAGAAGCGAGTCCCTTCGCCGAGCAGGACGGGGCTGAGGTGCAGGACGATCTCGTCGACCAGTCCTGCCTCCAGCGCGAGGCGGGGTACGGCGCCGCCGGTGACGACCAGGTCCTTTCCGCCGGCCGCCTTCACGCCGTCGGCCACCACGTCGCGGATGTCGCCGGAGACGTACGTGAACTCCGGGACGACCCGCGTCGCCGGGTCCTTGCGGGTGTAGATCAGGACCGGCCCGGACCACTTCCCGCCGTACGGGCGGTTTTCGCTCATCACCTCGACCAGCCGTCCGCCGCACAGGAACGCGCCGCAGTTCGCGACCACCTCGGCGGCCAGGCCGGACGGGGTCCCGCCGGCGTGGAACATCCAGTCGACGCCGTCGTGGCGGTCGCCGATGAAGCCGTCGAGGGACATCGTCATGTGCCAGATCACTGTCATGCCCACAGCGTGCGCCCGATCGGATCCATGCGTCCAATGCCAATATGACGACAAATACATAGATATCATCGATACATGCTCGATCTCGTCCGGCTCCGGGTGCTGGCCGCGGTCGCCGCGCACGGTTCGGTCACCGCGGCGGCCGCGGCTCTGCACTACACCCAGCCCACCGTCAGCCATCACCTCGCCCGGCTGGAGGCCGCGACCGGTGCGAAGCTGGTCCGCAGGTCCGGCCGCGGCATCCGGCTCACCCCGGAGGGCGAGGTGCTCGCCCGGCGCGCCGCCGAGATCGTCGGCCGGGTCGACGCCGCCGACGCCGAGCTCGCCGAGCTCGTCGGCCTGCGCACCGGGCGGGTCCGGGTCGGCGCGTTCAGCTCCGCACTCAGCGAACTCGTCCCGCCCGCGGCCGCCGCCCTCCGCGGCGATCACCCGAACCTCGAGCTCGAACTCACCGACCTGCACCCCCGGGTCGCCCTGGAGCAGCTGCGGGCCGGCGAGCTCGACCTCGCGATCGTCTTCCGGTACGACGACGAGCAGCCGAACGACGGCATCCGCTCCACGTACCTGCGGGACGACCCGATCCACCTGCTCAGCCGCCGTACCGGGGAAACGCCGGCCGACCACCGGGACTCGGACTGGATCGCGGGCTGCGTGAACTGCCGCAGCGAGCTGCTGCAGCACTGCGCGGAGGCCGGGTTCACGCCGCGGATCGCGTTCACCAGCGACGACGTCATCGTCAAGCAGGCCCTCGTCCGGGCGGGCCTGGGCGTCACCACCGCCCCCGGCCTGGCCCTGCGCTCCCACCACGCCGCCGGCGTCCGCTCCACCGAGCTCCCGATCGTCCGCCGCATCTACCTGGCCACCTACGGCGAACCGCCCGACCCGCCCGCGACAAGAGCCTTCATAGAAGCGCTGAAACGAGTAACACTGGAGTAGGAGCCGTCCGACTCCGGTTGGAGGACCGGGTGATGGGGCACTTGGTGAGAATGGTGGACGTCGGGCTGCGGTATGAGCGGATCTGGCGGGCAGCCGTGGGGTTGCTTGCCGGGATCGGGGTGCTCACGGCGCTGGTGTTCGTGTCACCGGCGACCAACTTGGCGGCGTTCCTGGTGGCGGCGTTCACGATCGGCGCGGTCTGCCTGAGTGTCGGCCTGGGTCGCGACCTGCCGAACGCCGACCTGCTCCGGGCGGTGCCGCGCGGAGCGGTGCTCGGGGCGTTGTGCGTGCTGGCGATCTGCGGGTACGCCGCGGCGGTCGGCGCGCGCACCGTGATGCTGGTGCTGCTCGTCCTCGGCGTCTCCCCGCCCGTCGTCAGCTGGCTGCGCTCAGGCTCCGCGCCCAGCGAACCCGCCTGGACCAACCATGGCGGTCCCGGGCGGGCGGGCGCGGGTGCCGCGTGGGGGACGGCGGGGCGCACGGGCACGCCGTGGGGGCCACTGAGCCGTGGTGACACCTCCGGCAGGAGCGATGGTTCCGCCTGGGGCAACGCGGACCGGAACGACAGCTCGGGGCGCAGCGTGGGCTCCGGGGAGGGTGTGTCGGCCGGTTCGGGTAGCGGCGGAGGCTCGGGGCGGGCGAAGCCGGACCGGCGCGGAGAAGCGGGCGAGCGGGACCGGCGCGAAGACTCGGGCGAGCGGGAGCGGGGGGACAGGCCGCCGCGGTTCGGGCGGTTGCGGCGGCGTCGGCGGATGGACAGGAAGTTGCCGTCGGCTCCTTCTCTGCAGCAGCAGTTGCCGCTGCCGAAGTACCTGACTGCCGTCGTCCGCGGTGTCGGCGAGCTGACCGACGAGGAGCTGTGCCTCGCCTGGCGACGGAGCTTCACCCAGCTGGAGCGGGCGATCCGTCCCGACCACCGCCAGGCGATGGTCGACGTACGCCGCGCGTACCTGGACGAACTCGAACGCCGGCACCCCGAATCCTTCGCCAGCTGGCTCGCCTCGAACCCGCGCGCCGCCGGCAACCCTGCCCGGTTCTTCACCCACAGAGCAGACCACTAGGAGAGATCTCGTCGTGAGCGGGACCGAGACCGCACACAAAGGCCGCACGTTCTTCGGGCACCCGCCGGTGCTCGCCAATCTTTTCGGCGTAGAGCTGTGGGAACGGTTCTCGTTCTACGGCATGCAGGGCATCCTGCTGATCTACCTGTACTACTCCGCCGAGCGCGGCGGCCTCGGCATCGACGAGGGGACCGCGACCAGCATCGTCGGCGCGTACGGCGGGCTCGTCTACCTGTCGACGATCCTCGGCGGCTGGCTCGCCGACCGGCTGCTCGGTGCCGAACGCACCTTGTTCTACAGCGCGATCGTCGTGATGTGCGGCCACATCGCGCTCGCACTGATCCCGGCGCTCGGCGGTGTCGCGGTCGGCCTGGTGCTGATCGGCTTCGGCAGCGGCGGCGTGAAGGCGAACGCGACCTCGCTGGTCGGCACCCTGTACGGCGAACACGACGAACGCCGCGACGGCGGATTCTCCCTGTTCTACCTGGGCATCAACCTGGGTGCTTTGGTCGGGCCGATCCTCACCGGCCTGCTGCAGAAGAGCGCGGGCTTCCACTACGGCTTCGGTCTCGCCGCGGCCGGTATGTTCCTCGGCATCGTGCAGTACGGCGCGGGCCGCCGCCGTCTCGGTGCCTCCGCGCGGGAGGTTCCGAACCCGTTGCCGGTGGCAGCATTACGACGTACGGCGCTCATCGTCGCCGGCGGACTGATCGTCGTCGTGGCGCTGCTGATCTCCGGCGTCCTCCCGGCGTCCCGGTACGCGACGGCGGTCGCGGTGATCAGCGCGGTCGCGGCGGTCGTGTACTTCGCGGTGATCCTGAGCAGCAAACAGTTGACCGACGTCGAACGGCGGCGCGTGCAGGCGTTCATCCCGCTGTTCATCGCCAGTGCGGCGTTCTGGTCGCTGTACCAGCAGCAGTTCACGGTCGTGACGATCTACTCCGACCAGCGCCTCGACCGGAACATCTTCGGCTGGCAGATGCCGGTGTCGTTCGTGCAGTCGATCAACCCGGTGATGATCATCGTGCTGTCCGGGGTGTTCGCCGCGCTGTGGACGAAGCTCGGTCCGCGGCAGCCGTCGACGCCGATCAAGTTCAGCGCCGGGCTGGCGGTGATGGGTGTCGCGTTCCTGCTGTTCCTGACGATGGCGGGCGGCGGCCCGAACAGCGCGCCGCTGCTCGGGCTCACCGGCATCCTGCTGGTGTTCACGATCGCGGAACTGCTGCTGTCCCCGGTCGGCCTGTCCCTGTCGACAAAGCTCGCCCCAGCAGCGTTCCGGACCCAGATGGTTGCCCTGTTCTTCCTCTCGGTCGCCTTGGGTACGGCGATGTCCGGCGTACTCGCGAAGCTCTACAGCACCAGCCACGAGCGCGCGTACTTCGGCGTGATCGGCGGCGTCGCGCTGGTGCTCGGCGGACTGCTCGCGCTCGCGGTCCGGCCGATCCGCCGGCTCATGAGCGGCGTGCACTGAAGGCGGCCTGCAGGTCCGCCGAGATCAGCTCGACCGCGTGCCTCCCGGCGGACAAGGCCGCCGGGAAGTTCAGGAACGCGTGCATGGTGTCGGCGTACTCGACCAGTTCCGTCGGTACGCCGTCGTGAGCGAGCCGGGCCGCGTATGCGAGCGCGTCGTCGCGCAACCAGTCCCGGCCGGCCGCCAGCATCAGCGTCGGCGGAAGGCCTGCGAGCGAAGCCGCCTGCAGCGGTACGGCGCCCGCCGGGATCTCGCGGGTACCGAAGTACCACTCGTGCCAGTCGGAGCCCGGGTGCAGGTCGAGAACCGGGTAGCAGAGGATCTGCCGATCGGGGAGCGGTGTACCGGCGTCCCGCGCGAGCAGGCAGGCACCGGCAGCCAGCGCACCGCCCGCGCTCTGGCCGCCGATCGCGATCCGGCCGTCGCCGTCGAGGTTCTCCCGAAGCCAGGCGAGCGTGTCGTACACGTCCTGAAGCGCTGCTGGGCAGGGGTTCTCGGGCGCCAGACGGTAGTTGAGTGAGACAACGGTGACGTTGCCGTAGGCAGCTATCAGCGACGTCGCGTACTCGATGTCGCGGAGGTCTCCGCCTACGAAACCGCCGCCGTGCAGCCAGAGGAGGATCGGGCGCGGCCGGACCGCGTGCCGGTAGACACGGGCCTGCAGCGTTCGCCCGGGGAGCTCGACGGCGATGTCCTCGGTGGCGACCCGGGGGTCGGGCTCGCCGGCGATCGCCGGGTCGGGGAGGTCCTCGCGATCGAGGAGCAGTGCCTCGTACGGGTCGAGGTCGGGCGTGGTCGGCAGCTCGGCGAGGTGCTTCAGCAGCGCGTCGGTCTCCGGGCCGAACTGTGGATTGTCGACAATCGTCATGCGGACACCGGCTGCAGGTGCCGCGCCGCGTGCGCGAACAGCATCCCGTCGGGCGTGCTGGATACGTATTCCGCCAGCGCTCCGATCCCGCCGTTGAAACCGGCCCCGGTGGACGGATCCGCCCAGGCGGCTTCGTCGTACTGCGTGATCTCGGCGACCAGTGCGTCGCCGACGCTGCGGAACCTGTGCAGGACCAGTTCCGGCGGGATCCGCCGGCCCGCCTCGACGCCGCCGCGGTTCAGGGCGCTGCCGATCTCCGCGGTCTCCCAGCGCGGGTCCAGGCTCCAGTGCAGCCGTCCCGCCCGCGCCTCCTGCAGTACGGCGAGGTTGATCTCGTCCCACATCAGCACGTGCGCGACCAGGTCGTGCAGCGAGTCGCAGAAGTGCCCGAGCGGCCCGTCGTGGACGTCGTACGGCGTCCGCAACTGGTCCTCGGTCTTCCCGGCGACCCGGCTCAGCAGCAGCTCCTGGTCGCGGCGGATCATTCCGGCCGCCTGGGCGGGTGTCGTCGTCGGTGTGCGCATGACCGCCAGCCAACCAGCCGCCGGCGGTCCGGACCGCCGGATTGCGTGAACTCGTCAATCCGCGGGCTCCTATCATCAGTTGGACCGCGAACAGAGGAGACGGGTGTGAAGATCGGGATCGTCGGCGCCGGCGGTGTGGGTGGGTACTTCGGCGCCCGGCTGGCCGCGGCCGGGCAGGACGTCGCATTCGTGGCCCGCGGCAAGCACCTGGAGGCGATCAGGTCGGCCGGGCTGGTCGTGCACAGCCCGGCGGGAGACCTCCGGCTGCCGGTGGCCGCCACCGACGACCCGGCCGGGATCGGCGCCGTCGACTACCTGCTGGTCTGCGTGAAAACCTGGCAGTTGCCCGGCGTGATCGAGACGATCCGCCCGCTGGTCGGACCGGACACCGCGATCGTGACGGTGCAGAACGGCGTCGAGGCGCCCGGCCAGGTCGCGCAGGTCTACGGACAGGACGCCGTCCTGCCCGGCACCGCCGAGGTGATCGCGTACGTCGAGGGTCCCGGCGTGATCCGGCATCTCGGCAACGGGAAGCTCAACGTCGGCGAGTGGGCGAACGGATCGACCCCGCGGCTCGAGCGGCTCCGGGACGCGGTCGCCGGGGCCGGGCTGCAGGCGACGATTCCGGACGACATCTGGGCCGCGCTGTGGACGAAGTTCCTGTCGGTCGTCCCGACCGGCGGCCTCGGCACGGCGACCGGCGCCGGGTACGGCGTACTCCGCACGCAGCCCGCCACCCGCCAGCTCCTCACCGAGGCCACCGGCGAGATCCGCGACCTGGCCCGCGCCCGCGGGGTCCAGCTGGCAGCCGACGTCGTCGACCGCACCCTCGACTGGATCGACCAGCTCCCCGCCGACGGCACCACCTCACTCCAGCGCGACCTGATCGCCGGCCGCCCGTCCGAACTCGACGCCTGGACCGGCGCCGTCGCCCGCCTCGGCCGCGAGTCCCGCGTCCCCACCCCGATCAACACGCTCCTCTTCGAACTGGCCACCGCCCGCGTACTTGCCAACAGCAACTAACTTTCGACCCTGGTGCGGATCCGCGGCTCCGTGGCGGGCCGGCTGTCGTGGGTGCGGACCGCCGCGAACAGTACGCACAACGCGACGCCGTAGATCGCGACACCGAGCGGCAGCGCGCTGGTCGTGCTGAGGCCGATCATCACCACGGCCCAGCCGCCGGCCACAATCGCGGCGTACCGCTGCCAGCCGGTCCACGAGCGCAGGACGACGACCCCGGCCACCAGCAGGCCGATCGCCGTGAGTGCGACACCGGCGCCGAAGAGCGCGCCGACCACCTTCGGCCCGGTATCGGTGAGGCGCCGGTCGGCGATCGGCATCGACAGCAGTTCGGCGATCAGCAGGACCAGCGTGCCGGCGCCGGCGATCGCGGCACCGATCCGGCCGCCGCGGGACGTCAGCGCGCGGAACAGCGCGACCATGCCGAGGAACACCAGCAGATGGAGTACGGCGTACGCGACGGAGACCGGTACGAGCGCGCCGGCGCTCCACGGATAGCTCCATTGCTGGTCGGAGATCGTGGACGCCGGCTTGACGAACGCCTCGACCGCGATCCCGGTCAGCGTGGTGACTGCGGCACCGATCAGGCCGATGCCGGACAGACTGCGGTTCATGGTTCCCACCTTTCGACGAAGTGCTTCGACGGTAGGAACGGGGCGCCGGCGTCCGCATCGGCAGCAGTACGGCCTTCGATGTAGGTGCCAGCACTGTTGGCGGGAACGCACGGTGCTGCCACGATGGTGCCGTGGGTGGGCGTCGGCCGGCGATTGCCGGGATGTTCGGGGTGAGCGTGCTCGCGGAGATCGCCGCGATCATCCTGTTGTGGCGGCTCGAGCCGGTCTACGACACGCTGCTCTACGTCCTGTTCAACCTGGCCACGGCCGGGGCCGGCGCGGTGATCGCCTGGCGGCGGCCGGGGAACCCGATCGGCTGGCTGTTCCTCGGGTTCGGCCTGCTGAACACGCTCGCCTCGGACCTGTCCCACGGATGGGGTCTCCGCGCGGCCGCGGAGGGGTGGCCGGGCGGCCCCGTCGGCGAGGGAATCGCGGCGGTCAGCTGGTTGCCGAGCGGGTACGGGTGGACGCTGACGTTCCTGTTGTTCCCGACCGGGCGGTTGCCGGGGCGGCGGTGGCGTGCGGTGCCGTGGCTGGGGGCAGCCGGGCTGGTGGTCAGTATGTCCGCCTGGACGTTGAGCCCGGAGCGCGGGCGGGACTTCGTCTCGGGGCGTAACCCGATCGCCGTGGCGGGGCTGCCGACCGGACTGCTGCTCGCGATCGGGATGCCGTTGTTCCTCGGGGCGCTGCTCGCGGCGGTGGTGTCGCTGGCGATCCGGTTCCGCCGGTCGGAGGGGCTGGAGCGTCAGCAGCTCAAGTGGTTCGTGCTCGCGGCGGTGGTCGCCGCTGTGGCCCTGCCGACGAGCTTCGTGCTCTGGTACGTGAGCCCGGCGGCGGGGGTGATCGCCGCGGTCGCGCTGACCGGTCTGCCGCTGGCGGCGGTGGCGGCGATCCTGCGGTACCGGTTGTACGACGTCGATCTCGTGATCAGCCGGACGGTCGGGTACGCGGGACTGACCGTGCTGCTGGTGGCGTCGTACGCGATCGTGACCGTTGCCCTGGGCGCCTTCCTCGGGCGCGGGTCGGGATGGACGGTCGCCGTCGCGACGCTGGTCTGTGCGGTGCTCTTCCGGCCGCTGCGGGCGCGGATCCAGGGCGCGGTCGACCGTCGGTTCAACCGCTCGCGGTACGACGCCCTGCACCGGATGGGCGCCTTCCTCGACGACGTACGTGCTGGTCGCCGGCTTCCGGAGGACGTGGAGGTGCTGCTGCGGGAAATCCTCGCCGACCCCACTCTGGAACTCCTCGTGTTCCTCCCGGAGACCCACCGCTACGCGGACCTCACCGGTGTGTCCCGCGACGGGCTGACCGGCGACGGGCGGCAGCGGATCGCGATCGAGCGCGGCGACCAGCAGATCGGGGTGGTGCTCTGCGACGCCACCAGCCCGCTCGGACCCGAGCTGGTACGGCGGGTGCTCGAGCACGGCGGACTGGCGGTGGAGATTGCCCGCCTGCGCGCCGAACTGAATCTCCAGCTGACCGAGGTGAAGGCGTCCCGGGCCCGGATCGTTGCCGCCGCCAACGCCGAACGCCGCCGGATGGAAAGAGACCTCCACGACGGAGCCCAGCAACGCCTGGTGTCCATCGGCCTGGCCCTCCGGCACGCCCAGCACCAACTCGGGTCGCCTGGAGGGGCCGTAACAGCTGGTGCCGGGCCGGGCGGCGCTGACATCGCCGCGGTTCGGGCGACGTTGGACGGGGCCGTGGCCGAGGCGGCGGTGGCGATCGGGGAGCTGCGGGAGTTGGCACGGGGGTTGCCGCCGGCGCAGCTGGATGCGGGGTTGGGGCCGGCGTGTGCGGAACTGGCGCGCCGGGCGCCGCTGCCGGTGTCGGTACGGATGCCGGATCGGCGCTTCGACAGCGGCGTCGAGGCAGCCGTGTACTTCATCTGCTGCGAAGGCCTCACCAACGCCGTCAAGCACGCCTCCGCGACCCGTGTCGACCTGATCGCCGCCCACCGCCGCGAGCACCTCGTGGTCCGCGTCGTCGACGACGGCGTCGGCGGCGCCGCGCCCCGGAACGGCACCGGCCTCACCGGGTTGGCCGACCGGGTCGCCGCGCTCGGCGGGTCCTTCCGGGTACAGAGCCGGCCGGGTGCCGGTACGACGCTCGTCGCGGAGCTGCCGTGCGGATCGTGATCGCCGAGGACCAGGTCCTGCTCCGCGAAGGCCTCCGGATGCTGTTCGCCGACGGCGGCCACGAGGTCGTCGCGACCTTCGGCGACGCGGACGGCCTGCTCGACGCGGTCACGACGTACGGTCCGGATCTCGTGGTCGCGGACATCCGGATGCCGCCGACGCACACCGACGAGGGCGCGCGGGCCGCGCAGGCGGTGAAGCGCGCGCACCCGGACCTCGGCGTACTCCTGCTGTCGCAGCACATCGAGACGCAGTACGTCGTGGAGCTCGTGTCGCTCGGCGGGTTCGGGTATCTGCTGAAGGACCGGGTGCTCGACGTGGCCGAGTTCCTGGCGGCCGCCGAGCGGGTCGCGCGCGGCGGCTCGGCGCTGGACCCGCAGGTGGTCGCCGGGCTGATGGCGCGCCGCGATCCGCTCGCGACCCTGACCGAGCGCGAACGCGGCGTCCTCGCCCTGATGGCCGAAGGCCTGACGAACACCGGGATCGCGAAGCGCCTCTACCTCAGCGAACGCACGGTCGAGGCGCACGTCCGCCACCTCTTCACCAAGCTGGACCTGCCCGAGACCGAGGACGGCCACCGTCGCGTCCTCGCGGTACTCGCCCAGCTCAGCGCGCCGAACCCTCGAAGCCGAGTTCGCTGAGGATGTCGTCGACCGGGCGGCCGGGGGCGGCCGCGGTGACGAGGCCGTGGATGCAGGCGGTCATCACCATCCGGAAGTAGGCCTCACTGCTGATGTCGGGGAGTTCGGCCTGGGCGCCGCCGAGGACGGCGTCGCCGGCGAGCAGGGCGTACACCTTCTCGAGCTCGCGACGGTGGGAGCCTTCGAAGTACGGGCGATGACGTTCCTCGGCGGCGCTCAGGTTGATCGCGAGCGCGGCGACGCTGCCGGACAGCATCAGTGCGACACCCGGACCGTACCCGCGCCGCCCGAGCGCCTCGACCGCCTCCCGCTGGAGCCTGACGCCGGCCTCGCCCCGCGGGAACAGGCCCTGCATGTAGCCGGCCAGCCCCGGGTGGCCGAGGACGAAGTCGCGGATCTGCTGCGCGAACGACAGCAGGTGCGCCTTGATGCCCTCTGCCGGATCGTCGACGATCTGCAGATCCCGCAGCACCGCCTCACCGACCAGCGCCTCGAGGCCGAGCTTGCCGTCGACGTGCCGGTACAGGGCCGTCGGGCTGACGCCGAGCGCGGTCGCGACACCGTTGACGGTCAGGTTGGTCAGGCCGAGCCGCAGCCCCTCACGCTCGATGTCCGCGACCGTGATCTGTGCCTGGCGACCGCCGGTCTTCCGGCGGGGCGGATTCGCTGTCACAACCCTCCTCTGTCGGGGCTGACCCCAAAGTTATGCTACTAACTTAGATCGACGCCGTCACCGACGGTGATCTGTTCTGTCCCTTACTCCTCAGGAGATCATGGTGAGCGCACCTCGCCCCACCCGGCGCACGATGCTCAAGGCCGCCGGCGGGCTGACCGTCGCGGCCGGCCTCGGCGCCGGCACCATTCTGGCCACCTCCCTCGCGGCGAACGCGGCCGACGACGGATTCGGCCTGCACATCACGGATCGGAACGAGAGCGATCCGCGGATGTGGTACTACCGCTTCCAGACCGCCGAGATCAGCTGGGCACCGGGCGTGAACGTCCTGCTGCCGAGTGACTATCACACCAGCGGGCGCACGTACCCGGTGCTGTACCTGCTGCACGGCGGCATGGGCGACTTCATGGAGTTCGACCACCACCACATCCGCGAGCTGACCGCCGACAAGCCGCTCATCGTCGTGATGCCCGACGGCGGCCACGCCGGCTGGTACTCGAACCCGGTGAGCAGCAACTCGGGCCCGCACAACTGGGAGAGCTTCCACCTCAACCAGCTCGTCCCGTGGGTGGACGCCAACTTCCGCACGTACGCCGAGTTCGCCGGCCGCGCCGTCGCCGGGTTCTCGATGGGCGGCTTCGGCGCGCTCAAGTACACGGCCAAGTACTACGGCCACTTCTCCTCGATCAGCGCGCACTCCGGTCCGCCGAGCCTGCGCCGGGACAACGGCCTGGTCGTGCACTGGGCAAACGTGTCCTCCGCGGCCGCCGACCTGGCCGGTGGCACGATCTACGGCGCCCCGGCCTGGGACGAGACCCGGGTCACGAACGACAACCCGATGCAGAACCTCGAGCGCTACCGCGGCAAGCGCATCTTCATGGTCGCCGGCACCAGCCCGGGCCCCGACCCGTTCGACCTCGCCAACGAGCGTGAGGTTCTGGCCGGCCAGCGCGAGTTCAAGGCCGCCCTCGACGCGGCCAACATCCCGTTCACCGCCTACGAGGATCCAGGCGGCCACATGATCCGCGAAGACCGCCTGGCCGAAGACCTGGCCGGCATCGTCGCCCACCTGAAGAAGGCCTGACCCGCCAGCGGCCGGGGCGATCATTCCTCGGCGAGGCGGCGGAGGAGGTGGGCGAGGGTTTGCTGCTCGGCGGAGGTCAGGCGGGAGAGTTGGTTGAGCATGACGTCTCGGCGCTTCTGGCGGAGAGTGGTGAGGATCTGGCGGCCGTCAGCCGTGAGATCGACGAGGGTGGCACGGCGGTCGTGGGGGTCTGGTTGGCGGGCTACCAGGCCGGCTGTCTCCAGGTCGTCGACGACGGAGGTTGCCGACCGCGGGACGATGCCGAGGCGGGCGGCGAGTTCGCTGAGGCGGATCGGCCGGCCGGCATGGTCGAGCGTGCGCAGCACCCGGAACTGCCCGTGCGTGACGTTCTCCCCGAACCCCTCCCGGGAGGCCCGGCGCTGCCGTCGGATGATGCCGTCCAGGAGCGCCGTGATCTGCTCGGCGGAGTCGTCGAGGTCGTCGGGGTCACGCATGTGCAGAGCCTAGTGGCCGGCGTACGTCGGCCGCCGTCGCGCACGCGTGGGAACAACCAGGGATCTTGTGAGGTTTGCTCATAGTGAGTTAACCTCAGTATATCTTGATCCCTGGCGAAAGGAACTGCATGTCGCAGCTTTCCGGATTCCCGGGCGGGGGCGGTGGGGGCGGTCGCGCGATGCGGTCGCTGCTCAGGGACTCCTCGGTCCGGCATCACAAACTGTCGGCGGGCACGCTCCGCCGGATCCTCGGGTTCGCCCGTCCGTACCGCGGCTACCTGGCCGCCTTCCTCGTCCTGGTGGCGTTGGACGCCGGCACCGGCGCCGTCACCCCGTTGCTGTTCAAGGCGATCATCGACAAGGGCATCGTGCCCCGGCACGCGGACGTCGTCGTCTGGCTGGCCCTCGTGGTCGCCGTCCTGGCGCTCGCGAACGGCGCCGTCACGCTCGGCGAGCGGTGGTTCTCGGCGCGGATCGGTGAAGGTCTCGTGTACGACCTGCGCACCGCCGTCTTCGACCACGTCCAGCAGTTGCCCGTCGCGTTCTTCAGCCGCACGCAGACCGGCGCGCTCATCCAGCGGCTGAACGGCGACGTCCTCGGCGCGCAGCAGGCGTTCACGTCCACGCTCTCGAACGTGGTCAGCAACCTGCTCAGCGTCGTGCTGGTTCTCGGCGCGATGTTCGTGATGTCCTGGCAGATCACGCTGCTCGCCCTCGTCGTCCTGCCGCTGTTCGTGATCCCGGCCCGGCTGCTCGCCGGAAAGTTGCGCGAGGCAACGGCTGAGACGTACAAACTGAACGCCACCATGGCGCAGACCATGACCGAGCGGTTCAACGTCGCCGGGGCGGTGCTCGCCAAGGTCTTCGGCCGGACCCAGGACTCGTCGCGCGACTTCGCCGGCAAGGCCGCCCGGGTCCGCGACATCGGCGTCACCACCGCGATGTACGCCAGCGTCTTCCGGGTCTCGCTGACCCTGGTCGCGGCGCTCGCGGTCGCGCTCGTGTACGGCGTCGGCGGCGTACTCGCGGTCGCCGGGACGCTCGGCATCGGCACGGTCGTCGCGCTGACGGCGTACCTGAATCGGCTCTACGGGCCGCTCACCGCGCTGTCCAACATCCAGGTCGACGTGATGACCACGCTGGTCAGCTTCGAGCGGGTGCTCGAGGTGCTGGACCTCCCGCCGATGGTTGCCGATCGCGAGGACGCGAAGGTGCTGCCGGCAACGGCCGAGCCGTCGATCGAGTTCGACCACGTCTCGTTCCACTACCCGTCCGCCGAGGACGTGTCGCTGGCCTCGCTCGAGTCCGTGGCGACGCTGTCGGCGGAGACCGGGGACGAGGTCCTGAAGGACGTCACGTTCACCGTCGAGCCCGGGCAGCTGGTCGCCGTCGTCGGGCCGTCCGGCGCCGGCAAGTCCACGCTGTCGTCGCTCGTCTCCCGGATGTACGACGCCACCGGCGGAGCCGTGCTGGTCGGCGGGTACGACGTACGCGAGGTCACCCAGAGCTCGCTGCGCGCGGCGATCGGGGTGGTCACGCAGGACTCGCACATGTACCACGACACGATCCGCGCGAACCTCCAGCTGGCCCGGCCTGACGCGACCGACGCGGAGCTGCACGAGGCGCTCGAGGCCGCACAGATCGCGACACTGGTCGACAGCCTGCCCGACGGGCTGGACACGGTCGTCGGCGATCGCGGGTACCGGCTGTCCGGCGGTGAACGGCAGCGGCTGGCGATCGCCCGGCTGCTGCTGAAGTCGCCGTCGATCGTGATCCTCGACGAGGCGACCGCGCACCTGGACTCCGAGTCCGAGGCCGCCGTACAGACCGCCCTCGCGAATGCGCTGGTCGGCCGTACGTCGCTGGTGATCGCGCACCGGCTCTCGACGATCCGCAACGCCGACGTGATCCTGGTGCTCGACGACGGGCGGATCCAGCAGCGCGGCACGCACGACGAGCTGCTCGCGCAGGGCGGGCTGTACGCCGACCTGTACGCGACCCAGTTCGCCAAGGCGGCGTGAGAGGGCGGCTGACCAGTACCCGGACCCCAGGTCGCGAGCGGCACCGCGGCCGGGGGAGGATTCCCGGTATGAGAGATCGGATGACTGCCACTGAGCTGACGTACGACGCTCCCGCGGCGAACTGGCTGGAGGCGCTGCCGCTCGGCAACGGCCGGATCGGGGCGATGTGGTTCGGCGGTACGGCGCAGGACCGGATCGCGCTGAACGACGAGACGTGCTGGTCGGGGAGCCCCGCGACCACGCGCCGGCTGGCGACTCCGAACGGCGAGGTCGGACCGGACGCGCTGGCGAGGGTCCGGGAGGCGCTCGCACGGGGAGACGTGCGGGCGGCGGAGGAGTTGGCGGGCGGGTTCCAGAGCGGGCACTCGCAGGCGTATCTGCCGCTGGGTGATCTGGTGCTGGACTTCGAGCGCGGCGGAGAGGTCACCGGGTATCGGCGACGGCTGGATCTGGACGAGGCGGTCGCGCGGGCGGAGTACACGGTCGCCGGGGTCGAGGTCTGGCAGGAGGTGTACGTCAGCGCACCGGCGGGAGGATTGATCCTACGTCTGGGTGCTTCGCAGCCACTCACGGTGACGCTCAGCCTTACCTCGCAGCTCCGCTCGACCACCCAGGCCCTCGGCGGCAACGGCCTGGCCCTGCTCGCCACCTGCCCGTCTTCGGTCGCCCCACCCCACAAGGGCACCGGCCGGCCGATCCAGTACTCCGATGCCGACGACCGCGGCATGAACGCCGCCGTCGTACTCCGCGCCCAGTCCGATGGCACCGTCACCCCCTCAGCCGACAAACTGACCGTCACCAACGCGACGGACCTCCTGGTGGTCCTTTCCACCGCCACGGGCTACGAAGACCCTCACACCGCCCCGACCCGCACCCACACCGACTGCCGCGAACAAGCGGACACCACGGTGTGCACCGCGCTGTCTCTGGGTGAGATGTTGCGGGAGGAGCATGTGCGGGACTACCAGGGGTTGTTCCGGCGGTCTGTGCTGGTGTTGCCGTCCGGGGTGGACCTGACGACGGATCGGCGGTTGGTCGACGCAGGGGGTGATCCGGGGCTGGCTGCCCTGATCTACAACTTCGGGCGTTATCTGATGATCGCAAGCTCGCGGCCAGGTGGACTTCCGACCAATCTGCAAGGGATCTGGAACGAGCACCTGCAGCCGCCGTGGAGCAGCAACTACACGGTGAACATCAACACCGAGATGAACTACTGGCCCGCCGAAACCACCTCGCTCTCCGAGTGCCACGAGCCGCTGCTCACCTACATCAAGAGCCTCGCCCGAGCCGGAAAGCACACAGCACGAAACCTGTACGGCGCCGCCGGCTGGGCCGCCCACCACAACGCCGACGCCTGGTGCTGGACCGCGCCGGTGGACGGCAACCCGAAGTGGGCGAACTGGCCGATGGCCGGCGTCTGGATGTGCCGCCACCTCTGGGACCACTATGCGTTCACCAACGACCGTGAGTACCTGCGCGACGTCTGGCCGACGCTGCGAGGCGCCGCCGAGTTCGCCATGGACTGGCTGGTCGAGCTCCCCGACGGCACCCTCGGCACCACGCCGTCCACCTCTCCCGAGAACGAGTTCGTCGCACCGGACGGTCAGCCGGCCTCGGTGACGACCTCGTCCACGATGGACCTGTCGCTGATCGCCGACCTCTTCGACCGCTGCGCCCTGGCCGCCGCCGAACTCGATCTCGCCGACCCGCTCGTCGACACTCTGCAGGCCGCCCGCAAGCGGATCCCGGACCCCAGGATCGGCGCCCGCGGGCAACTCCAGGAATGGCTCGACGACCTCCCGGAGGCGGAACCGCAGCACCGGCACACGTCGCACCTGATCGGCCTGCACCCCGGCGACCAGATCACCCCGGACGGTACGCCGGACCTCGCCGCGGCCGCCGCCCGTACCCTGGAACTCCGTGGCGACAAGAGCACCGGCTGGTCGCTGGCGTGGCGGATCTCGTTGTGGGCAAGGCTTCGTGACGGTGCCGCCGCGCACCGCCTGGTCCGCGAACTGCTCACCCCGGCCGGTGACTCCGGCACCGACTACGTGGGCGACGGCTCCGGCCTGTACCCGAACCTGTTCTGCGCGCACCCGCCGTTCCAGATCGACGGCAACTTCGGCGCCACCGCCGGGATCGCCGAGATGCTGCTGCAGAGCCACACCGGCGAGCTCGAGATCTTCCCCGCGCTTCCGGAGGCCTGGCCGGACGGCTCGATCACCGGTCTCCGCGCCCGCGGCGGCGTCGGCGTCGACCTGACCTGGTCACCGCGGTCGGCGACCGCAGTACTCACGGCCGACCGCGACACCCGGGTCGTCGTCCGCCACCGGGACCGTCGCGAGGAGGTGTCCCTGACCGCGAACGCCCCGTACACCTGGACAATCAGGGGATGAGTTTCGTCATCGGCGTCGACATCGGGACCGGCAGTACGAAGGCCGTTCGCTGCACGCTCGACGGTGAGGTGGTCGCGGTCGCCCGCCGCGACCACGCGCCGACCCTGCCACGACCGGGCTGGGCCGAGATGGATCCCGAACGCGACTGGTGGGGTGACGTCGTCGAGGTCCTCGCCGAGCTGGACCCCACCGACGTCGCCGCGGTCTGTGTCTCCGGCCTCGGCCCGTGCGTCGTACAAGCCGGCGACGACCTGCGCCCGCGGCGCCCGGCGATCCTGTACGGCGTCGACACCCGGTCGACGCGTGAGATCGCGGAGATCACCGAGCAGCTCGGCGCCGACGCGATCCTCGAACGCTGTGGGAAAGACCTGTCCAGCCAGGCGATCGGGCCGAAACTCGCCTGGCTCAGGCGCGACGCCGGCGACGCGTGGCGCCCGCAGGACCGGTGGTTCAGCGCCCACACGTACGTCGTCGCCCGGCTGACCGGCGAGTGGGTCCTCGACCATCACACGGCCAGCCAGTGCGACCCGTTCTACGACATCCACCGCCAGGACTGGGCCGCGGACTGGGTCGAACAGGTCCTGCCGGGGCTCGCCCTGCCACGCCTGGTGTGGCCGGCCGAGCAGGTCGGGACCGTACGCCGGGAAGCTGCCGCACAGACGGGCCTCGCCGAAGGTACGCCGGTCGTCGCGGGCACCGTCGACGCGTGGGCGGAGGCGTTCAGCGTCGGCGTCCGGCGCCCGGGCGACCTGATGCTGATGTACGGCTCGACGATGTTCTTCGTCCAAGTGTTGGCCGCACCAACGAGTGTGCGCGGACTCTGGACGACGTCCGGCGTCGAGCCCGGATCGCACACGCTGGCTGCCGGAATGGCGACCTCGGGCACCGTCACGACCTGGCTGCAGGCCCTCACCGGCGGCGTCCCGTTCGACACCCTCCTGCAGGAGGCGGCGGCGGTACCCCCGGGCAGCGAAGGGCTCGTCCTGCTCCCGTACTTCAGCGGCGAGCGAACCCCCGTCTACGACCCGCTCGCGCGCGGCGTGATCGCCGGGCTCACGCTCCGCCACGGACGGGGTCACCTGTTGCGCGCGACCTACGAAGGGATCGCCTGCGGGGTGCGGCAGATCCTCGACGTGTTCGGTACGGCGGAACGTATCGTGGCGGTCGGCGGCGGTACGCAGGGCGGCCTGTGGACGCAGATCGTCAGCGACGTCGCGGGCGTCCGGCAAACCGTTCCACAGCAGACGATCGGGGCCTCGTACGGCGACGCGCTGCTGGCCGCGATCGGCGTCGGCGCGGTACCCCCGGACACGGACTGGACCCGCCCTGATCACGTCGTCGTACCCGATCCGGCCACGGCGGCGACGTACGACACGCTCTTCGAGGCGTACACCGAGCTTTATCCGGTTACCCGCGGACTGGTCCACCGTCTAGCCTCGGCTGGTGACTGACTGGGACTGGCAGTGGGACGAGACGTTGTACGCCGGCAGTGCGCAGCACTACGCGGTCGGCCGGATGGCTTACCCGGCGGCGCTGGGCGAGGCACTCCGGGATGAGCTGGAACTGGACGGCAAGGACCGACTGCTCGATGTCGGCTGCGGCCCGGGACCGGTGACGTTGTTGCTGGCGCCGTACTTCGCACAGGTGGTCGGTGTCGACGCGGACGCCGACATGCTCGACGTGGCGGCCGAACGGGCCGCCCGGACCGGCGTACGCAACGCGAAATGGCGGCAGCTACGGGCGGAGGAACTGCCCGCGGACCTCGGGACGTTCGAGGTGGTGACGTTCGCGCAGTCCTTCCACTGGATGGACCAGGCGCTGGTCGCGGACCGGGTCCGCGGGATGCTCGCGCCCGGCGGCGCGTGGGTACACGTTGGCGCGACCACGCATCGGGGGCTGGACGGTACGGCGGAGTTGCCGCATCCGCGGCCGCCGTGGTCCGCGATCGACGATTTGGTGACCCGCTACCTCGGTCCGGTACGCCGGGCCGGCCGGAGCGCGCTGCCGACCGGGACGCGCGGCGGCGAGGAGGATGTGATGCGCGCCGCCGGGTACGCCGGCCCGACGAGGCTGGTCGTCGGCGGGGACGAGGTCGAGGACCGGACCGTCGACGAGGTGGTCGCCGCGGTGTTCTCGTTGTCGGGCTCGACACCGCACCAGTTCGGCGCGGACCGGCCGGCCTTCGAGGCCGACCTGCGTGAGCTGCTCACGAATGCCGCAGGCAACGGACTGTTCTCGGAACAGCGCCGGGAGATCGAAGCGGTGATCTGGCGCTGAGCGCCGGCTGAGAGGCGAGCCGGGACACGCGGCGGCCGCGGCGAGTCGCCGCGGCCGCTGGGTGTGCTGCGTCAGGACTACTGGTTGTTGTCCTGGTTGTCGTCGCCGCCCTGGCCGCCGAGCCGCTCGCGGGCGAAGTCCTCGCCCTGCTCGATCTGGTCCCCGAACTTGTCGCCGGTCTTCTCGTTCACGAAGTCACCGGCCTTGTCGAGGCCCTCGTTGACCTGGTCCGGGTGGTCCTTGGCCAGCTCTTCGGCCTTGTCCTTCATTTCGTCGAACATACCCATCGTCTTTCCCCGTTCCTTCGATGGTTGCCTTCCACTACCTAGCCGTCTTACCCGATCCGATGGATTCCACACAAGGACTCGCCGGGCGTTGACGAAGCGTTCATCCGGTAAACGGATTCCGGCCCGCCTGCAGCGCGGGAAGTACGCTTGCGGCGAACACGCCGTACAGGTGCCGCTGGAACATCGGGCCGAAGCTGACCCGGGCGGCGCCGCGGGCCGCGTAGTCGGCGATCGAGTGGGCGCCCTGCCCGTAGACGACGTTCACCGGGCCCTCGAGTTGCGTGCTCAGCGTGCCGATCAGGTCCAGGTCGACGACCCCGATCGGATACACACAGTCAGCCCCGGCGGCCAGGTATTTCGTACCGCGATCGATGGCCGTCCGTAACTGTTCCTCCGCCGTGCCGGCCTTGCGGAGGAAGACGTCGATGCGGGCGTTGATCACCAGCGCGTCACCGGCCGCTGCGCGTACGGAGGCGAGGAAATCGGCCTGCTCGCCGGGGTCGACCATGGTGCCGGTGGCCGGGTCGGAGTCCTCCAGGTTGAGGCCGGCGGCCCCGGTGGCGACGAACCGTTCGACGAGTTCGCCGGGCTTCAACCGGTACCCGCGTTCGAAGTCGACCGTCACCGGGACCGACACCGAGCGTGCGATCCGGGCCGCGCCGGCGAGAACGTCGACGACCGGCGCGTGCTCGCCGTCGTCGTACCCGAGGACCGCGGCGGTCGCGTTGCTACTGGTGGCGACCGCGCCGAAGCCGGCCTCCTCGATCAGCCGCGCCGAGGCGGCGTCCCACGCGTTGGGTACCACCAACGGCGTACCGGGAACGTGCAGGTCTCGCAAAGTAGTTGCCAGGGACATCAGGATCTCCCACAGATCAGAGGCAGCCCGAAGGCCGGGAACAAAGCAGGTTGGTGGAACGCGAGCACCGCCGAGACCGCGTTCTTCGTGAGCGTCAGCACCTTCACCGAGTGCGCGTGGAACTGGTCGTCGGCGCCGCGGATGTACATCGCGAACGCCGGCTGCCCGTTGGCCGAGGTGGCGACCAGCCGGCGCCGGTCCGGACCCGGCCGGAGCTTCGAGTCGAGCAGCCGCAGTACGTCGGCACGCCCGCTGAACCAGGTCGGGATCGGCGGCATCTCCCAGCGCGCGTCCTCGGTGAACAGGCCTTCGAGCAGCACCAGGTCCTTGCTCTCCATCGCGGCCTGGAACTGGTCGAGCAGCGCCCGCCTGAGCGGTTCGTGCGGTTCGCTCAGCTCGTCCTCGCGCGGCCGCAGCCGGGCGAGCTCAGCGCGGGCCCGCTGCAGGGAGCTGTTCACCGCGGTGGTCGTTGTGTCGAGCAACGAGGCGACGTCGGCGGCCGGCCAGGTGAGCACCTCGCGGAGGATCAGTACGGCGCGTTGCCGCGGCGGCAGGTGCTGCATGGCGGCGACCATCGCGAGCCGCAGACTCGCTCGCTCGCCGACCACGGTGGCCGGGTCGGCGCCGAGCAGCTGGTCCGGGAACGGCTCCAGCCACGGCACCTCCAGCGCCTGGGCGTGGATGTCCTCCGGATCGTTGCCCGGGGCACCCAGTGCCGACGGGACGATCCGCCGGCTGCTGTGCTGCAGGAGGTTCAGGCACACGTTGGTGGCGATCCGGTACAGCCAGGTCCGGACCGACGAACGGTGCTCGAAGTCCGCGTGACCGCGCCACGCGCGCAGGTACGTCTCCTGGACGGCGTCCTCGGCGTCGTGCAGCGAGCCGAGCATCCGGTAGCAGTGCGCGACCAGCTCGCCCCGATGCTCCGCGAACTCCTCCTCGAGGTTCATCAGACTCCTTCCGCGACCTTCGCCTTCGCAGCCGGCCGGGTGGTGCGGCTGCGGGCCGCGATCGCGAGACCCGACAGCGCCGCGAGCAACGACAGTACGCCGCAACCCGCGAGCGCCCGGGTGAAACCGTGACCGGCGTACCCGCCCGCGGCCGTGAACACCGAGCCGAGGACCGCGACCCCGGCCGCGCCGCCGAGCTGGCGGTTCATGCTGTAGACGCCGGACGCGATCCCGACCGACTCCCGCGGCAGCGCGGACATCGCCGCGCTCTGCGCCGCCGGCATCGCGAGGGAGATCCCGGAACCGGTGACCATCAGCGGTACGACGAGCTCCCAGTAGTGGCTGGTGCCGCGGCTGACCCAGAACATGCCGGCCGCCTGCAACGCCATACCGACGACGACCAGCGGACGTTCGCCGACCCGGTCGACCAGGCGTCCCGCGATCGGCCCGATCACGAACAGCGTCGCCGTCCACGGCAGCAGCTGCAGCCCGGCCTTCAGCGGCGCCGACCCGAGCCCGACCTGCATGTACTGCGAGAGGAAGAACACCGCACTGAACAGCGCCGCGCTGAGGAAGAACCCGGCCGAGTTCGCCGCGGTGAACGTCCGGTTCCGGAAGAGCGCCAGCGGCACCATCGCGTGGCGGGTACGGCGTTCCCACAGCCCGAAGGCGAGCAGCATCACGACACCGATCGCGAACGCGGACAGTACTTCGGCACTCGTCCAGCCCGCCGACTCGCCGCGGACTGTGCCCCAGACCAGCCCGAGTACGGCGAGGCTGATCAGCACCGCGCCGACCAGATCGAGCCGCCGCGCCGGGCCGGTGCTCTCCGGGATCTTCGCGAGCACGAGCACGATCGCGAGTACGCCGATCGGCACGTTGATCCAGAAGATCCACTGCCAGGACAGCCCTTCGGTGACCGCACCGCCGATCAGCGGACCGCCGAGGACCGCGATCCCGGTCACGCCGCTGAACACCCCGATCGCCCGCCCGCGCCGCTCCGGCGGGAACGCCGCCCCGAGCAAACTCATCGCCAACGGCATCACGAACGCCGCCCCGGCCCCTTGCACGGTGCGCGCGACGATCAGGAACGGCAGCGAGGTAGCCAAAGCACAGGCGACCGACGCCGCGGTGAACAAGGCCAGGCCGGCCGCATAGGTACGCCGCCGCCCCAGACGGTCACCGATCGCGGCAGCCGTCATCAGAAGCATCGCAAAACTCAACGCATACGAGTTGACCGTCCACTCCAACTGCTCGGCCGAAGCACCGAGGTCAGCCCGGATCGTCGTCAGCGCCGCGGCCACCACCAGGGTGTCCAACGCCACCATGAACGAACCGAGAGAGGTCAACCCCAAAACCCATCGTTCTCGCACAAGGCCCTCCAGGGATTGCTGTCACCCCTGTAGACCGGCGAAACCCCCCGAACTCATCGCTGCGATGAGTACGAGTTCTCGGCTCCTGGCAAGCTGCGTCGTCTTGATCAGCGCAGGGCCGTGATCACGTCTGCGGCGATCTCCGGCATGACGGCGCAGTTCACCGTGCGTCCTTCGACCGGGCCGGTGACGTTGTAGTCGACGACCGCGTGCTGGCCCTCGTGAGTGTCGATCACGACCTCGCAGGTCGGCCGGACCCGCATCCGCGCTCCGGACCAGGCCGGGAGTCCGCCGACCTCGATCTCCTTCGGCTCGGCGTCGCTGAAGATCGTCCCGTCGTAGACGCTTTGCTGGTACACGATCACCGTGAGCGAGTACGGTGGCTGACGGTAGGCCCAGGTGCAGACCAGGGTGCCGGTCTTCCCGAGCCACTCCGCGACCGGCTTCCCCTTCTTCAGTTGCCACCTCTCGACCGGGATCCGATCGAGAGCGGTGCAGTCCCGGACCGTCGAGAGGTCGAGTTCTCCGGTCCGTGGGCGAGGGGACGGGACCCATGACCCCGCGGTCCGGCTCGGGGGCGCCGACGGTTCGCTGGGGCTCGCCGACGAAACCGGTGTTTCGGAAGGTCGGCTCAACGTCGGCTGTTCGATCGGCTTCACCTCGGGCGCCGTCACCGAACACGAACCCGTCCAGACGACGGCCGCGACAACGGCGACCACCCGACCGAAACTGATCTTCAGCATGAAAAGCATTCCCCTGGAGAGCCGGCCGGGGGACCGCTGCCCCCAGTCCGGCCGCACTTTAGCGAAACGACAGGTCCGAGCCGGACGGACGCGCGGTAGCCGCCTCCGAACCCTCAGCGTTCGGTGCGGGCCTCGATCTGGATGAGGGTTTGCTGACCGGCGGCGACGAGCGTGCGGGTGGTGGGGGTGATGCCGAAGACCTCGAGGCGGCAGATGGTGAGGGTGCGGCCGGGTTTGATGACGGTGCCGATTGCCTCGAGGTGGTCGCCTTCGGCGGGGGCGAGGAGGTTGATCTTGAACTCGACGGTGAGGACCGACGTGCCCTCGGGGAACAGCGTGAACGCGGCGTACCCGCCGGCGCTGTCGGCGATCGAGCTGGTGGCGCCGGCGTGGAAGTAGCCGTGTTGCTGGGTGACCTCGGGGCGGCTGGGTAGCTGGATGTGCACCTCGCCGGCGCCGATGTACGAGATCCGCGCGCCGAGGTGTTCCATCAGCCCCTGGCGGTCGAAACTGGCCTGTACCCGCTCGCGCACCTCGGCCGTCACCATGGCGGGAGACTACTAGGACCTGTCTGGTCCTAAAGCGGAATCAGCGCCGCCGCCGGCATCGTGGGGGTTCGCGAGCCGCCGTCGGGCTCCACGGTGAGGCCGAACGTCGTCATCCCGGTGGTCGAGCCGTTGATCACCCGGGTCAGGTCGCCGGCCGCGAGGCCGATCGAGTGCGCGGTCTGTTGCGGGTCGATCATCCACAGCTGCCAGGTCCGGCCGGACGGGAGCTTCGGCAGGTCATGCAGTACGACGACCGACTTGTCTGCCCGGTCGGACGTGACGACCGTGGCCTGGCCGCCGCCGCGGACGGTGCCGTGCACGGTGCGTGCGTCGGGCTCGGCCAGTACGGCGGCCACTTGCCGGCTCGCCTGCTCCGCGCTCGTCCGGCCTCGGTACTGGTCGATCGCGATTCCGCCGCTCGCCGCGACCAGTGCGCCGGCCGCGGCGAGTGCGAGGACCGAGCGGCGGCCGAAGCGCCGCCGTACCAGAGGCGCAGGCTCGTGGACCACCGGCGGGAGCTGGCGGACGTGCTCGATCGCGGCCATCACGTCGGCCTTGAGTCCGGGCGGCGGCGGGGTCGCGACCTGGGTGGCGAGCTTGACCGCGGCGGCGCGCAGTTCGGCGACCTCGGTGCGGCAGAACGTGCAGCCGGCCAGGTGCGCCTCGAAGCGGGCGCGTTCGTCGTCCGGCAGTGCGTCCAGGACGTACGGGCCGGTGAGGGTGTGCACGTCGGATTCGGTCATCACGCAGGCCCCTTCGTGGTTCCGAGGCAGTCGCGGAGCCGGATCAGGCCGTCGCGCATTCTCGCTTTGACGGTCGGAAGCTTGGCGCCGAGCTGCTGGGCGACCTCCGGATAGCTGTAGCCGTTGTAGTACGCGAGCTCGATCGACTCGCGTTGCAGCTCGGTCAGGGTCCCGAGGCAGCGGCGTACCTGCTCGGCCTCGAGCCGGGTGCTGACGGTGTCCGCGACCTGGTCGAACTCGACGTCGGCCGAGCGCGCGCCGACCTGTTCGGCCCGGTCGGCGGCGGCCTGCTCGGAGCGGACCCGGTCGACCGCGCGGCGGTGCGCGATGGTCAGGATCCACGAGTGCGCGGAGCCGCGCGCGGCGTCGTACCGGGTCGCCGTCCGCCAGACGTCGAGCATCACCTCCTGGGTGACCTCCTCGGACTGCGCCGGGTTCCGCAGGATCCGGCGGACCAGGCCGAACACCGCGGGCGACACCCGGTCGTAGAGCGTGCTGAATGCCGCGGCGTCGCCGGCCGCGGTCAGCGTCAGCAGGTCGCCGTCCGTGGTCGCGCCGGGCCGCTGTTGCGGTCCGCCGGGCCAGGGCAGCGCGGTGGGTTCGGTCACGATCAGCTCACCGTAGCGTTCGCGGGCATGACGTCGGGCCTTCCTCGGGGGTGCTGTCGGGGGTGCTGTCGCGGGTACTTCGGTGCCGGCCGCGAATCGGATGGGTGACTTCGACGACGGTGAAAGTGAAGGTTCGTGCACCCTGGGCGGCGTACAGTCGCCTGCCGGTCGGTAACCGTTCGTGGAGAGGTGGAGCAAGTGCTTCGACAGCTGATCACCGGAGCCGTGGCGGCGGCCACTGCCGGTACGTCGTTGGTCCTGATGCCGGCCGCGGACGCGGCACCTGTACCGTCCGTGCAGCTCGGGGGAGTGCACGACGGTCAGGTGACGTTCGACGGGCTGACCGAGCTGGTCATCCAGCGGATCCTGGTCGGCGACGACGTGGCCGCGTCGAAGTACTTCAGCGGCAAGCCGGTCGACGACCCGGTCCGGGAGCAGCAGATCCTGACCTCGGTCCGGGCGTCCGCCGTCCAGCTCGGCATCGATCCGGACGCGACCGCGGCGTTCTTCCAGGCGCAGATCGAGGCCAGCAAGGTGGTTCAGCGCGGACTGCTCGCGTACTGGGCGGCGCACCCGGACAAGGCGCCGACCAGCGGCCCGGACCTGAACGTGATCCGGCAGAAGCTCGACACGATCACCACCCAGCTGCTGGCCGAGCTGGTCCGCGTGGACCACCTGCGCCGGAGCGGCCTGCACTGCGACATCGCGCTGGTGGTCGCCGACGCGACGGGTGCCGCCCGCCACCACCTCGACCCGCTGCACCGACGAGCGCTGCGGACCGCCTCGGCCGCTACCTGCTGATCACCCCATCCGGGCGAGGGCGGCCTCCGACAGTTCGTACCGCAGGGGCTGCCCGGCGGCGTACCGCTCGATCTCGTCGGCGGTGATCGCGCCCATCCCGAAATAGCACTCGACGGTCGCGGCGGCCTGGTGCGGCGTGAGCAGCACGTTGGGCAGCCCGCGGAACGGGCTGTCCGCCGGCAGCGGCTCCTCGTCGAACACGTCCAGCGCGGCGTCCAGCCGGCCGGATCGCAGCTCGTCGAGCAGCGCGTCCATGTCCACCAGCCAGGAACGGGCCGTGTTCACCAGCGCGGCGCCGTCGGGCATCAGTGCCAGTTCGCGGGCGCCGATCAACCGGTGCGTCTCGGGCAGAGTCGGCGCATGCAGCGCGACCACCCGGCTGCTGCGGAGCAGTTCGTCGAGGTCACACCGCCGTACGCCGAGCCCGGCCGCCCGCTCGTCGGTGAGATAGGGGTCGTAGGCAACCACCTCGGCCCCGAGCGCGACCAGCATCCGGATGTACTCGGCACCGGTCCGGGACGCCCCGACGACCCCGATCCGGGAAGCGGTCAGCCCGTGCTGCGGCGGCACCGGGTCTCGCCAGCGGCCGGCGTGCATCCCGTGGTCGAACCGCTGGATCCGGTGCAGCAGGCTCAACGTGAACGCGAGCGACACCTCCGCGACCGGCTCTGCCATCGCCTGCCCGGCCTGGGTGATCCGCAGTCCGCGCCGGAACATCTCGTCGGTGACGAAGTGCTTCACCGACGACGCGCTGTGCGCGACCAGCCGCAGTTGGTCCGCGTGATCCAGCACGTCGGCGGTGAGCGGCGTCGCACCCCAGGACGTGATCAGCACGCCGGTCCCCGGCAACGCCGCGCACAGCGCGCCGGCATCACCCGGATCGTCCAGTACGACGATCTCGCCGAGCGCCTCCAGCCGCGCCACGCTCTCCGGCGCGAATACCATCTCCCGGTACGACGGCGTCGCCGCCAGCACGATCCGCAGCTTTTCGGCCATGACCGAATCCTACGCCGCGGCTCCGGCGTTCCGGGCGGCGCGGGCGACCAGCAGATGCAGGCCGACCGTGATCGCCAGGATGGCGGCCGACACGCCGAGCAGGCCGTTCGGGGCCGCGCCCGCGGTCAGGGCTATGCCGCCCAGACCGCTGCCGAGGGCCGAGCCCAGTGAGATCGCGCTGCCGTTCAGAGCCATCACGATCGCGGCGGAGTCCGGCGCCATCGACGCGAGCCGCGCCTGCTGCGGCACGGCGCCGCCGCCGTTCCCGACGCCGGCCGAGAAGAACCACACCAGACCCCAGACCGCCGCCACCATGGCCGGCGCGAACATCAACGCGACCATGCCGAGGACCGCGTTCAGGAACAGCCCGACCAGGACGACGGTGAGCACCTTCAGCGCGGTGAACCTGTCGACCAGTCGTCCTGTCACGGCGTTGCCGGCCATGCTGGACACGCCGTACCCGAACATGATCGCGATCATCGCCCACTTGACGTGGAAGTGCGGCTCGAGGATCAGGGTCGCGTACGTGAAACATGCGTAGCTGCTGCACAGGATGCCGGTGGTGACGAGCAGGCCGGCCACCAGTCGCGGTTGTCCGAGCGGGCGCAGCCGTTCGACCAGCGTGCCGCCGGGCAAGTGCAACTGGGGGAGTCGCAGCAGGATCCCGATCAGCGCGACCGTGCCGACCACCGCGACCATCACCATCGGGAACCGCCAGCTCGACTGCCCGATCACCAGCCCGATCGGTACGCCGAGCGCCGTCGCGGTCATCCACCCGCCGAGCACGAACGACAACGCCTTGCCGTGGTGCTCCGACGGGGTCAGCGCGATCACGTACCCGGTGACGGCCGCGTTCAGCAGGCTGCCGCCGAGCGCCGCGAGCACCCGGCCGCTGAGTGCGACCGGGTAGTTCGTCGCGACCGCGACCACCACGTTCCCGAGCACGAACACGCCCAGCGACAGCGCGATCGTGGTACGGCGTTCCCAGCGCGACGTGAGCGTGCCGAGCACCGGACCGGCGAGTGCGGCGGTGAACGCGAAGACCGACATCAGCTGACCGGCCGCCGCCGGCGTGACCGACAGGTCGCCGGCGATCTGCGGCAGCAGGCCGGCCAGCACGTAGCCGTCGATGCCCATCGAGAACGTCGCGACCGCCAGCCAGATGAACGGGCGGTAGGAGAACCCCCGCCCCTCCGTTCCTGACTGGTCTGTGCCGGCGGGTCGCGTGTCCGTCATCTGCCCATCTCACCCCGAGCGGATCGCTCACGGCAAGAGGAAGTTGATCAAATCTGCCAGGAACTGCGAACTCAGGTGCAGTTCTGATCACAATTACGCAGACTGTATTCCATAGTCGTGGATCTTCCGGTAAACAGTGGCCCGGGCCCCCGGCCCTCCGTGCTCAGGAGGGCCAGCGGTACTCGACGCACTCGGGCCGCGTCGGCGTCTGCGGGACCGTGTCGGTCTTGCCGTTCGGCAGCGTGACGAACACCAACGGGCAGGTCACTGTCGGCGCGCTGGGGTTGATCCCGCTGTCGGTGCCGAGCAACGTGCCGTTCACGTCGTACGCCCGGACCACGAAGTCGTTGCGGCCCGGATCGTCGGAGTCGTACGGTCCCCAGTTGGTGCGCCCGACGGTCGGGGCGAACCAGAACCCGTCCTGGAGCACGGCTTCCAGCGGCGGCTGACCCTTCGGCTGGACCGTGATCCGGTCGACCGACTTGGTGTAGACACCGGCGTTCCGGGCGATCCGCATGAACGGGCTGCCGGACAGCCGGGCTCCGGGGCCGAACCGGATGCTCGGCTCGCTGATCACGCCGCCCTTGGTGCGGCTGCACAGCCAGTACGTCGGAGTGCTCCGCTCCGGCAGCGGCGGCACCCCCTTCGGCCTCGGGAACTTCTCGACGCCGTACCCGATCAGCCAGGTGCTGACCGCCTTCGGGTCCTGCACGCCGCTGAACTCGAACGCTCGCTGCACCTTGAAATCGGTGAACGGGTGCGGCAGCGACTTGCTGGTGATCCGGTCCGCCTCGGTCAGGCACTGCGTGCGCAGGGTCGCGGTCTCGGCGGCCGTCAGTGCTCTGGTCGCGTTCGGCCGGGCGGCGGGCGGCTCGGTGTGCGGTTTCGACATCCGCACCGCGACCACCAGGCCCGCGACCACGACGAGTACGGCGGCGGCCGCGACGAGCGGTGCCAGTGTGCGGCGCGGTGTGGTTTCGATGGCGGCCAGCAGTTCCGCGCGGAGGCGCTCATGCGTCTCGGGCGGCAGCGGGCGGTCGGGCCGGCGGGTGAGCAGTTCGTTCATGACAGCTTCTCCAGGGAATCCGACGGTACGACGACGCTGAGCTCGCGGAGGCGCTTGCGCGCCCGGGCGAGCCGGGACTTCACGGTGCCGAGCGGTACGTCGAGCGCGACGGCCGCGGACTGCGCGTCGAGGCCGCTCCAGAAGCAGAGCTCGACGATCTCCTGCTCGTGCCGCGGCAACTTCTCCAGCAGCGCCCGCAACCGGCGGGCTTCGCGTTCGTCGTCGATGCGCGCGACCACCCGGTCGGCGTGGTCGGGCTCGTCCGTGGCCGGCACCTGCTTGTGCACGTTCAGCCAGCGGAACCGTTGCCGCCGGCGCTCGTTCCGCACCACGTAGTCCGCCGTCCGCAGCAGCCAGGGCAGCGCCGAGTCGTGCACCAGTACGACGTCGCTCCGCCGCCGCCAGGCGTGCAGGAACACCAGCGAGGTCAGGTCCTCGGCGTCGCTCCAGGACCCGATCCGCCGGAACACGAAGTTGTAGACGACCTTCGCATGCCGATCGAACAGCACCCCGAAGCCGTCCGGCCCCCGCTCCCACAACTCCCCGTCGCCCACCGCCACCTCCAGATCGTCCCGCAGTCACCCCCTTCATGTCCCGACCCTCCGCCCGGGGTCCCGCCCGGGGCGGTGCGGTCGATCGGGGTCAGACGCCCTCGGTGCTGATCAGTACGACGGAGGTTGCTTGCAGTGCGGCTTTCTGGGCGCCTGCGAGGGCTGCCGCGCCACACGGGCCGGCCTGGATGTTGTGGGCGTGGAGGACGTGCATGGCGGCGCGGGCCTCGTCGTCGGTGACGGTGACGGCCATGTCGAGGTGGTCACGGATGGTGGGCCAGGCGATCGAGGAGACGGTGCCGCAGTTGAGGCCGGCCATGATGGTCGGGGTGGAAGTGTCGACTGAGACCGGCTTTCCGGCCTCGAGGGAGGCGCCGACGCAGGCGGCGGTGGTGGGCTCGACGGCGAGGACCCTGGCACGGCCGCGGTAGTGCTCCAGCGCGGACTGGAGGAGCGAGCCGACGCCCGTCGGGACGACGACCAGGTCGGGAACGCCCTTCCCCGCCCGCGTGCAGCGGGGAAGTTGCTCGTCGATCTCCGCGAAGAGCGTGTCGTAGCCGGCGACGATCCACCGCGGCACGTCCTCGTACCCGGGCCACGCCGTGTCCTGGATCAGCACGTCGCCGGTGGTGACGCTGCCGGCGGCGAGCTGGACTGCTTCGTCGTACGGGCGTCCGGTGTCGATGACGGTCGCGCCCTCGGCGCTGATCACCTGTCGGGTGGACTCCGGGAGCCCGCCGGGGAGGTAGATCCGGGACGTCAGCCCGAGAACCCGCGCGAGGTAGGCGAGCGCCCGGCCGTGGTTCCCGTCCGTTGCCGTCACCAAGGTCACCGGCCGGACCTTCGCCGCGAGCTCGGCGAACGTGCGCGCCGGTCCGAGTGCCTGGTTCACCGCCCACGACGCGCCGAGCACCTTGAACGCCGGCAGTCCGAACCGGTTCGACTCGTCCTTCACCCGGAACCCGCCGAACTCGATCAACGGCGTCGGCGCGTAACCGGGCATACTGCGGTGGAACTCGAGGGGGTTCACGAGGGGACCGGCCGTACGACAGTGTCGTCCTGGATCTTCGGATCGAAGGGGATCATCGTCGTCCGCACGGCGCTCAGAGCTCGGTCCACTCGGGGAGCGTGAGGACCGCGGACATCCGCTGGAGCTCGTCGCGGTGCAGTGCGCTCAGGCGGGCGAGGGCGTGCTCGCCCTCCGAGGTCAGGCGTACCTGGACGGCGCGGGCGTCCGCGGGATGCGGATCCCGGCGTACCAGCTGCTGCGCCTGCGCGCGGTCGACCAGCTCGACGACGCTGTGGTGGCGTAGCTGCAGCCGGTCCGCGAGCTCACGCAGCGTCGCCCACTCGCGGCCGGGATAACCCTTCAGCGCCAGCATCAGCTGGTACTGCTGCGGGGTCAGGCCGTGTTCGCGGACGGTCTGCTCGCTGAACCGCAGGTACCGCCGGATGCCGAAGCGGAACCGGGCCAGCGCCTCGAAGTCCGCCTTCGTGAGTGCCTCCGTGGTCATGGCTCCAGAGTATCGTGTTACGATACAAATCCGCGCGAAGCGAGCGTGGAGGACGAGTGATGGCGATGGTCTGTCGGGTCGGCTGGGTCGTGTTCTGCGGTGTCGCCGGGGTGGCCGGCCTGCTCGGAGCCGCGGACTGGCCGGTGTCCGTGCTGGTGTTGCTGTTCGCGGTGGCCGGAGCCACCGGCGGGATGATCGCGCTGGTCGTGCTGAACCCCGACGAGACCACCCGGCGGCCGCGCGAGGTGTGGACGACAGTCGCCAAGTGCACCGTGCTGTCCGGCGCCGGGACGATCGTGATCGCCGGCCTGGGCTCGCTGGCCGGCACGTGGACGGCCGTCTTGGTCGGGCTGTTCGTGATCGGTGGTTCGCCGTACGTCGTGCCGCACTGGATCGGCTGGTTCCGCGAACCGCCAGCCCCTCGCCCGGCCCCTCGGCCGGCCCGCAAGCCGAAGAAGCAGGCGAAGGCGAAACACCAGCCCGCGGCGCGGCCTGTCGAGGATCTGACCGATCTGACCGACTTGAGCGACGAGGCGTTGTGCCTCGCCTGGCGGGCGAGCTTCCCCGGTCTGCAGCGGGCCGCCTCGCCCGTCGACCAGTTGCGCGTCGTCGAGGAGCGCCGGGCGTACCTCGACGAGCTCGCCCGCCGGCACCCGGACGGCGTCGCGGCCTGGCTCGCCTCGAACCCGCGCGCTGCCGGCGACCCGACCAGGTTCGTCCGCGGCGACGTCGCGCTCGGTCAGCACACCATCGACTGGAACAGCCTGATCCAGGGCACCGACAACTGAGCTCGCTCCGGCATCCGAAACCCCGCTCCGGAATCCGAACCGTGTGCTGGCGTTTCGGCTGCGGACGTGCGTCACTGCGTCGCAGGGTGTGCCAGAATTCGTCGCAGAGCAGCTGACCCCGGACCCGTGTCGTGGCTCGTGACGGACACGGACCGGGAGGGGATGCGATGGCGGCCGGGGAGCTGATACGGGACTACCGGACGCGGCTGACCGAGCTGCTCGGCGAGCCGCTGATGGTCGACGATCCGTTGATCACGACCGCGCAGGCCGCGGTCCTGCTGGGCGTTTCGCCGCAGCGTGTCGCCGGACTCGTCCGCGCCGGCCACCTGCCGGCCCGGTCCCGGGCGCACCGCCGGCTGTTGCTGTCCGACGTGGTCCAGTCAGGTCTCGACCAGTGGATGTCGGTCGCGGAGGCCGGTCAGGTCCTCGGCCTCGGCCAGACCGGCGTACGGCGGCTGATCTCCGCCGGGTTGCTGACGGCGCACGGCAAGGAGTTGCCGCTGCGCCGCGACGACGTGGAGGTGCTGGCCAAGCTGCGCGACGGCTGGCTGACGCTGTCGACGGCCGCGACCGCGCTCGGTGTCGAGCTCGACGAGGTCCAGCGGATGCTGCGGAACCGGCATCTCACCCACACGTGCGACGTGGCCCGCCCGGTGTACCGGCACGAGGTCGCGTCGGTCCTCGCTCAGCGGCGCAGCGTCTCGCCCGGCGAACACCCGTACGCCGCCCGGTAATGCCGGGTGAACCAACCGGTTGACGTGAAGCCCCAGCGGAGCGCGATCGCCGCGACCGTGGCGTCGGGGCCGGCCTCCTGCAGTTCACGGTGCGCGCGTTCGAGCCGGACCTGGCGCAGGTACTCGCGAGGTGTGCACTCCAGGTGGCGGCGGAACCCGTACTGCAGCGCTCTTGCACTCGTCCCCGCCGCGGTCGCGATGTCCTCGACGGTGACCGGCTGATCCGCGTTCGCGTCGACGTACGCGACCGCCCGGCGCAGGGTCGCCGTACCGACGGCTCCCGGTGACGGCACGCGGGACAGTTGCATGGTCGCGTTCGGGAAGACCGCGAGCATCGACGAGGCGACGTACTCGAGCAACTGCCCGGCGATCAGCGGGTGCTCCGCGACCGACGGCGCCGCGGCCAGCGTCTTGCGGACGTAGCCGGACAGGACCTGCCAGTGGGTGTTCATCGCCCGCGACACCGGACGGCTCGCGACCGGCCAGAGATCCGGCGGTACGGCGCCGAAGTGCCGTGACGCGACCCGCTCCACGTCCGCCCGGCCCACCCGGACCACGACCAGTTCCAGCGGCTGGGGGTGGAACCGCATCACGTCCTTGACCGAGTACAGGAAGCTGTCGCCCGCGGTCAGCGTGTGCTCGCCGGTCCGGTCACCGAGGCGGAGCCGGCCCTTCACCAGCCAGATCGCGTTCAGGTCCCGCCATGGATCGGTGAGCGCGTCGAACCGCATCTCCATCCGGCATCGATCGGCGCCGACTCCGCCGTGGTCCGCGGTGCTGAGGGCCAGCGACCCGTTGTCCCGGGTTCGGCCGACCAGGCGTAGGCGGTTCGGGTAGATCTGGTTGAGCAGGTCGACCGTCGCCTCGAGGCCGGTACTGCGCACAGTCTCCCGCTGCACGCCACCCGGAGCTGGTGTCATGACGTAGTCATACACGAGCAAATACGAGACGTGACAGACTCACGAGGGTGGACGATGGGGTGCGGTCAGCGGTCCGGGGGCTCCCGCCCGCGTACTTCGCGCTGGTGATGGGCACCGGCATCGTCTCGGTGGGGATGAGCCTCGAGGGCTTCGTACTGCTCTCGCGGACCCTGCTGGTGATCTGCGCGGCGGCGTTCGTCGTACTGCTGGTGCTGAACGGCTGGCGGCTGGTCCGGTACCGGGACGCGCTGGCCGACGACTTCCTGGATCCGCGGCGGGCGTTCGGGTTCTTCACGTTCGTTGCCGGGATCAACGTTCTGGGCGTGCGGCTCGGGCTGGCCGGCGTGCCGACGGCGACGCTCGTACTGCTGCTGGTCGCCGGGCTGGCGTGGCTGGTGCTCGGGTACGTCGTGCCGTGGACGGCCGTGCTCGGACGGGCCGAGCGCCCGGTGCTGGTGACCGCGAACGGGACCTGGTTCGTCTGGGTGGTGGCCAGCCAGTCGGTGGCGGTGGCCGCCGCGACGGTGGAGCCGGTCGTCGGCGCCGGACGCCGCGAACTCGCCGTACTCGCCGTGGTCTCGTGGTCGGTCGGGGTGTTCCTGTACGGCGCGGCCGGGATCTTCGTCGCGCTCCGGCTGATGCTGTACGAGGTGAAGCCGGCCGACCTGACGGCGCCGTACTGGGTGTCGATGGGGGCGCTGTCGATCACCGTGCTGGCCGGCGCGCGGATCGTGGAGATGGCCGACGCGCCGATGGTCGCGGCGACCCGGCACCTGATCGCCGGGCTGGCGGTGGTGTTCTGGGGCTTCGCGACCTGGCTGATCCCGGCGCTGGTCGCGGCCGGCTGGTGGCGGCACGTGCGGCACCGGATCCCGCTGGTGTACGACGCGACGTTGTGGAGCATCGTCTTCCCGCTCGGGATGTACGCGGTCGCCGGTATCTACCTGGGCCGCGCCGACGACCTCCCGGTGGTGGGCGCGGTCGGGCGCTGGGAGCTGTGGGTCGCGTTCGCGGCCTGGCTCGCCGTGTTCGCGATGATGGTACGGCGGCTGGTGTCGACGCTCGTGCGGTCCGCGGGCAGGTGACGATCGGCGGACGGACCGACCGAGAGGTCCGGGTCGGCGGCGTGACGCCGCCGACCCTGCTGTGGGGCGTCCGCCGTCAGCTCACCGGACGTGCGCGGTCGAGCGTGGACGGGGTGAGCACCGGGTGTGCCCGCAGGTACGCGATGAAGCCCTCGTGGTCGCGGTCGTTGCGGACCGGATCGGTGAAGCCGGTGAACACCGTCGTACCGTCGCCGCCGATCAGCGTGTACGCGAGCGCGGCGACCCGGTAGTTCCGGTTCAGGTCGAGCGGCCGGCCGTCGATGAGCACCTTTGCGGGGTCGACCCGCTGTCCGATCGGCTTGCCGGTGTCGTAGCTGTAGCTGACGTTCTGTGACACCGCGAACGGCGCGAACTTCACGGTCCCGTTCGCCTGGGGCACCCACTGCGCCTCGAACGCGGCGTGCAACTGGGTCCCCGGCAGCGTCACGGTCAGGATCGGGTTGCCGTACCCGAACGCGTTCCACGCCTCGCCGAACAGCACGGTTCCGTCCGCGTCGGCCGCATTGGTGCCCTTGGCAAACAACAGGTCACCGGTGAGCGCGTTCGACCCCGACACCGGCTTGGTCGAGATCAGCGCGAGGTCGGCCTGGCCGTGCTGGTTCGCGTCCCAGTGCGCGAAGTCCGCGGCCAGGTTGCCCATCGTGCTCTCGCCGGACGCGTTGGCCGTCCGGGTGAAGTCGCCGGTGACCTTCGCGAGCGGGGTGGCGTACCGTTTCTGGCCCTTCGCGGTCCAGTAGTCGGCGATGTCCTGCAGCTCCTCGTCGACCGGTACGTCGCGGGTGTTCGCATGGTTCGTGGAGGTGGTGAGCTCGCGGATCACCTCGCCGGTGCGCGGGTCCAGCTTGAGGTTGATCTCGTTGATCAGCGAGCCGTGGTTGCCCGCCTCGACCACCGGGCGCGGCACGCCGTTCGGGTCCGGGACCATCATGTTGAACCGGCAGTGCCAGTGCCCGGTGACGATCGCGGCGATGTCCGGCGAGGCGTTCGCGGCCAGCTGGAAGACCGGCCCGGACGGGTTCGTGCCGGCGTTGTAGTCGTTGCCGGCGACACCGCCGTCGTGGATGTTGATCACGATCGCGTTGACGCCGCGCGCCTTCAGCTGGGCGGCCAGCTTGTTCGCCTGCGCCACGTCGGACAGCGCCTTCAGCCCCGGCTGGTACGACGTGGAACCGGTCGGCGTGTCCATCACCGTGAGGTGGATGAACGCGACGGGCAGCTTGCGCCCGTGCCCGGCGTCCACCCATTCGATGTTGTACGGCGGGACGATCGTCCGGCCGGTGTCGGCGTACACGATGTTGGCCGTGTAGAAGCGGAAGTTCGCGCCGCGGAACTTGTGCCCGGTCGAGTCGACGAAGTTGTCGTCGCGGCCGTTCACCGGGTACGGCACGCCGTGCTCCATGTGGTCGACGAGGAAGCTCACGGAGTGGTCGAGTTCGTGGTTGCCGACCGTGCTGAACTGCAGGCCCAGAGCGTTGAGCGCCTCGACGGTCGGCTCGTTGGCGTGCGCGTCGACCTCGAACGGCCAGCCGGAGAAGTTGTCGCCGGAGGAGAAGAAGATCGAGTTCTTCCGGCCCTCGCGGAGCTGCTTGAGGTGCGTCGCCAGGTACCCGACGCCGCCGACCGTCACCTGGACGCCACCGGCGCCGGTGATCACGCTGCCCTGGCTCGGCGTCGTGGGCTGCAGGTAGCCGTGCAGATCGGTGATGTTCAGCAGTTGTACGTCGACGTATTCGGGGGCGTCGTCGAGAGCGTGCGGAGTGGCGTAGGCGACGTCGCCGACCGCAGTGGCGGTGGCGAGGGCTCCGGTGGCGGTGAGGAACGTCCGGCGGCGGATCCGACTGTTCACAGCGAACCTACTTCCTGGCAGGGGATGCGCGTTCTTGCGCATTATTGCCTCTTTCCGACATTATTAAGCCGCGAGATCGGATGGCCGTCAACGCCCTGCTGAACAAAGGCGGAACTCAGATACTGCGGGCGGCCAACTGGGGGAGGGGGCCGCGGGTGGGAGTGAGGAGACGCTCGTCGAGCGCGTCCAGAGCAAGACTGGCGGCACCGAGTGCGACACAGAGCGCGCCGAGCGCCGAGGCTCGTACTTCGGGGACCCGGGGGCAGACGCGTTCGAGCTCGGCGGTGAGCGGTTCGAGCAGTACGTCGGCCGCCTGGGAGAACGCGCCGCCGAGGACGAGCACGCGCGGATCGACGATCGCGATCGCTGTCGCCGCCGCTACCGCCATCGCCTGCGCGTACTTCCGCACGGCGGCCCGCGCGGCCCGATCCCCGGCACGCGCGGCGGCAAACGCCCGCTCGGCCTTGTCGACGGTCGGTACGGCGTCCGGCACAACTGCGTGCAGGTACCCGAGCGCTGCCTCCCAGGCAACACCCTTCAACGCCGACATGTCAGCAGCCGCTCCGAACGCTCCGCGCCGTAACTTCCCGTCCAGGACCAGCGCAAGACCGGTCCGTCGCCCCGCGTGCAGAAACACCATGTCCGCAGGCCCGCCGGAGCTCGGAGGGACGTCGGGGGTGGCAGCGTGGGCCGCCGGCATGGCGTCGGTTGCTGGGACGCCCCGGCGTTGTTCGGCGAGGGCGGCCAGCTGGCTGTCGTTGTCGGCTACCACCAGGCGGGTGGCGAAGTGGGTGGTCAGGTTGGTGCCGGCCCAGTCGGGGATGGCGTTCGCCCGGACGACGGTGCCCGTCGGGTCGACGAGTCCCGTCGTACCGGCGCCGACCGCCCACACCTTCGAGACCGGCACTCGCGCCGCGGCCGCGCAGGCGGCGATCACCTCCTCCGCGGCGGTGAGTCGTACCGCCCGCGGTGCTTCCGGAGTGACGGTTCGCCGGGTGTTCGCGAGCGTCCGCCCGTCGAGGTCCGTGAGTACGCCGCGAACGGAGTGCGCGCCGATGTCGAGCCCGACGACGTACCCGGCTTCGGCCCGGAACCGGTAGCTCCGCGCCGGCCGTCCGCGACCGCGGATCGCCGGACTCTCCTCGACCAGCCACCGGCGCTCGACCAGGCTGGCCAGCACTTCTTCGACGGCCGTACGCCCGAGCCCGCTCTGCTCGACGATCTGCGCGACCCGCGCTTCCCCGGCGCTCCGCACGGCGGCGAGCACCGCCCGCTCGTTGAGCTGCCGCAACCGCGGCTGATCCGCCCCGTCCGACCCCATGATCGGCCCAGCATAAACGGCCCCGCCCGCACCTCGCGCCGCTCAGCGGTAGAGCAGCGTGGTGACGAGTGCGGCGGTGCAGGTCAGGAAGTACAGGGACCAGGGCGCGAGGCTCAGCGCGCGGGCGCGGAGGTGGGCGGCGAGTGCGCCGAGGAAGTACAGGACGAGGCCGGCCGCGGCGAGCAGGCCCAGCGTGGGTACGGCGATCCCGGCCAGCAGACCGGCCGCGCCCGCGCCGAGGAGGAGGCCGAACGGGACGATCCACTTGTGGTCGACGTGCACCAGATCGGCCTGGGCTTTCGGGTAGCTGTGGCCGATCAGGTTCGCGACTGCCGCGCTGCCGGTGAGCGCGGCGGCGAGCAAGGTGGTGGCCAGGTAGGCGACGTGCACGAGATCTCCATCCGTAGGGGTGCCTCACGGACGAGACAGCTACGCCGGATGTGACAGTCCGCCGAGTTTCTCCGGATTGCTGACCACATGGATCGTTCGTACGGCGCCGTCGACCTGGTGCAGCGTGATCGCGAGCACCGGACCGTCCGCCGACCGGATCGTGATGCCCGGCGCGCCGTTGAGCTCTTCGATCGCGTACTGCGAGCCGATCGGGCGACGGTTCGATCCGACCAGGAATGCCCGCGCCACGGACAGCGGCCCGACGACGGGTTTGCGCGGTGCGCCGGTGAGTCCGCCGCCGTCGCTGATCAACGTGACGTCCGGTGCGAGGACCGCCATCAGCGCTTCGACGTCGCCGTTCTCGCAGGCGGCGAGGAAGCGTTCGGTCACCTGTCGCTGGGTGCCGCGGTCGGTGTCGTACCGCTGTCGCCGGGCGGCGACCGCCTTCCGCGCCCTGTGTGCGAGCTGGCGGACGTCGGCGACCCGGCGGTCGAGGATGTCGGCGATCTCGGCGTAGCTGTAACCGAACGCCTCGTTGAGTACGAACACGGCCCGCTCGGTCGGCGACAACGCCTCGAGGACCAGTAGTACGGCGGTCGACACCGCGTCCGCCCGTACGACGTCGTCGGCCGCGTCGGGGGAGGTGATCATCGGCTCCGGCAACCACGGTCCGACGTACGACTCCCGCCGGACCGCCGCGCTCCGCAACCGGTCGATCGCCAGTCGGGTGACCACCCGGACGAGATATCCCTCGACGTCCTGCACCGAGTCGGCATCCACCTTGCTCCAACGCAACCAGGCGTCCTGGACGACGTCCTGCGCGTCGGCCACGCTGCCGAGCACCCGATACGCGACGGCGTACAGCAACCCCCGATGCTCGGCGAAACGGTCCATCACAGGTAGTTGCTGAGCTCGATCAGGTTCTGGTCCGGGTCGCGAACGTAGACGCTCAGGATCGGGCCGGTCGCGCCGGTCCGCTCGACCGGACCTTCCTCGATCTCGACGCGCTGTGCACGCAGCTCGGCCCGCACCTGATCGATCGGGTCGTCGACGACGAAGCAGAGGTCGGCGGTGCCGGGCGCGGGATGAGCTGCTTTGGGCTCGAACTCGTGACCGGCCTGGTGCAGGTTGATCTTGCTGGTGCCGAACGTGAGGGCGTGGCGGCCGCCCTTGAAGGTGACGGCCTGCGTTCCCAGCACCCGTTGGTAGAAGTCGACCGTCGCGTCCAGGTCCCGCACCGTCAGCACCAGATGATCCAGCCGGTTCACCTTCATGCGCGTCACCCTAAGCTTCAACAAACCGTTGACGACGCGTGGGGGCTGTGTCACTCTGTCGCTGTTCGGAATCTTCTTTCCGTAGAGCGGAAAAGCGTTGGAGGCAGCATGGCATCCACCACCCCTGCACCCGCCCGCCCCGAGGACGAACGCCTGCCTTTCGGGCAGTTGGTCGTCTACGGCACCCAGCACATCCTGACGATGTACGGCGGTCTGATCGCGCCGCCGCTGATCGTCGGGAGTGCGGCCGGGCTGTCCGCGCAGGACATCGGGTTGCTGGTCACGGCCGGCATCTTCGTCAGCGGCCTCGCGACGCTGCTGCAGTCGTTGGGACTCGGACCGTTCGGTGCCCGATTGCCCATCGTGCAAGGGATCTCGTTCGCGAGCGTGTCGACGATGGTGTCGATCGCCTCGCACGGCGGCGTCCGGCCGGTGTTCGGCGCGATCCTCGTCGCCGGGGTGATCGGCGTGGTCGCGTCGTCGTTCTTCGCCCAGTTGGTGAAGCTGTTCCCGCCGGTGGTCACCGGGTCGATCATCACGGTGATCGGGGTGTCGCTGCTGCCGGTCGCGTTCGACTGGGCGCTCGGCGGGGTCGGCGCGAAGAGCTACGGGAACCCGGGCAACATCGCGCTCGCCGGTCTGACGTTGCTGGTGATTCTCGTGATCAGCCGGGTCTTCCAGGGGTTCGTGTCCCGGTTGTCGATCCTGATCGGGATGATCGTCGGCACCCTGGTCGCCGTCCCGTGGGGCAAGGCCGACTTCTCCGCCGTACCGCACGGCAAGATCGTCTCGTTCCCGCCGATCTTCGGGCTCGGTACGCCGGTGTTCGACACCGGCGCGATCGTCGCGATGACGATCGTGGTCTTCGTGATCATGACGGAGACGATGGCGGACATCATCGCGATCGGCCAGATCGTCGAGACCCCGGTCGACCACCGGCGGGTGGCGAACGGGCTGCGCGCGGACATGCTGTCCAGTACGGTCGCCCCGGTCTTCGGGGCGTTCCCGGCGAGCGCCTTCGCACAGAACGTCGGCCTGGTCGCGATCACCGGCATCAAGTCCCGGTTCACGGTCGCGGTCGGCGGCGGCGTCCTCGTCCTGCTCGGCCTGGTCCCGATCTTCGGCCGGGTCGTCGCCGCGATCCCCGCACCCGTGCTCGGCGGCGCCGGCATCGTCCTCTTCGGCTCGGTCGCCGCGAGTGGCATCCGTACGCTGTCCCGCGTCGAGTACAAGGACAACCTGAACCTGGTGGTCGTCGCGGTCGCCGTCGCGATGGGTCTCGTCCCCATCGCCCGCCCGCACTTCTGGGACAAGTTCCCTGCCGGCGTGGGCGTGGTCCTCGACTCCGGCATCAGCGCCGCGGCCGTGACCGCCGTACTCCTGAACCTGTTCTTCAACCGCTGGCAAGCCCTGTCGAAAGAAAAGCCCTCCGTCTTCGCCGCCGCCCCCGACGAACGCGGCACCACCCTCCCCTCGGAGTCCTGACCTTCCCCACGGTGTTACTGCGTGTCACCATCAGGATCTGTGGTCGGGGGGACCACCTTTCCTGTGGGGGGATCGATGGAGGCAGAGGATTCGCGGGTCGACCTGTGGGCGCGTGCGCCCGGGCATGCGGTGATCCACGCGTTGCTGTCACGGCCGGGGATGCTGCGGAACCGCGGTGCGGTAGCGCGGCTGGTGGGGTGCTCGCCGGTGACGGACGCCGGCAAGAGTTGGTACTCGGGCGCGCTCGGTGAGCTCGAGGTGGGGCGGATGCTGCGGAGACTCGGTCCGCGGTGGACGGTGCTGCATGCGCTTCCGATCGGCGGAGGGGACACCGACATCGATCACCTGATCGTCGGCCAAGCCGGCGTGTTCACGGTCAACACCAAGCACCATCCCGGGCAGCGGGTCTGGGTCGCGGGGCATGGTTTCCTGGTGGGTGGGCAGCGGCAGGGCTACATCCGCAAGAGCCAGACCGAGGCGCAACGGGTTGCGCGGCTGCTCGGGAACGCTGTTGGCTGGCCGGTGCCCGTCCAGGCCGTCGTCGCTGTGCTCGGGTCGGCGTCGTTCACCGTGAAGGCCCCGCCGATCGGCGTACACGTGATAAAGGCGGGCGCGCTGGTGCGCTGGCTGAAGCGCCGCCCGCCGGTACTCACCGGGCAGCAACTCGAGGCGGTGCTGGGAGTCGTCGGTACGGCGACCACCTGGCGCGCGCACCCGGACGACGACGCCGACCTGAACCGGCACCCACAGTTCGACCGCCTCCACCGCGAGTACGGCCGGGCCCGTCGCAGGCGGTTGCTCCTAGCAACAATCCCCGTGGTCGGTGTCCTGCTCGCGGGCTGGGCCTACCTTCCGGGGGTCTTCGGAAGATAGTTGGCGTTATGTGGCGGATTTGTTCCGGAAAGGGTGGGGTCAGAGGGTGGTGAGGCCTTTGGCGGCGGTGGTGAGGCCGCCGGCGAGGGCGAGGAGGAGGACCAGGCGGCGGGCGGTGGGGTTGGGGATGTGTGGGGCGAGGAAGGAGCCGAGGGTGGCGCCGGTGAGTAGGGCGAGGGCTGACACGAGCCACTCGGATGCCCGCAGCGGTGGGATGCCTCGGGTGAAGAGCGAGAAGACGTTGACGATCGCGCCGTAGAACAAGGCGTTGGGGACGAATTCCCGGATGGTCCAGTTGGCGTTGACGGCGTACAGCGAGACCGGGGGACCGCCGAGGCCGGCGGCAGTGTTCATGAAGCCGCCGGTGGCGCCGGCTGTGAGGGCGCCGGCCAGCCCTTTCAGAGCAGGGACTCTCAGGCCGATCAGGAGTACGACGGCCGCGGCGGTGACCAGTGCGCCCATGACCAGCAGGAGGACCGGGGCCGGAAGCGCGCGGGCGAACCACGCGCCGAGGGGCGCAGTACAGGCGGCCGCGACGATCAGCGGAACCATCGCGCCCAACCGCACGTAACGCCAGCCGCGCAGTAGACCGAGTACGCAGACGACGCCGGCGGCGCAGTTCGCGAAGGTGACGCCGTGCGCCGGGCCGAGCACGATCACCAGCGCCGGGACCGACACGAGTGCGAAACCCATGCCGGTCAGCCATTGTACGAAGGCGCCGAGCAGGACGACGCCCCCGAGAACCAGCAGCTCCACTACAGGTCGGTGTAGCCGAGCCACGGGCCGGCAGCGAAGGCGGCCGTCGGCTCCAGGGTCTCGAGTTCGAGTACGACGAGCTCGTTGGGGCCGTCGACCAGCAGCGGACCTGGGACGTAGAGCGTCTGCTGGGGACCGCGGCGCCAGTACCGGCCGAGGTTGAAGCCGTTGATCCAGGCGTAACCCTTGCCCCAGGCATCGATTCGGAGGAACAGGTCGGTGCGGGTGTCCAGCTCGAACGTCGCCCGCCACGCGGTGGGGCCGGGGGCCACGGCCGACGGGGTCGCCTGCCACAGCTGCGGGACCCGGTCCAGCTCGACGCCGCACACCGACCAGTCGTGCAGCTCGACGTCGCCGAGCAGGACGGGACCGATCAACCCCTTGGCCTCGCCGATCCGCGGCCCGTAGTTGACCCGCCCTTGGTCCTCGACGACCAACTCCAGCCGGCCGCGGGTATGCGGGAGCATCAGCGAGCGCTCGTGCCGTTCGCGTTCCAGGATCCCGACCGGCGCGCCGTCGAGGAACACCTGCACCCGGTCGCGGATCTCGCCGAAGGTCAGCAACGCCGGACCGCCCAGCCGAAGCTCGGTCCGGAAGATCGCCAGCCGTGCGTCGAGCTCGTCCAGAGAAGGCACCTGGTCGTGCTCGGACCACGTGCCGCCGGGACAGGCGAGCAGTCCGACCGGATCCGCCAATGCAACGTTGAACTCAGGGGCAGGCGAAGCCGCGGACGGCACCGACGAGGGCACCGGCGCATACCGCGAGATCACGTCCCGGAAAGCGAAGTACTTCTCCGTGGGATGCCCGGCCTCGTCCAGCGGTGCGTCGTAGTCGTACGACGTGACCGTCGGCCGGTACACGCCCTTGTCGTTAGCCCCGCTCGTCAGCCCGAAGTTGGTCCCGCCGTGGACCATGTAGATGTTCACCGAAGCGCCCGCGGCGAGCAGCGCGTCGAGCGCGGCCGCCGCGTCGGCCGCCGAGGTCGTGTGATGCCGTCCGCCCCAGTAGTCGAACCACCCGTCCCAGAACTCCATGCACATCAACGGCCCGGTCGGCTGGTGCTTGCGCAGCGTCTCCAGCCGTTCCGCGACCCGGGATCCGAACGATCCGGTCCGCAGTACGCCGTCCAGCCCGCCAGCGCTGAGCATCTCGTCCGTCGGCTGGTCGACGGTGACGAGCGGCACGGTCGTCCCCGCACCCCGGATCACCTCGGTCAGCGCCTTCAAGTAGGTCTGGTCGTCACCGAAGGCGCCGTACTCGTTCTCGACCTGGACGAGCAGCACCGGGCCGCCCCGGTCGATCTGCAGCGGCCGGACGATCGCCAGCACATCCTGCAAATAGCGTGTCACCGCCGCCATGTACTGCGGTTCGAACCGCCGTACGCCGAGACCCTCCGTGCGCAGCAGCCAGGGAGGCAGCCCGCCGTTGTCCAGCTCGGCGCAGATGTACGGGCCGGGGCGGACGATCGCGTACATCCCGGCCTCGGCCACTTCGCGCAGGAAGCGGCCGAGGTCGAGGATCCCGGCGGTGTCGAACTCACCGGGCCGCGGGCTGTGCAGGTTCCACGGGACGTAGGTCTCGATCGTGTTGAGCCCCATCTGCCTGGCCTTCGCGATCCGGTCGGCCCAGCAGTCCGGATGCACCCGGAAGTAGTGCAGTGCACCGGAGATGATCTGGAACGGGCGGCCATCCAGGAGGAAGTCGGATGCGCCGATCGTGAAGTCAGGCACGGGATCTCGTTTCAGGTCGGGGCGGTCAGCCGTTTACTTGGAAGCCCTGCTGGTTGCCATAGGTCACCAAGGCATCCTGCCAGGCCTTCAACCCGGTGTTGAGGTCGGACTTCGACTGGTACGACTTGCCGACGGTGTCGCCGTAGATGCTGTTCGCGTAGAGCTCGTACGGCAGGTACGTCCAGCCCTTGACGACGGAGTCGGCGGCGCCGGTCAGCACCTCGTTGATCTTCTGACCGCCGAAGTACGCGCTCGCCTTGCCGACGAACGCCGGGTCCTTGAGGTCGGCCGTGGTGGCCGGGAAGCCGCCGCTGGCGAGGAAGGTCTTGACGCCCTCGTCGTGGTTCAGCCAGCGGACGAACGCCGCCGCGAGTGCCGGGTTCTTGCTCTGCTTGAGAACGGACTCGGTACTGCCGCCGTTCTCCGCCGTCGCCGGTTGGCCGTCGTACGTCGGCATCGGCGCGACCGCCCACTTGCCGGCGCCGGCCTTCACCGAGGACTCCATCACGCCGGGCATCCAGGCACCGGTCGGCAGCGTCGCGATCGTGCCGTCGCCGAGCGCCTTGTACCACTCGTCGGTCCAGCCCGGGATGTTCGACACCAGGCCGCCCTGGACCAGCTGGTTCCAGGTCGAGGTCCACTTCTTGGTGCCGTCGTCCTGCAGGTTGATCGTGACGTTGTTGCCGTCGGTCTTGAACGGCGTACCACCGGCCTGCCAGATCATGCTGGTGGTGAACCCCGCGTCGCCGGAGTCGTTGGTGATGTAGGCCTTCGGGTTCGCGGCGTGCAGCTTCTTCGCCGCGGCGACGTACTCGTCCCAGGTCTTCGGTACGGCGATCCCGTACTTGGCGAAGACCTCCTTGTTGTAGAACAGCGCCATCGGCCCGGAGTCCTGCGGCAGCCCGTACAGCCCGCTGCCCGCGTGCACCGACGCCCAGGTGGACGCCGTGTACGACGACTCGTACTGCGAGAACCCGTACTGGTTCAGGTCGACCAGCGAACCCGGCAGCGCGAACTGGGGCAGCGCTTGGTACTCGACCTGGGCCACGTCGGGCGCGCCGGAGCCGGCCTTGATCACGTTCTGCAGCTTGGTGTACTGGTCGTTGCCGGTGCCGGCGTTGACCAGGTTCACCTTGACGTTCGGGTACTGCTTCATGAACGCGGCGACCTGGGCCTGCGCGGACGGCGTCCAGCTCCAGTACGTGAGCTCACCGCCGGCCTTGAGCGCCGCGTCGACCGCGTCAGCCGATCCTGTGCTCGTACTGCTCGACCCGCCCGAGTTGCCGGATCCGCCACCGCAGGCGGCGACGACCGCGAGGGCCGTGACCGCGGCTCCGGCAACCACCAGCTGCCGGATGCCCCACCGATGTACCTTCATCTTGTTGTTGCCTTTCACTTGACCGAGCCTGCGGAGAGGCCGGACTGCCAGAACCGCTGGAGTAGCAGGAAGGCGATCACCAGCGGAACGATGGTCAGCAACGATCCGGTGATCACCAGGTTGTAGATGGGGCGGGCGCCCACTCCGGTCGCCTGGTTGCTCCACTGGGTGAGCCCGACCGTGAGCGGGTACAGATTCGGCTTGCTGAGCATGATCAGCGGCAGGAAGTAGTTGTTCCAGGTCGAGACCATCGCGAACAGCAGGGTGGTGACGATGCCCGGGCTGAGCAGCCGGAGCCCCACCGTGAAGAACGTGCGGACCTCGCCGGCGCCGTCGATCCGGGCCGCCTCGAGCAGCTCCGGCGGGACCGCGTCGGCGGCGTACACCCACATCAGGTACAGGCCGAACGGGCTGACCAGCGACGGGATGATGATCGCCCACACGGTGTTCGTCAGCCCGAGGTTCGAGAACATCAGGAACGTCGGAACGGCGAGCGCGGTCCCCGGTACGGCGACCGCTCCGAGCAGTACGGCGAACACCGCGCGGCGGCCGGCGAACTTGTACTTCGCCAACCCGTACCCGGCCGCGGTCGCCAGCAGAGTCGCCCCGCCGGCGCCGACCACGACGTACAGGACGGTGTTGCCCAACCAGCGCAGGAAGATCCCGTCGCCGTACGTCAGGGTGTCCTTGATGTTGGCGAAGAACGCGAAGCTCTTGCCGAACCACAGGCCGGGCGTGGACAGCAGGTCGTCCTGGGTCTTGGTTGCGCTGAGCAACAACCAGAGCAGCGGGACGATCGTGTAGAGGAGATAGAGGACCATCACACCGGTCAGTACTTTGGAGCGCTTGGTCTTCACAGCGCCTCCCGGGAGCCGCGGAGCTGGACGACGTACGCGATGATCGCGGTGATGACGCCCATCACGATCGCGACGGTGGCGGAATAGTTGAACTGCTGCCCGGCGAACGAGAGGTTGTAGGCGTACATGTTCGGCGTGTAGTACGTGTTGATCACGTTCGGCGCCAGCGTGCGAAGGATGTTCGGCTCGTTGAAGAGCTGGAAACTGCCGATGATCGAGAAGATCGTCGCGATCACGATGGCTCCGCGCAGCGCCGGCAGCTTCACCGCGAGGATGGTCCGGAACGTCCCGGCGCCGTCGATCGCGGCCGCCTCGTACAGCTCACCCGGGACGGTGCGCAGTGCCGAGAAGAAGATCAGCATGTTGTAGCCGACGAACTCCCAGGTGACGATGTTCGCGATCGACGGCAGGATCCAGCCGCCGCTCAACGGCTTCAGCGCGGTGCCGAGCAGGTCGTTGAGGTTCGCCGCGAGGCCGAAGTTGTCGCCGTAGATGTAGCCCCACATCAGCACGGCGACCACGCCCGGCACGGCGTACGGCAGGAAGATCACGATCCGGAAGAAGCCGGCCGCGTGCAGCCGCGCGCTGTCGATCGCGAGCGCGGCGAGCAGCGCGAGGACCAGCATCACCGGCACCTGGACCACCAGGAAGATCGCCACCCGGCCGAAGGACTCCCAGAACTTCGGGTCCTGCAGCGCCTCCGTGTAGTTGGACAGGCCAACGAACGTGCGACCGCCGAAGAACGCCTGCTCGCGGAACAGGCTGAGGTAGATCGCATACCCGATCGGGGCCAGGAAGGTGACCGCGAAGACGGCCAGGAACGGGCCGACGAACAGCCAGCCCTTGCCGTCCTTCGACTTCCGCCTCCGCCGGGTCGCAGCCTTGACCACCAGCTGCTGGGCCACGGACTCCGCCATGTCCGTCGACCTCCGTTTCTGTTCGTTTCTGTTTACGCAAACATCTGAGCCGGACGCTAGCTTGTTTACGTGAACATGTCTAGAGGCGCGGGATCGCCGGACGATGTGATCTAGGAATCAGCGGCGTTTGCGCGGCGCGGCGGTACTCTCGCGCACGATCAGCGGCGCGGCCACGGTGCCGTGGAAGTCGGTCAGCGGGGCGCGCTGCCGGAGCTGGCGGAGGATCAGCTCGACCAGCTCGTTGCCGATCTGCTGGAACTGCTGGCGGACCGTGGTCAGCGGCGGCCAGAAGTGTTCGGCCAGGTCGATGTCGTCGAAGCCGACGACGCTCACGTCCTGCGGTACGGCGCGGCCCGCCTGGTGCAGCGCGTGGATCAGGCCGCACGCCATCTCGTCGTTCGCGGCGAACACCGCGGTGACGTCCTTGCGTTTCGCGAGCAGCTTGCCGAGCTCGTACCCGGAGTCCGCGGACCAGCTGCCGCGGAGGATCGCGGGAACTTTGCGGCCGGCCTCCTCGAGGGTCTGCCGCCAGGCGGTGGCGCGCAGGTCGGCCGGTCCGGAGTCGTCCGGTCCGGCGAGGTGGTGGACGGTCTTGTGACCGAGGTCCAGGAGATGCTGTACGGCGGCCCTGCTGCCGCCGGCCTGGTCGGCGCCGATCGCGGGGTGGTGGCCGATGAACCGGGAGTCCGAGACCGCGACCGGGAGCGTCGGCGGGAGGGCGAGCGCGGTCGGGGTGGCGGTCTCGGCGCGGATGATGATCAGGCCGTCGATCGCCTGGTGGTTGAGCTGCTGGACGGCGTCGCTGACGTCGCTCGAGGACGGGGTCTCGACGTCGACCAGGCTGACCGAGTAGCCCTCGCGACGGGCGGCCTCGATGACCGCCTCGATGGTCTTGGACTCGCCGGTGCGGATCACCTGGTGCGCGATCAGCCCGATCGAGCGGAAGTTGCCGCGGCGGAGCGCGCGGGCGGCGTGGTTGGGGGTGTAGCCGAGCTCGCGCATCGCGTCGAGGACGCGTTCCTTGGTCTCCGGGCGGACCGGGTCGGCGCCGGTGGAGACGCGGGAGACGGTCTGCGCCGAGACCCCGGCCAGGCGCGCCACGTCACCGATCGAGGGGCCCGACTTCGGATGCCCCTTGACTCCGCGACGTGACGGCTTGGCCTGGTTCGACATGGGATCAATATAAGTAGTTGGGTGCGACGGGGCGGGTCACCCCGCCCAGCTGTCGCGGGAGACCATCAGCCAGCTGACCTGGATGTCGGGGGAGCGGGTGGGGGCGATCGTCACGGTGATGTTGCCGTCGGCACCGACGGTGATTCCGCCGTAGGAGGCGGCGACGCCGGTTGCCGTGAAGAGGCGTTGGCTGTCGACGACCGTGCCGTTGACGGTTACCTGGGCGGCTCGGTTGGCCCACGGCCACGGGTCGTAGTAGCCGGCGTGGACGGTGTACGTTCCGGGTGCGAGGCCGCCGAAGGTGTAGACGAGCGGCTCGTGGTTCTTGGCGTAGCGGAGCGTGGTGTAGAGATCACCGGTTCCGGACGGAGCGCTGGAGCCGGTGTAGCCCCAGGTCGTACCGGTGGTGGGGTCGGTGCCGAGCGGTTGCTCCGGGGTGGAGTTGAGGAGTGGCCCGCCGGCCGCGGCCAGCGTGGCCCAGTCGGGCGTGGCCGTGCCTCCGGCGTTCACGGCGTACCGCAAGCCGTGCGGTACGACGACGACCGAGCGGGTGAAGGTTCGGCCGTCCGCCAAGGTGCCGCGCAGGCTCGCCGGTCCGGCCTGGGAGACGCTCGCCGGATCCCAGCTGACGGCCACCTGCCCAGACCCGCGCGCCGTGGTGACGGTGACGGAGGACGGCAGGTTGCTGACGTCGTTCAGCCAGACGTGGTCCGGGATGGTGCTCGTGACGGTCCACCGCGTGTACGGCGTGAGGTCGCCCAAGGACCACTCGGTGTCCGGCCCGACGGTCAGCGAGCCGCCTTCACCGAAGCTCATCGGCATCCACACGTACGGCGCGTTCGCGAGGTCGCTCGGCGTCCACCGGTCGCCCATGAACAGGAACTTGTTCTGCTTGGCGTCGAGCGTGATCACGTTGGTGCTCTGCGACTGGTACGTCGTCGCCGCGCCGGCCCCGGTGATCGGCACGCCACGGTCGGTGAACTGGCCGAGGATGTTCTGCGAGGTCGCGTAGTGCAGCGGGTTCGGGTCCCAGCCGGTCGCCCCGGACGTGAGCAGGTAGTACGTGCCCTCGGACTTGAACATCGCGGGCGCCTCGCGCTGGTTGCACACCAGCGTCCGGGTGAAGTCCTTGCCCTGCACGGCCTGGTCCGGCGGCGCCGACAGGTACGTGTACGACTTGTTCAGCTTGGAGATGTACATCGTCCGGTTCTCCTCGGACGAGTAGATGATGTACGCCGTACCGTCGTCGTCCACGAAGAGATTCATGTCCCGCGCCATCCCGCCGGCCGGGTCGAAGGACGACCCGCTGCCGCACCACGGGACCGAGTCGCTCGGCACGTGGTCGAGCCGGTACGAGTCGATCCAGCGGAACGGGCCCTTCGGCGAGTCCGCGATCGCCACGCCGGCCTCCGCCCGCGCGTAGTTCGACGTACTCGTGGGCGACGACGGCCCGTCGGAGTGCACCCACATGACCCACTTGCCGGTCGCCTTGTTGTAGATGACCTTCGGCCGCTCGAGGATCGACGACGTCGCCCAGCCGTCGGTCCGGACGTTGTTCGTCGAGAGGTCCCGCCAGACGATCTCCCGCTGCGCGGGCGTGTAGTGCTTGTACAGCTTCGCGAAGTACTTGTCGTTGTCGAACTGGTCGACCGAGCTCATCGCCCGCAGCGCGAGCCCCTCGTCCTTCCAGTTGTAGAGGTCGTACGACGAGTACAGGTGCACGCCGGGGCTGTTGTAGTACCCGTTGCTGCGGTCCTCGCCGTACCAGTAGTAGATCCGCCGGCCGTCCTCGTCCTTCGCGGTGACGACCTGGCCGCCGTGCGCCTGGATCACCTTCCCGCTCGTGTCGAGCCAGGGCTGCCCCGGGCGGAACGAGCCGTCCGGCGCCGCGGTACTCATGGGCACCACCAACAAGCTGAGGCCGAGCGCGGCCAGCAGCGCACCAATCACCATCCGAGTCCTGTGCACATCTGCTCCTCGGTTGCCACCAGGAATGTTTACGTGAACAGAGTCGGGGCGGCGGCCGCCGCGCGCCACCCGAACGCGTGTTGCAGGTGTTGACATCGCGGCGGGGAGGATTCCGGCGCAGACCTCTGACATACTCCCCGCGTTCGTAACTCTCGATCTGGGGGGCGTTGTGTCGGTTCGTCCTGTTCAGCTGCTGCGGTGGGGGCTGCCGGCTGCGTTGGTGGCTGGTTCGTTGGTCGCGGTGACCGGGTCCTCCGGGTCGGCGGCGGAGCCGGGGCTGCACCGGCCCGGGTTCGCGCGGCACGCCGCGTCCGTCGCGGACGTCGAGCCGAACACGGTGCTGGTGAAGTTCAAGCGCAAGGCCACCGCGTCGGCGCGGAAGGCGGCGGCGTCGAAGTTCGGCGCGGTCGACGAGACCTCCGGTGACGTCGTCGAGGTGAAGGGCGACCTGCCCGCGCGGGACCTGCTGAAGAAGGCCAAGGCCGACCCGACGGTCGAGCTCGCCTCGCTGAACTACCGGCGGCAGGTCGCCGCGGTCCCGAACGACCCGTACTTCGCCTCCAGCCAGGCGGCGTACCTGAACACGGTCCGGGTGCCGCAGGCCTGGGACGTCTCGAAGTCCACCGGAAACCAGATCGTCGCGGTCCTCGACACCGGCATCGACGCCGGCCATCCGGACCTCGCCGGGCACCTGGTCGCCGGGTACAACGCGGTCTCGACCACCCGGCCGAACCCGGTCGACGACAACGGCCACGGCACGATGGTGGCCGGCATCGTCGCGGCCGGCACGAACAACGGCGCCGGGGTCGCGGGTGTCGGCTGGAGCTCGAAGGTGATGCCGGTCAAGGTCGCCGGCTCCAACGGGATCGCCAACGACCTGGACCTGGTCGAGGGCATCGACTGGGCGGTCGCGCACGGCGCCACCGTGCTGAACATCTCGATCGCGAACCCCGGTGACAACCCGGTCCTGCACGACGCGGTCAAGCGCGCGGTCGCCAAGGGCGTGATCGTGGTCGCGGCCGCCGGCAACGACGGCAGCGACGTCGCGCAGTACCCGGCGGCGTACCCCGAGGTGATCGCGGTCGGGGCCACCACCGCGAGCGGCGTGCTCACCGACTTCAGCTCGTACGGCGACTGGGTCGACCTCGCCGCCCCGGGCTGGGACATCGTCACCACCGGCGCGCGGAACCTGAGCCAGTCGCCGTACTGGCTGTGCAGCGGTACGTCGTGCGCCGCGCCGATCGTGGCAGGTGTCGCCGCGCTGGTGAAGAACAAGTGGCCAGGGTTCACCCCGGCGCAGCTCGAGGCCCGGCTGAAGGCGTACGCCCGGGACGCCGGACCGCGCGGGGCCGACCCGTACTTCGGCGCCGGCATGCTGGACGCGTACGCCGCGCTCGGCGGCCGCTGGGCCGCGGACTTCCCGATGGGCTCGATCGACCTGAACGACTCCCCGGAGCGCGCGATCCCGCTGTCGAGCTCGATCACCACGACGATCAGCACCGAGGGCGAGACCGACTGGTACGAGGTGGTCAGCTCCGCCGCGCGGAACCTGAGCGTCTCGCTGACCGGCCCGGAGTTCAACGGCGACAAGTACGCGCTGAACTTCGGCCCGCGGATCGACCTGTACGACGGCAACCTGAAGTCGCTCGTGTCCGCGGTGACGCCGTACCCGGCGACCGACCCGGCGACCGGCGGCCCGAAGTGGGGACCGTTGACCGCGTCGACCAAGGTCAGCGCGCCGGCCGGCAGCACCTTCATCGCGGTCCGGAACGCCAACGGCTCCCGCGACACCCGCCCGTACACGCTGACCGTCGAGGACACCGACACCGGCAGCACCAAGCCCGGCATCGACTACCCGGTGCGGGACGTGTCGCCGCCGGACCTCGCGAGCGGCCAGGGGCTCGACACCCGTCCGAGCGTCACGTTCGCGCGGGACGTCGTCGCGAGCAGCGTCAACGCCACCACCGTGCGGCTGCGGAACGGCAAGACCGGCGCGACGATCGGCGCCACGGTCGCGTACGACGCGGAGAACCGGCTGGCCGTCCTGACCCCGTCGGCGGCGCTGCTCGACAACACGCCGTACCGGATCTCCGTGGACGGCGTCCAGGAGGCCGACGGGACTGCTCTCGAGCCGTTCACCAGTGTGTTCTCGACGCTGGACGCCGCGCCGCCGAAGCTGACCTTCGACGCGAGCGGCGCCTACCTGGCGGCCGCCCTGACCTGGAAGGTCCCGGCGCTGCCGGACCTCGACCAGATCGTCGTACGGCGGAACTCGGGCAGCCAGGTCCCGGCGCCGACCACCGGCACGCTCGTGTACTCGGGCACCGCCGCGGCGTACAAGAACACCGGGCTCGCGCAGGGCGTCACGTACACGTACGCCGCCTGGGCGAAGGACCGCGGCGGCAAGCTGAGCCCGGTCGCGGTGTCGCAGCTGCTCGGGATGAGGACCACGATCAGCGCCTCGGCGGCCTCGCTGAACTACGGCGGCACGCTCACCCTGCGCGGCAGCACGGTCCGGATCGACAACAAGGCGTACGCCGGGCTGCCCGTCAACCTGTACGTCCGGCCGAAGAACTCGTCGACGTTCAAGCTGCTCGCGGCGCTGAAGACGACCTCGACCGGGACGGTCAGCTACGCGTACAAGCCGCTCACCTCGTCGGTGTTCATGATGACGTTCCCGGGCAACGGCGACCTGATGGGCACCCGCAGTGTCGACCTGACCGTGCAGGTCGCGCCGACGATCTCGGCCACGCTGGCACCGACGTCGATCCGCCTCGGGCAGGCGGCCAAGTTCAGCGGGTACGTCGCGCCGGCGCACTACGGCAAACCGGTCTACCTGCAGCAGTACGTGAACCGGGCATGGAAGTCGATCGCTTCGGTGAAGCTGAGCACGTCGGGCGCGTACGCGTTCGGGATCAAGCCTGCGACCCGCGGCCAACTCGTCTACCGGGTGTGGTTCCCGGCCGACGCGGACCACGCCCAGGCGTTCACCCCGAACAGGATCCTGACCGTCGGCTGAGGCCGGATATAACGTTCGAATAGCCCTACTTGCGCGAAGCAGTTGGTATAGCCCACAGTTCCTGTCTGTGGGGAGTCTGAGAGCACTGAAACCGAATCGCAGGCAGCTGTTCGTGGCGGGGGCCGCAGCCGCCGTCGCAGGGGTCGGGGTGGTGGCAGCCGAGACCGCGAGTGCCGCGGATCTGTACGGATCCGGAGAACTGGGGGACTGGACGATCCTCAGCCGGTCGATCTCGACCGCGGCGACGGTCGCCTATGTGCGCGACCACGACGGTGTGTGCATGTTCGGTGACAGCATCGCCGTCCAGGACGGCAAGGCGCTGGCGAGCAAGCTGCTGGGCCGCGGCATCAGCCTCGCGGTGCACAACTGGTCCGGGCGGCCGACGATGCCGGCCGTCGACGCGTTGGAGAACTGGGCGCTGAAGTACGGGCTGCCGCGCCGGATCCTGATGGCGACCGGGACCAACGACATCTTCAACCCGCCGGTGTTCGCGGCGCAGGTGGACCGGACGATGCGGATCGTCGGCAGCAACCGCAAGGTGGTCTGGGTGAACACGCAGATCTCCCGGGTCGCGAAGTCCGCGGCGATCCAGGTCGCCGACCAGCGCAACAGCGCCTGGATCAACTCCCAGCTGCACGACGCCGAGAAGAAGTACCCGAACTTGGACCTCGTCCGCTGGGCCGAGTTCCTGGCCGCGAAGCCGTCGCGTCTCACCCAGCTGCTCCGCGAAGGCGTGCACACGACGGTGCCGGCGGGCCAGGACGCCCGCAACGACCTGATCGTCCAGGGCCTGCTGGCGGCCTAGGACTTCTTGCTGACCTTCACGAGGTGGCCGAAGGCTACCGATCGGTCCGGGGAGTGGAAGAGGTCCTGGCAGGTGGTGAGGGTGATGAGGGATCGGGTGGGCGTGGTGCGTTTGCCCGGGACCGGGTCGAGCACCCACGTCTGCGAAGCGTTGACGGTGAGGTCGCGGGGGGAGCCGTCCAGTTCGTACGTGTAGGTGGCGTTCTGGGTTTCGACGATGATCTGGTCGCCCTTGCCCAGGTCGAGCAGGTGGCGGAACGGTGAGCCGTGGGTGACGCGGTGACCGGCGATCGCGAAGTTGCCGGGTTGGCCCGGGAGCTGGGTCTGCGGGTAGTGGCCGATGCCGCGGGCCAGGTCGTCCGCGGTGACGCCCTCGACGATCGGCTTCACCCAGTCGGCGCCGAACTTCGGGATCCGGAGCAGCTCGAACGGCTTCCCCGCCGCCGGCTCCGCGGTAGTGGGCACGGCGGGCGCCTTCCACTGGTTCCGCAGCGCGTTCTCGGCCTGGTCCATCTGCTGGTTGGACGCGATGCCGGTACCGAAGTACTGCCAGCCGACCCAGCCGAGCACGCAGAGGCCACCGACCAGTAGTGCGACCCCGAGCCCCCGTATGACTCCCCGCATGACTTCAGTATGCCTTCCGCTGGGCATTGGGTTTGACCGGGCGAAGGTCCCCGCTCCCGCGCCCGGTCCGGTGTTACTGGTCGTCGGTGGTGCGGCGGAACGTGCCGGCCGCGCGCCACAGTGCGATGCCGAGCATGACCAGGGCGAAGCCCGCGAGGGGGAGCCAGAAGGCCGCCGCCGCGCCGGTCGACGCGAGTTCACTCACGCTGTACACGATTTACCACCTCCTCTCGCGTCCGGTTGCCGCGTGCAGGTAGGCGGTCGCCTGCACGCCCTGCAGGAACATGTCGTAGAGCATCTCCACGACGAGCGTCGCCGCCACCGCCATCGCGAGCTTTCCGCGGCGGCGGACCGTGACGACCCGCTCGGCCATGAAGAGGACCGTCACCCCGAGCCAGAACCCGTGCACCCGCATGCCGTGCAGGGCGCCGTACACCAGCGAGAACAAGTACGCCGCGGTGATCAGCACGCCGATCGCGCCGAGCGCCTGACGGCCCCAGTACGGGCGCGTGACGCGGGTCCAGCCGTAGTCGAAGAGGTTCTCCAGCGCGCCGCGCTTCCACCGGACGCGCTGGTTCGCGAGTGCCCGCCAGCTCTGCATCGTCTCGGTGGTCAGCGTGCAGCCGGACGGCGAGCGCAGGATGTACCCGAGCTTCATCAACGCGAACGACAACTCGTTGTCCTCGGTGAGTACGCGCGTGTCGTACACCCGCGGCTCCCCGGGCAGCCGTCCGTCGGCCCGCGCCCGGACGACCTCCCGCAGGACGCCGACGCGCAGCAACGTCGCCGTACCGGTCAGCACCAGCACCTTCCCGCGCTGCCGGCGGATGTCGAGTTCGTACCGGGCGTATTCGTTCGCCTGCAGCCATTCCACGAAACGGCCCCACCGGGTGCCGGAATCGATCCGCCCGCGGAACACCCCGCCCACTCCACCGACATTCCCGGCGTACGCCTTCAAACCCGCCTCGATGAATCCGGGGTCGAGAAAGGAGTCGGCGTCCTGGACCAGGACGACGTCGTCGTCGGCCAGGCCGGGCAGCAGGAGCTCGAGTACCTGGTTCAGCCCGCCGGCCTTCTTGTGCAGGTTGCCGACGGTCTCGTAGACCTCGACCTGGTGGGCGCGCGCGACCTCGACGGTCCCGTCGGTGCAGTTGTCGGCGATCACGATGACGTGGTCAGGACGCCTTGTCTGCTGGCGTAACGCGGCCAGTGCGGAGGGTAGCGATGCTTCCTCGTTGTGTGCCGGCAGCAGTGCCACCACCGTGACGGCAGGCATACGTGGATCCCCAGTCATGCATCTTCCCCGTGGACACGGGTCCCCCAGTTCGCCGTGTCAAGAACGCATTGATTATTACCACGGGAGCCGCAGTCGTGGGGGCCACCAATGTAAGAATGGCGCAAATTCCACGCGACTGCGGCCCGGCGTGACAATCTCGTCGCGCACGGTCGCCGACATTGTCAGGAAAACCGTGGTGGCCGGTTTCAGTCGGTGAGCAGCTGCACCTCCGCGAGGTTGGTGAAGCCTCCGTGGGTGTCGGCGATCCGGACCATCGGGTACGTCGCCCGTGCCGTCAGCGGGAACGCGTACCACTGGTCGCCGGACGTGACTCCGGTGACGGTGGCAAGCGTCGTCCAGGTCGTGCCGCCGTCGGCCGAGCCCTGGACGAGGTCGCCGTTGGCGCGGTCCGGGAGGTTGCTCCGCGGCCGGACCCGGACCGTGTCGAAGATCAGCGTCGTACCGGCGGGCGGGGTGACGGTGACCCAGCCGGTGCCGGTCGTGGTGTCGGTGAACGTGGTCAGGTCGCCGTCGAACATCCGCCAGCCGTTGGCCTCGGGAGTGCCCACGCCGGGGTACGCCGGACTCGATGCGGTGACCCAGCTCTTCTGGACCGGCACGGTGCGGACGTGGGTGTTCCAGAGTTCGAGCGAGGTGCCGTCGGTGGTGTCGACGACCGTCGCGCCAGGCTGTCCGGCCGCGGTCGTGTAGTCGACGCTGAACCGCAGCGCCCGCCCGTATGCGACGTCGTCGGGCAGCGTGACGGACGCCGTCCAATGCCGGTCGTCGGTCCGCGCGACCTGCGCGGAGACGCCTTCGATCGACGCTTCCACGCGGCTCAGCGGCTCGGTCGCGGCCATTGTCAGCGTGACGGTGTCACCGTTCTGCGCGACCTTCGGATCGGTGCCGGACGACGACAGCGAAACCCTGTTCATCGCCGTACTCATCTCCGCCCGCTGCCCGTAGATCCGGAACTCACTGAAACTGGAGATCCCCGGGTACGCCGGATCCGTCGGCGGGCCGGGGTGGTCCACCTGCAGCTTCAGGAACCGGAAGCCGAGGCCCTTGACCTCGTCCCGAACCGGGATCTTCTCCAGTGCGAACCCCTGGTTCGACGTGTCGGTGGTCTCCCGCGACGTCAGCAGCGTCCAGGTCCGCCCGTCGTTCGAGCCGTACACGTTGGCGCCCTGCGTCCGGTTGCCGAAGTTGTAGCGCGCCTGCAGGCCGAACGCGTCCGCGGTGACCCGGAAGCCGGCGCCGAAGTCGATGACCGCGGGCGCTCGCAGGTCCCCGGAGTAGGTGTTGAAGTCCCCGTCCAGCATGTTGCCCAGGGCAACCTGTGACAGGGACGCCGACGTCGCACCTCCCCAGTAGTCGAACGAGCCGTCGTCGCTCATCGTCGGTGTCAGCTTCTCGAGGTGCGCGACCGCGCTCTGCAGTGCGGCCAGGTCCGCGGAGAAGGTCGACGGGTCGGCGCTGCCGGCCGCTGCCTCGGCGGTCGTCTTCGCGGCGTCCACCGCGGCCCTGGACGAGCGGACGTACGTCGTCCCCGCGTCGTAGCCGGAGAGCGCCGCGTCGATGGCGTCCTGACGCGTCGCGCTGACGCTCAGCCGCACCCGCAGTACGACGTCTGTGGTCGCGTTGGAGGCGACGACGAACGTGTCGTGGTCACCGACCTGGGCGGCCGTCGGTTGCCAGGTCACCGCACCGGTCGTGGCGTCGAGCGACGCTCCCGCGGGAAGAGTCGCGCTGTAGGACTGGGCGTCGGCGGCGGAAAGTGTTGTGGAGAAGGGCTCCCCGGCCACCGCGAGCAGCCGTACGTCGGATCCCTGCGCGAACTGCGGCGGCGTGAGCTGCGTCTTCGCCTGCAGGTTGATCGCGTCGACGTCGACCGTGACGGCGGGCGATCCGGTGACGGTGTAGTACGCGAGCGAATCGCCGCCGGTGCTCCCGCGCAGCTTGCTCGTGTCCATGTCGTACGTGACATACCGCCAGGCGCCGTGCGTGTCCGGCAACGTCAGCGTGTAGTACGGCGCGAGTCCCTGTTCCTTCCGGATCTGCAGCGTCGCCGTGCCGTTCGTACGGATCCGTACGCCGACCGGGCTGTACCCGTTGCGGTTGTCGTACAGCATCGTCCGTACGGCGATCTTCGTACCGCCGGGCAGCGGCCGCATCCGGACGTACCCGTCGCCAACCGTCGTGCCGGGAGTCAGCGGCGTGCTTCGGGTCTCCGCCTGCACCAGTGCGTCCTGCTGCACCGGAGGCGCCGCGCCGGCGACCGAGGCGGGGAAGGACAGCCACGAGTCCGGGTTGAAGTCCGGGTTGCTGTTCCAGAAGTTGTACGGCGAAGTGCCCCAATAGAACCGTGGTCCCGAGTCCTGCCGGGTGGCGACCTCGGTGATGCTCGGCGCGATCGTGGCGATCGCCGGGCCGAGCTTCTGCCGGTAGATCGTGTAGAGCTCGTTCGTGGGGTCGAAGATCCGCCCGCGGTACGCCTGCGACAGCACGCCGCCGCGCCGGGTGGTGTCGATCCACGGGATCGTCTTGCCCAGCATGAACGCGAAGAACTGCTCGGCGCCGCGGAGCAGCCGATTGCCGCCGAACGCGTACACCGAAACCGCGTCCGGGCGGGTCGACACGGTGCCGTGGACCGGGTCCAGCTTGGTGCCCTGGATGTCGATGACGCGGGCGAGCTGCGTCAGCATCGTCACGTCGTCCCAGGCGTGCGCCTGGTCGCGGCCCATCTCCTGCAGTTGCACGAACGTCCGGTGGTACGGGTTCCGCGGGTCGTCCTTGGAGATCACCGGCATCACCTTGCTGAGCGCGCCGTTGGTGTCGTCGTCGGGGTTGGTCGAGTTCACCGAGAACCACTCGACGGCCTCGCGGTAGCGCGGCAGGTTGTCGGTGAACACGTAGCCGGCGATCGCGCCGATCAGCGAGTAGCTGTGCTGGTTCATGAAGTTGCGGTTCCGGTACAGGAACGTCTGCGTGAGCGGCACGATCAGGTTGCCGGTCAGGTCCGCCGTGTCGGCGTCGGTCCAGGTCAGGTCGTAGCCGTCGGCGGCCGGTGCGGTGACGGACGAGTAGCGCAGGATCTCGGCGGCCGCGAGCATCCGCAGCAGCGGTGCGCCGCTGTGGATGTGTGCGTCCGGGTAGTAGACGTACGCGTTCGGGTCCATGTGCGCCCAGATCCGGATCAGCTTCAGGGCGTTCTCGCGGTAGACCGGGTCGCCGTTGACGAAGTACAGGATCGCCTGCGTGTACGCGCGGAACGCGTCGTCGATGAACTTCGACTCGACGCCCTGTGAGTTGAACGCAGCGGTCCCTGGGCGGTCGACGACGCTGCCTCGGTTGCGGGAGCTGAACGTCGTCGAGGCGTACGTCGTGGCGGTCATGGCGGCGTAGTACGACGCCCACGGTTCGACGCCCGCGCGGGTCTGCTTGCGGGCCAGCTCGAGCGACGACGCGCTCACTGCCAGCCCCGGGTGAACGAAGCCGGCACTCGACCGCACCGGGGTGAGCACGGGCAGCGGATTGTCGGTGGGAGCGGCGACCGCAGCCGGCGCGACACCAAGGACGGCGAGCAGCACGGCCAGCGCAGCCAGCGCAATCGATCTGACACAAGCCATCAAAACACTCTCCAACGGTATGAGTGGGTGGTGAGGGCGGGGTGGAGCTTGGCATTGGGGGTGGGGGGTTGGTAGGGCGGGGCGGGGGGCGAAAATTTTGGTCTCGTGATGGTTAACGTTTTCTATGCCAGCCTGAGCGCATGTCATCTGAGAAACCGGCGGCGCTGGTCGTCATGTCGGTCGAGCACTGGCCGTTGTTGTTCCCGCCGGACGTCCGGCGCCGGCTCGAGCGGCTGGTGGACCTGGACGGACCGGTCGACCGCTTCGACCTGGATCGCCTGGCCGAGGTGGAAGTTCTGATCACCGGCTGGGGCTGCCCCGCCGTCGACCGGCAGGTCCTGGAGGCGGCGCCGAAGCTGCGCGCCGTACTGCACGCCGCCGGGAGTGTGAAGGGACACCTGAGTCGCGAAGTGTGGGAGCGCGGCATCGCGGTCTCCACCGCCGCCGACGCGAACGCCGTACCGGTCGCGGAGTTCACGCTCGGCGCGATCCTGCTGGCCGGCAAAGGTGCCTTCGACCTGCGCGAACGCTACCGGCGCGAGGGCACGTTCGAGCTCGGCTACATCCACCCCGGCGTCGGCAACCACGGCCGTACGGTCGGGCTGATCGGCGCCTCCCGGATCGGCCGCCAGGTGCTCGACCTGCTGCGCCCGTTCGGGCTCCGCGTCCAAGTGTACGACCCGTACGCCGTCGACGTACCGTCCGTCGACCTCGAGACCCTGCTCAGTACCAGCGACATCGTCAGCGTCCACGCCCCGCTGACCGCGGAAACCCAGCAACTGCTGGGCTCCGCACAGCTCGCCCTGCTCCGGGACGGTACGACGCTGATCAACACAGCACGCGGCCCGATCGTCGACACCGAGGCACTGATCCGGGAGCTGAGATCCGGCCGGATCAGCGCGATCCTCGACGTCACCGAGCCCGAGCCGCTGCCCGCCGACTCGCCGCTCCTCACGCTCCCGAACGCCTTCGTCACACCCCACATCGCCGGCTCGCACGGCAACGAGCTCGCGCGCCTCGGCGGCTGCGTGACCGCCGAACTCGAACGCCTCCTGGCCGGCGAACCGCTGCGCTTCGGCATCAGCGCGACAGACCTCGACCACGCCGCCTGAGTCAAAAGACAACGTTTGCCATCCAGATCACGGCCTTGACACCTCAAAACCGACAGCGCTACCTTCACGGCAGATGGAAAGCGCTTTCTAGAAGGAGTCTGGAGATGACCACCCGAACCCCTCTGCGCACCAGCCTCCGGCTGGGGTTGCTGGCGCTGCCGGCGGTCGCGTTCTTCCTGGTGTTCAGCTACGCGCCGCTCGCCGGTCTGGTGGTGGCGTTCAAGGAGTTCGACATCAGCAAGGGCATCTTCGGCAGCCCCTGGAACGGCCTCGCGAACTTCCGGTACTTCTTCAGCTCCGGCGACGCCCAGCGGATCCTGCTCAACACGATCGTGCTGAACGTGCTGTTCCTGGCCGCGACCCTCGCGGCCGGCGTGACGCTGGCGATCATGCTGAACGAGATCCGCGGCCGGTTCTTCAAGCGCGCGGCGCAGTCGACGATCTTCTTTCCGTACTTCGTCTCGCCGGTCGTGATCGCGATCATGCTGCAGGTGCTGCTGTCCGGGCCGAACGGCTCCGGCGGCGTCGTCAACGACGCGCTCGCCGGGTTCGGGCTGCCGACGGTCAGCTGGTACACCGAGCCCGGACCGTGGCCGTGGATCCTGACGTTCGTCAAGGTCTGGCAGCTCGGCGGCTACATGAGCGTGATCTTCTTGGCCGCGATCACCTCGATCCCCGAGGACGTCTACGAGGCCGGCCAGATCGACGGCGCGAGCCGTGCGCAGATGGCGTTGCGGATCACCCTGCCCCTGCTCAAACCGACGGCCGCGGTGCTGCTGGTGCTCGGCGTCGGCCGGATCTTCTACGGCGACTTCGGCACGATCTACGCGATCGTCGGCGACAACGGGACGCTGTTCCCGACCACCGACGTGATCGACACGTACGTGTTCCGGTCGCTGCGCCAGATCGGCGACTTCGGCACCACCGCCGCGATCGGGCTCTTCCAGTCGGTGGTCGGTTTCGTGCTGGTGTCGACCGCGGTGCTGATCCAGCGCCGGTACTCCAAGGAGACGAGTCTGCTGTGACCACGATGACCTCGAGCCTCGCGAAGGCGGCATCCCGGACGAAGGTACGAAAGTCCGGTGGCCTGGAGCCGTTCACGGTGATCAGCATCGTCGGCGTCGGCCTGTTCATGCTCGTCTGCCTGATCCCGTTCTGGGTGATCCTGTCCGGCTCGTTCACCGACGAGCAAACCCTGGCCGGCAAGGGGTACAGCCTCATCCCACAGCCATTCTCGACAGCGGCCTACAAACTGATCTTCACCGGTCCGACGCTGGTCAGCGCGTACGTCGCCAGTGTGTTCATCACGCTCGTCGGTACGGCGCTCGCGCTCAGCTTCACGTCCGGCCTGAGCTGGGTGATCGCCCGCCGGCTCCCGTACGTCAGCAGGCCGCTCGCGATCTTCGCGTACATCCCGATGCTGTTCAGCGGCGGACTCGTCCCGCTCTACCTGCTGGTCACGCAGTACCTGAAACTTCAGAACAGCTACTTCGCGGTGATCCTGCCGTTGCTGGTGGCCCCTTTCCTGGTGTTCATCCAGGTGTCGGCGTTCCGTCAGCTGCCGGAGGAGATCCTGGACTCGGCCCGCGTCGACGGCGCCGGGGAGCTGGCGATCTTCTTCCGGATCGGGCTGCCGCTGTCCAAGCCGATCTTGGCCGTCGTCGGCCTGTTCTACGCGGTGCACTACTGGAACGAGTGGTTCACCGCCTTGCTGTTCATGTCCGACGTCCACAAGTACCCGCTCCCGCTGCTGCTGCAGAACCTGATCTCGAACGTCACGTTCTCGCAGATGCTGCCGACAGCGGCCCAACAGACGACGCCGGTCTACCAACTCCGGCTCGCGCTCACGGTCGTCACCATCGGCCCGATCCTGCTCGCGTACCCGTTCGCGCAGCGCTACTTCGTCAAAGGCATCACGCTGGGCGCCACCAAAGGCTGACGCCCGTAATCATCAGGAGGCATCGTGCCCGCCACATCTCCAGCCGGCCTCAGCAGGCGCGGCTTCTTGGCCGCCGGCGGCGGCCTGTCCCTCGCAGCCGCGTTCGGCCTCAGCGCCTGCGGCGGATCCTCGACGGGTGGTTCCGGCAAGTCCGCCGACACCCTCGCGCTGCTGCTCCCCGGCGACGCCCCGGCCGGCTGGGACGCCGTACTCGCCAAGGTCAACGAGAAGCTCGAGAAGGACCTCGGCTTCACGATCGCGCCGCAGTTCACCGCCTGGTCGAACTACCAGCAGCAGACGCTGCTCAAGTTCACCGCCGGCGAGACCTTCGACACCGCGCTGCAGGCCCGCTGGCTGAACATGATCCAGCTGGTCGCGAGCAAGTCGCTGGTCCCGGTCGACGAGCTGATCCCGAAGTACCCGAACCTGAGCAAGAACCTCGCTCCCCAGCTGCTCGAGCAGAACAAGTGGTCCGGCAAGCTGTACGGGATCCCGCAGGTGAACTCGGCCGCCCGGTTCCACCACTTCACGGTCCGCCAGGACCTCGCGGACAAGCTCGGGATCGGCGACATCACGACGTTCGACCAGCTGGAGAAGTACTGGTACGACGTCAAGCAGAAGGCGAAGATCACCCCGGTCGGGATCTCCTCGAACATGCCGAAGCTGCTGGTCGCGTTCGCGCCGGTCGGCTGGCTGAACCAGCACGACTGGGAGAACCCGCACGTCAGCGTGCAGACCTTCAGCGGTGGCTCGTTCCCGTTCTTCCTGGCGCAGGACGGCAAGAGCACCGGGTCGGCGCACCCGATCCCGTTCTGGGAGGCGCCCGGTGTGGTGGACGCACTGCGCAAGGTCCGCCAGTACTACCTCGACGGGATCATCAACAAGGACGCGCTGAACGTCGACTCGAGCACGATCGGCTCGCAGTTCGAGGCCGGCCGGATCGCGACCCGGTGGGCGATGACGGACGGCCTCTCCTCGCAGTCGCTCGCGCCGCTGCGCAAGGCGGTCCCCACCGCGCAGATCGCGAACGTCGTCCCGCTCCGCGGCGGGAAGGCCGCGAAGCCGAACCAGACGTTCCAGGCGGACAACTTCGTCGTACTGAACGTCAAGGGGCAGAGCAACGAGCGCGCGATGCAGCTGGAGGACTGGGTCTCGATCAAGGAGAACCATGACCTGATCAGCTACGGCGTCGAGGGCAAGGACTGGAAGCCGGTCGGCACCGACAAGTTCGAGCAGCTCTCGCAGTACAGCTTCCCGGGGTTCGCGCTGTGCTGGCGGCAGAAGCTCGAGCTGAAGATCAAGGACATCACCCCGACCGAGGACGCCTGGTTCGAGTGGGCGCAGAGCTACGACAACTTCACGCTCGACCCGTACGCGTCGTTCGTCCCGGACGTGACGCCGGTGAAGCGGCAGGACAGCCAGGTCAGCGCCGCGATGACGCAGTACGGCAACCCGCTGTGGATCGGCGCGGTCGACGTCGACAAGGGGCTGGACACGTTGAAGAAGGCGGTCGAGAAGGCCGGGCTGAACGACCTGCAGGCGGAGATGGAGAAGCAGGCGAACGCGTACCTCAAGGGTCAGTGACCCCGATGTCCGCCCCACGGAGGAAGCTGGCGGTGGTCGCCCGCGAGGCCGGTGTGTCGATCTCGACGGTGTCGAAGGTTCTGCGGGCCTACCCGGACGTCGCGCCGGCCACCCGGACGCGGGTGCGCGAGGTACTGCGGCGTGCCGGGTACCCGGTGGACTGTGATCGTCGCGAGGAGTCCGTGCTCGTCGACGTGGTGGTCGCGAGTCAGAGCAGCGGCCGGGCAGGCGACGTACTCGCCGGTCTGGCCGATGCCGCCCGCGAGCCCGGGCTCGCGCTGGTCGTCACCACGGTGAACGGCGGAGAACCGGTACCCCGGCTCTGGCTGGAGCGGTTGTTCGCCCGCGGTACACGCGGGGTCGTCGGTCTCGACGTGGAGTTCTCCGACACACAGCTGGCGTATCTCGCGGCGTACGAGATCCCTTGTGTGGCAGTGGATTCCCGCGCTTCGATCCCCGAGGTGCTGGCCGCTGTCCTCGACGGGACGTACCTCAGCCGAGCCGGCTGACCGAGCTGCGGACCACGACGTGGGTCGTGAAGAGCCGGTGGTCGCCGGTCCAGTCCGGCTGTTGGTGCCGGGTGTCCAGCGCGATCTGAGCCGCGGTCCGGCCGAGCTCCTCGTACGGGACGTGCACGGTGGTCAACCGCGGCCGTAGGTCCTGGGCCAGTTCGACGTCGTCGTACCCGACCACCGACAGGTCGTCGGGGACGGTGAGGCCGAACTCGGCCGCGGCGGCGTACACTCCGGCAGCGACGACGTCGGTGGCCGCGAAGACCGCGGTGAAGTCCTGGCCGGCGGCCAGCCGGTTCTTGCTCAGCTGGTAGCCGGACGCGCGGGTGAACACGCCGTGCTCGACCAGCGTCCCGTCGTCCGGTACGCCGTAGTCGCGGAGCGCCCGGCGGTGACCCGCGAGACGCTGCATGCTCGTGCTCTGCCGCTCAGGCCCGGCCAGGAACAGGATCCGCCGATGCCCCTGCGACAACAGGTGGCTGGTCATCGCGTATGCACCCTGCTCGTTGTCGTACTCGATCACGGCCGTCGGCACGTCGTCGCCGAGCGCCGGGCGGCCGCACAGCACCAGCAGCGAACCCGCGGCGTGCAACGACCGGGCCAGCTCGGTCATCCGCGCGCGGTCGTCGGCCGATTCGTTGGCGATGCCACCGATCAGGATGACCGCGCCCGCGCGCTGCTCGCGCATCAGCTGAACGAGCGCGAGCTCGCGGGCCGAGTCACCCTGGCTGGTCCCGATCAGACTCAGCCAGCCGCGCCGGGACGCCTCCTGCTCGACGCCGTGCGCGGCGTCCGCGAACGACTGCCCGCGCACGTCGGCGAGGATGAACGCGATCGTCTTCGACTGCACTCCGGCCAACGCCCTCGCGTGCGTGTTGGCTGCGTAGTTCAGCTCGCGGATCGATCGCATCACCCGCTGATTCGCCGACCGGGAGACCGGGTAGTTGCCGGCCAGCACGCGGGACACGGTGGCCGGTGAGACGCCCGCGTGCGCGGCGACGTCGGCCAGGGTCGGCGAGTTCGTGGTCTTGCGCTTACCGGGCATCTCTCTCCTCGGGCGGAGCGGTCGAGTCCCGGATCACCACGTGCGTGCCGAGCATCAGATGCTGGTCCAGCGCGTACTCGTCGCGGTGCAGTGCCAGCCGCACGGCGGCCCGCCCGAGCTCCTCGTGGGGGATGTGCACGGTGGTCAGCGCCGGGCTGAGGTCCGCGCTCAGCGGAATGTCGTCGTACCCGGCGACCGAGATGTCCTCCGGGACTCGCAGCCCCGCCTCGTGGAGTGCGGCGAGGATACCGCTCGCGACCATGTCGGTGATCCCGAGGATCGCGGTCATGCCGGTGTCGCGGGCGAGCAGTGTCTTGGTCTGCCGGTAGCCGGACTCGCGGTCGAACGTCCCGCCGACCACCAGGTTGTCGTCGACGTCGAGACCGTGCGCGCGGTGCGCCCGGGCGAAACCCTCGAACCGTGCGCTGGTGGTGGTGTGGTTCGGCTCGGCGGCGCCGATGAACGCGATCCGCCGATGACCGAGCGAGATCAGATAGTTCGTCACGGCGAACGCGCCGCCCTCGTTGTCGTACTCGACGACCGTCGCCGGGGCGTCCGGTCCGATCGGCGGGCGGCCGCACAGTACGAGCCGGGAGCCGACGCGTTCGAGCGAGCGGGCGATCTGCGCCATCCGCTCGACGTGTTCCGGCGTACGCAGGCCGCCGCCGACCAGCACGACCGCTTCGGCCTGCTGCTCGCGCATCAGCTCGATCAGCTCGAGCTCGCGGTCGGCGTCGCCGTGATGCGTGCAGACCAGGCAGACCCGGCCCTCGGCGGTCGCCTGCTGCTCGACGCCCTGCCCGATGTACGCGAACAACGGGCCGACGAGGTCGCGGACGACGAACGCGACGGTCCGGGTCGAGCCGCCGACCAGCGCGCGGGCCTGCGCGTTGATGACGAAGTCCAGGTCCTGCACGGCGCGGAGCACGCGGTTGCGGGTCGAGGCACTGACCGGATAGTTGCCGGCCAGCACGCGCGACACGGTCGTCGCGCTGACGCCTGCGGCGAGCGCGACGTCCTTCACCGTCGGGCGGCCCCCGGCGATCGCTCTGGCCACGCGGGAACTCCTGTTCCGTTCGAAAATTTCTGCCCCTGCACCGCGTAGAAAACGTTAACTATGCTGCCATCCATGACGGCGATTGTCGAAGCCGGGGTGCCGCTCTCGGTCCACGACACCGGTGCGGGTGAGGCGCTGCTGCTGGTGCACGGCTGGGGCGGCGACGCCCGCGCCTGGAGCGGCCTGGACTTTGCCCGGCGCCGGGTCGTGACGGTCGACCTGCGCGGCCACGGGCGCTCGCCGGTACTGCGGAAGGGGTACCGGCCGGTCGACTACGCGCGCGACCTCGCGGGCGTCCTCGAACGGTTGGAGCTCGGCCCGGTCGTTGCCGTCGGCCACTCGATGGGCGGGCAGATCGTCGTCCAGCTCGCGCTCGAATATCCGGAACTGGTGCGGGCAGTGGTGGCCGTGGACCCGGCGTACGGCGCGGACGCGGCCGAGGCGGCGACGTTCGCGGAACGCCTTGCCGCGCTGCGTGGGGACGGCGCCATCGCGGCCGTCCGTCAACTGGGGCTGCGGGCCGGGCCGGTCCGGGACCAGCTGCTCGCTACTCCGGGACATGTTCTCGCCGAGAGCTACGCCGGCATGTACACGGATCCGGATGCTTTCGGTGCGCGCCCGGCGGCGGCTGCCCGGTTGGCCGGCCTCACCCAACCCTTGCTGACCTTGCGACCGGTCCCGTCGATGGCGGCCTGGGACATCGGGCTGTCGTTGCCGTACGGATCACGAATCGTGCTGTGGAACGGCTGCGGACACTTCCTGCACCACGAGCGTCCGCGCCAGTTCGTCGACCTGGTGGAGAGCTGGCTGACCGCCCTCCGCCCTTGAGAGGAGCTCAGATGACCGAATTCAGCCGCCGTACCTTGCTCATCGCCTCCGGTGGTGCAGCGCTGGCGAGTCAACTCAGACCGGCCGCGGCGTCGACCGCGATGCTGGAGATCTTCAGGCATCCGGGAGTGCTGCACGACGCCGACGACCTGGAGCGGATGCGGGCGTGCGTGGCCGGGCGGATCAGCCCGGTGTACGACGGGTTCCGGGCGATGGCGGCGAACAGCAGGTCCTCGTACGACTATGTGATCCGGAACGTCGGCCAGATCACCTCATGGGGGCGTGGGCCGTCGAACTACATGAGTGAGGCGGTCAACGACTCCGGGGCGGCCTATCAGAACGCGTTGATGTGGGCCGCGACCGGTGACGTGCGGTACGCCGACAAGGCGCGGGACATCCTCGACGCCTGGGCGGACAGCCTGACCGCGATCACCGGCGCGGACGGTCAGCTCGGGGCCGGGCTGCAGGTGTTCAAGTTCGTGAACGCCGCGGAGATCCTGCGCGGGTACGACGGGTGGACGCCGGAGGCCGTCCGGCGGTGCCAGGAGTCGTTCCGCACGGTGTGGTACCCGGCGATCTCCGGGAACGCGTTGTTCGCCAACGGCAACTGGGATCTCGCGGCGCTGCAGTCGATCCTGGCGATCGCGGTGTTCTGTGACGACCGGGTGATGCTGGAGGACGCCGTTCGGTACGCCGTGGCCGGCGCGGGGAACGGGCGGATCGAGCACATCGTGGTGTCGGCGACCGGGCAGGGGCAGGAGAGTGGTCGGTCGCAGTCGTACGCGCAGCTCGCGCTCGGGTTGCTGGCGAACTGCGCGGCGGTAGCCTGGAACCAGGGGATCGATCTGTTCGGACACCTCGACAACCGGATCCTGCGCGGGTTCGAGTACACGGCGGCGTACAACCTGGCCGATTCGGTGCCGTTCACCGTGGATCTGGACCGGACCGGGAAGTACATCAAGACGGTCATCTCGCCGATCAATCGTGGGGCGTTCCAACCGATCTACGAGCTGGCGTACGCGCACTACGTCAGCCGGAGAGGGCTCGCGGCGCCGAACGTCGAGCGGGTGCTGTTCCGCGGTGGAGCGCGCGTGGTCGAGGGCAACAGTGATGATCATCCGGCCTGGGGGACGTTCACGCAGGCTCGGGATCCTGGTAGCCCGCCGCTGTCGGCGCCGCCCGGTACGCCGAGTGGGCTGACGGCCCGTGCGACCGACGCTGGAGTCGTGGTGAGCTGGGCGGGGTCGGTGGAGCCTCGTAGTGGCGCCGCCGCGAGCAGTTACACGATCATCCGCGACGGGCGAGTTGTTGCTTCGGGCATCCGATCAACATCGTGGACGGACGCGTCGGCCCGTGGGCGGGTCTCGTACCAGGTGCAGGCCGTGAATGTCGTCGGCGAGAGTGCGATGTCGCTGCCGGTGACGGTTGCCCGAGCGGAGCCGTGGACGAGCCGGGACGTCGGGCGGGTGGTGGTGCCGGGCGCCACGGCGTACGACGGGGAGACGTTCACCGTCGAGGCGGGTGGCGCGGACATCGGCGGGGTGGAGGACAGCTTCCGGCTCGTGTACGTGCCGTTGCGCGGCGACGGGGTGCTGACGGCGCGGGTGGTCTATCCGGTGAGTTCGCAGTACGCGACCGTCGGGGTGATGATGCGGCAGAGCCTGTCGGCGTCGTCGGCGCATGCGTCGATGCTGATCAAGGGTTTGCCGTTACACACGTGGAGCGGCGTGTGGACGGTGCGGACGGGCGGGGACACCTCGGCGACCGGGAGTATCGCCGTACCACCGACGCAGCAGCAGTGCATCACCACCGCGGCCGGCTTCCCGATCTCCGACCTCGGGACGCTTCCGCAGTCCGCGACCCCGTTGCCGCCGCCGTACGTCGAGGCAGCGAGCGACGGGTACCGCCTGCGTCGGCCGTACTGGGTCCGGCTGATCCGCCGCGGTGACGTCCTCACCGGCCTGATCTCCTCGGACGGCAGCACATGGACCCAGGTCGGCCAGTCCCGGGTGAACCTGGGCCGCGACGTGTACGCCGGCTTGGCGGTCTGCTCGGCCCTCGGGGTGGACCAGTCGTATGCCGAGTCAACCACCGCAGCATTCGACAACGTGACACTCGAAACCCCCTCGCGCTTGGGTAGCGGAGCGCGCCAAGGGTGGGTCGGCGGCACACCCGGGACCCCGGCGGGGGAGTTGCGGGGCGGCGACGGTGAGTTGGCGTGGTCCGACCTCGACGTGTCGGCGACGTACACCGTCAAGCGGCGGCAAGGGTCTGGGCCGTATCGGGTGATCGCCACGGGAGTACAACCAGTCGGGTTCGGGGTGGAGACGCGGTATCGGGATGTGTCGGCGGTGCCGGGGCAGAGGTACGACTATGTGGTCGCGAAGACGAATGTCGCCGGGAGCGGGCCCGACTCGCCGAAGCTCACGCTGACCGCGCCGACGCCGCGCGTGCCGGTGATCACCAGCGCGACCGCCGCGTACGCCAACGTCGGCGTCGACTTCCGCTTCCGAGTCGCCGCGAGCAACGATCCGGGCAGCTTCGCGGTGCGCGGTCTGCCGGACGGGTTGACCATCGATCGACAGAGCGGAGTTGTCAGTGGTAAGCCGCGCCGGACGGGGACTGTTCGGCTGGCGGTCTCGGCGCGCAACGCCGCGGGAGTGGGGGAAACCGAGTTGACGCTCACCGTGGGCGCTCCGCCGCCGGCGCCCTGGCATTACGGCGATATCGGCGACTACGTGCTGGACGAACGTCAACTCGGCAGCTTCAGCGCCGTCGCGATCAGGACGCCGGGTATCACCAGCTACGACGGGCGTTTCGTCGTCCGCGGTGCCGGTTCCGACCTGAACGTGATCGGGCAGGGGATGACCGTCCAGTTCGCCCGTCTTCCGGTGACGGGCGACGCGACGTTCACGGCGCGGCTGGTGAGCCGTGAGGGGCCGGGCCGGGTGGGGCTGCTGCTGGCCAAGTCGCTGTCGCCGTTCGACCAGGTGTCCGGCGTGGTGCTGGACAGCAGCGGTACGCCGCAGTTCGTGCAGCGGCTGCGCGTCGCGACGGGCCTCGTGACGACGACCGGCAGCGGTACGCCGGGATGGTTGCGTCTTCGCCGTACCGGGAACGCCTTCGCCGCCGAGGTCTCGACCGACGGGGTGAGCTGGACTGCGGTCGGGGCACCGGGCGAGATCCCGACGTTCGGGTCGGCGCCGTACTACGCCGGCCTGGCTGTCGTCTCGGGGGACCCTTTCACGCTGAGCACCGCGATCTTCGACAACGTGTCCTTGACCTGAGACAGCGCAGTGGCCCGGCCGTGATCGGCCGGGCCACTGTTCGTTCTACTTGGCTGGTTCTACTTGGCTGGTTCTACTTGGCGTAAGCGAGGGTTCCGAAGCCTGTCTGGTCGAAGCCGCCGCTCGTCGAGCCGTAGTCGCCACCGCCGCCCTCGGGACGGACCTGCGCGGCCATCGCCGAGATGTACGGCACCGAGAGGTACTTGCGGCGGGTGTAGTGGAAGTGCAGGATCTCCCAGACCGGGCGCAGTTGCCCGCGGCTGGCGCTCGAGATCACCGTGTGCTCCTGATACGCGCAGTTCTGCCCGGTTCCCCAGGTGTACTTCGTGAAAGGCACGTCCTCACCCAGGTTGTACTTCGCGACGTACTGCGCCGCCTTCATGAAGCGGTTGTTGTCGTACCCGTACAGGTCCTCGCCCTGGTTCCAGGCCATCTCGCAGAACGCGCCCATCTGACCGATGCCCATCATCGTGTGGCCTTGGTCGCGCCCGGACTCCTGCCACTGCGCGAGGCCCTGGTCGTCGTACACGAACGGCACCGCATGCTTGATCGAGCCGTTGCCGGCGCCGTTCTTGAAGTAGTTCACGGCCTGGTCGTACTTCGCGGCGTCGTCGCAGAGGATGCCGATGGCAAGGACCGAGTTCATGTTGCAGAGGTCCCAGTTCGCCCAGTAGTTCGTGATGCAGGCGTCGTTGTGGTTGGTCAGGAACGAGTTGTTCATCGGGTAGAAGACGTTCAGCATCATGGTCTTGAACCGGGTCAGGTCGAAGCCCGGGTAGCCGCGCATCAGTTCGGCGACGTTCGCGAACTGGTACCCGTAGATCCCGGCCGCCAGGAACCGGTCCGCGTTGCCGCTGACGGTCGTCAGGGTTGCCGACCAGGCGTTGAGGATGTTGCGGGCGCAGTCGCCGTTGGCCGTGGTGCCCTGGACGTGCCAGCGCAGCGCGTTCTGGTAGGCGGCGTGGATGTCGTTGTAGAGGATCCCGTAGTTCTCGCCGGTGCCGCCGCGGATGATCGTGGCCTGCGGGTTCGGCTGCCAGGTCGACTGGGCGTGCCCGTTGGCGATCAGCCGGTTCCAGCCCGACAGCCACGGATTGTCGCCGGCGGCAACGCGGACCTTGGCCCGGTTGAGGTCACCCCAGTTGTGCAGTGCTCCGGGGTGGGTGAAGGTCGCCGGCGCGGCGGATGCGGTCCGGGCGAGGGTGCTGACCCCGACGGTGGCCGCGACGGTCTTGAGCAGTGTGCGTCGTTTCATCCTTCTCCTTGGGGCGGTTGAGGGTGCTACTTCACGGTGAGGATGAGGTTCTTGGTGGTGCTTCCGGCCACGTTGGTGACGGTCAGCGCGACGTCGTACGTGCCGCCGGCCGCCGTACCGGAGATGACGCCCGTCGGACCGTCGACAGTCAGGCCCGGCGGCAGGCCTTGGGCCGTGAACGCTGTCGGGTAGCCGGTCGCGCTGATCGTCAGGACGACCGGCGCAGCGGCGACGAGCTCCGCGGTGTCAGGGGTCGTCAGCACCGGCGGTGCCGTCGTCGGCGCGGTCGCTGCGTCCAGCCAGCGCAGGTTCGTCACGTGCTCATTCACGTGCATGTTCACCATGTCGGCGACCGTGAACCACCCGGGCTTGCGCATCGTCGAGGCCATCACGGTGCCGTTCAGCACCAGGTTCTGGAACGTCACGTCGTTGATGCCGTGCGCGGCGTCGTACCCGAGCATCATCGCGGTCTGCGCGTGCTGCCCGGTGTACGTGAGGTCTTTGACGTAGACGCCGTCGATGCCGCGGCCTGCGGACGTGTTGTACGACTTGTTGTACGCGACCCGCAGGTGCAGGAACTGGCCCCAGCGGAAGTCCTCCACCCGGACGTTGTCGATCCGGACGTTCCGGACCAGGTTGCTGTCGCCCGGGTTCAGCGCGATCGCGCCCTGGTACCACTTCTGCGGTTCGCGGTGGTCGAGGATGTCGACGTTGCTCACGGTCAGGTTCTCGATCACCTCCGGTGCGTCGGTGTTGCCGTGCGTTCCGACGTTGACCGGGTGCGCGACGTCCGCCCAGAGGCTGGTGTTCCGGATCGTGACGTTGCGGGTGTCGCCGTAGTAGTCCCAGCGGTGCCCGTAGATCGCGATGCAGTCGTCGGAGCAGCGCAGGAACGAGTTGTCGATCAGTACGTCGCTGCTGGAGAACAGGTCGATGCCGTCGCCCCATTGGCCGGCGCTGAAGTACCCGAAGTCGGTGATCGCCACCTGCTCGGACTCGCCCGCGGTGATCGCGTAGCCGGTCTTGAGGTTCAGCATCGTGATGCCGTCGACGCGGATGTGTTTCGCCTTCACCATCGTGCAGCCACCGCCGCTGGTGCCGTAGATCAGGCCGCGGCCGATCAGCGCGCCGTTCGTGGTGCCGGTGAAGTTGACCGACCCCTTGAGTACGGCGCCACCGGCCAGGTACACGGTCTTGCCGTCCGGTACCTCCACGATGCCCGAGGTGGTCGTGTGGACGCCGGGTCCGAAGTAGATCACGTCCGGGTCGTCCGGAGCCGGCGCGTCGGTCTCCACCGCGCGGGCCAGCAGGTGCAGGCAGTCGAAGATCTCGCCGTTCACCTCGACGACGACCTTCCGCGGCCGGTCCAGCGTGAACACGAGCGTGTCCCCGTGCTCGACGTACGGCGTCATCCCGTACGACAACGGCCGGATCCGCGCCGTCCGGATCCGCCCCTTCGTGTACCGGACCCGCACCTGCACGGACCCGGTGAAGTCGAAGTAGGCCATCGACGACTTGTGGATCTGCCCCGCACCGGTCTGCGCGTCGATCAGCTTCAGGTCCACCGAGTACGTGTCCACCGACGTCCACCGCCCACCGGCGGCCCGCACCTCCACCTCGAAGGTCGACCCCCGCGGGATCCCGTCCGGCACTGCATACGTAACCACCGCGGGCGCCGCCTCCGCTACCTCTGCCGTGGTCGTGATGTAGCCGGCGGCAACAGTCGCACCCGCAGCCTGCAACAGCCGCCGCCGGGTAATGTCCAGAGTCATTCGTCAGGCCTCCTCGAACTCCACCGAAAGAGCCCTGAAACCTTGCCCAGCAGCGCCGAACCCGAGCAATACCAAGGACCGTCAACGAAAATTTCGCCCCGGGACTCAGCTCGTCCTCAGTCGGGCGGTTTTACCTTCTGAGATGTGAAGTGCACGGCCGTCCGTACTCCGGTGGTCGTCGTCGAGGACGATGACCGGATCGCGGCGTTGCTCGAGCACGCGTTGACCGGGAACGGGTATGAGACGTTCCGGGCGCGGACCGGCCGGGGCGGCCTGGCTGTCGCGCGTCGGGAGCAGGCCGAGGTCGTCCTCCTGGACCTCGGCCTGCCCGACGCCGACGGTGCGGAGCTGGCGCGGCGGTTGCGGGCGGAGTTGCCGGGACTGTTGCTGGTGATGCTGCACGCGCGCGGCGAGGAGATCGACATCGTGTCGGGGCTGGACGCCGGGGCGGACGACTACCTGGTCAAGCCGTTCAGCCTGACCGTGTTGCTCGCCCGGTTGCGGGCGCATCTTCGTCGACGCCCGGCGTCGCGGCTCCAAGGGCCGGTGGCGGTCGCGGACCTGATCGTGGACACGGCAGCACGCCGCTGTACGGTCGCCGCCGCCGAACTGCCGCTGCGCCCGAAGGAGTACGAACTCCTGGAAACGCTGGTCCTCAACGCCGGTGCGGCGCTGTCCCGCGAGGACCTGATGGCGACCGTCTGGGACGAGAACTGGTTCGGCTCGACGAAGACCCTCGACGTCACGATTGCCGCCCTGCGTCGCCGCCTGGACTCCGCGCGGGCCGCCGTACCGTCACTCCGGCTGCCGACGGTGTCGACTCTGCGCGGCCACGGCTATCGGCTGGACCCACCCGCGACCGGCTGATCAGCCGCCGTCGGGGTCGAGGCGGTAGCCCATGCCGCGTTGGGTCTGGATGGCGTTGCGGTCGAAGGGTGCGTCGAGTTTCAGGCGGAGGTAGCGGATGTAGACCTCGACGACGTTCGGGTCGCCCTCGAAGGCCGGGTCCCAGACGCTGTTCAGGATCTCGGACTTGCTGACGGTCTCGCCGCGGTGCCGCATCAGGAACTCGAGCAGGCCGTACTCGCGGCGGGTCAGCACGATCTCCTGGCCGGCGCGTTCGACCCGGCGCCGGACCGGGTCGAGCTTCAGGTCGCCGGCGGTCATCACGATCGGGCGTTCGGGGGCGCCGCGGCGGATCAGCGCGCGCAGCCGGGCGACCAGCACGATGAAGCTGAACGGCTTGGTCAGGTAGTCGTCGGCGCCGAGGTCGAACGCGTCGGTCTGGTCGTAGTCGCCGTCCTTCGCGGTGAGCATCAGCACCGGCGCCCAGACGCCGCGCTCGCGGATCTGCTCGAGCACCTTGTAGCCGTTCAGCTTCGGCAGCATGATGTCGAGCACGATGACGTCGTACGGGTTCTCGGTCGCCGCCCAGACGGCGTCCTCGCCGTTGTGCACGACCTCGACCACGAACCCGTCCTCGGTCAGCCCGTGCCGAACCGTCTCGGCCAGGGGGACCTCGTCCTCGACTATCAGTACCCGCATGTTTCCAGTGTCCTGCCAGATTGCTGAGAACAACCTGAGTCAGGGTGCCGGGAGCGGCAACGTGACTGTTGCGACGGTTCCCTGTGAGGCCGCCGGTGCCAAAGTGACGGTTCCGTGATGGGCCTTGGCGATCTCCTGGACGATCGCCAGCCCGAGCCCCGACCCGCCGCTGGCCCGCGCCCGGCTGGTGTCGAGCCGGACGAAACGCTCGAAGACCCGCTCCCGGTCGCTCTCCGGGATCCCGTCGCCGTCGTCCTCGACCGTGACGACCGCCTGCCCGTCCTGCTCGGAAGCGCTCAGCCGTACCGTGCTGTGCGCAGCGGTCGCCGCGTTCTCGACCAGGTTCCGGAACAGCTGACTGAGCCGCAGCGGATCCCCGACGACCCGGACCGGCCGTACGTCGGCCCGCACCTCGAGTCGCTGCGCCGCGCGGAGCCGCCGTACCTCGGTGTCGAGCAGGTCGTCCAGGTCGACGTCGGCGCGGTGCAGCGGGAGCGCCGCGTCGTCGGCCTTCGCGAGCAGCAGCAGGTTCTCCACCAGCCGCTGCATCCGGTCGGCCTCGCCCTTCATCAGCTCGTGCAGCCCCTCCCAGGCCTGCCCGCGGGCCGACGGCTCGATCACGTCCAACCCCGCCGACACGGTCGCGAGCGGCGATCGGAGCTCGTGGCTGGCGTCGGCGACGAACCGCCGCTGGTTCGCCTGCCCGGCCTGCAGCCGGTTGAGCATCTCGTTCATCGTCGCGGCCAGCCGGGCGATCTCGTCGTCGGTCTCCGGGACCGGGACGCGTTCGGTCAGGTCGGTCGACTCGATGCCCTGCACCCGCGACCGGATCCGTTCCACCGGCCGCAACGCCTGCCCGGTCAGCATCCAGCTCGCCGCGCCGACCACGATCAGCAGCACCGGGAACCCGAGCAGCAGGTACTGCGTGACCGTGGCGATCGTCGCCCGCTGGGTGTCCACCGACGACGCGACCACCGCGGTGTACGTGGTCCCGGCGTACTCGATGCCGCGGGCAACGATCAGGTAGTCGTGGTCGTCGTCCAGCAGCGGCATCTCGCCGACCTCGGACCGTAGTACCTTCCCGGCGGCGGGCCGCAACCGGGTCAGCGGAACGGTCTCGGCCCGCGCCGACGAGGCCGCGACCACCTGCCCGGAGCTGTCCAGCACCTGCACGATCTGGCTGGCCCGCGTGGTCTTCGCGAGATCGGTGCCGAGGTTGGCGACGCCTTCCTGGCTGACCTGGGCGGCGACGTCGGCCACCCGTCCGTCGGCGGCGTCCGAGGCGGCGCTGATCAGCGCCCGCTGCAGAAGCAGCAGCAGTACGCCGGCACCGACCACCATCGCCGCCGCGACGACGACGATCGCGGCCGCGGTCGACCTGCTCCGTACGCTCGCACGACGAAGCCAGGAGATCGACGGCAAACCGGTTGCTCCTTCCCGGGAATCCCTCGGACAAGTGTTGTCGGTGGGACCTGAGCAGCACCTGAGTGCGCTGACTCAGCACGCTCTCAGTGCGCCGTGCCTAGCTTCGAAAGGTGACACCCGAAGATCACGGCACCGCGTCGCTGTCCGGCTGGGGCCGCACGATGCGCCGCACGTGTGAGGTGCGGCGACCGACCTTCGACGGCGGGCTGGTCGACGCGGTCCTGGGTACGCCGCGCCTCACCGTGCGCGGTGCCGGAAAGAGCTACGGCGACGCCGCGCTGCCGGCTGACAACGCGGTGCTCGACCTGACCGCGTTCGACCGGATCGTCTCGTTCGACGAGGGCAACGGCGTCGTGGTGGTCGAGGGCGGGGCCCTTCTGAAGGTCCTGATCGACCAGACCCTCCCGATCGGCTGGAAACTGCCGGTGGTCCCCGGGACCGAGCGGATCACGGTCGGCGGCGCGATCGCGGCGGACGTGCACGGGAAGAACCACCCGGGCGCGGGCTCGTTCGGGCAGCACGTGCTGTGGATCGCTCTGCTGCGTTCGGATGGCACGATCGCCCAGCTGTCCGCGGGGCAGGACCCCGACGGCTTCTGGGCCACGATCGGCGGCATGGGACTGACCGGGGTGATCCTCCGCGCGGCGATCCAGCTGCAGCGGGTGGACACCGGCTGGATGATCCGGAACCGCCGCCGGACCCGTTCGCTCGACGAGACCGTCGCCGCGATGCGCGCCGGCGCCGGCCGCCAGGAACTCGACCCGGAGCGGCACGTCATCGCCTGGCTGGACGCGCACGCCCACGGGGCGGGCCTCGGCCGCGGCATCGTCGACGAGTACTACGGCGCGTCGACGCTGGACCTCCCGGGCGCCGTGGCGCCGTTCCCCGAGACCAGGTCGCCGGGCAGCCGCCCCCGTCGGTCGCTGCCCGGGCCGGGTGTGGTGACCGGCGCAACGATCGCCGCCGCATCGGTCGCGCGCTGGCACCTGAGCCGGTCGGCGAACTCGCAGCTCGTCGCGATGCGCCCCGCGTTGTGTCCGCTCGACCGCGCCGACGGTTGGCCCGCGGCATTCGGGCGGGACGGGCTGGTGCAGTATCAGTTCGCCGTACCGCCCGACGAGGTCGGCACGATCCACGGAGTGCTCGCCTACCTCGGCACGCACGGGTTGACGCCGGCACTGGCGACGCTGAAGAACCTCGGCTTCGGCACGGCGGGCGCGCTGTCGTTCCCGATCCCGGGGTGGACGCTCGCGGTCGATCTGCCCGCACGGCACCTGCGGCCCGGCGCCATGCACCCGATCGACAAGCTGGTCGCGGGCGCCGGCGGCCGCGTGTACCTGGCGAAGGACGCGGTCACCGACCCGGAGCTGATCCCGATCATGTACCCGCGGTTGCCGACCTGGCGACGTACGCGCCAACGGCTCGATCCGGCCGGGCGCTGGACGTCCGGGCTGGCCGAGCGGCTCGGACTGCTCTCATGACCATGGGGTCTGTCCTCCTGGTCGGAGGTTCCTCCGAGATCGGGATGGCGGTGCTGACGCAGCTGCTCGGCCCAGCGCCGCGGCGCGTGATCCTGGCCGGCCGCCCGAGCGGCGAGCTCTGGCGCAACGCCGAGAAGCTCCGGGATGCCGGGTATCCGGTGCACACGACGGAGTACGACGCGGCGCTCGGCACCGGCGAGCTCGACGGGATGCTCGACCACGCGTGCGCGAACCACCCGCTGGAGCTGGCGATCGTCGCGGTCGGGTCGATGGCGACGACCTCGTTCGAGGAGGGGCTGCTGGTGAACGGTACGGCCATCTCGCTGCTGCTGCAGGCGTTGGTACGGCGGAAGCCCGAGCAGGTGGTGCTGCTGTCGTCGGCGGCCGCCGTCCGGCCGCGGACGTCGATCGCGGCGTACTCGCTCGGCAAGCAACTCGCGGACTCGACGGCGCTGCTGCTCGCGCGGCAGTCCGGCGTCCGGGTGCTCGTCGTACGCCCCGGGTTCGTGACGACGCGGATGACGGCGGGGTTGCCGAAACCGCCGTTGGCGACGACTCCGGAGCGCGTGGCGCGCCGGGTCGCCGCGGCCGTCGAAGTACACAAGGCGATCGTCTGGGTGCCGGGCGTGATGAGTCTCGCCGTCCGGGTGCTCAACCTCGTGCCCCGCAGACTCCTTCCGGCGGCGTGGCGATGAAGCGGCGCCGGTTCCGCAAGCGGTGGATCGCCGTGGCCGTCTGCCTGTTGTTGGTCGTACCCGCGGTCTCGTATGTCCGCGCACTGCTCTATCCGGGGAACGCGAGCTTCAGCGTGCGGACCGTCGAATGGTTCCGCGACCACGGCGGCGGCGGTCTCATCGACGCGATCGAGACCTGGAAGTACTCACGCCAGCAGCCGCCTGCCACCGGCGCACCGATCGATGTCACGGCTCCGACCGCGACGAGCCCGACGACCGGTCGGCGGCGGGTGCGCCCGGCATCCGCCGCTCTGCCGACCGTCCGGCTGCTGCCGGGCGTCACGCCGCTGGCGCACGAGGGCGTCTGGTCGGTGGCGAGGCAGTCGAAGGGCGGCGTGCCGCTGATCTGGACGAGCTGGTTCCGCACCGACCCCGGCCACCTGCCGGTGACGGCCGCGGCCGCACTCCTGCCGCGCGGAAGCTACGACCTGCACCTGATGCCCGGCACCCGCGAGCCAATCGTCGGCATGCCCTCCAGGAAGGGGTACTCCGTCCCGCAGGCGGACCGGTCGTCGCTGGTGGCGACGTTCAACGCCGGGTTCAAGATGCGCGACTCGCACGGCGGCTGGTGGACGACCGAGTCCGCCGCCGTACCGCTGGTCGACGGTCGCGCGTCGGCGGTGATCTACCGCGACGGCTCGGCCCGGATCGGAACCTGGAACCAGACGGTACGGATGACGAAGGACGTCGTCGCGGTCCGGCAGAACCTCGACCCGGTGATCGTCGACGGCCAGATCGTGCCCGGGCTCACGGTGAACGCGAACGGGCGCTGGGGAACTGTTCGCAGCCAGTTCCAGTACACCTGGCGATCCGGGCTGGGGACAGATGCCTCCGGCAACCTGATCTACGTCGTCGGCAGCAAGCTCACGCTCGCCACACTGGCCGGGGCGATGCACCAGGCCGGCATCGTGCAGGGCATGGAGCTCGACATTCATGCGGCGATCGTGAGCTTCGACATCGAGCAGCCGGGGCCGAACGGAACGGTCACCGGGCACCGCCTGCTGCCGTCGATCAGCTCTCCGGCCGATCGCTACCTGGTCGACGACCAGCGCGATTTCTTCTATGCGACGTCGAAATGACCAGCGTCCAGGCCCCGGTCCCCGTCGCCCGGCGGGAGGGTACGGCGCGGTCGCTGCTGCGGCTGAGCCGTCCGCAGCAGTGGCACAAGGCGGTGATGCTGTTCGCGGCTCCGGCCGCTGCGGGCGCGTTGGAGTCGCCGGGCGTCGTCGGGCGAGCAGCGATCGCGGCAGCCGGGTTCATCCTGCTGTCGGTGGCGATCTACGCGTTCAACGACATCCGGGACGCGCCGGACGATCGGCAGCATCCGCGGAAGCAGTCTCGGCCGGTGGCGTCGGGGGCGTTGAGCCCGCTGGTGGCCGCGGTGTTCGGTGTCACGTCCGCGTTGCTGGGGTTGGCGATTGTGAGTGGACTCGGCTGGAAGACGCTTGGGCTGGCTGCCGCATACCTGGTGGCGCAGGCGTCGTACGTCGCCGGGCTGAAGCATGTCGCGGTGATCGATCTGATCATCGTTGCGCTCGGGTTCGTGCTGCGGGCGGCGGCGGGTGGGACGGCGGCCGGGTTGCCGGTGTCGCACTGGTTCCTGCTGGTGTCGTTGTTCGGGGCGATGTTCCTCGTCACCGGAAAGCGGAAGGCCGAGCTTCAGTCGGCCGGACCTGCGATCAGCCGGCCGGTGCTGGCGGCGTACCCGAGTTCCTGGCTCGATCAGGTGATGACCGTTGCGCTGCTCGGGACCGCGATGTCGTACGGGACGTGGGCGTTCCAGTACCTCGGGCACGATGTGTACCGGCAGTTGCTGGCGATCTCGTTCCTGCCGTTCTTCACCGGGCTGCTGCGGTACGCGCTGCTGGTGTCGAAGGGACGAGGTGAGGAGCCCGAACACGAGATCTTCCGGGACCGGGTGCTGCTGGCCGCGGGGCTGAGCTGGGCGGCGTTGCTGGCGGTCGGGCTGTACTGCGCATGATACGCGTTGCGTAGTACTGTGGCGGGATGCAGGCCAACGACTCGCAGACGCTGGTGCTCTCGGTGCTGGCGGACGGTCCGAAGCACGGCTACGCGATCAACAACGCGATCGAGGAACTGACCGGGCAGCGGTTGGGAGCCGGCAGTTTGTACGGCGCGCTGACCCGCCTGGAGGCCAAGGGCCTGATCGAAACCCTCGAGGAGCAGGGCCGGCAGCGCCCGGTCCGGCTCACCACCGCCGGTCGCGAGGTCCTGGAGAAGGAACTCCGCGCGATGGCGAAGGTGGCGAACGCCGGCCTCCGCAGCCTCGGAGTACCGCTCACGTGAGCGTCGCGGCGCGGGTGTTGGTCCGGTTGTATCCGCGGGCGTTCCGGGAGCGGTGGGGTGCGGAGCTGGTCGGGGAGGTCGACCGGGCCGGGTGGCGGGGGATGCCTCAGCTTGCCTGGGCGATCGCCGGGATGTGGCTGCATCCGGCGATCTGGCCGGCCGATTCGATGGTCGAGCGCCGGCGGCGGGTGGCTGCGCTGGCGGTCGTGGTCACGGCGGCCGGGTGGCTGACCGCGCACGCCGTGCTCGAGCTGACGGGGGCTGTGCCGCGGGCGTTGGCGCATTCGTGGTTCCTGACGGTCTGCGACACCATGACGTTCTTCGGCTTCCTGCTCGCGTTGCCGGTTCCGCGGTTGCGTTCGGTCGTCCGGCTGGCGGTGCTCGCGGTCCGGCGGATCGCCTTGCCGGTCGCGATCGGGGCGGCTGTGGTCGTCGTGGTGCACCGTGATCTCGCCGTACCTGCCGTGGTCAAGATCGCGGTGGTCGGCGCCTGGTGGCTGGCGTTGACGATGGTGGCCGGCCAGGTCGTCCGCACGGTCGCGGACGTCGACCTCGACGCCGTCGCGGTGCCGAGCCCGCAACGCCTCCGCCTCGGGCTGTGGACGACCGCCGCGGGGCTGGCGGGCAGCGGCCTGACTCTGCTGACCGCCGGCGGGGATCCGGCCGGCGTACTCGGCGGTGTCACCGTCCTCGCCCTGGCCGCTGCCGTCAACGGCACAGTCCACGACCTCGCCGAAGTCCGGACCACCTGAGCCGGCTCACCGCGGTGCGGTGAGCTGGGTCGCCGGGTATTTCGTGTGCAGGTCGGCGATTGCGGTGGCCGGTGCGTTGCGTACGGCGTGGTCCAGGAAGGCTGTGACGTAGTCGTTCTGGATCGAGAGCGCCTGGCGTGGGTTGACGGACCCCAGCCCGATCAGGCTGCGAAGCGGTGGGCCGAGGAAGTACAGGTCGTAGTCGGTGAAGTTCAGGTGGTGGGCGCCTTCGACCACGACCTGCCAGTGCGGGCCGGTGCTTGCCTGCAGCAACTTCGTGGCGGTGGTCCGCTCACCGCCCTGGTCGGTGGCCTTCGGGCCGCAGGTGCCGGTGGTGCAGGAGTCCTCGGCGCCGATGATCATGAACGGCTTCGTAAGCCCGGTGTCCACGACCCGGCCGAACTGCGTACCGTCGAGGTCGACCGCACCGGCGCACCGCGCGTCCACCCGGCAGGCCTCGAGCGACGACGCCCCGCCGAACGAGTGCCCGACGTACGCCACCTTCGGCTCGAGTCTGCCGCCGAACTGCCCGGTCTGCCCGAGCGCCAGCACCTGCCCGGCGACGAAGCGCGCATCCGTCGCCCACTCGGCCGCCAGCCGATCGCCGGTCTGCTGGCTCTCGCCGGTGTGCCCGCCGACGTCCGGCGGATTCCCCTCCCGGTTCGAGGTGACGGCCTGGCCGCCGAGCACGGTCAGGTTGGCGCTGTACGTCGGCGTCAGTCCGGCGACGACATACCCGTGGCTCGCGAGGCTCTCGGCGAGCGCGCTGTACTGCGGTGCCGCGAACCCCATGCCCGGCTCGAGCACCACGACCGGGAACCGCCCGTCCGCCACCGCGGCGCCGTCGATCGAGCGCACCCGGATCTTGCCGAAGTCGGTCTCGAACCACCCGACCGGCGCCCCGAACGCGAGCTTCGACCAGAGCCCCGGAGTGTAGGCCGGATGCGGCCCCTGCGCGTCCGCCGGCGCGGGGTACCAGAGCCAGACGGACAACCGCCGCGGTCCGTGATGCGGGTCGAGCGGATCCGCACGCCCGGCGTCGACCCACTCGAAACTGGTCCGGCCGACCTGGTACTGCCCTGTCAGCGCGGGCAGCACCACCTGTCGCGCCCCGAACGCCGCCATCGCCATCACGTACCAGGCCAGCAGCACCAGCACGCTGCCGATCCCGATCAGTACCCGCCGTCGCCATCGATGTGCACGCATGCCGGCCATAGTACACACTGCGTACTACGTGATGCGTACTAGCGCTCAGCCGGCACTCAGGGAACCGTGGATACGGTCCAGTCATGGCACGGATCGGGAGACGTGCCCTGGCGGCGTTGCTGCTCGGGTTCCTCGCCCTGGGCGCGGCGGCTCCGGTGTCCGCCGGAGCCGATGCGGCGCGCGTCGTGGTGCTCGGCGTGAGCGGCCTGAAATGGTCGGACGTGTCGGCGGGTACGACGCCGAATCTGTGGCGCCTGACCGGGGAGTCCGCTGTGGCGGCTGTGTCGGTACGGACCGTGGACGTGGTGGGTTGTCCCGCGGACGGCTGGCTGACGTTGAACACCGGCGTACGAACGGCGGCGCCGCGGGGCGAGGACGGTGGCTGCGTCGCGCCGGACCAGTTGACGGCCCAGGGGAGAGTGTTGCGGTGGTCTGACGTCGAGTTGCTGGGGGCGCAGTCGTCGTACGATCCGGAATTCGGGCTGCTGGCGGCGGGGGCTGCGCAGCGCGGGTGTGCGAGCGCGGTGGGTCCGGGGGCTGGGCTGGCGCTCGCCGATGCTCGCGGTCAGGTGGCGCGCTACAGCCCCGAGTTACGGTCCGCGGACCTGACGGCGTGTCCGTTGACGGTCGTCGACGTGCCGCCGAGTGGGCTGGAGGCGGCGATCGCGAAGGTGCGCGCCACGGTGCCGGCGGCCGAACTGGTGATCGTGGGTCTGCCCGACGGGTCGGCTCCGCACTTGCAGACGCTGGTCGTCCATGGGCGCGGGACCGGGGTGCTCGATGCGAACTCGACCCGGCATCCGGGTCTGGTGCAGCTCACCGACCTGACGCCCACGATTCTCGATGCCTTGGGCGTCAGCCCGTCCGATCGAGCCGTGGGCTCGGTACTGCGCACCACTTCCGGCTCCGCGCAACGGGTGGGGGACTTCGATCGGGCGGCGCAGACGATCGATCGCAACGTCACCGCGTTCTACTGGCTCGTTGCTCTCGGGGCTCTGGTCGTCAGTGGGCTGGTGATCGCGTTCGAGCGGCCGCGGTGGCTGCTCCTGGTCAGCGCGTCATTGCCAGTGGCATCGTTCCTGGCGAATCTCCTGCAGTGGTGGCGATTCCCGGCCGCCTCGCTCGTGCTGTGGGTCGGCGTGATCGCCTGGGCGGTCGTCGTCGGAACGGCGGCCAGGTTCGGTCCGTGGCGACGGGAGAGATTCGGGCCGGCGGGATTCGTGGCCGCGGCGACGGCGGTCGTGCTGGCGGCGGACGTGGTTTCCGGGTCGCGGTTGCAGCTGTCGAGTCTGTGGGGGTTGTCGCCGCTCGACGCGGGACGGTTCTACGGGGTCGGGAACGTTGCCTTCGGCGCCTTCGCGATGTCGGTGCTGATCTGCTGTGCGTGGGCCCGGAGCGTGCTCCCGCGGCGCGCGGCGCTGCTCGCCGTCGCCGCGATCGGCCTGCTGGCCGTGGTCGTGGACGGATGGCCGTCGTACGGTGCGGACTTCGGAGGAGTGCTCGCGCTGATACCGGGCGTGGTGATCGTTGCCGGGGTCCGGGTCCGCGCCCGATGGGTGCTGGTGGCCGGCGCCGTCGCGATCGCAGCGGTCACGGGGATCGCCGTGCTCGACTGGTCGCGCGGTCCGGGTAGCCGGTCGCACCTGGGGAACTTCGTACAGCAGCTGATCGACGGGACCGCCGGCAGCACCCTGCACCGCAAGCTCGACGCCAACTTGCAGTCGTTCGCGGGCCGCCCGTGGCTCGCCGTACTGATCGTGTTCGTCGTCGTGCTCAGTGCGGTCCTGGTGATCCGGCCCGGACGAAAGGCCACCGAGCTGTTCGAGGCCGAGCCGATCCTGCGCTCGGTCGTCGCGGCCTGCCTGGTGACGGCGGTCGTCGGACTGGCGGTCAACGACTCGGGTGTCATCGTGCTCGGCGTCTGTTGCGCCGTGGCGGTCCCGCTGCTCGTGCACGTCATGCGGGATTCGGCGACGCCAGCCCCACGTCGTACGCGAAGATCACCGCCTGGACCCGATCCCGCGCTCCGATCTTCGCCAGCACGCGGCCGACATGAGTCTTGACCGTCGACTCGGACAGGTGCAGACGGGCGGCGATCTCCGGGTTGGTCCAGCCGCGGCCGATCGCGATCAGGATCTCGCGCTCGCGATCGGTCAGTGCGCGGAGCTTGTCGCTGTCGGCGGACGCGGCGGGGAGCTGGTAGGCGTACGTGTCCAGCAGTCTGCGGGTCAGCGCGGGTGCGATGATCGCGTCGCCGGCCGCGACCGCGCGGATGCCGCCGAGCAGCTCCTCCGGGCGGGCGTCCTTCAGCAGGAACCCGCTGGCGCCGGCCCGGAGCGCGGCGTGCGCGTACTCGTCGAGGTCGAAGGTGGTCAGCACCAGGATCCGCGAGCGATTGCCGCTGGCAACGATCCGGCGGGTCGCCTCGATACCGTCCATTCCGGGCATCCGGATGTCCATCAGCACGACGTCGGGGTGCAGCTCGGCGGTCCGGCGTACCGCCTCCGAACCGCTCTCGGCCTCGCCCGCGACCTGTGTCTCCGGGACGGACTCGAGCAGGATCCGGAGGCCGAGGCGCTGCAGCGGCTGGTCGTCGACGATCAGTACGGTGGTCATGAGGTCATGGCGTCCTTTGCGGGGCGAGGTCGAGTTCGGTCTGCACGCGCCAGCCGCCGGCCGGAGTACGCCCGGTGCGTACGACGCCGCCGTACAGCGCGGCCCGCTCCCGCATGCCGATCAGGCCTTGCCCGGCCGCGGATTCGGGGACGAGTGGTACGCCGACCGGCCCGGTGTCCTCGACCCGGATCCGGAGCTGCTGCCGGACGACTTCGAGCGACACCTGCGCCTCGGTGTCCGGCCCGGCGTGCTTGAGGGTGTTCGTCAGCGCTTCCTGGACGATCCGGTACGCCGCCAGTTGGAGACCGCGGTCGGCCGGGAACTCGCCGGCGGTGCGGTAGCTGACCCGCGGCCCGGCGGCCCGGAAGCGCTCGCACAAGGCGTCGACGTCCGCGATCCCGGGCTGCGGGCTGAGCTCCGGTACGACGGTGTCGTCGCGCAGCGCAGCGAGCGTCCGGCGCAGGTCGTTGAGCGCCTCGCGCCCGGTCTCGCCGATCAGCGTCAGCGCCTCGGCGGTCCGCTCCGGATGCACCCGGACGGCGTAGGCGCCGCCGTCCGCGAGCCGGATGATCACCGACAGGTTGTGGCCGAGGATGTCGTGCATCTCGCGGGCCACCCGGGCCCGCTCCCCGGCGACCGCGAGCAGGGTGCGCTGGTCGCGCTCGATCTCCAGCCGGGCAGCACGGTCGCGGAGCCCGGCCAGCTGCGAGCGCCGGATGCGGACCACCAGGCCGAGCGCGATCGCCGCGGTCATCGCGCTGACCAGGAAGAAGGCGATCTCCGCCACCGACTTGATCGGCGCCACCCGGACGACGGCGAACGCGAACACGGCGATCGTGATCGCACACGCCCAGAGCAGCCGGCGCAGCGAGCTGTGCAGGGTGAGGCTGTAGAGCGCGATCAGCAAGGCGACGTCTGCCCGCAGGAACACGAGCAGTGACCACTGCACGGTGAAGGCGACCGCGGTCAGTACGAACGCCGTCATCGGCGCGCGCCGCCGTACGAAGAGTGGCAGCACGAGACCGGCCTGGAGCGCGATCATGCCCCACCGGGGCGGTTGCATGAACACCCCGCCCAGCCCGCGCGGATCGACGCCCCGCACGAGGTCCGGTACGCAGAACAGCAGCACGGCACCGATCACCACGAGCGTGTCGAGAACCCACGGACGGGTGCGATCCGCGCGGCGCAGCCGCCGGGCGACCTGGCTGAGGCGGACCACCCAAGGGTGCCGCCACAGCGGATCAGGATCGACCGGCGGCACCTGGCCACCCATCACCGTCACGAGTCCATTGTGACCGTCGGCGTCCATGGTCACCGGCGCTTCTCAGCCGCCGCTCAGGCGTCGCTGCGCGACAACCGCCACGCCGCCCCGGCCAGCGCCAGCGCGGTCCAGGCCGCGAAGACCAGGAATCCCGGACCTGCTGACAGCGTGTGCGGTCCGTGGTGCAGCGAGTACATCGACTCGCCCGCGATGCTCGGCAGGTACGGCTGGATCGCGTTGTGCCACGACGTCGACAGCAGCGAGACCAGACCGGGCACGAGCATCAGCCCCGCGACCAGCACGGAGATGGCGCCGGCAACGGAGCGCAGCAGAGCGCCGAGCGCGACGCCGATGACGCCGATCAGCCCGAGGTAGACCGTCGCACCGAGCAGACTCCGGACGACCCCGCTGCTGGAGATCGACAACGCGGCCGGCGTGTTGTGCACGATTCCGCTGTCCACGAAGAAGGTCACGAACGACCCGACCAGGGCGATGGCCAGCGCCACCACGCCGTACACCGCGGCCTTCGACCACAACACCGGCAACCGCCGCGGGACCGCCGCGAGGGTCGAACGGATCGCTCCGGTCGAGTACTCGCCGGCCGTCACCAGCACCCCGAGCACCCCGAGCGCGAGCTGCGACAGCGGTATGCCGAACAACGACAAGCTCAGGGCCGTCGAGTCCCGGAAGTCCGGGTCCAGCTGCCGCCCGGACGTGACGCCGGAGTAGTAGCGCCAGGCCGCAATGGTGCCGAAGGCAATCAAAAACAGGAGCGCCAGGCCGAGCGTGATCCAGGTGGACCGCAGCGACCACAGCTTGGTCGACTCCGACCGCAGCACATGTGTCCCGGTGACCCTGTACGCCGGCCTCGTGGCCGCGGCGGGCGGTTTCTGTGCGACGGCGGTCATGCGGCACGCTCCTGCAGGTCGGTCGTGCCGTGATACACCACGTCGTCGCGGGTGAGGTCCATGAACGCCTGCTCGAGCGACACCTGCACGGTGGTCAGCTCGTACAGTGCGATCCCGTGCTCGGCGGCCGTCGTACCGACGGTTCGCGCCGACAGACCGGTGACCTCGAGCTTCTCGGAGCCGGCCTCGCCGACGATCTGCACGCCCGGCCCGGCGAGCGCGTCCCGCAACCTCGCGGGGTCCGCGGTCGCGACCCGTACGGCGTCGCCGCCGGACTGCCGGACGAGTTCGTCGACGCTCGTGTCGGCGAGCAGCTTGCCGCGGCCGACGATGATCAGCCGGTCCGCGACCAGCGCCATCTCGCTCATCAGGTGCGACGACACGAACACCGTCCGCCCCTCGGCCGCGAGTCGGGTGAGCAGGTTGCGGATCCACAGCACGCCTTCGGGATCGAGCCCGTTCACCGGCTCGTCCAGCATCACGGTCGCCGGGTCGCCGAGCAGCGCGCCGGCGATCCCGAGCCGCTGCCCCATCCCGAGCGAGAACTGACCGGCCCGCTTCCGCGCGACCGACTGCAGACCGGTCAGTTCGATCACCTCGTCCACCCGCCGGCGTGGGATACCGTGCGTCTGCGCCTGGGTGAGCAAGTGGTTGAAGGCGGACCGGCCAGGGTGCACGGACCTCGCCTCGAGCAGCGCGCCGACCTCCTGCAACGGCGACGGATGCTCCCGGTAGTGCTTGCCGTTCACCGTCACCGAGCCGCTGGTGGGCGCGTCCAGGCCGATGATCATCCGCATCGTCGTCGACTTCCCGGCACCGTTCGGCCCGAGGAACCCGGTGACCGCGCCCGGCCGGACCGTGAACTCCAGCCCGTCGACCGCCGTCGTCTCGCCGTACCGCTTCGTCAGCTGTTTCGCCTCGATCATGCAGCCAAAGGTAGGAAGCCCGGACCGCCGCAACCGTAGTACCGGGGCCTGATCTTCCAGCCTTCGGTGGTACCGGGGTACTACGTCACCCGAGCGTCGTGAGCAGGGCCGTGATCGCCGCCTTCTCGGCGGTCGGGTCCTTCTTCTCGCGGACCGCGGTGAACAGCGCGTCGTTCTGCCCGTCGATGAAGTCCCAGGCGGTGCCGTCGAGCGGCTTCAGCTTGTCCTGGTCGTCGTCCCACGCCTTCTCGTACGCGTTCACGCCCTGGTTGAGCGCGGCCTGGTCGCCCTTCGCCAGCGCGACGTCCATGCTCTTGACGAGCGTCCGGAACTGCCTGACGTCGGCGCCCGGGAAATGCGCGAGCGCCTGCTGCGAGCTGAGGTGGATGCCGGACGCCGGGTTCGGGCCGTCGCCCTCGGCCGCCGCGTTCGCGTGCGGCTGCGCGGACGCCCAGTTCATCAGTACGCCGGCCGCGATCGCGGAGGCGGCCATCACGCCGGCCATCGGCCATTCCCGGCCGCGCCGGTGGTACTTCGGGACCCGGGTCTGCTGGTGGTCCTCGATCACGTCGGACTTGGTCAGCGTCAGGTACACCACGGTCGCGAGGATCGCGGCCAGGAAGATCAGGCTGGTGACGAGCGTCCCGAGGCCGAGGCCCTGGTCGGGGACCTTCGGCGATGCCAGCCAGTCGCCGAGGTTCGCACCCAGCGGGCGGGTCAGCACGTACGCGAGCCAGAACGCCAGCACCGGGTTGGCGCCCATCCGCCAGCAGGCCACGATGATCGCGATCAGCGCCAGCGGCAGCAGGACCGAGACCCCGGGGCTCCAGCCGGTCAGCTCGAGCGTCCAGTCACCGGCCGCCGTACCGAGCGCGAAGGTGACCAGCACGGCCAGCCAGTAGAACGCCTCGCGCGGCCGGCTCACGATGCTGTGGATCGACAGCGTCCGCTCCCGGGCGAACCAGATCCCGAACACCACCGCGAGCCCGGCGGCGAACACCGACGTGCTGATCCACAGCGGTACGCCGAGCTGATCGGTGAGGATGTCCGTGTAGAGCGTGCCGGTCACGCTGACCACCACGACGGTCAGCCAGTACGCCGCCGGTCGATACCGCGACGTGCTGAACTGCCAGATCAGGACGGCCGCGAACACCACGGTGAAGATCACCGCGGTGGCGACCAGCCCGACACCGAGCTGCATGTTGATCCAGTCCGCGAAACTCTCGCCGACCGTCGTACAGAGAATCTTGATCAGCCAGAACCAGATGGTGACTTCGGGCACCTTGTTCAGCAGCACCTTGGGCGCCGCTGTGCGGGTTGCGGTGTTGGTGGTCATAACGGGCAGCCTCGCGCGAACAACCTGCACGAGACCTGACTAGCGCCGCGGGAACCGGACTTCGACGTGTCCGCGGCCGTCGGCGATCGCGCGGACCGTGATGCCGGTCGCGGTGGCGATCCGGCGGACCACGGCGAGGCCGAGGCCATGTCCGTTTGTGCGGCTGTGGCCGGGGGTGAAGACGCGGTCCAGGTCGTCCTCGCGGAAGCCCGGGCCGTCGTCGAGGACGTGCACGAGGACGTGGTCGTCGTACCCCTCCGCCGTCAGCGAGACCGCGGACCGCGCGTGGTGGGAGGCGTTGTCGAGCAGCGGTGCGAGGACGGCGACCGCGACATCGGCGGGTACGGCGACCTCCAGGTCGGGCGGGAGATCGCCGTACCCGATCTGTTCGAGGACAGGTGCCAGCCGGCAGCTCGCCTCGCGGGGCATCCGGGAGCGGGCGGCGTCGAGGATCGCGGTCACCGCAGTACTCAACCGGTCCGTCTCGGTGCGGACCAGCTCCGGGGCGACCTCGGACCCGGTCAGCTCCGCGAGTTGCGCCTCGCCGCGCAGGACGGCCATCGGGGTGCGCAGTTCGTGGGCGATCTCGTCCGTCAGCCGGCGCTCGTCGGCGATCGCGTCCGAGACCCGGTCGAGCAACCGGTCGAACGTGTGCGCGAGCTCGCCGAACTCGTCCCGCGGCGGCCCCATCCGGAACCGCCGGTCCGGGTCGTGGTCACCCCACTCGTCGGCCAGCGCGGACATCCGCCGTACGACGTGCAGCGAGCGGCTGACACCGACGTACGCGATCACGCCGGCGAGCACGATCGCGAACGCGCCGAGGATCAGCGACATCACCAGGCTGCGCTGTTCGGACCGCTCGTAGGGGGCGAGGTCCACCATCACGACAACGGTCACGTGCCGTCCCTGGACGGGCAGCGGCGCGCCGTACAGCAGGAAGCGCCGGGTGGTCACGAACTCGTTCCGCCCGGACCGGCCCAGCTGCTGTACGTCGTCGGCGGTCGGCGGATGGAGTACGCCGTCGATCAGCCGGCCGTCGGCGTACACCCAGGCGACCGTGTCGAACGCGTCGCCCGTGCCCTCGACCAGGCGGAGCTCCCCGGCGACGACCTCGACCGTCGCGGCAACCGCCTCGGCCCGGGTCCGGGCGAGCGTCCTGGTGTCGGCCTCGGTCGCCCGGGTCAGCAGGACATGACTCAGGACGACGAGGACCGCGACGACCAGGGTCGCCGTCAGCACCGCGAGCGAAACGATCCGCCCGCGGAAACCCGTCAATCCCATCGGTAGCCGACCCCGCGGACGGTCGCCACCCGCTCCGCGATCCCGAGCCGGTCGAGCTTCACCCGGAGCCGGCGCAGGTACGAATCGAGCGTGTTCTCGCTGACGTACGCCCCGTGCGGCCAGCCCGCCGCGACCAGCGCGTGCCGCCGTACCACCTCGCCCGGGACCGCGATCAGCCGCCCGAGCAGCCGGAACTCGGTGGGCGTCAGCGCCTCGCCGGTCGTTCCCCGCCGTACCTCATGGCTCGTCGGGTCCAGCACCACCTCGCCGGCCGCGACGTTCACCGTCGTCCGCCGGAGCAGCGCGCGGACCCGGACCAGCAGCTCCGGTACGTCGAACGGCTTGGTCAGGTAGTCGTCCGCGCCCGCCTCGAAGCCACTCACCTTGTGGTGCAGCCCGCTCAGCGCGGTCAGCACCAGCACCGGCGCATCGACCCCGTGCGCCCGCAGCGCCAGGCAGACGTCCCGCCCGTCGGCGTCCGGAAGGCCCAGGTCCAGGACCACCGCGTTCGGCGCCGGCTCCAGTTGCGCGAGCAGCTCACGACCGTTGGCAGCGGCAACGACCGAGTGCCCGTCGCCCTCCAGCGCACGCCGCAGGACGCCACGTAACGCACGATCGTCTTCACACACCGCAACTGTCGCCATCCGGCGCAACCTACCCATCCGTAGCTGAGCGCCGGCTGAATTCCTACTGGCAGAGGGCCGTGTCGAGGGCGGCGGCCACCCGTTTGGCGTCGGCTTCGGTGGTCGGCATCGAGGTGACCGCCAGGGCAGCCTCGCGGCCGTCGGTGGTGACCTCGTTGCGAGTCTCGAAGCCGAAGATGTCGCCGCCGTGGCCCCACGCGTAGCCGCCGCAGGGCAGCGGCCGGGCGGCGATGCCGAGGCCGTACCTGCCGCCGGGCGTCACGTCCAGTCCAGGCGCGGGGACGGTGGTGAGCATCTCCTTCAGCTGCGCGGGGCGCAGAAGCCTGCCGTCGATGAGTGCGGTGAAGAAGCGGTTCAGGTCGGCGGGCGTGGACACGATCGCGCCGGCGGACCAGGCGGGCGACGGCTCGAGTTCGGTCACGTCGACGTTCCGGCCGTTCGGCGTGGTCTTGTAGTAGCCGTGCGGGTGCGGACCCGCGATGGTCTGATCGCCGAGCGCCGGCCAGTACGTGTCCCGGAGGCCGATCCGGTCGATCACCCGCCGGGTGATCTCCTCGCCGACCGGTCGTCCGGTCACCTTCTGCACGAGTAGTCCGGCGAGGATGTAGTTGGTGTTGCTGTACTCCCAGCTCGTCCCCGGCGGGAACGACGCCTTGTGCTTGAGCGCGACGTCGACCAGCTCCCGCGGTTCCCAGTACACGTGCTGCAGCTTCAGGTAGTCGCCTGCCAGTACGTCGTCGTAGTCGGGGATCCCGCTGGTGTGCTGGAGGAGCTGCCGAACGGTGATCCGCCGCCCGTCCAGACCGTCGCCGCGGACCATTCCGGGCAGGTACCTGTCGATCGGCGCGTCCAGGTCGACCTTCCCCTCGCCGACGAGCTGCAGTACGACGGTGGCGGTGAACGGCTTGGTGTTGCTTCCGACACGCACCCGGCTGTCGCGCGGGACCGGCCCGCGGGTGGTCAGATCCGCGACTCCGGCGGTGTAGGTCCGGACCCGGCCGCCGCGGTCCCGGACGGTGGCGATCGCGCCCGGAAAACTGTTGCCCTTGGCAAGGGCGTCGAGTTGTTGCTGTACGGCGTCGCGCCGCTGGACCGTGGCGATGGCAAGCGTGAACTGTGAGCGTTTGGGCATGTCCCAAACGCTAGGAACGATGCCGTCGGCACGCGATCCCGCCGACGCCCGGTGTGCGGTAGAGCGTGCTCTACCATCGGTCGGCCCGGTCGCTGGATGGTTGCCGCGCGGCCGTCTTCGTAGCGTTTTCGTGTCAGTGAACGGAGACGGAAGGCACGGAGATGTCGGTGCAACTTGCGGTGCGGGTGGAGCAGCTCGTGCGGCGGTACGAGGCCGGGGGACAGCATGTGACCGCGCTGGCGGGGGTCGATGCCGCGTTCGCGCGGGGGACGTTCACCGCGGTGATGGGGCCTTCGGGGTCGGGGAAGAGCACGTTGCTGCAGACCGCGGCGGGGCTGGACCGGCCGACGTCCGGGCGGGCGTGGATCGGTGGGACCGAGCTGTCGAAGCTGTCGGAGACGGCGTTGACCCGGTTGCGGCGGAGCAAGGTCGGATTCGTGTTCCAGGCGTTCAACCTGGTCGATGCCTTGACGGTCGAGGAGAACATCACGCTGCCGATGCGGCTGTCCGGGACCCGTCCGGATCGCCGGTGGGTGGCGGAGGTCGTCGAGCGGGTCGGGATGGGCGACCGCCTGCACCACCGGCCGGCGCAGCTGTCCGGCGGGCAGCAGCAGCGGGTGGCGGTCGCGCGGGCACTGGCGATGCGCCCGGAGGTGGTGTTCGCCGACGAACCGACCGGCGCGCTCGACGGTACGACGGCCGCGGAGGTGCTCGCGCTGCTGCGGTCGATCGTCGACGAGCAGCAGCAGACCATCATCATGGTCACCCACGACCCGCTCGCCGCCTCGTACGCCGACCGGGTTCTGGTCCTCGCCGACGGCCGGATCGTCACCGACCTCCCACAGCCCGGTGTCTCCCGCATCGCCGCTGAGCTGGCCTCGCTCCACCCGAAGGAAGCTCGCGTGAGCGCGGGGGTGCGGGCATGACGGGGCTTGCGGTTCGGCTGCTCCGGCATCGTCCGGGCAGCGTCCTGGCAACCCTGATCGCGTTGGCGATCGGGGTGATGATTCTGACGAGTATGGGTTCGCTGGTGGAGTCCGGGCTGCGCTTCCGTCCCGACCCGCAGCGCTACGCGGCCGCCGACCTCGTCGTCGCCAAGCGCGACATCACCTTCGAACACAAAGAACTGGGCGATACCACCCGCACGACCCTCCACCTACCCGAAGCCGGCACCGTGCCGACGACCCTGGCCGACCGCATCCGCCGCGTCCCCGGCGTCGCCGCCGTCGTGGTCGACCAGTCGATCCCGGTCCAGGCCGGCTCCCACGTGACAACCGGCCACACCTGGTCCGGCGCCGAACTAGTTGCCGGAAGGAGTCCCAAGACCGACGACCAGATCGTCGTCGACACCACCCTCGCCACCAAACCGGGCCGGCAACTCACCCTGGTAACAGCGGGCGTCCCGCACCGCTACACAGTCAGCGGGATCACCACCCAACCGGGTGTCTACTTCACCCAGCACCGCGCCACGGAGCTCGCGCCCCATCCCGGCCGCGCCGACACCATCGCAGTCACCGAAGCACCCGACGCCGACCGTTCAACCGTCGCCGCCGCAGTGGACGCCCTGGCAACCTCCGAGTCGGCCAAGACCTACTCCGGCAACAACCGCGGCCAGGTAGAGCACCCCGACCTCATCGCGGCCCGCGACCTCCTGATCCAGATAGGCGCCGCTTTCGGCGGGTACGTCGTACTCCTGATCGTCTTCGTCGTCGCCGGCACGATCGCGCTCTCGATCCGCAACCGCCGCCGCGATCTGGCGTTGCTCCGGGCAACGGCCGCGACCCCGTGGCAACTTCGCCGCATGCTGATGGCCGAAGCCGCCGTGCTGGCAGCAGTCGCCTCGGTCATCGGCGTGCCGGCAGGTCTGCCGGCAAGCCGCTGGGTCGACGCGCAACTGATCGCGCGAGGCTTCATCCCGGCTGATTTCCCGCTGAAGACCGGCGTACTCGCCGCCCCGAGCGCTGTCCTGCTCATCGTCCTGCTGGCGGTCCTGGCAGCACTCCTAGGCGCTCGTCGCATCTCCACGATCCGCCCGGTGGAGGCCCTCGCCGAGACTGCGGTCGAGCAATCGCCTCCAGGAAAGGTCCGCCTCGGCTTCGGTCTCGCCTGCGTCGCTGGTGCCATCTCCGCCAGCGCGGTCTCCGTCGGTGCCGGCGGTCAGACCGCCCTCGCGGCGGCCTCGGGAATGCTCTACCTGTTCGTGATCGGCGTAGCCCTCCTCGCGCCGTGGATCAACGCGACCGCCGCCAAGCTCCTCGCCCCGGTACTGCGCGTCTTCTGGGGCAACAGCGGCTACCTGGCCGGTCGTAATCTGGCCGCCAACGCGCGCGGCATGGCGACCGTCCTCACCGCGCTCGTACTCGCTGTCGGCTTCGGCGGTTCGGTCTGGTTCCTCCAGGACAACCTGGAACGTCGTACCGTCGAGCAGGTCGGCGCAGGCACGCTCGCGCAGTACGCACTGGTCGCACCGGCCGGAATCTCCGACGCCACGATCCGCCAACTGCGCGGGATCCACGGCGTCGAGGCGGTGACCGCGAGCCGACGTACGTCGGTCGTCGTACGAGTCCTCGACAGCGCCGAGGCCGTACCGGCCCGCGCGATCGACCCGGACGGCGCGGCCGCGACGCTCGACCTCGACGTGACGAGCGGCGACCTGGCTGCCGTCAACCGGGACAACATCGCGGTGTCGGCGACCCGCGCCGCGTCGCAGGGGTGGAAGGTCGGCAAGACGGTCGAGCTGTGGCTGGGTGACGGTACGCCGCAACGGGTCCGGGTCGCGGCGATCTACTCGCGCGGTCTCGGGTTCGGTGACGTGGTGCTGTCGACCGACACCCTCGGGCTGCCCGCGGACGAGGCGTTTATCCGGGTCGCGCCGGGCGTCACGCCGCACCTTCCGGGCGCGACGCTCATCCCGACCAGCCGGCTGACCAGCGGGATCGCCGACGACCTCGCGATCAGTGCCTGGCTCAACAAGCTGCTGATCGGCGTGATGATCGGGTACGCCGCTCTGTCCGCTGCCAACACGATGATCCTCGCCGCACTCGCGCGCCGCCGCGAACTCGCCGTACTGCGCCTGACCGGCGTGACCAGCCGTCAGGTACGCCGGATGGTGAACGCCGAACAGGCGGGCCTGCTGGGCGTCTCGCTCGTGATCGGCGGAACCATCGCCGCCGTCGCCCTGACCGCGGTCGTCCGCGCGATCACCGGTAGCGCGTTGCCATATATCCCGGCCGTCGGCTGGGTGGCCGTCGTCGGGGGAGCGACACTGCTCGCGATGACGACCACCGTCGCCCCGATCGCCTGGCTGCTCCGCAAACCGTCCATCTCACAGACCGGAAGCCGCTGACCGTTCGTAGCAGGATTGCCACCGTTCGGCTCTGCCGCCCGCGGGCGCGCTTGCCGGGAAAACCCCCGGCAGGCGACGGTCTTCCCCGGTCCAGTCGTCGGAGATCGGAGCTGTGGCGTGCGCGAACTGGTACGGAAGGCACTGATCGGCGGGCTCGGCCTGATGCTCGCACTGCCTGCGGTCAACGCCGGAGCGGCCCCAGGAGCAGGACATCACTGGACAGCCACCTGGACAGCGAGCCCGACGGCCGCGATGGCGTCCGGCCTGTCGCACAACGGCCTCACCGACCAGACGATCCGCAACATCGTCTACCCGACCATCGGCGGTACGTCGGTCCGCGTCCGGCTGACGAACCGGTACGGCGCTCGTCCCGTCACGTTCGACCAGGTAACGGTTGGCCAACCCAACGGAACGAAGATCCCGCTGACCTTTCACGGCGGTACGTCGGTGACGATCGCGGCCGGCGCCGACGTGGCCGGCGACCCGGTCGCGCTCCCGGTCGAGCAGCGGCAGCCGTTGGCGATCAGCCTGTTCAGCGCCTCCGCCACCGGCCCGGCGACGTACCACAACGCCGCGCACACCACGTCGTACCTGGCCGCCGGTGATCACGCCGCGGACACGAGTAGTGATGCGTTCACGAGCAAGACCACGTCCTGGCTGTTCGTGGACGGCATCGACGTGGTGGCAGCGCCGCACGTCGGGACGATCGTCGCGCTCGGCGACTCGATCACCGACGGGACCGGGACGGCCGACAACAGCAACACGCGATGGAGCGACGCGCTGTTCGCACGGATCGCGGCCGGACCGCCCGGCCACCTGCAGGCGGTGACGAACTCCGGGATCGGTGGCAACGAGGTGACACTCGACCGCCAGCCGCCGTACTTCGGGGTCAGTGCCCAGCACCGGCTCGACGCGGATGTCCTCGACCAGCCAGGAGTCTCACTGGTGCTGGTTGCCGAAGGCATCAACGACCTGACTGCGAGCAACGTCCCCGCGGACAAGGTGATCGGCGGCCTGCAGGGCATCGCCGACCGGACGCACGCGGCGGGTCTGAAGATCGTTGGCCTCACCATCACCCCGTGCGGTGGGTACGGTGTCTGCGGCGCCGGGCCGCTCGGCCGGCGGGCGATCGTGAACAACTGGATCCGTACGTCGGGAGCGTTCGACGCGGTGGTCGACTTCGACGCCGTGGTCCGCGACCCGGCGAACCCGGACCACCTGCTGGCCGCTTACGACAGCGGCGACCACCTGCACCCGAACGCCGCCGCCTACCAGCAACTGGCGGACTCGATGGACCTGCCGCTGCTGGGCCGGCTGGTCAGTCGTCATCCACGGTGATCGCGCGGCGGCGCCGTCGACTCGCGGAAGATCAGGCGGTTGATCTTCTGCTCGGGAGGTGTCGGGGCCGGCTCGCCGCGGATCTCGGCCAGCAGGCGCTGGATCGCGACCCGGCCCTGCGCCTCGCGGTCGACGGCGACCGTGGACAGCGACGGCGTGGCGAACCGGCCGATCTCCTCGTCGTCCCAGCCGAACACGCTCAGGTCGTCCGGCACTTTCCATCCGCGGGCGAGCGCGCCGCGCACGACACCCATCGCGACCACGTCGTTCGCCGCCACGACCGCGGTCACCTCGGTGTCGTCCGGGAGCGCGAGGATCGCGTCGTACCCGCGCTGTGCCGACCAGTCGCAGTCGATCGCGCCGGCCGACCGCAGCCCGAGGCGCTCGATCGTCTCCAGGTACACGCTTTTCCGGTTCCGCGCCGAGGCGAAGTTCTCGATGTCGCCGGAGACGTGCAGGAAGGTCCGGTGTCCCAGTGACGCCAGGTGCTCGATGATCTCCCGGACCGGGCTCGCGTCGGCGAGCTCGGCCAGCCCGTGCAGGTTGTCGTCGTACGTGCTGCTCTCGACGATCGGCACCCGGTTCGTCTTCTTGCCCTTGAGGGCGAGCGGCGAGAACGCCAGGATGCCCTCGACCTGGCCCGACCTGGCCAGTTCGTCGACGCGGGCCGAGCGGGCCGCGGATCCGCCCTCGACGCTGACGATCTCGACCTGGTACCCGGCCTCGTGCGCGGTCTGGGAGGCCGCGGCGAGCAGCCGGCCGGGGAAGTGCATGCCGGAGGCAAGCACGATCGCGAGCCGGTTGGTGTGCCGGGTGCGCATCGACCGGGCGACCAGGTTCGGCCGGTAGTCGAGGGTCTTGACCGCGAACTCGACCTTCACCCGGGTCTTCGGTTTCAGGCTGTCCTTGTCCTGCAGGTAGCGCGACACCGTCGTGTGCGAGACCCCGGCCAGGCTGGCCACTTCGTGAATGGTGGCCGGCCGTCTGGGTGCTGACTCTGCCACGAACCCCCTCCTTCTCCCCGGGATCCTCCGAGGCTCCGCAGCCTATCACCGAGGTCTTGACACCCAAACAATGCTGCGGTTAGCTACCGGCTCAGAAGTGGATCGATCACTTTTTATTCGAGCGACCGACCAGAGGAGAGTCCGTGGGTGAAAAGCGCTCGCTGGGAGCGCGTTTGAGGCGTGATTACCCGGTGCTGCTGCTGGCGGTTCCGGGTCTGCTGATCCTGCTGGCGTTCCAGTATTACCCGCTCTGGGGAAATATCATCGCCTTCCAGGACTATCAGCCGTACCTCGGCGTCGGTAAGAGTCTCTGGTCGGGTTTCCAGAATTTCTCGGTGATCTTCAACGGTGACGGAGAATTCCTCAACGCGGTCAAGAACACGCTGATTCTGACGCTTATTCAGACCGTTATCGTGTTCCCGGCACCGATCGTGGTGGCGCTGGTCCTGCACAGCCTGCTGTCCAACAAGCTCCGGCAGTTCGTGCAGACGATCATCTACCTGCCGCACTTCATGTCCTGGGTGATCGTGGTGGCAATCTTCCAGCAGGTGCTCGGCGGCACCGGAATGATCAACAACTGGTTGCGCAGCCACGGCTACAGCCCGATGCACATCATCGGCAACGTCGAGGCATTCCGCGCGCTGCTGACTTCGCAGGTGCTCTGGAAGGACACCGGCTGGGCGACGATCCTGTTCCTCGCCGTGCTGTCCCAGATCGACCGCTCGCTCTACGAGGCGTCGGCGGTGGACGGCGCCGGGCGCTGGCGGCAGACCTGGCACGTCACGCTGCCCGGGCTGAAACCGATCATCATCCTGCTGCTGATCCTGAAGCTCGGCGACTCGCTGACCGTCGGCTTCGAGCAGATCATCCTGCAGCAGCAGGCGGTCGGTGTGGACGCCAGCGACGTCCTCGACACGTACGTCTACAACAACGGCATCCTCGGCGGCAACTGGGGGGTGGCAGCGGCGGTCGGCCTGGTGAAGAGCGCCGTCGCCCTGGCCCTGGTGCTGTCCGCCAACAAGATCGCCCACCGCCTCGGCGAGGAAGGCGTGTACCGCGGATGAACACCAAACGGACCATGGTCGGCGGTATGCCGATGCCGGGAGTCACCGAGCGCGTCGTCAAGGCGGTGTTCCTGACGATCATCTGCGCGGTCGTGATCCTGCCGTTCGTCGGCGTGATCTCGACCAGCCTCGCACCGGCCGAGGAGGTCACCAAGGCCGGCGGTTTCGTGATGTTCCCGACCAAGGGGATCGACTTCACGGCGTACCGCTCTATCCTGTCCGGCGGGACCGTGACGCAGGCGCTGCTGATCAGCGCGTTCGTCACCGCCGTCGGGACGACGATCGCGGTCGCGCTGACCTGCACGCTCGGGTGGGCGCTGAGCCGCCGCGGCACGATCGGCAACAAGGCGCTGTTGCTGCTGGTGCTGATCAGCCTGCTGTTCAACCCGGGCCTGATCCCGTCCTACCTGACCGTCCAGCAGTTCGGCCTGCTGAACAGTCTGTGGGCGGTGATCGTGCCGGTCAGCGTCAGCGCCTTCAACGTGATCGTCGTCCGATCGTTCTTCGTTGGACTGCCCAATGAGATCATCGACGCCGCACGGATCGACGGCGCCTCGGAATGGAAGCTGTTCCGGTATATCGGCCTGCCGCTGTCCAAGGCCGTGATCGCGGTGATCGGCCTGTTCTACGGCGTCGGCTACTGGAACAGCTTCTTCAACGCGATGCTCTACCTCAACGACAGCGCCAAGTGGCCGCTGCAGCTGGTGCTCCGGACGTACGTCGTGAACGGCGTCGAACTCGGTGGTCAGGACCTCGGGCTCGCGGGCGAGGCCGCCCCGCCGCAGACGTCGATCCAGATGGCGATCCTGATGATCTCGGTGGTCCCGATCCTCTGCGTCTACCCGTTCATCCAGCGCCACTTCGCCAAGGGCGTACTGACCGGCGCCGTCAAGGGCTAAAACTTCTGAGAGAGGAACACCCATGAACGTCAACGATGCGCGGCTCGGCCGGCGGGCCGTCCTCGCCGGTGCCGCGGCGCTCGGGTTGGCCGGTACCGTCGGCTGCTCCAACAACGGCCGCGGTGCGTCGGGAGCGGGGAACGACGCCGCCACCAAGACCAAGATCCGGCCGGCGTACGAGCGGTACGACGGGGTCAAGCCGGACCTCGCGGGCGCCGAGTACAAGATCCCGGACGCGTTCAACAAGTACCCGGCGAATCCGGTGCAGGCGATCACCCAGGCGCCGGGTGACGGCAAGCCGATCACGGTGACGACGTACACCAACACCCCGATCCCGCCGAAGCTCGAGCAGAACACGTTCTGGCAGGAGTTCAACAAGCGGGTCGGGTCGCCGGTACAGGTGAACCTGACGCCGTCGGTGGACTACGACAAGAAGTTCGCCACCGTGGTCGCCGGCGATCAGCTGGGCGACGTCTTCACGGTCGGCAACGTACCGCAGACACCGCAGATGCTGGCCGCGAAGGCCGTCGACCTGACGCCGCACCTGTCCGGCGAGAACATCAAGAAATACCCGTACCTGGCGAACCTGCCGGAGCTGGCCTGGAACTCGGGCATCTTCGACGGCAAGATCTACGGCGTCCCGATCCCGCGCGGCGCGATCAGCTCGCAGGTGATGTACAGCCGCGGCGACATCCTCGAGGCGCAGGGGCTGAAGGCCGAGGTGAAGAGCTCGGACGACTTCCTGGAGCTCTGCAAGGCGCTGACGAACAAGAAGCTGAACCGCTTCGCGCTGGCCACCGCGCCGACGCAGTTCGTGCGGAACATGTTCGACGTCCCGAACGGCTGGAGCAAGGACGGCGACAAGCTGGTCAGCTCGCTCGAGCACGACGGCCAGGAAGAGGTGCTGAAGATCCTGCAGCAGCTCTGGAAGTCGGGCTACATCCACCCGGACGCGTACTCCGGCCAGAACCTGGACATGAAGACCCGGTTCGCGAACGGCTCCAGCCCGCTCGTCCAGGACACCTTCAGCGGCTGGCCGACGTACCTGCAGACGATGACCGACCCGAAGGCGTCGATCTCGATCATCGCGCCGCCGAAGCACGACGGCTCGGGGAAGGGAACGATCTGGCTGGGCGCGCCGGCGATCGGCGTGACCGCGATCAGCAAGAAGGCCGAGAGCCGCGTCGAGACGCTGCTCGGGTACCTGAACTTCCTGGCGACGCCGTTCGGCACCCAGGAGTACCTGTTCCGCAAGTTCGGCCTGCCGGGGGTGCACCACCGGCTGGTGGACGGCAACCCGGTGCTGAACGCGAAGGGCTTCAGCGAGGTCCAGCTGGGCCTGATGTACCAGGCGGACGCGCCGTGGACGATCTTCCTGCCCGAGCACGCGGGCAGCGCCGAGACCCAGTTCAACGCGATGAAGGGGGTCGTCCCGACCGCCCTCGACAACCCGGCCGCCGGTCTGTACTCGGAGACCAGCAACCGGAAGAACAAGCAGCTCACCGACGCGATCAACCAGGTCACCGACGACATCGTGCAGGGCCGCAAGCCGATCTCCGCCTGGGCGCCCGCGGTGAAGAAGTGGAAGAGTGACGGCGGGGACAAGATCGCCGAAGAGCTCGCCCAGGCGCTGAAGTCCTCGCGCTGAACACCACCTTTACGGAAGGAACACCTTGACCTCCAGTCAGCACGTCAGGTTCGCCGCCGTCGGGCTTGACCATTCACATATCTTCGGGCAGGTCGCCGGCCTGCTCCGCGCCGGTGCCGAGTTCGTCGGGATGGCCACCGACGATCCGTCCGCCGCGGTCGCGGTGCAGCTTCGCGAGCGCTACTCCGACGTACCCTTCGCCGACGACCCGGACGAGCTGATCGCCCGGGACGGGATCGACGTGATCGTGACCGCGGCCGTGCCGGACCGGCGCGGGCCGATCGCGGTCGCCGCGCTGCGGGCCGGCAAGGACGTGGTCGCCGACAAGCCCGGCTGCATCACGCTCGACCAGCTCGCCGAACTGGAACGGGCGGTCGCGGAGACCGGCCGGTTCTGGTCGGTGACGTTCTCCGAGCGGTTCGAGGTGCCGAGCGCGATCAAGGCCGGTGAACTGGTCCGCGAGGGCAAGATCGGCACGGTCGTCCAGACCCTCGGCCTCGGGCCGCACCGGATCGGCGACCGCGCGCACCTGGCCGGCGGCGCGGGCCGCCCGGACTGGTTCTACGACAAGGCGCGGTACGGCGGGATCCTGGCCGACATCGCGTCCCACCAGGTGGACCAGTTCCTCTGGTTCACCGGCGCGAAGACCGCCGAAGTGGTCACCAGCACGGTCGGGAACTTCGGCAACCCGGACGACCCGGGCCTGCAGGACTTCGGCGAGATGCTGCTCCGCAGCGAGCACGCCCAGGGCTACATCCGGGTCGACTGGTACACCCCGGCCGGGTTGCCGACCTGGGGCGACGGGCGGTTGATCATCCTCGGCACCGACGGGTACATCGAGCTGCGCAAGTACATCGACATCGAGGGCCGCGAGGGCGGCAACCACCTGTTCCTGGCGAACCAGGAAGGGACCCAGTACATCGACTGTTCGGACGTCAAGACCTCGTACTACGACGACCTGGTCCACGACGTCCGCGAGCGGACCACGACGGCCGCGCCGCAGGAGCACACCTTCGAGGCGACCCGGCTGGCGCTGGTCGCCCAGGAGACCGCGGTGCTGCGCGGAGCCGCCCGATGACAGTCGATCGCGGAGCCGACGTGCTGAAGGTCGCGATCGTCGGCTGCGGCAACATCAGCCGCCGGCACGCCGAGGCCTACGCGAGTACGGGCCGGACAGAGCTCGTCGGTACGGCGGACATCCACGAGGAGAAGGCACGGACGCTGGCCGAGCGGTTCGGCGGGCGCCCGTACGGCAGCCTGACCGAGCTGCTGGCGGCCGAGGAGCCGGACCTGATCTCGATCGCGACCCCGCCGGAGAGCCACGGCGAGCTCGCGGTCGAGGCACTGGCCGCGGACCGGTCGGTGTTGCTGGAGAAGCCGCCGGTGCTGAGCCTGGAGGAGCTGGACCACGTCGCGAAGGTCGAGGCGATCAGCGCGGGATCGGCGTCGGTGGTGTTCCAGCACCGGCACGGCTCCGGGGCGATGCGGGCGCACGACCTGCTCGCCCGCGGCGTGCTCGGCAGGCCGCTGGTCGCGGTCTGCGAGACGCTGTGGTTCCGGCCGGTCAGCTACTTCGACCCGGAGTGGCGCGGCACCTGGATCGGCGAGGGCGGCGGTCCGACGCTCGGGCACGGCATCCACCAGATCGACCTGCTGCTACACCTGCTCGGGCCGTGGAAGTCGATCGACGCCACCGCGGTCCGGCTGGACCGGCCGGTCGAGTTCGAGGACGTGTCGATGGCGTCGGTGGTGTTCGAGAGCGGCGCGGTGGCGACCGTGATCAACAGCCTGCTGTCGCCGCGGGAGCTGAGCCGGATCCGCATCGACACGGCCGGCGGCACGCTCGAGGTGAACCACGTCTACGGATACTCCGACAAGGACTGGACGTTCCACCCGGCGCCGGACGCGGCGAAGGCGGCCACCCTCGGCCTGGACCCCGGCGTCCGGAAGGCCGAGTCCGCCGGGTCCGCGGCGGCTGCCGATCCGTGGTCGGCCTCGGCGGGTGCCGACGTACCGAGCAACCACGAGGCGCAGATCGGTCACCTGGTCGACGACCTGCTGGCGGGGCGTCCGCACGGCACGTCACTGGCCAGTACGCGCCCGACGATGGAATTCGTCACCGCGCTGTACGCGTCGGCGATCACCGGCACCCGCGTCCGCCGTACGGACCTGACCCCGGAGCACCGCTTCTACGGCATGCTGCACGGCGGGTTCCGTAAGGACGAGATCGTCGAGGCCTTCCGCACCACCTGAGGTTCCACCGGTCACTCGGGGGAGTGAGGTGAGATCATGCGTCGGTTCGTGCTGGTGATCGCAGGGATCATGAGCTTGGTGATGTCGCCGGCGGCCGCTGCCCCGGCCGCCCCCGGGAGGCAGGGTTTGGAGTCCCACGACTGCCGGGCGGCGTCCGCCCCGGCCCAGCAGGCGATGTTCGCCCGGGTGGCCGGCTCGGTCGCCGCCCGGCAGGTGTGTTTCGAGATCACCCCGGCCGCCGACGGCGTCGAGCGGTTCACGATCTCGGGCCGCACCGGGCACGTCACGATCAGCGCCACCACCGCCTCGGCCGCGAACCAGGGCGCCGGCTGGTACCTCAAGTACGTCGTGCACGCGGCGGCGAACCTGGGCAACCCGCACCCGGTGGTCCCGATCCCGGTCCCGGCACCGGCGCAGCCGATCACCCAGGTCGCGAACACGGCGAACCGGTACGTCGGCAACGACACGCAGGACGGCTACACCGATCCGTACCTGGACTGGGCCGGTTGGCAGGACCTCCTCGACGTCTACGCGCTGCACGGCATCAACCAGGTGTACGTCCTGCCGGGCACCGACGCCGTGTACCAGAAGGTGCTCGAGGACTTCGGGTACTCCGCCGAGCAGACCCGCGCATGGATCCCGTTGCCGACCACGCAGCCGTGGTGGGCGATGCAGAACGTGTCGAACTACGGCGCCCCGATCCCGCAGGCGCTGCTCGACCGGCGCGCCGAACTCGGGCGCAGCATCGCCGACCGGGTCCGCGAACTGGGCATGGTGCCGGTGCTGCCCGGCTTCATCGGGACCGTTCCGACCGACTTCGCCGCGCACGCCCCGGCCGGTACGACGATCCTTCCGCAGGGCAAGTGGTCCGGCGTACCGCGGCCGTCCTGGCTGGCGCCGACGGATCCGTTCTTCGCCGAGGTCGCCGCGTCGTACTACCGGCACGCCGACGAGATCCTCGGCAGCAGCACGCTCTACCGGATGAACCCGCTGCAGGAGGGCGGCTCGTCCGGCGGCATCCCGCAGCAGGACGTCACCGCGAGCATCATGGCGGCGTTGCAGGCGAACGAGTCCGGGGCCACCTGGATGCAGCTCGGCTGGGAGCACAACCCGACCACCGCGCAGCTGGCCGGGATCGCGGACAAGAGCAAGTTCGTGGTCAGCGACGGCCTGTCCGACGCGGTCGCGACGTTCGGGCGCGAGAGCGCCTGGCCGGATACGAAGTACCTGTTCGGCTCGATCTACGCCTACGGCGGGCACACCGTGATGGGCGCCACCGGGCAGCTCTGGATCGACCGGTACTACCGGCAGTTGAGTGCCCCGGGCAACAACATGACCGGGATCGCGGTGATGCCCGAGGGATTCGAGGACCCGGCGGCGTTCGAACTGCTGTCCGAGCTGCCGTGGCACGCGGCGGCGTTCGACCTGGCGGGCTGGATGCGGGACTACGCGTACGGCCGGTACGGGACGACCGCGGCCGGAACCGCCTGGGAGATCATCGGCTCGACCGCCTACTCGCTGCCGCGGCCGTCGAACGGGACGCACGCGGAGCCGGCCGAGACCCTGTTCGTCGCGCAGCCGAGCCTGACCGCGCGGAACGCCGACCCGGCCTCGCCGAAGCAGCAGCCGTACGACATGAACCGGTTCGCGACGGCGCTCCCGCAGTTGTTGCTCGCCGCACCGGACGTGGTGCAGCGGGCGGCGTACGACTTCGACCTCGCCGACGTAGCGTCGACCGTGACGGGGAACGAGACACGGACGTTGCTGCCGCGGATCAACACGGCGTACCTGCTGAAGGACACGGCCGCGTTCGACCGGCTGACCGCGCGGTGGCTCGAGTTGCTGGACCGCACCGACGAGGTGATGGGCACGGTCCCGTGGTTCATGATGGGCACGTACGCCGCCAACGCCGGCGCGGAGAAGGACTCGCTGCTGTACCTGTGGACCAGCTGGGTCGATCCTGCCGACGGGTACAAGTCACCGGGGCTGAACAACTACGCGAACCACAGCTACAGCGGCCTGCTCAGCGGGTACTACAAGGAGAACTGGAAAGCGTACTTCGCGACGCTGGCCAGGGCCCTCCAGGACGGCACCGCGCCCGCGCCGATCGACTGGATCGCCCGCGCGAGCAGCTACGTGACGTCGGGCCCGACGTACCCGACGGAGCCCTCCGGGAGCACGGTTGCCGCCGCCGGCGCGATCGCGGACACCCTCGGGCTGTCGCCGCTCGTCGTGACCGACCCGGCCGCCGACGCCTGGTTGCCCGGGTCCCCGGTACGCATCGGGGGCCTCGGCGTCCCCGGCGGTACGGTCGTCGTCCGCGAGAACGGCGTACGACTGTGCTCGACCGTTGTGCGCGCCGACCACACCTGGAGTTGTCCGCCGCCTGCACTGCCCGAAGGTCTGCACAACCTGACGGTGACGGAGGACCGGTACACCGCGACCGCCCGGTTCGCGATCGGTCTGACGCTGGTCGACCACTGGACGATGGACAGTACGACGGTCACGGACGAGGCCGGCGGGTACGACGGGACTGTCCTCGGCGACGTCACCGTGCAGCCCGGAAAGGTCGGCGGGGCGATCCGGTTCACCGGCGGGAGCGGGACGATCCAAACGACCGCCCCCGACCTGCCGAGCCCGTGGTCGGTCGGCGCCTGGGTCAACCTGACCGGCGGCCCGAGCAGCATGGCGCTGCTGAACAGCGACACCTCGATCGTGAAGATCAACTCCAGCTCCGGCAAGGTCGGTGTCACCCGCCGCAACGTCGCCGACTACACCGTCAACTACGTCGTACCGAAGTCCACCTGGACCTACCTGACGTACGTCGACGACGGCACGCAGATCACCGTGTATGCGAACGGAGCCCCGGTCGGCACGATCGCCACCACCACGCCCCTCGGCCGCGCCGCCCTCGGCAGCTTCCCCCCGAAGGACGCGACAACCGGCGCCGTCGACGACGTCAGGATCTACTCCGGAGCCCTCACCGCCGCCCAGGTCCGGAACCTCTACCTGAACGGCACGCCGGGCTAACCGGCTACGGCTTGCGGCCGACGCCGACCCAGAGGCTGCACATGATGTCGGTGAATTCGCCGCGGTCGACGTACGCCTGGGTCTCGTCGTCCGGGAACCAGCGGAAGGGGGACACGACACCGGGCTCGACGAGCTCGGTGCCCTCGAAGAAGCGGGTCACCTCTTCCTTGCTGCGGACCTGAGCCTCGCCGCCGTCGGCCTTGTAGACGACCATCGCGCGCTCCCACAGCTCCGGCGCGAAGTCCGGCGTGCAGTGCGAGAAGATCAGCAGCGAGCCCGGCGCGAGCGGCTCGACCAGCTGGCGGACCAGGTCGTACGGCTTCAGGTGGTCGGGCAGGTAGTGGAAGACGCCGACGATGCTGAGCGCGACCGGCTTGCCGAAGTCGATCAGGTCCTTGACCTCGGCGGACTCCAGGATCGCCTGCGGGTCGGTGACATCGGCCTCGAGGTAGGCCGTCCTGCCCTCCGGCTTGCTGACCAGCAGCGCGCGGGAGTGGGCGAGCACGATCGGGTCGTTGTCGGCGTACACCACGTGTGCCGACGGGATGATCTCCTGGACCACCTCGTGCAGGTTCGGCTCGGTGGGGATGCCGGTGCCGATGTCGAGGAACTGCGTGATGCCCTGCTCCGCGGCGTAGCGCGCGGCGCGGTGCATCCACATCCGGTTCGACTGGGCGGCGGTCCGGAACCCCGGGAACGCCTGCAGCAGATGTTCCGCGGCCTGCCGGTCGGCGGCGAAGTTGTCCTTCCCGCCGAGGAAGTAGTCGTACACCCGGGCCGGGTGCGGCTTGTCCAGGTTCAGCTGGTCGTACATCCCCGGTTCGGCGTCGTGCGATTCGGCCATGAACATCCCATTTCGCAGTGCGGTTCAGAACTGAAAATCATCGTAACCGGAGCACAACTGACCGTGACACCGGCACCAGAACCCTACTCCGGTCAGGCGTCACTTCGGCAGGCTTCGGCGCGTCCCGGAGGCGCCCTTGACCGAAGCTTTGCACCGGGCCGGCTGGCGTCCCGGAGCGGGATGCGATAATGATAACGGTTGTCATTTCACTCCGCTCGAAGGTTGGTCGTACCGTGAATCGCAGACTGCTCGTTCTGCCCGCTGTCGTTGCCGCTGTGACCCTCGGGGCCGGCGCCTGCTCGTCGGAGGACGAAGCCGCCGCCGGCTCAGCTCCTGGAAAGCTCGAGGTGGTCGCGTCGACCGACGTCTGGGGCGACCTGGCCGCCCGGGTCGGCGGCGACAAGGTCGAGGTGACCTCGATCATCACCAGCCCGGACGCCGACCCGCACGAGTTCGAGGCCGGCACCCGGAACCAGGCGGCCGTGGCCGGCGCGCAGGTGGTGATCGAGAACGGCGGCGGCTACGACGACTTCATGGACCGGATGCTGAAGACCGCGAAGAACTCGTCCGCGACCGTGCTGAACGCGGTCACGATCTCGGGCCGGACGGGCAACGAGCACGTCTGGTACGACTTCCCCTCGGTGGTGAAGGTCGTCGACCGGATCGAGCAGGCGTATGCGAAGGCCGCGCCCGCGGACGCGTCGACCTTCCAGCAGAATGCCGCCGCGCTGAAGCAGAAGCTCGACGGCCTGGTGCGACAGGAAGCGACGCTCAAGGCGAAGTACGCCGGGCAGCCGGTCGGCATCACCGAGCCGGTGCCGGTGTACCTGCTCGACGCGGTCGGCCTGCAGAACAAGACGCCGGCCGAGTTCAGCGAGGCGATCGAGGAGGGCAGCGACGTACCGGCGAAGGTCCTGGACGCGACGCTGCAGCTGTACAGCAAGCACGAGGTGAAGCTGCTCGCGTACAACGAGCAGACCAGCGGCCCGGAGACCCAGAAGCTGCTCGACGCCGCCAAGCAGAACAACATCCCGGTGGTGCCGGTCACCGAGACGCTCCCGAACGGCAAGGACTACATCGGCTGGATGACCGCGAACCTCGATGCGGTCGGCGCCGCGCTCGGGCGATGAGCGACGTACTGACCCTCGAGCAGGCCGCGGTCGGCTTCGGGTCCCGCACACTCTGGGACGGTCTCGACCTGCAGGTGCACAGCGGTGAGCTGATCGCCGTACTGGGTGCCAACGGATCCGGGAAGTCCACCCTGCTCAAGGTGATCCTCGGACAGCTCAGGCTCCGGTCCGGCTCCGCGACCTTCCTCGGTACGCCGGTCCGTCGCGGTGACCGGCGGATCGGGTACGTCCCGCAGCAACGGCTCGCGGAGGACGGCGTACCGCTGCGGGGCCGGGACCTGGTCGCGCTCGGCGTGGACGGGCACCGGTGGGGTGTGCCGCTACCGTCGCGGCGACGCCGGCAGCGGGTGAACCAGCTGCTGTCGTCGGTCGGGGCGGAGGCGTACGCATCCACCCCGGTGTCGTCGTTGTCAGGCGGCGAGCAGCAACGGCTGCGGATCGCGCAGGCGCTGGCGGCCGAGCCGCGGCTGCTGCTGTGCGACGAGCCGTTGCTGTCGCTGGACCTGCCGCACCAACGGCTGGTCAGCGATCTCGTCGACGACGCCCGCCGGCGGCTGGACCTCGGCGTCCTGTTCGTCACCCACGACATCAACCCGATCCTGGACAAGGTCGACCGGCTGCTCTACATCGCGAACCAGCGGTTCCGGATCGGTACGCCGGACGAGGTGCTGACCACGGAAGTACTGAGCGACCTGTACGACGCACAGGTCGAGGTCATCCGCCACAACGGGCGGATCCTGGTCGCGGGCATCCCCGAGCAGCACCACGAACCGGCCGGTGCGCGATGAGCGCGATCTTCGACTTCTCCGGGTACGCCGAACTGCTGCCGCTGCTGAGGAACTCGATCATCGCGTGCGTCGTGCTCGGCGTCGTCGGCGGGCTGATCGGGGTGTTCGTGATGATGCGCGACATGGCGTTCGCGGTGCACGGCGTCAGCGAGCTGTCGTTCGCCGGAGCCGCGGCAGGGCTGTTGTTCGGCGTCAGCGTCGTCACCGGGGCGCTGGTCGGGTCGCTCGTCGCGGCGCTGCTGATCGGCGTACTGGGTGCGCGGGCGCGGGACCGGAACTCGGTGACCGCCGTACTGATGCCGTTCGGTCTCGGGCTCGGGATCCTGTGCCTCGGGCTCTACCACGGGCGGGCGGCGAACAAGTTCGGCCTGCTGACCGGGCAGATCGTGGCGATCGACGACCCGCAGGTGAAGTCGCTGATCGTCATCTCGGTCCTGGTCGCGGCCGGGTTGGTGCTGGTGTGGAGACCGTTGCTCTTCGCAAGCACCGACGCCGACGTCGCCGCCGCGCGCGGCGTCCCGGTCGGTGTGCTGTCGATCGTCTTCATGATCCTGCTCGGCCTCGCGGTCGCGGTCTCGGTGCAGATCGTCGGAGCTCTGCTCGTCCTCTCGCTGCTGGTCACCCCGGCCGCAGCGGCCCTCCGGGTCTCGTCGTCGCCGATCGTCGTACCGCTGCTGAGTATCGCCTTCGCCGTCACTGCTTCGGTCGGCGGAATCCTCCTGTCCGCGGGCAGTTCGGTGCCGATCAGCCCGTACATCACGACGATCTCGTTCCTCGTCTACCTCGTATGCCGCCTGCTGTCCTCCTTTAAGCTGACGCGGTGAACGATCTGTCTACGTTGCTCGGGAGTGGCCGTCCTACGGAGTTGTTGCTGTACGGGATGACGCCGCCCCGGCGTTCGATCGCCCCGGACGCGCTCGAACGCTTCACCGCGGTGACACGGACCCGGCTCGAGCAGCTCGACATCGACGCGCTGATCCTTTACGACATCGACGACGAGGCGGAGCGGATCCCGGAGGAGCGGCCGTTCCCGTTCAGCCCGACGATGGATCCGGCGGACTTCCTCGCCGACCACCTGTCCTGGTGGGACCGGCCGACGATCGTGTACCGCTCGGTCGGCAAGTACACCGAGGCCGAGCTGGACTCCTGGGTACGGCGTACCCCGGGCCGGCTCGGCACCGTGATGGTCGGCGCCCCGACGAGTTCCGCCGACGTACGGACGACGCTACCGGCCGCGTACGACCTGTGGCAGCGCTCCGGGTCGGCGCTGCCGCTCGGCGGCGTGACGATCCCCGAACGGCATTCGTCCCGCCTGGACGAGCACCACCGGCTGCTCCGGAAGCAGCGCAGCGGTTGCTCGTTCTTCGTGACGCAGATCATCTACGACGTCGGCGCCGCGATGGACCTGGCGTCGGACTACCTGTACCTGTGCCGCGCCGAGAACGTCGAGCCGGTGCCGATCGTGTTCACGCTGTCGATCTGCGGCTCGGTGAAGACGCTGGAGTTCCTGGCCTGGCTCGGCGTTCGCGTACCGCGGTGGCTCCGCAACGAACTGGTTCACTCCGTCGACCCGGTCGCGGACTCGTACGCGCACTGCGTCGCGATCGCCCGCACGCTGTCGACGTACTGCCGCGAGCGGGGCCTCCCGTTCGGTTTCAACGTGGAAAGTGTGTCCACCCGGCGGATCGAGAACGACGCCAGTGTCGAGCTCGTCAAGGAGCTTCGTACGTTCGTCGGTTGACGTTCAGGGGCGGGATCCGTACGCTCCCAGACAGTGACGGCGCAAGGAAGCCGATGGGAATTCGGCACGGTCGCGCCACTGTGAGCCGGACTGGTCCGGCAAGTCAGATACTTCGCCGTCGCGATGCTCCACCGATAGCGGGACGCACGATCCCCTGAAGGAGGCTTCACGTGAGTGATCTGTCTGCGCCGACGACCGCGGTCGTTCTGCCGGTGTCGAAGGCTGCGCTGTGGCTGGTCGGTACGGCGGTCCTGGCATTCCTGGCGTACTACTTCATCGGCGTCGACCAGGGTGCGTACTCGATCTTCGGCAAGGACCTGCACGTCCACGAGTTCGTGCACGACGCGCGGCACTTCCTCGGCTTTCCCTGCCACTGAGATGGAGCGCCAACTGATCCTCCGCGGCCTGCTGGCCGGCGGAGCCGGTGGCCTGGTCGCGTTCGGGTTCGCGCGGATCTTCGCGGAGCCGCAGATCCAGGCCGCGATCGACTACGAGAACGGCCGTGAAGCTACGCACTCCGAGCCGGACCTGTTCAGCCGGACGGTGCAGGCAAACGTCGGTATGGGCGTCGGCATGGTCTTGTTCGGGATCGCGATGGGCGCGCTGTTCGCGGTCGCGTACGCGATCTGCCTTGGCCGCGTCGGCCGCCTTCGTCCGCGGACACTGGCGATGCTGGTCGCGGTCGGCGGTTTCCTCGGCTTCTACTTCGTACCGTTCCTGAAGTACCCGGCGAACCCGCCCGCGATCGGCCACGAGGAGACCATCCAGGCCCGCGCCAACCTGTACCTGGTGATGGTCGTGTGCTCACTGCTGTTCCTGCTCGGAGCCGTTGCCCTGGGCAAACGTCTGGCGCCACACTTCGGCAACTGGAACGCGACTCTGCTCGCGCTCGCGGCGTACGTCGTGGTGATCGGTATCGTGATGGCCTTGCTGCCTTCGCTTGGGCATCTCGCAGCCAACGTGCAGGAGTACGGCCGGCATGCGACCGAGACTCCGCTCCCGCTGACCGACTCGCACGGGACGATCGTCTCTCCCGGCTTCGACGCCGACCGGCTGTACGCGTTCCGGCTGTACTCCGTCGGTGCGCAGGTACTGCTCTGGGGCGTGATCGGCCTGGTGTTCGGCCCGCTCGCCGACCGCTTGCTCCGCAGCCCCGCCCAGGTCGCGGTGTGACGCTCTTCGCCGCTCTAGGCCCCTTCTTCAGCGTCGAACAGCATGCGGCGCCGACGCCGAAGCCGCCCTGGCGCCGGCTGTCGGAGCTCGTCGACGATCCTGCGATCCTGGCAGACCGCATCGCCCACACCCGCGCCTACCTCGGCACGGCAAGCGGCCAGCCCGCCGAGGCCATCGAAGTACGCGTGGCCGCCTCGGTGACCCACCTCGGCCTGGTCGCCCGCATCATCTCCCCAGCCCTCGCCGCCGTAGTACTCGAGGACCGCGTCCCGGACCTCGCCCTCGACCACCTCCACTGGCAGCCCGTCCTCGGCGGCGCGTTCCCACTGTCCCTACCTCCGATCCCGCCGGCCGGGGGAGACCTGCACCGCGAACTCTTCGACGGACCGCTTCCCGCGATCGCCCAAGCCTTTGAATTGTCGGACCACATCTTGACCGGCAACGTCGCCTCAGCCGTCAACGGCGCAGCCACCGCCCTCTCGAACGCCGACCCCACCCTCGCCACCCGCGCCCACACTGTCACCACCGACCTTCTGGCCCTCCCGCCCCTCCGCGACGCCCACACCCCCAACCCCTTCCGCCGCCGCAGCTGCTGCCTCATCTACCGCGCAGCCCCCAACCACAAAGGCCCCCTCTGCGGGGATTGCGTTCTCAACGAATCCCGTTGAAAACAAGGCGATCTCAGCTCTGAACCTGTCTGTGCCGCCAGCTGGGGTTCTTCGCATGGACATTCTCGGCGGACCCAAGAACCCGGCGCCCGCGACACCGCCGGGGAACACCGGAAGAGCTAACAGATGCTGTAGCCGCGCGAGGCGAAGGCGTCGCCACGACACGACCTATCCTCGACGAATGATTTCCACAGCCCACCGGGGGAGAAGTGGTCGAATCTGTGGATAACTAATCTCCTTAAAAATAAGGGCATTCTGCTTTGGAACTGTCGGAGGCACCAGCTAGAGTTTTGTCATGGATACTCTCGGTGGACGCTCAGTGGTTGCTCTAGGCAACCACGAGGTTCTGCCCGCCCTCGACGAGGTCGACGCCGAGATCAACCGCCTCGAGGGTATCCGCGTCCAGTTGACCGCCCGCGCCGAGACCGACGGCCTGGCCCAAGAAGTCGGCGCCCGCGACATCGTCGAACTCTTGACCCTGCGCCATCGCCGAGACCGCGCGGAAGTCTGGCGCGACGTCCACCTCGCCCGAGCCCTCCCGAAGTACAAGGCCGTCGACGCAGCCCTCACCGACAACCCATTGATGCGAACCGGTCACGCCGCGGCGATCGTCACCGAACTCGAACGCGTCCGGCCCCGCGTCCCGGTCGAGAACCTGGACGTCGCGGAGGAGCAGCTGGTCGGCCTCGCCGGCACCCACACGCCCAAGGAACTGCGCGCCGCCGCCAAGGAACTGTGCAACCGGATCGACTTCGACGGCCCTGAACCCGAAGAACAGAAGGCGTACGCGCGGGAGTCGCTGACCTTGAGCACCGCCGAGAACGGGGTCAAGTTCAGCGGCTTCCTGGCCAACGAGAACGCCGAGCTCCTGTGCGCGATCGTCCACACCGGCGCCCGCCCCCACAAGACGGTCGACGGTGACCACGATCCCCGCCCCCGGGACAAGCGCCAGGCCGACGCCCTCACCACCGCCTTGACCGTCGCGGCGAACGCGTGGGACACCGACACCGCGGGGCACGGCGCGAAGGCCAACATCACCGTGACGATCGACCTGGACGATCTGCGCTCGGCGACTGCGAACGCGACTGGCCAGATCGTGTACGGCGACGACCTGTCCGCGGCGACCATCCGTCGTATGGCGTGCGACGCGAACGTGATCCCGCTGGTCCTGGGCTCGAACTCCGAACCTTTGGATGTCGGGCGCCGCGAACGCCTGGTCACGCGCCACATCCGCCACGCGCTGATCGCCCGCGACCGCGGCTGCGTGGTCTGTACGGCACCCCCGGTGATGTGCGACGCCCACCACCTGACCTCCTGGCTAGATGGCGGAGCTACATCTGTAGAGAACCTGCTGTTGCTGTGCCGTCGTCATCACGTAGATCTGCACAACGGGCGCTGGCACATCACCATCACCAACGGCAAGGTTCACGTAGCCCGCCCAGCCTGGGCCGACCCCACCGCGGTGTACGCCACCCAGCCACCCGCCGCCCCCACCCAACCGCCACCTACGGCTGCCGCCCAACCACCGGCCGCTGGCCCGGCCGGCCCTGAACCCGTACCCAGCGCCGACCCGCACACGCCTGCCCCGCCAGGCGCCGAACCGGCCTACCCCGAGCACCCCGACAACAGACCCACGCCACCCGAACCCGACAGCCCACCAGCCGACCCCTGGGGCGACCCACCCACGCCCACCCCACGAACCAGCCGCTGGACAGCCGACGAAGCCACCCTCACCGCAGCAGCCCGCTTCGCCGTCTGGGGCGACCGCACGCCCACCAACCCCGCCACCGGCCCACCCTCCTTCGCCACCATCTGACCCCCGACCAACCTCGGGCAACACCCCACCAACCCGTCGAGCGCGGGTCCCCACCCACCCGCGCTCGACGCTCGGGCATGCCCGCGACTCCCGCGACGCCTGCCGTGCTGCGTACGCGAAGGTACCTGCGTGCGCGTGGCACCTTCGATACGCGCACCACCGCGGCACTGGTCGCGCGCGGCAGCCGCCACACCCCGCGGTATCCGCCGTACCTACGGGACACGAGGCACCTGCCGTGCCTGAGACGCCGTCGTACTGCCCGTACTCGCTGTGCCGCCGTACCCTGCGGTACTCGACGGCGAGGCAACTGCGGTACCCCGCCGTGCTTGCGGCACCCGCGGCACCTACCGTGCGCTCACCCCGCAGCACCCGTCGTACCTGCGGAGACAGCGGCCCCCCACACTCGCGGGTACGTGCCGCAGTTGCCGCAGCACCTGCCGTACGATTGGTGCGTGTGGTGGCCGCCGTACTCGCGGTACATCCGCCGCCGGCCGCACACGTCATGCCGGCTGCACCCGTCGTACCCGTCGTACCCGTCGTACCCGTCGTACCCGTCGTACCCGTCGTACCCGTCGTACCCGTCGTACCCGTCGTACCCGTCGTACCCGTCGTACTGGCGGTGTCCGTCGTGCTGGCCGTGTTCGGTGTGCTGCCGTATGCCGCGGTACTCGACGGCGAGGCAGCCGCCGCACTCGCCGTGATTGCGGTACTCGCGGCGCCAGCTGTGCGCCCGTACCTGCGGTACTCGTTCTCCGCGCCGCACTCGTCGTACTGCGGAGGCAGCGGCGCTCGCCATACTCGCGGTGCGTGCCGTACCAGCCGCAGCACCTGCAGTTCGCGTGGTAGGTGTGGCGGCCGCTGTACTCGCGGCGACCAGTCGTACTGCGGAACTCGCGGCACGCATTGTGTCCGCCGTACGTGCGGTGCTCGCCGCATGTGGGCTGGCGTTCGTGCTCGTCGTACCTGTGGTGCCCGTCGGGTGGAATCTGTCGTGTCCGCGGGTGTTGTTGGGTGGGATTGCCTGCAGCCGCGGCACGACGCCCTCGTATGGCTGCGATCAGTCGAGGTAGCCGGTTAAGGGGTTGATGCCGGCGAGGAACGACGCGATCGCGCGGCGATGGTCCATGTCGGTGCGAGTAGGGGCAGCAGGGCCTGATTCGGTGAAGCCGTAGTTGGGGTTGGGGCCGGTGAGCCAGGTGTAGTCGTAGGTGCCGGGATGGCCTGGGCGGGTGGAGATCTGGAAGCGTTCGCCGTTGATCTCCAGCATGTTCGCCGGTGACTGGAAGCGGAGCAGGTACCCGTCCGGATCCGTCACAAGGAACTGCTCTACCCCGACCTCGCCGCGATCGGTCCGGTACCACTTGGTCTCCGGCTCCATGAACAGCTGCCGCCCGGCCCGGTGCAGCCCTTCCACAACTGGCACGATCGACGGTACGGCGATCTGCAGGTTGATGCCTCGCCCGAGCGGGCGCTCCAGCGGCGCGGTGACCCAGTTCCGTCCGACGCCGGCCTGTTCGAGCATTACGTGTGCGTCGCCGAGTACGACGTACGCGAATCCTTCCTCAGGCCGCTCGTACAGGATCTCGAACCCACAAGCCGCGCACCAGAAGTCAATGCTCTCGGCAACCGATTCGACAAGCAGTTCCGGGACAAGTGCTGGCTCCATCAGCTCATCTTCTCAAAGGCACGAAGCAGCGCCTTCGCGGTGAGGGCTACGGGGGTCTGCTCGTCGTGGGTCAGCGATACGAGGGTGTCGTGGGTGACGGACGGCGGGAGTTCGCCGAGGGCCTGGACCAGGCGGAGGCGGGCCTCGGGTGAGCTGCGCGGGAGCTTGTGGGTCAGGGTGGTGAGGATGTGCGTGGCGGTGCCGGGGTCGGCGGCGAGGGTGCCGAGGGCCTCCGCGGCGTCGACGTCGTTGGCGCCTTCGATGATCAGGGCAACCAACGCGGGTACGGCGGATCGCTCGCCGCGGGCGCCGAGCGACAGCGCGGCGTGCTTGCGGACGGCGAGGTCGGGGTCCTTCAGCGCGGCCGTCAGTACCGGGACCGCGTCAGCAGTGGAGATCTCGGCGATCGCGACGACGGCGCGTCGGCGGATGGTGACGTCGGCCGAGCGAAGGGCGGGTGTCAACGCGGCCAGTACGTCGTCGGTGGAGCGGGCCAGCGCCCACCGCAGAGCGCCGGCGACGTTCGGGTCGGACTCGGTGAGGAGGGCGGCGGCGAGGATCTCCGTCGGCAGTTCGTCGTCGGTGGGCGCGAGGACGGCCTGCTGGCGGCGGGCGGCGCTGGGGGAGTTGAGGCTGTGCAGCAGTTCGACGACCCGCAGTACGTCGGGCCAGTCGTCGGGGGTCGCGGCGTCGATCGCGCGCAGCCGGTCCAGGAGCTCCTGCTCGCGGTGCAGGCGTTCCTCGGTACGCCGGATCAGGTCGCCGAGCAGCGCGGGCGCCGCGAAGCCGGGATCCTCCAGCGCGCGGCCGATCTCGCGCAGCGACAGGCCGAGCGAGCGCAGCGCCTCGACGTGGAAGATCCGCCGGATGTCGTCGTCGGCGTACTCGCGGTACCCGCCGACCGTCCGGCCGGTGGGCCGCACCAGCCCGAGGGACTCGTAATGCCTGAGCATTCGCGAGCTCACCCCGGACCGGCGGGCCACCTCACCGATGAGCATGCCGCTACCGGACCTGTTGGGGGCCGAGGGCAACGGCTCGTTTCGCCTCGTCGAGCAGCGCACCGAAGTTCGCCTCCGGGTCGTGCAGCAGCCGCTCGGTGGCCCGGGCGTGCGCCTGGACCTTCGGCCTCGGACTCGACACTCCGCTCGCCAGCGCCTCCGAGGCTGCATCGCCCAGCTCGACCAATGCCCGGCTGAGACTCAGCTGTACGTCGCGATCGCCGCGCCCGAGCTCCGTCGCCAGCTCCGCCGCGAGCTGGTGCTCCTGGCCGGCCGGAACCAGCCCGACCGCAGTACGCCAAGCAGTACGCCTGACCTCGTCGTTCGGGTCGTGCAGCAGTCCCCGGGTGACCGCCGGCCAGGTCGCCGGGTCCTTCAGCTTCGACAGCGTGTGCAGCGCCTGGCTCCGGGCCTGGGCGTTCGCGGACTCCAGCTCCGCGACCACCGCCGGCACCGTCACGTCGCGCGGCAGCTGGATCAGCGCCCAGGTGAGCATGTCGCGCACGAAGAAGTCCGGCTCCACTCCGCACCGCGCCACCAGCACCTGGACGGCCGACGGATCGGCCTCGGCACCGACTGCCATCGCCGCTCGCAGGCGGGTGGACGTGTCCGCTGACTGCAGCGGGTCGTACTTCGGGTTCACGCGAACCACCTCCTGCCCGTCAGTCAAGACCTTGACACTGTGTCAAGGTCAAGCATCGCACCCGGCCGCCCCGAGTCGAGCAGCCGTTCCAGCCACCCGGGGATCCACCAGTTGAGGCGGCCGAGCAGCTCCATCGAGGCGGGGACCAGCACCAGCCGGACGATCGTGGCGTCGACGAAGACCGCGACGGCGAGGCCGAATCCGAGCTCCTTGACGCCGACATCGGCACCGAGCATCACCGACAGGAAGACCGCGATCATGATCGCCGCACCGGCCGTGATCACGCGGGCGGTCCGGGACAGCCCGTCCTGGACGGCGGCCCGGGTGCTGCCGCCGGCGACGTACGACTCGCGGATCCGGGAGATCAGGAACACCTCGTAGTCCATCGAGATCCCGAACAGCACCGGGAACATGATCATCGGCACCCACGCGGTCACCGGCATCGTGGCCGGGAAGTTGAGCGCCCGGTGCAACCAGCCCCACTGCAGTACGGCGACCAGCACGCCGAACGCGGCGCCGATCGAGAGCAGGTTCATCAGGCCGGCCTTCAGCGCGAGCGTCACCGAGCGGAAGATCCCGACCAGCAGGACGAGCGAGAGCCCGACCACGACCAGAATGATGAACGGCAACCGGTTCGCGGTCAGCTGGGCGAAGTCGACGGCGGCCGCGGCGGCTCCGCCGACCAGGATGTGCGGGTCGACCGCCCGCAGCCGCTGGACCAGGTCGGTCGTGGCCGGGTCCTGGCTGCCGGTCGTCGGCTGGACCGCGATCACGGCGATCGACCCGTCCGGGCTGACCTGCGCGGGACTGACGGACGCAACTCCCGCCACACGCGAGACCTCCGTGGCAACGGCAGCGGGATCCGCGCCGGGCAGCTCGACCGTGACGAGCAGGGTCGAGGTGGCACCCGGCCCGAAACCGTCGGTGATGATCTTCTGCGCGGCGTACCCGCTGGTGTCGTGCGGCTGCGTGCTCGCGTCGGGCATCCCGAACCGCAGGCTCAGCGCAGGCGCAGCGAGGACGAGCAGGGCCGCGGCGGAGACGACGGTGGCGAGTACGGGACGACGTGCGATCACGCCCGCCCAGCGCGCGGACCACGGGACCTTCGCAGACTTCCGCCGTACGGCGAGCCGGCGACCGGTGAAGCCGAGCAGTGCGGGCAGCAGTGTGGTCGCGGCGGCCATCGTCATCGCGACGGTGACGGCCGAGCCGAGGCCGACGCCGCGCATGAAGTCGAGGCCGAGGAGCAGCAGCCCGCACAGCGCGATCACGACGGTCCCGCCGGCGAACAGCACCGATCGCCCCGCGGTGGACGCGGCGACGACGACCGCGTCATGGGGCGTACGCCCGGTGGCGAGCGCCTCGCGGTACCGGGTGACGATGATCAACGCGTAGTCGATGCCGACGCCGAGCCCGATCATGGTCGCGAGGATCGGCGCGAACGACGGCGCCGGGAACGCGTTCTGCAGCAGTTCGAGCCCGGACAGCCCGACCGCGATCCCGAACAGCGCGGTGACGATCGGCAGCCCCATCGCGAGCACCGATCCGAACGTCAGCAGCAGTACGACGGCCGCCACCGCCAGCCCGACCGCGTCCGCGGGACCACCGCCCGGAGTCTCGACCGCGTCCACCGCGGTCCCGCCGAGCGCGAACTGCACGCCGTTCCCCGTCGGCAAGTCCTTGAGCAGTCCCTTGATCGTTGCCGCAGGCACCTTGTCGGCGGACACGTCGAGCGTCGCCACGGCGTACCCGGTGCGGCCGTCGGCGGACAGCTGCCGCGGGTTCTGGTACGGCGTGACGACCGACGCCACGTGGTCCGCGGCCTCGAGCCGGTGGACGGTCCGCAGTACGGCGGTCCGCACGGCCGGGTCGTCCAGCCGCCGGTCGGCGTGCACCGCGAGCGTCAGCGTGTCGGCGGCCTGCCGCGGGAAATGCTGCTTGAACAGGGCGAGGGCCTGGGACGACTGGGCCGAGCCGGTACCCAGCTCGGTCGCCGCGGGACCGCCGTACTGCTTGGCGAGTCCGATCGACGTGATGGTGAGCGCGATCCAGCACAGGACGACGAGCAGCCGGTGCCGGTAGCAGAAGCTTGCGATTCGGGTCATACCAGGAGGGTCGCGAGAACGCGCCGCCCGATCGTCCGCCCGCCGCAGACAGTCGCGGGGCCCGGCTACGGCGGCCCGCTACTCCCGGGGGAGTACCCGCCCGGTACGACGAGGCCGCTCTCGTACCCGAACACGACCAGCTGCGCCCGGTCTCGCGCCCCGACCTTCGCCATCGCCCGCGACACGTGCGTCTTCGCGGTCAGCGGGCTCACGACGAGGTGCCGGGCGATGTCGTCGTTCGAAAGGCCGGCGGAGACGAGCTGGACGACCTCACGTTCGCGCTGCGTGAGGAGCCCGAGCTCGGGCGGCGTACGGCGCTCAACAGGTCCGGCGTCGGTCGTCGTGAAGCGGGCGATGACCGAGCGGGTGACCCGCGGCGAGAGGAGCGCCTCGCCGCCGGCGACCGTGCGTACCGCCTGCAGCAGCTCCTCGGGTTCGGCGTCCTTGACGAGGAATCCGCTGGCGCCCGCCCGGAGCGCGGCGAAGACGTCGTCCTCGTCGGTGAACGTGGTCAGCACCAGCACCCGGACCGCGCTCAGCCGCGGGTCCTCGGTGATCCGCCGGGTCGCGGTCACGCCGTCGACCTCCGGCATCCGCAGATCCATCAGCACCACGTCGGGCAGCAGCGCTCGGGTCGACGCGACCGCTTCACCGCCGTTCGACGCCTCGCCGACGATCTCGAGGTCCGCGGCGCTCTCGAGCAGGCCGCGGAACCCCGCCCGGACCAGCGCCTGGTCGTCCACCAGCAGCACCCGGATCATCGGTCACCTCCGCCGGCACGATCGTCGCGAACCGGCAGCGTCGCACGAACCGGCAGCGTCGCACGAACCCGGAACCCGCCGCCCGGCACCGCGCCGGTCTCCACCCGTCCGCCGAGCGCCGCGGCTCGCTCGCCCATCCCCTTCAGCCCGTACCCGCCGCCGGCCCCGGCCGGTCCAGGTCCAATTCCAGGGCCGGGGCCAGTCCCGTCGTCGGCCACCTCGACCTCCAGCGCGTCGTCGGCCTGCTCCAGCCGGATCCGCGCGCGGGCGTCCGGCCCGGCGTGCCGCAGTACGTTCGTCAACGCCTCCTGCAGGATCCGGTACGCCGCCTGGTCGACCGCCTCCGGCAGGGCCGAAACCCGCGACGCAATCTCCACCTCCAGGCCGGCCGCGCGGACGGCGTCCAGCAGCGCGGGCAGCCGGGACAGCCCGGCGTCGTTCTCCGGGCTCACGGCCGGCTCGCCGTCCGACCGCAGTACGCCGAGCGTGCTGCGCATCTCGCCGAGCGCCTCCTTGCCGGTACGGCGGATCGCGGTGAGCGCCTCGCGGGCCTTCTCCGGGTCCTGGTCGAGCATGAACAGCGCCGTACCGGATTGCACCGTGATCGTCGAGATCGCGTGCGCGACCGTGTCGTGCAGCTCGCGGGCGATCCGCAGCCGTTCCTCGACCAGCCGCCGTTCGGCCTCCCGCTGCTGCTCGGCGGCGGCCGCGCGCAGGCGTTCCTGCGACTGCGCGGCGAGCGCCTGCCTGCTGCGGACCAGCGCACCCAGCAGTACGGCGACCGCGACCAGGGCGTACTGCGGCAGGAAGACGTCGACAGCGTCGAGCGGTGTCGTGCCCTTGCGCAGCGAGACGACCACTCCCGCCGTCAGCAGCAGCACCGGTACCGGGATCGCGCGTGCGATGCGCCCGGCGTACGCCGCGTCGTACAGCGGCACCGCGAGGACGAGGGCAGGCGGAAAGCCCGGGTAGCCGATCGCGTAGTACACGAACAACGCGGCGCCGACCAGGTAGACCTCGGCCAGCGGGTTGCGTCGCCGGAGCAGGATCGCGCCCGCCATCACACCGCCGAGCACGTACGCGAACCAGTTCCGCGGCAGCGACCCCGGCTCTCGCCCGGCGAGGATCGCCACCTCGGCAGCCACCAGCACGACACCGACCAGCCCGGCGTCCACCAGACGAGCCCGCCGCTGCAGAGACGTCACCTGCTCACGATAGGCGCCGCATCCGCCGTGCCACGTCCTCCCGGCGCAGGACGCTCCGGATTTCGGGTACTCCGGCCGGAGTACGACGACGGAGTACGAAAACCTGAAGCCAGTCGCGGGCATCGGGACTAGTCTCGATGGCTGGCCCACGACGAGGAGGTCCTGTGTTCCAGCCGCTGCTGGCATCCGCGACTCGTGCCGTTGAGAAACTCCGGGACATCGGTGAACCGCTGCCCGACGATCTGACCGACCGGCTGGCCGAAACGGCCGACGCCGCGAAGGTCGACGAACTGCTCCGCCCGTACGTCGTCGTCGAAGTCGAGATCGACGAGCAAGGGCTCACCGCCTGTACGCCGGGGGCCGCGCCGCCGCGGCTCGTCCAGCACGGCTGGCGGAGCTTCCTGGTCCGGGTCGCGAACCCGCACGGGCTGGTCGGCGACCTGTCCGCCGTCTCGAACCACGTACTCCAGAACGTCGACTTCCACAGCCATTCCGCGCGGATCGCGATGCCGGACACGCTGACCGTCGTACCGCGGATCGAGAAGAGCTGGCTGGAGGTGAAGCTCACCGGCGCGACCGATGTGTCCGGGGTGGACGTCGAGTACAAGGTGATCAGCCTGTACAGCCGCGACGACGGCACCCGGAGCGGTGAACTGATGTTCGTGATGGCCGTCGAGGAGGCGTACGAGAGCATCACCCGCGGGCCGCTCCGGAAGGCCTGGCAGCGGATGGGGTTCGAGTCCCGTCCGTACGCCGCGAAGTACGACTTCGAGTGCGCGCCCGCCCGCGACATCCGGCTCGACGTCCGGGAGCCCGACGGCAGCAGCACCGTGGCGACGTTGACGGTCCGCGATGCACAGCGCCGCGCGTACCCGTCGAAGGCGATGCGGCTGGCGCCGGACATGTTCTTCCATGACCACGTCTACCGGGCGACCGGTGAGGTGATCACGCTGCCGGCCGGTCGGTACGAGATCTCCGCGCGCCGCGGGCCGGAGTACCGCGAGGTACACCTTCAGGTCGACGTCGCGGCCGACACCGAGAAGCTGACGATCGACCTCGACCGGTGGACCGATCCGGCGGCGCACGGGTACTACTCGGGCGACCCGCACATCCACGCCGGCGGCTGCTCGCACTACAACGTGCCCTCCGAGGGCGTGACGCCGGAGACGATGATCCGGCACGTCCGCGGCGAGGGCCTGTGGATGGGCAGCGTGCTCACCTGGGGGCCGTGCTACTACCACCAGAAGCAGTTCTTCAGCGGTTCCTCGATCAGCCCGCGCGCCGAGCTCGAGCACCCGGCGATGCAGCAGGCGCAGGGGATGACCTGGGACCCGCAGGACACCGACCGCGACGGGCAGAGCCTGCTGCGGTACGACCTGGAGGTGTCCGGGTTCCCGTCGAGCCACTCGGGGCACGTCATCCTGCTCGGTCTCACCGACCAGGACTATCCGGGGACGCAGATCATCGAGGACTGGCCGTCCTGGAACCTGCCGGTGATGCGGTGGGGGCACGCGCAGAACGCGCTGGTCGGATACGCGCACTGCGGCCTCGGGCTCGCGGTCGACACCGACGAGCTGCCGAACTACCTCGTACCGGGGTTCCAGTCGATCGGGTCCAACGAGATCATCGTGGACGTACCGCTGGGGGCGGCCGACTTCCAGTGCGGCGCCGAGTTCACGCCTGCGGCCGAGCTGAACATCTGGTACCACCTGCTGAACGTCGGTTACCGCACGCTGATGCTCGGCGAGACCGACTACCCGTGCATCTACGACGACGGGCCGGGCGTCGGGCGCACCTACGTCCAGCTGCCCGAGCCGCCGCACGGTCCGCAGGCCCTGGAGGCGTGGCTCGGCGGGTTGAAGGACAGGGCGTCGTACTTCGGGGACGGCCGCAGCCATGTCTACGACTTCGCGGTGAACGGGTCGGCCTCGCGCGAACAGTCCGTCGAGGCTCCGGGTACCGCGCGCGTCACGGCGACAGTCGCGGCCTGGCTGCCCGAGGAGCCTCCGGCGGCACCGACGGCGGGACAGCCCGTGTACTCCGCGCCCGTCGGCTGGCACCTGGAACGGTCGCGGATCGGGCGGACCCGCAACGTCCTCGTCGAGGTGCTGGTGAACGGCGTACCGGCCGGGTCCCGGGAGATCGTTGCGGACGGCAACGAGCAGGCGGTGGAGTTCGACGTACGGCTGGAGCGGTCGTCGTGGGTCGCGGTGCGGATCCTGCGCAGCGTCCACACCCAGCCGGTCTTCGTCGAGATCGCCGGAGAGCCGATCCGGGCGTCCCGGCGCAGCGCGCAGTGGTTGCACGACTCCGTCGACGCGCTCTGGACGGCGAAGTCGGGCTTCATCCGCGAGAGCGAGCGGGCGGCCGCGCGGTCGGCGTACGACGAGGCGCAGGCCGCCTACCGGACCCGGCGCGACGAATGCGAGGTGGACTGATGGCGGGTTGCTGCGATCCGGTCGAGACGACCGCGCCGATCTCGGTGGTGATCAATCCGGAGGCGCGGGTGAACGTCGCCACCACCGGCAACCGGGTGCCGAGCCTGGCCGCCGGTGAGTGGCACACGATCGAGTTCCCGATCGTCAACACCGGCTTCGTGACCGGCCGGCTGGTGATCGAGACCGACCCGGTGCCGGGCGTAGAGCTGGACCTCCCGGTGCACGAACTGACCGGCGGGCCGACCCAGGACGGGACGCTCCGAGTGCGCTTCGACGGCCCGGCGGTCGTCGACGTGACGCTGCGCTTCCGGGCACTGGGGTCGCTCGGCGGGCTCGCCCTGCACAGTTCGCTGCACCTGATCCTCCGATCGCACCGGGCGCTGCTTCCGCTCGCCTGAGCATGTCGAGATCCCCCGCCCGGCTTCGACGTACTTGATGTGAACACGCTGACGCTGGTCTTCGGTACGACGGGGTTGTACTGCCTGTGGCGGCTGGCGACCGGGCGCGGGCGGGGGATCGAGGTCTTCACCGACGTGAACCACGTCGTGATGAGCGCCTCGATGCTGGCGATGCTGTGGTTGCCGTCGGGCGGTGTCGCGCGCTGGGTGCAGGTGGTGGCGTTCGGGGGAGCGGCGATCGTGTTCCTCCAGCACCTGGCGAGGTCGGCCGAGGTCGCCGCACGGGCCGGCGCGCTGATGCACGCGGCGATGAACCTCGGCATGGTCTGGATGCTCACCACGATGCCGATGACGCTGCGGACCTGGACGGGGATGCTGAGCTGGGTCGTCACCGGCTCGCTCGCCCTGGCCGCGGGCTGGTGGGCACTGCGCGCCGCCCGCTGCTCAGGGCACCGGCTGATGTGCTGTTGCCACGCCCTGGCGACCGGCGGAATGGTGGTAATGCTGGCGATTATGAACCCGATTATGTGAAACTGGTTTCACGCCGTTCTTCATCGTGAATTCAAACACGACTGGACGGCCCGATCGCGAGCGTCGGGGTGCTGAAGTGCTCGCCCGGGGCGTGGTCCGCGGCCGCCATGCTCGCGGCGCCGAGCCGGCCGAGCTCCATCAGTTCGAGGTCGACCGAGGTCAGCTGTCGTGATCCGTCCTGGTCGACGACCGTGCCCTCCCAGTTGTCGACGCCGACGAGTGCGACGTCGTCGGGAATCCGGACGCCGGCCGCCGCGCAGGTCTCCATCGCACCGAGCGCGATGTGGTCGTTGCCGCAGAACACCGCGTCGAACATCGCACCCGACTGCAGCAGCTCGGCCATCGACGCGGCACCGCACACCCTGGTCCAGTCGCTGCGGGTGATCGGCCCGACCGGCTCCAGCCCGGCGGCGGTCAGCGCGTCGGTCATGCCGGCCAGCCGGCGTTCGGCCGCGATGCTGTTCTGCGGGCCGCCGAGGTGGGCGATCCGGGTGTTGCCGGTGTCGAGCAGGTGCTGCGTCGCCAGCCGCCCCGCCTCGCGGTTGTCCGGTAGGTAGAGCACGTCGTTGGGGTCGCTGGACGCGGTGAAGATGTATCGCACCGGCACGTCGAAGTTGTGCGTCAAGGACGGTGACGTGTGCTCGTGGCCGTCACCGATGACCAGCAGGCCGTCGATCCGCCGCGCCCGCAGCTCGCGCAGGCTGTCGGACATCGCCTTGCTCTCCTTGACGTCGCCGTCGTACACGAGCGCCGCCTGGTTCTGCGCGCCGAGCTGCAGGATCGCCCCCATCGCGACCGGCTGGGCGAACGTGTTCTTCGCGCGGTGCGTGAGGACGCCGATGGTCCCGCTGCGGCCGGACGCGAACGACCGGGCCAGCGCGTCCGGGCGGAAGTCGAGCCGCTCGGCGGCGACCCGGACGCGTTCCCGGGTGGCCTCCGAGATGCGCGTGTTGCCGTTGAGAGCCTTGGACGCGGTCGCCAGTGACACGCCCGCGACCGCCGCGACATCGCTCAGGCGGACACTTTTCTCTCTCGGCACGCCGAAAAGCATATCCCGTTGCCGAGGCCTTGACGGAAGGCCCGAACAGAACGGATGCTTCGGCGAAGTGTGAAACCGCTTTACCACCTCATCCGGGAGGCAGTTCACCATGATTAACCGCCGGACATTCCTCAAACTTTCCGCCGCCGCGACCGCCGCCGTACCGCTGGCCGCGCTCACCTCGCAGACCGCGTCCGCCGCGACCACGCTGACCGCGTGGGGCGTTTGCGGGCACCCACCGTCGATCGACGACACGTCGTACCCGGCCGACGGGGTCTGGGACCAGCTCGCGCTGGCCGCGTCCCTCGGCGTGTCGTACTACCGCGTCGACTTCATGATCCCGACCACCGACAGCGCGTCGACCGACTGGACCTGGTACGACGCGGTCGTCGCCGCGGCCCGCGCGAACGGCATCCAGCTGATGGCGATCCTGACCGTGCCGGACGCGATCGCCGACGCCGGCAACGGCTGGATCCAGAGCCAGGTGTCGATGCTCGTGACCCGGTACGCCGGCCAGATCCCGCTCTACCAGATCCAGAACGAGATGGACGGCGTCGCGATCAACGGGCCGGGCGTCGACGGGTCCTCGATCAACGACTACAACCCCGATGTGTACGGCCCGGTCCGGGACCGGATGTGGGCGATCTGCGACGGCGTACGGGCGTCGGACTCGCAGGCCGGGCGGGTCGTGAACATCACCTGGAAGCACACCGGGTTCCTGCAGTTGCTGAACAACGACGGCCTTCCGTACGAGGTCAACGGCCTCGACTGGTACTGGGGCATGGAGGACCTGATCGCCGTACTCGAGGTGATCAACCGGTTCCAGCAGCGGGAGATCCTGCTCACCGAGCTGAACATCACCGGCGGGACGCAGTCGTCGTCCGAAGCGGAGCAGGCGGACTACATCGCCACCGCCGTGCAGACGCTCCGGGCGTCCGCGCCGGACAAGGTGCACGGCGTCTACGTGTACGAGCTGCTCGACCAGCCGGCCTGGGACGACTCCCAGGCGCACTACGGCCTGGTGAACGTGAACCCCGACGGCAGCTGGGGGGATCACAAACAGGCCTTCGACACCTTCCACCAGATCATCACAGGTTGACGAGCCGAGTCGGAGACAACGCAATGAAACGCAGAACGTTCCTCAGCGTCAGCGCCGCTACCGCAGTCGTCCCGTTCACCGCCGGCCGAGCGGTGGCCGCGCCCGCGGCCTCGACTCCACGGCAGGCCCTGGCCGCGTCCAATGTGTTCGTGGTGCCAGATGTGCCGCGGCTGGTCGTACCGAACGTCGAGCCGGGGGAGAACGCCGGGATCACGGTCACGGTGCCCGGCGGCGACCGGGCCTGGTCGGGGACTGCGCGGGCCGGGACCACTGTCGTGGTGCCGGTCGGGACCGGGTACTTCGACGTCAGCTACGAGTTCGCCGGACAGTCGGTGACCGACACCTTCTGTGTGTTGAGCAAGATCGCCGGGGTCGTGCCCGGTCTGGGGGTGAACACGCACTTCGGGTTCGGGCCAGACCCGTGGGATCCGAACGTGCTGGCTCCGATGGTCGCGGCGGCCGGGATCGCGACCGTGCGCGACACCGAGGAATGGTGGGGCGCCGAGCCGACCAAGGGCACGTACGACTTCACGCTCTACAACACGTACCGCGACGCGCTCCGGCAGCACGGGCTGACCGACCTGCCGGTGCTGAGCTTCAACAACGCCAATTACGACGGCGGTGCGACACCGTACACCGACGCGGGCCGCTCAGGGTTCGCGTCGTACGCGGTCGAGCTCGTCAGGCAGAACCCGGACGTCGCGGCCGTCGAGGTGTTCAACGAGTTCAACATCCCGACGTTCGGTGCCCGTGGCAACAGTCCGGCGAACTGCCGCCCGGACTACTACTTCCTGTTGCTCAAGGCCACGGTCACGGAGCTGCGCAAGCACTACCCGCACCTGAGATACGTCGCGCCCGCGACGGCCGGCGTACCGCTCGACTGGATGAAGGTGGTGTTCGACAGCGGCGGCCTGGACTACATCGACGGGGTGTCGATCCACCCGTACAACTACCCGGCGTCGCCGGATTCGCTCGCCCAGCAGATCCGCAGCGTGGCGACCCTGATCGAGTCGTACGGCGTGCAGCGGGACATCTGGATCTCCGAGCTCGGCTGGCCCGCCGGTACGGCGCATCTCGCCGTCGACACGCGGTCCCAGGCGGCGTACGCCGTCCAGGGTGCCGCGGCCGCGTATGCCGCGGGCGTGACGGACTTCTTCTGGTACGACTTCATGAACGACGGCACGAATCCGGGCGAGACCGAGCAGAACTTCGGCATGGTGACGATGGTGCAGGGCGGCGCGAGCCGTCCCAAGCCGGCGTACGTCTCCTACGCCAACCTGGCGCGGCAGCTCTCCGGGGTCAAGAAGAGTGGTCTGAAGCAGGACTCGCCGGCTGCCGGGGTGAGCCGCGTAGTGATCCCGAACGGGCCTATGACGACCTGGATGCTCTGGGCGGACTCGTCGACGGCGTTCGGCATCGACGCCTCCAGGTCGGCGACCTTCACCGACGCGTACGGCGAGACCGCGCACGTCGACGGCGAGCTGTCCGTGACGGTTGGGAAGGAGCCGGTGTACGTGTCGACGACCGGTGCCATCGCCGTGGCGCCGACGGTGCGGCATCAGCTCACGGCACGGGAGACCAAGCGCGGCGAGGATCTCGTCGGATTGTGGATTGTTGACAATACGGCAGGGACGTCGACGGCTGCCGCGAAGCTCTCCGCGGGCGGGCAGGTCGTTGCGTCGGTCAAGGTTCCGGCCGGGGCGAAGCGGAGTACCGAGGTCTCGTTCGGGACGGTGTCCGCGGTCGGGTGGCGGACGGTGCACGCCTCGGTCACGGAGGCGGGTGCCGTGGTCGGCAAGCTCGTCGCCGACTACCAGGTCACCGAGCCGCTCGAGCTCGCGGTGCAGCACGTCCTGAGGGACGGCACGGACCAGTTGCGCATCCGGGTCGCCAACAGCAGCAGCGCCGCGCAGAGCGTGCCGACGATCGCGTGGACGGTGGGCTCGGCGCAGGGCTCGGCGTCCGATGTCGCGATCGCAGCCGGCGCGGTCGACGAGCGTTTCATCCCGCTCAGCAGCGGGACGACGTACAGCGTGACCGCGACGATGAGCGACGGTACGCCGCTGACGGCGAGCGGTACGGCCGTCCTGGTGGCGGCCTCCGACCTGCACCACGTCGCGAATAAGACGATCGCGATCAACGGCGTGAACCAACTGACGGGTACGACGCCTACCGGTACGTCGAGCGAGGGCACCGTGCAGGTCACCGGGTACAACGGCCCCCAGGACCTGTCGTTCGACTTCTGGGTCACGCATGACGCCGACCGGCTCTACCTCACGATCGAGGTCACCGACGACGTCCACCACGCCACCGCGGGCGGGGACCAGATCTGGCAGAACGACTCGCTCCAGTTCGCCGTCAGCTCCGGTACGCCGGGCGAAGCCGCCGGCTGGAACGAGATCGGCGCGTCCCTGGTCGGCGCCGACATCGACACCTGGCGCTGGTCGGGCCCCGGCACCGGTCCGCTTCCCGCGGGCGACGCCGCGATCACCCGCGCCGGCACGACCACGACGTACACCGCCGGCGTCGCGTGGACCGACCTCGGCATCGACCCGACCGGCAACCTGATCAGCGTCTCACTCCTCGTCAACGACAACGACGGCCAAGGCCGTAAGGGCTACATCGAATGGGCCTCCGGCATCGGCAACGGAAAGGACTCGGCCCTCTTCAAGGCATTCGTGCTCGACGCCTGAGCCTCAGGGGCGGACGTGGATGACTGTTTTGCCCTTGGTGCGTTCGGTGGAGTTGAAGGTGGCGACGGCTTCGTCGAGCGTGGCCACGGTGCCGATGTTGGTGCGGAGGCGGCCGTCGCGGACGCGTTGGACGATCTCGGTCAGCTGGGCGCGGTCGGCCTCGACGACGAAGTCGATCGCGAGGCCGTCCGCGGGCCGGGACTCGACCGGGCCGACGACGGTGACGAGCGTGCCACCAGGGCGAATCAGTGCCGCGGACTGCTTCTGGACGTCGCCGCCGATCACGTCGAACACCAGGTCGACGCCGCCGACGTCCGCCAGCTTGTCGTTGCCGAGGTCAACGAACTCGTGCGCACCGAAGTCCAGCGCCTTCTGCCGGTCGGCGGTGCGTCCGGTGCCGATGACGTAGGCGCCGGCCTCGCGCGCGAGCTGCGTCACCATGGTGCCGACCGCTCCGGCCGCGCCGTGCGCGAGCACGGTCTGCCCCGCGCGCAGCCGGCCGTGGTCGAACAGTCCCTGCCAGGCGGTCAGCCCGGAGATCGGCAGGCTCGCACCCACGGTGAAGTCGACGTCACCCGGCAGCGGCGCGAGGTTGCGCGCCTCGACGGCGACGTACTCGGCGAGCGTGCCGTCCCGATGCCAGTCGGTCAGCCCGAACACCCGCTGCCCGATCGACAGCCCGGTGGTCCCGTAACCGAGACCGGTGACCACCCCGGCCATTTCGTGGCCGAGGATCGACGGCGACCGGTCGCGGTCGGCGCGGTCGGTCCAGGTCGACGGCCAATCGACCTCGGTCGGGACGTATCCCGACGCGCGGACCTCCACGACGACGTCGTTGATCGCTGCCGGCGGCTCGGGGCGCTCGGCCAGCGTCATCCCGGCCGTTCCCGCGGCCTGGTCCGTCACCACGATCGCCTTCATCAGGAACCTCCCACGATTGGACTATTTCGTCCAGAACGATACACCCTGCAGTGCTCGGGCGGTAGCGTTGGGATCGTGACTCGAGGAACCGCGGCGGACGCCCCCTCCCGCCGCCTGACGTCCCGCGGCCTCGCGACCCGGGCGCGCATCGTGGAAGCGGCCGCGGACCTGATGTACGTCCGTGGCGTCAACGCGACCACCCTCGACGACGTCCGGGCGGCGAGCGGCACCAGCAAGTCACAGCTCTACCAGCACTTCGCCGACAAGGACCAATTGGTCCGAGCCGTGGTCGTGCTGCGGGCCGGACAGGTCCTCGAACGCGAGCAGGGCTACCTGGAACGGCTGCGTTCGTTCCGCGGCCTGCTGCGCTGGCGGGACGCTTTGGTCCAACGCAACGCCCTGCAGAACGGTGCGTACGGCTGCGCCCTCGGCTCGATGGCCAGCGAACTGTCCGACCAGGACGACGAGGCCCGCACCACTCTGGCCGAGACCTTCGCGGCGTGGACCGGCCTGATCGCCGCGGGCCTCCGCCGGATGCAGATCAGCGGCGCCCTCGCCGAAGCAGCCGACCCTGACAAACTCGCTGTCGGCCTGATGGCAGCCCTCCAGGGCGGCTACCTCCTCGCCGAGACCCAGCAGGACATCGCCCCGATGGAAACCGCCCTCGACATGGCCCTCGACCACATCCGCTCGTTCCTCACGAAGTGAACACGTCCCGGCCGAGGGCTTGTGCGGGTCAGTAGCTGAGGTAGTTGCGTTGGGTGGCGATGTGGTCGGCGATGTATTTCGCGTCGTGCCAGACGCCCCAGATGAAGCTGGAGCCGCGGCGGGAGAGCCAGGGGAGGCCTACGAAGTAGACGCCGGGTTCGGTGGAGACGCCGCGGCGCTGGCGGGGGCGGCCGGACTCGTCGAACGCGTCGACCTGGAGCCAGCTGTAGTCGGTGGCGTAGCCGGTGGCCCAGAGGATGCAACTGATGCCGGACAGGTCGAGTTCGAGGAGGGGATCGGTGACGGCCTCCGGGTCGGGGCCGAGGCTGCGGGCCGACGGTTCTTCGGGGAGGTCGAGGCCGTTGCGCTCGACGTACGCGTCGGCCTGGTCGAGCAGGGCCAGGTAGTTCTCGTCGCCGCGGGCGATGTTCTCGCCGAGGTCGTTCGCGAACCGCAGTACGCCGTCCTGGTACGACGCGGTCATGCCGACCAGCTGGATGCCGCTCGAGGCCAGGGCGCGGAAGTCGACGGTGTGGCCGCCGTTCGCGCCGCTGACGGCGATCGTGACGTGCTCGGCCCCGGCCGGCGGGGTCTCCAGGTCCCAGAGGCCGAGTACGCCGAGCCACCAGCAGAAGTCGCGTCCGAGGAACCGATGCGCTCCTGGCTCGTACGCGAGGTCTTCCCGGGCGAGGATGTCGAAGGCAACGAACTCTCGGCGATCGAGCGCGCCGTCCACCAAACCGTCTACCACGTGAGCGGAACGTGCGGCATTGGCGTCGCCGAACGTGCCGCCGACCTGATCCTGGCATCGATCAGGAATCGAGAAGCGAACGCGGGCCCGGCTTCCTAAATTGGAGGCATGACAACTCTTGACAGTGTGGTTCTGGAAGCAACCGACGTCGCAACGACCGAGAAGTTCCTGGTGGACGCCTTCGGGCTCGCCGGCCAGGTGCGGGTGCGCGAGTCGGCCGCCGAATCGGCCGGATTCCGCGGCTTCACGTTGTCGCTGACGGTGGGGCAGCCGAGCACGGTCACCAGCCTGTTCGACAGTGCGGTGGCTGCCGGCGCGACGGTGATCAAGCCGGTGACCAAGTCGCTGTGGGGGTACGGCGGTGTTCTCCAGGCGCCGGACGGGACGATCTGGAAGGTGGCGACCTCGGCGAAGAAGGAGACCGGTCCGGCGACCCGGGCGATCGATTCCGTCGTACTGCTGATCGGCTGCGAGGACGTTGCTGCGAGCAAGAAGTTCTACGTCGACCACGGACTGACCGTGGGCAGGAGCTTCGGCCGCAAGTACGTCGAGTTCGAAGGCGACGGACAGGTGAGGCTGGGACTCTACGGACGCAAGGCGCTCGCCAAGGATGCCGGCGTACCGATGGAGGGGACTGGCTCGCACCGGATCGCGCTCGCCGCGGACGGGAGCGACTTCACCGACCCCGACGGGTTCTCGTGGGAGTCCAGCTAGGCCCGGTGCGAAGGCGGTTGCATCCGGCAACGGTGATGCCGCTGAGCGGCGGATGGTCTGGTGGACCTGCCTGGCGCACGGATCCAGGCTGAGTCCGGACGCCGGGGCCCAGGTGCCGGTGTGCAGGCGGGTCAGCGGGTGTGTGGTCGGTGGCCGGGTTCCTGATGCGGCGGCTGCTGGACGGTCGGGATCACCGGCGGCGGGAGGGTCGCGACCTCGTGCTGCTCGAGTTCGAACTGCGCGACCGTGTCGGCGTACGTCGGGATCCCCTGGGGGAAGTTGCGTTTGCCATTGCCGTCGAGGCGGAGCGCGGAGGTGAGGTCACCGACGGTGGCCCGTCGCCACGCGCTGATGTTCGGCTCGCGGACCCCGAAGCGGCGTTCGAGGAACTTCAGCGTCGAGGTGTGGTCGAAGACCTCGCTGCACACCCAGCCGCCCTGGCTGAACGGCGAGACGACGATCGTCGGGACGCGGAAGCCCAGCCCGATCGGCCCGGCGATACCACCGGACGCGGCGGGCAGCGGCGACACCGTTACGTACTCGTCGGGTGTGCCGGGCGGCGGGACCGGCGGTGCGACATGGTCGAACCGGCCGTCGTTCTCGTCGTACGTGATCACGAACATCGTCTTCTGCCACACCTCGGGCGTGGAGGCGAGGGCGTCCAGGATCGTCGCGATGTACTCCGCACCGCCGGCGACCAGGTTGTTCGGTCCTTCGGCGCCCTCGGGTAGGCCGTACACGTTCGGCAGGTACTGCGCATCCAGCCAGGTGACCGACGGCAGTTCGTCGCGGCGGATGACGTCCGCGACCATCGCCGGGGAGTACCGCACCATGCCGTTGTCGTACAGCGGGTCACCCGGCTTGGACTCGGCGAAGTTCTTGAACCAGCCGTGGCCGGTGTCGTACGGGTTGGCGGTGAAGTACTTCCAGCTGACACCGGCGCGCTGCAAGCGTTCCGGGTACGTCGTCCAGGTGTAGAACTCCTTCGGTGCCGCGCTGTCCAGGACCGGGCCGTTCCCGAGCCCGTGCGGGTCGAGGGTGCCGCTCATCGCCATCACCCGGTTCGGGTGCGTCGGGCCCATGACCGAGCAGTGGTAGTTGTCGCAGACGGTGAACGCGTCGGCGAGCGCGTAGTGGAACGGCAGGTCCTCGCGCGTCAGGTACCCCATCGTGAACGGCCCGTGCGCGCCGTCGCTCGCGGTGTGCTCGACGACCCAGTTGTCCATCGCGCCGTTGTTCCAGGACTTGTGCTGAACGTCCCACGCGTGCCCGGTGCCGTACGCCTTCGCGGAGTTCGTGGTCTTGGTGTTCTGCCGGAACGGAAGCAGGTAGCCGTCCGGATGATTCGGATCCGGCTGCCGGAACACCGACTCGCCGGACGGCAGCCGCATCGCGGTCGGGTCGTCGAACCCGCGGACCCCGCGGAGCGTGCCGAAGTAGTGGTCGAACGACCGGTTCTCCTGCATCAGGAAGATGACGTGCTCGATCTGCCGCAAGGACCGGAGCTCCGGCGCGGGCGCGGCCAGCGCCTTCTGCATCGACGTGGGCAGTGCCGTCACCGCCGCCGCCCCGGCAGCCGCGCCGAGCAGGCGCCTGCGGGTGATTCCCTGGGTTCGCTGCGAGTCCACCATGGTCTTCAGCAAAGACCGTGAACGATGCCCTGCGAAGGAAGCGGATGTGCAGTGCTGGTGAACACTCCCGAGCGTCCGGGTGGCGCGCACTCAGCTGCGTTTCAGGTTCGTCAGGGGAGCAGCGTCTCAAGATCGGGAAGTCGTTCGAACAGAGCGGGCAGGCCCCGTACGCCGTTGAGCGCCGACTCCTGCGACAGCGCGAGGTCCGGCCCGGTGCTCGCCTCCACGCCCGCGAGGCAACGGAGAATGTTCCACCGCGTATGGCCGAGCCAGCCGCCGATCATGAACACGAACCAGCTGGGCCCCGACGGCGGCAGTGTCCCGCCGCCGGCGACGTACCCGTCGAGGACCGCGCGGAAGACCGCAGGCTCGATGCTGTCCAGGCCCGGCCCCTTGGCGACGCTCAGCGCCGTCGACCCGAGCTCACCGGACAGGTCGAGCAGCCCCGACAGCTCCCAGTCGAGCAGCACCGGCCGCCCCTCTCGAGCGAGCAGGTTCCACGGCTGGATGTCCTTGTGGGTCAGTACGACGGGGCCCGGCCGCTCGCAGCTGTCGACGAAGCGCGCAATCGCGAGGAAGGTCTCGACCCGCGAAGCAAGCTCGTCGGCCCAGGGCTGGCCGGTTGCCCTGGCCCGCTCGGCGAGCTCAGCCCAGTCCCACGCCGTCGGTTCGTCGGCCACCCCGTGGGTCCACTCGACGTCGAGCGCATGGATCCGCGCGAGGATCTCGCCGATCTCGAACGCGAACGCCTCCGATACCGGCGCTTCGGGCACCTTCTCACCCTCGACCCACCGATGGACGAGCACGCCGCGATCGGCCGAGACCGGCTCCGGCATCGGAATGCCGGCCGCGAACGCCGCCCGCTCGAACCGGAACACGTCATCCACGTGATAGGTCACCCGCCGGTCGGCCAGGTTCAGCTCCTTCACCGCGAACGACCCTTGCTCGGTGTCGAGCCGGTACAGGCGATTCGCGTACCCACCACCAACTCGCACCATCGGCCCGACCGGCACGCCGAGATGCTCGAGCCCTGAAGTCATACTCACCTTTCCGGGTTGGTCGTACGCCGCGCGGATCGTCTGGAGGAACCTCGGCAGCCTACATTCCCCGGCCCTGAAGAGCCCCCGTCAACGAACCGCGGAAACTTCGGCGGATACCTCGACGGGGGCTGACGGTCGATCAGGCGGCGGGCGGCATGAGGACGCTGTCGATCAGGTAGACGGTGGCGTTGGCGGTCTTCACGCCGCCGCAGATCACGTTGGCGCCGTTCACCTTGAGGGCGTCGCCGGAACCGGTGACGGTGACGTCCTGCTTCTCCACGGTCGGGTGCTTGCCGACCACCGCGGTCGGGTCCAGTTGCCCGGCGACCACGTGGTACGTGAGGATCTTGGTGAGCAGGGCGTTGTCGGTCTTCAGCGTGTTGACGGTCGCGGCCGGGATCTTCGCGAACGCGGTGTCGACCGGCGCGAAGACGGTGAACTCGCCGCCGTTGAGGGTCGAGACCAGGTTGACCTTCGGGTTGAGCTTGCCGGACACCGCCGCGACGAGGGTCTTGAGCATCGGGTTGCCGGAGGCCGCGGTGGCCAGCGGTGCGGCGGCCATGCCGTCGATCGAGCCGGCGCCGGTCGGGTTGGCCTTCGCGTACGCCGCGCAGCCCGGGCCGACCATTCCGCCGGCGGCGTTGCTCGCCGACGGGGTCTCGCTGGTGGTCATGCTCGGGCTGTCGGCAGGCGCCGAGGACGAGGTACTGGTGGAAGGCGAGCTGCTCGAGTTGTTGTCGCTGCTGCCACCGCAGGCCGCGGTGGTGAGCAGCAGAGCTGCGGCGGTGGTGGCGAAGCCCGCACGGACGATCTTTCGGGACATGACGATCTCTTTCCTGATGGGAAACGCGAGCGGCTCCGCTCACCTGACAGCCGTCCTTCGGCGCCATGGACGTGCCGGATGGGTGCCGTCGGCAAAGTCTTCGGACCCATCTGCGGCAGGGCCTGTACCGAACCGGCACCATGAGTGAGACCGGGAAGCGACGTACCGCAGGTGCCCTGGGCGGATTGATCGCGGCCGGAGCCGCGCTCGGGCTGGGCTATCTGGCCGCTGAGCTGTCCGGCGGTCCCTGGCCGGTCGATGCGGTCGGGGTGCAGGTGATCGACTGGTCGCCGGGCCCGGTGAAGGACTGGGCGGTGCGTGAACTCGGGACTGCCGACCGACCGCTGCTGCGGGTCGGCATCTGCGTCACGCTCGCGGTGGTCGCGGCGTTCGCGGGACTGCTGGGCAGCAGTGAGCATCCGCGGGTACGGCGCTCAGCGCCAGGTATCGCCGTCCTGGTAGGGGCCGTCGGCATCGTTTTTGCGATCACCAGCCGCTCCGCGACCTCGAACGTTCTGGTCCGGCTGATCCCGGCAACAGTGACCTTGATCGTTGCGGTGGCCGGCATGTACCTCGTGGTGGGCGCGCTGCGCCATCGGGACAGCGAAGTAGAGCCGGAGCAGCCCGGCGGGTTCGACCGGCGCCGGTTCCTGTTGACGGTGTCGGCGCTGGTTGTTGCAGGTGCAGGCGGTGTGGGAGTGTCGAGGCTGGTGTCGACGGGGACCGGGGAGGCGGCGCGGTCGACGTTCCGGGTTCCGCGTCCGACCGAGCCCGCGCCGGCGATACCCGCTGCCGCACAGGCGGACGTCGCGGGAGCGGCTCGTTTCGTGACGCCCAACGCGAACTTCTATCGGGTGGACACTCTGCTGGAGGTCCCACGCATCGATCCCCGGAACTGGGAGTTGCGCGTGCACGGGATGGTGGATCACGAGCTGCGGTTGTCGCTGGGTGATCTGGTGAGCCGACGGTTGATCGAGCGCGACATCACGTTGACGTGTGTCTCCAACGAGGTCGGCGGTCCGTACGTCGGCAACGCACGATGGATCGGCGTACCGATCGCTGACGTGCTGAAGGAGGCCGGGGTGCGCGCGGGCGCGGATGCGGTGCGGTCGACCAGTGTCGACGGGCTCACGATCGGTACCCCGTTGAGTGCGCTGACCGACGGGCGGGACGCGATGTTCGCGGTCGCGATGAACGGCGAGCCGCTGCCGTTCACACACGGCTTCCCGGTGCGGATGGTGGTGCCCGGGCTGTACGGCTACGTGTCGGCGACGAAGTGGATCGTGGACTTCGAGGTCACGCGCTTCCAGGACTTCACCGCGTACTGGACCGAGCGCGGGTGGGCCGTCGAGGCGCCGATCAAGACCGCGTCGCGGATCGACGTGCCGAAGGGGTTCGCGACGATCAAGGCCGGCCCGGCGGTTGCCGCGGGTGTCGCCTGGGCGCAGCGGCGCGGAATCCGCAAGGTCGAGGTGCAGGTCGACGACGGCCCGTGGCAGCCGGCACAGCTGGCCGCCCAGGACACCGTGGACACCTGGCGTCAGTGGATCTTCCGCTGGAACGCCACGCCGGGCACGCACAAGCTGACCGTGCGGGCCACGGACGGAACCGGCCGGCTGCAGACCGCTGACCAGGCGCCCCCGCGCCCCAATGGTTCGAGTGGTCTCCACAACACCGTCTTCATGGTCGAGTAACCCGTCAGACCGGGCACTGAAAGTGGCGGAACTCTGGCGGAACTACTAGGGTGTCGGGTATGACATCCGCGGAGAATGCGGCGCGCGGGCGGCGGATTCCGGCCGGTTGGACGTCGGCGTACCCGCGGTCGCAGCGCGCCGAGCGTCTCGCCGGCGAGTTGCGCGACCAGATCCTGGCCGGACGTTTCGGCGAGGGTGAGCGCCTGGAAGAAGCCGTTCTCGCGGCGCGTCACACCGCATCCCGGAACACGGTTCGCGAGGCGCTGGAGTTGCTGCGGCGTGAGGGGCTGATCGAGCGAAGGCGTGGTGCCGGTACGACCGTGCGCGCGCCGAAGTACGGTCACGGTCTGGATCGGCTCACCGGGCTTGCCGAGGCGCTCGCCGGCTACGGCACGGTCCGCAACCGGGTGGTCTCCGCGGAAAGGTTGCCTGCGGCACCTGATCGCATCCTCGACTGGCTCGAGCTCGAACCGGGGTCCGGAGTTGTCCGGCTGGAACGCCTGCGGTTCGTGAACGACGAACCGTTGTCCTACGACATCTCGTACCTCCCGGCCGACATCGGAGTGCCGCTGCTGGACGCCGATCTGGTCACGAACGACGTCTTCGGCTTGATCGAGCAGACGAGCGGTCAGTCTCTCGGGCGCGCCGAGCTCACGGTCCATGCGACCAACGCCGAGCCGGATGTCGCCGCGCAGCTCGGGCTGATCACTGGCGCGGCGATCTTCACCATCGAACGGCTGACCCGGCTGGCCGACGACCGGCCGGTCGACTCCGAGGTGCTGCAGATCAGGGCCGACCGGTTCGCGCTCGAAGCCGTCGTGCACCGCGACCGGCGTGCAGACCTCCCCGGCAGGGCCAACTGAATGGGCGAGCTGACGCCGCTCGCCGGCCTGATGCTCGCGCTGCTGGGCCTGGCGGGCGGGATCGGCATCACCGCGATCGGCCCGGGCGGGGTGCTGCCCACGGTCGGCCTGGTCGCTCTGACCACGCTCACTCCCGCCCAGGTGGCGGGGACCGCGATCGCGACCCACGTGGCGACCGGAGCTGTGGGTACGGCGGCGTACGTCCGGTCCGGCCAACTGCGCGCCCCGCAGGCCCGGACGACAGCTCGACTGCTGGCCGGCACCGCCCTGATCGGAACCGTGGCCGGCATCATCGTCAACTCACTTCTGGCGCCGCACGTGTTCAGCATGCTGCTCGGCGCGCTGGTCGCGGCGGTTGCCGCCCTCGTGCTCGTCCGCGGCCGACGGCGTCGAGCGCGGGGTCATCCGTCGCGGACCGTTGTCGCCGTCATTGGTCTCCTGGTGGCCGTGACCGCTGGGATCGTCGGGATCGGCGGCCCGATGCTCACTGTGCCGCTGCTGGTCGCGGCGGGATGTGAGGTGCTCGAGGCACTGGCTGCTGCCCAGGCGCAGTCAGTTGTCATCGCCACGGTCGGGACGGTCGGCTATCTGCTCCAAGGCAGCATCGACTGGTTTCTCGCGGTGCTGATCGGCATCCCCGAACTCGCGGGCGTCCTCATCGGCTGGAGAGTCGCGCGTTCGCTGCCCACCCGGACGCTGCGAACTGCGATGGTCGTTGCCTTGTTCGCCCTCGCCCCGTACCTGGCCCTGCACTGAACCACCTCTCGTCGGGTCGAGTGACTTGGCTCAGTTTGGCCGAGGGGCAGGTTAGAAGTACCAGAAGGTGTACATGTGGTGGCTGTGGGTTGTTGCGTGGCGGGCGACTGTGGCCAGGCCTTTGACGGTGTAGTCGCTGTATGAGGCCGCTGCCGTTGACAGGGTCTCGGCGTCGGCGGCGGCCAGTGCGTGGGTGAGTGTGTCGGTGATCGTCAGCAGTGCGGCCTCGGTGACGCCGGCGCCTTCGTCGAAGATTTGGGTGATTTGTGCGCAGTGCCTGGGGTCGGCGGCAATGTCCTGGGCGTTTCGGCCGGTGAGGTGTGTTTCCAGGTCGGCCAGTACCTCGGGACGGAGTCCGTCGTCGTTGTGGGTGGGGGAACCCGGTAACAGGTCCCCGAGTCTCGCGATGGCGGTCTCGTCGTCCGGGGCCGCGAAGACTATGTTCATCTCTCCCACGAGCCCAGATTATGGTCAGAAGAAGAGAGGGTCGGCAATCCCCTGGACCTGATCCGGGCGCCGCAGGTGCTTCAGTAGCCAGGGAAGGCCGCGCGCAGAGTCTGCCAGGTGATCGGGCCGGTCAGGTCGGCCGAGTCCGGGGTGTGGTCCGCGTCGAGGCGGCCTGCGACCAGCCGTAGCCAGGCTTCGGCGGGCAGCGTCAGTGAACCGTCGGGCTGTTCTGCCGGAATTGGGTCGATGCTGACCGGGTCGGCCAGCCGCAGCGTGAACTTGGTCGCCGGGTTGGTCGTGGCGACCGTCAGCGTGGCCTCCTGGCCGTTCAGGTTGGCCGGTTTGGTGATCCAGCCCAGATTGCTCGTAGCGATGTCGAGCAGGTGCGGTACGGCGTCCCCGTCGAGGGTCGCCGCCGGATCGGCGATGCTGCGCACGTCCCAGGAGTGGTAGGAGAGCTCGCTGAGCCGCAGGCGTGCCACGGTCGCCACGTCTGCCGGTGCGGGCAGGTAGCCCAGATCGATCCGGAGGTTCTCGCGCTGGTCGCCGTCCAGTGACTCGAACAGGGTGGTGAGTTTCTGGTTCCAGGTGAGGAAGCCGGCAGCCTGCTCCTGGCGCGACGAGGAGTCCCAGCGCGCCCACACCTTCTGGTTGAAGTCGCTCTCAGCCGTCTTGCCGTCCAGTGCGAGCTGGATCGTGTTGGTCATGATCTCCGCGCCGCTGCCGAGGTGACTCAGCACGGTCGCGATGTCCCAGTTGCTCGCTGCTGACGGACCGGCCAGGGCTTCGTCGTCGAACGTCCGGACGAACTCGGCGAGCCGGTCGAAGCCGGTGCGCAGTGCGGCGATGACAGTATCGGCGTTGCTCAAGGTGTGCCTCCGCAAACAGGTCTCTTCTACTCTCAGGAACTTGAACCGCCTCGGCGTCCGCAAGATTCCTCCGGCTGCGGCGACAGAGCGACTCGGAGTCACGCCAGAGCGAGGAAGAGCTTTTCCATCTTCGTGACGTCGACGTCGCTGTCCGGTTCGGTGAGGCAGTGCTGGAGGCCGGTGCTCACGACGGCGTACCCGGCTCGTGAGAGCGCCTTGTTGACGGCGGCGAGTTGCGTGAGGACGGACTCGCAGTCCGCGCCTTCCTCCATCATCTTGATGACGCTGCCGAGATGTCCGTGGGCGCGTTTCATCCGGGCGACGATCGGCTTGACCTCGTCGGGTGCGAGGTCCATCAGAGTGCTTCTCCCTTGTCTTCGGTCCCTTCAGGCTACATCCCCCCGGGGGGATGTGTTAACCTCTCTTCATATCCCCCCGGGGGGATATCGACCGAACCTGAACAACCGCCTGGAGAAGGGAATCCCGATGCGGGAGATCGATACCGACCAGCTCGCCTCCGCGCTCGGTTCGCGCGCCACGGTGGTGGATGTCCGCGAGCCCCGCGAGTACGCAGACGGCCACGTGCCCGGGGCCGTCAACATCCCCATGGGCCGATTGAGCGACCGTCTCGACGAGATCGACCGGTCGGCGCCGGTCTATGTCGTCTGCGCCACCGGCAATCGGTCGTCGGCGATGACGGACTTCCTGACCGCGGCCGGCTTCGACGCCTACAACGTCGTCGGCGGCACCACCGCCTGGACCCGGTCCGGGCGCCTGACCCACAGCTGAGAGTCTGATGAGCGACCACCACACACTGACCGCTACTGATTCGCCGAGCCGTCTGCAATCGGACACAGGTCTGACCGTCCGCGCGATCGAGACACCGTCGCTGGGTGACCGCAGCTATCTCGTCCATGACGGCGAGGTGGCGTTCGTCATCGATCCGCAGCGCGACATCGACCGCATCCTGGCGATCCTCGATACCGACAGCGTTCGGCTGACCCACGTCTTCGAGACCCACATCCACAACGACTACGTCACCGGCGGGCTCGCGCTGGCCCGAGCCACCGGAGCGGCGTACCTGATCAATGCCGACGACAAGGTCTCCTTCGAGCGCACACCGATCCATGACGGCGAGGTCGTCGAGATCGGTGACCGGATGCGGGTGCGCGCCATCCACACACCGGGTCACACCTTCACCCACATGTCGTATGCCCTCACCGCCATCGACGAACCGGTCGCAGTCTTCACCGGCGGATCATTGCTGTACGGCGCAACCGGCCGGCCCGACCTACTCGGGCCGGACCACACCGACGCCCTGGCGCGTCACCAGCACGCCTCGGCGCACAAGCTCGCCGCGACGTTGCCTGACAAGACCGAGGTCTACCCCACGCACGGGTTCGGGTCCTTCTGCTCCGCGAACCAGTCCGAGGCGGCGGAATCGACCATCGGGCACGAAAGGCGTGCGAATCCGGTGCTGACCCGGAGCGAGGCGGAGTACGTTCGCGAACTGCTCGCCGGACTCGGCGCATGGCCTGCGTACTACGTGCACATGGCGCCCGCCAACTCGGCGGGCCCATGCGACCCCGATCTGTCCCTGCCGGAGAAGGCGGACGCGGCGGAACTGCGCCGCCGCATCGAGGCGGGCGAATGGGTGGTCGATCTGCGCACCCGAACGGCCTTCGCGGCCGGTCACGCACCGGGGACGCTGAACTTCGGGCTGAACGGCGCGTTCTCGACGTACCTCGGCTGGCTGATCGAGTGGGGAACGCCGTTGACCTTGCTCGGAGAGACGGCGGCGCAGGTCACCGAGGCACAGCGTGAGTTGGTGCGGATCGGGATCGACCGTCCGGCGGCCCACGCCACCGGTGGACCGGAGCAGTGGAGCAGCGGCGCGCCGGCATCGTTCCCGACCGCCAGCTTCGCCGATCTCGAGCAGGTCCGTCACCATCGTGAGGTCGTGATCCTGGACGTCCGCCGGACCGAGGAGTACGTGTCCGCCCGGATCCGCGACGCGGTCAACCTCCCGATCCACGAGTTGCCGCAGCGACTGGCAGAGGTCCCGCCCGGCGAGGTGTGGGTACATTGCGCGGCGGGCTACCGCGCATCGATCGCCGCGTCGTTCCTGGATGCTGCCGGACGCCTGCTCGTCGCCGTCGACGACCAGTTCGAGAACGCGGCGAAGGCCGGGCTCGACGTGGTCGGACCGGAGGCGTGAAGTACCCGTGACGGTCGTCCTCGTCGTCGTCGCCGGGGCGCTGATCGGACTCAGTCTGGGCGCGCTCGGCGGCGGTGGCTCGATCCTCGCGGTGCCGGTGCTGGTTTACCTGCTCGGGCAGTCCGCCGTGCAGGCGACCACGGGCTCGCTGGTCGTGGTCGGCGTGACGTCGGTCCTCGGCGCGATCACGGCGTACCGGACCGGCAACGTACTGCTCGGCCGTGGTGTCGCCTTCGGCTCCGTGGCGATCGGTGGCGCGGTACTCGGCGCCCAGGCCTCCACGCACGTCCCACAGAAGGTGCTGATGGCAACGTTCGCGGTGCTCATGCTCATCGTGGCCGGCATCATGGCCTGGCGTCGGTCGCGTCGTTCCCGCCGTACCCCGCACCGACTCGCCGGACGTCCGTCGCTGGACGATCCGATCATCACCTTCAGTCCGACCTTCGCCTGCGCCTGTCCGCGTGCGGCCGGAGTGCTCGTCACCGCGACTGTGGTCGGCCTGCTGACCGGGTTTCTCGGCGTAGGCGGTGGTTTCCTCGTCGTGCCGGCACTGCTACTCGCTCTCGGGCTGCCGATCCGGTTCGCGGCCGGGACCTCCCTGGTCGTGATCACCATCACCAGTGCCGCAGCGCTGGCCGCCCGTGCCGGATCCGGCGCCGGTCCCGACTGGGGTGTGGTGCTCCTGCTCACCGCAGTCTCGGCGAGCGCGGCCGTCATCGGCGCCCGCTTTGCCAACCGGGTCGACAGCGATCACCTGTCGGCAGCCTTCACCGTGCTTGTGCTCGGCGTCGCTGTCTACACCGCGATCCAGGCGCTCCCCGCCCTCGCCTGACACCTCCGACCCCTCCCAGCACCGTCCGTCAATTCGAGAACTCGCCAACCACAGCCCGACAAAGGAGACGAACTATGTGCCGACCCGTGACCTGCAAGACCTGCGGCAAGACCACCTGGGCAGGCTGCGGCCAGCACGTCGGTCAGGTCAAAGCGATGATCCCCGCCGCTCAGTGGTGTCCGGGCCACCCGAAGTCCGAACGGCAGGGAAGTAGCTGGCTCGACAAGTTGCTCGGCCGCTGACGCCCGGGACCGCTGCGTCGTACGCTCCAGCAAGTTCTTCGCGGACCGCGAGTGCTGCTGGTCGGCGACCGGAGCTAGCTCGCGCCGGCTGGACCCGCGCCGTCGAGCACCTTGACGCCGTCGTACACGAGGATCGCTACCTGGTGCGACCCGGACGGCGTCTGTGCGGCAGACGTGTCCGGATGCGCGTGCTTCATGGCCGTACCGAGGTGGCGCGCGAGACGGGTACTGCGTGACCGTGGAAACCGGGCGAACCGTTCGCCGCAACGACACCGGAAAGTGCGAGGTCCATGTCCGAGATCATCGCAGCAGAGCGCATCCCCGAGACACCGGCGGCGGCCGAGGCCGCGCAGTGGGTCCGTGAGCACTCGAGCCCGCTCATCTATCACCACTCCCGGCGCGTGTTCGTCTTCGGGATGCTGCACGCCCGGCTGCTGGGACTGGAGCCGGATCCTGAGCTGGTCTACCTTTCCGCTCTCTTCCACGACGTCGGTCTGCTCACGCCGTTCTCCGGTGCCGAGCAGCGGTTCGAGCTGGACGGCGCCGACCATGCCCGCCGGTTCCTGCTGGAGCACGGGTTCAGCGACGGCGCGGCGGAGGTGGTGTGGACGGCGATCGCGTTGCACACGACGCCCGGGGTCCCCGCCCGGATGGGGCCGGAGATCGCCGTCACGACGTACGGCGTACTGACCGACGCGATCGGCTTCGGCCTCGACCACCTGGACCCGGCGGACGTGGCGGCGGTCACGGCGGCCGATCCGCGCGGGGACTTCAAGCAGGAGTTCCTCCAGACCTTCGTCGACGCGCTGAAGGACCGGCCGGACACCACCTTCGGCACGATGAACGCCGACGTGCTGGCGGAATTCGTACCGGGCTTCCAGCGGCTCAGCATGGTCGACCGCGTCAGGTCAGCCCCCTGGCCGACCTGAACTCGATTACCACCCCAAGAATTGGAGGAATTGTGACGAACACGCAGCGGGTCAGCATCGACAAGCAGCACCCGACCGCCTACAAAGCCCTCATCGCCCTTTCCGCGGAGGCGGAGAACAACGCGGCCACAGTGGGCCTCGACCCGCTCCTGGTCGAGCTGGTGAGGATCCGCGCTTCCCAGATCAACGGCTGCGCGTTCTGCCTGCGCATGCATACCGGTGATGCCCGCAAGAAGGGCGAAAACCCCGACCGGATCGCCGTGCTGCCCGCCTGGGAGGAGACCGGATACTTCTCCGAGACCGACCGCGCGGCCCTACGCCTGACCGAAGCGATCACCCTCGTCGCGGACGGGCACGTCAGCGACGAGGACTACAACGCCGCCGCGGCCGTCCTCACCGCAGACCAGATCTCGGCAGTCGCCTGGCTGGTCATAGCGATCAACGCCTTCAACCGCGTCGCCATCACCAGCCGCTACCCCGTCGCCGACTGATTCGGTCATTCTTGGCTGGTGGGTTGTCGTGGTCGTTCCTGAGCGGGCGAGAGGAGGAAGGGTCACCGGCTGGTGGCTCTGACAGCTGATGAGCGGTGCGCGGGTGGTAATCGTGGGTGCGGGGTTTGCGGGGTATCACGCGGCGCGGGGGCTCCAGCGGGTCGCGCCTGAGGCCGAGATCGTGCTGATCAACCCGACGGACTACTTTCTGTACCTACCGTTGCTGCCGGAGGTCGCGGCCGGGGTTCTGGAACCGCGGCGGATCTGCGTGTCGCTGCCGGACCGGTTGCCGAAGGTGAAGCTGGAGCTCGGCACGGTCACGGGCATCGACATCAACGGCCACGGCGTCGAACGCGTCGACCCCGAGGGACGACGCAGTACGATCGAGTTCGACCGGCTCGTGCTGGCCTCGGGCAGCGTCAACAAGCTGCTGCCGATCCCCGGCGTCTCCGAGTACGCACACGGGTTCCGGAGCATCTCCGAGGCGCTGTTCCTGCGCGACCACATCACCCGTCAGCTGGAACTCGCGGCGGCCACCGACGACCGCGACGAACGGGACGCACGATGTACCTTCGTCGTGGTCGGAGCCGGATACACCGGTACCGAGGTCGCCGCCCAAGGCCAGCTGTTCACCCGCCGGCTGCTCAAGCAACTACCCGCGCTGCGCGACCAGCGGGTGCGCTGGGTGCTCGCGGACCTCGCGGACCGGCTCCTGCCGGGTCTCCACCCGCGGATGTCGTCAACCGCCGAGCGCGTACTACGCAAGCGCGGCGTCGACGTCCGCACGGGCGAGTCCGTCGAGTACGCCGCGCCGGACTGCCTGCGCATGACCAAGGGCGAGCAGATCCCGACCAGATCGCTCATCTGGTGTGTCGGAGTACGGCCGGACCCGTTGGTCGACGGGCTCTCGCTGCCCACCGATCGCGGCCGGCTCCGGGTTCACGAGACGCTTGTCGTAGAAGGCCGCTCGCACGTGTTCGCGGTCGGGGACTGCGCCGCCGTCCCCGACGTCACCCAGCCCGGGTCGGTCACCGGGATGACCGCGCAGCACGCCCAGCGCCAGGGCAAGCTGGTCGCCCGGAACGTCGCCGCCTCGTTGGCAGGCGCCGATCTCGAGCCGTACAAGCACCACGATCTCGGCTTTCTGGTCGACCTCGGCGGATGGCAGTCGGCCGCCAACCCGCTCGGGATCCCGTTGTCCGGCCTCCCCGCCAAGGCGGTCACGCGCGGGTACCACCTGCTCTCCCTGCCGGGAAACCGCACCCGGGTCGCGACGGACTGGGCGATCAACACGCTCATGCCGCCCCAAGCGGTACAGCTCGGCCTGATCGGGGCCGACCAGGTACGCCTCGAATGCACAGCCCCCAGCTGACGGTCCGCGATCAGCCCCGGAAGGCGTGACTGCGCAACGCCGCCAGGGCAGCCTCGGCGACCGGCGCCCCAGGCCTCACCTCAGACGCCGACCGACGGGCTGAAGAGCGGCAGGTGGTCCAGAAGGCGTCACAGCACGAAGGCGACACCGTCGCCACAAATCGTTCCGTAGTCGGGCGCTGTCTCCTGGGGGCAGAACCACGCCCTTGTCACGCCCATCCGGGTCGACATGTCGTCGATGCTGCGACTTAATGTTGACATGAAGCCAAATGCTGATTCCCGGAGCATCGGCGACCTCGCGGCGAGCTTCGGACTCGAGCCGCACGTCCTGCGGCACTGGGAGGCGATGGGTCTGCTGTCACCCGCGCGGACCAGCGGCCGGCGGGTGTACGGCGATGCCGATGCGTACCGGGTCTCGGCGATCCTGCGCGGCAAGGCGGCCGGCCTCAGCCTCGACCAGTTGCGGAACCTGATCACAGCAACCGATCCTGCGCAACGCATCGAGGCGCTGCGGGCCCACCAGCAGGAGTTGCAACGAAAGGCCGCGGCCATCGAGCAGGCACTTTCGATGATCGGCTCGGTCCTCGCGTGCACCCACGAAGACTTCACCGAGTGCCCGAACTTCCGCGCCGCGGTCGCGCACTCATAAGCGAAACTCTGGGGATGTCCAGGGACAATGGCGGAAGCGTCCGCCACCTCCCACCTTCTCGTTGAAACGGAACCGGTGTGACTTTCAGTTGCTCTTTCCGGCAGTCGCGAGATCCGGCTGATCCTCGCGGTGCCGAGCAGTGGGCCCGAGCAGCATTTGAGGACGCACCGGTGCTCCTACGGTGGTTTCTCCTGGCCGGATGGCGCGGGGTGTTGGGGCTGAGGCTCGGTCCGCTTCACGATCCGGCCTACGTCCATGGGTGGCAGATCAGTGCTGCCGAGACCAACCGGCTGACGTTGAACCTGGATTCCTGGCTGATCGAGGCCGTCAACATCATCGACGTCGAAAGCGACCAGGTCGCTTGGACGACGAAGGTTGTCTACCGTCGCCTGGGTGCACGTCTGCTGTGGGCGTTCGTTCTTCCGATTCACAAGCTCACCATCCCGTACGTGCTTCGCCGGGCCGCTGCACGTAGGGCGCCGAGCGACCGGAGTTGACGGCATGAGCGCACTGTCGCCCTCGAGGGTGCGGCTGGATCCCAGGCGCCTGATGATCTTCCGGGCGGTTGCCCGCGCAGGATCGATCAGTGCCGTGGCTCGGGATCTCGGCTGGACTCAGCCGGCAGTGAGTCAGCAACTTGCGGCGCTCGGACGCGGTGGCAGGCCAGTTGGAGATGGCCCGAGAGGAACTGGACTCGCTGATACACCTACGAGGAGGTCGAGTGCGGATTGCGGCCTACCCCTCAGCGCTCGCGACGGTCGTGCCGGCCGCGGTTGCCGCGCTCAAGACCAGTCACCCCGATGTCGACGTCAAGCTGGTGGACGCCGAACCTTCGGAGGCTGTCGCGCTCGTCGAGTCTGGTGAGGTCGACGTGGCGGTCGCGTTCACGTACCACGACGACTACGAGGTTGGCGCCGGCCTCACGTGGCGACCGACCGGCACCGAGCGGGTTCGGCTCGTACTGCCGCCACGGTACGCCGGCTCGCGCCGGCCGGTGGCGCTCGGCGACTTGGGCCGGGAGCCGTGGATCGTGGGCTGCTCTCGATGCCGGGCACACCTGGCTGACGTGTGCCGGCAGGCAGGCTTCGATCCGATCGAGCATCACGCCACCGATGACTACGTCGTCGGACAGAGCCTCGTGGCTGCGGGACTCGGTGTCATGCTGCGAGAGCCCGGCGGAGATCGAGGTTACGATGGGCATGCGCCCACTTGAGTGGGTGAGCCCGTTTGTCCACGAGCCAGGCGAAGAGGTGTGCGATGCCACCGACGGGTGTGTCGTTGAACGATCCGCGAGAGGCGTTGTTCGCGGCGGCCGAGCGCGTGCTCGTACGAGACGGTGCCGTGGCTCTCACCAGCCGTGCGGTGACTGAGGAGGGTGGGGTCGCCAAAGGCGTGCTGCACAAGTACTTCTCGGACTTCGACACGTTCCTGGCCGAGTTGATCATCAGCCGTACGGCGTACGTGGCGACGATCGCCGACGAACTCGCCAGGACCGCCGGACGGAACGAGGTCGAGGAGAACCTGGCGGCGGCCATGTCCCGCCTGTTCGAGACCCCTGCGATCCAGTACATCAAGATCGCGATCGCCCGGGACGAGGTGCGCAATCACCTGGTCGCCCTGGGACAGGAACGGCTGCCGATCCTGTTGCAGGCTGTCGCTGCCGTGAGCAGTTACATCGGCGCCGAGCAGCGGGCCGGCAGGATCCGGAGGGACGCGAATCCTGCCGCGGTCGCCCCGATGCTCGTCGGAGCGCTTCACCTGCTGGCGACGGACGAGCCGACGGCAGCCACCGACTACGCCCGCGTACGCGAACTCGTGGTCGAGGCGATCCGGCGCTGACACAGGGCTTCGAGAAGGTCGGCCTGGAGTGCGAGACCTCGGCGTTCGAGGAGGCCGGGAGGTTGACTTCATGTCGACATCAAGTCGGAGGATGAGCGTCATGCCGAACCCATCTGATGCCAATCCGGGTATACAGCCATTGCGGATCGTCCATGTGATCCGCGACGGAGGCGGCACCGCCGCTGTCGAACTGACCGTCGCGACCAAGTTGCGCAACCGCGGGCACCACGTGACGGTGTTCGGTCCGCCCGAGGTTCGGGACGACACGACTCGTGCCGGTTTCGAGCTCGAACTGCTCGAGTGGAGTCCCCAGAGACGACGCGAACCTGAAGACCTGACTCCCCGGATGATCGCCGCCGCGGTGCCGTGGGCGCAGCAGCTGATGCCTGTCTTGCGCGGGCAGGCCGACGTTATGGTTGCCGACTGCACCGCTTTCGGTGCGCTGATGGCCGCTCGCATCACTGGCACGGTTTCGGCGTCGATGATGCCAACCGTGTATGTCGCCGGAAGGCAGGACTCCCAAGCGGCCGAGCTCCAGGACGCCTGGGCAGCGGCACGTGCAGGGATCAATCGGGCGCGCGCCGAGTTGGGACTGGGCACGATCGTCTCGGTCACCGAGCAGATCATCGATGCCGACGTGCTCTTGATGCTCACCGCGCACGCGTTCGAACTCCCGAAGGTGCAGCCGCCTGCGAACGCGCAGTACGTCGGTCCGCAGCTCCCGCGAGGCGCGTCGACGACGTTCACACTCCCGGAAGGCACTGAGCCGTTGGTGCTGGTCAGCCTGAGTACGAGTGATCAGAGTCAGGAGGGCGTCCTGCAGCGGATCATCGACGCGCTGAGATCCCTTCGCGTGCGTGCGGTGGTGACTGTGGGTCCCGCGGTTGACCTGGTCGGTCTCCGTGCTCCGGAGCATGTACAGCTCGAGCGGTTCGTGCCGCACGACGCCGTGCTCAGGGACGCTGACCTGGTGATCACGCACGCTGGTCACGGCACGGTGATGGCGGCGGTGTCGGCCGGCGTACCGTTGGTCTGCGTTCCGATGGGCCGGGACCAGCCTGCGGTGGCGAGCCGGGTCGAGCATCACGGACTCGGTGTCAGTGTCGATCCGAATGCCTCCGAGGACACCTTGCGTACTGCGATCGAGCGGGTGCTCGGCGATTCGTCGTACCGAACTGCCGCTGAGAAGATGGCGGCGCAACTAGAGCCTGACGACCGCGTCGCGACGGTGATCGAGTCCTTGACGGGGGCCTAGGGCATGTCGCCCGTTCGGCGCTGGTAGGCCCAGGTCAACGTGAGGAGGGCCGGGCCCCAGAGATTCAGGGGCGCGTAGCAGATGGTGAAGACGGCCGCCCAGAACGCGCTGACCATGGGGCCTGGCCGGCCACCTGTCCAGACGTTCCAGAAGCCGACGGTCCAGATCAACATCAGCGCCACGGAGCCCGCGGAGGCGGCAACGATCACGGCCTTCGGGTGAACTGCGCGGCCGCCGAAGATCGGCACCCACCGCGGCACTTCCTCTCCCAACGGCTGGACCAGTCCGAACGCGGTGAGAGCTACGGCTTCCGCCAGGAGGCTGATAGCGGCGACGTAGACCGCCGGCCAGCCGCGCACGACGGCAGGCTCTCCGACGTCGTTGAGCATGCCCATCGGGAAGCCGAACGCGACCGCAAGGCGCCATACGCTGGAGGGCAGAACGAAGAACGGGATCACATGCGCCAGACGCGCAGCCCATCGTGGCGCTGCGCTCTGCGTCGGTGGCACCAGGGCCCGGGTGCCGTCCGAGTTGGAGTCCTGGCCGGGAGCCGTGGGCGAGATCGTCACACGACCACGTTCCCAACAACGCAGCGGCCGGACATCCTCCTGCGGAGGGAAAACACCCCCTCGGGCGAGGGTGGTCGCGAGAGCCGAGGCGTGATACGAGGCGACCGCACTGATTCGGCAGACCGTTGCTACTGGCAACCGGCAGCGCGGCGCCGACGACGATCAGCGCCAGTTGCCGTATTGCTCGGCATAGGCCAGACCGGGGATGGTGGCGATCCACCGGGTGCCGTACCGCTTGCATTGACCGGGCTGGTCCAGAAGTCGGAGGTGAGCTCACTCTGGGCGTAGTACTTGTCAGTGATCGCGATCAAAGTCTGCGGTGCACCGCTGAGCGGTCTTGGCGGTTGATCCGTGCGTCGGCGTTGTGACTGCCAAGAGGGTCGCCGACACAGCGGCGATCGCGGCAACGGCCCGACGTTGCGTGTTACGCATTCGGACTGGTGGCGCGGGTGAGTACGGCGAGATTGATGATCACGGCGGGGACGACGACCAGTTGCGCCAGCAGCACCACGTCATGACCCGACAACGATGGCCCGGTCGCGAACTTGTCCCATCGGGCCGCTGCCACGGATCCCGCCAGCGAGGCCCACAGGACAGTTTCGAGGGCGGCCAGCCATTCGCGGTTGCGCAGGTGGAAGCCGCTGGCCATCAGCGAGATGATCACGATCCCGATGCCGGCCAGGGGAGTGGTCCACTCGACCCGGTCGACCAGGACTGGCACGATCAGACCGACTGCCGCGGCGATCTCACAGGTGCCGATCAGTATCGTCATGCCGCGCGGCACCTCATCGAAGCCGACCCAACGGTCGATGCCCTTGCCGAAGATCTTCGGCAGGCCGGCCAATGCGAAGAACAACGCGAGGAAGCCTTCGGCCACCCAGACAGTGATGTTGAACAAGACAGCTCCCTTGTGCTCGTGCCCGGAATCTCCTGGCAGTGAGTACGTCGGGCCGCGGGCAACCAATGTGACGGAATCTCCCCGGAAGCTGGTGCGGAGCGGGATCGGTCACGTTTGGCCCACGTGATCCGACATATGGGTGTGAACCGGCATCGTCGCCGCGAAGAGCAATCTGACAGGAGTAGCAATGAGTGACACGACAGAGAGCGCGGAGCAGGCGTACGCCCGTCGTGCTGAGATCCCGGGCACGATCGACTTCACGATGATGTACGTCGCCCACGACGCGTTCAACCGTGACCTGGGTCGACTCTGCGCCGCCGCGGACGCGGGGAAGTCCCTGAGCCCGGCAGCACTGGTGACCTGGCAGATGTTCAGCAGGCAACTTCACTTTCATCACACCGCCGAGGATGTGGCGTTGTGGCCGCGACTGTACGAGGTCGTCACCGAGGCGACCGAAAAGCAGATCCTCGAGGACATGGAAACCGAGCACGGCGCTCTGGACCCGCTGCTCCAGCGGATCGACGCCGCCATCGTCCGCGGCGATGAGCGCACACTCGGCGAGAGCCTGACTGCCCTTGCTCAGGGGCTGACCGTACACATGTGTCACGAGGAAGAAGACGCACTTCCGCTGATCGAACGTCGGCTCGGGCAGGCTGGATGGGATGCCTTCGGCAAACATGTCCGGTCGGAGGCGGGCCTCAAGGGCGGTGCGCAGTACCTTCCCTGGGTGCTCGACAGCGCAAGACCCGCCTACGCGACGAAGGTTCTCGGGATGCTGCCTGCCCCGGCGCGACTTCTGTACAGCCGACGCTGGGAACCCCGCTACCGCCGAACTCAAGGTTTGCGGTGACACCATGGATGACACTGGGGATGACACCGGGGATGACACCGTGACGGACGACCGGCAGTGGTTCGCCGACCACTTCGCAGAGCAACGGCCGCGCCTCCGGGCGGTTGCCTACCGGATGCTCGGCTCCATGTCGGAGGCCGAGGACGCGCTCCAAGAGGCCTGGATCAGATCCATCCGCTCCGACAGCACCTCGATCAACAACATCAACGGATGGCTGACCACCGTGGTCGGTCGTGTGTGTATCGACATCCTGCGCGCCCGGCAGGCCCACCCCGAAACTCCGGCCGGTACGTCGCTGCCCGAACCACTGGTCTCCGCCCACGGTGAGCGGGCCGATCCGGAAACCGCGGCACTTCTCGCCGATTCGGTCGGGCTGGCGCTGCTGGTCGTGCTGGACACGCTGGACCCCGCTGAACGGTTGGCCTTCGTGCTGCACGACATGTTCGGCGTACCGTTCGACGAGATCGCACCGATCGTGGACCGGACCCCGGCCGCCGCTCGTCAGCTCGCCAGCCGCGCTCGCAGACGGGTGCGCGGCACGTCGTCGGTACCGGATGCCGATCTCGCGACTCAACACCGGGTCGCGACTGCCTTCCTCGAGGCAGCACGCGCCGGCGACTTCGAAGGCTTGATCAAGGTGCTTCATCCGGATGTCGTGTTCCGCGTCGACACCGGCCCGCGTACCTGGCTGGCGCCCGCATTGCTGGTCGGTGCCGATGCCGTGGCCGAGCACGCCGCCGCCCACGGCCCACGGTTCGCCACCCTCTGCCACCCTGCCGTGGTGAACGGCGCCGCCGGCATCGTCGCGAAAACCCGTGGCGGGATCATCGCCGTCGTCGGCATCACGGTTGTCCAGGAACGCATCGTCGAGATCGACCTGATCCTGGACAGCGACAAGCTGACCAGGGCGACGTTCGGCGAATGAGCGACGGTTCCCGTTCAGCTGGTATGGGCCAGGTTCAGTGGGGCAGGGCGAGACACTGACGGGCAAGGCTCATCCTCCAGGCGGCATCCTGTGCAGGTGTTGGCGACACGTCATGGCGCGCGGTCAACAGGCAATGATTCGCGTTGCGGGCGGCCATGAGTGTCGGTAGGTGTTCCTCGAAGGCCGCGGGTAGTGGCCGCGTGGTGCGGTAGCCGGCCAGGAACGCGTCCCGGAGGCGCGGGTACTCGGGATTGTCCACGATCGCACCCGGATATCCCGCGAGGTTGCCCAGGAGCGGGCACAGGTCGTAGAGGAAGTAGCCCCATCCGCAGTCGTCGAAGTCGAAGACACTGGTCCGCCATTCGGAGCCGGCTCGTTGCAGGAAGCAGTTCCCGAGGATGTAGTCGGCGTGGATGATTCCGAAGGAGTCGCCGGCGGAGTCCAGGCTGGTGAAGACGGCCCGGGTCCGGTCGGCGATCTCGGCGTACAGGTCGAGATCTGGCCGATCCAGGAGATCTTCGATGCCGAGCTGGGGTTGATACGGGGACGCCGATGGCACGAACATGCCGTCGGCATCCCATCGAGGTAGGGAGAAACCGCCTGGTGGACTGAATTGCGCGGACAGGTTGTGCAGCGACGCCAACGCGTGGCCCAGCCGACGGACCGTAGCTTCGGTCAGGCCTTGCCCAGGCACTAGGACGGCTCCGTCCACCCAGGTCGTGACGTCGCAGCTGAGTACCGATTCTCCGGCGGTGACCTCGGTCACGAGGTCACCTTTTCGATTGGTCATAGGCCAAGGAGCAAACAGCAACGCCTGATCGTTCCAGTGCTCCGCGACGGCTCGCACGAACTGCAGTTCGGACCGGATCTGGTCGCTGGTGCGGTAGCCAGGTCGATGCACGCGAAGCGCGTATCGCTTGCTGTTTGCCGTGACCTCGAAGACTGTGTTGAGACCGCGTGCGTGCAGGCGAAGGGCGACTGGGCCGGCCAGATCGTAGGCCGCCAGCGCGTTCCGCGCCTGCGATTCCAGGCTCGCATCCGAAGCATCTGTCTCCTGCGTCATGGCTCATCACGATAGTCAGGCTCGTCGGGTGGAGCCGGTCGACCGGCGGGTGCGGCGGTTGGTGGCGGCGCGATCAGCGGGGTTCGATGCGCAGGGTGGTCTGTTTGGCCGCGGCGTTGGTGATCGCTCGGGTCGGTGACCCGTTGCCGTACTTGGCGAAGTAGGCCTTGTCGATCTGGTCGTCGGCGGTGGCGTCGGAGATGTAGGTGACATCGCGGGTCTGACCGTCGAAGGCGATTGCGCCTTCGTGGTGGCGGGTGACGCCCTTGTACCAACTGCCCTCGGTGCCGCGCACCGACCGTACGTACAGGCGGTCGTTGACGACTACGTGCCACACGATGGTGAGTGTGCGCACCGTCTGATCCGCGCGGCGGCCGGCAACGCGGATTTCGGTCAGCTGGTCGAGGCGGCGCAGTTCGTCGGTGGTCCAGGTGCTCATGTCTTCCGGTCCTTTGGTTGTTGCTCGCGGCCGAGTGGTCGGAGCCGCATGTCAGTCCTTCGTGTCGTGATGGATGACGGACGTGTCTGCCGCGGGCTGCGGTGCGGTCCAGCTGGCCAGGAGGTTCAGCGCTTCCTCGGCCGGCGAGTCCGGTGGTGCGGTGTAGACGTTGATGCGCTGGCCGGGGTCGCCGGCGAGTTCGAAGGCTTCGTAGTCGAGTTCGAGGTCGCCGACGAGTGGGTGGTGGAAGCGTTTGCGGCCGGTGCGGTGGTAACGGACGTCGTGGGCTGCCCAGCGGCGCCGGAAGTCCTCGCTGCGGGTGGACAGTTCACCGACGAGGTCGGACAGGTCCTTGTCGTAGGGATCGCTGCCGGCTGCGGCGCGGAGGAACGCGACGCAGTCGTTGGCGGCCTTGTCGTAATCGAGGAAGAACTCGGTCGCACGCGGGTCGAGGAAGCAGAAACGGGCGCTGTTGGGCGGCTGTCCGGGGGTGTGGGCCGCGGCTTGGTCGTACAGCGGGCTGTAGAGGGCGCGGCCGAGGTCGTTGGCGGCGAGGACGTCGAAGCGGCTGTTGCGCAGGTACGCCGGCATCGGCATCTGCTCGAGGATGCGCTGCACGACCGGGCGCACGCGCTTCTTCGCCGGAGTACGCCGCGACGCCCGGCTTGTGGATGTGCTCGCGGCGCGGACCAAGCGGTACAGGTGGTCGCGCTCGGCCTCGTCGAGCTGGAGCGCGTGGACGAGGCCGTCCAGGACGCTGTCCGAGACGCCGCCGGCACTGCCGCGCTCCAGGCGGGTGTAGTACTCGACGCTGATACCGGCCAGGAGCGCGACCTCCTCGCGGCGCAGACCGGTCACGCGGCGGTTGGCGCCACCGTAGACGGGCAATCCGGCCTGCTCGGGGGTGATCTTGGCCCGGCGGGTGGTCAGGAACTCCCGGAGATCGTTGCTGTTGGAGGCGTTCGTCGCGGCCATACCTTCACGCTACGTCGTCGTCGAGACTCTGCCAGACCCTGCCAGTACCCCTCTCAACAGTGACTGTTGCGCCCGCAACGGCCGGGGTTGTCTGGTGTCCGTGACCACCTCCCTCGACCACCCCACCACGAGCGCCGACAAGGAGCGATCTGCGCCGCCGGCCGGACCCGCGCACCCGCGAGCCATTCTGGCGATCATTTTGATCAGCTATTTTCTGATCCTGCTCGACAACTCCGTCATCTTTACCGGCCTGCCCTCGATCGCGTCTGCGCTGCGCCTGGACGCAGCCGGTCTGTCGTGGGTGCAGGACGCCTACACGCTCGTGTTCGGAGGGCTCCTGCTGCTCGGCGCCCGGCTGGGCGACCTTCTGGGTCGCCGCCGTGTTTTCGTGTTCGGCCTGGCGGTGTTCGTCACCGCGTCGTTCCTCATCGGCGTGGCCCCGACGGGGTGGTGGCTGATCGGGTCGCGTGCGCTGCAGGGAGTGGGCGCTGCGATCGTGGCGCCGTCCGCGCTCTCGCTGCTGACCGCCAGCTTCCCCGAAGGTGAGCGCCGCTCGCGGGCGGTGGCCTGGTATGCCGCCACCGCCGGCATCGGCGCCAGCCTGGGGCTCCTGGTCGGCGGTGCAGCCGCCGAATGGATCTCCTGGCGGGCAGGATTTTTCATCAACGTTCCGCTCGGCATCGCCATGGCAGTTCTTGCCCCGCGCTACCTGCCCGCCACCCAGCGCCAGCGCGGCCGGTTCGACCTGCTGGGCGCATTGAGCGCCACCCTGGGAGTCGGCGCGCTCGTCTTCGGCATCCTCGAGTCGGCCGGACGCGGCTGGGGCAGTCCAGTCGTTGTTGGCGCAATGGTTGCCGCAGCCGTGCTGCTTGCCGGGTTGGTGGTGCACGAGCGCCGGACCGCGCAGCCGATCCTGCCGCTGCGGCTGTTCGCCGATCGGCGGCGCTGGGGAGCCTACGCGGCCCGGGCGCTGTACCTCGGCGCGATGATGGGTTTCTTCTTCTTCACGACCCAGCTCATGCAGGACGCCTTCGGTTTCACCCCGTTCCAGGCCGGGCTCGGGTTCCTGCCGATGACCGCCGTGAACTTCGCCGTCGCCACCGTGCTGCTGCGCGTCGTACGGCGCGCCGGCGAAGCTTCGACGCTGGTCGCCGGCGTCGCCCTCACGCTGGCAGGCATGGCCTGGCTGGCCCAGGTCGGCGCCGTCGGCTCCTACCTCGAAGGTGTCGCGTTGCCGATGGTGCTCATCGGCGCGGGCCAGGGGCTGGCCTTCGCGCCGCTGACCAGTTACGGCATCGCCGGAGTCCGCGCCGAAGACGCCGGCGCGGCCAGCGGCCTGGTCAACACCGCCCACCAACTCGGCACGGCCACCGGCCTGGCCCTGCTGGTCGCCGCCTCGGCCGGAGCCACCGATCTCACCGTCCGTGTGTCCACCGCACTCACCTGGGGGACCGGCTTGCTGGCCTTCTGCCTGATCGCCGCGGTCACGGTCATCATCCCCGGCCGCCGTACCTCGGCGACCAACTGACCATCACTCACGCTGAGCAGCAAGGAGATATCCGTGAAGGCAGCGATCTTCAAAGGCGAGCGCGCCATCGAACTCGGCGAGCGTCCCGATCCCCGGATCGAGAACCCGACCGACGCCGTCGTGCGCGTGGTCCGCGGCTGCGTCTGCGGCTCGGACCTGTGGTACTTCCGCGGCATCAACCAGCACAAGGTCGGCAGCATCGGCCACGAGTACATCGGCGTTGTGGAAACCGTCGGCGACGACGTGACGAGCCTTGCGGCCGGCGACTTCGTGATCGCGCCGTTCACCTTCAACGATGGCACCTGCCCCGCCTGCCAGGCCGGCTTCGAGTCCAACTGCGTGCACGGCGGCTCGTTCGGCGATGGAGTCACGGACGGTGGGCAGGGCGAAAAGGTGCGCGCGCCGTACGCCGACGCCACCCTCGTGAAGGTGCCCGGATCGGACTTCACCGACGAACAGCTCGCGTCGTTCACCGCGTTGTCCGACGTCGCGAGCACCGGCTATCACGCCGCCGTCAGCGCCGGGGTGAAGGAAGGCAGCACCGTCGCGGTGGTCGGGGACGGCGCGGTCGGTCTGTCCGGGGTGCTGGCGGCGAAGAAGCTCGGCGCGAGCCGGATCATCGCGCTCAGCCGAAACCCCGCCCGCCAGGCCGTCGCCAAGGAGTTCGGCGCCACCGACATCGTCGAGGAACGCGGCGACGACGCGGTCAAGGCCGTCCTGCGGCTGACCGACCACACCGGCGTCGACGCCGCACTCGAATGCGTCGGCACCGACCAGTCGATCGAGACCTGCGCGGGAATAACCCGCGCCGGCGGCATGATCGGCGCCGTCGGCGTACCTCTGTACGAGACGTTCGAGTACAAGACGCTGTTCTGGAAGAACATCGGCATCAAGGGTGGCGTCGCGCCGGCCCGCCGCTACATCCCCGAACTGCTCGACGACGTCCTCGCCGGACGGATCAACCCCGGCCTCGTCTTCGACTACACCACCGACCTCGACCATGTGGCCGATGCCTACGCCGCCATGGACGAACGCCGCGCCATCAAGTCTCTGCTCACCGTCAGCCACCCCTGACCTCTTCACCACTTCAAGGAGCGATCGTGCAAGTAGTCCCGCGCCCAGCGACCACCAAGAATCCGCCCGACAAGTTCACCGGCGACGTCTGGCTCGACCCAATCGCCTCCCCGCGCGACGAAGGTCAGCGGATGACGGTCGCGAAGGTCCGATTCGCGCCCGGTGCCCGGACCGCGTGGCACTCCCACGCCCTCGGGCAGACGCTGTACATCACCCAAGGAGTGGCGTGGATCCAGTCCCGCGGCGGCCAGAAAGTCACCGCACACCCGGGACAGACGATCTACTGCCCACCAGGCGAGGAACACTGGCACGGCGCTACACCCGACGCCTTCATGGAACACCTCGCGATGCTCGACAACGCTGACGACCCTGCCACCACGACCACCTGGCTCGAACACGTCAGCGACGACGAGTACGCCGCGACCGGTCAGGAGATTTCATGACGACCACCGAAAACCAGACACCAGCTCAGCGTCTGATCGGCGACTTCGCACCCAAGCTGGTGTCACTGACCGACGACGTGCTGTTCGGAGACGTCTGGGCGCGGCCCGAGCTCAGCCCGCGCGACCGCAGCCTGATCACCTGTGCCGCACTGGTCGCCGGCGGCAACACCGAACAGCTCCGCGGCCACCTCGCCCGCGGCCTGCACAACGGACTCACCGAGACCGAGCTCAAGGAAGCCATCATCCATCTCGCGTTCTACGCCGGCTGGCCGCGCGCGATGTCCGCGATCACGGTCGCCAAGGAGGTCTTCGGCGACAAGGACAACTGATCGACCACTGCAACAGCCCAGCCTCGGCTCACCGGGACTGTAAGTGTTCGCCAACACCAGCCGTGTACTCGACCATTGGGTCCTGCGGTACCTCGGGGCCTCGTCCATGCCTGCCTGGCAGTCGCCAGACTCCAGCACACCGCAGAGCTTGCGGTTGTCGTCGGTCTGCGCGATCCAGCTGGTGATGTCGCCCCGGTTCCGATGCTCAGCGCTGGCCACGGCCGCGAACCGGCGAGGTCGGCAGGGATGCGCGAACTGATGTGATGTGACGCACAGTCACGATCAGATGACGCCGTCTCGAGCCAAGCGGAGCATGCGGCAGCTGGATTGAGTGTGTAAACAGTGCGCGCCAGACATGACAAAGCCCAGGCCACCACGGTGACCTGGGCTTTTGTGCGCCGCCAGGGACTCGAACCCCGAACCCGCTGAATTCCACCTGAGGATGACCATCGTTTGCCGACGATGAGCGAAACCTCTTATAGACAACAGGTTTCGTGGTGTTGTGTTGCGCATAGGTTCTCATCGGCAACCATCCTCTCGCGCTGATTGAGGTGCGTAAAGAGGTGTGTGACGAGCCGCCGACGTTGTCAGCGCGTCTCGCATGACGAGGTCGTCGAGTGCGCCTCGGTCGACGCGAACACGGCGCGTCGAGGAGCGGCAGATCTGCATTCAGGGCTTCGCCATACTTTGCAACTAGTCGCCGGCAGATTTGCAGATCGGGTGGCGGCAGATTTGCAGCCCGATGAGCGATGATCTGGAACGCCGAGATGGCGTGGCAGGACGCGCGCCAACGGCGACTCGTTCGCGGACTCGATCGCACCATCGGCACGACGCGACGACCTGTACCGACCGTCAGGCCGATGAACCTGACGCCTCGCTGCGGGCGTCCACGGCGACGCGGTGGGCGAACTTCCGGTGACGAGCCAGACGGTCCAGGGCTCAGTGTCAGCGGCCGACGGCTTCTCAAGCGGTTGTATGGCGGACCGCCTGTATGTCGACATGACCGGCCAACGGCTGGTACCGACGCGTCTGGTGACTAGCGGTGAATGGCACCGCATCTCAAGCTGGCTTCGATGAGCGGCGCCGACCTGATCTGCGGATCGCGGGTAGATCATCGCGCCCGTTCTGTTCGGCAAGAGCATCTGCCGAGAGCCGCCGGTAGGAATGTAGGAGGCGAATCAGCGCATCCGGATCGGTATCTGCGGCGCTGACCATCGCGGCCAAGATCTCCACGCGTGACGTCCGCTCGCCGGCCAGCGCTGCCAATCGCACCAGGACATTCAGGCGGGTGTCGACATCCAGTGGCCAGGCGATCGAAGTCGTGCGCCGTTCCTCTTGATGACACAACTTGTCCACGGCCCTCCGTTCGTGACAGAGATATATAAAAATTATATAATCAAGCATGCCGGTCACGCTGCAGAACCGAGAGAAGTCGGGTCACCTCTACGTTGGGTCACCCCTGCGAGTGGCCGGCCGAACGCTGAGTCCGACGGCTGTCTTCGACACGTACTGGCGCTTTGCTGCTGCGAGGCAGCAGGTCTACGAATCGCGACTGGCCGGGAAGCCTCAGCCGTGGACGGATGACGCGATCCTCATGCAGCATCGGTTCACGAACTGCTTCCGCGCGGCAGATCGTGTTAGTCAGACACTCATCGCTGACGTGATCTACAGCGGACCGGTGGCCTGGGAAGAGATCTTCTTCCGGACGATGCTGTTCAAGGTCTTCAACAAGCAATCGACCTGGAGCCTGTTGTCCGCCGTACTGGGCGAGATCTCCTGGGAGACCTACGACTACCGCCGATACGACGATGTGCTCTCGAAAGCGTTCGCCAAGAATGATCGGCTGTACTCGGCGGCGTACATCGTCCCACCGCCGGCGTTGGGGGCTGATCGCAAGCACCGCAATCATCTCCGGCTGCTGGAGATGATGATGAATTCAGGTGCGCCGGAGCGCATCCTGACGGCGCCGTCGATGCGGCAGGCCTACGATGTACTGCTTGGCTACCCCGCGATTGGGCCGTTCCTTGCTTATCAGTACCTGATCGACCTCAACTACGCCGACGAGATGCCCTTCGCCGAAAGCGACTTCGTGGTGCCTGGGCCCGGCGCGAGAGACGGCATCCGCAAGTGCTTCGGCCCAGCCGCAGATGGAATCGAAGCCGACATCATCAGGTACATGGCTGACACTCAGGCCGATCACTTCGAGCGGCTGGGACTGTCGTTCGGAGGGCTGAAGGGCAGGCCGCTACAACTGATCGACTGTCAGAACCTGTTCTGCGAGGTCGACAAGTACGCGCGAGTTGCGCACCCCGATGTGCAGGGGCTCAGCGGCCGCAGTCGCATCAAGCAAACCTATCGACGCGACCCCGAGCCGCTGACGGCATGGTTCCCGCCCAAGTGGGGTCTGAATCTCTAGATAGACACCATCGGCTCAGTCTCGCGGAGCAGCGGTCGGACCAACCGGGTCTTCTCGAGCCACGCGTAGCCGGCCATTACGGTCAACGCGCCGGCCCGCAGACCTGCGCAGCCCGCGACATGGGCAAGGAGACGCCCGAGGCCGATGTAGTTCCCGTACGCCTTGTCCAGCATGTAGTGGTAGCGGTAGAACGCGGTCAGATGGACAGTTCGACCCTTCTCCAGTTGGAACGAGCAGTGGCTCAGACAGGGAAAGCCTCGGGTGTAGTTGTCGTGGCCTCCGCGGTGCACGTGCGCGTCCATCGACAGGATCGGATCATCGGCGATCTCGCTGTCGAAGGCCGGGTGGGCAACATCAACTTCGTACGCGGCCGTCATGGGGCCGCGGGACGCTGCCTCGCTCTTGAGTCGTTCGATCACCTTTCCCAGTTGGTCGATGGGGGGCTTGCTCCCCGGGCCGGGATAGGCGATCAGCCGCCCGAAGTAGGTGTCGCGGTGATTCTTGGGAAACAGCCGGACACGACCGTACATGTTCCTGTAGCGAGTGACGAGATCCGCGTGACTTCCACTCGACGCTGCCAACGCTCGGGGGAAGATCGTGTTGGCGACCGTTTCGATCGTCGCGTAGTCGTCGGCCGGCAGTGCGCGCTCCCGCACTCGTTCGAGATCGCTTCGAAAGGTTGCATCGTCCTTGCTTGGGTCAGTGATGCGCACGACCGTGTGGAAGGCGGTGCGGTCCGGATTTGTCCTGCGGTCCAGCTCGGTGCAGGCCGCGATCCAAGCAGCCGTGACGTCGGGCTTCTCAACGACGAACGTGTACATGGAACTCCTCGGGTCTGGGCAGGCCGACGGGACCATCATGGCCAGATGTCGTCGATGCCACTTCTGCAGGACTCTCGTGCTAGCCGGAGCGCCAGCGGTTCGTGGCTTGTTGACGTGTGCAGGGTGACAGTGGAGGTCGAGGTCAGCTCGTCAGTGACGGCGACTGCCGGGGCATAGCCGGCCTTGCCGGACTCGGTCCACGGTGTCAGCTCCGGTGAAGAACCGAAGTGCGCGTCGGGGATGTAGAGGACAAGGACGTCCCCGACGTCCACATGAAACACTTCATCGACCGTGCTGGGGAGGATCACGTGTACGTGGGCGGTGCCCGCGACCGGTCGGCCCCCAGTCAGTTCTCGCTTCAGCTTCGAAGGGGGAATCGAGGCCCACTGGCTGGCCGCAGCCCGTGAGATGAGCCTGAGGTTAAGCAATTGCCGTACCGTCCCGGCGTAGGACGTTCCGAGCGCTCGACCGATCAGATAGGCATGTGTCGGTTGCAATGATCGCTCCCCGGCGACGCGTTGCGTCGCGGCGAGAACTGCGGGCTGCGGCATCAGGAACCAGGCGGCGAATGCTTCGGCGACCTTCTCGTGATCTGGCCAGGTGCCATCGCCCCAGGTGATCGAGCGATCGAGCTCGTCGTCGGCGGCGGTGTCGTGGTGCAGGCGATGATGCCCGAGTTCGTGCGCTGCTGTATGCCGCTGGCCGGTGATATCCAATCCGGAGTTGAGTAGGACAGCCGGCCCGTCGTCCGCTGCAGAGAGATAGACCCCGAACAGTCGCGGCATCGACTTCGCCATTCCGATCAGGCCGGCAGTACCCAAGGCCCGGTAGACGGGGACATACGTCGTACGGTCGATCTCGAGATCACGGTGGGCCTGATTAGCCGCCATGCCAGCGATGCGATGCGCGAGCTTCCAATCCATCGGTCATCCCTGGGGTTTCGGGTCGCTGCCGTCTGCCTTCTCTGCTGCTTGCCGGAAGCGCAGGTATCTGGCGAAGTCGAGCACCTCCTGCTGGTCCCCCTGTGTCAGCTCAGCGAGAGCGCGTGGCAGGCCGGCCAGGACGTGCTCGCCGATGTCCGGTTCATCCTCCTCGGAGAGGAACCAGGAGACCGGCTGGCGATAGAGCTTGGCGAGCTTCTTGAGCTCGAGGCTGTCGACGCGTCGCGCGCCGCGCTCGATGTCGCTGACCGCGCTGCGAGGGATGCCGGTGTTGTCGGCTACGTACTGCTGTGACATCCCCAGGTAATCGCGAGTTGTCCGGAGCCTTTCGCCAAGGCGCTCGAGCTCTGGATCGCGCGAACGAGAGTCGGGTGATAGAGGCGTCATGGTTGTTGCCCTTCGATGATCGAGCCTAGAACGGTCCGCGAGAACGCGCGGACCGATCGAGTTGAGCGCGCAGCCTCGGCGTCGGCTGGAATGCTGATACCGAAGTGCTCTTCTAGCCGGGTGAGGATCTCGACGATCAGTAGAGAGTCCACAGGCAGCTCCGAACCCCCGACCGAGAGCTCGGCCCGAAGCTCGTACGGGTCCTTGTCCTGCAACTCCCCTAGGAAGTCGATGATCACCAAGGTGATCTCCTCGGCGGCAGGGATCTGGGTGCTCAGATCTCCTCCTGTTGTCTTGTTTTCCGACGATCATGTCCTACTATACGACAGTAGTCGAGAAATCCAACAACGTGTCGGCGGATCCGACGAGGAGGATCAGTGGAGTTCGACCAGTACCAGCAGGCAGCCATCAAGACTCTCCAGCCCGCGGCGGAAGGCACGGACCCAGTCACTGTTCCGCTGTTGGGACTGGCTGGAGAGGCAGGATCGGTGGCGACGGTCTACAAGAAGATGCTGCGTGACGGCGCAGCCTTCGAGCAGGGAAAGGGGCAACTACGTGACGAACTCGGTGACGTCCTCTGGTACGTCGCGGCGCTGGCCCATCGATTCGACCTGTCGTTGGACGACGTCGCGGTCGCGAGCATCGAGAAGATCAAGGATCGGTGGCGCACTACCCCGGAATCTGAGAGATCGTTCTTCGATGGGGACTTCCCGGTGAATGAGCAGATCCCGAGGAAGACGGTCGTTACGTTTGCGACGGAGGTCAACGGTGACGGTCGCGAGGTCGTGACCGTCACCAGGGCGGACGGGTCGCCGGCCGGCGACCCGTTGACGAACGCCTCGCGTGTTGACGACGACTACCGCTACCACGACGTCTTCCACCTCGCACATGCAGCGGTGCTCGGGTGGTCGCCGGTCAGTCGATTTCTTCTCGGTTGCAAGCGCAGGAGCCGTCCCGAGTTCGACGAGATGGAGGACGGGGGACGTGCCATCGCGATCGAGGAAGGCATCTCGGCACTGGTCTTCTCGTACGCGGCGCGTCATGGGTACCTTCGGGATGTCAACCGAATCGATCACGAGCTCCTGACCACCATCGGCCAGATGACCGCTCACCTCGAGGTCGGCGCTTGCAGGGCAGCGGACTGGGAGCACGCGATCCTCACCGGTTACAGGGCCTGGTGGAAGCTGCGCTCGCAAGGTGCCGGTCAGCTGGAGCTGGACTTGAAGGCTCAAACTCTGACGGTGCTGTGATGAGCCGGGGGCTTTGCTAGGTCTGGCGCAACAGAGGACGCGCAAACTGAACACATGGCTCACCGTTAGATCCAAGGTGCTCGGTATTTCGCGGCGATGAGTGGTGGAAGCAGAGCTGGCTCGAGGTCGGACTCGGCAAGCAGGTCTCGGACTGCGTCCTCCTGAAGATGGACGACATGGAAAGCGAGCTCAAGGTCGGTACGGTCGAATCCAGCGGCGGACCTGCTCAGATAGAGACGAACAAGATCGTGGTCTCCGGGGCGGCTTCCGAACGACTGCCGGAGTGCAGCCTGCGCCACCGTGTTCCCGGCATCACTGTCGAATGCAGGTGATGGTCGGGGCCTCGCCGAACATCAAGTTGTCGGTCGCACGGCTGGCCAACACGATCTTCCATCCGGCTTCCGGATCGGAGGATGCCAGCACGCCGGAGCTCAGTCGGCCGAGCGATGTCTGAAGCCCAATCCGTAGTTCTGCGACGGATTGTGGGAGCGCTTGATTGTTCTTGTGGACCTCGGACGACCGCAGGAACTCGGTCTCGAAGAGGTGGATGAGACGTTCCTGGCCGGAGGTAACGTCGTAGTCATTCGACTGCCACAGCTGACTGATGCGTGCGCGCAACAATTCCCGTGCGGCTCGCCGTACGGAGCCCCGTACGAACATCAAGTGGTTTGGAAACGCAGCCGCGTTCAAAGATTCTCGGTACGCCTTGAGAGCCCCCGTCAGGACGAACATGTCTAGTGCTTCCCTTAGCCCCTCAGGTCCTGCATCGACATGCCGGATGGATGAGTGCACGCTGAAGGCCGGCCAATCAACCCCCGTGGACGTTGCTTCGTCGCCGATTGAGAACAGTTCGCGCGCACCGACGTAGCCAGCGGGCCGCGGAAGTGACGTGACGAAGTCGCGTGGGAAGGTGTGCTCCGGCATGCTCGCATTGAGCAGAGCAGCGGTGAGGGGAGTGCTGCTGAAAGAGATGTACTGGGCTCTGGGCAGCATCGCGAGCAGCTCGGCAACGGCCTTGTCGATTGCCGAGGACGGTCCGCGGCTGGCCTCCGCGTCGACGATGAGAGCAGGAACCTCGTCGAGCGGCGTGCCGATCCCGGCCAGGTCTCTGGCCAGCTTTCTCAGTACCGCCTTGTTCTTCTTCACTACCATCAGCCGGACGGAGGCACTGTCAATGTTCTCCTGGCCGAAGAGCGGACGGCTCTCCACTCGCTTCTCGAACCGGAGGGCGCCAAGGTGACTTGCCAACCGTTGGTAGTCCATTTCAGGGCTCGTCAACCGGATGATGCCGGCAGTGTCCGGCAAGGATGGCAGTTCCTCGTCGAGACGGCGTTGGAGTTGCTGCCGCACGAGGTTGGTTGCACCGCTCACGACGATCACCAGTCGGTAGCCGACGTCAATTGTTTTGGCGATCAGGCCGGCGATGTGGGCCGCCGCTCCACTTTGTGCGTATGCCAGGACCAATCCTCTTGCCTGGTACGGCGTCTGCGCGGACGGATCAGCCAGCGACCTGATGGCCTGGTCCGTTGCCGAATCGACACTCGCGATCGCTGCGGTGCTCCATCCCGGGCCTCGAGCAGCCGTGTGTACTGGCGCCAGTAGGGGTGTCGGTGTTCCTCGGGGCAGTACCAGGGCTGCCGCTCCTTCATCGGGACCACGACGTTCTGCTGGGCCGGCCTCTTGAGGCGGGAGAGCTCGGATTCGAATTGAGAGATTCGTTGCTCGGCGCCTTCGAGCAAGGTGCGTGAAGCGACGAGTTCGTTCTGTGTGCGTTCCAGTTCGAGCTGAAGGAACGATTGCGCGGACGATGTCAGGCCCGACGGCTGCGTACTGTCAGCGGCATCGAGTGCCACGAGCCGGTCGAGCTCGGCTTGCACCTCGCTGAGTGTGCGAAGCGTCGCGTTGTGGGCTGTGATTGCAGCCAGTTTGTTCAGCTCGGCGGCCTGGAGCCTTTCACGAGCCTGGGCGGTTTCTTGCTTCAGTCGGGTGGTGTGACCCCGGTTGCGCGTCCTGTGCTGTCCGATAGAGCTGGATGACCCGGTCAGCCTCACTGCGAAGGTCTCCACGGAGTCTGGCAACTTCATAGACCAGGTCAGTGACGAAGTCCTCTGGGGGTAGGTTCGCGGCATTGAGATAGCGAGTGATCGCGCTGGGGGTTCGTGCCTGCTTGGCGGCATAGCCGCGCACGGAGATTCCGAGGCGCGCAAAGTGCTCGCGCAGTGCGAGCGCCAGCTCCCGGCGGACCGGTGAGACGTCTGTTCGCACGGGTCCCAGACGACCTCCGATGTGCTGCATCCATCATTCATAGCCGACCGTGCCGGACAGCGCAGGTGTTGCACGCGCTTTTGCAACGCGTCGCACTCGATGCACCACCGGGACCAGGCTCCATCCTGGGCCAGCGACGAATCATCGTTGAGGAGAGGAATCCATGGTGGAGCAGGAAAAGCCCCAAGGCCGGTCGATCGCTACTGCACGTGCCCTGAGTCGGCGACGAAGACTGCGCGGAGTCCGAACCGAGCTCGTCCTCGGCCTGGCGCGAGGCATGGCGACTGCGCTCGGCAGCGCCTTAGTCTCAGCTCTGATCTGGTGGATCGCACATCGGTGAGCGTGGCGATGATCAACTGGGGCTCTAGCTGCTCGAGCTTGCCCTGCCGCGAAGCCAGCAATTGCCCCGTTAGGCAGTGTGAAGTAGGTGGTCTTGGCGCCGGTATGCATGGCGGTGTGGAGGAAGTGAGGTCCGAGATGTTCATGATGACGACGACCTGGTGATCTGACTAGCCGTTGCGACTTCGCACTCGCTGGCGTCTGGCGTCGGCAAGGATCCTCCAATACCTCGCCGAGAAGGCCGAAATGCGGGCAGGAACGAACGAATGATTGTGGCGTGCTCGGTTGCCCTTGCGACCGCGTTGGAAATCGCGAAGCTGTTGAGAGTGCCTGGGCGCTGGTCGCCGGCTCGGTCGGCTTGGCGGCGGTGATCCTCGACGTCGCAGGGTTAACAGGGTGAGTGGCGCGATGCCCGCTCCGGCCCAACCACGCCACCGGGCAGTGCTCAACGATGCGCTCCAACGATGGCCTCGAACGCCGCATCGTCTGACGGACTCAGCCGGTTTCCATGCGTCAGTCGCAGCGCTCGCATCAACCGAAACAGATGTCAATCGAGCTGACATCAGGCTACTCATCGGCGCCCAGTATTGCGTTCGTGAGATCGCGATCCTTTGAGAGCACGTCGCACCACAGGGTTCAGTGGGGCAAGCGGCAAGAGGCTGCGGCAGTTGCTGCCCGCGGAAAGATCTTCAAATTGGGGCCAGATGCATGCTCATGGAGCGGCAATGTTGCCTCAAACGTTTGCGGGACGAGGTGGACTGCTACTGAGTCGCTGCGCCATCGGCGGAGTTCGACAGAATCTCGACTCGGTCATCCGCAGCCCATCTAAGCAATGTTGGTCAGCGGCGGATGCGAGTTCCGCCTTCAAGCAAGCATCAGATCGCGGCGATGCTGCCTGGGCGCAATCAATACCGCACGGTATCGAAAGTATCTCGCAGTCAAGCCCTTGCGCCGTAGATACATGATCCGATCTTGCAGGCCTATATGGCGCGCTGTAGTCTTCGGGCGACCTAGAGAGGTCAGGGGGAGTGAGGCGTGACAAACGCAGAACCGACGCCCGGGGGAGATGGGCCCCGAACGGAAGGCGAGACACAGACTGCAGCGCCAGGCAATAGTGTGTCTGCTGACGTTTCCGAGAAAGTTCTTCTGAAGGAAATCGCATTGCGTGAGGCGAGGATCCGGCTCGTTTGGCGCCCGTTCTTCACTTTGCTCGGCCTGGCCGCTGTTGTGGCGGCGATGGCTCTGCCGGCTGACGTTCTCAGTGGCAAAGAGACCATCGTCAACCTAGAACTGGCACTCACGGTCACGGTTTCCGTGTCGCTAGCAGGATTTGGCACCTGGATCTGGGGTAATCGACACAGGCGCCGCGCAGATCGCTTGGACACGCGGAACAAGGACCTAACGCGAGATGTCAAGGAGCTCAAGCAACGGCTGAGGGACAACCAGCTCTCTGACCGGGTCTCGCGCTGATGGAAGCGCCGGTTGGGGTAGCGGAATCGCGGCGAGTGCGTAGTGTAGGTGGAGCGGACCACGATGGGGGCGAAGGATGATCAGCGTGTTGTCACTATTATTGGTTGCGGCGGTCGCCTTGTGGGTTGCGGTGATCGTTGTCTTCCCGGCGGCTTCAGGCGCACGCTTCGTCGCACAGGTTTCTGAGATCCGAGACGAGTGTGACGACGCTGTCCTTCAAGGCGACTTGCCTGACATCGATGCTGTTCGCCAGTTTATTGCGAAGACCGACGTCATGCTGAAGGATCCATACCGCCTGGGTGGTACGTCTCGTGCGATTGCAGTCATCGTCACGATGAAAGCGCATGGCATCGATCCAGCGAGAGACCTGGCGCCGCCCTATTTCGGGCTCGATGCAGAACAGTGCATGATCATGGATGCCTTCGATCGGCGCCTGGTGAGTGCGTTGGCTCTGCATCTGGCAGGCGGGTCGATCTTCTGGTGGGCGCTCCGACCCCTGCAACTGCTTGGTGGAAGGGCTGCCGAGCGTATGGAGCAGTCGCTGTTTAACGCTGACCGGGCGGCGCGCGGTTACAGCAGGGCCCTTGACGAGCATCCATCTCTCACGCACGCGGCTTAGCAGTTGGCGCGCGCCACTGGGTGCGGGGGGCCAGAGGGCCTAGAGGTATGGCGTGACGCCGTTGTGCAAGCCCTCGCAGCGCGGTCCGTTGGCCAGTTGCGTGCTGCGACTGGAGGGAGTTGCCGTTCGCTCGTCCTGTGCCCTGCCGTTGTTCCGAGCGAGTCAATCTCGCGGCGGATGCCGAAGACGGGAGTCACCCCATTCGGCCGGCGTGCTGATCGACTCACGAAACTCGCACACACCCAGACGCCGCTGGAATGGCGTGGTCTGCATTTGTGCGCCCGTCGACTCCCGGTTTCAAAGCTCGCCCGATCACACCCAACCGGATCGCGACTCGGTGACTCCACCGGCCGCTTCGGCAACGAACAATGCCGTTCTGGTCGGCTGGCGGTCGGCCCGCGACCAAAGAGGCGCCACGACGAGCTGGACAAGCGATAATACGACAGTGGTCCATGCCAGAAGGCGCCTGATCCCAGTCGAGAATCGTTCGTGGCTCAACTGGCTGGCCGCTGAACGAATCCTTGCGGATATGCACTCCTCCTGATGCTCGCTGCGGGGGACAATCGCGCTGATCTGATAGATCCGTGGTGCACGTGCAGATGCACGTACTAACGGCGTGTGCACGATCGCTCTCTCGGCCAGCAGCGTGGCCGGGCGGCCGCGTTTGTACTTGCGGCCGGGACCGAACCGGCGGACTGCTCGACGACGAGGCCTTCGCTCATGGGCTCACCGATGATCGTGGACACGGTCGACGGAGCGGGAGAGGTACATCGGGCCAGCTGGGCTCGAGAAGCGGCGCCGGCCTGGGCCAGGGCACGGGTGATCCGATCGCGGGCGTCCGCCCGGCCCATCATCGTGATCCTGCCGTCTTGTGCCTGTGCATGGGCTCCTCGGCCACCGGGCCAAGCTGTCCCGCCGACTCAGCTGACCCGACCAACCAGGTCCTCAGTACTCGAAGTTGTTGATCCGGTCCTCGAGCTCGGCGAACCGCTCCACCTCTTCGAGGAACGCCTCAGAGCCTTGAGCGATCGCATCCCGCATCCGTTCGCGATGCTCAGCATGGAACGCCACCTGCAGGCCGCCCTCGATCCACACGAACGCATCCGAGAGCGGTCCGGTGCGCAGAAACTTGTCCACTGCATCGAATACCTCGCACGCTTCCGCGAACGTGCTCGGCGCTTCAGAGATGACGGTCGCCTTGATCGCGCTCGCGCCCTCAGCCAACCGCGCCGGTATCGCACCCATCGGCGAGTGCACGAGCAACGACTGTTCCTTCTTTCCGAACCCGCCGTGTGCGTCGAGATTCCTGAACTGCTCCGCAGCGTTGCGGAGTAGGTCGAAGGTCTTCTTCGCGTCGCCGTTAGGGGCAGCCATCGCGTCGCGAAGGACGTAGCGCCACTTGTCCGACCACGGGTCGCCGATTGCCGTGGTCACCGGCTTCTCTGCAGGGTCCCAATGAGGGGTGAATGGCAGTGCTAGGACCAGGACGTGTTCCAGCCAGGAGAAGTAGGCCGACGCCATCGCGGTCAGGCAATAGCCCACGTTCAGCGGGCTGAAGAAGGGGAGGAAGTAGTGCTCGTCCTCGGGATCGCCTCCGGCCGCGCGGATGGTGATATCGATCATTTCTTGGCGGATGTCTGCGTCTCCGTGGCCGTCGATCAGAGCCTGGCCTTGCCACCGGAAGAAGTTGTAAGCGCCGCGGAGCCGGCCGTTCTGGTTCATCAATGTGACGTTGCCTGACTCAACCTGACTCTGCACCAGGTCGTTGAGCACCTTGGATCCGAACAACTGAGCCGCCTTCCGGACCGCGGCGGTGAAATCAGCGACGAGCGCGGCGAGGTCTGGGTCGCTGCTGAGATCGACCCGCTTGGATGCGATAACCCCAGGAGGCGGTGTGAACGGCTGGTTCTCGGTCGGTGTGAGTTCTCGATCCGTCTCGACCATCACCCTGAGTCCGAACTTCGTCGACGCGAACGACACATTCGTGTCCCTGAACCTTCCGCCGACTCGCCATGCCGTCTTCTCATCCCAGCCGCGCTGATTCACGAACCCAGCCCAGACCAGAGCGGCGTGCGCCAGCTCAGGCACAGGAAAGTCTCCTTCCTGTACCGGGGACCGTAGTTCGCCCTTCTGCCACGGCCGTCCGGGGTCGTCGGGTGCGAACTCGGCGAGGATGTGGCCGAGGATGCGTTGGGTCTCCTCGTCCGGCTGGAGCGATGGGATGTCCACCTACGCAACCTACAGCGATCGGGCCATGTCTGACCCAACGAGTTGCAGAGACGTACGCCGGCGCCTGGTCGCGAAATTCCGTAGGTGCCACCAGGCACCGGCTGCCAAGATTGCTCAGTGGGAACGCAGATCATGCTGAGCCTCAACGACATCAACATCGACTACGGCCAGAACAGGTACTGGAAGAGCCACTACTGGCTTTTTCCGCCCGGAAGCGAAGCGAACGTACCAACCGAGTACGTAAGCGGAGTCCAGCTCCTGCCCGGGTACGAAGCGTCGCTGGCCGACGTCCGTTTCCGCCTGTGCCACCTCGGATACTCATACGCGGAGACCAGACGGAAGTTCGACACCTATGTGCGCCGGTGGCAACGCACCGACGACGACCTGCAGATCACCTACGACGAGTTCCACGACACGATGACCGGCATCGAGTTCGCAACGCTCACCTCCGACGACCTGAAGCGCTACATCTGGGACTTCAGAGACTTCATCATCGATCGGCTCGCGACGGTCCAGCGCGACAAGCATGTGCTCGAAGACTTCATCTACGGCCTCGACTTCTCCATCACGCTCCGCACGTTGTGCGACCGGTCAGACAATCTGCAACTGCCGGTGAGGTGGCAAACCCAAGACCTCATCGACAGCGGATGGGTCACGCTCGAGGACCTCAAGGACATCGACCGACAGACATACATCGACAACCACACTCTGCTGTGCGGCCGCATTCAGGATCACGTCGGCATCTACGGGCTGAAAGCGTTCGACAGTTGGTTGCACGCCCAAGGCATCCCGAAAGCGGCCCCGTACAAGCGGTCGTATCCCGGCGGCCGTCCGACCCAAGAGATCCTCACGCTCCCCGTCGCAGTGCGCCACAAGATCCATCACCCCGAGAACACCCACAACACCCTGCTCGACGAAGAGCTGCGAGAAAGCACCGAACTCCTCCCCGGCATCGTCAAACAACTTCCATCTCCTGGCCTTGGCTTGGTCTAACTCGCGAGTCCCCGCAGATCGGCTGGAGTTGCGATCTCAGGCGCAAACGAAACGGCCAGCTCTCTAGGATCTCGTGCACCGATCCCACGACCTGGCTCGACACCAGCCCCGGCACCTCGACCGGTAGGCTGCTCTGACGCTCGTCGGCGGCCCCTGGCGTTCCCCGTTGCCTACTACGCCGACAGCGCGTTCTTCGCCGGATCGCATAACCACTTCGAGCGGGGCTGCCGACGTTGCCGATGGCAACTACATGAAACCTCCTGGCAACAGACTGCTCCGTTACCTGGGGTGGCTGCGGCGACCGCCGCCCTGGCTGGGACTGGTCGTACTCCGACGGGTCCGCAGATCGACCAGGGACCGATCCGTACCGTCCGCACCGGCCCCACACGTAGAGACGCGCCAATGGAAGCTACCGTATTCGGCCCGTCGAAGCGTGAAGCGCAGACCGACGCAGCAGATCGGTTGCTGACGATTCTGCGTGAACCCGACCATAGACAGCGTGCGGCTGGGGCCAGCTGAAACCGAGCACCGGTCATGCATTGACACCGATGTCCTTGCTAGCACCCTTTCCTGTGACGTAGCGCGTGGCGCAGCATGGCACCTCAACATGACCGCTCAGTCACCTCCGGACGTGCCTGGTCAATCATCGCATGCGAAGTCGATGAGCTTCTGATACGACGTTCGGTCCTCGTCCCAGACCTGGACCAGTTCGATCGGTCTCTCACGGAAGTCGACGTAGCTCAGCACCGGTTCGGCTTTGGCTCGTGAGATGGCTACGAAGAACTCCGACATCGCTGCGGTTCTGATACCCCAGAACGGCTGCGTTTTTACGACCTTCTCGAACTCGAGACCCTTGCACTTGTGGATCGCGAGGACCCGTACAGCGTCTGACTCGGACAAGCGTCGCAAGGCGCCGATCGCGACGAGCATCACGGTCGGAATGAGGGCAGCGTCGGGTTCGAGGGCCGGCAGTTCCGCGGCGGAGGGCAGGATGTCGTCGCCGCGGGGACGGTGATCGGACCGGCGGCGTAGCCCTGCACGATCAGATCTGCGTGTCTGGGTGTGCCACCGTTGTCTCGGGAGGCTCCGGTGCGGACAAATGATGACGCACTCGCTTGATTGGGCGAGTGTCCTTGACCTGGGAGAGCTGCCGGTCAGCTGATGTGTTCCCCGGTACAACGCCGCGGAATCGGTCGAAGATCGGTGGCCGTCGATCGACCGCGAAGTCGGCATAGACGTTATTAAGTGTCGCCTCGCTGAACGCGATGATCGAGATGGCTCCGGGCAGCGCGAGGAAGCATGCGCCGACAGTGGACAGCGCGTTGGTGTTCCCGACTCCGATCCCTGCGAGGATTGCGATCACGATCGCCAAGATGGATGTACCGACGCAGATCGTTGCCAGACGCGAAAGGAGCTGTCGGACGGTCCGATGAGATGCCGGATGAGCCGGAAACATCTCTGGCTTGAGCCTGGACGCGGTATTGAGGAAGGCGCCGGCGCCTAGCAGGGCGAATACGGCAGACGCGATCCACCACGCGACTGTCCGGCCAAGGAGGAGCGGCGGCACGATTTCGGCGACGCCGAGGATGACAGGTATGGCGGTGTCTCGAAAGGTTGGGGACCAGCGCATGATCGTGCTGAACCACAGATACTCGTATGACACGATGATGAGTCCAGCTAATCCGAAGAGGGACATGGCGACCGTCTGTGGTACGGCCTGCTCTCCTGCTCGCTTCAGGTAGTTGACGGTTTCAACGGTCAGGACGCTCAGTGCAACGCCTTGGATGATGCTGATATTCATCAAGTAGCCCTGAGGAAAGATCTCGATCGAGCGCTGCAGCAGGGTTTCGCGATCAAGCGGCTGCAGTACGCCGCCCACGCCATCGGCCGGGCTGCCCGGTGGGTCAGGGAGTGTCTGCTGCGATCCGGTGTCCTCTGCTGCGGGGACGATTTCTGGCGTTGCCAGCACCACAGCCACGATCAGAAGTCCGGGCAGTACCAAGCCGACAGCCAAGCTGACAGCGACCAGCGTCGTCTGTTCGGCTGACTCCCATGCAGAGTCGGGTCTTGCCATCATCCACCCGGCTGCCACTGGGCCGACGATGCCATAGGTCAGCAGGGCAGAGGCTGCCAAGGTGAATGGCCAGGACACGATCGGCGCTGCGGAGGCGTCAGGCCACCACTTCCTGAGCTTGCGTCGTCCGGCGGTCAGCGAGACGGTGAGCAGCACGACGAGCGCGGGGGCAGTCCAAGCTACGATCGTGAGGTTCCTGGGACGGTCGCCTCCGTACATGATGCTCAGGTAGTCCAGGCTCGTCATCGTGAGCAGCAACGAGACGGCCGCCGCAACCCCGAGCACCATGTACCTGGAGAGCGCTGCGAGCACCCGGCGGTCGTGACTTGCGGTCGGCTCATCGCCAGTGCCATCGGCATGGTCGGCCATCAGCCAACTGATTCCGGCCATCAGAGCAAATCCGCCGACGCCGAGCATGCCGGCCGCGGCCATGCCCTCGCTCCACACCCGTTCGCAGAATCGGTCCGTGGTCAAGCCTGTGACCGTGCCGAATAGATAGCTGTCGAACGCTAGGACGACGAAGGTGGCCGCGAACAGACCTAGGGCTTGGCTGCTCCGCGACCCCCGGCGTGCGAAAAGAATGACGATCCCTGAGAAGATAACTGCCGCCAGAACGCCGGCCAGCTGCGAATTAGCAGCCGACGACGTGATGATGCTCCATCCGGTGCCGTTCCCCGATGCACAGCCGCCATTGTCCATGTGTTCCCCCGGTCTCACCATCGGACTGAGGGAACAGAGCGTTACAGCGCGCAATTTATGACCTGGATCGGCTCCGTCGCGGTGGTTTCTTCCGCGCCTGGCCGCCGGGCAGGAAGCTCTGATGTCGAAGTGCACGGCAAGATGCCAGATCTTCTACTCCGGCTGGTCGTCGAGTCAGCAAGCACGCAGTGTGCCTCGCGATGTTGATTGCTGGTTGGGAGCTCGACGACGGCCGAGCGCTTCGAGGATGACGGAACACCAATCGGTCGGTGCTGTTCGGCCCGACCGGCGGATGCGAGTGCCCGCCTGGAGGGATCGTAGGAGAGGCGCCGCCGACGTCGACAGGGCTGCACCGCCTACCTCATCCTCGAATCCGTCTGCCTCGACTGGGCGCCAGCCCCGGGCCTGTCCGTGTCCCGGTCTCCTGTCGCTCCCCACCTGATCTCCGACTACGTGGTGTAACAGTCCCCGGAGGAGTTCCGATATAGCCCACTGCAGACGCGGTGCTCGCGTGTGGTCGGTCAGGTACCGCGCGTGTCGCCGCTGGAGTGGGAGTGGGGGAAGGCGCGGATGCGCATTGATCGGGTGCAGGTCAGCAATCACAGTCGGATTCGTGACCTGAGCCTGCAGTTCCGCACGCATGCGGTGATCGTCGGTGCGAATGATGTCGGGAAGACGTCATTGCTGCGCCTGCTGAACCTGCTGTTCGGGTGCACAACAGCGCAGCTATTTCAACGGCTGTCCCTCGACGACCTTGAGAACCTAGGCACCGAACTGGTCGTAGAGGCCCGGCTGATGGACTTCGACGATGTGGATCGGAGGCTCTTCCATCGCGAGATCTCGATCAGCGAAGACGACCAGAGCGAATCGCTGCGGGTTCAGCTGGCAGTCGGTCCCGATCCGGCTGACGAGACTGCGGTCATGATCCGACGGTGGTTCCCGGAGGGCGGACACTCGGCGGGACCGTCACGGGACCAGCTCGCACGGTTCGGATGGAGGTACCTGCCTGCTACGCGGGCCGCAACCGCTGGATCGTTCGATGGTCCGAACAGTGCCCTGCAGAGTCTGCTGCAAGCGATCGACCTGGGCGAGCAGGAGACAGAGCTCGTCGGACTGATGTCGAGTTTCAATGACCGACTCGACAAGGTCGGCACGATCGATCAGCTTCGTGGGGACGTTGCGAGCCACCTGTCGCGGGCTATGCCGCGTTCCGTCGACAAGGACGAGCTGGCTGTTCGCACCAGCATCGATCCTGCGGCTGATGTACTCGGTGCTGTCTCGATGTTCTTCAAGCGCGATGAGGGACTGGTGCCATTGAGCGAGCAGTCAGACGGTCTGCGGCAACTTATCTCGATGACTCTGTTCGATCTGGCTGAGGGCGCGGCGAATGTCGTCGCGATCGACGAACCGGAACTTCACCTTCATCCTGCAAGCCAACGCACCGTTGCCGATTTGTTCGCTAAGTCGACCAATCAGAAGATCCTGGTGACTCACTCGCCCTACATGGTGCAGCGCTTCGAGCCACTGCATGTGATTGCTGTGGGGCCGGACGGCACCTGCAGCCAGATCGCGGATGAGAAGCTGGATGCCGTCGGCAAGCACCTCGCGAACTGGTGGTCTCCACGTCTCCTCGAGGCCCTCACCGCACGGTTCGTGATCCTCGTCGAGGGGGCATCAGATCGCGTCATCGTCGAAGCCGCCGCCGAGCAGCTTGGGGTTCACCTCGATCGGCTCGGAGCGGTGGTGGTCGACCTCGACGGGGCGCACAAGTTCCCGCACGTTTACAAGTTGATCGGGAAGGATGGGTTCAAGGTTAAGCTGCTCGGGCTCGTCGACGAGGCTGAGAGCGCGATGTGGCAAGGAGCGATCGGCGGACGACCACGAGATGTCTTCGGCAGCCAACTGTGGGTCTCTGCGCCGGATCTCGAGGCGGAGTACTGCGGCGCGCTCGGCGGGCCTGGCGCCGCGAGGGCGCTCATCGCGTCGAGAATGTGCAGTGAGCGCACCATCCTGCAGGCATGCAATGCGTCCGACCTCGACCATGTAGATCCCACAGCTGTCGCTCACTACTGCCGAGGCGACGGGCGCAAGGTCACGGCGGCGGTCGCCATTGCGTCGCAAATGACACAGTCGTCCGCGGCTGCCATCGCCAGCGTGGCCGGCCTCCTCGCCGAACTGGCCAGGCTGGGTGCCTAGTGCCCGTCGATGAGGGGCAGCGTGCCGCTGCGACGACCGAGAACGCGAACCTGCTCGTGATCGCACCTCCCGGATGCGGAAAGACCGAGCTACTCGCGATGCGCGCGGACGCCTTGATCCCGCGCCTTCAGGCTCATCAGAAGGTCCTTGCCTTGACCTTCACCAACCGGTCCAAGGCAAACCTGAGTAACCGGCTGCGGACCGTCCTCGGTGAGGCGCGGTACCGACGCTACGTCAGCGTTCGAAACTTCCATGGCCACGCGGCTGAGATCGTCTTGTCACACGGCCGGACGATCGGACTCGACCCGGATCGGCTCGCGATGCCGACGACGAAGACCTTCGGAAAGGCGATCGCCGCCCTGTCCGATGACAAAGACGATCGCGACGAGGCAGCGCAGTTGCTTGCTGACATCAAGCGGGGAGCCCGACACGACCCAGAGGTCTTGGACCTCATCCGCCGATCCGGCAATAGACTTGCTGAACTGGTCGAACTGGCCCGATCGGCAGGAGATCAGCTGCACTACGACGATCTTCTGCGCCATGCGCAATGCCTGCTGCGTGTAGACGAGGTCGCCCGCCTCTATCAGCAACACTACGGTGCGGTCCTGGTCGATGAGTTTCAGGACCTGTCACTGCAGCAGCTGGACATCGCCCTGCGGACAGCGAATACCACACGGACTTTCGCAGGCGACCCCCTTCAGGGCATCTTCTCCTGGGCAGGCGCAGCGCCCCGGGAAGTGGAGCTGCAACTTCGAGACCTGGCGGACGAACCCATTCACCTGAACGTCTCGTATCGCTCCTCACCCGCGGTGCTGGCAATGGTGAACCGAATCGCTCAGCCAATGGGAGCGGTTGCGCTACGGGCCTACGACCCGCCGGCCTGGCCGGACGGAGGAGCAGCCGCAGCGTTCACGTTCTCCGCACCGGAGATCGAGGCGCAGCGGGTGGCGAACTTCGCTGCACGCGTCCTCGCAGTCGCACCAGAACTCAGCATCGGGATCGTGAGCCGTGCCAGCTGGAGGCGCAAGGAGATCGACACTCAGCTCGCTGTCCTCGATGTGCCACGTCGTCACTGGGATCTGGACATCGAAGATCCGGCGATCTATGAACGGATTCGCGTGACTGTCGAGGCCTCGCGGCGGGGTGCGACAGTTGACGACGCCCGCGAGGCGGCGATCGCGGCGACGAGTCCGGACGACGTGGACACCCTTGAACAGCTGAACGACGCCTTCGACCAGTTGGAAGCCGTCGGTGCGCCCACCGCCAGGAAGGCACTGGCACAGTTCCGTCCGGCTGCTGACGACGCGGCCGTCGGACCGGGCGTCCATCTTCTGAACGCGCATACCGGGAAAGGGCAACAGTTCGACTGGGTCGTCGTAGTCGGCTTGGAGGAGGGTCACCTGCCCGACAAACGGTGCGTGGAGGATCCCGCGAAACTGACCGAGGAGCAGCGGGCCCTCCTCGTCATGCTGTCCCGTGCACGACACGGCGTCATCGCTACCCGTGTCGCCCGGCAGAATGGCTGGTATGGCCCGTACGCCGTACAGCAGTCTCGCTGGTGGGACGACCTGGCTGCTGCTGCGACGATGACGTCGGCACAGCTGTCCGCTCACCTCCAACGGATGTATCCGAAGTGATCCGGCGGCGGCGTTCCTACCCAGAGGTTGAGCAGAAGGTCGGTGCGCTCGAGCTTGCTGGGACGGCCTTGAGAGGTTGTCGGTGGTGACCGATAGCGTTCGTGGTGATAGTCGGATTCAGGGGGCTGAGGATGGGTGCGTCACGGTTTTATTCGGCAGGTGTGCGCGCCGCCTTGTTCACGCTGAGTCGCGGTCGATGCTACGAGCCGACATGTCAGCAGCTGGTCACGCGGTTCATTGACGGCGAACCGAGCGTCAACATCCAGATCGCGCACATCCACGCGCTTGAGGACAACGGGCCGCGGTTCCTGCGCTCGATGCCGATCCCGAAGCGCAACGGCTTCGCAAATCTCTTGCTGCTTTGCCAGGCACACCACAACCGCATCGACAGCAAGACGTACGTGCACAAGTATCCGGCCACTCTCCTGCGCAAGTGGAAGCAGGATCGCGAGGGCAGTGCGGGGGAGGCGCTCGCCAACATCCAGATCAAGGACGACGCCGAGCTTCGGACGTTGTTTGCCGACGTTCTGCAGGAAGTGAAGGCGGAGTTGCTGGAGGCCATCCAGCGAGTCGAGAAGGTCAGCTTGGACCAGGCGGCGCTACTCCGCACCCTGGTGGACGAGTCGTACGGCTGGCCTCGCTTGAATGAGGATGCGATTGCCTCGCTGGAGCGCTCGGCCAAGATGCTGGTGACTTTGGAGGACACCACCGGCCTGCTGGCTACCACCGCCCGTTCGATCAACGAGGACACAGTCACGTCGATCCGCTTTGCGGTCGAGGATTTGAAGAGGGCCGTAGACGAGGCGAAGTACATTGAACAGTCGCTCAACACCTCGCTGGAGGGCGACCAGTTCGAGGACGAGCGAAGTTCGTCGCCGGTCATTCACGTAGACACGGGAAAAGACTGGCGGTACTTCTTTCGCGGTGTGGGTGTCGGCGCGGCCCTTGTCGTGGTCGTGATTCTCGCGATCGTGATCACCAACGCGGTCAACGGTTCCTGAGCTCGGGGTGGCAGCTCGAAGGTGGCAGACGCGTCGTGAATCGGAGGCCGTCCGCTCTGACGGCTGGTGCGATGGCCGCCGGACGGCTGCAGCTGCTCGAGGTAGACCGCCTAAGGGGAGTTTGTGTGACGAAAGCTGTACGTCCTCGGGCTGGGCCGGCACGAGCATGTGGCGAAAGCGAACCGCCGAGGCTGGGGGAGTGCGACTGCGATCGCTGGCGTGGTCGCCCTCCTTGGTGTGGCGCTCGGACTGCGGAGCCGAGAGGTCCCCAAAGCCGCTCGCGCGATTGCCTTGCCCCGCGAAGGCAGGAACTTCTGTCGTGCCTTTCGAGGACGGTTCGGCGGAGTGTCGGCTCGGTCACAAGCTGGACAGGTTGGGAGGCGACATTCTTCTCCAGTTCCGAGACGGCGTCGCTCGCGGAGCCGCTGGCCAGGCCTTCGTCGGCAGTACGCAACGCGGAACTCGATGCAATCATTCATGTAGACATCCCCTCGACCGGACCGCTTCGCCTGCGTCGCATGGGGTGGCCCATTGCAGACATGCGCCCGCTCGAGCCTGGTCTTTCCTCGCCTCCGTGCCGTCCCTAACCGGTTCGTACGAGGCAGACATTGTGGTGCGCTATTCGACTGACCGTTCGCAGCTTCGTATTGGTGACTCGCAGGCACGCCGGGTCCTCTTCACCCGACTGAGCTAACGTCGTGACTTGTCAATGATGCGCGAAAACTCTTACTGGTAAGGGATTCATTGATGGTCTAATTCGCATCGGATCTCATCGATCATCATCCTCTCGCGCTGATTAAGGTGCGAGAGGTGAGTGACGGCTCTGCCGGGACTGCTAAGTCGGGCCTTCCATGGAACGTGTGTTCTGGGTTTCGTGTCGCACCCTGGTTTGCGTACACCAAAGGCGATGTGGGGATGCGTCTTGTTGATCGAACCAATGGGCATGCCTCCTAATGAAGTCGCCGCCTAGTATGCGCTGGCCAGACGCTAAGCGCAGCTAACCCCCGGCGGGGAGCAGTCGATGAAGAACATGCAGGGCGGGGAATGTCGACCGCTAGTGCAAAAGCCCCATCGTGACCACGTCAGTTTGCTTGCCATCGACTGCATGAGCTCGCGTACCGATAGCAGTACCCGGGCATACTGCAGGCGTCGTTCACCGCCTATCGGTCCGGTTCGAAATGAGTGGGATGTAGCCGTGGCCTACGGCAACGAGTGGAGCGATGGCAGCGGTCATCGTGTGTGGGGTGGTGCCCTGAGCCTGGTGGCCGCCGCGCCTCATTCGTGCGGATGCCCATCGGCCAACGTGGCGGCCCTGGCAGCACGAGGTAAACGGCTCGGCGCCGTATGGAAGGGCCTCGTTTCGTACGGGGCTCGTCCCGTTGGTTCACGTCATTGTTCGGAGCGGCCGCGGTGCGTCTGGGCAGGCTGCTCGAGCATGCCGTGGAGGTGTGCGGCCGCGAGTTCGATCTCGGTGTACTTGTACTGTCCGGCGCGCGACTCTGCAGACACGACCCCGCATCGATGGATGTCGGTGAAGTCGCCGTAGGGAAACTTGTACCTCGCTTTGGCGGCATCGTTTTGCTCAGTGTCCACGCCCAGATACCACTTCTGGTATTCCGAGAAGCCGTGCCGCTCGATGAATGCGTTCTCATCGGCTGCGGTCGGTCGATGCTCGCTCCAGTGGTCTCTGTCATCGAGCACCGTCCGGCCCTCGGCAATGAGTTCTCTGGCATGTGCGTAGGCTCGTTCATTCAGCTTCAGGTTCATCAGGTCTCCCTACTTCGCCGGTCGGCGGGTGATCGGTCTGTCCGGTGTGCCACGGTGTTGAACGCGTCTCGTTGCGAGACATCGGCGCGGACCCTCGGTAGGGCGTCGGGGTGTTGCTGCTGCAGGAAGAGCAGCAACTTCTCGCGCACGTCGCAGCGTAGGTCCCAGTTGCTGGGGGCGTCCGCGGAGCTCACCAGACCGCGAACGATCATCGTTGACGGAGTGGTGTCGACGACCTGCAGGACCCAGTCCCGGCCGTCCCAGAGCGGAGAGCATTGGACCAGCCGGTGCATCTCGGCGCGGAGGTCCTCTACCGATACCCGGAAGTCGACGTGCAACAAGATGCTGCCCAGCACCCTTGCCTCATCTCGGGTCCAGTTCTGGAACACGTTCGTGGTGAACCACGAGATCGGGAGAATGAGCCTGCGGTTGTCCCAGGTCCGGACGACGACGTACGTCAAGGTGATCTCCTCGATGCGGCCCCACTCGTCGTTGACGACGACGACGTCGTCGATGCGGATCGGATCGGCGACTGCGATTTGGATGCCGGCGAACAGGTTCGTCAGGGTTGTCTGCGCGGCCAGGCCGGCCACTATGCCCAATACACCTGCTGATACCAGGAAGCTCGCGCCGAGAGCACGGGCCCACGGGATGGTCATGGCGCCCGCCGCGATCGCGACGAAGACCAGTACCGCGATCGCCACTCGGCGGAGGACAAGAATCTGAGTGGTGATCCTGCGCGACTGCCGATTGTCGCTCATGGCGAGGTCGAGGCGCGTCGAGGCAACGTCCTCGACCACGCCGGTCAAGTGGATCAGTAACCAGGTGACGGCGGCGATCAGCGCCAGGACGAGCGCGTGGCGGACGATCTGTGTTGGAGTGGCGGGCAGGCCTGCTGCCGGCAGTGCGATCAGGATGGCGGTGATGACCACGACGGCCCGGAACGGGCGCCTGCATCTTCGTTGCAGCGAGGACCACACGGGCGAGGACGAACGAGCCTGCCTGCGGCGTACGACGATTCGAGCGCCGACGGTCACCAACAAGGCAACCGTGATCGGGACGGCCACAGCCAACGCCGACTCGATGTACTCCGGCCCTCGTGCCATGCTCGTCGCCGATCGTCATGTCCGCCGCGGGTGTTCCGACCGCCGTTCGGTCGGCGGCCGGCGGCGAACGTGCGAGGTCAGACCGCCAGTGAGGCCGCTCTCCGCACCGGCGACCACAGCGCGTACCGACAGCGGAGTGGCGACGGCCTCGAGCGAGCGGCGTTCGGCGTCGATCCCCCAGATGAACTCAACCAGACCGCCGATCACCATGAGCAACGCGGCCACGGCGTACCCGGCAAAGACTGCGCCTCGGTCGGTGCCATTCCCGATCAGCGTTGCGAACAGCCAGGGCGCGATCACACCGCCGGCGAGCACCGACAGGGCGAAGAAGAAGGCGATAGCCTGTGCCCGGATCTCGACCGGGAAAATCTCACTCACCGTGAGGTACGCCGACGATGCGGCGGCCGATGCGACGAAGAAGATGACACACCACAACACTGTTTGGGTCGTGGCGGTCAGAGCACCCTCCTTGAACAGCCAGCCGGTGATGAGCAACAGCACCCCGGACAGGCTGTAGGTGCTGCCGACCATGATCCGCCGCCCGAGCGTGTCGAAGTACTGACCGAGCAGTATCGGCCCGAGCAGGTTCCCGAGAGCGAACGGGAAGATGAAGTACGCAACCTTGTTGTCGGCGATGCCATAGAACTCGGCGAGGATCAGGGCATACGTGAAGAAGATCGCGTTGTAGAGGAAGGCCTGCGTCGACATCAGCGTGACCCCGACCAGCGAACGTCGGCGATAGTCTCGCAGGGTCACTCGGGCGAGTTCGCGGTACGACACCAGACCGCGCGGGCTGAGCTCGATGGATTGTTCGTCTCCGACCGGCTGTACGTCGATGCCTTTCGCCGCAAGGTCACGTTCCAACGTGGCGACTATCTGCTCCGCCTGGTCGGCACTTCCGTGGGTCAGCAGCCATCGCGGACTCTCCGGAATGTGCCTCCGCAGCGGCCAGATCAGGACGCCGACGAGCGGCCCGATTAGCAGCGCGAGGCGCCACCCCAGGTCGACGTCGAGGATGTCCGGATCGAGGAACAGGAAGTTCGCGCTCGCCCCGATCATCGCGCCGAGCCAGTACGTCCCGTTGACGGCCAGGTCCGTGCGACCGCGGTAGTTCGCCGGGATGAGCTCGTCGATGGCCGAGTTGATCGCGGCGTACTCACCGCCGATGCCGGCACCGGCGATCACCCGGGTCACCGCGAAGTACGGGAAGTTCATCGAAACCGCAGTGAGCGCGTTGCCGAGCAGGTACAGGCCGAGAGTCAGCAAGAACAGCTTCCGCCGGCCGAGTTTGTCGGTCAGTCGGCCGAAGAGGAGCGCTCCGAGCACCTCTCCGGACAGATAGAGGCTCGCGCCGAGACCTACCTGGGATGACGTCAGCCCCAGCGTGTCCTGGTCTCGCAGCCGCTCTGCGATGGTGCCGGCGATCGTGATCTCCACGCCGTCCAGCACCCAGGTGATGCCCAGCGCGACGACCACGCGCCAATGGAACGGGCTCCACGGCAGGCGGTCGAGCCGCGCCGGGACGGTGGTCCGGATCGGGGCAGGCCCAGGCTCTGGGTTCCGGGCCTGCGTCATAGCGGCGCCTGCGCGTTTTTGTTTGCCGCCGACCTGTGTGCCACGCCGCGCCTCCTACTGAAGACGACATGCTGTTCTGTGACGTGCTTGAACCTCCACGATGACCGCTGCGACGCGGGTGCACGTCCCTCAATCACGTAGTCTCTGGCCGCCGTACGCCGCAACGACGTCGCATCTACAAAGACGCGGGATGCCGCGGCCAGTGGCAGGTCGCCACGATGAGTGAGATACCGGCGCAACTCTGAGGCAGGAGAAGAGCTATGGACCGAAACGCTGTCGGAAAGGAACTCGAACCGCTGCTCATCGAACTGATCGATCTCGCGCTCATCGCGAAGCAGGCTCACTGGAATGTCAGCGGCCTATGGTTCCGGCCATTGCACGTGCAGCTCGACGAGCTTGCAGACGATGTCCGGAATTGGTCTGATGACGTCGCCGAGCGTCTCTCGACCATCGGCCTTGCCGCCGACGGACGTCTGGAGACCCTGGCGAAGATGACGCCGTTCGATGCGTTCCCAGATGGCTTTGTCGACAGTCGGACGGTGGTGGCGCACATAGTTGAGCGCCTGAACCTGGTCGTCGAGAGCAACCGCACGCGGATCGACCGCCTCGGCGCTCTTGACCTCGTCAGCCAGGACCTCGTCATCAGTGTCACCGCGGGCCTCGAGAAGCATCGCTGGATGTTCGCGGCCGAGCAGTCGAGCACGGCCTGACACCGGCGGTCGGTTGCCCGGCCTGCACGTCCGGTCTGGGTGGACGAGCACAGTTGCGGGCCGGGCTACCGACTGTCCTTCCGGAATCTATCGTCTGCCGTGGCGAAGATGTCTCCTTCTCTTCCGGTCTTACTCGCCGACTACTTCACCTCGATCTGGCGGCGTTGACCTGCGGAGCCCTTCGGGACGGTCACGCGCAGGACGCCGTCGTTCAGCGTCGCCTCGACACCGTCCTGCTTGACGTTGTCGGGCAGCACCACCTCGTAGTGGAAGCGCCCCCATGAACGGGTCTGGCGTCGCAACCACCCCTTACGCCCTTCATCTTCGGGGCGCTCGCCGCTGATGACGAGGCGACGGCCGTCGAGTTCGATGGTGATGTTCTTCTTTTTCACGCCAGGCAGCTCGACTTCGAGCACGTAGCCGTCGTCGGTCTCCTCCAGGTCGGCGAGGGGCGTGAAGCCGTCGCGGAGTATGGACGGGACTTCGGCCCACTGGTCCTCGAACAACCTGGACATCTGCTGGCTGAGCCGGTCGAACTCGCTGGCCGGGTCCCAGCGGGTGATGTCGCTCCTGGCACTTCGTACGGGCAGTGCCATCGTTTTGGTCCCTTCGTGTGAGCTGGCCTGGCGGGTTGCCGGGCCTGTTACCGCAAGCATTCGGCGCGAGGCGGTACGACGCATCCCGCGTCCGCGCAGTCTCGACTACAACAACAGGCCGAAGATCCGGAATGCGCGCTCCCAGTGCACCGTCTGGGAGTTCTCCAGCTGCGCCAGTATTGGTTCCAGCTCGACGTCCTCGCCGAGCTTCCGGAAGGCGTAGACGCTCTCTTGCAGACCTTTGGTGATGGGAAGATCGCGCGATTGGAAGATGTCCCGGCGGTCCTCGTTAGCGGTGGCCTGCTCGGCAATGAGGAGGTCGTACAGCTTTCGGATACGAAGTCGCTAGGCGTTTGACATCATCCTTGTCCGCCTTCAGGCTCGCTGCGAGGCGGAAGAATCGCGCGAACCTGGTGACGCCCATCATGGTCATTCGGCGTCCTCCCGATCGGTCAGGTCGCCGATGACGAAGGCCAGTCCGATCCCGAACAACCAGACGTCCTTGGCGATCGACAAGCCTTGTTCGGTCGGATGTAGGCTGCCTTCCTTGTGCATCCCCGGCGTCCGAAGGTAAAGCCCAAGGAGCCCCGCAGAGAAGGCAGTTAGGCCGGTTCCCGCCAGCGCTGCGGGCACCACCGGTGACAGCATCGCCGCGCCGAGCACCAGCTCCCCTGTGGCCAGCGCTCGGACGAACCGGCAGGAGTCGATTGTTTGCAGCATCGGGTAGGCACCGGCAGCGAAACGGTGCAATGTGGGCGGCCGTCAACGGGTCCGCGCTGAGTTTGCGCATGCCGGAGTCGACGATGATGGCGCCCGGCCCGAGTCGCAGTGGAGCCTCCCAGGGCCTGATCCGGGCAATCATGACGCTCTCCTGTCTCCTCCATCGGGCCACGGATCCCGACGGCGACGCCCTGAAGGACTGCTGCTATGGCAGCGGTCGCCACCGCTCAAGTCTCGCCAGGAACACCTGCGAGGCGCATCCCGCGACTGCGTAGAGCGGCAAGCTCTGATACGCGGACCTCCTGGCCAACGCGCACGCCGAACGGTGGCGTCAGCGAGAACTCTCGGCCCTCGACCGGTTCACCGACGACTCATTCACCTCCCGCTGACCTGCTTGTTAACGCGGGCGCTCGGTCAGCTGCGAAGGGAATCTCGCCGATCGGCCGGCGCTCCTACTCGACACATCTGCTGAACTCTCATGGCTGTGAGCCTCGTTTGGGATGACTCGGCGCTGCGTAGCTGATCAGCGTGGTCTTGTGGTTCCCGTGTGCTGCCCCCTGACAGACAGGTCTTGGAGCAACCTGTCCATGGCGTCGCGAGTGCCCGGTAGAACGCGGTCGGTGCGCTGCAGCACTGCGACGAGACTCTCGGCGATCTCATTCAGTTTGGTGTTGTATCGCTGTGAATGCCATCGGAGCAACGCGAAGGCTGCTTGGGGATTGAGGCCGTAGGCCAGCATGAGCGCTCCCTTCGCCTGCTCGATTGCGGAGCGGTGCTCGGTCGCGGCCCGGACAGCGGCAGCGCCGATCTGGAGAGAGTAGCGCTGCTGGCCCGCGGTGAGATCGATGGCGAATCCTTGAATGCTGTCGATCGCGCCTCTTGCGGTTGGCCTGGCGTCGCCGAAGATGACGGTGCTGTGCTCCCTGCCGGCGGCATCGATGATGCGGTGTGGGCAGCAGAATGGCTCGCCTGTTTGAGCGACCTTCGCAAGGAGTTCCGTTGCCGGCGGACCGTCGTCCGGATGCTTGAGGGACATCATGAGATTGGTAGTGATCTCGGTATCGAGAGGCAGACCGCACAGCAGGTACATCGACGGAGAGAACCACCAGGTGTGTTCAGCAACGGCATACATGAATCGGCCGATCGTCTCCGCTCCGGTGATCAGCCCACCCAGTCCAGTAGCCGGTGGCCCCAAGCGGTCAGTCATTCTCGAACCACTCCCCATCATTCACTTCTCCGGGATCGGATTGCGTACGTTCCGATCCTCTTGCCTCGAGCGGATCTCAGGCACCGAAGTTGTCGCCGACGCCGAGCCGTATCCGGTATGGCCAGTCGGGTTGTCGGCCAGGTGAGTGCCAAGCATTTGCGGCTGCGATCCAGTCCGATTCCGGACGGGTCCAGCATGGCTCCGGTTCGGGGCCATCGCCGACCGTCCTGGACGTTCGAGCTTGGAACCCCTGTCATGCACCGTAGTCCCGTCGCGACTCATGGACTCACGTCTGGTCAGGCATCAGGAGCCATCGCGTGCCGACTCGTCCGGATCGGAAATGAGACCTGTGGAGTCGTCAACCGAGTGCACAGCGTGTGCGTGCCACGGGGATGCCCTGATCGGTCGTCAGAGGCTGCCTTCCTGCCGCAGGCCGAGGTACGCAGGGGCCAAACCGAAGCGCGCGCCGGAGAATGTGGCCAGGGCTCCGCGCTGAGCCGCAACGGCACCTCCCAGGCTTCGGTTGCAGACCCGGTTCGCCTTCTGTCTCGGTGTGGCCCAGCTCAGGCGGAGGTGCTGACGGTGGCCTTCTGGTCGGCGCTCTCCTGGGTAGCGCCGTCCTGTGCGGCATCCTCACGGGCGGCGGCACCACTCTCGGTGATCTGGAGCCTGCGCGGCTTCGGCTGCTCGGCGACTGGGACGACGAGCGTCAGCACCCCTTGGTCGTAGGTCGCGGCGATCTGGTCGACGTCGAGGCTGTCGCCGAGGAACAGTTGGCGGGTGAAGACTCCCTGCGGTCGCTCGGCGGCGACCACATCCTGGCCCTCCCCGGGTTTCCACGTGCGCTCCGCGCGCACCGTGAGAACGTTCTTGTCCGCCGTCAGTTCCATGGAATCGCGATCCACGCCGGGCAGATCGAAGCGGATGATGAACCGGTCGCCGTCGCGAAAGGCGTCGATCGGCATCGTTCTTTGTTGAAGCGCTCCACCCTGCTCGCCGAACATCTGTGACATCCGGTCGAGCTCACGGAACGCGAGTTCACGGAAAGGATCGAATCGCATCAGCATGGCTGCCTCCTGTGTGCTCCGGCAGGGGAGGGACGGATCAGATGATCCAGCAAGTGCGACCTGCCGTGGCCGACCGGTTGTCGGGCTCAGCCCGACGGCGGTGGCACGGTTCCGAGTCTCGCCATAGGGCCTGGCGTCGACATCCCGGATTCTCGTAGTCCACCGCCTCGCATCCTCGTGGACTAGGGAATGCCCTCCGGGGGAGATGAGGTAGCCTGTCGATCATGAACTAGGCGTCCATGCCCAGTGATTCGATGCTCCAGACATGGATGCAGCCACGAGGAGCCTGCCCGGCGGCTGTTCGCCGGTAGAACGCGTGTCGTGCCGACGAGGGGTGCGCTTCTTCCATGCCTGATCAGCCCGTCTACAGCATCGGGGCTCTCGTGCGGATGCTCGGTATCCCGGCGGCGACGCTGCGGACGTGGGAGGACCGGTACGGGGTCGTGGTGCCCGAGCGGAGCCCGGGTGGCCACCGTCTGTACTCGCGGTTTCAGGTAGAGCAACTGCGCTTCGTCGGTGACCGATTGTCGGACGGAATGGCAGCTAGCGACGCGTACCGCCTGCTGCAGAGCCGCATGGCCAGCGGCGTACCGCTGGAGGCTGCGAAGATGCCGGGCGGCGACGGCTTGCTGGTCCTGCTGGCCGAGCAGGATCCGTTCGCGGCCGACTTCTCCGACTACTTCCTGCGCACCGAGGGGTACGGCGTTACGCTCGTCTCCGCTGCTGAGCACGCCTTGGCTGAAGCCGTGCGGAATATCCCGGATCTCGTAGTGATCGATCTGCTGATCTCCGGTGCGCAGGGACTGCGGCTCTGTGCCCAGTTGCGACAGCATTTCGATGTTCCGGTGCTGGCGATCTCCACGCTCGACCTGCGGGACAAGGCGTTGGAGGCCGGTGCAGCCGCGTTCCTGCGGAAACCACTCGAACCACTGCGACTGGTGTCTGTCGTCCGGGATCTGCTCGGGCAAAGCGCCTACCTGCGGTCGGGCTCCGCTGCAGAATCCAGCCCATGAACGACCGAATGACCACTGGATCGGATGCGCTCGATGTCGTCCTCGGCGGCGGACTCCCCCGCGACGCGATCGTCCTGGTGATGGGCGCCCCGGGTTCCGGCAAGACGATCTTCGCGCAGCAATGGGTGTTCTCCAATGCCACCCCTGAACGGCCGGCGCTGTACCTCGCCACGGTCTCCGAGCCACTGGAGAAGGTCCTCCGATATGGACAGACTCTGTCGTTCTTCGATCCGACTGCAGTCGGGCGCAGCGTGTGGTACGAGGACCTCGGGGGAACACTCCGCGACCATGGACTGCCGGGAGTTCTCGAGCGCATGCGCGAGCTCATCCGGGTCAGGCAGCCTGCGATGATCGTGATCGACAGCTTCAAGGCGATGCATCCCTACGCCGGCCGGAGCGGCGCCTTTCGCCCGTTCCTCCACGATCTTGCCGGCATGCTGAGCGCCTTCCCGGCGACTTCGCTGTGGGTCGGGGAGTACCAGGAGGACGAGATCCAGCGCTCTCCCGAGTTCGCTGTGGCGGATGCGATCATCGCGCTGAAGAGCGTTCACTCCGCCGAACGCACCTCCCGGGCTCTCCAGGTACACAAGCTCCGGGGCGGCGGCTTCCTGGCCGGGACGCATTCCTACCGCCTGTCGGACGACGGCATCACGGTCTATCCCCGGCTCGCGGATCCCGCGGATGTGAGGGAGTACGAACTCCGCGGTGAGCGTGTGCCGTCCGGCATCCAGGCGCTCGACGGCATGCTCGAGGACGGCTACTGGTCGGGGGCGTCAACCCTCGTGTCGGGCCCCACCGGCGTCGGGAAGACACTGATGGGATTGCAATTCGTCTTCTCTGCCGTCAATCAGGGCGAGCACGCGATCATCGCGACGATGCAGGAGGATCCGTCGCAGTTGGAGCGAACGGCGTCGCAGTTCGGCTGGTCTGTGAAGAGCGACAACCTGACACTCATGTACCGCAGCCCGGTCGACCTCAACGTGGACCAGTGGGTGTACGAGCTTCTCAACATGATCGAGACCACCGGTGCCAGCAGGGTTCTCCTGGACAGCCTGACAGACCTGCAGGCTGCGACCTCTGATGAGATGCGGTTCAGGGAGTATCTCTACTCCCTGCTGCACAGGTCATCGCGTCAAGGCACGAGCCTGATGATGACCTATGAGCTCCCTCAACTGTTCGGGGTGTCGAAGCTCTCGGACGTGGCGGTGTCGCACATGGCCGACAATGTCGTACTGCTGCAATACAGAGATGTCACCCGAGTGATGTCACGTACGCTTACGGTGCTGAAGACACGGGCCACGGGCCACGAGTCGCGGGTGCGGGAGTTCCGGATCACCGCCGACGGGATCATGCTCGTCCCGGGACAGGCCACTGAGTGACTTTGGGGCTGGCCAGCGTACTACGCAGGGGTAGTTGTCTTCGGCACTTCCTCGACAGCTCTGGCGGGCCATCGGCCGCCCGAGAGAGTCTCCAGGTGTACGGCAACTTGGGCGACGACTGAAGGGAAGGGGCTCCCATGCACACCCAACGGACTCCGGATAGTCGGCTTCGCGGTCGATTGGGGGAGCTCAAGTTGGTTGCCGACCTTCTCGAGTCCGTGGCGACCGGGTGTGGTTCGATCCTGCTTGTGGAAGGTGCGCCGGGCATCGGGAAGACCCGCCTTCTCGCTGCGGCCGAGGAGCGGGCAACACACGATGGTTTCAGCCTCGCGAGAGCTCATCCTGGCGAGGCGCCGCGGTCACTGCCGCTGGCGACGTTGTTCTCCGGGCTGGACCTGGCGCGACCTGGCGGTTCGCGGGCCCGCGCAGCGACCACCCGGGGGCATATGTTGGCGCGCCTCGAACAGTTAGCGGTTCACACCGGGAAGCTGGCCTCGCGTGGCCCGGTCCTCATCACGTTGGATGACGTTCAGTGGGCCAACACGATGACCATCGCGGTGTTGCGAGAGTTGCCGGCGTGGTTGGCGGAGTACCCCGTCGCATGGGTGCTGGCGCGTCGGATGGGGACCCGGCAACCCTCGATAGAGTGGTTGTTCGGTGAATTGGAGCACCTGGGAGCGTCTCGGATTGCGCTCGGACCCCTCGCGGACGATGCCGTCGTTGACGTTATCGCTGACGTGCTCAGAGCGCGACCGGACAGCGACCTACTGGCCATGGCTCACGGCGCCTCGGGGAATCCGCGACTTATCAGAGCACTTCTGGACGGACTCCGCGACGAGGGCGGTGTCGCCATCGCCGGCAGCCGGGCACGGCTGCTGTCCGAGCAGCCACCCGGGCAGGTGAGGGAAGTCGTCAACGACTGGGTCATGCGGCTCAGCCCCAGGGCGGGCCATCTCCTCGACGTCGCCGCGTCCCTGGATCCGTTGTTCGGTGTGGACGACCTGGCCGACCTCCTTGGATGGTCGAACGAGCAAGTGCGCTCGCCTCTTCACGAGATCCTCGCGGCCGGGCTGCTCACCAGTGTCGCGAAGGATGTGCTGGCCTTCCGCCACGAGCTGGTCCGGCAGTCGGTGGCTGACGGTGTTCCGGCGGCTGTGCGTCAGGCGCTACGTGAGCAGGTTGGCACAACGCGTCGGATCTGCACAGTCCTGACCGCGGCCCCGACGAGCGACTGGCGCAGCGACAGGGCAGCCGTACGGGACCAGGTGAAAATGTGCCATCCGCTGCGGTGGGCTGATGAATATGCCGGCCGGCGGCAGCGTTCAGCCAAGAGGTGGGACGCTCTGACAGGCACTGAGCGGGCGGTGGCCGACCTAGTGGCTCGAGGGCTGACCAACCGCGAGGTGGCGGCGCGCGTCTTCCTGTCGCCGCACACCGTCTCCTTTCATCTGCGCAAGGTGTACCGCAAGCTTGGTATCCGGAATCGCGTAGAGCTGACGCGCGCGTCCGTCGACCGTGAATCGGATCGGCGCTCTACCGCTGGGGCCGATGTGTCCATGTAGTGAGGTCCGTAGCAGGCGACGTAGGGCATGCCCGCAGATCCTTACAGGGCCGGGAGACCGAGGTTCATCGTTTCAGCGGCGCTGCGAGCGGTTGAAAATGCGATCACCGTCGGGAAGGACGCGACGTGCGAGTCCCGCCGTTGTCAGACTCTGACGCGAGGATGACGCAGCACATCCCGGTTCCGCGCAGCCCTCTGCGGGAAGCGGTGAGCTGCTCACATCTACGCCTTCCTGAGCACGGGGAACTGAAACCACCCGAACCAGTGATGTGTCTTCGGCGCCCCGGCGAAAGTCTGCTGGTGACGACACTGTTGGAGGGACATTCATGACCACGCCCCAGGAGACAACTGCCCTCATCCGCGGCGAGACCGTCGCTTCCTTTGCGAGCTACGCCGAGGCTCAGCGCGCGGTGGACTACCTGTCGGACAACGGCTTCCCGGTCGAGAACATCACCATCGTCGGCTCGGACCTGAAACAGGTCGAGCGGGTTCTCGGGCGACTGACGAAATGGAAGGCAGCATTGGCGGGTGCCGGATCCGGAGCCTGGATCGGCGCGCTGATCGGTCTGTTGCTGTCGTTGTTCGCCGACACGGGCACCGGCGTCGTGCTGATTCTGCTGTGGGGCGTGCTCTATGGGGCGGTCTTCGGGGCGCTGTGGGGTTTCATCGCGCATCTTTTCACCTTCGGTCAGCGCGATTTCTCGACCTTCGGGATCACCGTGGCGACCCGGTACGAGGTGTACTGCGTGCGGGAGCAGGCAGCCCGCGCCGCCCAGATGCTGATCCAGATGCCCAGCCGTGACGCGGGGTGATCGGCTGGAGCGCCTGGCACCCGGAACTGCATGTTCTGGGGACCTACCATGGACCTCTACAAGATCCTTGGGTCTCCAGGGCAGCGAGCCTACGACGCGTCGGAAGGTCGGGCGACCGTGGTCCTGGATGCCGCGGCCAGCAGCCGAGCGATGCTGATTGCCTCCGGCATCCCGCTACCGGCAACTTGACCTGCCAAACTGAACAGCGTCTCGGCGAGCGTCCATCAGCGGGAGAGGTACTTCCGCGACGCGCACGATCATCTGATCCGCACCAGCGGTCTGATCAACACCTATCAGCCCTGCTGACGGCCTCGACGGACGTCTTCTTCTCGGCCGTGTCAAACCGTCAGAACGCTGTGATGAAGCAGCTGACCGTCATCTTGACCGTCTTCTTGCCGCCCAGTGTCCTCAGCGGCGTCTTCGGACAGAACTTCGATTGGATGATCGGCCACCTCGGCGGCTGGCCGGCCTTCGGTGCCCTCGGCATTGGGGTGGGTCTCGTGGATTGAGAGACGCCCCGAAATCCCACGACCGCGTAGCCAAGGGCGGTCGCTCGGTCTCGAAGATGACACGGTCACGTGATGTGTCATCTCCCTCGCACGGCCATGATGAATCGTCAATCCGTTGCACAGGAGTGGGGACATGGCCGATCTTGCTGTCGAGCACGCGGTGGTCTCCGGCACGCTGAGCCCACCAGTTGCCTGTGCCCGCCCTCACGCGCGTCCGGCGCCGCGAGTGCGAACGCCGATGTGCAGATGGGCTGTGGCGGCGGGCAACCTCGCGTTGAGCATGCTGCTCTTGGTTGGCTGCGCTGATATGAACCAAGCGGAAGTCAGCCGGCAACACGACTATGGCGACGTCAGCATCGGCAATCTACAGGTGCGGGCGGTCAGGCTGATCAAGGCTGCCGACGACCGGGCCGTCGCAGTGGTTGCCACCTTCATCAACTATGGGCCGCCTGTCGTGCTGAGCGAGGTGACGGTCGAAGCTGGAAACGCGGACGGTACAACAGGCACAGTTGCGCCCTTGAGGGCTGAGCCCCGGCTCAGCATCGCGACTGACGCCGTCGTACGCGTCGGCGGCCCCGGCTATTCGCGGATCCACCTGCCGGACCCGCAAGTGCACCTTCGGACCGGTCGCCTCGCCACCGTGAAGCTCTCGTTCACGGTGATCGGGGCGGTGGCCGTCGAGGTGATCGTTGAAAAGCCCACCGGGTACCTCGCTCCGTACGCTCCACCCGCGAAATCCGGTTGAGCGCCCTGATCTCGAAAGCGCCATCGGCGTCATCTACCGCCCGCAGACCAGATCAGGTCGAGCGGAGTCATTGCGCCTCCCGCGCCGAAGAACAAGTCCTCACCGCCGGCTGTTGCTGCCACACATCCCCGGATCATGTAGTCCACGCCCTTGTGTGCGTCGTGGACGCCGAACCCTCCTTGGGCGATGTGGGTCTGTCGGGTCAGTGCGTGGCGGCGTGCTCCTGAGGCCTGGCTTCGGTCGCTTCGGAGGAGCCGCTCGTTTCGCGTATTCCACCAAGCGAGACCAGGTCGCGACGGAACAGTGACGCCAGTGCCCAGTCGAGTCCGATGCGAGCCTTGCGGTTGACGGTCGGTATCTGGGTCAGGTGATAGGTACGGTGCAACATCCACGCAGGTAGGCCCCGCAGTCGGATTCCGTACAGCTCGGCCACTCCCTTGTGGAGGCCAAGGCTTGCAATGGAGCCGGCGTACCGGTGGGCATAGGGCCGTGCGGACTGTCCGTGGAGCACTGCGACGAGGTTGTCGGCGAGGTGCCGGGCCTGGCGGACTGCATGCTGGGCCGTGGGCGGCGTCGGCACTCCCCGGTTCGTGAGATCAGGCACCGCGGCGCAGTCCCCCGCGCTCCAGGCGTCCTCCGTGCCGACGACGCGGAGGTCGGCTCCGACCCGGACGCGCCCCTTCTCATCGAGGGCCAGGTCGGTCCTGCGGAGTATCGGGTGCGGCTGCACACCTGCGGTCCACACGAGTGTGCCGGCGTCGAACTCCGTACCGTCCGAGAGCCGGATCCGCCTGTCGACAGCCGACTCCAGCCGAGTGTTCAGGCGCAGGTCGATGCCTCGTCGGCTGAGCTCTCCGGCGGCGCGGCGGCCCACATCCTCTCCTACCTCGTGAAGGATCCGTCCGGTGAGCTCTACGAGCATCCAGTGGAGGTCGGCGGGCGTGACATGGCGGTAGTAGCGGCACGCGGAGCGAGTCATGTCCTCGAGTTCGCCGAGCGCCTCGATGCCGGCGAAGCCTCCTCCTACGACGACGAACGTCAGGGCGCATCGGCGTACCTCCGCATCACGCGTCGTTTCCGCGAGATCAAGCCTGCTGAGGACGTGGTTGCGCAAGGCAATAGCCTCCTCGATCCGCTTGAAGCCGATGCCGCACTCCTCGAGGCCCGGAACGGGCGGCAGACGCGTGATCGCGCCCACTGCGAGCACCAGATGGTCGTACGAGACGTTGTAGGAAGGGCCTTCCGACGGCTGGACCGTCACGCAATGGTCCAGGTGCGCAACTCGAGTGGCCCGAGCGCTGAGCACCTCGACCCCGGGCAGCACTCGGCGCAATGGAACGACGACGTGCCGCGGCTCCACAGTCCCGGTCGCTGCTTCGGCAAGGAAGGGCTGGTACGTCATGAAGTTGCGCGGCGTCACGAAAAGCAGTTCGGCCTCGCCGCGGAGCCGGCGTTGGAGCCTACGCGCGCAGAACAGGCCGGTGAACCCGCCGCCAACGATGACGATGCGTGGAGAGATTGTTGTCATGGCGGCGAGACTGGCAACACCGTGATCGTGATGCATCCCCACTTCACGTAGTCCTCTGCACCAACTCGCCGACCGCATCAATGACGAACCAGAGCCGATGGTCCCGATCGCCCCGTTCGGCTACGAGTAGTTGTGCTCGGCCCGGTTCGCGCAGCCAGCCTCGTCACGAACTCGCCCCGGGGGACCACAGCTGACCGGAGGGCGCGGTTCAGACGAACGCGCTGCTCATGGTCGGTTCCGCGGATCGAACGTGGAGGTGGCGGCCAGCTGTTCGAACAGGCGCCGCTCCTCGTCGGTCAGCCGACTGGGCACCATGATTCGGACCTCCGCGTACAGGTCACCTTTCCGGGCGAGCGGGCCCGGCATTCCACGGCCGCGCACGCGCAGGCGCTGCCCGCTCGACGTACCTGGGGGGACTCGTACCTTTGCCTCGCCTCCCGGCGTGTCCACGGCGACCTTGATGCCCAGCGCTGCTTCCCACGGCGTCAGCGGCAGCCGGACGTGGATGTCACGCCCCTCGACCCGGTATCGAGGATGGGGAGCGATGCGTACGACGAGGTACAGGTCGCCGGCGGAGGCGCCGCGGGTTCCTTGCCCGCCTTGTCCTGCCAGCTTGATGCGCTGACCGTCGGCGACCCCGGGAGGGATGGTCACCTCCACGCTGCGCGTTCCCTCGGGCCCCGCGACGGTGAGCCACCGATGCACGCCCTTGTACGCATCGTCGACCGATAGCTCCAGCTCGAACTCCTGGTCGGCCCCCGGGATGGGGCCCCACGTCGTCCGACCGCGAGACCCGAACATGTCTCCGAAATGATCGTCGAGGTCGATGCCGACCTCATCGAACCAAACCCGCCCGCCCGTGCCGGAGCTTGCTCCGGTGCCCGTCGTCCCGGCCCGCGCCCAGGTCTCGGCGTCAACACCATCCGAGGCTCGGCGAAAGTCGTGCCCGATCGCGTCGTACCGCTTGCGAAGCTCGGGGTCGGACAGCACGTCGTAGGCTTCGGAGATCTGCTTGAACCGCTCCTCGGCTTCCGGCTCCTTGTTGATGTCCGGGTGGTAGGTGCGGGCGAGCTTGCGGTATGCGCTCTGGATCTCCCCAGATGCGGCGTCCGGCCGAAGCCCGAGCACCTCGTAGAAGTCACGGCGTTCCGCCATCGCCTACTACCTTGCGACCACGACGCCCCGCGACGTCCTGACCTTCTTCGGGCTTCCAGGTGTGCTCCGCGCGAACGCTCAGAATGTTCTTCTCCGCCGCCAGGTCGATCGAGTCGCGGTCTACACGCAGAAGGTCGAAGCGGATGACGAACTGGTCGCCGCCTCGATAGGCGGCGATCGGCATGGTGCTCTGCGGAAGCCCGCCATCAATATGGGACATCCGGTCGAGTTCACGGAAAGGATCGAAGCGCATCAGCATAGGCACCTCCCATTTCCTCCCGTACTGGAGGTGCGGATCCCTTGCCCGTGGACGCGGCGGTCGCCGCAGCACCGGTCGGCACAGATCCGAGCCTCGTGGACTGGGCGGTGCGTCTACATCCCGGATCCATGTAGTCGTCCTCTTGATGCGTTCCGAGAAAGGTGACAGATGTTCGTCCGTGATCGCTGATGGGTGCCCCGGAACACTCGAGCGCAGGTGGCACGACGTCCGGCGATGTTTGCCTGACTGCTAAGGCCTACGCATCGTGGGTCAAGGTGAGTGACTTCGGGGATCGCCAGCTTCCCCGCATCAGCATTTGGCTTCGCCACTTTCTCTGCAGGTCTGGCGAGGCGCCCACCGTCCGAGAGAGCCTCGAAATACCAGGCCGCAGGTCCACGTTCGATGATCCCTTCATTCCAGCGACGATTCTTATGTACCTTCGGTGCCCCTCCTCGGCTGCCGCACGCTCACGTGGTCGCCGGAGCGATGCCGGAAGGTATGGCTAGGAAGCAGCATGGCTCGCACTTCACTGCATGGCCGTGAGACCGAAGTCCACCATCTGAGCGAAGCGATCACGGCGGTCGCGGCGGGTCAAGGCTGCGTCATCCTTGTGGAGGGGACTGCTGGGCTGGGCAAGAGCCGGCTGTTGCTGGAGGCAGCTACCAGGGCCCGACGCGCCGGGATCGCCGTCGCGGGCAGCGAAACCGACGAATTCCATGGTCTGTCGCCGCTTGCATCGTTGCTGGCGGCCATGCGCCGCAGCATGCCGCGGATTCACTGGGACGCGGAGCTGGAGACGGCGAACGCATTGGACGATGACCAACGCCTGCTGATCGAGCAGTTCACTGTGGTTCTTCAGGAGATAACCCGTAGGCAACCGGTCCTGGTCACACTCGACGATCTGCAGTGGGCCGACCCGCTCATGCTGCTCGCCGCGCGATCTGCCACCGAGCAGCTCGCAGCCAGTCCGGTCATGTGGCTGCTCAGTCGGCGCCCGTGGCCGACCACGCCGGCGTTGGACGGGGTGGTCTCTGACATGGTCGGCAACGGCGCGACCGTCATCGAGCTTGCGCCTTTGCCAACCAGCGCGGTCGCCGAGATGGCCGCCGACGTGCTTGGTGCCGCACCGGACAACGCACTGTTGGTGCTGCTCGAGAAATGCGCCGGCAACCCTTTCATGGTGGTTGAGTTGCTTCGGACGCTCGCTGAACAGGATGAGCTGGTGATGGACGCGGCAAGCGCCCGATTCTTCCCAGGTGGTCCGTCAGGTTCTGTATACCAGCGCCTCAGCGGGAGGCTGAGCTCGCTGTCCCCGCTGACTCGGCAGATGCTGGAGGTGGCGTCGATCTTCGGCAGACTCTTCGACGTACGCTGTGTTGCGCAGGTACTCCACCGGACTGTTGCCGAGTTGTTGCCATCGCTCCACGAGGCCCTCGGAGAGGATCTCGTGGTGGAGGAAGGCACACAGCTCGGCTTCCGCCACGCCCTCGTCCGTGAGGCGGCCTACAGCGCCCTGCCGGTCAGCGCACGCAGGACGCTGCACCGTGAGGCCGCGGATGCTCTCCGTTCCGTCGGTGGCTCCGCCGTCGACGCCGCGGCCCACATGACGAAAGGTGCTGAGGTGGGCGACGCACACGCCGTCGCCCTCCTCGTCCAGGCTTCCGACGAGTTGGCCCTCATCGCCCTTGGGGAGGCAGCCGATCTGCGACTACGGGCCGTGGACCTGATGCCCCCCACCGACCTCCGAGCGCAGCGGGTGGCGGAGACGAACGGACTGCTCCTCCTGGCTGAGCGTGAAGAGGAGGGCGAGGCGCTCGGCGAGGCAGCCGTGCAGGCCAAGCTGCCCGCCGAGCTCCAGGCACGGCTGCATGTTCAGCCGGCCCAGACCGTCCGTTTCGGCGGTCGTCCGGCCGCTGCGTTACACCCCACGCGGACCGCGCTTGAACTTCAAGGGGTCAGCAATTCGACTCGAGCCCTGCCCCTTGCCGCAGAGTCGAACGTCCACTTGGTGTCGGCAGATCCTCGTGCGGCGCTGCGGGCAGGCGAGGAAGCGATGGCCACCGGACGAGAGCAGGCCGACCGTGCCGCTCCGGGCCGAACTCTCCTCACGATCGGGGATGCGGAGCGGATGCGCGGTCGGCTCGTAGGGTCGCTGGAGCTGATCGATCACGCTGTTGAGCTTCTCTCGTCCGATTCAGCGGGGTCGGGGCGGATAGAAGCGCAGTGGACACGAGGACGCACGCTGATCGCGCTGGATCGCTTCGATGAGGCATCCGCTGCCTTCCAATCGGCGATGCAGGGAGCGAACAGGCTCAACATCGACCGGGCGGCGGTGCCAGCCCACAGCAGCCACGCAATGCTGCTGCTTCACCAGGGCGCACTCGATGACGCGATGGTTCAGGGCGATGCCGGCTTAGTCAGAGCCCAGGAGCTCGGATCATGGAGCTATGCGCCTGAACTCTCGGCGGTGCTTGCGGAGGTGGCCGCGTACAGAGGGGAATTGGAGCAGGCACGGGGCCATCTGCGGCGCGGTACCAGTCTGACCGGTGAGCGGACCGGCTTCGCGGCTCAGCTGGCCTGGGCGTCTGCTGTGATCGAGGAAGCCGCCGGGGCGGAACCCTCACGCGTGCTCTCACGGCTCGCTCTGATCTACGAGCAGTTGCCGGACCACGTGCTCGCCCTGGTACTCAACCCGATGATCGGACCATGCCTCGTGGCTCTCGCCCTGCGCGCTGGAGATGGTCGGCGGGCACGCGTGGCCGCGGAAGCGGCGGAGTCCCTCGGCCGCGGCAATCCGGGAGTGACTTCCTTGGCCGCCGCCGGCATGCAGGCCAGGGGTCTGCTGAATGATGATGTCGACTGCCTTGTCGCAGCTGCCCGGGCGTTCCAGGCAAGCCCGCGGCCGCTGGCAAGAGCCCGCGCATGCGAGGACGCCGGACTCGGCCTCGTGCACAAGTGCCGTAGTGCGCAGGCTGTCGACCACTTCATGATGGCGCTTGTCGAGTACGAGCGCATCGGTGCGCACTCACCCGCGCGGCGCGTCCGCGAGCGACTGTCGAGCATTGCCGCGCGAGATCAAGAACGATCAGCGGCAGGGCGGCCCGCGTTCGGCTGGGGAAGCTTGACCGAGGCCGAGCTTCGAGTCGCTCGATTGGCCGCAGGCGGACTCACCAACCGCTCCATCGCCAACGAGCTGTCGCTGTCTCCCCACACCGTGGAATCTCACTTGCGGCACACCTTTCACAAGCTTGATATCCGATCCCGTGTTGAACTGACCCGCATCGTCCTGACGCACGAACCGACGGATGCATGACCGAAAGTCGCTGCTCTGCCCGGTCGTGACAGTGGCGGGCGCGGTCCAGCAACTCCATCGACAGCGAGTCCGAACGGACCGAGCCGACCCACGTGAGCCTTCGCTTGATCTCCCGAGGGCACCACGCGTTCCCGGGATGGAGCCGGGCCTGCGGAGGCGGAGGCTTTCTCTGAGACTGTCACCCGGTGGCGAGCGTATGCCCTCAGCTCGCGAGCGCCTGCCGGATGCCTCGGGTGAACGCAAGGAGACGGCATGGCAGTCGAGGTGGAGGTACTGCGGAGCGATCTGCTCGTCCACAGCCGCGGCGACCGCGGCCGGACACGAACTCACGAAGGACTTCGACGAGCTTGCGATGATGCGCGGCTGGTCCGGTGACATCGCGAACGTCTCACGACGATCGGCGCCGCGGCCGATTGCGCGAGTGGCGGCCGTGGGAGGTCGACACCCTTCGACAGCTTCACAGTGTTCGCGTTCGTGACGCCCTGGTGCCACATCCGGTGTCCGCAGATCCGTGGCAGCCGCTCGGTGGGTTGGTTAGAAGACTCCGGATCGTGACCGGGACGGGCGATGAGTGCTGTTACACCGACGGTCACTACAAGTCGTTTCCGCCGGATCCGGGCGGACGCGGGATTGACGGATGACTGAGCTGCGCGCGTTGCTGAGCAAGGGGCTGCGGCCTGGCGTCTACCGCTGGCGCTCCGACCTGAGCACCGAGCAGGTTCGCCGCGACGTGACGGCCGCCGGCTGGAACTTCGTCCTGCTCGACACTACCGGCGTACACGACAAGGTCGGCTTCCTTGACGTCTGTGCGATGGCCTTCGACCTGCCGCGCTGGTTCGGACGGAACTGGGATGCTCTGGCCGACTCCCTCAGCGACAGGTCGACCGGCAGGCCGGACCTCGTCCTGTGGGAAGGCTGGCGGGAGTTGCTCGACCATGACCACGATGCGATCGACATGGCGCTGCAGATCTTCGCAGAGGATGCCAACGAGTGGGGCCAGCTTCGTGTGTTCCTCCGCGAGGCGAACGACGTACCGGATCTCGTCAGCGAAATACCCGTCGTCGTCTAGTTGTGCTGCTGACAGAGGCCTATGACAGTGGGTCCGGGGTTTCTGTCGGAGGCGTTCGTAGGGGCTCTGTCCGCTGAGTGGGGTCGATCGTAGTTGTAGTAGTTCTCGCAGTGCTGGAGTCGGTCGTTGAAAGGCTGACATCGTCGATCACCTGACCCTCGAGGAGGCGGCGACCTTTCCGTTCAGCCGGGGTGTCGCGGGTTCGATGCGGATGCCTTTGTCGATGAGGTGTCAGTGGGACGCTTAACCGAACTCCTTTGCCGTTGTCGGTCTGGACTTGCTCGACCTCGAACCGGAGCTCGACAAACCATGGTCGAGGAAGCGGATGGCTGTCTGTTGATCGTGGTTAGGGTGGATGCGCAGCACCCGCAGCCGGGTGCAGTCGTCGATCGCGGTGTACTGGTCGTAACGGCGTTGCGGCCGGTCTGTCCGAGTTGCTCGATGAACTTCGCTTCGACCCGGAGTTGATGGCCCGGACATTGCTTCTCATAGCGTTTCCACCGGGTCTGTTTCCGCTTGTAGCGCTGCGACGCCGGCAGCCGACTCATCCCGGCCTTGTGCAGAATCCGCCAAACCCTCGACGGACTGATCGTGATCTCGTGGTACCGCTTCAAGTACATGGCGATCTTTTGCGGCTCGACGTGGAACTGCGGCCGCAGCCACAAGATCTTCGCGATCACCTTCGCACCGGTCGCGTTCGGCGACCGGTGCGGGACGCTGGAGGGATCGTTCAAGCCCTCGAAGCTCTCGGCCTCGTAGCGTTTGCGCCACTTGTAGAAGCAGGTTCTGGTGATGCCGAAGTAGCGACAGGTCGCAGGGACGTTGCCGCTGACCTCATCGACATGCAGAAGCACGGCCAGTTTGTGCTTGGCCCGGCGCACGAGGTCCCGCTCGGCCGAGGCAGTCATCGATGAGACCGCGTCTTTTCCTTCCATTTGGTAGAAGGCCCAACTATCCACAACCTCCGTCAGTTCTATGTCTAGTCGCTGGTCCTCGTCGGACCGCATCACCAGCGCGGCCCCTGCAGCGATCGGGTGCACGTCGTGCCACGCAGCTTCGCGGTCCTTGAGGGCGAACCGCCCGGTGTTCAGCTCACACCTCACGAACAGGTCGCCGCCGACTGCTGCACCAGGTCGACCACGTTGCCTCGTACGCCGGTAGAAACCCTGAGGACGCCGGGTCGAAACCACTTGATCTTGTGATCCGCGCGCGGCTGCTCGGTTCCTACAATCGGGATCGACTTCCTCACGGCCGAGGTACGGGCTGGCATCCTGTCGCAGGCGAGGTAGGCGGACAAACGCAGCAGGGGAACGCGCATGACCACGAATCTGATCGATCTCGTCAAGCAGGACCATCGGGAGCTCGCGCGGCTGTTCGACCAGCTCGACCGGTACCGCCACCGCCGGCCGATGCTGCGCCCGGTGTTGTCCGCTCTGCTGATCGCGCACGACCGGGCTGAGGAGGATGTGGTCTACCCGCGGGCGCGCGATGCCGGTGATGCGGAGGGAGTCCGCCGCGGTCAGCTCGAACACCTCCGCACCGAAGACCTGCTGGTCGAGCTGGGACGTGTCGACCCCGACGACGCGGTCTTCGACAGCATCCTGACCGAGCTCGCCGACGAGGCCGACCATCACTTCCGGCACGAGGAGACCGAGATCCTGCCCGCCCTGCGCGACCGGCTCGCCGGAGATCAGCTGGTCGAGCTCACGGAGACGTTTGTCCGCAGCAGGGAGCACCACTTCGGCGAACGCCCCGGCGAACGCCGGCTGACCGACCTGCGCCAGCAAGCCGCCAACATCAGCCTGGCTGATTTCGCGGACCTGGCGGAGAACGACCTGGCAGACCTCCTCGGTAAACTCGCTGACGAGTGATCAGCCCGCGCCTGATGGTCCAGAACCGCGGAGCAAACTGTGGTCCGCCGCCTGGAGGCGGCGTTCCATTCGTTGATGCCATTGGCGGACTTCGGCTTCGAGTGCGGTGTGCTTCGGTGGGCGGAGCGGCGAAGTTTGCGGTCGGTCAGTTCGGCGAACCAGCGCTCGATGAGGTGGCACGACTTTACCTGGGCAAGAGCGCGGCCTCACGGCAACCGTGCGGACTACGCATTCCGGGGATGCTTGTCCCGCCGTAGAGCTGGAACCGTTCACGGAAGGCTGCTGATCCGGCGAGAGCGCTCACCGTCGAGGTTGCCAGAGTGAGCCGCAGGTGGAGCGAACGAGGACACGCGAAGGTCGAACCGGATCGGCGGCAGGCGACTGCACATCATCGGAACGAGACCAGCCGGGAGGCAATATCCAATGGCGACTGCAACGGCAACCGTAAGCGATGAGGAGATCCAGCGGGAGGTTTTGGAGGAGCTGAAGTGGGATGCCCGGGTTCAGCCCAACGAGGTCGGCGTCGCGGTGAAGGACGGCGTTGTGGTTCTGACGGGCTGGGTGGATTCGTACCTTAAGAAGTGGGCGGCAGAGCGGGCAGCGCACAACGTGCGAGGGGTGGCCGCAGTCGCCAACGACATCGAGGTTCAGCCCCGACTTCTGACGAACGCAACGACGCCGACATTGCAGCAGCCGCAACCCGAGCGCTGGAATGGGATGCGATAGTGCCGATCGAGAAGATTGACATCACAGTGTCCGGGGGCTGGGTCACTCTTCGTGGCGAAGTCGAGTGGCAGTTCCAGAAGCACGATGCGGAGCGGGCTGTTCGCCGTCTGTCGGGCGTGCGTGGGGTGAGTAATCTCATCAAGGTCACACCACGGGTGAAGCCGTCACCGGGCGAGCTGAAGAAGAGGATCGAGGATGCGCTCGTGCGCAGCGCCGAGACAGATGCTGAACGGATAACGACCAAGGTGCAGGGGGACAGGGTCATCCTGAAGGGAACCGTCCGCTCATGGGCTGAGAGGAAAGAGGCGGAGCGAGTCGCTTGGTCTGCGCCCGGAGTGGCCTCGGTCGAGAACAAGATCACGGTGCGCGTATAGCAGCCGCTCCGCCCTTGCACCACGCCGCCGGCTCACGACAACAGCTCGTCCGCTCGACGATCAGCCAGTCCCGAGCTGGCACGGAGCTGCGGCATCGCTTGCCAAGGAAGGCCAGCTCTCGCCTCTCCCAATACCCGTACCGCCCCGGCCGGAGCTAGGTGGACGATGCAGACAGGCACAACATATGGGAGGTACCGGTCTGCCTCGCCAGCGGGGCGTGCCTCCCAACTCCGGCCCTGTCCAGGCGCGCCGCGGACGGTGCGACAGCGGCGCACGTGCAAGAGGTCGCTGCTTTGGGTCGGACGCCAGCGACGGCGACTTCAGTGAGATCGCCGACACTGCCACCGAGCCCGTCCTCGCGCGGCGGGCCGGCGCCGTGGCCGCCGGTGTCGTGCGTTGGTGGCCGGAGGACGCGCCGACACACGTCATCGGTGGCGGCAACTCCGTCGGCCACGCGCCGGTGTTCCTGGCAGGGCAGGTCTCTCGTGTGTTGCTCATCGGCCGCAGTGAGACTCTTGCGCGGGGCATGTCGACGTACTTCGCCGACCGGATCGTGCAGACCGTATTCCACGGCAGGACGCCGCACTCGCAATGGTCCGGGGAGTCTACGTCGCAGTGCGCTCCGCACCTCCCAGATGCCCTGGTCGGGCTCTCGCGATCGTTCGAGCGCGCATTTGACCTGGGTCTGGGATCGTCCACAGCCGGTCGTCGACCCGGCGCCGGGCGCCGGTGAGAGGGCGATCGTTCAGCACGGATTCGGTTAGCACTCGCTCGCCGTCGACGCCGTACATGATCTGAAGGTCGCCGCCGCCCTCAGCGAGGCCATCCGCGGCAGGGCACAGCCACTCCACCTCGCCGTCCGGACCGATCAAGGGCTGTCGTCCCACAGTCCCACAGGAACGCGTAGTCGCCCGATCGGCGGGAACTGTCCGCGCCGTACCACCCAGTCTTGCCTGCCAGCCGACCGGGCGACAGCGGCCCAGGCACTCACAGCCCCGGCCAATGCGCCGCCCTTGGCTCGTCGACCGCTCGGGCCGGCTCGTCCAACGACCGGCCGACGAACCCAGTCACCACGCGGTCCGCTGCCGTCGGCGACGCACACACGGGCTCGGATTACCTGATCCGGGGATGTGTGGCAGCAACAGCGCGGCGTTTCCGACGGCGGCACCATCCCTAGGTCGCGGTTCAAGCCCGGCCGTACGACACCATCGGTCCTGCACCTGCTGCTGGTGTCGGCGGTCAGGAGCGTCGCTGTGCTTTATCGCTATGGGTGCAGAAGCACTTTGGTGTAGCCCTCGACGCGTCTGTCGAACTTCTCGTACGCGGTGGGTGCCTGGTCGAGGGGCAGTTCGTGGGAGACGACGAAGCTCGGCGTTGCGCGACCGGTGATGATGAGATCGCGGAGTTGCCGGTTGTAGCGCTTCACGTTGCATTGCCCGGTGCCGATACGCAGGCCCTTCTCGAAGAGCTTGCCGACGGCCACGAGGAGCATTCCTTGCTTTGCGGCTTCGTCAGGCGCGCCGGGGTCGGCCGGAACATAGAGCCCCGGCACTCCGAGCCTTCCGGTCGCTCGGACGGACTGGATGAGCGCGTTGAGGACCACGGCGGGCTCCTCGCGGTCACCAGTAGAGGTCTGGGCCTGGTAGCCGACGGCGTCGATCCCCTTGTCGGTGCCCTCGCCGTTCGTGTGCTGCTTGATCTGTTCGACCGCGTCGGCCTCCTGGAAGTTGATCGCGATGGCCCCGAGGTCTTGCGCCTTCTGCAGTCGTTCGGGTACCCGGTCGACGACCAGGACCATGGAGGCGCCCCGGAGCAGTGCGGAGTAGGCGGCCATCAGGCCGACTGGTCCGCCACCGTAGACGGCGACGCTCTCGCCCGGAGAGACCGCGGCCAGCTCGCAACCGTGGTAGCCGGTCGGGAAGATGTCGGCGAGCAGTACGAAGTCGGCCTCGTGCTCGGTGCCCGTGGGAAGCTTCAGGCAGTTGAAGTCGGCGTAGGGGACACGCAGGTACTCCGCCTGGCCGCCCTTGTACGGGCCCATGGCAACGTAGCCGTATGCTCCGCCGGCGAATCCGGGGTTCACGGTCAGGCAGTATGCGGTATAGCCGTCGACACAGTTCTTGCAGAAGCCGCAGGCGACATTGAAAGGCATCACGACACGATCGCCCGGCGTCAGCGAGGCGACCCCGGACCCGACCTGATCGACGATGCCCAGGTTCTCATGCCCGAAGACGATGCCGGGCTCGGCCGCGGTCCGCCCCTCGTACATGTGCAGATCCGAACCGCAGATCGCGCTCGTCGTGATCCGTACGATCACGTCACTCGGGTGCTCGATCCGCGGATCCTCCACCTCTTCGACAGCTACCTGGAACGGTGCTTTGTAGACGACAGCCTTCATGTCGGGCAACTCCCATCCTCGATGCAGACCTCTGACTCCACGCGCGGCTGTCTGCTTCGGGACCGGTCCCGAGAGATCCGACTCTGCGTGTAGGAGCGGCGGCGTCGCTCGCGGTCGGCATGCGCTCTAGAAAGTAGACTGCTGGGAAGCCGCGAGGGTCATCCCGCATGTGGCTAGTGTCATCCACACTCAGGTGAGGAGCAGCAGATGTCGCGGCGGATCGGGACCTTGCTCGTTTCCGTCCCAGGCCTGTCAGGTGTCGTGTACCCCCCGGGTACCAGTGTCCTGATTACGGGCCGTGGGGCGAGTGTGGATGCGTTCGTCGGGGCTGACTGGCTGCCATTGGCATGGTGGGAGTTCGCCGAGGGCGGATCCGAGCCCGGCCAGTGACTGCCGGGTGAACCTGGGCTTGGCGCTTCACGGTTCCAGGGCGGCCAGGATGTCTTTCGTCACATCGTCGACGTTCTGGCTCGCATCGACTGTGTGCAGAAGCCCCTGTCTGCGGTAGTAGTCGACCAGCGGCCTCGTTACCTCGTCGAAGACGCGGAGCCGCTGGTTGACGACGTCCTCGGTATCGTCCCTTCGGCTTTCTGCGTGCGCTCGAGCCAGGGTGCGCTCGATGAGCACGTCGCGGGGTGCATCGAGGAACATCACCACGTCCGGCCCGGTTCCTGCTTGTTCGGGCAGAGCGCGGGTGGCCTGGCCCACTGAACGGGGGAAACCCTCCAGGATGTAGCCGTTGCGATGTGCGGCGGCGCGTACTGCGGGCAGGATCAGATCGATCACCAGCTGGTCTGGGACGAGCTCGCCCCGGTCAAGGTAGCTGGCGATTTCCTTGCCCAGGGGTGTGCCGGCCGTCGCCTCGGCTCGCAGCCGGTCGCCGGCTGCGATGCGCTCGAGACCGAGACGCTGGGACAGCCGGTCGCCCTGCGTGCTTTTGCCCGAGCCCGGCGCACCTATCAGCAGCACTTTCATGATCGGCACCATTAATTGTGGGCGTTACTTGCGCCCTCGAGTCAGCATACTTCGACACCTGTCTTGGGTGGGGCCTAAGCAAGTGCGCTTCCTCACGGGTGTTGGAGGTCGTCACGTCTCGCTACGGTCGCGCTCGAGGCGGTCGCGGCGATCCTGCTCGCGCTTGGAGTAGGCGGCGGCGCGGATGGCCTCGTCCGACTCCAGGCCTGAGCCGAAGCCGCCGCCTACGGTTGCCGCCGATGCGACGAACCAGGCCAGGACGAAAAGGTCACCGTGGCCGATCGGAACCTTGACGTAACCGCCCATCACGCCAGGGTCAAGGACGAAGAACGCCCACGCCAGGTTCACGACGTACAGGGCGGCGTAACAGATGAGTACGCCAACCAGCAAGGTCATCAGCGTCGAGGCGTTGTAGAGGCGTGACCTTTCCCGCGCCTGTGGGGAATCGTCGTCGGGTCGGTCCCTCAGCTCGCCGTCGATAACGAGCCAGGCGACGACGAGCGCGACCGAGGCGAAGCTCGCGCTCACCAGGCGCCACCATGACATCGAGCCTGCCAGCAGCCAGACCGTGGAATTGATCGTGGCCACGGCCCCCGTCGCCAGTGCCGCCACAAGTGCAGACTTCAGGCCGGGCACCAGCAGCCATGGCCGGTTGGCGAGCACCATACCCAGCAGCAGGCGCCAACGGCCGCGCGCACGCGGAAGGGCAACGCGGTGCTCGTCGTTCGTGCTCGGGTCGGCCATGCCGCTGACCAATGAGCGCACCGCCCGACGGGCGCGAATGCGCATCCGGAATCCGCCCAACGCGGGCAGTGACAGCACCGCGGTCTGCCGGTCCGAGTCGGTGTCAACCAACAAGTGCCGGCCTTCCTGGTCGTGCAGTGGAAGTTCGGTCAGACCGATCACGAGGTCCCAGTCCTGCCGGCGCGCGTGGTCCTGCAGCCGGCCCATGGCGGTGTCGACGTCTTCGGAGCCGGTGGTGAACGGCTCACTCACAACGGTGAGTGCCAGTTGTCACTACCATCGAGTGGGCGCAGATCGGTCAGCCCTTTAGCGATCTCGGTCGGCGCGGCCGGATCAGCCACCAGACCAACGCGAATGGCTCCCATTGCAACCCGGTACCCGCCGCGGTATCTACGACATCGCCAGGCGCGGAGGATGCTGATGGGCAGCTGACCCGTCTAGAGCAGGAGGTCGAAGATCTGGAAGGTGCGCTCCCAATGCTCGGAGCCCGGGTTGCGCACTTCCGGGTCGACGATCTTGATCGTGCGGCCGACGGCGAGGCTCAGACCGCCGACGACTTCGGGGAGCCGGGACTCGGTCTCCTCGCTCAGCGTCGCGTCGAGCGGTGGCCAAGTGGCCAGCTGTTCCAGCACTGGTTTGAGCTCCACCTCGTCGTCGAGCGCACGGAATTCGTGAATGGTCTCCTGGAGGCCTTTGGTCAGGGGCAGGTCGCGCCATTCGATGACGTCGCGGGCGTTCGCCTTCGCGGTGCCCTGGGCCATCAGCAGCAGATCGTAGAGTTGCTTGCCGATGAAGTCGTTATGGCGTTTCAGGTCGTTCTTATCGACGTCGAGCTCCGCCGCGAGACGAAAGAACCGCTTGAACCTGGCCACGGCCATCACCATGCCATCTCCTCCTTGGGTCGATACCGCCTACGCCGGTGCGGTGCGGATTCAGTGCCGGTGCGTGAAGCTCGGTTCGGTCGCGGTCCGGCGCCATGCCACCCGCAGCGTGATCAAGCCCAGTACCGCCACGATCAGGAGCGACGCGATACTCAATAGGGTGAACGTGCGCGTTTGCTCGGTCGTGGGCTGCGGCAGGTACCCCATCGAGAGCAGCTGGTACTGCCACTTGGTTCCGGTGAGCAGGAAGGTGAGCGCCAGCGCGATGCTGTGCGAGTAGTCCCAGAGGGCGTGCACCACCGAAACCCACAGGTAAGTGAGTACGACCGGCAGCGTGTAACGGAACCTGCCTGCACGTGCCTCGTAGAAGAGCACTCCACCGATGATCGCTGTCCAGAGTCCGTGGCCGAACGGCGTGAGCACACCGCGCGTCAGTTCTGTCTGCACCAGAGCGCTGAGCGAAAGGCCTCGCAGGGTGAGTACTGCGTTGAACGCGTAGCCGGCCGTCTCGAAGGCAGCGAAGCCGAAACCGACGGCCGCACCCAGGATGAAGCCGTCCCGCGCATGCCGGCGAGACATCCGCCGGGCGACGACGATGAGTGCACCGGCCTTGGCGGCCTCCTCGATCAGCCCGACTCCGAGGAACAGCAACGGTGACGGATCCAGCAGATAGGTCTCCAGGACGGACGCACCGAGGACGCCGAGCAGGCCGCCCAGGATGAAGGCGCTGACGATCAGCTCGGCGGTGACGTGCTCGTCGCGCCATCGCTCGAACGCCCACGCCACGAAGGTGATCGGGACGAGGAAACTGCCGAGCAGGATCAGAGTGGGGACGAGATTGGCGTTCGCGGTGAGCAGTGTCACCACCAGGCTCACGATCCACAGCGCCAGACCCACCAGGAGGACCCGCAGCCAGGTACGACGATGCTTCGTGCGGGTTTGATCGGCATTCAGAGCCACGCTGCACCTCTCCGGGACGGAAACGGCGATCGGATCATGACTTCTCGGTCAGGTCGTCGATGACGATCGAGAGTCCGATAGCCAGCAGCCAGATATCCTTCGCGATCGGGATGCCTTGGTCGGTCGGGCGGAGACTGCCTTCCTTCCGCAGACCGGGGGTCCTCAGGTAGAGCCCGAACAGGCCGCCGGAAAACGCTGTCAACCCTGCTCCGGCCAGCCAGCCGGGAATGAGCGGAAGCATCAGCGCCGCGCCGAGGGTCAGTTCAGTGACGGTCAGGACCCGCAGGAAGACCCTCGGGTCGATCTGTTTGAGCTCGGGATAGGCGCTGACGGCGAAGCCGTGCGTCTGCGCTGCTGCCGGTTCGCCCATGCCGAGCTTGCTCAGACCTGAATTGAGGATGAAGGCACCAGAGCCGAACCGCAGCGGAACCTGACGAGCCTTGATGCGCAGAACCATGATTGATCCTCACTTCTCTGGCGTAGCGGGTTGCCACCGGTCCGACTGGTGACAGGTCGGGCGGGCGGTCCGCGTTGGGCCCCATGGGCTTCCAGTCTTGCGAACGACTTGATCGACGGCATCCCCTGATCATGTAGTCGGCGGCGGTTCTCTTCGCAGGTGTAGCGTGCGATGCAACGCGCATTGGCCGGCGCCCGGGACGGGCAAGGGGATCCGCGGCCAGCAATCGGTGTTCGCCGACGGGACGCCCCGCAGGGCCCACGCTCTACCTGACCACCGTGTCGGAGCCACCGGAGGAGATCCTCCGGTACGGGCAGACGATGTCGTTCTTGGACCAGAGCGCGGTCGGTCACAACGTCTACTACGAGGATCTTGGAGAGCGCTGGTGGCCAACGGGCGCCGGTACTCCCGAGTATCGGATTACGGTCACCCGGCCGCGGACCGCTCGACGTTCGGTTGGGCAAGCCTGACCGACGCCGAGCTCCGGGTCGCTGGACGGGCGGCCTGTGGACTCACGAGCCTGCCGTCGATCGCTGAGTCGCGCCGCCGGACACAACCGCTGCGCCCAGGACCACAAGAACTGGGGATGTGTCGGCAGCGACCCTGTGCAAGCTTCGGCCCGACCGGGCCGAAGGGACCGCCATGTGGTCCGCAGGAACCTGGTGAGCTCGTCCGAGGTCGCTACGCCGCGTGCACCGACGTGGAGGACTCCACATTCAAGGGATGTGTGCGGCGCGGTCGTGGACCAGGTTGGGGAGTATTCGTGACAACCGTGCTGAGCAGGAGGCAGACATGGCCAAGGCCGTAGGCATCGACCTGGGAACTACCAACTCGGTGATCGCCGCGATGGAGGGCGGCCAGCCCACCGTCGTACCGAATGCCGAAGGGGCCCGGACCACGCCGTCGGTGGTTGCGTTCACCGATGCCGGCGAGCGGTTGGTCGGGCAGTTGGCTCGCAGGCAGTCCGTGCTGAATCCGAAGGGGACCATCAGTTCTGCGAAGCGGTTCATCGGGCGCAACTACGACGAGGTGCAGTCGGAGATCTCCACCGTCTCGTACGACGTGGTCCCGGGGCCCGACGGAGCAGTCAGGTTCGAGATCCGGGGCCTACTGCACGCCCCCGAGGAAATCTCCGCGCTGGTGCTGCGCAAACTGGTCGAGGACGCCGGCAGGTTCCTGGGGGAGAAGGTCACCGAAGCCGTCATCACGGTGCCCGCGTACTTCAACGACGCCCAGCGCCAAGCCACCAAGGACGCCGGCCGCATCGCCGGCCTGGAGGTGCTGCGGATCATCAACGAGCCGACCGCCGCGGCGCTCGCGTACGGGATGGACAAACTGGCGAACGAGACCATCCTGGTGTTCGACCTGGGCGGCGGCACGTTCGACGTCAGCGTGCTCACGGTCGGTGACGGCGTCGTGGAGGTCCGGGCGACGGCGGGGGACACGCATCTGGGCGGCGACGATTTCGACCGCCGGATCGTCGACAAGCTGGCCGACGACTTCCAGCGCGAGGTCGGAGTGGACCTGCGCCAGGACCCGCAGGCCCTGCAGCGCTTGTTCGAGGCGGCGGAGAAGGCCAAGGTCGAGCTCTCGTCGGTGACGCAGACGACGATCAGCCTGCCGTTCATCACGGCGAACGCGCAGGGGCCGCAGCACCTCAACACAACGTTGATGCGGTCCACTTTCGACCAGTTGACCGGCGACCTGGTCGAGCGGTGTCTGGGTCCGGTGCAGCAGGCGATGGCCGACGCCAAGGTCACCGCGAGCGACATCGACGAGGTGATCCTGGTCGGTGGCTCGACCCGGATTCCCGCGGTACAGAACCTGGTCCGCCGGCTGACCGGCGGCAAGGAGCCGAACATGACCGTGAACCCGGACGAGGTGGTCGCCATCGGCGCCGCGGTCCAGGCCGCGATCATCAAGGGTGAGGTCAAGGACGTCCTGCTGCTCGACGTGACACCGCTGTCGCTCGGACTGGAAACGATGGGCGGCGTGATGACGAAGGTGATCGAACGCAACACGACCATCCCGGCGCGTCGGACCGAGGTCTTCAGCACCGCCGAGGACAACCAGACCGCGGTGGACGTGGTGGTCCTGCAGGGGGAACGGGAGTTGGCCGCGGACAACCGCCAACTGGCCCGCTTCAGGCTGGAGAACATCCGGCCCGCACCGCGCGGCGTACCGCAGATCGAGGTCACCTTCGACATCGACGCGAACGGCATCCTGCATGTCTCCGCCAAGGACAAGGACACCGGCGCGGAGCAGAAGGTGACGATCAGCGAGACGTCCAACCTGGACAGGTCCGAGGTCGAGCGGATGATCGCCGACGCGGAGGCCCATCGTGGCGAGGACTCCCGGCTGCGCGAGCTGGTCGATGCGCGCAACACACTGGACTCGATCGCGTACCAGGTCGAGAAAGCCCTGGCGGATCGCGGTGCCGCGGTGGCCGAGCACGACCGGGCCCGGGCAGAGATGTTGATCGGCGACGCGCGACAGGCGCTGCAGTCGCAGGACACCCCGGTGGAGCGGCTGCGCGAGCTGACCGGTGAGCTCCAGCAGGTCGCGCAGGCCCTGGCGGCCTCCGCGTCGGGCCCGTCGGCGCAGCCGCAAGGCTCACCCGATGCCGAGGGACAAGACGATGACGACGTGATCGACGCCGAGTTCTCGACGAGCTGATCGAGATGTCGCAAAAGGACGCCGAGAGGGCCGGTACGACGTCCGCCGCCGACCGGCCCGACGACCACCCGCCGGCCAACGGCAGGACCGGCCAGTCAGCCGCGGACACGGCCGCGGACACCGCACATGACCTGGAGGACCGGACCGCCGAGTTGGAGGACCGGTGGCGGCGGACCGCGGCCGAACTCGAGAACTTCCGCAAGCGGACGGCGAGGGAGTCGGCCGGGCAACGCGACGACGAGCGGGCCCGGGTGCTGGCCCGCTGGCTGCCTGTCGTCGACAATCTCGAACTCGCCCTGCAGCATGCGGGTCCCGAGGCCCAGCAGATCGTCGAGGGGATCGAGGCGGTCCGGAACCAGGCTCTGGCCGTACTCGCCGAGTACGGCTACCCCCGGTTCGACGACGTCGGCAAGGTCTTCGACCCGAAGCTGCACGACGCGGTCGGCACCGTCGCGAGCCCGGATTCGGAACCCGGTACGGTCGTGCACGTCGTCCGGCCGCGGTACGGCGACGGTGACAAAGTGCTGCGTCCCGCCGGGGTCATCGTGGCCACAGAGGAGCGCTGATGCCTCCGGACGGCGACTTCTATTCGATCCTGGGCGTTTCGCGTGCTGCCGGCGCGGACGAGATCCAGCGCGCGTACCGCAAGCTGGCCCGCCAGTACCACCCGGACGTCAACAAGGATCCGGACGCGGAGGAACGCTTCAAGCAGATCTCCGAGGCCTATGACGTGTTGTCGGATCCGAAGACACGCGAGCGGTACGACGCCTTCGGGGAGGACTTCCGCCGGGTTCCGCCCGATATGGACCCGGCCGACTACGCCCGGGTCCGGGCCGCGGCCGGCGCCGGCCGGGGAGGTCGCTCGAGCCGGTCCGCGGAGGGCGGCTTCGGTGAGGGTGTCCGGTTCAGCACCGGAGGCGCCGAGGGGATCGACATCGAGGATCTGCTCGGCGGGATGTTCGGCGGCGGCGGCTTCGGTGGCGGTGGCCGGTCCACGCGCGGCTGGGGTCCGATCCCGGGCTCGGACCAGGAGGTCGAGATCGAGTTGAGCGTCGAGGAGGCGTACCGCGGCACCAGTCGCTCGCTGACGTTGCAAGGGGCCGACGGCACCCGCGGGAACCTCGACGTGAAGATCCCGGCCGGCGTGCAGAACGGCCAGCGCATCCGGCTCAAGGGCCAGGGTGGCCAGGGCACGGGTGGCGCTGCGGCGGGCGATCTGTACCTCGTCGTGCGGATCGCGGAGCACCCCCGCTACCGGCTCGACGGGCGCGACATCACGGTCGACCTTCCACTCGCCGCCTGGGAGGGCGCGCTCGGCGCTTCCGTGGACGTCAGGACGCCAGGCGGCGACGCCAAGGTGAAGGTGCCGAAGGGCACCTCGACCGGTCGCAGGTTGCGACTGAAGGGACGCGGTCTGCCCAACCCCAAGGGCCGGCCCGGTGACCTGTACGCCGAGGTGAGGCTCATGGTCCCGCACCGGCTCACGCCCGAGGAGGAACGACTCTTCGAGGAGCTGGCGGGGACTTCGAAGTTCGATCCCAGGAGGAGGAGATGACCATCCAGATCGTACCCAGAGCCGGGTTGGGCCTGGACGAATTCTGCCGGCTGACCGATCTCCATCCGGACCTGGCACGCCGGTTCGTCGCCCTGGGGTTGCTAGAGGCAACGACTGACGCGGACGGGCAGCCGCGGTTCAGCCCTGGCCAGCTTGCCAGGGTCGCCCGGATCAGGCGTCTGCGGGCAGGTTTCGCGTTGAACTACGCCTCGTTGGGGCTCGTACTCGACCTGCTCGACCGGATCGCCGTACTGGAGGCGCAGCGCAGGCGCCGCGACACAGCAGTGGTCAGAACAAGTGCCAGAACAGGAGCCAGGACAGGAGCCAGGACATGGACATGAACCGGTTGACGCAGAAGTCGCAGGAGGCTCTGCACGACGCGCAGACGAAGGCTCTGCGGTTCGGTCACAGTCAGGTCGACGGCGAGCACCTCCTGCTGGCACTGCTGGACCAGCCGGACGGACTCGCGCCGCGCCTGCTGGCCCAGGCCGGCGCGGATCCGGACGACCTACGGAGCCGGCTCGAGAACGAGTTGTCCCGGCGGCCACGGGTCAGCGGACCAGGAGCCGAGCCCGGACAGGTGATGATCACCCAGCGGTTGTCCCGGCTGCTCGACTCGGCGGAGCGGGAGAGCAAGCGGCTCAAGGACGAGTACGTGTCGGTCGAGCACCTGGTGATCGCGCTGCTGGACGAGGGAAGTACGAGTACTTCGGGTCGGCTGCTCGCCGAACAGGGGATGAGCCGCGACGCGTTCCTGACCGCGCTGACCTCGATCCGGGGCAACCAGCGGGTCACGTCGTCGATGCCGGAAGCGGCGTACGAGGCATTGGACAAGTACGGCCGGGATCTGGTCAAGGACGCGACTGAGGGCCGGATGGACCCGGTGATCGGGCGCGACAACGAGATCCGCCGAGTGGTCCAGATCCTGTCTCGCAAGACGAAGAACAACCCGGTCCTGATCGGTGACCCGGGCGTCGGCAAGACGGCGATCGTCGAGGGTCTGGCGCAGCGGATCGCCAACGGTGACGTACCGGAGGGCCTGAAGAACCGGACCGTGTTCGCGCTGGACATGGCCGCACTGATCGCGGGTGCGAAGTACCGGGGTGAGTTCGAGGAGCGGTTCAAGGCCGTGCTGAACGAGGTGAAGGCGGCCGCAGGGCAGATCCTGCTGTTCATCGACGAGCTGCACACCGTCGTCGGCGCAGGGGCGACCGAAGGCGCGATGGACGCCGGCAACATGCTGAAGCCGATGCTGGCCCGCGGTGAGCTGCACATGATCGGCGCCACCACGCTGGACGAGTACCGCATGCACATCGAGAAGGACGCGGCGCTCGAACGCCGCTTCCAGCCGGTGATCGTGGACGAGCCCACCGTCGAGGACGCGATCTCGATCCTGCGCGGGCTGCGGGAGCGGCTCGAGGTCTTCCACGGGGTGAAGATCCAGGACGGTGCGCTGGTCGCGGCGGTGGTGCTGAGCCACCGCTACATCTCCGACCGGTTCCTGCCGGACAAGGCGATCGATCTGGTGGACGAGGCTTGCGCGATGCTGCGGACCGAGATCGACTCGATGCCGGCCGAGCTGGACGAGCTGACCCGCCGCGTGCGCCGGCTCGAGATCGAGGAAGCCGCGCTGGGAAAGGAGGAGGACCCGGCGAGCCGGGCCAGGCTGGAGGAACTGCGCAAGGAGCTGTCGGACCTCCGTGCCGAGTCGGACGCGATGCGGGCGCAGTGGGAGGCCGAGCGCAACGCGCTGAAGAAGGTGCAGGACCTACGCCGCGAGATCGAACAGGTGCGGCAGGAGGCCGAACAGGCCGAGCGCGACTACGACCTGAACCGTGCGGCGGAACTCCGGCACGGCCGGCTGCCCGAGCTGGAACGCCAGTTGCAGTCCGAGGAGGAACGCCTGGCCAGCAAACAGGGAGGCAAGCGGCTGCTCCGCGAGGTGGTGACCGAGGAGGAGATCGCCTCGATCGTGTCGCGCTGGACCGGTATCCCCGTGAGCCGGCTGCAGGAAGGCGAACGCGAGAAGCTGCTGCGGCTGGACGAGGTGCTGCACGAACGGCTGGTTGGCCAGGACGAGGCCGTCCAGCTGGTCGCGGACGCGATCGTCCGGGCCCGGTCCGGGATCAAGGATCCGCGTCGGCCGATCGGATCGTTCATCTTCCTCGGCCCGACCGGTGTCGGCAAGACCGAGCTCGCGAAGACGCTGGCCGCGGCCTTGTTCGACACCGAGGAGAACATCGTCCGCATCGACATGAGCGAGTACCAGGAGCGGCACACCGTGAGCCGGCTCGTCGGCGCCCCGCCCGGCTACGTCGGCTACGAGGAGGGCGGTCAGCTGACCGAGGCGGTCCGGCGCAAGCCGTACTCCGTGGTGCTGTTCGACGAGATCGAGAAGGCTCACCCGGATGTCTTCAACACGTTGCTACAGATCCTGGACGACGGCCGGCTGACCGACTCCCAGGGCCGGACGGTCGACATGCGCAACACGGTGATCATCATGACGTCGAACATCGGCTCCGCGTACCTGCTGGACGGCGTGACCGCCGACGGGCAGGTCAAGGAGGACGCCCGTGAGGCCGTGATGGACGAACTCCGGCGGAGCTTCCGGCCCGAGTTCCTCAACCGGGTCGACGAGATCGTGCTGTTCAAGCCGCTCACGCTCGCGGAGATCGAGCGCATCGTGGACCTGATGTTCGACGACCTGCGGACCCGGCTGATGGACCGCCGGATGACGCTGGAGGTCACACCGGAGGCAGCTCGCCACATCGCCGCCCAGGGGTTCGACCCGGTGTACGGCGCCCGGCCGTTGCGGCGGTTCATCGCCCGTGAGGTGGAGACCCGGATCGGTCGGCTGCTGCTCCGCGGCGACGTACTGGACGGCTCGGTGATCCGGGTGATGGTCGAGGACGGGGACATCGTCGTGAGGCACGACGTCCTGGCGGAGGCGACGGCATGACCACGAAGATCGTCAGCTGCCCGAACTGTCAGCACCGCAACCGAGTGCCCGCGGCCGCCCCGGGAAGCCCGCGCTGTGGAAACTGCCACCGGCCACTGCCTTGGATAGTCGATGCCGGTGACAACGACTTCGCCGAGGTCGTGGAGCAGGCGACCATCCCCGTGCTGGTCGACCTGTGGGCCGCCTGGTGCGGGCCGTGCCGCCGGGTCAGCCCGGTGCTGGAACAGCTCGCCGTCGAGAAGGCAGGCGAGGTGAAGCTGGTGAAGATCAACGCGGACGAGGCGCCGCGGCTGTCCCGCCGCTTCAACGTGCAGTCCATCCCGACCTTGCTGGTGCTGCGCGGGGGACAGGTCGTGGCCGAGCAGGTCGGTGCCGCGACGGCGACCGCCCTGCGGCCGTGGCTCGAGGACGCGATGCACAAGGAGGTGGCGTCGTGACGGCCGTCGTCGACCCACACCTGGAGATGGTGCGTCCGGTGCGGCCGCGCACACCCGACGGTTGCGAGGAGTGTCTGCGACTCAACACGCCCTGGGTGCACCTCCGGCTCTGCCTGAGCTGTGGCCACGTCGGATGCTGTGACTCCTCCCCGATGCGGCACGCCCGCTCCCATGCCGGCGACCAACGGCATCCCATCGTCCAGTCGTTCGAGCCCGGCGAGGACTGGCGGTGGTGCTATGTCGACGAGGCCTTCGTATGAACGAGACCCCGGACCTGTACGGCGCCTATCCGCGGCTCGAGGACTATCAGCTGGCCGAGCTGTCGTCGATGGGCGAACGTCGGCAGACGAGCGAGGGCGAGGTGCTGTACCAGGCGGGGGACACGCCTGGCGAGTTGCTGGTGCTGCTCGACGGGCTCGTCGCCGTGACCGAGGATCTGGGCCCGCACCGCCGGCTCGTCGCGATCCACGGGCCGAAGCGTTTCCTCGGCGAGATCGGCCTGCTGACCGGTCAGCCGTTCTTTCTCACCGCTCAGGTGCAGCAGCCGGGCGCGGTCCTCGCCGTACCGATGGACCGTTTGCGCGACCTCGTCGTACGGGATCAGCCGCTGGCCGATCTGGCCCTCCGGGCGTTCCTGATCCGGCGTTCGTTGCAGCTGTCGCTGGGGGCGGGATTCGCGATCGTCGGTTCGCGGTTCTCCGCCGACACCCGCCGGCTGCGCGACTTCGCTGCGCGCAACCGGCTGCCGCATCACTGGATCGACCTGGAGAACGACGCTGACGCCGAGCAGCTGATCCGCGACCTCGGCATCGAGGTCGAAGAGACCCCGGTGGTGATCTGGCGGAGCGAGGTACTGCGGAACCCGGACAACGAGCAACTGGCGGCCGCGGTCGGCCTGCGTCAGCCGGCTCCGCCGACGTCGACCTGCGATCTGATCGTGGTCGGTGCAGGGCCGGCCGGATTGGCGGCCTCCGTTTATGCCGCATCGGAAGGTCTGTCTACTGCCGTCTTCGATGCTGTCGCCACCGGCGGCCAAGCGGGAACCTCGTCCAGGATCGAGAACTATCTCGGCTTCCCCGCCGGCATCAGCGGCGGGGAGCTCGCCGACCGTGCGGTCGCTCAGGCCAGGCGGTTCGGCGCCGACCTGACAGTGCCGGCGCCGGTCATCGGGCTGGAACACGAGGACGGTTCCCACGTGGTGCGGCTGCAGACCGGCGAACGGGTCCTGGGCCGTGCGCTGCTGATCGCCTCGGGAGTGCAGTACCGCCGCTTCCAGGTGCCCGGCATCGACGATGTCGAGGCGACCAGCGTGTACTACGCGGCCACCGAGCTGGAGGCGAACCTATGCCGCGACGATCCGGTCCTGATCGTCGGCGGCGGCAACTCGGCCGGGCAGGCGGCGGTGTTCCTGTCCGGGCACGCGTCTCGCGTTCTCCTGGTCATTCGCGCCGACGACCTCGGCGCCGGAATGTCCCGCTACCTGGCGGACCGGATCGAGAATCTCCCCGCGGTAGAGGTGCTGCTGCACAGCGAGGTCCGTGAGGTTCGCGGCAAGCCGACGCTCGAAGAGGTCGTCGTCGAGGACCGGACGACGCAGGGGCGCCGGACGGAGCAGGCCAGGGCGCTCTTCGTCTTCATCGGCAGCTCCCCGCACGTCGAGTGGCTCGGCAATCAGATCGAGCTCGACGACCGGCGATTCGTCCTCACCGGCAACCAGGTCAAGGGTGACGGCAAGCTCTTGGAAACCAGCCTCCCGGGCGTCTTCGCGGCAGGCGACGTCCGGAGCGGTTCAGTGAAACGAATCGCCGCCGCAGTCGGCGACGGCGCGCTCGCAGTGCGACTGGTGCACGAGTACCTGGCTCACACCTGAGCGTCGTACGACGGAAATCCATCACCCTTCTCTCCCAGGTGGAGCGGCCAAATGTTCACGCATCGTCAGGACCTTCAGTTCACGTCCAAGCCGCAGGAGCCGGACGCCGTCTACGCCCGGAGGCTGGAGGAGTCGCTGAGAGGCCAGTACGGCGAGATCACCGTCGCCATGCACTACATGTTCCACGGATGGGACATGCACGTACCGGGCGGATACCGTGACCTCGTCTTCGCACTCGGCGCCGAACAGGTCGCGCATGTCGAGATGCTGGCCACGGTCGTCGCCCGCTTACTCGACCACGCTCCGCGGCAGGCAGCCGACGCGGCTGCTCGTGCCAACCCCGCCGTCGCCGCAGTGCTCGGTGGTACCGACCTGCAGGATGCCATCGCAGCGGGCGCCGGCCCAGGCCTGTCGCCACACCTTCGCAACCCCTGGCTTGATGCGTACGGAACTGTCGAGCGCAACCTCTTGGCCGACTTCAGTGCCAACCGCGATGCCGAACGAAGCCGCCTCGTCGACCTCCCGCGCGTCTTCCGCCTCACCGACGATCCCGACGTCCATTTCCTGCTGTCGTATCTGCGAGCTCGCGCCGCCGTACAGCAACAGGTTTGCCGGAGGGCTGTCCATCGGCTGGCGGAGCACGATCATCCGGCACACCGTGTGACCTGATTGCCAGTGCGGAGTGCCTGGGTGACTGTGATGGATCATGAACGGGCGCGGCACCACCATCTGGGCGAGTCACGGTGGCCGGCCGCTTTGGGTGTGCTGGTGTCGATCGCGCTGTACGGTGCACTACCCAGCGCGCTGCAGATCGGACCACGGTTCGTGATACCTGTCCTGGAGTTATTGCTGTTCGTCCCGCTGGTGCTGGCAAATCCGAGCCGGATGACCAGACAGAACTGGTTCCTGCGGCGGCTGTCGATCGGCTTGGCGGTGTTGATCGCATTGTCGAACACGACCGCGCTCGCACTGCTGATCCGGTCGCTGGTCCGCGGGGTGGCGACGGCGGGTAGTCAGTTGCTGGTCGCCGCCGGACAAGTGTGGCTGACCAACGTTCTCGTCTTCGCGCTGGCGTTCTGGGAGCTTGATAGAGGCGGCCCGGTGGTGCGCTTCCGGATGTCCCGACCGGGACTGCCCGACGCCGACTTCCGGTTTCCGCAGGACGAGGACCACGACGCGGTCAGCGAGGTGGCGAATCGCTCGTCGGCCAAATCCGGTTGGGCGCCCGGCTTCGCCGACTACCTGTACGTATCCGTCACCAACTCCTCGGCGTTCAGCCCCACCGACACCATGCCGCTGACCGTCAGGGCAAAAATGCTGATGGCCGTCGAGTCGGTCTCGGCCCTGATGCTCTCGGCCCTGGTCGTCTCATTCGCCGTTGGCTTGCTCCGCCAATGACAAGCAGCATGAACTACGTCGCCGAGGGCGACCCCGGGCTCGCCGGCGCTGCTGCCGATCCCCGCGCAGCATCCCCGGCGGCCCGGCCGACCGCGTCTGGACGGCGATCGCTCTGCACACGACGCCCGAGATCCCGCTGCACCTGTCCGCCGAGATCGCGCTGGTCACCCGCGGCGTCGAGCTCGACTTCCTCGGCATTTGGGTACGACGCCTATCGCCGAGATGCGTGAACGACAACAGCTCGACCAGCGGTCGATCTAGCAAGAAGCCGCCAACTCCTCTATGTCCGATGTCATGGTGCGGAGAGCGGTCCGCTCTTACGTGTTGGCGAGGCGGAGGCGATCGATACGGACTGGCCTCTGAAGCGGTCGTGCCGACGTACACGATCGTCATCATCATCACCACCACCACCACCGCGACCGCCAGCGTCGGCCGGATCCACGACCGCATGCCGATGGCGATCACCCCGGATCACTAGGACGAGTGGCTGGATCCCCGCAAAGACGATGTCGACCAGCTCCGCAGCCTGATGGCGCCGCCAGCCGACGGCAGCCTCGACATGTACGCGGTGTCGAAGGCCGCGAACAGCAAGGAGAACGGCCCCGAACTGCTGGAATCCCTTCGTGCTGAGAGCTGAGGTGCGTTAGTTGACTACGCGCGAGCGATGTCATAGGTCGACAACCGGCTCATGGTGACGCGGGAGTCGTCGAACATCATGCATTCGATGGTGAACGCCACCGTGTAGCCGGTGCCGAAGATCCCGTCGTCCGCTTCGGTCCCACCCCGGTGGTTCCCTTCGGAACGTATTCGCTGCTGAAGATGTCGCCGATCTCGCGGATTGCGATGACCTTGTCTCCACGCTCGATCGTCATGCGCCCGATGATCTGCCACCGGATCCCCGTTCTGTGCTGTCTGGCGTGGCGGTCAGCTCCCTGAGCAAACTGTGTTGTGCCGCCCTGGTAGGCGCGACCCGTATCGAACGATAATGACGGATCCAAGCGAGGGGGATGGATGCCCATGGAACGGGTGCTGCTGGACGGCACGACGCTGATGTCCGGGACCCGACTGCTGGCTGGTGAGGACCCGCCGACAGCGCTCAATGTGTACTCGCTCTCGCTCCTGGTCGAGAGTCTGATCCTGCACTCCGAGCTCATAGTGCTGGACACACTGCCGGATGACGACCGGCTCACCCGCGCTGCCGCCATATTCGGGGATGCCGTATGCGTGGAACGCCGCAGCGCCGAGGACATCGTCGAGCGCTACGACGTGCTCAATGAGCTGAGCGCCACCAATCCTCGTAGAGTTATGGCGGAGCTGTACGAGCTCCTGACCAAAGGGACGCGGCGCGCGCCCGGCAGGGAGCCGGAACTCGACAACTACCTCAACATGCTCGACGCCGCCCATCGTGAACAGGTCGGGCGCGGCTGGACGGGGCGGAAAACCGAAAACGTCCCGGGGCGATCCCGCATTCCGGACCGGCGCGACCCGAGGCCCAGCCAACGGAACCAACCTCTTGTCGACGTCGAAGCTGGTGTCCGCATTTTCGATAAGTCCGAGCTCCGCGAACTCACCGCTGCCGGCTCGACCGCGACTGCCCTGTCTGGATTCGCAGACCGGCACCGCCGCTTCCGGAACAGCTACTGGAACGCGGCACAACATTCGCATCAGACGTACCTGACCAGGTTCACACCAGCGCTACTGATGCGAACACACTTCTATCTACTCGCATCAGAGGTCTTCGCTGCCCCCTACCGACCAGACATCTTGCGCGCACCGATCTGTTGGAAGTTTTTCGGACGCGGCCCGTTCGCCGACCTGACCATCGGTGAGCGGATGGTCGATCTCGCCGACGCCTCCGCCCGCGCCAGGGTCGAGTCAGCCAACCAGCTCATCGGCAAGCCCGCGCTCACAGCCCTTCCTGTCTTCCTCGGCCGCGTACTCGCCAGCAGCACCAAGCCCACCGACGTCGTTGCCAGGGCGATGCAGATCCGGGAATCGCGCGATGCCAAGCGCTTCCGCAAGGCGATGGCAAGGCTGGCGGCGGCACAGGAGACTGGAGACGTCTCCACTCTCGTTCGCGAGGCTGCGCGGTACTCCGACCTGCTCCGTCGCGAGTATGCCGGCGCGCCAGGGGGCGCCGGCACCGCTGACCTGCTCTGGTCTCTCGCGGCCGACGGGACCCAGGCATCGCTCGACCCGACCGCGGCGTCGTTTGTGAGCCTGGGTGCTTCCGTCGGCAAGACAGCTGTTCGCGCTCCGGACCTGCTGCGGCGTTGGTCGTACGGCCGCAAGATTGCTCTCATCGGCCGAACGATCCGTGCTGCGAACAAGGCGAAAGCGATGCAGAGCGAGCTGAAACGACTTTTTGGCGCGGAAGTGACCGCAGGCGACCTCGAGTTCCTCGAAAAGGTCGATCGACTGGGCTTCAATTGATCGCGCCCTACTCCGCAAGGTCGCCCTCGGCGAACGCCACGACCGCGCCTAACGTGGCCGACTGCACGGCGGCCAGCGGTACGGAGCGTCCGACCATGATCAGCTCGACGCCGCGGAACCTCGTCCGGCGTCCACCTGCTACCTGTGTTGGCTCGTCAGATCACGCGCTCCTTCGTTACCGTGGTTGTCTACAGCACCGGTAGGCCGCACAACTGCCCGACGATTCCAGAGCTCGGGTTGAGCCCGGCGACTGGCGGGCGAGCTCAGAACGTGCCAGGAGAACGTCGCGATGGCAGGGAGAGCCCACCGGGCACATGCACGCCAGGGGCCGTCCGACGAGTTCGTAGAGGTGTTCTCGGAACCAGGCCCGGTCGGCCTGCCGGGTGCCGCTGAGCTGGGTGCGGGCTGGTCCGGCGCCGTCGAGCCAGGCGGCGTACCGGTCGCACGCGATCGCCGCGGCCTCGGAGTCGGTCAGACCGACGCCCTGTGTCTGGTGCTCCGCGAGAATCGCCTGGAGGCGGGTTCCCGAACCGCGACGTACCGTCGACGACCACCGGGCGGTGCAACCGCCGACCGGGACGCCGGTTTTGCTGCACCGCAGTCCGCAGTCCCTCCGGCCTCGCTCGTGGGCGTCGCCGGGCCGTCCTTGGGGGCAGATCCAGCCGGTCTCGTACGCTGTGTGTCCCCGGCGCCACCCGCTTCGAGGGTGGGCTTGGTGGTGACACTTCGGCCGCGAGGCTCGGGCGGTGCCAGCCAATGAACCCATCGATCCCTGTGTCCACCTTGCGATCGCGCAGTGGCCCGACGATGCTCCGCGCGGTGCGGTCTCGACCTTCTGCGCCGAGCACGGCATTTCGCGCAAGTCTTCGATGAGCTGCGCAAGCGCGCGATGGCCGACGGCCGGGCGGCCGCGCTTGAGCCCAGGGTCCAGGCGCCGAGGACGAGTCCGGCGAAGTTGACCGAGGAGGTCAAAGAACAAGCGGTACAGGTGCGGGCTGCGTTGGAAGGCCTCTGGGCTCGACCACGGACCGATCAGCGTGCACGACAAGATGCGCGCGATGGGTCTTCAGGTGGTGCCCTCGGTCGCGTCGCTGGCCCGGATCTTCCGGCAGGCCGGCGTGGCGCGGTTCGAACCGCGGAAGAAGCCACGCTCGGCCTGGCGCCGGTTCGTCTACCCGGCACCCAACGCCTGCTGGCAATTGGATGCCACCGAGTACGTCCTCACCGGTGGGCGTAAGTGCGTGATCTTCCAGCTCATCGACGACCACTCCCGCTACGCGCTCGCCTTGCACGTCGCCTGAAGCGAGACCTTCGAAGCGGCGATCGCCGTGTTCGACAAGGCCGTGACCGCCCACGGCGTCCCGCAACGGCTGCTGTCCGACAACGGGATCGCGCTCAACCCGTCGCGCCGCGGACTTCTGGGCCAACTCGTCGTCCACGTGATGGCCTGGGCGTCGAGCCGATCACCGGCAAGCCCTACCAGCCGACCACCCAGGGCAAGAACGAACGCTTCCACCAGACCCTGTTCCGCTACCTCGACAAACAACCACTCGCCGAAACCCTCGACGAACTGCAGGACCAGGTCGACGCCTTCGACCACCTCTACAACACCCGGCGCCCGCACCAAGGCCTGCCCGGCCGCGTCACACCCCTGACCGCCTGGGAAGCCACCGCGAAAGCCGAGGCCCCCCGGCCCAGCTATGACCTGATCCGCCCTCCGTCCAGCCGGCCCCGACCCACCCCCACACCGCCACCCACCGACCTGCCCGACGACACCGTCATCAAGACGCTGACCGCCAACGGCGCCTTCTACCTGGACAAGATCCAGTACATGGTCGACGGACGGTGAGGCTTCCACCAGGTCCTCGTCATCACCCACGGCAACAAGACCGCCGACACGATCACCGTCAGCGACCTGCAAGGCGAGATCCTCATCGAACACACCCGCCCCCCGCCCGGCACCGCCTACGTCGGCAACGGCAGACCACCCGGACCACACCCCGACCGTCACCGAAGTCCTGAGACATCAACTGTCACCGATGTCCTGACACAGAACTGTCACCCATGTTCTGAGACATCACACCTAGCATGGTTGCAGCGTAGCGCGTTTTCGAACTCATGTTCTATTCGCGACCCGCTCGGATGCGCTCAGGTCACGGCTGGCGACTGACCGTGTTGTCAGCGGAGATCGGGTCGAAGGCGTCTTCCAGGGCTTGGGCGGCGGCGGGGTTGGCGGCTTGGCGGCCCATGTAGACGTCTTGGGTGAGGGAGACTTTGGCTTGGCCTAGTTGGTCGGCGATTTGGCGGGCGGTGTGGCCGGCTTGGTCGAGGGTGGTGGCGACGGTTTTGCGGAGGGCGTGGGAGCGGATCCAGGCGAGTTTGTCGGATTCGGCGGGTTGGGTGGCGTCGTGGAGTTGGGCCAGCAGTGGGTGATGGTGCTCGAGTTGGACGCCGTAGGCGGCGACGAGGGTGGTGATCATCTGGAGGTCGACCTTGATGCGGCCGGTTTCGATGAGTTCGATGCGGGTTTGGGGCCAGGTCAGATGGTCGGCGACTTGTTTGCGGGTCATGCCGGTTTGGCGGCGGAGGAGTTTGAGGCTGGTGCCTAGGTCGTGGCGGGCGGTGCTGCCGATGGGGGAGAGGGCGGTGCGGAGGGCTCGGCGGGTGTTGGAGGGGTCGCGGTAGCCGCGGCGGGTGTCGGCGAAGATGGGTTCGTCGAGGTGGATGCCGGTGGCGTGGCGGGTGCGGAGCATGGCGACGGTCCAGTCGGGTAGGTGGAGGAGGCGTTCGCCGGCATTGGACTTGGTTGCTTTGCGGATGAGGCCTTCGGTTTTGATGCGGGCGATGGTGTGGGTGATTTGGACGGTGCCGGCTTCGAGGTCGACTTGGTGCCAGAGGACGGCGAGGGCTTCGCCGATGCGGACGCCGGTGCCGAGCATGAAGGCGGTCAGGTCGGGGAGGTCGGCTTCGACGGCGCGTTCGTCGTTGGCGAGGCTGGTGCGGAGGAGTCGGACTTCATCGCCGGTTAGGGCTCGGGGTGGGTTCTTGGTTGGGGCTTCTATGGTGTCGGCTTCGCGGACGGGGTTGACGGTGATGGCGCCGTAGCGGACGGCGAGTTTCATGGCGCCGGAGATGACGGCGCGGGAGGTCTTGGCGGTGGAGGCGCCGGCGGTGGTTTTGATTTTGGTGAGGACGGTGTCGATGCGTGGGGTGGTGGCTTCGCCGATGCGGAGTTCGCCGACGGCGGGGCGGATGTGGTTCTTGAGGACTCGGCGGTAGGTGTCGAGGGAGGTGGGCGACCTCTTGCCGTCCACGATCAGGGCTTCGAATCTCTTCTCCCAGAGATCCAGAAGGTGATTGATCTTGTGCATGGCGGTCAGCTCGCCTGACCGGCTGGTGTTGGCGCGATCCTGGAGCTTCTTGAGGAGGGCGCGCTCCGCAGCGGTCCTGGTCTTGCCGTAAGCGGAGACCGGACGAAGGCGGCCGTCGTGGTCCCTGAACCTGGCCTGTGACTTGTGCTTGGTCGGCTTGCCCTTGTCGTCGGTCTCGGCGACCCAGGTGGAGATCTGCCCCCAGGATCCGATCGGCATCGGTGGTCTCGACATGTCATGCCTCCAACCGGGGTGATGGTTGGCTGATCAACGCCGGTCGACATGAAGGACCGCGAATACCGGCAAGGATGCGAACCGATGTGATGTGACGCACAGTGCCGATCACATGAGGATCGGCCGATCGGTCCTGGCCGTGAGCGGTGGGATGGGGTGGCTCACGTCGGAACGCGCAGAAGCCAAAGTGGTGCGTTAGTGGTGCGTCGCAGACACGACAAAGCCCAGGACACTTGCGTGACCTGGGCTGTTGTGCGCCGCCAGGGACTCGAACCCCGAACCCGCTGATAATCGGGCGGATCTACCTGATGTTGCGTGTCGTTGCCCGAAATCTCTTTATTTTAA
>NZ_JBFBBI010000008.1:0-147137 GCF_040682535.1 Kribbella sp. NPDC051137
GGTACGTCGCGGGCTTCACCGCGCCGGAGGGCAAGACCATGGGTCACGCCGGCGCGATCGTGTCCGGTTCCTCCGGGACCGCGGCCGCGAAGCAGGAGGCCCTCGAGGCCGTCGGCGTGAAGGTCGGCAAGACGCCGTCCGAGACCGCCAACCTGATGCGCGAGATCATGCAGGGCCTGAGCAAGTAGCAGTACTGTCCGGAACGGGACCTACCCCTCAGGGGGTGGGTCCCGTTTCTACTTGAAGGCGGCGGAGCGGTCGACCGCGCGGGCCAGCGTCTCGTTGAACGCGGCGTCGGTCAGGTCCAGGTCCTTCAGCACCGGGAACAGCAGGTACACCGCGCGGTCCCCGGACCCGGCGATCCCGATCCGGTAGTGGTACTTCTTGCCGTCGCCGCTGTCGTACGTCGCGGTCCAGCTCTTGCCGGAGATCGTGCTGGTCTTGAGGGTCCCGGTGGACTCGACCTTCGCGTTCGAGACGTTCTTCTCGCAGGCGTCGACGTTCTTCCGGATCTTCGCCACGAAGTCCGACGCGGCCGCCGCGGTCGCGAACTTCACGACCGTGTCGTCCATGCCGAACTCGGTCGGCACCTTGGCCTCCGGCGCGACGTACGTGAACGTGCCGGCCTTCAACGGCTTCGCCTTCTTCAGGCTGAGCTTCTCGCAGCCCGTGCCGTCGCCGGGCTGGGCGGCGGTGCTCACCCACGGCTTGTCCACCTCGGCGAGCAGCGGCAGGTCGACCGGGGCCATGAAGCCCGGGTTGTCGGTGTTCGGCAGCAGGGCCGGCTTCGCGACCGGGGCGCCGGTGGCACAGCCGCCGGTCTCCGCGCAGATCTTCTTCGCCGCCGCGCTCGTCGCGCCGAGGACGACGTCCGGCTTCGGCGGGGTCGCCGCCGTCGTGTCGTGCTCGAGGACCATCGTCGCCTGCCCGGCCAGCGTCACCGAGACCGTCCGGTACTTCGTGGTCTTCGCGCCTGGGACCTGCCCGAAGACCGCGATCACGCCGGTCTGCCCGACACCGGTGGTCAGGTAACCGGCGGACAGCCGGGTCTGCGGGGTGGTGCACTGGCTGAGCCAGTGGACGACCGTGTTGTAGGTCTTCGCGGCTGTGGCTTTGTCGTTGGACACGTCGATGTACTGCACCGCGGTGTCCTTGGTGGTCGGGTTCTGCAGCGTGCGGACCCAGGTCCGGAGGCCGGACGGGTCGGCGAACCGCTGCAACTGGCAGGCGAACGAGGTGTCCGGCGCGGAGTCGCCGCTGGCCGTCCCGGTGACCTTCCAGGCGCCGGTCGCGCCGAGCGTCTTCGCCGCGGTCGCGTCCAGCAGCACCTTGTCGTCGGACAGCACGTTCGACTGGCTGGACTTGTCGTCGGTCGGGCTGCTGCCGGCCTTCGGCCCGGGCGTTTCGTCGCCGCCGAACGCGTTCAGTGCCGCGACGCCGCCGCCGCCGACCAGGACGACGACCGCCACGCCTGCCGCGATCGTCTGGTTCCGCTTGCGCGCCTGCTGGCGCCGCGCCTCCCGGGCAGCGGCGCGGGTGCCGCTCCGTTGTCCACGGTGGGAACCGGCCAAAGCTCGACCTCCTGACTGATTCCACCTGACAGTACCCGGTGGACCCACGACGCCCCCAGCCAGCTACCACCAGGCGAACAGGCGGCAACCGAGTGTGAGCGGGCGGGCTGAAGTCTCCCACATCCGGCGTGTCAGGACGAGTCAGGTCCGGGGCCGGGGAGACGATGGGAGTCAGATGACCGACATGCTGAGCCGCCCGGGCGCGCGGGACGGCGAGACGCCCACGTCGGAGATCACCGCCCAGACCAAGCCAGTGCCGGTGGCGGCCGTGATCTCCGCCGGAGCCTGCCTGCTCACCGGCCTGCTGACCTGTGCCGTGGTCGCCGTGATCGGGTGGCTCGGGGCCACCTTCGGCGGTGCGTCCGGCGCGGTCCGCGCGGGCGCGGCTGCCTGGCTGGTCGCGCACAAGGCAGGCGTGACGATCGGAACGGGCCGGATCAGCGTCGCGCCGCTCGGCCTCACGTTGTTCTTCGCCTGGTGCCTGTACCGCGGCGGCAAGTCCGCGACCCGCTCCAGCGGCGCCGACCGGACCAAGGAACTGATCGGTCTCGCGCTCGGGTTCGCCGCCGTCTACGGCCTCGGCGGGCTGGTGGTGGCGTTGCTCACGGCGCAGGGCTCGCTGAAGGTGTCGCCGCTGTCCGGGTTCCTCGGCGCGTTCTCGCTGGCGCTGCTCGCCGGTCTGGCGGGCATCATCGTCGAGTCGGGCGCCGGCCACGACCTCGCCGACGCCACCCCCGCCGGGCTGCGGGACGCCGTACCGGCCGCGATGGCGGCGGTCCTCACGATCGTCGGGATCGCCTCGGTGCTGTACGGCGTACTGCTCGCGATCCACTTTTCCCGGATCACCGGGATGCTGGAGCTCCTGAACGCCGGGGCGATCGGCTCCGTCGTACTGTTCGCGATCTGCCTGATGCTGGTGCCGAACATGGTGCTGTACGTCGTCGCGTTCCTCGCCGGGCCTGGTTTCCAGCTCGGGACCGGTACGACGATCGCGCCGACCGGCGTGAACGTGGGCAGCCTGCCGGCGCTCCCGCTGCTGGCCGCGGTACCTGCCGACGGCTCGACGCCGACGTACCTGCTGGCGTTGACCGCGCTGGTGCCGCTGCTCGCCGGGGTGGTCGCGGGGCTCGTCGTCGTACGGCGGGGGCTCGCGGAGCGGGACGCGGACGCGCTCGGCTGGGACGCGTTCGCGCTGCGCGGCGGGATGGCGGCGGTGCTCGCGGGCATCGTGGTGTTCGCGTTGCTGGCGATGTCGGGCGGTTCGGCCGGGCCGGGACGGATGTCCGTGGTCGGGGTCCCCGGCGCGCTCCCGGCTGCCGGCGTGCTGACGGCCGGCATGGCGATCGGAGCCGCAGTCACCGCCGCGGTACGCGCCGCCCGACGCCCCACCCCAGCGGACTGACCCGGCACCCCACCCGACCGGATGACGGCCGCGCCGAGCCCGGGCGATAGGCTTCCGGGCGTGACTTCTGCTTCGTCTGACTCCGGTTCTGCACGCCTCGTCGTGCTCGTCTCGGGGTCGGGGTCGAACCTGCAGGCCTTGCTGGACGCCTGCGCCGACCCGGCGTACGGCGCCCAGGTGGTCGCCGTCGGCGCCGACCGGGACGGCATCGCCGGACTGGACCGGGCCGCGGCCGCCGGGGTGCCGACGTTCGTGCACAAGGTGAAGTCGTACGCCGAGCGCGCGGACTGGGACCGCGCGCTGACCGCGTCGGTCGCGGAGTACAAGCCCGACCTGGTCGTGTCGGCCGGCTTCCTGAAGCTCGTCGGCGACGACTTCCTGGGTGCGTTCGGCGACCGCTACATCAACACCCACAACGCACTGCTGCCGGCCTTCCCCGGGATCCACGGTCCCCGGGACGCGCTGGAGTACGGCGTGAAGGTCGCCGGGGCGACGCTGTTCTTCGTGGACGGCGGCGTCGACACCGGGCCGATCATCGCGCAGGTCGTCGTACCGGTCGAGGACGACGACACCGAAGAAACCCTGACCGAGCGGATCAAGGAGGTCGAACGCCGCCAGCTGGTGGAGTGGGTCGGCCGGCTGGTCCGCGACGGCTGGACCATCACCGGACGAAAGGTTCGACTGAAGTGAGCACCGACCGCAGGCCGATCCGCCGCGCGCTGATCAGCGTCTACGACAAGACCGGTCTGGAGGAGCTCGCTTCGGCGCTGCACGCCGCCGGTGTCCAGCTGGTGTCGACCGGCTCCACCGCGGGCCGGATCGCCGCGACCGGCGTACCGGTGACCAAGGTCGAGGAGCTGACCGGGTTCCCGGAGTGCCTCGACGGCCGGGTCAAGACGCTGCACCCGCTGGTCCACGCGGGACTGCTCGCGGATCTGCGCAAGCCGGATCACGTCGACCAGCTGAAGGAGATGCGGGTCGAGCCGTTCGACCTGCTCGTGAGCAACCTGTACCCGTTCACCGAGACGGTCGCCTCCGGCGCGTCGGTGGACGAGTGCATCGAGCAGATCGACATCGGCGGCCCGTCGATGGTCCGCGGTGCCGCGAAGAACCACGCGAACGTCGCCGTGGTGACCTCGGCGTCGCAGTACCCGTCGCTGCTGGCGGCGCTCGGCGAGGGCGGCTTCTCGCTCGAGGAGCGGCAGCAGCTCGCGGCGGCGGCGTTCGTGCACACGGCCGAGTACGACATCGCGGTCGCGTCCTGGATGGGCAACGTGCTCACGGACTCGAGCGAGGGTTCGGGCTTCCCGGCCTGGGTCGGCTCGTCCTGGGACAAGTCCGCGGTCCTGCGGTACGGCGAGAACCCGCACCAGCCGGCCGCGCTGTACCTGAACGGCCGCGGCGGACTCGCGGCGGCCGAGCAGCTGCACGGCAAGGAGATGTCGTACAACAACTACGTCGACGCCGACGCGGCCCGGCGTACGGCGTACGACTTCAGCGAGCCGGCGGTCGCGATCATCAAGCACGCGAACCCGTGCGGCATCGCGGTCGGCAAGGACATCGCGGAGGCGCACCGCCGGGCGCACGAGTGCGACCCAGTGTCGGCGTACGGCGGGGTGATCGCGACGAACCGCCCGGTCACCGTGGACCTCGCGAAGCAGGTCGCGGAGATCTTCACCGAGGTCCTCGTCGCCCCGGCCTTCGAGGACGGCGCGGCGGAGATCCTGCAGGCGAAGAAGAACATCCGGCTGCTGGTCGCGCCCGAGGTGTCCGCCGACGAGACGGTCGAGATGCGCGCGATCAGCGGCGGCCTCCTGCTCCAGCACCGCGACCGCTTCCAGGCCCCCGGCGACGACCCGTCCTCGTGGACCCTGGCGGCCGGTTCACCCGCCTCGCCGGAGGTACTGGCCGACCTCGCCTTCGCCTGGAAGGCCTGCCGGGCCGTCAAGTCCAACGCGATCCTCCTCGCCGCCGACGGCGCCTCCGTCGGCGTCGGTATGGGCCAGGTCAACCGCGTCGACTCCTGCCGCCTGGCCGTCTCCCGCGCCGGCGACCGCGCCACCGGGTCGGTCGCCGCCTCCGACGCCTTCTTCCCCTTCCCCGACGGCCTCGAGGTCCTCATCGAAGGCGGCGTCAAGGCAGTGGTCCAGCCCGGCGGCTCCATCCGCGACGAAGCCGCCATCGAAGCCGCCACCAAGGCCGGCATCACCATGTACTTCACCGGCACCCGCCACTTCTTCCACTGAGCCGTCATGTCCGACCGGATCGAGAGCCCGCGCCTGCAGGAACTCGATCCGGCCAGGACGGCCGAGTTCTGGACCGAGGTCGCCGAGCAAGGCACCCCAATGGTCGAGCCGGCGCCGGACGGGGACGTCTGGCTGACCTTCCTGTACCGCTCCCGCGAGCCCGTGTCGGACGTCTCGGTCTTCGGCGGACCGGCGGGCTGGGACCCGCCGGCCAACCTGATGCAGCACCTCGCGGGTACCGACGTGTGGTACCTGACCTTCCGGGTCCGCTCCGATCTCCGCTGCACGTACCGCCTCGCCGTCGACGACGTCGGCAGTACGGCGGCCAAGGCCGAGGACTGGACCGAGCGGACCGCACACTGGTTCGCCGATCCGCTCAACCCGGCGACGTTCGTTTATCCAGAGGACGAGGAGACGGGCAGCCACGAGACTGTCATCTCGTTGGCCTCCCTGCCGGACGCGCCCGCGCAACCATGGCTCGTGCCAGGAGCAGACGGTGGCGAGCTGGTGCAGTACAGGCATCGCAGTGAGATTCTCGGCAACGAACGGCGGATCTGGGTATACACGCCAGCCGGCTACACGCCTGACGCGGACCCCCTGCCGTTGCTCGTGCTCTTCGACGGTGACACGGTGCTGGGGCCGATGCCGATGCCGACGATCCTCGACAACCTGATCGAGGCGGACCGGGTCCCACCGATGATCGCCGTACTCGTCGACAGCCTGACCCAGGAGGTCCGGAACCGCGAACTTCCGTGCGGTGCGCCGTTCCTGGAGTACCTCACGGACGAGTTGCTGCCGTGGGTCCGCGAGCGTTACCGGATCACGACCGATCCTGCCCGCACGATTGTCGCCGGCCAGAGCCACGGCGGGCAGGCCGCCGCGTTCGCCGCACTGCGACGACCGGATCTGTTCGGCAACGTCATTTCGCAGTCGGGATCGTTCTGGTGGAGTCCCGACGGCGAGGACGAGCACGAATGGCTGACCCGGCAGTACGCCGAGGCCGAGCCGCGACGGGTCCGGTTCTGGCTCGAGGCCGGCCTCCAGGAAGTCGGTCAGACACCGGGGCGTGGCCCGTCGATCCTGGTGGCCAACCGGCACCTGCGGACACTTCTGCGCAGCAAGGGCTACGAGGTGCAGTACTCCGAGTTCAACGGTGGCCACGACCGTGCCTGCTGGCGCGGATCGATCGCCGATGCGTTGATCGCGCTTAGCTGAAGCGGCGGCGGTACGAAATCTGGTGGCCGCCGTCGCGGCTCTCCGAGGTCAGTGTCCAGCCGGTTTTGACGTAGAAGTTCTGGCCTTGCGGGTAGTTGGCGAGGGTCCAGAGGATGGCTTCGTTGTATTGCTTCTCCAGCTCTTGCAGGGCTTTTGTCATCAGGGCTGTGCCGACGCCTTGGCGCCAGTACGGGCGGTCGACGGCGATGGTGTCGAGTTCGCCGAGGGTGGGGTCGAGGGGGTTGCGGCTTGGGCCGATGCCTACGAAGCCGGCGATCGCCCCGTCGACCTCGGCGACCCACCAGTTGCCGTTAGCAACAGTCTCGGTCCATCGCGCGACCCGGCGGTCGTCCAGCACCGCGGTCGGCATCAGGTCGCCGAAGCCGTCGTTCCACGAGTCGACGTAGACCCGCGCAACCTCGGGCCCGTCCGCCCTTACCGCACCCCGGATCGTCACCATCCGCCCGAGTATTCCCTAGTTCGGGACGATCAGGCCCAGGACGGCGATGGCGGCGGCGGTGAGGAAGAGGAAGGTGGTGTCGAACATGCGGCTGCGGACGTGCAGGAGGCCGGCCTTGGTGTCGGTGAGGGTGGCCCGGAGGAGGCCTGCCAGGCCCACGGCGCCGGCGAAGACGAGGACTCCGTTGCGCCAGTTGTAGAACCAGATCACGACCAGGCCGGTCAGGGCGACCAGGAGCGACAACGCCAGCGGCCACTGGCTCCGGCGCTGCGTCTCGCCTGCCATCAGCACGTCACGTTCACCGGGGGAGGGCCGCCTCGGCGGCCTCCACCACGTTGCTGAGGAGCATCGCGCGGGTCATCGGGCCGATCCCGCCGGGCATCGGCGCGATCCACGCCGCCTGCTCGCGGGCCGCCGGGTCGATGTCGCCGACGATCTTGCCCTCGGCGTTGCGGCTGGTGCCGACGTCGAGGAGGACCGCGCCGGGCTTCACCATGTCCGCGGTGATCAGCCCGGCCGAACCCGCCGCCGCGATCACGATGTCGCCGGTACGCACCACCGCGCCCAGGTCCTTCGTGCCGGTGTGGCACTGGGTGACGGTCGCGTTCTCGCTCCGCCGGGTGAACAGCAGCCCCATCGGGCGCCCCGCGGTCACACCGCGCCCGACGACGACCACGTGCGCGCCCGCGATCGGTACGTCGTACCGCCGGAGGATCTCCACGCAGCCCTTCGGCGTACACGGCAGTGGGCCGTCCTGCCCGAGCACCAGCTTGCCGAGGCTCACCGGGTGCAGGCCGTCGGCGTCCTTCGCGGGGTCGATCAGGCCGAGGATCGTGTTCGTGTCGACGTGCTTCGGGAGCGGGAGCTGGACGATGAAGCCGGTGCAGTCCGGGTTCTCGTTGAGCTCCTGGACCTTGGTCGCGATCTCGTCCTGGGTCGCGGTGTCGGGCAGCTCGACCTGGATCGAGGAGATCCCGACCGCCGCGCAGTCCCGGTGCTTGCCGGAGACGTACGCCCGGCTGCCCGGGTCGTCACCGACCAGGATCGTGCCGAGCCCGGGCACCACACCCTGCTCGGCCAACTTCGCGACCCGGACCTTCAGCTCGTCCTTGATCGCCGCCGCCGTCGCCTTGCCGTCCAGAATCTGCGCCGTCACGGCACCAGAGTCTGCCACGCGGGCCGCCCGGCCGCGTACCCGGATCGCCAGCACTCACCAAGCCCGCCGAACGGGCCACGCCTGAGCGTGGGAACGGCGGGCCACCGCCGGTTACCGCGGCTTGGTGAGTGACTCAGGTCCGCCCCAACCAGCTGCGCACCGAGCAGGAGCGTTTGCGGATGGCCCCGGCCGGGCGGTGAGGGCCGTCCGGCCGGGTGTCACGGTGGTGTGTTTATGAGGTGAGCTTGTAGACGGTGGTGCTGCCTACGGTCGTGGCGGTGTAGTTGGACTGGACCCAGGACTGGATCTCACTGGCCGCGGAGGAGCCGCCGCCGGGGCCGCCGCCCTGGCCGCCGGAGATGTAGTACGTGATCTTGCCCTCGGCTACCCATTGCTTGAACTGGGCGAGGGTGGGGGCGTTGTCGGTGCCGCTGAAGCCGCCGATCGCGATGACGGACTTGCCGGTGGCGAGTTCGAGGGAGGCGGCGGACTGGGAGCCGCTGGTGGCGGCGGCCCAGGTCGTGGTGGTCTTCGCGAGCAGAGCCGTCAGCTCGCTGCTCGCTGACGCGTCACCACCCATTCCACCTCCACCCATCCGCTCACCCATCTCCGCACCCCCGGTGGACCCGGTGGAACCAGTCGTCCCGGTCGACCCCGTGCCGGTGGAGCCGGTGGTGGTGGAGCCGGGGCGGGTGCCTGAGGGTGGGGTGGCGCCCATGGCGCCGCCGGGGCCGCCGGTTCCGCCGCCCATGCCGCCCATCGCGGAGGAGGTCGGGCCCGCGGTGGGGATCGAGCCGTTGTGGGGTTGTGCCGCGGTGGCGGCGGCGAACGCCGTGCTGCCGAGACCGAGTGACACCGCAACCGCGAGTACGACGGCCGGCCACGCCCGGCGGACACGCCGGCCGAAGAGCACGAGCAAGCCGGCCAGTACGCCGGCCACGACGATCGCGTACTTCGCCCACGGCGCGAACGTCGGCGTCCGGGTAAGCAGTACGTAGTCCCACACCGCCGTCGGCAGGATCATTGCCGCCAGCAACCACCGGTGCCGGAACCCGAGCCACACGCCGATCCCGACCAGTCCGCCGATCGCCGGCGCCAGAGCCACCGAGTAGTACGGGTGGATCGTCCCGCTCATGAAGCTGAACACAGCGCCGGTGACCAGCAGCCACGCGCCCCACAGCACGATCCCGGCGCGCAGCAGGTCGGTCCGCGGCGCCTGCCGCCGCGCCCACAACCCACCGACCAGCGCGATCAGGGCCGCCGGCAACAACCACGAGATCTCGGTCCCGAAGGCATCACCGAACATCCGCGTGATCCCCGCGCTCCCGCCGAACCCGGTGTTCCCGCCACCCCCGCCACCACCGCCGCCACCCCCGCCACCGTTCCCGGATCCGCCGAGCAACCGCCCGAGCCCGTTGTACCCGAGCGCCAGCTCCAGCAGCGAGTTGTTGGTCGACCCACCGATGTACGGGCGACTCGAAGCCGGCCACAACTCCACCAGCGCGACGTACCAGCCGGCACTCACGATCACCGCAGCGAACGCACCGACCAAGTGCAGCACCCGCTTCCGCAACGACGTCGGCGCCGCGATCAGGTACACCACCCCGAACGCCGGCAGCACCAGGAACGCCTGCCCCATCTTCGTCAGGAACGCGAACCCGATCGCCACTCCCGCCAGCATCAACCACCGAGCCGACGCCCGCTCCAGCGCCCGTACGACGAAGTACGCCGCGGCCACCAGCAACAGCACGAGCAATGCGTCCGGGTTGTTGAAGCGGAACATCAGTACGGCGACCGGCGTCAAGGCCAACGCAGTACCCGCCACGAGCCCCGCGACTGGCCCGGCAACCCGGCGAACGGTCAGGTACAGCAGGCCGACCGCGGCGATCCCCATGAACGCCTGCGGCGCGAGCACTGTGAAGCTGTTGAACCCGAACACCCGCGCGAACGCCGTCGCGACCCACAAAGCGCCCGGCGGCTTGTCGACCGTGATCGCGTTCCCGGAGTCGAGCGACCCGAACAGCCACGCCTTCCAGTTCTGCGTGCCGGCCTGTACGGCGGCAGCGTAGAAGCTGTTGCCGTACCCGGACGCGGTCAGGTTCCACAGGTACAGGAACGCCGTACCGACGAGCATCGCCAGCGCGGCCGGCCGGACGTACGCCGACTGGCCGGACGGCCCGCGCACCAAGCGCCGCAGCCTGCCGGGTGGTTGCGCCGGGGTCCGAGGTTCCACGGGGCGGTCGAGCAGCGTCGTCATGATCATCTCCAGTTCGCGGGACGGGCTTCCACTGACGACGGTGCCAACTGGGTCTCCAACGGCCCTGGGTGCCGGCTGGGAGCTCGCTGGGAGCCGGGAATACCGCTGCTCTTGCCGCGGTTCGAGCAGATAGTTTATTCTTGAACTATCAACCGACCGAGGAGCACACCATGCCCGCCGTGACCGTCAGCGACATCACCGTCCTGCCCCGGATCAGCCCGCAGGACCCGGCCGTCGTGCGTGAGCGTCCCGTGAAGTCGGTGACGTCGGCGCCCAGCGGTTACGAGGGAGAGGGCTTCCCGGTACGGCGGGCCTTCGCGGGCGTCGATCTCCGCGACCTGGACCCGTTCATCCACATGGACCAGATGGGTGAGGTCGAGTACGCGCCGGGCGAGCCGAAGGGCACCCCGTGGCACCCGCACCGCGGCTTCGAGACCGTCACGTACATGCTCGACGGGATCATGGAGCACCAGGACTCCAACGGCGGTGGCGGCGTCATCTCCAACGGCGACACCCAGTGGATGACGGCCGGCAGCGGCCTGCTGCACATCGAGACGCCGCCGGAGCACCTGGTCATGAGCGGCGGCCTGTTCCACGGCATCCAGCTCTGGGTGAACCTGCCGAAGGCGCTCAAATGGGCCCCGCCGCGTTACCAGGACATCCGCGGCGGCGACTCCGCATTGCTGTCCACGCCTGACGGAGGGTCGCTGATCCGAGTCATCGCCGGTGAGGTCGACGGCCACAACGGTCCCGGTACGACGCACACCCCGATCACGCTGGTGCACGCCACCGTCAGCCCCGGCGCTGAGCTGGTGCTGCCGTGGCAGCCCGACTACAACGCGCTCGTCTACGTGCTGGCCGGCCAAGGGACCGTCGGTGCCGACCGGCGCCCGGTCCGCAAGGGCCAGTTGGCGGTCTTCGGTGCCGGCGACGTCATCCGTACGGCGGCGAGCACCTCGCAGCCGCAGGCCGAGCCGAACCTCGACGTCCTGGTGATCGGCGGCCGCCCGATCCGCGAGCCGGTCGCGATGGCCGGGCCGTTCGTGATGAACACCCGCGCCGAGGTGATCCAGGCCTTCGAGGACTTCCAGGCCGGCAAGCTCGGCACGATCCCCGCGGTGCACGGCGCGCCGACCGAGCTCCGCAGTACCGACAACTAACCCTCGGGGTAGAACAGAAACAGAGTGCAGCCCGCGGCGGATTGCGGGATGTGGGACGACCCGGCCGGGGCGTGGATGAACGAACCGGCCGGGTAGTCGCGTTCACCGTCGTTGAAGACGCCGTCGACGACGAACACCTCCTCCGGGCCGGGATCGTGGACGTCGATGCCCTCCCAGGTCGAGCCGGGCTCCATCTGCAGGACGAAAGCCTTCGCGACGGCGCCGGACCACAACGGCCGGAGCCGGATGCCGGGGAAGAGCTCGCGGACCGGTGCGTCGTCGACCGACGCCCACTCGTAGTTCTCCATACGTCGATCCTGGCGCTGTCCACAGTCCGTACCCAGTGTCTGGATAGTCCCGATCAGGTACTTTTCTGCCATGCATCGCGTCGTCGCGCTGGTCACCGCGCCGCAGGCGAGTTTCGAGTTCGGCTGTGCCGCGGTGGTCTTCCGGGATCCGCCGTACCGGTTCTCTGTCTGCACGGAGGCGCCGGGGAACGTACGGACCACCGAGGGTTTCGACATAGTGGTCGGATCCGGGCTGCGCGCTCTCGACCGGGCCGACACGATCGTCGTACCGGGGTGGTTGCCGATCAATCGGGAGCCGTCGGACGTCGTACTGCGGGCGCTGCGGCGGGCGCATCGGCGGGGTGCGCGGTTGGTGAGTATCTGTTCCGGGGCGTACCTGCTGGCCGCCACCGGGCTGCTCGACGGTCGTCGCGTCGCCACCCACTGGCGGTACGCGGACGAGTTGCAGCGCCGGTTTCCGAACGTTGTCGTCGATCCCGAGGTGCTGTACGTCGATCACGGCGACGTGGCGAGCAGCGGCGGATCAGGCACGGGCATCGACCTCTGTCTCCATCTGGTACGGCGTGACCTGGGCGCGGGGTACGCCGCCCGGGTGGCGCGGCGGATGGTGATGCCGCCGCATCGCGAAGGCGGTCAGTCGCAGTACCGGTCCGAGGACTCCGATGGTGTCGCCGGTGAGTCGTTGGGGGTGGTGCTGGAGTGGGCGGGCGAGAGGTTGGGCGAGGCGCTGACCGTCGAGGACCTGGCGCGGCGGGGGAATGTGTCGCAGCGGACGTTGGCCCGGCGGTTCCGAGAGCAGCTGGGAGTGTCGCCGGGGCAGTGGTTGCTGGCGCAGCGGATCGCCAGAACACGTGTTCTGCTTGAGGAAACTGAGCTTTCCGTGGACGCGATCGCCCTCCGCGTCGGACTCTCGTCGGCGACCAACCTGCGGCGCCGGTTCCGGGCCGCGCTACACACGACCCCGAGCGCGTACCGCCGCGCCTATCAGGGCAAGTAGCTGTCGTCGAGCGCGATGTAGTGCTCGATCCGCGGGTCGTCCGGATCACCGCCGTACAGCTCGACGAACCGCCGCGCCGCCGGAAGTCCGCCGTACTGCGGATTCAGTGCGCCGCGCAGGCTCTTGAACATCAGTGCGAGGTCCACGTACCGGTCGCCGGTCCCGAGCGCGCTGACGTCGAGGACGCCGCTGAACCGTAGCGTCGACGGGTCCACGAACACGTTCGGGGCCGCGTAGTCCCCGTGCGTCACGGCTACGCCGTCGCCGGGGAACGGCGACCTGAACGGGCAGCCGGTCAGCGAATCCAGCGCCCGCAAACCGTCCGCGATCGCCGCCAGCACAGCCGGCCGGTCGCCCGCCGCCCATGGCTGCGACGCGTCCCTTCCGGGCAGCTCCGCGGTCAGCAGCCAGTTGTTGCCGCGGTCAACGATCCGCGGGCACGGGAACCCGGTCGCCCCCAGCCAGGCCAACCGGTCGCCTTCCGCCGAGACGCCCGCACCGGACTTGTAGTAGAGGCGTTCCGACGACCGCTCCAGCCGCACGACGGTCGCCGACGAGTGCCCGACCTCGACCACGGACCCGCCGTCGGCGCCGAACCGGTCCAGGAGCGCAGCGATGTCCACGCACCGCAGACTACGGACTATGTTCGAGAAAATCCTGCGATTTGGCCCCTGGTAGCAGCATCCTGGCGGGATGACGATGGAGAGTACGGCCGACTGCTCGCAGTGCAGTCGGCCGTTGCCGACGGATCGGCGGTACGCCGTCTGGTGCCGGCACTGTGAGTGGAACCTGGAGCCGGCGCCTGCCGCGCAGGAACCCGCCTGGCAGGTCGAACGGGAACGGAAACTCGCGGACGCCCTCGCCGAACGACCCGCCGCCGGCCCGGAGCGTTCGCTCGGCGCGTTCCTGCTCTCGCTGCCGGTCCTGCTCGTACCGCTGCCCGGCCTGCTCGGCGGGATCGCCCTGCTCGCCTTCTACCGCCCGGTGTGGTTCGCCGCGCCGTTCGCCGTGGTCCTGTTCGTCCTGACGGCGGTCTTCCGCCCACGCATCACCCGGCTGCCGGACAGCGCGCAGCCGGTGAGCAGAGCGGAGGCGCCGCAGCTCTACGACGTACTCGACCGCCTCGCCGCGCAGACCGGCTCGCCGCAGCTGGAGCATGTCGTCGTCACCGTCGACCAGCGCATCGCGGTCGACCGCATCGGCCGGCGGTACCGCCGTACGCTCCGCATCGGTCTCCCGTCCTGGTCAGTCCTGGGCCCGCAGGAGCGGTACGCCGCCCTCGCGCACGCGCTGTACGACGACCGGCGCGGTATGCACGACCGCGTCCTCGGTGCCGCCCAGCACATCATCGGCGAGCTCGCGGCGACCGTGACGCCGGGCAGGCTCGACTCTGCCGGGGACGGCCGGCTCCACCGCATGGAAGGCGTCGTCCTGATCAGGTCCGGCAGCGACGACCAGATCCTGCACAGTTGGCTGGTCAAGTTCTTCAACGCGGTGCTCGGCCCGCCGCTCCGTGGGTACTGGCGATTGCTGCACCGCCTCGACCTGGCCGGCCGTCAATGCCGCGAGTACCGCATCGACCGCCGGGTGGCCGAGCACGTCGGCTCCGAACCGGCCGCGGCTGCGCTGGAGCGTGTCCTGCTGGCCGGCATCTGCTTCCGCGCCGCCGAACGCGCCGTCCGGTTCGACCCGGCGGGCGACCCGCTGGACACGTTGCGGCGTACCGCGGCCGAGATCCCCGAACATGAGTTCGCGCGGTTGGTCCGGGTCGACCGGGCGCAGAACGGGCGCAGCGACGCGGAGCATCCGCCCACCTGGCAACGGACCCGGCTGCTGCGCGCGCACCCGACGCCGACGACCACGGTGTTCGCGCCCTCGAAGGACGACGAGCTCGGCACGGCCGCACGCGCGGCGCTGGCCGCCCTGCACGACTGACGAGATCCGTCAGTCGTCCGCGGATGCGACCCGGGCGCACGGCTAAGGTCGCCGGTATGACGACTGTCGCCGCCGACCTCGCGCCCACCGGTGTCCTGCGCGCCTCGATCAATCTCGGTAACCCAGTGCTCGCGCAGGGTACGCCGGACGCGCCGGCCGGGATCACGGTCGACATCGCGCGGGAACTGGCCCGACGCCTCGACCTGCCGCTGGAGCTGGTCTGCTTCGACGCGGCCCGCAAGTCGTTCGAAGCGCTGACGACCGGACAGGCGGACCTCTGTTTCCTCGCGATCGAGCCCGCCCGGGCGGCCGAGGTGGCGTTCACCGCGCCGTACGTCGTGATCGAGGGCGTCTACGCCGTACCGCGGGAGTCCGGGCTGAGCACGGTCGCCGACATCGACGCTCCGGGTGTCCGGATCGGCGTGAAGCAGGGCTCGGCGTACGACCTGTACCTGACCAGGACGGTGCGGCACGCGACGATCGTCCGCGGCTCCGACGGCGTCGACGTGTTCCGCGCCGAGGGGCTCGACGTCGCGGCCGGGATCCGGCAGCCGATCACGCGGTACGTCGCGGAGAACCCCGACCTCCGGCTGATCGACGAGCGGTTCATGCAGATCCAGCAGGCCGTCGGCACGACGAAGGACAAGCGTGACGAGACCGTCGCCTACCTCCGCGACCTGGTCGACGAACTGAAGGCCGACGGCTTCGTCGCGGCGTCCCTCACCGCCGCCGGTCAGTCCCTGGCCCTCGTCGCGCCCTGACAGAAAGTAGTCAGGCAGGAACCTGCCGTGGCAGGTGGTCCCGGCAACCTTTCGCCCGGTCCCGGACATCTACCGGTGAGTGGCCGTCCGACTGCTCTCCGTAAGTGGTCTGGTGCGGTCCGATGTGAGGACAACGATCGGGAGGGACTCATCGTGGTATCCACACCACGATCGAGGCGCCTCGGCGTAGCCGCCGGCGCCTCGATCGCCGTTCTGGGGCTCGGGCTGTCCGCCGCGGGTCAGGCTGTCGCCGGCCCACAAGCCGGACCACAAGCCGGATCACAAGCCGGACCACCGGCCGCCGTCGCGAAGTCGAAGTCGCCGGACCGCAGCGTCACGCTGATCACCGGCGACCGGGTGACGCTGCTGGGCGGGGACCCGGCGCACGCGTCGATCACGCCCGGTGCCGGCCGGACGAAGGTCGCGTTCAGCTCGTACCGCGAACGGGACCACCTGTACGTCGTACCGTCGGACGTCCGCGCGCGTCTGGCCGACGGGGCGCTCGACAGCCGGCTGTTCGACGTGGCCGGGCTGATCAAGGACGGGTACGACGACCGGGGGAGCAGCACGCTGCCGCTGATCGTCACGTACCGCGGGACGGCCCGGCAGCGGTCCGCCGTGCCGGGCGCGACCGTCGCGCGGCAGCTGCCGGTGATCAACGGCGCCGCGCTGCGGGCGACCAAGGACGCCAAGGTGCTGGACAGCGCGGGTATCGACAAGATCTGGCTGGACGGCAAGCGCAAGGTCACGCTGGACCAGTCGGTGCCGCAGATCGGCGCGCCGACCGCGTGGCAGGCCGGGTACACCGGCAAGGGCGTCCCGGTCGCGGTCCTCGACACCGGCATCGACACGTCGCACCCGGACCTCGCGACCCAGGTCGTCGGTAAGAAGAACTTCACCGACGCCCCGGACGGCGACCACTTCGGCCACGGGACCCACGTCGCCTCGACGATCGCCGGTACGGCGGCCGCGTCGAACGGCAGGTACAAGGGCGTCGCCCCGGACGCGCGGCTGTACGACGGCAAGGTCTGCGACGACGGCGGCAGTTGCCAGGACTCCGCGATCCTGGCCGGCATGGAGTGGGCCGCGAAGGACGTCAAGGCGAAGGTCGTGAACCTGAGCCTCGGCGGCACCGACACCCCGGGCATCGACCCGCTCGAGGAGGCCGTGAACCGGCTGACCGCCGAGACCGGCACGCTGTTCGTGATCGCCGCCGGCAACGAAGGGCCTGCCGAGCGCACGATCGGCTCGCCCGGAAGCGCGGACGCCGCGCTGACCGTCGGCGCGGTCGACAAGCAGAACGGGCTGGCCGACTTCTCCAGCCGCGGCCCGCGGGTCGGCGACGGCGCCGTGAAGCCGGACATCAGCGCGCCGGGCGTGTCGATCGTCGCCGCGAAGGCGAAGGACTCGGTGATCGGCGAGCCGGTCGGCGACCGGTACCTGCGGCTCGACGGTACGTCGATGGCGACCCCGCACGTGGCCGGGTCGGCCGCGATCCTCGCGCAGGAACACCCGGACTGGAAGGCCGCCGAGCTCAAGGGCGCGCTGATGGGTTCGGCCAGGCCGGCCGCGGACCAGACGGCGTTCGAGCAGGGCGCCGGCCGGGTGGATGTTGCCAAGGGCATCAAACAGTCCGTGGTCGCGGAGCCCGGCGACCTCTCCTTCGGTACGGCGGTGTGGCCGCACGGCGACGACACCCCGGTGACCAAGACGCTGACGTACCGCAACCTCGGCGACAAGGCGGTCACGCTGAACCTGGCCGCGACCCTCACCGGCCCGGACGGCGCGGCCGCTCCGACCGGCGCGCTGAAGCTGAGCGCGAGCACGGTGACGGTCCCGGCCGGCGGTACCGCCGCGGTGCAGGCGACCTCGAACACCAGGCACAACGGCCCGGACGGGCTGTACTCGGGCCGGATCACCGCGACCGGCGGCGACCTGAGCGTCACCTCCGCGATCGGCCTGGAGAAGGAGAAGGAGAGCTACAACCTCACGCTCAAGGCGGTCGGCCCGGACGGCAAGCCGGCCGAGTTCGCCGGCGCGCTGATGGGCGTGAACAGCGGCCTGTTCGAGTTCCTCGGCGACGGGAGCAGCGCGCTCACGCTGCGCCTGGAGAAGGGCGAGTACCTGGCGCAGAACAGCCAGTACGTGGAGAAGACGGGCGGCAACTACGCCGGCTACGACCTCGTGCAGCCGTCGGTCCAGCTCACCAAGGACACCACGGTGGTGTTCGACGCGCGGACGGCGAAGCCGGTCAAGGTGACCGTGCCGCAGGCCGGCGCGCAGGCTGCGCTCGCCGACATCGGGTACGACCGCCGCTCGGCGGACGGCCGGCAGAGCGCCGGCTATTCGGGCCTGCAGTTCGGGTTCGGTGAGAGCTACACCGCGCAGGTCGGTTCCGCGGTCCTGCCGCCAGAGCAGTTCACCGGCCATGTGGCGTCGCAGTGGGCGAAGCCGGACGCGGACGGCAACTTCGGGAACTCGCCGTACCTCGTCGGGCAGGTGAACACCTTCCCGGGCGTGTACCCGACCGGGTTCGTCCGGGCGGTCAGGCCGAGCCAGCAGGCCACGCTGGTACAGACGGTCAACGCCACGACCGACCACGAACACGAGCGGGTCGTGCAGGGCACCGGACCGGGGATGGGCGGCAGCTGGGCCATCGGACTGCTGTACGGAAAGGCACCGCTGACCACCACGACCTACGTGGACGGTGGTCCGGCGACCTGGCAGACCGAGGTCAGCGAGGTCGTTCCGAGTACCGACCCGAACGATCCGTTCCCGCAGACCGTCAGCCGGTTGTCCTCGCCGCAGAAGGCGTACCGGGCGGGCCGGACGTACGACGAGCGGTTCAACGCGGCGGCGTTCTCGATCGCGCCCGACCAGGCGGTCCGTACCGACGCGAACCTGTACGTGTCCGTCTACGGTCTCGCCGACGCGGACGGGAACAGCGGCGGCATCCTCGCCGACACGGGATCGACCAAGCTGATCCGGGACGGCAAGGTCGTCGCGGAGTCGCCGTACTTCGGGTACGTCGAGGCGGCCGACCTGCCGGCGGCGAAGTCGACGTACACGCTGGAGTCGTCGCAGACCCAGTCGGCCAGTCCGTTCGCCACCCGGACCGACCTGAAGTGGACGTTCAGCACGGCGGCGGCCACGGAGGCGACACCGCTGCCGTTGCTGGGGATCCGGTACCAGCCGAAGGTCGACGACCACAACCTCGCCGACCGCAAGCCGGTCACGGTGCTGCCGGTCGTCGTGGATCCGCAGCCGGGCGTGGCGTTGCCGCTGATCCGGAAGCTCACCGTCCAGGTGTCCGGTGACGACGGCAAGACCTGGCGCAACGCCGCGGTCCTGCCGATCGGGCACGGCCGGTTCAAGGCGATCTTCGAGACGCCCGAGGGCCAGAGCGTCTCGCTACGGTCGCAACTCGTCGACGGCTCGGGCAACCAAACGGACCTGACCGTAACCAAGGCCTACGCGTTGCGCTGAGCACGCAACCCCGGAGACCGGTTGCTGCGTTGTAGGGGTTGCGCAGACAACCGATTCTGGGGAGGCCCTGTGAGTTCGAGATCCATGCGCAGAACGGTGCCCGCGATCGCCTTGCTGGCGGTCGCGGGCCTGGCAGCCGGCGTGTTGGCGCCGGCGCAGGCCGCACCGCCCGCCCAACAAGCTGAGAAACCATCCGCCGGTAAGAACCTCAGCGTCACGCTGATCACCGGTGACAAAGTGCTGGTGCCCGGTGGCGATCTGGCCAAGCTGACCGTCGAGCCGGCTCCCGGCCGGCAGCAGGTCGCGTTCGTCAAGCAGCGGTACCGCGGGCACGCCTATGTGATCCCCGCCGACGTCAGCAAGGACATCGGCAGCGGGCGGATCGACCGCCGGCTGTTCGACGTCGCGGAACTGGTGAAGGACGGGTACGACGACGCGTCGACCTCCACGATCCCGGTGCTCACGACGTACCGCGGGAACGCCGCGAAACGCGCCGTACCGGCAGGGACGCGGGTCACCCGGCAGCTGCCGTCGATCAGCGGCGCGGCGATGAAGGTCAGCAAGAGCGGTGCGCGGAGCTTCCTCGGATCGGCCGGGTTCAGCAAGCTGTGGCTGGACGGCAAACGGCAGATCCAGCTCGACCAGTCGGTGCCGCAGATCGGCGGGCCGGACGCCTGGCAGGCCGGATACACCGGCAAGGGCGTGTCGGTCGCGGTCCTCGACACCGGCGTCGACGCGACGCACCCCGACCTCGCGACCCAGGTCGCGGGCGAGAAGAACTTCACCACCGAGTCCGCGAACGACCTCGTGGGCCACGGCACGCACGTGGCGTCGACGATCGCCGGCACCGGCGCCGCGTCCGGCGGCAAGTACAAGGGCGTCGCGCCGGACGCGCGGATCTACGACGGCAAGGTCTGCGAGGTCTACGGTTGCGAGGAGTCCGCGATCCTGGCCGGGATGGACTGGGCCGCGAACGACGTCAAGGCGAAGATCGTCAACCTCAGCCTCGGCGGCACCGACACCCCGGAGCTTGATCCGCTCGAGGAGGCCGTGAACCGGCTGACCGCGCAGACCGGCACACTGTTCGTCATTGCCGCCGGCAACTCCGGGCCGAGTGACGCGACGGTCTCCTCGCCGGGTAGTGCGGAGGCCGCGCTCACCGTCGGCGCCGTCGACAAGCAGGACCAACTGGCGGACTTCTCCAGCCGCGGACCGCGGGTCGGCGACAACGCGTTGAAGCCGGACGTGACCGCGCCGGGCGTCGACATCGTCGCGGCGAAGTCCAAGGACTCCTCGATCGGCGAACCGGTCGGCGACGAGTACCTGCGGCTCTCCGGTACGTCGATGGCGACGCCGCACACCGCGGGCGCTGCCGCGATCCTGCTGCAGGAGCACCCGTCCTGGACGCCGGCCGACCTGAAGGGCGCGCTGATGGGTTCGGCGAAGGTCGCTGCCGACCAGACGGCGTTCCAGCAGGGCGCCGGGCGGATCAACCTGACCACGGCGATCAAGCAGAGCGTCGTCGCTGAGCCGGGCAACGTGTCGTTCGGACTGGCGGAGTTCCCGCACGCCGACGACAAGCCGGTGACCCGCGACGTGACGTTCCACAACCTCGGCGATGCCGCCGTGACGCTCTCGCTGACCTCGATGCTGAACGCTCCCGGCGGCGCCGCGGCCCCGGCGGGTGCGCTGAAGCTGAGCGCCGACTCGGTGAGCGTCCCGGCCGGCGGTACGGCGACCGTGCAGGCGACCGCCGACACCACGCTCGGCGGTCCGGACGGGCTGTACAGCGGGCGGATCACGGCGACCGGCGGTGGGCAGACCGTCGTCGTACCGGTCGGGGTCAACCAGGAGGGGCCGTCGTACAACCTCACCGTCAAGATGGTGATGCGGGACGGCACGCCGGACACCGACTACCCGGTGAACGTGTTCGGAGTCGACAACGACGTGGCCCAGTTCGCGAACTCGCCGGACGCCAACGGTACGTACACCGTCCGGCTGCCGCAGGGCGAGTACATGGCTGACACGTTCCAGGAGTTCGAGCGGGGGACCGACGACTGGATCTTCTTCAGCATGGTCGCGCCGAGCATCAAGCTGACCTCCGACCGGACGGTCGTCTTGGACGCCCGTCAGGCCGAGCCGGTCACCACCTCGGTCCCGAACCCCACCGCCCGGCAGGCGAACTCGGCCATCGGGTACGACCGGACGCTGCGGAACGGTGTCTACGTCTACGACGCGTGGGGCTTCAACTCCGGCAAGATGTACACCTACAACGCCGGGCCGAAGCTCCCGGCCGACCAGTTGACCGGGCACGTCACGTCGCAGTGGGGCGTGCCGGGCGACGACGGGCTGTACACGAACACGCCGTACCTGTACGGGATCGCGAACTACTTCCCCGGGGACTTCCCGACCGGCTTCGACCGCAAGGTGAAGCAGTCCGAGCTCGCGACCGTGGATGCCACGATCAACGCGACCGACGGGCAGCGGCTGTTCAAGCTGCTGTTCCCGACCGGACCGAACGGCGACAGCGGCACCGCGCGGGTGGTCCGCTTCGACGCACCGCGGACCGTGCGGTACTTCGTGGACCAGACGCCGTACGGCTTCGCCGGGTCGACGCAGGAGGACACGGACGGCGCGGACCTCCCGTTCGGGAAGTGGCAGCTCGACGGCGAGTCGATGCCGTACAAGGCCGGGCGGTACTACCGGGAGCGGTGGAACGCGGCAGCGTTCGTGCCGTCGGTGTACGCCGCGAAGCGGTCCGGCGGGACGCTCGACATCTCGCTGTGGACGCTGACCGACGCGGACGGGCACACGGGCTACACCACGATGAGCTCGGCGAGTACGAAGCTCTACCGGGACGGGGCCGAGGTCGGGTCCAGCGACCAGTTCGGGAACCTCAGCGTCGCGGACCAGCCGGCCGGCAAGGCGTCGTACAAGCTGGTCACCACCGGGACGCAGGAGGTCTGGCCGTTCTCGACGCGGACCGACCTCGAGGCGACGTTCACGTCGTCCGCGGACCAGCCGACCATCCCGATCCACACCGTGAGGTTCCGGCCGGACGTGGACGGGAACAACGCGATGATCCGGAAGCCGGTCACGGTGCTGCCCTTCGAGGTCAAGGGCGCCTCCGTCAAGATCGAGTACTCGGGTGACGCCGGGGCCACCTGGCGCGAGGCACCGGTCGTCGGCGGCAAGGCGATCTTCCCGACGCCGCCCGGCTCCAGCATCTCCTTGCGCTCCACCGCGACGGACGCGACCGGAAACACCACCACACAAACAGTGATCGCCGCCTACAACCTGCGGTGAAACAGCGAGACGCCCGGCCGGGAACTCCCCGGTCGGGCGTCTTGGCGAATCAGACGACTGTCGACAGTTCGGTCGACAGCACCAGTCCGCCGCCGCCGAGCAGCACCGGGTCCTCGTCGGTCGGATCGACGATCACCACTGGCGGCTCGCCGCGGTGCGGACTGAACTCCGCGAGGTACTCCTGCAACAGCGCGCGCATCGTCTCGCCGCCGGTCGCGGCGTCGCCGTGGATGATGTAGTTGTGCGAGGCAAGCATGTGCTCGTGGTTCGCCATCCCGACGGCGAGATTCCTGGCGTAGTCACGGATCAGTCCGGCCGCCCGTGCGTCGCCCTGACCGGCGGCGGCGACCAGGCTCGCGCAGTCGGCGCGCTCCGCGTCGGGCAGACCCCGGCGTCCCGCCTCCGCGCGCAGCCAGCCGGTGGTCGCGATGGTTTCCCAGCATCCGGTGCGGCCGCACATGCAGCGGTCGCCCCGCATGTCGACGACCATGTGCCCGTACTCACCGCCGGCGCCGTCGACGCCCCGGAACACCTCACCCTCGTGGACGAAACCGATGCCGAGCGCTTCACCCGTATAGACCGACGCGAAGCGCTCGAGACCGCGGCCCGCCCCGAACCACCGGTCCCCGAGGGCCAGTACCCGCGGATGGTGGTCGATCGCCACCGGTACGGCGAACGCGGCCTGCAACTCGTCCACCACCGCGAAGCCGTTCAGCACCGGCGCCAGGTGCACCGACAGGATCCTGCCCGTGGTGGTGTCCACCATGCCGGCCGCGGCGACGCCGATCCCGAACAGGACGTGGCCCTCGAAGCACTCGTCGGCCAGGGTCAGCAGCTCGTCGCGGATCCGCGACAACTCCCAGTCCGGGCCGATCTGCCGCTGCCCCTGCGTCCGGATCGTCCCGTCCATCCCGATCCGTGCGGCGAGGATCCGGGTCGACGACATCCGCACCGAGCCCAGCTCGGCGCCGGCCTGGTTGAACCACAACGGCCGGGCGGGTTTGCCGCCGGACCGTGAGGGTGCGATCGCCTCGCCCTCGATCAGCGTGCCGTCGTCGACCAGGGGCTGCAGGATGCTGGCGATCGTCGCCCGGTTCACGCCTAGCGCGCGGGCGAGTTGCGCCCTGCTGCTCGGCCCGTTCTCGAACAGCAGCTTGAGGACACGTGACCGGTTGGTCTTGCCGATCAGGGAAGGGCTGACCAGGCGCCGCGTCATCGCGGCGGTGCGGACGGATGGCGAGCTCTTCAACGGTCTCCCCTGTCTCGGTCAGCAGGTTGTGGGCGTGCCGAGAGCCTAAACATTTCCGGGCTTTCGGGGGTATGCAAACTGACCGGAGGTATGTAAGTTACCACATCATACAAACCTCGAAGGAGCGTGCGTGAGTACGACGACGAAGGCGCCACGGGTGATCGTGGTCGGGGCCGGGATCCGCGGTTCGATGTTCGCCCGGGCCGTTCAGCAGAACCCGGTCGCCCAGTTGGTTGCCGTCTGCGAGCCTGCCCCGGCGGTGCGCGAGAGGGTGGCCGGCTCGCTGCGGGTTCCCGGCTATGCCGACGTACAGGACGCCCTCGCCTCACACCCGGAGGCGACCGCGGCGATCATCGCGACCCCCGACTTCGCCCATCGCGAGGCGGCGACCGCCTGTGCCGCGGCCGGCCTGGACCTGCTGCTCGAGAAGCCGTTGGCGACCACGAGTGCGGACGCCGCGGCGATCTGCGACGCGACCGAGCGGGCCGGCACCCGCACGTACGTCGGGTTCGAGAACCGCTGGAACGACAAGTTCGTCGAGGTCCACCGGCAGCTCGCCTCCGGCCGGCACGGGGCCATGGTGGCCCAGATCGTCAACCTCAACGACACCGTGTTCGTCCCGACCGAGATGCTCTCCTGGGCCGCGCAGAGTTCGCCCGCCTGGTTCCTGATGCCGCACAGCCTCGACCTGGCGATGTGGTTCTCCGGTGCCCGTCCGGTGGACGTCTTCGCCCGGGGCGTCCGGCGGGTGCTTCCCGGTCTCGGTGTCGACACCTGGGACGCCGTCACCGCCTCGTTCTCGATGTCGGACGGATCCGTCCTGGTGCTGAACTCGCAGTGGGTCCTGCCCACGTCCGCACCGTCGGTCTTCGACTTCCGCTACGAGGCCCACACCGACGCGGCCAGCTACCACATCGACATCGCCGACACCGGCGTCACGCGGTACGGCGCCGAACGCGTCGACTGGCTCCAGTTCGGCGTCACCGAGAGCCGCGGACGGCTGGCCGGCATCCCGATCGCCATGGTCGACGACTTCCTCGCCGCCGTCTCCGGTGCGGACGTGGACCTCCCTGACGCACGCCACGGCCAGGTGGTGACCGACGCCATCGAGGCCGTTCACCAGAGCCTCACCAGCAGTACGCCCGTCGCCGTCCCCACCGGCAGGACGTCGGTCAGCCACTGACCGGCCGGGCACCTCACCTCAAGGAGTGCAGCATGGACAACCTCATCTCCCGTCGCCTGCTCCTGCAGTTCGGCGCGGCCGCGGCCGGCGCCGCGACGCTCTCCGGGTGTGTGAGCCCGGGCGACCCGTCGGCCAAGGGATCCGCCGGCGCCTCCGACGGTCCGCTCAAGCCGGGCGGGAAACCCGCCGGTGAGCTCACGATCCTCGACGACAACACCAACAAGGTCTTCCAGGCCTCGGCCATCGCCGCCTTCCAGAGCGCGACCGGTATCAAGGTCAAGACCTACACGATGGGCAACTTCAACGACCTCCACGACCGGTTCGCCACCCTCTTCGCCGCCAAGGACTCCACTGTCGACGTGGTGATGACCTGGGCCGGCTGGACGGCCGAGTTCGGTCAGGCGGGATGGCTCCAGGAGCTGGACCAGACCGCCGTACCGAAGGATCTGATCAAGCCTGCTCTGGATGCGGTGTCCTGGCGCGGCAAGGTCTACGGACTGCCCAAGTTCTCCAGCGTGCAGACGATGTTCTGGAACAAGACCCTGGCCAAGCAGGCCGGGCTCGACGCGGACAAGGCTCCCGCGACGTGGGACGAGTTCGTCGCCGCAGCCAAGGCGATGACGCGTCCGGGGCAGTACGGGTACGCGTGCGACATCGGCAACCCCGCGGGGGCGTACCAGAACTTCCTGCGGGTCCTGCTGCTCAACGGCGGAGACATGTACGACCAGGACTACAAGCCGATCTTCAACAGCGAGCAGGGCGTGGAGGCGCTCACGAAGTTCAAGGAGCTCCTCACGTTGCACAAGGTGATGGACCCCGCCTCGCTGCAGACCACCAACGCCTCGGACCTCGGCGACCAGTTCGCCCGCGGCAGCACCGGCATCGTCTTCAACTGGCCTTTCCAGTACGCCGTTGCCACCGGCAAGGCGTCCAAGCTGACCGCACAGACCGTCGGCAACGGACTGATCCCCGGGATCAGTGTCCGCTCGGCCTCGATCGACGGCTCTGAAGGCTTTGCGATCAACAACTATTCGAAGAACAAGGAGGCAGCGCTCGCCTGGCTCCAGTTCGTCACGACCGGCACGGTCCAGCAGAAGATCGTCGACCAGGAGGGCTGGTTCCCGGTCACGTCGACGGTGCTCGACGACCCGAAGAGCGCCGCGGCGCTGCCGGTCGTGACGACGTACAAGGAGACCACGAAGTACGCGACGAAGCGCTGGGGCACACCATGGTCCAACGAGCTCGACCAACTGCTGTCGGTTCAGCTGAACAACGTGATGAACGGCAAGACGCCGCCGCGCGACGCACTGAACTCGGCGGCGTCGCAGACCGAGGCCCTCGTCAAGCGCTACCTCAAGTGACCATGGCCGGCCAAGATCCCGCCCCGGTCGACGGCGCGGCGACCCCAGCGCGCCGACGATCCCGACGGCGGACCCGTGAGCTCCGCTTCGCGATCGGCATGGCCGCACCGGCACTGGTGATCATCGTTCTGCTGCTCGGATACCCGATGGGCTACGCGGTCTTCATGTCCGGCTTCGACTGGAGCGAGAAGACGGCCACGCCGCCGTCCTTCGTCGGTCTGGGCAACTACGCGGCGGTCATGCACGACCCACAGGTGCTGGCCGCGCTCCTCCGGACGCTGTTCTTCGCCGCCGTCACGGTCGGCGCCGGTGTCACGCTCGCGGTGCTGATCGCCGTACTGCTGAACGTCGAGTTCCGCGGCCGGACCTTGGTCCGGGTGCTGCTGCTCGTGCCGTGGGCGGTCCCGCCGGTGGTGAACGGCATCATGTGGAAGCTCATCTTCGACGGCTCCACCGGTGTGGTGAACGCGATCGGACTCGGGCTCGGCATCTTCCACGACCGGGTGCAGTTCCTCGCCGATCCGACCTGGACGATGAACGTGCTGGTGTTCGCCGAGACCTGGAAGCTCCTGCCGTTCCTGTGCCTGCTGATGCTGGCCGGCTTGCAGGGCATCCCGGCGAACATCTACAAGGCCGCCCGGGTCGACGGCGCCGGAGCCTGGCAGCGATTCCTCCGGATCACGCTGCCGAACCTGCGCGGGCCGATCACGTTCGCGCTCGTCGTCCAGACGATGTGGTCGCTCAAGGTCTTCGACACGATCTACGTCCTGACCGGCGGGTCGGGCGGGCCCGCCGAAGGTACGACGACGATCAACTTCCTCGCGTACCTGGTGACCTTCAGCAACCTGGACCGCGGTTACGGAGCCGCGATCGCGATCTCCGCGACGGTGCTTGTCCTGCTGTTCGCGGTGTTCTGGACGGTTGTCCTGCGAGACCGGAAGGAGGTCGCCCGGTGAGTTCACGACGTACCCCACGCAGCCGCAGGCGAGCCGGTACGGTGGTCCACCGCGTGCTCGTCGGCGTGTTGCTGGTCTACCTGCTGGCGCCGTTCTTGTGGATGGCGCTGTACAGCCTGTTCCCGGCGAGCGCCCTGCAGAGCCTGACCCCGAACCTCGACCCCCGGCTGATCACGCTCGGCTCCTACCGCCGGTTGCTCGGCGACAGTTCGTTCCTGGTCCCGATGGCGCATTCGGCCATCGTCGGCATCTCCACCACGGTCGTGTGCATGGTGCTCGGTTCGGGCTGCGCGTACGTGCTCGCGCGGTACCGGTTCCCGGGGCGGCACACGCTGCTGGTCGGGATGCTCACCGTCCAGGCCGTTCCGGTCATCGTGCTCGCGGTCCCGCTCTTCGTGCTGCTGCGGGCGTTCGGCATGTACGACACGTTGCCCGGCCTGGTCGTCACGTACACCGCGTTCATCCTGCCGCTGGTGGTGTGGATGCTGGTCGGCTTCTTCCAGGAGGTTCCGCCGAGCCTGGAACGCGCCGCCGTCATCGACGCCTGCAGCAGATTGCAGATCGTCTGGCGGATCGCCGTACCGCTGGCCGCGCCGGGCATGGCGGCCACCGCGGTACTGGCGTTCATCACCAGCTGGAGCGACTTCTTCCTGGCGAAGGTGCTGACGTCGGGCAACGCGGCGACCCTGCCGGTCCGGACGGCGGCGTTCCAGGGTCTGTTCGCGATGGACTACACGGCCGCCGCCACCGCGGGTGTGATCACCGCGGTTCCCGTCCTCCTGCTGGCGCTGGTCGCGCAACGGTGGATCATCCGAGGGCTTGTGGAAGGAGCAGTGAAGGGCTGATGGCTCAGATCGAACTCAAGAAGGTGCAGAAGACGTACGGCCGTGGACGCAACGCCGTACCGGCGGTGCACGAGCTGACGTACACCATCGGCGACGGCGACTTCGTCTCGCTGCTCGGGCCCTCCGGCTGCGGCAAGTCCACCACGCTGAACATGATCGCCGGGCTGGACGAGGTCAGCGGGGGCGAGATCCTGATCGACGGAGCCCGGGTGGACGACCTCGATCCGGACAAGCGCGATCTCGCGTTCGTCTTCCAGGACTACGCTCTCTACCCGCACATGGATGTTGCCGCGAACATCGGTTTCGGCCTCAAGATGCGCAAGGTCGCGAAGCCGGAGATCGAGCGCCGGGTCCGGGACGCCGCCCGCCGGCTGGACATCGAGCACGTGCTCGGGAGCCGGCCGCGCAACCTGTCCGGCGGCCAGCGCCAGCGCGTCGCCCTGGCCCGGGCGATCGCCCGGCGGCCGAAGGTGTTCCTGTTCGACGAGCCGCTCTCCAACCTCGACGCCCTGCTGCGCGACCAGACCCGGAGCGAGCTGAAGATGCTGCACGCCGAACTGGGCGCCACCAGCGTGTACGTCACCCACGACCAGGAGGAGGCGATGACGCTGTCCGACAAGATCGCGGTGATGAGCCGGGGAAACCTGGAGCAGTACGGGACGCCGTACGAGATCTACCACCGGCCGGCGACCCGCTTCGTCGCCTCGTTCGTCGGCAAGCCGCGGATGAACCTGCTGCCGGCGGTGCGTTCCGAGCGCGGCCGGTACGCGGTCGGCGGGTCGTCGTTCTTCGTCGACGCCGGGGACGCGCCCGACCGGGCGGTGGTGGGTCTGCGTCCTGAGGAATGCCAGCTGGACAAGGTGAGCGCCGACCAGCGTCATGGTGTGGTCAAGGTGGTGGAGCCGCTCGGCAACGTCTCGGACGTGATCGTCGATCTGGGGTCGGCGCTGTTCACCGTCCGCACACCCGGGTTCAGTTCGTTCAGCGTCGGTGACGACGTACGGATCAGTGTCGAGCGCGCGTCCGTGCACTGCTTCGACGAGGACTCCGGCCTGCGGGTGTAGCCGACGGCCCCTGGGTGGAGATCCACCCAGGGGCCGTCAGGTCCGATTGCGGGGTCAGCCGATCAGGCCGAGGTCCTTCACCGCGTCGCGCTCCTCGCCGAGCTCGGCGGTCGAGGCGTCGATCTTGGCGCGCGAGAACTCGTTGATGTCCAGGCCCTGGACGATCTCCCAGTTGCCGTCCTTCGTGGTCACCGGGAAGGACGAGATCAGGCCCTCCGGGACGTCGTACGAGCCGTCCGAGACGACCGCCATCGAGGTCCAGTCGCCCTCGGCGGTGCCCTTCAGCCAGTCGCGGGTGTGGTCGATGGTGGCGGCCGCGGCGGAGGCGGCCGAGGACGCGCCCCGGGCCTCGATGATCGCGGCGCCGCGCTTCTGCACGGTCGGCAGGAAGTCGCTCTCCAGCCAGGCCTGGTCGTTCACGACCTCGGCGGCGTTCTTGCCGGCCACCTCGGCGTGGAAGATGTCCGGGTACTGGGTCGCGGAGTGGTTGCCCCAGATCGTCATCTTCTTCAGGTCGGTGACGTGCACGCCGGCCTTCTTCGCCAGCTGCGCCAGCGCCCGGTTGTGGTCCAGCCGGGTCAGCGCCGAGAACCGCTCGGCCGGGATGTCGGGGGCGTTGCTCTTGGCGATCAGCGCGTTGGTGTTCGCCGGGTTGCCGGTGACCGTGATCCGGACGTCGTCGGCGGCGTGGTCGTTCAGCGCCTTGCCCTGGACGGTGAAGATCGCGCCGTTCGCCTCCAGCAGGTCGCCGCGCTCCATGCCCTTCGTCCGCGGCCGCGCGCCCACCAGCAGCGCAACGTTGACGCCGTCGAAGACCTTGTTCGGGTCGTCGCCGATCTCGATCCCGGCCAGCGTCGGGAACGCGCTGTCGTCGAGCTCCATCACGACGCCCTCGAGCGCCTTCAGCGCCGGGGTGATCTCCAGCAGCCGCAGCTCCACCGGGGTGTCGGGCCCGAGCAGCGCGCCGCTCGCGATCCGGAACAGCAGGCTGTAGCCGATATTCCCCGCGGCCCCGGTAACGGCCACCTTCACCGGTGTAGTGCTCACGACTCGCTCCTAGCTCATCAGTTTGTGTGCTTCGGACGCTAGCAAGCCGCGTGCCCGGTACCAACGCTGGGGGCCGCGCGATTACCTCACATCCGGATGGATCGTTCACCGATCGGACATCCGGCGTACCTCGTGAGGCCGACGCTGTCCCTGAGTGTGAGCTGAGAGTCCCTGACGTGTGAGGAGAACCTTCATGAAGCTGTCCAGCCGGTTGGTGCCGGTCGCCGCATCGGCGCTCGCGGTCGCCGCAGCGGTGGTGGTCCCGACCGCCGCGCCCGGTGTCGCCGGGGAGAAGCACGACGACTTCGTGATCGTGGGGCACCGGGGCGCGTCCGGGTACCGCCCCGAGCACACGTTGGCGTCGTACGAGCTGGCCGCCCGGATGGGTGCCGACTACATCGAGCCGGACCTGGTCACCACCAAGGACCACGTGCTGGTCACCCGGCACGAGCCGGAGATCAGCGGTACGACGGACGTCGCGAACCACCCGGAGTTCAAGGACCGCAAGAAGACCAAGATGCTCGACGGGGTCGCCACCACCGGCTGGTTCACCGAGGACTTCACGCTGGCCGAGCTGAAGACGCTGCGCGCGGTCGAGCGGATCCCGGCGGTCCGGCAGCACAACACGGTGTTCGACGGGCGGTACCAGATCCCGACGTTCCAGGAGGTCGTCGACCTGTCGAAGCGGCTGTCCAAGGAGCTCGGCCGGCCGATCGGCATCTACCCGGAGACCAAGCACCCGACGTACTTCCGCGCCCAGGGTCTTCCGCTGGAGCCTCTCCTGGTGCGGGCACTGAACCGGAACGGGCTCAACCGGCCGGGCGCCAAGGTCTTCGTGCAGTCCTTCGAGGTCGGGAACCTCAAGGCGTTGCGTCGCGAGCTCCGGGTTCCGCTGGTTCAGCTGACCAGCGCGAGCGGCGCGCCGTACGACTTCGTGGCCTCGGGTGACAAGCGCACGTACGCCGACATCGTCAGCGCGGCCGGGCTGCGCGAGGTGGCGACGTACGCCGCGGGCGTCGGGCCGTCGAAGGACCAGGTCATCCCGCTCGACGCGAGCGGCAAGCTGGGTACGCCGACGGCGCTGGTCGCGAACGCGCACAAGGCCGGGCTGGTGGTGCACCCGTACACGTTCCGGGTCGAGAACACGTTCCTGCCGGCCGAGTTCGACAGCTCGGCGGTGCCGTCGGACTCGGGTGACCTCTTCGGCGAGATCGCGGCGTACCGGCGCGTGGGGATCGACGGGCTGTTCACGGACGACGCCGACATCGCGGTGGCCGAGGAGAAGGAAGCCCGCTGAGCCTGGGCCCGCTGAGCCTGGGAAGATGGCGGCGTGGAGCGGCGGACGGGTTCAGGGCTGGCGAGTGTCGAGGCGGAGCACGACGGGACGTTCGTACTGCGCATCGACGGGTCGCCGCAGTCGCAGGTCGACCTGGCCGACCCGAGCCGGCTGTCGTTCGAGTACATGCGCCGGATCGGCGACGTCGTGGACGCGATCGCACCACGACGTCAGCCGATCGCGGTCGTCCACATCGGCGGCGCCGCGCTGAGCCTCCCGCGGTACGTCGCCGCGACCCGCCCGCGCTCGCGCCAGATCGTCCTCGAACCCGACGAGGACCTGACCGAGTTCGTCCGCGAGACCCTGCCCCTGCCGAAGCGTTCCGGCATCAAGGTCCGCCCGGTGACCGGCCGGGCCGGCATCACCGAGCTGTACGACGACTCGACGGACTTGCTGATCCTCGACGCCTTCGAACACGAGGCGGTGCCGTCGAACCTGGTGACGGCCGAGTTCTTCGCTGAATGCGCCCGCGTGTTGCGGCCGACCGGCGTACTGGTCGCCAATCTCATCGACGGGCAGGCCGGACTGCCGTTCGTCCGCCGTACGGCCGCCACCGTCCTCTCCGCGATCGGATCCGGCACCGTTCTCGCCGAACGCAAGATCCTCCGCGGCAAAGCCTTCGGGAACGTCATCCTGGTTGCCTCCCGTCATCCGCTCCCGGACCTCACCGACAGCGGCCGCCGTGCCCAACCGCCGTACGACGTCATGCCACTCCCAGACCTGGCCGGCAAAGCCGCCCCCTTGACCGACGGTGCCTCCTTCACCCCGCCTCGAGCCCCCGCGTCGGTCTTCCGTAGTTGACTGTTCCGGCTGTCAGGCCGCGGTCGCCGACCGGCCGGCGCTCAGCCTGTCCAGCGTGCGGGCTACGGCTGCGCGTTCTTCCTGTGTTCCGCCGACGGTGCGGACCAGGTGATCGAGCCGGTCACGACCAGGTGAGCGAGTCCCCCGGAGCCAGGCCTGGATCGTCGCGCGAGGAATCCCCGTCTCCTGCTCGAGCGCCCGCAACGATCGCGGCTGCGCGAGCGCCGCAACCGCCGCCCCGAGATCCTCGAGCGACCCGGCGCCTTCGAGCAACCCGACGATGTCCCGCGGATCCCGGCTCGCCTCCTCCCAGCGCCGCCGCCACACCGGCAACAGATCCACAGGCACCCCGCACCCTCCGAGGAACGCCGCCGCCACCTCCCACGTCGGCAGCTGCTTCCCACTGGTGGCCCGGATCAGATGCGGATGCGAGTAATGCGCCCGCTCCGCCAACTCGCGGTACGTCACTCCCGCCTGCCGTCGTACGCGCTGCAAGGCCGCCGCGAACCTCTCAACATCCTGCACGCGATCAAACATAACTCAACACATTCCAACAGATCAAGCGCCGGTTACCCTTGAGGACGTGTCTGCAGCCAAGGTCGCCGCCCTCATCTACTACCCGGTGAAGGGCCTCGCCGGGATCCCCGTCGACTCCGCCGAACTAGGCCCCACCGGCCTCCTCGACGACCGCCTCTTCATGCTGGTCGAGCCCGACGGCACCTTCCTCAGCCAACGCAAACTCCCGGCAATGGCCACCCTCCGCGCCGCCATCGCCGGCGACGTACTCCGCCTCTCGGCCCCGAACGCCCCCGACCTCGACATCCCGATCCGGTACGACGGGAAGCGTCGCGACGTCAGCCTGTTCGGCAAGTGGTTCGGGCAGGGCGTCGTGCAGGACCCGGACGCCGACGCCTGGTTCACCGAACGCCTCGGCACCCCGGCCGCCCTCGTCCGCGTCACCCCCGAACACGACCGCCCCGGCTGGGGTGCTCACCGCGGCCTCACCGGGTACGGCGACGCGCACGCGCTGATGATCACGTCCCAGTCCTCACTCGACGGCCTGAACGCACGCATCCTCGAACACGGCGGCACCGCGATCCCGATGAACCGCTTCCGCCCCAACCTCGTCATCTCCGGCTGGCCCGAACCGCACACCGAGGACAAGATCCTCCGCATCACCGCCGGCACCGCCACCATCGGCTACTCCGCCCGCGGGATCCGCTGCGCCGTACCCACCGTCGACCAGTCCAACGGCGCCAAGTCCGGCCCCGAACCGACCCGCACCCTCGCGACGTACCGCCGCGAACCCACGTACGGCGGCGGCGTCAGCTTCGGCATCAAAGCCGCAGTACTTGCCCCCGGCAACATCCAGGTGGGCGACGAGATCACCGTCCGCGAATGGATCCCACCCAACACCGACCCCGCCCAACCCACCTCAAGAACCTGACACCCGGCCACCAGCTACATGGGGCAGAGCTACCAGGTTTTGTAGGGGATTGGTTCAGCAGCCGACGCGGTATCGGCCGGTGACGGCCTTGTAGGTGCAGGTGTCGAAGGTCTTGCCTGCGGGGGTCTGGAAGCGGGCGGTGTCGCCGGTGTTGTTCCAGACGTACCAGCTCTGGTTCCAGTACAGGGTGAGCGCCCGGTTGCGGTTCTTTCCGGTACGGACGATCACCGTCGAGCGGCCGGGCAGGACGTAGCCGCGCGGGAAGACGAACAGGTGGTTCGCGGCGTCCAGGACCCGGAAGCCGGACAGGTTGATCGGACGCGAGCTGATGTTCCGGACCGTGAAGAACTCGTTGTTGATCTGGGCGTTGGTGCGGGTGTCGGCGCCCGGCGGGTCGTACTGGATCCCGCTCAGGACCGCGGTGATCGCCGCGTCGGCCGTCAGTGGTGCGAGTACCGCGGTACCGGCAAGCACCACGGCGGCCGTGGCGGCGGAGAAGAGCGTGCGAAAACGTTTTACGAACACAGGAAAATGTCCCCTCGGCAGTGGGCCGATGTCCCCCCGGCCCGGTGTACGTGAACTGCCGGATCCCCCCGGCGGTCGCACACGCTAGCCGTCACGCTCCGTACTCGTCAAGCTCTCAAGCAATCGTTTTCGGAACGCCGGGAACGAGCATTTCCACGCGGTCCTCCGAACCGGCCTCGCGGAACGCCGCCAGGAACTGCTCCGGCCCCTCGCTGAAGTGCGTCCAGCCTTCGGTGTGAACCGGGACGATCCTCGCGTCGCCGAGGATGTGGGCCGCCTCGACGGAGTCCGTCGACGTGAGCGTCAGGTTCGCCCCGTTGAGCAGTACGGTACGGGCGGCGCCGGCGAACAGCACCGCGACGTCGATCGGCGCGAACCGGTCCGCGATCTCCTTCACGTGGCCGAGTGACGCGTTGTCTCCGGACACGTAGACCGTCGGCAATCCTTCGCCCTGCAAGACGAATCCGGTGACGAACCCGACGACCGCCTCAGCGCCCTCCGGACCATGCAATGCCGGTACGCCGGTCACCGTGATCACGCCGCCGTCCGGCCGGGGCAGGTCGATCGCCTCCCAGTTCTCCAGGCCACGGACGCCCTCGATGCGCAGGGCCGCGCCGGGCGTCGACAGTACGGTCGGTACGGACGGCAGCAGCGCGCGGCCGGCGTCGTCGAGGTTGTCCTTGTGCTCGTCGTGCGAGAGCAGTACGACGTCAACCGGGCCGAGCTCCGCCGCCGGGATCGCCGGGCCGGTCAGCTTCGTCATCACCCGTCCCGGCAACTGGTAGTCGCGCGGTTCGTCGAAGGCCGGGTCGGTCAGGAACGTGAGGCCGCCGAGGTTCAGAACGGCGGTCGGGCCGCCGATGTGCGTGATCTTCATGACCACGATCCTCCGTGCCGCAGGTCGTTCCGACCATTGGCCCGGGAGCCATAGTTACCGAAGATCGGGCCATACTGTGTTCATGCGTACTGTCGCGGTTCTCGCGTACCCCGGGATGAGCCCGTTCCACCTGTCCGTGCCGTGCCTCGTCCTCGGCGAGCGGCGCGGGCTGCCGCCCAGGTACGACGTACGGGTGTGCGCCGAACAGCCCGGGTCGTTCCCGACGAGCGCCGGGTTCGGGATCACCGTGGACCATGGGCTCGACGCGATGGAGCGGGCCGATGTCGTCGTACTGCCGAGCTGGGAGCCCGGGCTGGTCGCGTCCGACGTCCTGCTGGCCGCGATCCGGCGGGCGCATGAGCGAGGTGCGACGGTGGTCGGCCTGTGCCTCGGGGCGTTCCTGGTGGCGGAGAGCGGGATCGCCGAAGGGCGTGAGGTGGTGACGCACTGGCGGTTCGCCGACGAACTGCGGGCGCGGTACCCGGCCTTGAAGGTTCGGGCGGATGTGCTGTGGTCGGATCAGGGCGACCTGGTGACGTCAGCCGGTACGGCGGCCTCGCTGGACTGCTGCCTGCACCTGGTCCGGACGCACCACGGGTTCGAGATCGCGGAGAAGGTCGCCCGGGACATCGTGGTCGCGCCGCACCGGAGCGGGTCGCAGGCGCAGTACATCCCGGTACCCGTGCCACCCGATCCGGCCGACGACGTGATCGAGAAGGCGATGGTCTGGGCACGGGCTCGGCTCGACCAGCCGGTGACGCTCGACGAATGGGCCGGGGCGGTGGCCTTGTCGCGGCGTACGTTCACGCGGCAGTTCCGGGCGCGGACCGGGAGTTCGGGGCAGGCGTGGTTGTTGCGGCAACGGCTCGACCACGCCCGATTGTTGCTGGAGACAACCGATCTGTCGGTGGAGCGGGTCGCGGCGGAAAGCGGATTCGGAAGCAGCGACACGCTCCGGCACCACTTCCACACGGTGCTCGGTACGACGCCGCAACGGCATCGGCAGGAGTTCTACAGCAGCACGAGCAGGATGTAGACCACCGGCGCCGCGAACGTGATCAGCAGGATCCAGGCCATCATCCGGTGCGCGGGTTTACCGCGGTCGAGCGACGAGGCGAAATACAGTACGGCGCCTTCCTCGGTGTGCCGGCTCAACCCCATCTTCCGGGCCTCGTCCGGCCGCGGATCCGGTCGCTCCTCGGCCAGCGCGTCCGGATGGATCCCGAAGTGCGCCGGCCCGGCCCGATCCACGTCATCACGCTCGAAGAACATCCAGCCTCCCGCGGGTTGGTGGACCATGTCGCCCAACCATGGTCGCACCAACCGCCGAGAAGAGTGCCGAAGTACTACGAGAAGTTCGCCACCCACGCGTTGCGGTTCGTGTAGCTGAGGCAGACGAGGAGCTGGAGCGTGCACCGCTTCGCCGTGCCGAAGCCCACGCCGAGCGTTGTGCGGCTGCAGCTCAGGATCGTGCTGCGGCTGGTCGACATCAGCGTGTTGTAGGCCTGCTGAGCGGTCATCTTGTCACCGCCCGCACCGACCTGCGACCCCGACGGGTCGTTCATGCCGCTACCGGACTCGGCGCGGCTGGAGGCGGTCCCCTCGGCGCTGTCGGTCAGGTTCGGGTCCTGCTTCAGACGGGCGCACCCGTTGTTCACGCGTGCGTTGTCGATCAGGTCGAAAAGTTGCTTCTCGTTCGCGTTCATGCCGCCGTCGACCGGTGGCGGGGTGGTCGTCGGAGGTGGGGTGGTGGGGGTGGGCTTGGTCGTGGTGATGGTGCGGCCCGGGGAGGTTGGGGCCGTGGTCGGGTTCGACGTGGAGGCCGAGGTGGGCGCGGACGTCGGGGCGTGGGTCGGCGTCTCGGTGGAGGAGTCCGTGGGGGTGTCGGTCGGGGAGTCCGTCGGGGTGTCCGTCGGCGTGGCGGACGGGGTGTCCGTGGGGGTCGCGGACGGGGTGGCCGTCGGGGTTGCCGTGGGGGTGACCGTCACGTGTGTTGACGGGGTGGCGACGGCTGCCTTGGTGGAGGGGGTGATGTACGTGTCGTCGGTACGGGTCACCATCGGGATCGAGGCGTCTGCTGGGTCGTTCTGCGGTTGGTGCAGGAGGATCCAGGAGATCGGGGTGATCACCAGCAGTACGGAAGCCACCGCGATGACTGTCCGGCGTCCGCGGGAGGCCCGTCCCACGCGGGCGGCGCTTCGACGCCCCGGGCCTGAGCTGCCGGGACCTGAGCCACCGGGACCTGATCCACCGGGACCTGATGCACCGGGACCGTTCCCGGATCCATCGGCTCCTGAACCTCCGCGGCCGCCGGTCGCGGCTACGTGCTTGGTGTCGGCCGCGTACGCTCCCGCTCCGGTCAGGCCACTCGCCGCCGGGCCACCAGCACCTGCGGCTGCTCCGGTACGACCGGCACTTGAGGCAGTGCTGTTCTCGCCCGCTGCTCCGGTACGTCGGCCGGCTGAGGCGCTGCCGTATTCGGCGGCCGCTCCCGTACCTCCAGCACCTGCGCCGGCGATAAGCCCTGCACTTGAGGTGGCGTCGTACTCGCTGGCCGTCGCACGCCCAGCACCTGCGGTGGCGTCGTACTCGCCGGATGTGGATGTGGGGGTGCGGTCCGCGCCGGCGGCTGAGCCCGCGCCGGCGGCTGAGCCTGCGGCGGCCAGGCTGCCTGCGGCGGAGCCGGCTGCGGCCAGGCCTGCGGCGGCCGCGCCGGAGTCCGCGGCGCGGCGGGCGCTTGGGGTGTCCGCAGGGGTGCTGGTGGTGTTGCCCGTAGCGGCGGCCAGGCGGTCTGTGGAGGCGGTGCCGAACCAGGTGTCGGTGTCGGTGCCGGAGCCTGTGGAGGTGGCTGCGGCGCCGAGGGAGGCCCAGTCGTCGGCTGCTCGACGGGAGGACCAGGTGCCGGCGGTTTCACCGGGGGGAGTGGAGGGCCCGAGGGGGTCGGACGCGGAGGCGCCGGCGCTTGTGGATGTGGAGTCGGGGGTGCCGGTCGGCCAGGAGGATTCTCCGGCTCGGCGGGCTTGGGTGGGGTGGGCGTCCGGGGTCAGGGACTGGTTGACCCAGGACGGAGTGCTGCGGTGCGGGCCCTCGCCAGACCTCGGCGCCGAAGCCGCCACCCCGGGAGCTGTCGCCTCGGGAGTTGCGACCTCGGGAGTGGCTACCTCGGGGGTCGTGTAGCTGGGGAGTGCGCCGCGGGGGGCGTACTGGGGCGTGGCCGGGCGGGACTGGTTGCTGCCGGCCCAGAACGGGGACTCCGTGCCGCCCTTGGGTGCGTTCGCCCAGAACGGGGACTCGTCGCTCGAGCGCGGTGCGTACCGCGGCGGTTCGGGCGGTGCGGGCGGGGTGGATTCCGCGGGCGGAGCAGGACGGCTGCCGGAGCGCGACGAGCGAGCCGCCCGGGTCGCCTTCCGTCGGGGTTTGTACCGGCCGTTGCCGGACTCGGACATTATTTCGTTGTTCCCTTCAAAGTCGCGCCCCCAAGACGTTCCTCATCAACGAGACGTGCCTCACCAGCCGTCTCACCGGAGCCCCCCAGGAACATCCGGCACCATGACAAGGACGGACCTACCCGCCGCGACCGGCCGTCAAGCGGCCGGACATTGTGGCTCTGGGACAACGTTTCAGCCACACTCGGTGCTTTCGAAACAATGACAGTCACGATCGGCCGAAGTCCTGGACCCAGCTGCCGGGTCCGTAGTCGGAGCGCACCTGGCCGGGGTCGTAGCCGATGCCGATCGAGGTGAAGCGGCAGTTCAGGATGTTCTTGCGGTGCCCGTCGCTCTGCATCCAGGCGGCGACCACCTTCTGCGCGGTGTCGTACCCGGCGGCGATGTTCTCGCCCCACGTCGACCCGCGGTACCCGGCGGCCGCCATCCGGTCGCCCGGGTCCTGGCCGTCGGGGTTGGTGTGGTCCATGTAGTGCCGGCGGACCATGTCCGACGCGTGCTTGCCGGCTGCCTCGACGAGTGCGCTGTCCAGCTTCAGCGGGCCGCAGCCCTGCTGCTCGCGGATCTGGTTCGTGTAGTCGAGGACCTGCCGTTCCTGCGCGTTCGTCCCGCCGCCGCTGACCGGCGGCTGCGGGGTGTCGCTCGGCGACGGCTCGGTCGTCCGGGTCTTGGTCGGCGTACTCGACGGCCTGCCAGGCGTCGTACTGACGCGCGGCTTCGGCCGTGCGGTGGTTCCGCTGGTACGGCGCGGTGGGGTGGGCGACACGGTCACCGTCGTGACGCCGACCGTCGGCGTGGCCGGAGTGGTCGGCGAACTACCCGGAGAACTGCTCACGGAACTGCCCGGCGAATTGCTCGGCGTCCCCGCGGTGCTCGGTGACAGCGAGGGCGAACCAGGCGCCGAGCCGACGGCTGCCGGGCCCACCACGGCGGTCGTGGTCGCGCCGTTCGGCAAGGTCTTCGTGATCGTGATCATCGGACCGGTCGTCGTACCGTCGTCGACGCGGTTGTTCTCGACGACGTTCACGACCCGCTCGGCGCCGTCGGTCCGGGAGGTCCCGTGCGACATCAGCCAGACCACCGGGCCGATCGCGACCAGCACCGAGAGCGCGCTGACAACCGGGCCGACCAGACCGCGGCTCCGCCGGGGAGCTCGTCTACTGCCGCGGTGCCGCCGGGGGGTGGGCGAATCCGTCATGGGGTGGGCGAATCCTCTTCGTTTCTTCGTGATGCCGAAACAGCGCGTCGTTCCCCGTGGTACAGCCAGGTCCCCCCTGGTCACCGAACAGCGACCTTAACCGACGCGCGAGGTCATCGTTACACGCGCGTGAACCCTCTTAACGAATCCTGAAGAAAACGATTGACTGAAAGGGCTCAACCGCCGAAGTCCTGGACCCAACTCCCGTTGCCCCACTCGGGTTTCACCTGGCCGGCGTCGTACCCGATGCCGATCATCGAGTATCCGCAGTTCAGGATGTTCGCCCGGTGCCCGGGGCTCTTCATCCAGCCTTGCACGACCGCCGCCGGACTGGTGTACCCGACCGCGATGTTCTCGGCCATCGAGCCACCGTCGAACCCGGCCGCCTTCATCCGGTCGAACGGGCTGCGGCCGTCGAGGCTGTCGTGGGCGAAGAAGTGCTCGGCGACCATGTCGGCGGCATGCGCCTCGGCGGCCCTCGTCAGCGACTTGTCGAACGTCAAGGGGCCGCAGCCGGACTTGGCGCGTTCCTGGTTGGTGAGTGCGAGCACCTGCTGCTCGGCGGACCCGTTCCCCTCGCCTCCGGGCTTCGGCGGCTTCGGGGTCTTCGACTGCTTTCGAGCCGGCGTGGCGGTCGGCATCGGTGTCGGAGCCGGTGTCGGTTTCGGGGCCGGGGTCGGCCCGGAAGTCGCCGTACGCGTCGAAGAAGGCGAAGAGGTGCGAGTGGCAGTAGGTGTCCGAGTCGGCGTGTACGTCGGCGTCGCAGGCGTGCGCGTACTACCGCGGCTGGGCGCGCTCGCCGACCTGGCCGGCGTACTCGCCGACGTGATCGGTTCCTCCTGGCCGGTCGGTCGCGGGGCGCCGGACTGCCGCATGACGAACCACCCGACACCCGCGATCAACACCAACGCCGACAGAGATGCGAGCAGCGGACCGGCCACACCGTAGCTGCGTGACCGTCTGTGGTTCGTCATGCTGAGCAGCCTTGCCGGGCAGGCGCCGGCCGACGCGCATCAGAGCAAGCACTTCACAAAGCTCTGACCATGGCAATCGTTTGAAAGCCCGCCCCGGAAGCTCAGCGCGAGCGGGCGATCACGATGTCCGCGATCACCTTCCAGCCCAGACTTCGGTACAGCCGGAGCCCGTCGATGGACGCGATCAGGATGCCGCGTTTGGCGCCCTTCGCCGCGGCCGCCTCGACCAGCGACGCCATCACCGCGCTGCCGAGGCCGCGCCGCCGGTGTGCCGGGTCGGTCTCGATCCGGTCCGCGACCGCGTCCTCGCCGACCACGGCCATCCGGCCGCTGGACACCACACCGCCGTGCAAGGTGGCGCGGGTGATGATCAGGTCGCCCTCCAGTTCGGCGTGCAACGCGTAGCGCTCGTGGAGTTTCAGGGCCGGCTGCTCGGACAGCTGGATCGTCATCAGCCAGTCCTGGTCCTGCTGGACCTCCAGCCCGAGATCCTCCAGTTGTTCGATCCGGGCTTCCTTGTCGTCGGTGGCCAGCGTGATCCAGCCCGACCCGCGTCCACCGCCGTCGGCGGCCGCCAGCTGCGCGGCGCGTTCCACACGTTCCGGTTTGCCGTCGGCATCCAGTACGACGTACTCCGTCGGCCGGCTCTCCTCACCTGCCCGGACGATCAGAATGCCGTTGTGGTCGTCCTCAACCGTGGTCCAGCCGCGCGAGACGGACCACCCGGCCTGCCAACGGCGGACGAGTTCCTCACGATCTATCACCCGTCGATTCAAGCAGCCCGGCCGCGCAACGGCGAGGGGAACCGGTGTCGGATGACACCAACTGGCCGTAAATCCCTGCCTGCGCTGGGTGACCATTACTCCTGCTGCTTGACCGGGTCAACCCCTCAGGACGTCCTCGGCGAGCAGGTCGAAGGTCAGCATGTTGTCGTAGCTGCCGTCCCGCCGCGGGTCGGCGCGGCGTTCGCCGCCGACCTTGGTGAACCCGTTGGCCTCGGCAACGTGCGCGGACGCGGTGTTCACGTCGGCGCATCTGATCAGCAACCGGCGCCGGCCCAGACCCCCGTCCTCGGCAGCCCGGAACGCGTGCGCGATCACCAGTTGGACGGCGGCCGCCATCACCTTGCGCCCGCGCGCGTCGGGGTGCATCCAGTACCCGATCTCGCCGCGCGTCTTGTCCATCCGGCTGCTCAGCCCGAAAACACTCACGTTTCCGAGCAGTTCGTCCGTCCCGGCGTCCGCGATCGCCCACGCGACCGCCTCGCCGCTCGCCGCCGCGTCCTGCCGGCTGTCGATGAATCCCTTGGCGTCGTCCAGGGTGTACGGCGACGGCATCCCCGACAACCAGTGCTGCGTCCGCTCGTCGCTGCAGGCCTCCATCACCCGCTGCGCGTCCGCTTCGCGCAACGGCCGCAGGCGAACTCCGTCGCCCTCGAGCACCGGCACCGTCCACCAGCTCCCCTTCGGCTCGAGTTCGTCGTCGCGGCCCACCGTCGCGACCCACTCGTCCTTCCGGACACCGCGCGACCGCCCGCCGCCCGGGATCGTCACCAGCCCGTGGAACCCGACCTTCCAGGCCACCCGGCGGCTCGCGAAGTTTCCGACGTACGCGCGCCAGATCACGCGTTCCCAGCCCAGTACGTCGAACGCGTACCGCACCACCAGCCGCAGCGCCCGGGTCATCACCCCGTTGCCGCGGACGTCCGGCGAGACCGCGAACCCGACCTCGCCGACCCCGCCCTCACCGTCGCGCAGGTCGATGGTGCCGACGTACTCCCCGGCGTACTCGATCGCCCAGGCCCACGAGGTGTTCGCCTGCCAGCCGGCCGGGACCACCTCGGTGATGAATCCGACCGCGTGCTCGCGCAGGTACGGGACCGGGATCGTGGTCCACTGCTGCATCACCGGGTCCTGGCACATCCGGTACGCCGGCTCCACGTCGGCGGCGACATGCGCACGCAGGGTCACCAGGTCGTCGGACAGCACCGGGACGTCTTCGGGAAATCGCATGCTCCAGGGTGACGCGCTGCCACCGGCCGGGCAACAGATTTCCACGCCTGCGGGGCGTATTCTGTGCTGCGTGAACGCAGCCGGAGCAGAACCGCCCCGCGGCCGCGGCGGCCAGCTGGCCGCCCAGCGGCAGGCCACGATCGTTGCCGAGGTCAACAGCCGGGGCGCGATCACGGTGGCCGAACTGGTCGACCGGTTCGGTGTCTCGGACATGACGATCCGCCGCGACCTGGACGCGCTGGACTCCAGCGGCCTGCTGCACAAGGTGCACGGTGGCGCGACGTCGGTCGGCCTGCGCAGTGCGCACGAGCCCGGGTTCGACGCCAAGCTGACGCAGGAGTCCGCGGCCAAGCAGGCGATCGCGGCCGAGGCCGCCGCCCGGGTGCAGCCGGACAGCGCGATCGGCATCGGCGCCGGTACGACGACGTACGCGCTGGCCCGGCAGCTGTTGCGGGTGGAGAACTTGACAGTTGTCACGAACTCGGCGCGGATCGCGGACGTGTTCCACGGCAACGGCCGTTCGGATCGCACGGTGGTGCTGATCGGCGGCATCCGGACGCCGTCCGACGCGCTGGTCGGCCCGATCGCGACCGCCGCGCTGGCGTCGCTGCACCTGGACCTGCTGTTCCTCGGCGCACACGGCGTGGACGCCGAGCACGGGCTCAGTACGCCGAACCTGATGGAGGCCGAGACCAACCGGGCCTTCATCGCCGCGAGCCGCGAGGTGGTCGTGGTGGCGGACCACACCAAGTGGGGGACGGTCGGCCTGAGCACCTTCGCGACCTGGTCCGACCTGGACGTGATCGTCACCGACGACGGCCTCTCGACCGCAGCCCGCAAAGCCATGCGCGATACGGGCTGCGACCTGGTGATCGCTAGCTGATCCTGGAAGCACCCGCGGACGGTGTCGCGGCCAGCGAGCTGGGGGCCGTGAAGCCGTGCTCCGCAAAGGCTTTCTCGATCGCGGACAGGACGTTGTCCGCGGCCGGCGCCTCGACCAGTGCGATGATGCAGCCGCCGAAACCGCCGCCGGTCATTCGCGCGCCGAGCGCACCGGCCGCGAGGGCGGCGTCGACTGCGACATCCAGTTCGGGCACGGTGACCTCGAAGTCGTCGCGCAGCGAGACGTGCGACGCGGTGAACAGCGGCCCGACGTCGCGCAGCCGGCCGGCCCGCATCAGCGCGATCGCATCCTCGGTGCGCTTGATCTCGGTCACCACGTGCCGGACCCGGCGCCGGTCGACGTCGTCGTCGAGGCGGGCGAGCGCGGCGTCCAGTTCGGCGTAGTCCACCGAACGCAACGCCGGTACGCCGAGTGCGGCCGCGGCGTGCTCGCAGCTCTTCCGGCGCGCGGCGTACTCGCCGTCGGCGTGCCGGTGCGGCGCCTTCACGTCCACCACGAGCAGCCGCAGCCCGTCGGCCTCGGGGTCGAACGGGATCTGGTCCAGCGCGCCGGAACGGATGTCGAAGGCGAGCGCGTGACCGGCCGTGCAGCACATCGACGCGGTCTGGTCCATCAGGCCGACGGGCGCGCCGACGTACTGGTTCTCGGCGCGCTGGGCGAGCCGGGCGACCTCGGCCGGATCGACCTCCTGGCCGGCGAGTCCGAGCAACGCGATCGCGGTCGCACACAGCAGGGCGGCGGACGACGACAGCCCCGCACCCGAAGGCAGGTCGGACGCGAAGCGCAGGTTCGCGCCGCCGATCGGGTACCCGGCCTCGCGCAGCACCCAGGCTGCCCCCGCCGGGTACGCCGCCCAGTCGGACACTGACCGCGGTGCGAGTTCGTCGAGCGCGAACTCGACCACCCTGTCGTGCCCGTCGGACGCGACCGCCACCCGGCCGTCGGTCCGCCGGGACGCGGTCACCACGATCTGGTTCGGCAGTGCGATCGGCAGTACGACGCCGTCGTTGTAGTCGGTGTGCTCGCCGATCAGGTTGACCCGTCCGGGAGCCCGCCAGCTGCCGTCGGGCGACGTACCGAAAACATCCTCGAAGGAGCTCACGAACCAACCTTCCGCAAAGTCTCGGCCACGTCTTCCGGCCGGGTGTCGCTGATGAACGCGCCCATGCCGGACTCCGAGCCGGCCAGGTACTTGATCTTGTCCTTGGCCCGCCGGATCGACAACACCTCCAGGTGCAGGTAGCCGAGCTCGCGGTCGACCCGGACCGGGGCCTGGTGCCAGGCGGCGATGTACGGCAGCGGCTCGGCGTACAGGCCGTCGAGGCGCTGCAGGACGTCCAGGTACAGCTCGGCGAAGTCGTCGCGTTCGCCGACCGACAGTTCGTCGATGCCGCCGACCTGGCGGTGCGGGTACAGGTGCACCTCGACCGGCCAGCGGGCGGCCTCCGGGACGAACGCGGTCCAGTTGCCGTTCTCGCCGATCACCCGGGTGCCGTCCTTGCGTTCGGCGGCCAGGACGTCGGCGAACAGGTTGCTGCCGGCAACCTCCTGGTGCTTGCGGGCCTGTGCCAGCAGCGTCCGCATCCGCGGCGGGACGAACGGGTAGGCGTACAGCTGGCCGTGCGGGTGGCTCAGCGTGACGCCGATCTCGCGGCCGCGGTTCTCGAACGGGAACACCAGTTCGACGTCGTCGCGGGCGCTGAGCTCGGCGGTCCGGTCCGCCCAGGTGTCGACGACCAGCCGCGCCTGACCCTGCGACAGGCCGGTGAACGAGCCGTTGTGGTCACTGGTGAAGCACACGACCTCGGTCCGGCCGGGGCCGGCGAAGGACGGGAACCGGTTCTCGAACACGGCGACGTTGTAGTCGTGGTCCGGAATCTCGGTCGGGTTGCCGGGCTTGCTCGGGCACAGCGGGCACTGGTCCGCCGGCGGCAGGTAGGTCCGGGTGTTCCGGTGCGTGGCGTAGGTGATCACGTCGCCGGTCAGCGGGTCCGTGCGCAGCTCCACCTGCGGTTGCGGTGCGGGCAGGCCGCGGGTGTCCTCGAGGGGTACCCGGACCGGCGCGTCGGCCGGGTCGTAGTAGATCAGCTCGCGGCCGTCCGACAGGGTGGTGTCGGTCCGGCGTACACCGCGGGGTGTGTTCATCGTGTGACCTTCCCGGCCGTACGACGCGTCCGGCCAGGAATCATCGTAAACCAACAAACTCGAACATGCATCGTGATACCCGCCGCCGGTAGAGTAGATAAATGGACGACTACGCCCAACGCACGCCCTCTCGGCAGCTGACGAGAGGGCGCTAGGAACTCCGACCCATGAACGACTCCCTGCTGATCAACATCGTTCTGATTCTGGTCTTCGTGCTGATCGGAGGCGTTTTCGCTGCCGCCGAGATGGCTCTCGTGTCGCTCCGGGAGAGCCAGCTGAAGGCCCTGTCGCATCGCGGCAAACGCGGCGAGACCGTCGCCAAGGTGGCCGCCAACCCGAACCGCTTCCTGTCCGCCGTGCAGATCGGCGTGACCCTGATGGGCTTCCTGTCCGCGGCGTTCGGTGGCGCGACCCTGGCCGACGCCCTGGCCCCGCATCTGCACAAGCTCGGCCTCCCGCAGTCGCTGGCGAACACCGTCGCGCTGGTGCTGATCACCATCTGCATCTCGTACGTGTCGATCGTCATCGGCGAGCTGGCCGCTAAGCGCCTCGCGTTGCAGCGTGCGGAGGGCTTCGCGCTCGCCCTCGGGCCGCTGGTGGACCGGATCGCGTCCGGCGCCCGGCCGGTGATCTGGCTGCTCTCGAAGTCCACCGATCTGGTGGTCCGCGCGCTCGGCGGCGACCCGAACGCGAACCGCGAGGTGATGACCGACGAGGAGCTGCGGGACCTGGTCACCGCGAGCGAGTCGCTCGGCGAGGAGGAGCGGAAGATCGTCGACGACGTCTTCGAGGCCGGCAGCCGGCAGCTCCGCGAGCTGATGCTGCCGCGCACCGAGGTGGACTTCGTGGACGCCGAGATGCCGGCGTACAAGGCGGTCAAGTTCGCCGCCGAGCGGCCGCACTCGCGGTATCCGGTGATGAACGGCTCGGCCGACGACATCGTCGGGTTCGTGCACGTCCGGGACCTGTTCGACCCGGCGGTGGCGACCCGATCGGTCCGGGTCGGCGACCTCGCCCGCGACGTACTGATGCTGCCGGACACCGCCAAGCTGCTGCCGACGCTGACCGAGATGCGGCGGCGCAGCACGCACCTGGCGATCGTCCTCGACGAGTACGGCGGTACGGCGGGCATCGTGACGCTGGAGGATCTGGTCGAGGAACTGATCGGCGACATCAAGGACGAGTACGACGAGGAACCGGCGGAGACCACCCGGCTGGGCAGCGGCGACCTGGAGATGGACGGCCTGCTGAACCTCGACGACTTCGCCGACGCGACCGGGGTCGAGCTGCCCGACGGCCCGTACGAGACGGTCGGCGGGTTCCTCGCCGCCAGTCTCGGGAAGGTCCCGTCGACCGGCGAGGAGGTCCGGCTGGACGCGCACACGCTGACCGTCGCCGAGATGGACGGCCGCCGGGTCGCCCGCGTCCGCCTGCACGTGGTCACACAGGCTGAGGAGCAGCCTGGATCTCCAGCGCCCGCCGCCGACTGAGAACGACCACTCCGCCGACGACGTAGCCGAGGCCCTGGAAGACCAGGACCGGGATGATGCCGACGGCGTCGCCGAGGACACCGGCGCCCGCGATGCCGATCAGCACCGCGACGCTCTCGGCGGCGCCGACCGCGCCGTAGATCCGGCCGCGGGTGCCGTCCACGGTGAGGTTCTGGAAGACGGTCATCATGCCGGCCAGGACGAGCGCGCCGGGCAGGCCGACGACGATCATGCAGACGAACGCCGGGATCACGCTGCTCGACACCAGCGGGTAGAGGAACAGCACGGTGTCGATCAGCCCGAACGCGAACGCGCCGATCCCCCAGAGCGTGGCGGCCGGCCAACGGGAGCCGATCGCGGCGGCGATCAGCCCGCCGACGATGCCGCCGATCGCCTGGGACGAGACGATCAGCCCGTACACCTTCCCGTCGCCGCCGAGCTCGGCGCTGACGAACGGTGCGAACAGCGTGCTCATCACCCCCTCGCCGACCCCGGTGACCAGGCAGAACACGAAGAACAACCGCATCGCCGAGCCCGCGACACAGAGCCGCAACCCCTCGGTCCACTCCTGTTTCAGCCGCCGGATCGCGCCGCCCGCGGTCTCCTCCTCCTTCGGCGGCCGGTGCTGCCGGTGCCGCATGGCGGCGACGAGTACGACGGCGATCGCGAACGTCGCGGCGTCCCCGAGCGCGAGTAGCGTGAGTCCGCCGGCGGCCGCGAGGACGCCGCCGAGCGCCGCGCCGATCAGCCGTGCGAGGTCGCGGATCTGGCTGTTCAACGCGTTCGCCGTCACCAGTTGGTCGGAGTTCACCAGCAGTGGGATGAGTGACTGCTCGGCGGGCGTGAAGAACTGCTGCAGGCAGCTCTGCGCGAGCACCACGGCGTACACGATCCAGATCAGGCTCGCGCTGTGGACCGCGATCAGCGGGAGCAGGACGACCGCGTTCAGTACGTTCGTCACGATCATCGTGGTCCGCTGGCTCCACCGGTCGACGAAGACGCCGGCGAGCGATCCGAGCAGTACGGCGGGCAGGAACGAGGCCAGCAACAACCCGCCGGAGGCGAGGGTCGAGCCGGTCAGTACGTACACCTGGAAGGCGAGACCGGTGCGCAGCAACCAGTCGCCGACCAGCGAGATGAGCCCGGCGCCGAGCAGCAGGCGGTAGTCGCGCTGCCGGGCAAGGACGCCCCACAAGTCCTTCATCTGCTACTCCTCCGGGGTGACGGTGACGATCTGGGTGAACGAGACATACCGGCTGCCCGGCGGGCGGGTGGACCTGTCGTCGATCGGGCGTTCGTCCACCCAGCGCTGCAGCAGGTCGTTGATCTGCCCAACGATCTCGGCGAGCTCGTCGCCGGTCAGGTAGATCCCGGTCTGCCCGATGCCCGAGTTGTCCCGCCAGACGGGGTCGGCGTCCGGGCGGTGCTGCTGCCACCGCGCGAGCGAGTCCAGCGCGCGTTCGGCCATCAACTGCTCCAGGACCTCGGCGGCCGCGGCGCCGTCCGGCGTCTTCATCGCCTCCTCCCAGGACTGCGACGTCGACACCTGCCGCCACGGTCGCTCCCGGTTGTCCTTGCCCGGGGCCGGCTCGACGAAGTCGTACTTCGCCAACTGCCGCAGGTGGTGCGACGCCAGCGCCTGGCTGATCCCCAGCCGTCGCGCCGCGTCCGCCGCGGTCATCGGCCCCTCCCGCCCGAGCAGCGACAACAGGTCCAGCCGCACCGGATGCGCCATCGCCCTGATCGCCAGCGGATCGTCCAGTAGCCGCGCCCGCCGCGGATCTTTCTCCAAAGACATGCTTGGAATATGCGCCGCACCGAGTCAGATGTCAAGCCATTGCTTGGAATGTCAGTGCTTGCCGGGCTTCTTCGGCTTGGCCTTGCGGGGGTGTTCGGGTGCCTTCGTGGCGGGCTTTCCGACCGGGTGCGACGTACTCGACGACGTAGCACGGGGTCGCCTCGACGTGACTACCGTCGTGACGGTGACGGTCGGGGCGGTGGTCGGCCGTGGCGCCGGGATCGCCTGCCGTGGTGGTTGGGTCGGCGAGACGTTGGCAGGTGCCAACGGCGTGTTGCTCTCCTGGTCGGTGAGGACGCCGGCTGTCACCGCGGTTCCGGCGACGATGACCGCGGCCAGCACCGCGACGGCTCTTCGCCAGTGCCGGGCCGGGCGCAGGGCCGCCAGTTCCGTGGTCGGGGCATCGGCGGGCACGTCGTACGTCCAGGTAGCGACCTCGGCGGGGGAGGGCCGATCAGCGGGGTCCTTGGACAGCATCAGACGGAGCAGGTGCACGAGGGGCGCCGGGAGATCGTCCGGGACGGCCGGTTCGGCTCGGACGTGCTGGCACATGATCTCGGTCGGGTCCGCGGCCTCGAACGGGGGACGCCCGGTCAGCAGTTGGTACAGCACACAGCCGAGTGTGTACACGTCCGACGCGGCCGTGGCCGGATGCCCCAGGGCTCGTTCCGGGGCCAGGTAGAGGCTGGTTCCAGGGATCAGGCCGGACGACGTGATCGCCGGATCCGCCGGTGCGCGGGCGATGCCGAAGTCGGCGATCTTCACCGACCCGTCGGCGTCGATCAACAGGTTGTCCGGCTTGATGTCGCGGTGCACGACGCCGTGCCGGTGCGCGGCGGTCAGTCCGGCGGCGACCTGCCGGACGATGTCGAGCGCGGCTTCCGGATCGTACGGGCCGTGCAGCGTCAGCTCCCGGCCGACGCTGTGACCCTCCACCAGCTCCATCACCAGGTAGTACTCGCCGTTGGAGTGGCCGAAGTCGTAGACCGCGATGACGTGCGGGTGCCTGACCACGGCGGCGGCCCGCGCCTCGTGCTGGAACCGGGCGGCGGTGAGCGGATCGCGCAGGTCGGGCCGCAGCAGTTTCACCGCGACCGGGCGACCGAGACGCTCGTCGCACCCGCGATAGACCTCGCCCATCCCGCCATGGCCGAGGATCTCGATCGTGCGATAGCGCTCCGCAAGCAGCACTCCTGACCGGTACCCCGTGCCGGTCGATTCAGCCCCGGTGGGTCCGGATCCATTCGAGGGCGGATTCGGCCTGGGCGAGGATCGTGATGTGGCTGAGGTTCTCGTGGGTGTCGAGAGTGGCGGACGGGACGTGGGCGGCCAGCCAGCGGGCGTGGGCGCACGGGACGATGCGGTCGGCCGTGCCGTGCACGAGCAGCGTCGGCGCGGTGATGCCGGCCGGGTCGCAGCCCCACGGGAGGACGTAGGAACAGTCGTCGTCGACGGCGCCGTCGGGCCCGTTCGGCATCGCCTTGTCGCCGGCGACCGAGCCCAGCCAGCCCCACGGGCCGCCGAACATCGCGAGGTCGGTCTCGGTGAACTCCGGGTCGTACTCGACCAGCTCGTTCCGCGCCCGCGCCTCCCGGCCGGACGCCGCGGCCCGGAGCGAGGCGACACCCGACGGGATCATGCCGTCGTACCAGTCGAGACCGAGGGCGTCGTACGGCGCGAGCGCGGCCAGCGTGGCGACCGCCGTGACCCGGTCGCCGAGCAGGGCGGTCGCGCCGAGCGCGAACGTGCCGCCGCCGGAGTACCCGAGCTGCGCGAACGAGCCGATGCCGAGCGTGTCGAGGATCGCGGTCAGGTCGGCGGCGACGTCGGCGACGGTACGGCCCGGCGCGGGCGTGGACCCGCCGTACCCGGGCCGGTCGAACGAGACCCACCGCACCCCGAGCCGCTCGCTCGCCGCGGCCAGCGGTGCGGGCGGCGTACCGAGGTTCGGCGTCCCGTGGTGCCAGACCACGACGAGCCGGTCGGTGGCGCCCGGCGCGCTGTCGTACCCGTGCAGCACCCGTCCGTCGGGCAGCCTGAAGTCGATCTCGTCCATGGGAGCCAGCCTAAATCGCGGAAATGTCGAGTCCCGGCGGGCGCTTCCGACCTCTGCTGCGAAGATCCAGTCACCTGTTCCGAAAGGACGTCCGGACATGAAGTACCTGCTGATGATCCACAGCAACCCGATCACCTGGGGTCACCCGTCGTTCCTGCACACCGCGGAGGGCAAGGCGCTGCCGAAGAAGGCCCGCGACGCGCTGGCGGCGCAGCTCGACAAGCTCCTCGACGAGTTGCACACCAGCGGCGAGCTGATCGACGCCGTACCGCTCGACCCGCCGTCGAAGACCCGCGTGGTCCGGGTCCGCGAAGGCGTCCGCGCCACCACCGACGGCCCGTACTCCGAGGCCAAGGAACAACTCGCCGGCGTCTTCCTGATCGACGTGGCGAGCCAGGACCGCGCCGAGGAGATCGCCGCCACCATCCCCGAGGCCGGGTTCTACGCCGTCGAGGTCCGTCCGGTGTCCGTCTTCGACTGAGAGAGCCGGGCCCGGGTCGGGCAGCAGCCGCGACCCGGCCCGGGTCAGTCGACCAGGCGGGCGTGGGTCTGGGGAGTCGCCAGGGCGGGGTCGAGGGCGGAGAGGGCCAGCCAGGTGGCGCCGCCGACGCCGTCCCGGGCCGTACGGACGTCGCCGGCGAAGTGTTCGCGAATCAGTTGGCCGACCGGTGACGACTCGCCCGCGACGCTGCCGGCCAGCACCATCGGGCCGACGTCCGCCGCCGGCTTCAGCCGCGCGGCCGTTTCCGTGAGCAACTCGGCTGCGCGTTTCACCAGAATCTGCGCAGTCTTGTCGTGCTGGTGGTACGCCGCGATCACCGTCGGCGCCAACTCTGCGAGCATGACCGGTGGCCGGCTGTTGACCGTCATCACCAGAAGATCACGCAGTGCGTCGTATCCTTCACGGTGTGCGGTGGCAGGCTCGTCACGGCCCGGCAGGATCGCCTGTACGACGGCCTGTTCGAGCAACCCCAGCGGCTCCCGGAGATCCAGCGACTCCAGGACGCTGCGGACCGCCTCGCGCCCGAGCCAGAAGCCGGACCCGTCGTCCCCGAGCAGCCAGCCGTGCCCGCCCGCCGTCCGCTGCAGTTGATGGTTGCGGACCAGCCCGACGTTGCTGCCGGTCCCGGCGATCAGCACGGTGCCGTCCGGTTCCGGCGTACCCGAGGCGAACGCGACCTCCAGATCGCCGATGTACTGCGGTGCCGTCCGGAGTCCGGCGCCCGTCCACGCGGCCTCGAACTGGGCGGCCACCTCCGGCCGCTGGAGCGCGACACCGCCGGCCATGCCGACGACCGCGGCCCTGACCGCGGTCGCGTCCAGCCCGGCGAGGGCGGCGTGAAGTGCCTGGCCGAAGTTGGCCGCCGCACTTGCGGGATGGCTGGTCGGATTTCCGCCCGCGGCCGCGCCGCGACCGACTACGTTGCCCTCGGAGTCCGCGATCAGGATCCGGGTGGAGGTGCCGCCGAGGTCCCCGCCCAGGACCAGTTCGTCCGACATACGCCATGCTCCAAACTGCTTACGCAACGGTCCCGAAGGGGGAGATCACACGGATGAGCCTTGACTTTAGCTGTGAGTTGAGAAAAGTTCTGTCCAGCAAACCGCAAACTTGCGCATTTGTCGGCACCGCGAGTGTCGCTCTGAGCCGATTCGTCGAGGGGTGGGCCGCTGATGGCCAGCAGTAACACGGGGGAGACCGAGGGTGTCCAGGGCGTGAGTGCGCAGGCTTATCTGCACACTCTGACGCCGATCCTGGCCGCGGTCACGACCCAGATCGACGGTCCGATCCAGGACGGCGCCGACCTGATGACCGCCTCGCTGCGGGCGAACGGCGTCATCCAGGCGTTCGGCTCCGGGCACTCCGAGGCGCTCGCGATGGAGATCGCCGGCCGGGCCGGCGGGCTGATCGCCACCAACCGGATCGCCTTGCGCGACCTGGTGCTGCTCGGCGGCGAGCCGCCCGAGCTGCTGCGCAGCGCGGAGCTCGAGCGCGATCCGCAGTACTCCCGGAAGCTGTACGAGCTGTCCGCGGCCCGCGAGGGCGACATGTTCATCATCGCGTCGAACTCCGGCGTCAACGGCTCGATCGTCGAGCTGGCCAGCGTCGCCAAGGAGCACGGGCACCCGCTGATCGCGATCACCTCGCTGCAGCACACCGGCGGGATGGAGTCGCGGCACCCGTCCGGCAAGAAGCTGATCGACTTCGCCGACGTGGTGCTGGACAACCACGCGCCGTACGGCGACTCCGTCCTCGACCTGCCCGGCGGCGCCGGCAAGGTCTGCGCGGTGTCGTCGATCACCGCCGCGCTGATCGCCCAGCTGCTGGTCGCCGAGGTGCTGCGCCGGATGACCGACGCCGGCGAGACCCCGCCGGTCTACCTGTCCGCGAACATCCCGGGCGGCGACGAGCACAACCACGAGCTCGAGGCACGCTACGCCGGCCGCATCCGTCGAACCGCTTGAGGTACTAGCCTGCGCACGTGCTGAAACGGCGGACCTTACTGCAGGGGGCGGTGGCCGGTGCGCTCCTGAGCGGGTGCACCAAGGCGCCGGTCGCCCCGGCCGTGTCGCCGGAGAACCCGTTCACGGTGGACGGGAACGCTCCGGTCGACGTGGTGATCACCGAGGAGTACGGCGGGTTCGCGGCGGCGGCGTACCGGAAGAAGTACGCCGGCGCGACGATCACGCCGAAGCTGTCCACGCAGCTGCTGGACGAGCTGATGCCGCGGTTCGCGACCGGGACGCCGCCGGACGTCGTCCTGTCGACCGGCGACCAGAAGCTGGAGCTCGGCCGGCTGATCAAGGACGGCCAGCTCGCCGACCTGCAGCAGTTGCTGGACGCCCCGTCGTGGGACGACCAGTCGGCCAAGGTGAAGGACCACCTGCTGCCCGACATGCTCGACGCGGGCAGCTTCGACGGGATGCAGCGGACGATCAACTACATCTCGACCGTGTACGGCATCTGGTACTCGGCCAGCCTGTTCCAGCGCAACGGCTGGCAGGTGCCGCAGACCTGGCCGGACCTGCTGGCGCTGGGCGCCGACATGAAGGCCGCCGGGCTCGGGCCCTTCATCTACGCGGGCACGCACCCGTACTACCTGCTCGAACTGGTGCTCACGCTGGCTGCCAAGACCGGCGGCCCGGACGTGACCAAGCGGATCGACAACCTCGAGGACGGCGCCTGGAAGGACGAGAACCTCACCCGGGCGATCAACGCGGTCGGCGAACTCACCAAGCGCGGCCTGCTCGCGACCGGCACGGCGCAGTACGACCACATCGGGTCGCAGAAGCGCCTCCTCGCCTCGAAGGCCGGGATGCTGCCGTGCGGGAACTGGCTCGAGAACGAGATGAAGGGCCTGGTCCCGGACGGGTTCGCGCTGACCGTGTTCGCCGTACCGCCGCTGGACTCGTCGCCGGCGCTCGCGAGCGGGCTGCACGTCGCGGCGACCGCGCCGCTCCTGGTGCCGGAGAAGGCGAAGAACAAGGCCGGCGGTCTCGAGTACCTGCGGGCGCTGCTGTCCGCGGACGTCGCCGCGCAGGTGAGCTCGGAGTCCAAGCAGCTCACGATCGTCCGCGGCTCGGCCGACGGGCTGGAGCTGACCACCGCGCTGAGCTCGGCCCGCGACCTGCTGTCCGCGGCCGGTGACCAGGTGATCAGGTGGTACTTCGACACCTGGTACCCGGCCTTCGCCACCGCGGCCGCCGACGCCACCGGGCAGTTCATGGCGGGCGGGCTGCAGCAGTCCGAGTGGACGGCCCGCATCCAGGCGGCCGCGGACAAGCTCAAGAAAGACGACGCGATTACGAAGTACCGCCGCGACTGATTCTCGCCGTACGCTCTGTAAGAGGGCATCTGAGAACCCTGCGCCTACTGCGGGGCCCTCGGCACGGCACCTCGCCGCACGGGTGCAAAGGGAACGATGCTCCGCATCGACCCCTTCGCCCCCGCGCGCCGAGCTACCGCACCGAGCACCTCCTCGCTACGGCGCAGAGTTCTCAGACGCCCTCTAAGGGGAGTGAGAGCGATGGTGTGGCTGGCGTCGTTGTGTGTGTTCCTGCTGCTCTGCGTTCTGCTCGGAGGTCTGCTCGGACTGTTGGTGCCGGACCGGCCGCCGGCGCGCTGGCAGCGCGCTCTGGAGCGCGCGGCTGCCCGCCTGAGGGCGCGGCTGCGCCCGGTCAAGCCGGCGGAGCCGGACCCGTTCGACACGCTCCGGTTGCAGACCCGCCTCGGCACGGTCTCCACGAAGATCCGCAGTATCGAGTCGACGCCGCACGTCTACGCCCGGGCCCACCGCCTGATGGCTCTCGAGGCGGCGTACGACGACCTCCTCGACGAGGCCTGCCGGCTGGCCGGCTGTCCCGACCCGCCCGACGTCAAGCGCTCCGAGGCGAAACGCTGGGAAGAGGAGCAGGCCCTGGCCGCCCGCGGCTGGACCTGGTGACACGACCGGTGAGACGGCTGGCAGAATCACCCCTATGTCTCATGCTGCGTCTGACCCGTCCGCAGCCGGTTCCCAGCGCCGCCCCCGCGTGCTGTCCGGGATCCAGCCGACGGCGGACTCCTTCCACTTCGGCAACTACCTCGGCGCGTTGCGGCAGTGGGTGGCCCTGCAGGAGGACCACGAGGCGTTCTACTGCGTCGTCGACCTGCACGCGATCACCGTGGAGTACGACCCGAAGGCCCTCCGCGAGCGCACCCGCCGGTCCGCGGCGCAGCTGCTCGCGGCCGGTATCGACCCGGAGCGGTCCACGCTGTTCGTCCAGTCGCAGGTGCCCGAGCACGCCCAGCTCGCCTGGGTGATGTCCTGCATCACCGGGATGGGCGAGGCCAGCCGGATGACGCAGTTCAAGGACAAGACCGCGAAGGGCGGCGCCGACCGCGCCACCGTCGGCCTGTTCACGTACCCGATCCTGCAGGCCGCGGACATCCTGGTGTACCAGGCCGACCGGGTCCCGGTCGGCGAGGACCAGCGGCAGCACGTCGAGCTGACCCGGGACCTGGCGCAGCGTTTCAACCACCGGTTCGGCAAGACCTTCCGGGTGCCCGAGGCGTACATCGTCAAGGAGACCGCGAAGATCTTCGACCTGCAGGACCCGTCGTCGAAGATGAGCAAGTCCGGCTCGTCGCCGGCCGGCATCATCGACCTGCTGGACGAGCCGAAGGCGAGCGCGAAGAAGATCCGCTCGGCGGTCACCGACTCCGGCCGGGACGTGATCTTCGACGAGGAGAACAAGCCCGGCGTCGCGAACCTGCTGACCATCTACTCGGCACTCACCGGCAGGAAGATCAGTGAGCTCGAGGACGAGTACGCCGGCCGCGGGTACGGCGACTTCAAGAAGGACCTGGCCGACGTGGTGGTCGAGTTCGTCACCCCGTTCCGGGAGAAGACGCTGACCTACCTGGACGACAAGGCACAGCTGGACGCGATCCTGGCGGCCGGCGCCGAGCGCGCCCGCGCGGTCACCGAGCCGACCCTGGCCAAGGTCTACGACCGGCTCGGTTTCGTCCCGGGGCCGGCCGGCGCATGACGACTATCGGGGTCGCGATCCCGATCGCGGAGCCGTACGGCACGGAGCTGCAGAAGTACCGGGCCGACTTCGGCGACCCGATGGCCGCGTCGATCCCGACCCACGTGACGCTGCTGCCGCCGACCGACATCGCGGCCGGGGACCTGGAGACGATCGACGAGCACCTGCTCGCGGTCGCCGCCCGGTTCCCGCGGTTCCGGATCCGGCTGCGCGGTACGGCGACGTTCCGGCCGATCTCGCCGGTCGTGTTCGTGCCGCTCGCGGAGGGCATCTCGTCGTGCGAGGTGTTGCAGTCGCAGGTCCGCTCCGGCCCGCTGCAGGTCGACCTGAAGTTCCCGTACCACCCGCACGTCACGGTGGCTCACGACCTGGACAAGGACGCCCTCGACCGGGCGTACGACGCGTTGTCGGAGTACGACTGCGACTTCGAGGTCGAGTACTTCAGCCGTTACGAACACGGCGCCGACGGCGTGTGGCGCCCACAGAGGTCGTTCCCGCTGGCAGGCTGAGTCTCCGCACTCGGGGTACAGGAGACACATGAGGAAGCTCAAGGCGGTCTGGCGGCGGTTCAGCCGGACCCAGTTGTGGCGTGCCTGGCAACGGTACGGTAACCGCCGCGGGAACCGGCTCGCCGGAGCGACGAGCTTCTTCGGCTTCCTGTCGCTGTTCCCGCTGATCGTGCTGGCCGCGGCGATCACCGGCCCGCTGCTCGGCGGCGAGGCGATCAAGGCCCTGAAGACGGCGCTCCGGCAGAACCTGCCCGGGATCGGCAACCGGATCGACATCGACGGCCTGATCGCGCACGCGGGGACGATCGGGCTGATCTCCGGGGTGTCGCTGCTGCTCACCGGCCTGGGCTGGATCGACTCGCTGCGGGCGTCGATCCGGTCGATGCACGAGCTGGACGACGAACCGGGCAACGCGGTCAAACTCAAGGTCGTCGACCTCGGCGCGCTGATCGGCCTGGGCCTGATCGGCCTGATCGCGACCGGGGCCTCCTCGATCCTGACCGGCCTGTCCCGGCGGATCGTCGACGCCACCGATCTGGACGGGACCTGGCTGGCCAGTTGGGGGATCGGCGCGATCAGCGTTGTCGTCGGTGTCGCTGCGGGTGCGGTGCTGTTCCTGTACATGCAGACCGCGCTGCCGCGGATCATCCTGCCGCGCAAGGTGGCGCTGATCGCGGCGCTGGCCGGCGGCATCGTGTTCTACCTCGCGCAGCGGCTCGGCAACCTCTACGTGAGCCACGTGATCGGCTCGAACGCGGCGTACGGCGCCCTCGCCCTGCCGCTCGCGCTGCTGGTGTGGATCTACCTGCTGACCCGCGTGATCATGCTGGTCGCGGCGTGGACCAAGGAGGCGACGCTCGACCGTGAGGTCGTCGACGAGCAGGCCGATTCCCCCGAGGCCGAACGCGAGGCCGAACCGCTGCTCCTCGGACCACCCGGCAAGCGCTACCAGGTCGTCCCGATCCCGGAACGCAAGGCGGACACGGTCGCCGTCGCCGCGGGCGCCGTACTGGGAGCCACGATCACCACGCTCGCCGTTCAGGGCCTGCGGGCGCTGCGCAGCGTACGACGCGCCTGACGGATCAGTGCCGGCGACGCCGGAGAGCTCTGGGGCGGCGGAGGAACAGGCCGAGGAGGAGGACGGGGGGTCCGGCGTACGCCCAGACCGGGATCCGGAAGGCGAGGGACGTGACCGCCTGGCCGGGGCCGAGCGCGGCGCGGGTCGGCGGCTCGCCGGCCTTGCGGACGGTCGGCTTGTCGTCGGTGCCGTTCTTGCCCTGGCCCTGCGTCTTCGGCGGCGCGGCGGCCGGCTTGACCAGCGTGCCGACCGGTTTCAGCTTGCCGTAGTTCGCGAACGTCCAGGTCAGCAGGCTGCTCGCGTCCTGGGTGATGCCGTGCGGCGCGTTCATCATCGTCACCACCAGGGTGTGCCCGTCGCGGCGGGCGGCGCCGATGAACGTGTTGCGGGCCAGCGTGGTGTACCCGGTCTTCACGCCGAGCGCACCGTCGTAGCTGAACAGCAGCTTGTTCTGGTTGGCGACCTGGTACGTGCCCTTGTTCCCGGCGTTAGGGAAGTTCGTGTACTTCGTGGACGCGTACATGGCGAAGTCCTGCCGGGCGAGGCCCGCCTGCGCGAAGAGGGCCAGGTCGTACGCGCTGGAGTACTGCCCGTCGGCGTCCAGCCCGGTCGGGTCCGTGACCGTGGTGTCGAGCGCGCCGAGGTCCTTCGCCTTCGCGTTCATCCGCTGGATGGTCGCCGGGATTCCGCCCTGGTCGTGCGAGCAGAGCGCGTGGACGGCGTCGTTCCCGGAGGCCAGGAACATTCCGCGGAACAGCAGGTCGACGGTGTAGTGCAGGCCCGGGTACACCCCGACCTTGCTGCCGATGATGCCGGCGTCGGCCGTCGTGCCGATGACCGGATCGGTCTTCTTCAGCCGCGGCAGCAGCACCAGCGCGGTCAGCGTCTTGAGCGTGCTCGCCGGGCGCAGCCTGGCGTGCGGGGCCTTGGCCGCCAGCACCTGACCGCTGTCCAGATCGGCCACCACGTACGCCGACGCCTGCACCGCCGGCGGCGACGCCCCGTCGGCGACCACCGTCGGCTTCGCGGTCAGCAACTCACCGCCGACCATTTTTCCTTGGCCCTGCGGGCCCTGGTCGGCGGCAGTCGCTGTCAGAGGTCCGGCGACCACCAGGGCGGTGGTAGCGCAGGCCGTCAGAAGCAAACGCATCGGCCGCACTCTAGTTGCCGAACGGTCCAGATGTCACAGTCGGGTCTCATCCCCGATAGGCGGTCCACATGTCGCTCATCCGGCTTGACTGGCCGGGGGTGAACTGGTTGTAGCAGGAGTCGTACGAGTAGTCCATGTAGTTGTGGATCGGGTCCAGCCCCGGCAGCGAGCAGGAGTCCCGCCCGGTCGGGCAGCCGCTGGACGCGCTGCTCTGCGCGGGCGTGTCGGCCACCGAGTCGTTCGTACTCGTGCAACCGCCCTGGAACGTGTGGTACAGCCCGAACCAGTGCCCCGCCTCGTGCGACGCGGTCTTGCCTTCGTTGTAGTTGGTCGCCGAACCGCCGGGCAGTGAGCTGTACTGCACCCGGATGCCGTCGATCTTCGGGTTCTTCGCGTAGTCCCACGGGAAGGTCGCGATCCCGAGGTACGAGAAGTCGACGAGCCAGATGTTCAGCGCGTTCTTCCCACCCTGGCGGGTCTGCGACCGGTACTGCGTCGACTGCTTGTCCTTGTGCCACTGGTCGTTCTTGATCCGGTCGGTCCCGGCCAGGTAGAAGCTGAACCCGGTGTTCGCGGCCTGCGACGACTCCTGTCCGGCGTAGTCCTGGTTCAGCTCGGCGATCTGCTGCGCGATCTGGTTGTCGGTGACGTCACCGGCACCCGACGTACTCAGCATCACGTGCACGTACACCGGCACACTCGCCGCAGCGAGCCGCTTCGGGTCGTGCCCCTTGCTCTTCAGGATCTGCGCCGTACGGGCGTCGATCGCCTGCTGCTCCTTGACCGACAACTCGCGGGTGTCAGCCCCGAAGCCGCCACGGGCGGCGGCCCCTTCCGCCGGCGTGAAACACGCCGGATTCCCGAGCTGGTCGAGCGGCGCCTTCGCCGTCGCCTGCCCGCCGAGCGGACTGAACGCGAGCGCGGTCCCGGCCAGCAACACGGCCAGAGCGCGCGGACGGGTGAGGAAAGATCGCATAGCGGTCCTCCAGAGATCGGGCCGCCTGGGCGGTGCGGCCGAGTCCGCAGATTTTCCCCACCCACCCCACCCCTGCCAACCCATTCCCTGTCCCCCCAGTGCCACGGCACCACCGCGCCGGGTTGACAGGGGTTCGACTGGCTGCGTCAATGGACTGGAAACAGACCAATAGGCTCCTGGGAGTGGTCGTGTTGGGTGTTGAGGAGTTGCGGCGGCTGGTGGCGGACGGGGTGGTCGACACCGTGTTGGTGGCGATCACGGATATGCAGGGGCGGTTGCAGGGGAAGCGGTGTGGGGCTCGGTACTTCCTGGAGGAGGTGCTGAAGCACGGGACCGAGGGGTGTAACTACCTGCTGGCGGTGGACGTCGACATGAACACGGTCGACGGGTACGCGATGTCCTCCTGGGAGCGTGGGTACGGCGACATGGTGATGGCGCCCGACCTGGACACCCTGCGGCTGGTGCCGTGGCTGGAGGGGACCGCGCTGGTGCTGTGCGACGTGCAGTGGCTGGACGGTACGCCGGTGGTGGCCTCGCCGCGGCAGGTGCTGCGGCGGCAGCTGGACCGGCTCGCGGAGCGCGGGCTGAAGGCGTACGTCGGGACCGAGCTCGAGTTCATCGTCTTCGACGACACCTTCGAGTCCGCCTGGAACAAGCGGTACCGCGACCTGGTCCCGGCGAACCAGTACAACGTCGACTACTCGTTGCTCGGCACCTCTCGGATCGAGCCGTTGCTGCGCGACATCCGGAACGGAATGGAGGGCGCCGGCCTGTACGTCGAGTCCGCGAAGGGCGAGTGCAACCTCGGTCAGCACGAGATCGCGTTCCGGTACGACGAGGCGCTGGTCACGTGCGACAACCACTCGATCTACAAGACCGGCGCGAAGGAGATCGCGGCGAAGCACGGCAAGAGCCTCACGTTCATGGCGAAGTACGACGAACGCGAGGGGAACTCGTGCCACATCCACCTGAGCTTCCGCGCCGACGACGGCGACCCGGTGCTGGCCGGTGACCGTGATCATGGGTTCTCCCAACTGATGGAGCAGTTCATCGCCGGACAGCTCGCCTGCCTGTCCGAGTTCACGTATCTGTTGGCGCCGAACATCAACTCCTACAAGCGATTCGTCCACGGGAGTTTCGCGCCGACCGCGGTCGCGTGGGGTCTCGACAACCGGACGTGTTCGCTGCGCGTGGTCGGCCACGGCGACTCGCTCCGGGTCGAGAACCGGCTGCCGGGCGGCGACGTGAACCCGTACCTCGCGGTCGCCGCGATCATCGCCTCCGGCCTGCACGGCATCGAGCAGGAACTGGAACTCGAGCCGCTGCTGGAGGGCAACGCGTACGAGTCCGACAAGGAACACGTCCCGTCCACGCTGCGCGAGGCGTCCGCGTTGTTCACCGGCTCGAAGCTCGCCCGTACGGCGTTCGGCGACGAGATGGTCGACCACTACGCCAATGCCGCCCGCGTCGAACTCGACGCGTACGACGCGGCCGTCACCGACTGGGAGCGCGTCCGTGGTTTCGAACGCCTCTGATCGGCCGCGGATCGGCATCACGACGTACCTCGAACCGGCCGCCTGGGGTATCTGGCACCGCGAGGCCGCCCTCGTCCCGCGGGTCTACCTGGACGCGGTTGCCGCCGCCGGTGGTACGCCGCTCCTCCTGCCGCCGGTCGGCACCGATCCGTCGGTACTCGGCCTGCTGGACGGTCTCGTGATCGCGGGCGGATGTGACGTCGACCCCGGGGCGTACGACGCGACGCCGCATCCCGAGACGGTCGGCACCAGCCCGGACCGGGACCACCACGAAGCGGTCCTGATCCGGGAGGCCTTGGACCGTGAACTGCCGCTGCTGGCGGTGTGCCGAGGGCTGCAGATGTTGAACGTGGCGCTCGGTGGGACGTTGCAGCAGCATCTGCCCGATGTCGTTGCGCATGACGGGCACCGACCCGGGCCGGCGGTGTTCGGGAGGGTCGAGGTGAAGGTCGAGCCCGGCACGCTGACCGCGCGGATCCTCGGCGAGCGGGCGACCGGCAGTTGCTACCACCACCAGGCCCTCGATGTGGTCGCGCCCGGTCTCCAGGTCACGGCTCGTGCGGACGACGGCACGGTGGAGGCCGCCGAGGTGCAGGGCACACCGTTCGCCCTGGGGGTGCAGTGGCACCCGGAGGAAACCCCCGACGACCTGCGGCTGTTCACCGCACTGATCAGGAGCACCCGATGAGGTACGACGTACTCAACCCGGCCACCGAGAAGGTGGTCCGGACGATCGAGCTTGCCGACGTGGCGGCCGCGGACGCGGCGATCGAACGGGCCCGGAAAGCGTTTGATTCCTGGCGGAACGTGGCGCCGGCGGATCGCGGGCGGCTGCTCCGGCGGTTCGCCGACGCGGTCGACGCGGACCTGGAGAATCTGGCCGCGCTGGAGGTGGAGAACGCCGGCCACACGATCGGCAACGCCCGCTGGGAAGCCGGCAACGTCCGTGACGTGCTCACGTACTACTCGGCCGCCCCGGAACGCCTTTTCGGACAACAGATTCCTGTTTCCGGCGGAATCGACGTGACGTTCCAGGAACCGCTCGGCGTGGTCGGCGTGATCGTCCCGTGGAACTTCCCGATGCCGATCGCGGGCTGGGGTTTCGCGCCCGCGCTGGCGGCCGGCAACACCGTCGTACTGAAGCCCGCCGAGCTCACCCCACTCACCGCGATCCGCCTGGGCGAACTCGCGCTGCAAGCAGGCCTCCCGCCCGGCGTCCTCGAAGTCGTCCCCGGCAGGGGAAACGTTGTCGGAAACCGTTTCGTCACGCATTCCGCGGTCCGCAAGATCGTCTTCACCGGATCCACCACGGTCGGCAAACAGATCATGGCCGGCTGCGCGGACCAGGTGAAACGCGTGACGCTCGAGCTGGGCGGCAAGTCCGCGAACGTCGTCTTCGCCGATGCGGACCTGGAGAAGGCGGCGGCGCAGGCGCCGTACGGCGTGTTCGACAACGCCGGCCAGGACTGCTGTGCACGCAGCAGGATCCTCGTGCAGCGGTCGGCGTACGACCGGTTCATGGAACTGCTCGAGCCTGCCGTCAAGGGCTTCAAGGTTGGCGACCCCAATGATCCGGCGACGGAGATGGGGCCGTTGATATCGAAGACCCAACTGGAGCGGGTCGCTTCGTACGCCGAGAACCCCGCCTTTCAAGGCAGTGCGCCGACCGGTGCCGGGTTCTGGTTCCCGCCGACCGTCCTGGCGCCGGGGTCGGAGGAGGCTCAGCGCGAGGAGATCTTCGGGCCGGTGGTCGCGGTGATTCCGTTCGAGGACGAGGCGGATGCGCTGCGGATCGCCAACGACAGCGAGTACGGGCTGTCCGGATCGATCTGGACCCGCGACGTCGGACGGGCGATCCGGGTCGGTCGCGGGATCGAGGCGGGCAACCTCTCGATCAACTCGAACTCGTCGGTCCGGTACTCGACACCGTTCGGCGGCTACAAGCAGTCCGGCCTCGGCCGGGAACTCGGTCCGGACGCGCTGACCGCGTTCACCGAGACCAAGAACATCTTCATCAGCACGGAGGACTGAGATATGGACGTCAACGCTCACCGGCTCGAAGGCCGCGTCGCGGTGGTGACCGGCGGCGCCAGCGGCATCGGCCTGGCGACGGTACGGCGGCTGGCCGCGGAAGGCGCCCACGTCGTGATCGGCGACCTCGACCCGGCGGCGGGCAAGGACGCCGCGGACGAGGCCGGCGGACTGTTCGTACCGGCCGACGTCACCGATCCGGCCGCGGTCGACAACCTGTTCCGGCAGGCCTTCGACACGTACGGCGCGGTCGACATCGCGTTCAACAACGCCGGCATCTCGCCACCCGACGACGCCTCGATCCTGGACACTGGCCTGGAAGCGTGGCGGAAGGTCCAGGAGGTCAACCTGACCTCGGTGTACCTGTGCTGCAAGGCCGCGATCCCGTACATGCAGCGCCAGGGCAAGGGCTCGATCATCAACACGGCGTCGTTCGTCGCGGTCATGGGCGCGGCGACCTCGCAGATCTCGTACTCCGCGTCCAAGGGCGGCGTGCTGGCGATGAGCCGGGAACTCGGCGTCGAGTTCGCGCGCCAGGGGATCCGGGTGAACGCGCTCTGCCCGGGCCCGGTGAACACGCCGCTGCTGACCGAGCTGTTCGCGAAGGACCCCGAGCGCGCCGAGCGCCGCCTGGTGCACGTCCCGATGGGCCGCTTCGGGGAACCCGAGGAGATCGCCGCCGCGGTCGCCTTCCTCGCCAGCGACGACTCGTCGTTCATCACCGCCAACACGTTCCTGGTGGACGGCGGAATCTCGGGCGCGTACGTGACCCCGCTCTAACCTTGGGTCATGGTCGTTCAGGCAGATGACGCGGTGTTCCGGCCGGTGCGGGCCGGGAACCCGTTCGAGGAGACGGTCGAGCGGTTGCTGCAGGCAATCAAGCTCGGCGTCGTCGTGCCCGGCGACCGGCTGCCGCCGGAGCGTGAGCTGGCGGCCCGGCTGAACGTCAGCCGGGTCACGCTCCGGGAGGCGATCCACGCGCTCACCGAGGCAGGGTACGTCGAGTCCAGAAGAGGCCGGTACGGCGGAACGTTCGTCAACGAGCAGCTCCCGAAACCCCGCCGTACGCCGGCCAAACGCCTCGCCCGCGACCTGGCCGGCGGCCTCGGCGACGCACTCACACTCCGGGGCGTCCTGGAGACCGGCGCCGCGGAGGCCGCCGCGTCCCGCGCGCTCACCGACGCCGAACGCGACCACCTGCAACGCTGCCTGGCCGAGACCGCCGCCGCGAGTCTGACCGACTACCGCCGCCTCGACTCCCGCCTGCACCTGGCGATCGCCGAGGTCACCGGCTCGCCCTCGCTGACGTCCGCGATGGCCGACGTGCGCATGCGTCTGAACGAGCTGCTGGACGCCATCCCGCTGCTGGAACGCAACATCGAGCACTCCAACGAGCAGCACGCCGCGATCGTCGACGCCATCCTCGCCGGGGACGCCGAGGCGGCCCGCCGCGCGATGCAGGAGCACCTGCAGGGCACCGCCGTACTGCTGCACGGCTTTCTCGACTGACTCCTTGACACGCAGGCCGAGCGGCTGCCTCAATGAGTTAAAGGTCTGGGGGGAGACCATTGAGGCGCCACTGTCCAGGAGGCCAGCAGTGAGCAACGACCGTGCCGAATCCACCGCCCCGACGACCGACGACGAGCAACGCCTGCACCAGTTGGGTTACGCCCAGGAACTGTCCCGGACGATGTCCGGGTTCTCGAACTTCGCGGTGTCCTTCACGATCATCTCGATCCTCTCCGGTTGCCTGACCCTGTACGGGTTCGGGATGAACACCGGTGGTCCGGCACTGATCGTCTGGGGCTGGCCGATCGTCGGCCTGATGACGTTGTTCGTCGGCCTCGCGATGGCCGAGGTCTGCTCGAGCTACCCGACCGCCGGCGGCCTCTACTACTGGGCCGCGAAGCTGGCGCCGAGCAACGGTGCCGCCTGGTCGTGGTTCACCGGATGGTTCAACTTCCTCGGACAGGTCGCCGTGACGGCCGGCATCGACTTCGGCGCGGCGTTCTTCCTGAACGCGTTCCTCGACCTGCAGTTCGGCTTCGCCGCCACCCCTGGGCACACGATCCTGCTCTTCGGGATCATCCTGCTGGTGCACGCGTTGCTGAACTCGTTCGGCGTGAAGCTGGTCGCGAAGCTCAACGACATCAGCGTCTGGTGGCACATCGCCGGCGTCCTCGCGATCGTCGTGGTGCTGATCGTCGTCCCGGACAAGCACCAGTCCGCGTCGTTCGTGTTCGGGCACTTCGTGAACAACACCGGCTGGGGCTCGACCTTCTACGTCGCCCTGCTCGGCCTGCTGCTGGCGCAGTACACGTTCACCGGGTACGACGCCTCCGCGCACATGACCGAGGAGACGCAGAACGCCGCGATCTCCGGGCCGCGCGGGATCGTGATGTCGATCCTGGTCTCACTGGCCGCCGGCTGGGTGCTGCTGATCGGGCTGACGTTCGCGATCCAGAGCTACGACGGCGCGCTGAAGAGTTCGACCGGCGTACCGCCCGCGCAGATCTTCATCGACGCGGCCGGCGCGGTCACCGGCAAGATCCTGCTGCTGGTCGTGATCGGCGCGCAGCTGTTCTGCGGGATGTCGTCGGTGACCGCGAACTCGCGGATGATCTACGCGTTCTCCCGGGACGGCGCGCTGCCGGGGTCGGCGCTCTGGCACAAGATCAACCACCGCACCCGGACGCCCACGAACGCGATCTGGCTGGCCGCCGGCGGCGCGTTCGTGCTCGGCCTGCCGTACCTGTGGAACGCGACCGCGTACGCCGCGGTGACGTCGATCGCGGTGATCGGCCTGTACATCGCCTACGTACTGCCCACGTTGCTCCGGCTGCTCCAGGGCGACCGCTTCCAGCCCGGGCCGTGGAACCTCGGCCGCTGGAGCCGGCCGATCGGTGTCGTCGCGATCGTCTGGGTCTGCTTCATCACGATCCTGTTCATGCTGCCGCAGGTCAGCCCGGTCACCGGTAGTACGTTCAACTACACGCCGGTGGCGGTGCTGGTCGTGCTCGGATTCGCGGCGGCGTACTGGTTCCTGTCGGCCCGCCGCTGGTTCACCGGGCCGAAGGTCCAGGGCAGCGAAGAGGAACTGGCCGCGATCGAACGCGACCTCGAATCCATCTAGCGGAGGTCGCGGACCGTGCCGGGGCCAAGTCGTGCCCCGGCACCATCGTGCCGTGTTATTGCGCCTGCGGGCTGTGATAATCCCCGAAGGTAATCCTTCGAGGAGTTGGATTGACAGACGACGAGCTGGTCGGACGTGCCGCACTGGTCGAGCGTGCAACAAAGCAGCTCGAGACCAGCGGCAGCGTGCTGCTGTACGGCCCGACCGGTATCGGGAAGTCTGCGCTCGGCCGGGCGCTCGTCGCGGATCGCGGCCGCAAGGGCTGCCGGATCCTGAGCGCCGCCCCGTCGAACTCCGAGGCCGGCCTGCCGTACGTCACGCTCCTGGACCTGCTCTCCGGCCAGCTCGAGTTCGCCTGGCAGGTGCTGCCCGACCACCTCCGCCAGCCGCTCGAGGTCGCGCTGCTGAAGGCCAGCGCGCCGGACACGGTCCGTGACGAGCTGGCGGTACGACTCGCCGTCCTGCACGTCCTCCGCCGCCTCGCCACCACGGGGCCGGTGCTGATCGTCGTCGACGACATCCAGTGGGTCGACCCGTCCAGCCTCGAAGTGCTCACGTTCTGTGCTCGCCGGTTGTCCGACGGCGTGCACGTGCTGGCGACCGAGCAGGTGGCCGACGGCGATCTCCCGGTGATGGCCGGCGCGTGCCCGGAGCCGGTCCTGCAGCTCGAGGTCCCGCCGCTGACCGAGCCCGACGTACTCGGCCTGCTCCGGCAGCGCCTGTCCACGCCGCTCCCGGTGCGTACGGCGCGCCGCATCTTCGCCGCCAGCGCCGGCAACCCGTTCATGGCCCTGGAGCTCGGTCGCGCCGTACTGCGGCATCCGAAGAGCGTCTCGCCCAACGACCCGCTCCCGGTCTCGAACCGCCTGAAGACCCTGCTCGGCGAGCGGCTCGCCGACCTGTCCGCCGACACCCACGAGCTACTGCTGCACGCCGCCTCGTCACCGCGCCCGACCACGACCCAGCTCGCCCGGTCGCTGGACCGCCCGATCGACGCCGACCTGGCCGCGGCCGAGACGCTCGGCCTGATCGACGTCTCCGCGGAACGGCTCCGCTTCACGCACCCGCTGCTGCGCGAGTTCGTGTACGCCGAGGCGACGTCGGCGGATCGCCGCCGGGCGCACGCGAAGCTCGCCGCCGTGGTCGACGAGCCGGTCGAGAACGCGACCCATCGCGCGCTCGCCACCCAGGAGGCCGACGTCCGGCTGGCCGCCGCGATCGAGGAGGCCGCCGCGGTCGCCGCCGGCCGGGGCGCGCCCGGCGCCGCCGCGAACCTGTGGCGGCTGAGCGCGGAGCGTACGCCGGTCACCGAGCCGGACGAGCGCGCCCGCAGGCTGACCCGGGCCGCCGACGACGCGGTCGCCGCCGGCCACCCGGCGGAGTCGGCCGACATGGCGCGGCTCGCCGTCCAGGTCGCGACCACGCCGGAGACCAAGGTGCCCGCCCTGCTGCTCTGCGCCGACGCGGTCTGGCCGGACCGGGAGCGCCGGGTGGAGCTGCTCGCCGAGGCGTTCGAGGCCGCCGCCGGGAACAAGGCGCTCGAGGCGCGGGTCCGGATCGAGCGTGCCAACAGCCACTACTTCGACCGCAGCCTGGACGAAGCGCAGGAGGACGCGCGGATCGCCGAGCAGCTGGCGCGGGAGGCCGGAGACACCGAGGCGGTCGTGGACGCGTTGAGCGCGGCCAGTTCGGTGCTGGTGGTCCGCGACGCCGGCGAGTCCGCGGACGCGCTGCTGCAGCAGGCCGCCGAGCTCGCGAAGGGCCTGCCGCTCACCCGGACCACCGTGAACGCCCGCCAGATGGCCGCGATGCAGGAGCTGTTCCGCGGCCGGACCGCCGAGGCGATCACCGCGATCAACGCGCTCGCCGACGAGGTCCGCGACCACGGCGCGATGCGCTGGCTGGCCTCCGTCCTGATCTCCGCGACGGCGATCTACGAGCGCAGCGGCCGCGGCGCCGACGCGCTGGCCGCCGGGCACGAGTGCCACCAGCTGATGCAGGACATCGGCGACGAGTGCGAGGTCGGCCTGGTGATCGCGAGCCGCGCCGAGTGGGCCGGCGGTACGGCGGCGATGGCGCGGCAGCGCGCGGAGGCCGCGCTCGAAACCGTCCGGCTGGTCGGGAACGACGAGTGGACCGGCCCGGCGCTGGCCGCGGTCGGGCAGACCGCCGTACTGGCCGGCGACCCGCAACGGGCGGTCGAGGCGTTCGACGCGATCGCGGAGTCCGGCGACACCGCGATGCCGTTCGACCCGGCGATCATCCCGTGGCACGCCGACTACGCCGAGGCGCTGGTCGCGGCGGGGCGGCTGGACGACGCGGCGGCGCTGATCGCCGAGATCCGGACCCGCGCCGCGAACCTGGACCGCGGCGTGGTGAAGCTCGGCCTGGACCGCGCCGAGGCGCTGCTGGTCGCCAAGCAGGGCGACCCGGCCGCGGCGCTGGAGCTGCTGGACGAATCCCTCCGTACGGCGGGCGACCGGGTCTACCGGCTCGACCTGGCCCGCGGCGAGCTGACCCGCGGCCGGATCGCGCGTCAGGCCCGCCGCCGTTCGGTCGCCCGGACCGCGTTCCTGGACGCGATCGAGCAGTTCGAGGTGTACGGCGCACCCGCCTGGCGGGAGGTCGCGGAGACCGAGCTGGCGCGGCTCGACGTACCGAGCCGGAGCCGGCAGCCGTCGGAGCTGACCGACAACGAGCAGCAGATCGTCTCGATGGTCCGCGACGGCTCCACCAACCGCGAGATCGCAGCGGCGCTGTACCTGTCGGTGAAGGCGGTGGAGTCCCAGCTGACCCGCCTGTACCGGCGCTTCGGGGTCGCGAACCGGACCCAGCTGCTGAGGACGGTGGACCGGCCTGGTCACAATGGCTAGGTGAAGCTCGAACGCAAGCACGCTTTTGTCCTGCTCGGTATCGCCGCCTGGAACGTGATCACGTACGCGCGTTTCATCAAGGCGCTGATGGACACCGAGGACCGCCCGACCGGGTACTACGTGGCGCACACGATCCTGATCATCGTGAACTTCGCGATCGCGGCGCTGCTCGGTGCCTGGGGTGTCCGCGCGTACAAAGAGGCTAAGAAGCCGCAAAACGCCTCGGTGTGACGCCGAGCACCTTCTTGAAGTGCCGGTTGAGGTGCGACTGGTCGTAGAACCCGGCCAACGTCGCCACCTCGGCCGTCGGCCGCCCGTCCAACAGGTACCGCCGGGCCAGGTCGACCCGCCGCCCGGTCAGGTACCGGTGCGGCGGCATTCCGTACTCCCGGCTGAACGCCCGCACGAGGTGCACCGGATGCGCTTGAATGATGCGCCCCGCCTCCTCCAGGCTGACCCCGTCCGCGACCCGCGAATCCAGCAGCTCCCGCAGCTGACCTGCGACTCCGGACGGGGCTTGCGGGGGCTCTCCGACCCGGCGGCTGAGGTGCTGCTGGAGCCGCTCCTCGATGAACAGCAGGCGGCTCTGGGCCTCCAGCTCCTCCAGCCCGTCACGGAGCACCCGATGCAACTGGTGGATCCGGTGCCGCAACAGCGGATCGACGTACTCGGGCTGGTCGACCGCCGCGCCGATCAGCCGCGGATCGAGACGGTCCGGCGCCAGGTACAGCACCCGCTTCCGGAATCCCTCCGGCCGCACGGACCGCCCGTCGTGCGGGACGTGCGGCGGCAACAACGACACCTGCGCCTGCGCCAGCCCGTGCTCGTGCCGGTCCAGGTCGTACCGCACGGCGCCCTCGTCGACGATCAGCACGGTCCACGCGTCGTGCGTGTGGCTCGGGTACGCATGCGTCGGGAAATGCGCGTGCAGCACCTCGACGACCCCGGGCACCCCAGGCCGCCACGCCCGGACCTCAGCGCCGCTGCTCATGCTCAGAACATACGCTCTGGGGTGTGAAGGTCTATGTGAGTGCGGACATGGAAGGCATCACCGGGGTCGTCGACGCGGAGGACGTGCAGCCGCCAGGGCGGGACTACGAGCGCTCCCGGGTGCTGATGACCGAGGACGTGAACGCCGCGGTCCGCGGCGCGTACGCCGCCGGCGCCACCGAAGTGCTGGTCAACGACGCGCACGGCCCGATGCGCAACCTGCTGCCCGACCTCCTCGACCCGCGCGCCCTGCTGATCAAGGGTCGCCCGAAGCCGATGGGCATGATGGAGGGTCTGACCCCCGAGTACGACGCGGCCATCTGCATCGGCTTCCACGCCCGCGCCGGCGTCCTCGGCGTCCTCAGCCACAGCTTCATGGGCCACGAGATCGAAGACATCTGGCTCGACGACCAACCCACCGGCGAGATAGGCCTCCTGCACGCGGCTGCCGCGGCCCATGGCGTACCGGTCGCCCTGCTGACCGGCGACGACACCGCCTGCGACGAGATGAAAGCCTGGGATCCAACGGTCGCCACCGTCCCGGTCAAGTACGCCAAGGACCGCTTCGCCGCCCAACTGGTCCCGATCGCCGAAGCCCGCGAGGCCATCGAATCCACCACCACCGAGTCCCTGCGCACTCGCACCCACCGCGACCCACGCCCCGGCCTACACACCCTCGCCGTCCGCTGGCAGTCCGCCTCGGTAGCGACCCACCTCACCGCGATCCCGGGCGTGACACGCCGCGACGACCGCACCGTGACCCTCGAAGCCGACATGCTCCAGCTCTACCGGCTCTTCAATCTGTTCCTGCGGGTGTGCAGCTCGGTGACGTCGAACCCGCCGTACTGCTGAGCCTCTGGCCCGAAACTGTCGGAGCCGGTCGGTAGGTTGCGGGGACTGGACGACCTGGGGGTGGGGATGACGGAAACATCGGTGCCGGCCGATCTCGAAACGGCCTTGCGGACGGCGACGGAGCCGGTGGCACAGGGGATCCACGGGCTGCACGACAAGCTCGTGTCCTACGTGCTGACGGGGTCGCCGCCGTTGTCCGCGCTCGACGAGCTGGCCGGGTACATGTCGGCCTGGCATCTCGCGGTGATTGGCCACGCCTACGATCCGGCACCGGCGCGCGATGCGCTGAAACACTTCGTGAACGGGCTGTCCGAGCTGCCGATCGAGGTTCTGAGCCGGTGGGCCGATCTGCTCGGGAAGGTGCTGACCGGGACGCCGGAGTACTACCCGCGCGACATGGCCGGACAGCCGGCGTGGATCGGCGCGCTGCTCTTCCAGCTGGCCAACGCCTCGCAGTACGAGAACTTCAGCCACGAGCGCTTCGAGGAGCTGCTGGTGGCGAAGGGCCACGAACCCGCAACGATGCTGCTGATCGCGTTCGCGATCCCGACCGGCCGGACCGGCTACTTCCCGGAGCACCGAGTGTCGGCGGTCGCGCACCTGAGCGGCTTCGAGGACGCAGTACGGCGGAATCTGCCGGCGCTGCGCGCAGGGTTGACGCTCGAAAAGATCACCCACCAGCAGTCCGCGCTGCCGTTGCTGAGGCACCTGTCCGCGGGGACCTTGCCGTTGCTCGCGCCCGAGCTGGCCGTCGTCGTCGCGTCGCCCAACCGCGAAGTGCGTGCGGACGCCGAGCGGTACCTGACGGTTGCCGGGGTGACCGGTGAACTGCGCGTGCTGGCCGTGAAGGGCAAGCCGGAGCAGCGGCTCGAGGCGCTGAAGAGGCTGTGGGCAACAGCTGACGAGGCCCAGCGGCGCTGGGCCGAGGAGGCCGCCGCGGCTGACCGCTCCGCGAGTGTCCGTGCACTGACCGACGCCTGGGCGACGCCCGACGAGGAGCCGTTGAAGCTTCCCGACATCAGCCTCAGGGTTCCGGTCACCGACGAACTCCTGGACGTGCTGCGTGAGGTGTGGGAGCGCGACGCCGGACCGTTTTATCCCGGCTGGAACGGGAAGGGAAGTCTGTCCGAGAGCGACCTGCAGGAGGTCCTGCGCACGCTCGAGACCGGCGTGCCGGGAAAGCCTTCCACCGAGGACATGCCGCACCGCTGGGTGTCCTGGTGCCTCAGCCAGTACGCGAGTCGCCTCGGCCCGGTCGCGGCGACGGTGGTGATGGCGCGCGCGGGCGGCCTGATCGCGAAGCACGCCGGTCTGCTGAGCGAGGAAGCGGCGAGCGTCTACAACACGCTGTTCCGCGAGACCGGGCATCCGACGCTGCTCGAGGTCGCGTTGATCCTCGACGAGCTGGGTCTGGACGGACGGGAGTTGGTCGTCGATCGGCACAAGCGCAGGGGGTACGGCGCGCTGGCCCCCGACTGGCCGGACGAGGCGGTCGCGCCGTTCGTGCGCTACGCCCTGCCGCAGTACCTGGAGATGCTGGAGATCACCGGCGACTTCTACATGGACGACGAGATGCCGTTCCGGGCGCTGGCGACATTGCCGGTGCTGCCCGCGGAAGCGGTCGAGGCGCTGACCCGCACCGCGCTCGGCCAGCAGAAGACGAAGCGCCGGGCGGCTCAGGATGCGCTGGCCCGCGTGGACGGGTTCGAGCAGCGGGCCGTCGCGGCGCTGCAGGACAAGAAGGCCGACGTACGTGCTGTCGCCGCGCAATGGTTGCAGCGGTTGGCGTACCAGCCTGCCGTGCCGGCGCTGGAAGCCGCGCTCGGCAAGGAGAAGAACGACGTGACGACCGGCGCGTTGCTCGATGCGTTGGAGAGTTTCGGTCTGCCCGTCGAGAAGTACGTCGACCGGGAGAGCCTGCGCAACGATGCCGAGACCGGGTTGGCGAAGGGGTTGCCGAAGGGCCTCGAGTGGATGCGCTGGGACCAGCTGCCGGAGGTGCACTGGTCCGACAACGGCGAGGTCGTGCCGCCCGAGTTGACGAAGTGGCTGATCGTCCAGGCCGTGAAGAACAAGTCCCCGGAGCCGAATGCGTTGCTCCGCAAGTACTGCGGGATGTTCGACCCGGTGGAACGGGAGGAGCTCGGGCAGCACCTGCTGGAAGCCTGGATGGCGCAGGACGTCCTGCGGATCAGCCCGGAGGAGGCGCACAAGCTCGCGCTGTCCGCGGCGAAGGTGCAGGTCAGCTACCTCACCAGATACCCGCAGTGGAGCGCGAAGAGCCCACTCGCCGGGATGAGCCTCGCGCAGGTCACGGCGCACTACCTGCCGGACTACAGCAACCGCCCGGCGGGCTCGGCCAGTGCGAGCAAGGGCATGCTCGCGGTAGCGGCGGCCTGTGCGGGGGAGCGGGCCGCGGCGCCGGTCGCCCGGTATCTGAAGGAGTGGTACGGCACCCGCGCCGCACAGGGCAAGGCGCTGATCGCGATGCTGGCCTGGATCGACCACCCGAGCGCGATCCAGCTGATGCTGTCGGTCGGGTCCCGGTTCCGGACGAAGAGCTTCCAGGACGAGGCGACCCGGCAGGCCGAGGCGCTGGCGGAGCGGAAGGGCTGGACGATCAACGAGCTCGCCGACCGGAGTGTCCCGGTGGCCGGCTTCGACGAGGACGGCCGGATCGAGCTCTCGTACGGCGACCGTGTGTTCACCGCCGTACTGCAGCCGGATCTGACCGTCGCGCTGTTGTCCCCGGAGGGCAAGAAGATCAAGGCGCTGCCCGCGGCGCGGCAGTCGGACGACGCCGATGCGGTGAAGACGGCGAAGAAGGCGTTCACGACCGTGAAGCGCGAGCTGAAGGCCGTCGTGCAGTTGCAGACCGACCGGCTGTACGAGGCGTTGTGCACCGAGCGGACGTGGCCGCTCGAAGACTGGCAGCTGTACCTGAACGGGCATCCGATCGTGCGCCGTCTGGTCCAGCGGCTCGCGTGGGTGGCCGACGGCAAGACAGTGTTCCGGCCGCTGGACGACGGCACGCTGAGCGACGCGGACGACAACGAGGTCGAGCTGCCGGCCGATGCCGTGGTGCGGATCGCGCACGACACCTTGCTCGACGAGGACACCGTGCGTGGCTGGCAGCAGCACTTCGACGACTACGAGGTCGTGCCGCTGTTCCAGCAGTTCGGCAAGGGCGTCTTCAAGCTCCCGCCGGAGCGCGCCGAAGACCCGTTCCTGCGCGACTTCGAGGGCCATCTGGTCGAGGCCTTCGCACTGCGGGGCCGGTGCGGCAAGCTCGGGTACACCCGCGGTACACCGCAGGACGCCGGCTGGTTCTACGAGTACAAGAAGCGCTTCCCGACCCTCGGGCTGACCGTCGAGGTCGGCTTCACCGGCAACACGCTGCCGGAGGAGAACCGGACGGTCGCGCTCGGCGCGCTCCGCGTGCTGCGGGCGGCGAAATCGGACGCGCCCGGGGCCGGCGTGCTGCTCGGCGACATTCCGGCGGTGCTGCTGTCGGAGGTCTACAACGACCTCCGGCTGATGGCCTCGGACGGGTCCGGATTCGATCCGGACTGGGAGAAGAAGACGAGGATCTGATGCACAAGGCAACGATTCTGCGGGAGCCGGCCGAGGTCGTGCACGCCGGGGAACTGGACCGGCTGCGAGCCGCCGACAGCGGCCCGCGACCGGCCGGCTGGCGGTTGTCGCCGCGGGCGGTCCGGACGTTCGTGCTCGGCGACCGTGAGCTCGGCGTACGGCAGAAGTTCTACGGCGACGACGCGCTCGTGGATCGCTGTGTGGTCACACTGATGAGCAATCGCGGCCTGTTGCTGGTGGGCGAGCCGGGGACAGCCAAGTCGATGCTGTCCGAGCTGTTCGCGGCCGCGATCGGCGGCGACTCGACCTGTACGATCCAGGGCACCTCCGGCACCACGGAGGATCAGATCACCTACTCGTGGAACTATGCCCTCCTGCTCGCCGAGGGACCGACCCAGCGGGCGCTGGTGAAAGGCCCGATGTACGTCGCGGCCGAGCAGGGCAAGCCGTGCCGCTTCGAGGAGGTGACGCGGGTCCAGCCGGAGATCCAGGACGTCCTGATCGGGGTGCTGTCCGACAAGGTGATCCACGTTCCGGAGCTGACCGGTGCCGAGGCCACGGTGTTCGCCGAGCGTGGGTTCAACGTGCTGGCCACGGCCAACCTGCGCGACCGCGGTGTGCACGAGATGTCGAGCGCACTGAAGCGCCGCTTCAACTTCGAGACCGTGCGGCCGATCGCGGACCGGAGGCTGGAGGAGTCGCTGGTCAAACAGCAGACTGCGACGCTGCTCGCCCTGTCCGAGGTGCAGACGCGGCTCACCGACGACGTCGTGTCGCTGCTGGTCACCGCGTTCCACGACCTGCGCGACGGCGTCACCGCGGAGGGCACCGTGATCGAGCGCCCGAGCGCGGTGCTGTCGTCGGCCGAGGCCGTCGCGGTCGGGTACGCCGCGGGTCTCGATGCGCAGTACTTCGGAGACGGCAAGGTCGGCGGTGAGCACGTGGCCCGGCAGTTGATCGGTACGGTCCTGAAGGACAATCCGGACGACGGGAAGAAGCTGCGGCACTACTTCGACGTGGTGGTCAAGCAGCGCGCGAGGTCAGACAGCCAGTGGCGCCGTGTCTTCCAGGCCCGCGGCGAGCTCGATCGCTGACGCCCGATGGACGCGGGGGAGATCCGGGACCTGGCTGCCGGGCTGGTCCGCGACGACCTGGTCGTCGTACCGGTCCGGCACCACAGTCCTGCGTGTGCGTTGCTGGTGCGTCGTCTCATCAAGGAGCACCGCCCGAGCGCGGTGCTGGTCGAAGGTCCGCGAGCCTTCACGCCACTCATCCCGTTGCTGACGCACGCCGACGCCGAGATGCCGCTGGCCGTCTACACGTACGCGAACCGTGACCAGGACCGCTGGGCGGCGTACTACCCGTTCTGCGACTACTCGCCCGAGCTGGTCGCGCTGCGCGACGCGGCCGCGGCCGGTATCCCGGCCCGCTTCATCGACCTGGACCTCGCCGAGCAGCACCTGGTCGAAGAAGCGCGGCAGGACACCGGCGACGAGGGCGAGTCGCTGCTCGACGAACGGCACTACCGGCACAGCGAAAGCCTGCGTCTGCTGGCGAAACGGCTCGGCTGCGCCGACGACGAAGACCTGTGGGAGCTGCTCTTCGAGTCCGACGCCCGCTCGACCGGCACCGCCGAACAGATCGCGCGGATGGCGGCGTACTGCACCCTCGCCCGAAGCGACCGGACCGCGGCGGAGCTGGCGGCCGACGGTACGACGCAACGCGAGGCCGAGATGGTCCGGCAGGTGCTGGACGCGTTGGACACGAGGGCGCCGGGCGGCGGACCGGTGCTGGTGGTCGTCGGTGGGTTCCACGCGGTCGCGTTCCCTCAGCTGCTGGCGGATCCGCCGCCGCGGCCGATCATCGACACCGCGAACGTGACGGGCGATTCTGCGTTGATCCGCTACACCTTCGAGCGATTGGAGCGGCTCAACGGCTACTCCGCCGGTATGACCTCGCCCGCCTGGCATCAGCGGTTGTGGACGAACCTCAGCGATCCGCCCGCCGATCAGGACCCGCGGGTCGCGGCGACGTTGACCGCGCTGCTCGACATCAGCATGGAGCTGCGCGAGCGGCACAGATTGCCGCTGCCGCTGCCGTCGGTGGTCGCCGCCTTCGAGCAGGCACTCCGGCTGGCCGCGCTGCGGGAGCGTCCGGCGCCGCTGCGCAGCGACCTGCTCGACGCGGTCCTGAGCTGTTTCGTCAAGGGCGACGCCGACGTGGAGGGTGTGCTGGTTCGCGCCGCGAGCAGATACACCCTGACCGGTGACGCGATCGGCAAGCTGCCACCAGGTGCGGGCCGGACGCCGCTCGTGGAGGACGCTCTGCAACGCCTTCGTGGACATCGGCTCCGGGTCGACGAGCTCGGCCGGCAGTCCACGTCTCTCGACCTGTACCGCAACGCGGCGCACCGCGAGGCCTCCCGTCTGCTGCACGGGCTGGTGCTGCTCGGCGTACCCTTCGCGCATCGGACCGCGGGGCCCGACTTCGTGCACGGCACTGGTCTCGGCCGCCTGCACGAGAAGTGGGACTACACCTGGTCGCCGTCCGTCGAAGGATCGTTGGTCGAGGCATCGATCTACGGTTCGACCGTGGCGACCGCCGTCACGGTCCGGTTCGCCGAGCTCCTCGCGGACCGCCGGACGACGGCTGTCGGCGCGCCGAACGCGGTCGCCCTGCTCGCACAGGCGTGCGTCCTCGGTCTGCACGACCAGGTCGGAGAGACGCTCGACCTGGTGAGGGCGAGCTTCGCGGCGGACGCGTCCTTCGCCGCGGTCGGTGTCGCGGTCACGCAGCTCGCCCTGTTGTGGGAGGCGCGTGAGCCGCTCGAAGCGCGCAAGCTCGGGGACGTGCCGGAGTTGCTGGGGACGGCGTACCAACGGGCCGTCTATCTCGGCCGTCAGCTCGTCGGCGATCCGCGCCCGACCGCGGACGCGCTCGTGCGGCTCCGCGATCTGCTGGTCGCTGAGGCCGGCGGTCAACTCGACGCCGACCTCTACTGGGACCTCGTGGACCGGGTCGCCGACGGGCACGTGGAGCCGCTCGTGCGGGGTGCGGCGGCCGGAATCGCCTATTCTGCGGGGCGTTCGAGTGCCGACGACGTGGTCGCCCGGGTCGCCGGTCATCTGGCCGGCGGGGTGTCGCCCGCGGACGGGGTGGCGTTCGTGTCCGGCCTGCTGCTGACCGCACGGGAGGCGGCGTGGCAGGAGCACAGCCTGCTGGTGGAGCTCGACCGTCGGCTGACGGGATGGGATCAGGCGACGTTCGTGCGGCACCTGCCGGAACTGCGGCTGGCGTTCGCGGACCTCACACCGGTGGAAACCGATCGGGTTGCGAAGGTGATTGCCGCGCTCAAAGGGCTGGACGACCTCGGGTCGCTCACGATCCGGACAGCCACGGCTGACGACGTACAGCGACGACTGCAGGTTTCCGAGCAGGCCCGCGCACTGCTGGAGCGCGACGGCTTGAGCGGGTGGTCGGCGTGAGCGAGGACGTGGAGCGGTGGCGCCTGGTCCTGGGGCGGTACGCGAACGGGCAGCTCGGATCGGCGCCCTCGGGAAGTCCGCAGGCCCGGATGGAGGCCGCGCTGGACTTCCTGTACGGACGTGAGTACGGCGGACGCGGCGTCCGGGAGCAGGACGGCGGATCGGGTGACGGCTCCGGAGACGGTTCCGGCGACGGCTCCGGTCAGGGCGGTCGCACGGACCGCATCCAGCCGGGCGGCAGTGGCGGGTCGGCACCCACGTTGGTCACGTGGCTGTCCGAGGTGCGGGAGTTGTTCCCCCGGGAAACCGTCGAGCTCGTGGAGCGCCACGCTCTCGACCGGTACGGGCTGACCGAGCTGATCACCGACCCCGAGCTGCTCGGCCGCCTCGAACCGGACGAGGACCTGCTGAAGACCCTGCTCGCCCTGAAGGGCCATCTCGGCGAGGAGACGCTCGCGGTCGCCCGCCAGATCATCCGCCAGGTCGTCGAGGAGCTCCGCCGCCGGCTCGAGCTCGAGGTCCGGTCCGCCCTGGCCGGCCGGCTCAACCAGCACCGGCACTCACCACTCAAGGTCGCCGCGAACTTCGACCCGCGCGGCACCATCCGCCGGAACCTGAAGAACTACGACCCCGACGGGCAGCGGATCGTGCTCGCCGACGTGCTGTTCTACGAGCGCAACGCCCGCCGGCTGCCGTGGGACATCATCGTCTGCGTCGACCAGAGCGGCAGCATGGCCGGTTCGGTCATCCACAGCGCGGTGATGGCCGGCATCCTCGCCGGTCTGCCCGCGTTCCGGATCCGGCTGGTCGTGTTCGACACCTCGGTCGTCGACCTGTCGCAGTACGCCGAGGACCCGGTCGACGTGCTGATGCGCGTCCAGCTAGGTGGTGGCACCGACACCGCCAAGGCCGTGCGGTACTGCGCCCAGCTCGTCGAGAACCCGCACCGGACCGTGCTCGTCCTGGTGACGGACTTCTGCGAGGGCGGTTCACAGGCCGACCTGGTCCGCGCGGTCCGCGAGCTGGCCGAGGCGCGGGTGAAACTGCTCGGTCTCGCGGCGCTCGACGGAGCCGCGGAACCCTTCTACGACAAGGCGACGGCGGGCCGGCTCGCCGACGAAGGCATGCAGATCGCCGCGCTGACACCGGGACAACTGGCGTCCTGGCTGGTCGAGGTGACCGGATGAGTATCCGCCCCGAGCTCGTCGCCGTCCTCCGGCGGTACGACGACGACGCCTGGGCCGCACTCGCGTCGAAGGGCCTGCTGCGCCGCGCCCGCAAGGTCCTCAAGCTGCAACAACCGACAGTCGTCGCTGAAGGCCCTGAATCGTTGGACGTAGCCGTCGGGTCCGCGACCGTGACGTTCGACGTGACCGGGCCGACGGCCGCGATCTGTAGCTGTCCGAGCGGATCGACCTGCCAGCACGTCATCGCCGCGGGCTTGTGGCTGAGCGACGACGGATCCGCGGACGAGGAGATCGGCGACGAGCTGCTCCGGCTGACGCCGGCCGACCTGAAGGCGTTCGCCGGTACGACGGCGTACCGCTGGGCTCGTGAGTACGTCGAGGACCTGGACGTGGTGGAGGGGATCCGGGTCGAGCAGAGCCGGCATCTGGTGCTGACGTTGCGGAGTCCGCGGATCAGTTTCCACTGGATGGGCGGCGGTCTCGACGGACTGGTTGCCGACGGCAAGGTGCCGGGGTTGGAGAAGTACCAGGTCGCGGTAGTCCTCGGGTATCAACGGGCGAGTGGTCTGGAGCTGGAGCCGTTCGAGCGCCGGCGGCCGGTGCGACGGAGGGACGGCAGCGAGCTCCGGGTCGCCGTCGAGCAGCTGCTGCGAGACACCGTCCAGCTCGGGGTCGCGCATCTCTCGGAGTCGTTGCTCCAGCGGTACGAGACGCTCGCCGTGTCGGCGCAGGGGGCCGAGTACTACCGGCTCGCGGGGCTGCTCCGCGGGACGGCCGGGCAGATCGAGCTGACGCTGCACCGCTCGGCTCAGGCCGACGAGCAACTCCTGCTCGAACAGCTCGCCACGGCGTATGCGCTGGTCAGCGCGCTCAACGCGCTCGGCGACCTACCCCGACTGGCCGGATCCGCACGCGGACGTTTCGAGCCTGCCGGAAGGCTCGAGCTCATCGGCCTCGGCGCGTATCCGTGGCGCACCGCCTCCGGATTCGCGGGGCTGACCGTGGTGTTCTGGTCCGTCGACGATCGCCGGCCGGTGACCTGGACGGACAGCCGGCCGAGCAGCCTGATGTTCGATCCTCGCGGCCGCTACACAATGCCGGGTCCGTGGGACGGACTCAACTGTCCGGCGGACGCGACCGGCGCGCGCGTGCGGCTGACCGGCGCGCGGCTCACGTCGAACGGCCGCCTCTCGGGCGTCGACAGTACCCATGCGTTCGGGGAAGAGCTGCCGGGTGCGTCGATCGCGGACGCCGTACCGGTGGTGGATCGTTGGTCGGAGCTGCTGGGCGGGCGGCCGCTGAGCGTGCTGGAGCAGGACGGTCCACAACGCGAGTGGGCCGTATTGCGTCCCGCCGTGTTCGCGCCCGCGCAGTTCGACGAGGTGATGCAATGCCTCGACTGGCCAGTCACCGACGCGGCGGGAGAGGTGTTGCCGTTGCGGCTGCCGTACTCGGCGGAGACCAGTCACGCGGTCGACAAGCTGGAGGCGCGGGCCCAGCCCACGCCGGGCACGCTCGTCGTCGCCAGGATCCGGCGTACCGCGGAGGGGCTGGTCGGTGAACCGCTGAGCCTCGTACACCCGGATCGTCCCGCCGGGCACGCGGTCGAGGCCTTGCACTTCGGCTCCGCTCCGGGACGGCGCCGTGCGACCAGGCCGGCGCCGCCCGCGACGACCGCGACCACACCGCCCGAGTTGCTCGACCTGCGCAGTTGGCTGGTCCGGCAGGCCGAGCGCGGTACCGGCGCGACCTCGGCCGGTAGCTTCAACCGCGAGCTGGACCGGCACCACCGGGCGCTCCGGGTGGCCGGCTTCGACGTGTACCCGACCGGGCTCGGCGGCGACCCGCCCATCGCACTGCTGCGGTCCTTCTACCTCACGCTGCAGGTGACGCAGTTGCTCACCGGTGGTTAAGAACGTACAAGACCCGCGGCCGGCCGCCGGGCGAGGATCGGGATCGTGGAAAAGTTCGATACGAAGATTGCCGTTCTACTGCGGGACGATCTGGCTGTCTGGCAGCGGCTGAACGTGACCGCGTTCCTGGTCAGTGGGATCGCCGGGACGCATCCCGAGATCATCGGCGAGCCGTACGAAGATGCGGACGGGGCCCGGTACCTCCCGATGTTCCGCCAGCCGGTGATGGTGTTCGAGGGGTCCAAGGAGTTCATGACCACCGCGCACGAACGCGCCCTCGGCCGCGGCATCGAGCACTCGGTGTTCACGCAGGACCTGTTCGCCACCGGCAACGACCAGGACAACCGGGCCGCGGTGAAGGCCGTCCGCACCGCGGAGCTCGACCTGGTCGGCATCGCCGTCTACGGGCCCAGGAACGCCGTCGACAAGACCCTCAAGGGCGCCACCAAGCACCACTGAGCCGCGGGCTCAGCCGGGCTCAGCGGGGCTCAGCGGGGTGCGAACTTCGTCCAGGTGGCCCCGCCGTCGGTGCTCAGCACGACCTGGGTGGTCCGGCGCTTCGGCACCTCCGGGCCGTACAGCAGGTGCTGGTCGCCCGACAGGTCGGCCAGGTCACCCGGATACCCGCCGTTCAGTTTCGCGGCGCCCTCGCTGACCCGGTACACCCGCGGCCGGGCGCCGGGCGGCCCGCCGATCATCATCGCCGTACCGTCGTCGAACGCGACCGGCGGCGTACTCAGGCTGGGCGGCGGGTTCTGCACCGCGGTCCAGTGGTTGCCGCGATCGGTGGAGATCGCCATCTTCGCGACCTGCTGCCCGGAGTCGGTGACGACGACCGTGGTGCTGACCAGCGTCTGCCCGTCGGGGCTGACCGCGAGCTTGCCGAGCTGGTTGTGGGTGTCGAGCGACTGGGCACCCCAGGTCCTGCCGCCGTCGTCGGTCCAGACGATGTCGGTACGGGCTATCCCGCTGAGCATCCAGCACCGCCCGGAGTTGTCGCAGATCGGCGAGCGGGTGCCGCGGCCCTGGAGGACCCGGACCGTCGACTCCTGCGGGTTCACCACCACGATCCGGCCCGGCACGATCTGGTCGGACAGCACCTCGCCCGACGAGAACGTGGTGGTCGGCACCCGGTACCGGAGCTTGGTCAGCTGGGGGCCGTCGTACGTCAGCCGGAACATCATCGAGGCGCTGCCGTCCAGCGTGCCCTCGACCGGCGGCGCGACCGCGATCGCCTCGGTCCCGGTCTGCAGCGTCACGTACGGCACCGGCCACAAAGGCGCGGTGGCACGGACACCGTCGCGGTCGATCACCGCGGCGTACTTGCAGGAGGGACCGGTGGTGCAGTCCGACCAGCCGGCGGCCCAGCGGTTGCGGGTCGCCATCGTCATCGACAGCACCTGCGCGCGGGCCGAGCTCACCACCGAGGTCCCGGGCGGCCCGGCGACGGCGGGTGAGACCGTCGGCGGCCTGTCGGCCACGGCCTCGGGTGTGGAGAGGTGCAGGACCGCGACGACGATCGACGTCACCGCCGCGAGCACCCCGACGACCAGGAACGGCGGCATGCTCCTGGGCAGGCCGCAGCGCTCCAACAGCTCCACCGAGCGACGGTAGAAGCGGTCGGACAGCTCACGCAGGCGCGGCTCCACTGTCACCCCCCAAGGCAGAGATCTCCCCCGCAAGGCAGGGTCAGGTCGGCGGCAGAATTCTACCGTGAGGAGAGCGCAAGGTCAGACCCGGCGGAAAATGAGCGCTCGTTTCACTTCCTGGATCGCCTTCGTGACCTCGATGCCGCGCGGGCAGGCCTCGGTGCAGTTGAAGGTGGTCCGGCAGCGCCAGACGCCTTCCTTGTCGTTCAGGATCTCCAGCCGCTGCTCGGTGCCCTCGTCGCGGCTGTCGAAGATGAACCGGTGCGCGCCGACGATCGCCTGCGGGCCGAAATACTGCCCGTCGGACCAGAACACCGGGCAGGACGTCGTACACGCCGCGCACAGGATGCACTTGGTGGTGTCGTCGAAGCGGTCCCGGTCGGCCTGCGACTGGATCCGCTCCCGGGTCGGCTCGTGACCGTCCGTGACCAGGAACGGCATCACCGAGCGGTACGCCTCGAAGAACGGGTCCATGTCGACGACCAGGTCCTTGAGTACCGCGAGCCCCTTGATCGGCTCGACGGTGATCTCCTTCTCCGGGTTCAGGTCCTTGATCAGCGTCTTGCAGGCCAGCCGGTTCCGGCCGTTGATCCGCATCGCGTCCGAGCCGCAGACACCGTGCGCGCAGGACCGCCGGAACGTCAGCGTGCCGTCCTGCTCCCACTTGATCTTGTGCAGCGCGTCCAGCACCCGGTCGGTCGGCTCGAGCGTGACGGAGTACGTCTTCCACTCGGCCTCGTCGACGACCTCGGGGTTGTACCGCAGGATCTTGACCTTGACGTCCATCAGTACTTGCGCTCCATCGGCTTGTAGCGGGTCTGCACGACAGGCTTGTAGTCGAGGCGGATGTCCACGTTGCCGTCGGCGTCCACCTCGCGGTACGCCATCGTGTGCCGCATGAAGTTCACGTCGTCGCGCTTGTCGTAGTCCTCGCGGAAGTGCCCGCCGCGGGACTCCTTGCGGGCCAGCGCACCGACGACCAGGACCTCGGCCAGGTCGATCAGGAAGCCCAGCTCGACCGCCTCGAGCAGGTCGGTGTTGAACCGCTTGCCCTTGTCCTGGACGGCCACGTTCGCGTAGCGGAGCTTGAGCGCCTCGATATCGACCAGCGCCTGCTTCAGCGAGCCCTCGGTCCGGTACACCTGCGCGTTCAGGTCCATCGTCGCCTGCAGGTCGGACCGGATCGCGGCGATCCGCTCCTCGCCGGTCGAGTTCCGCAGGCCCTCGACCAGGTCGACGACGTACTTCTCCGGCTCGGCCGGCAGCTCCTCGAAGGACGCGGTCTCGGCGTACTCCGCCGCCGCGATCCCCGCGCGCCGGCCGAACACGTTGATGTCCAGCAGCGAGTTGGTGCCCAGCCGGTTCGCACCGTGCACGGACACGCAGGCGACCTCGCCCGCGGCGTACAGGCCGGGGATGACCTCCTCGTTGTTGGCCAGCGCCTCGCCCTTGATGTTGGTCGGGATGCCGCCCATCGCGTAGTGCGCGGTCGGGAACACCGGGATCTGCTCGGTGTACGGCTCCACGCCCAGGTAGGTCCGCGCGAACTCGGTGATGTCCGGGAGCTTCGCGTCGATGTGTGCCGGCTCCAGGTGGGTCAGGTCGAGCATCACGTACGCGCCGTCCGGACCGCAGCCGCGGCCCTCGCGGACCTCGTTCGCCATCGCGCGGGCCACCATGTCCCGCGGCGCCAGGTCCTTGACGGTCGGCGCGTAGCGCTCCATGAAGCGCTCGTTGTCCTTGTTCCGCAGGATGCCGCCCTCACCACGGGCCGCCTCCGACAGCAGTACGCCGAGACCCGCCAGGCCGGTCGGGTGGAACTGGAAGAACTCCATGTCCTCCAGCGGCAGGCCCTTGCGCCAGACGATGCCCATCCCGTCACCGGTCAGCGTGTGTGCGTTGGACGTGGTCCGGAAGACCTTGCCGAAACCGCCGGACGCGAAGATCACGGACTTCGCCGAGAACACGTGCAGCTCGCCGGTGGCCAGCTCGTACGCGACCACGCCGCTCGCCTTGCCGTCGGTCATCAGCAGGTCGAGAACGTAGTACTCGTTGAAGAACTCGACGTTCTGCTTGATGCACTGCTGGTACAGCGTCTGCAGGATCATGTGACCGGTACGGTCCGCGGCGAAGCAGGACCGGCGTACGACGGCCTCGCCGTGGTTGCGGGTGTGACCGCCGAAGAACCGCTGGTCGATCTTGCCCTCGGCGGTCCGGTTGAACGGCAGACCCATCTTCTCCAGGTCGAGGACCGCGTCGACGGCCTCCTTGCACATCACCTCGGCCGCGTCCTGGTCGACCAGGAAGTCACCACCCTTGACCGTGTCGAAGGTGTGCCACTCCCAGTTGTCCTCCTCGACGTTCGCCAGCGCGGCGCACATGCCGCCCTGGGCCGCGCCGGTGTGCGAACGGGTCGGGTAGAGCTTGGTGAGTACGGCGGTCCGGGTGCGCTTGCTGGACTCGAGGGCCGCGCGCATCCCGGCGCCACCCGCGCCGACGATGATGACGTCGTACTGGTGCTGCTGCATCAAGATCCTTTATTTGCAGACCGACAACGTGGAGTTGGGGTCGAGGCAGGGGTCGAAGGTGAAGATCACCAGGGTGCCGAGGACCACGACCACGATCGCGGCGGTGATCAGCAGGGCCTTGAGCCAGAAGCGGGTCTGGTCCTTCTCGGCGTAGTCGTTGATGATCGTGCGCAGGCCGTTCGTGCCGTGCAGCATCGCCAGCCACAGCATCAGCAGGTCCCAGACCTGCCAGAGCGGGTTGGCCCACTTGCCGGCCACGAACCCGAAGTCCAGCGCGGTGATCCCGCCGCCGAGCATCAGGTTCACGAACAGATGCCCGAGCACCAGGATCACCAGGGCCAGCCCGGACAGCCGCATGAACAGCCAGCTGTAGAGCTCGAAGTTGCTTCGGCTGCGACGGCTGCTTGTCCGCGGTGCGGCGATATCGGTCATCTCAGCCTCCGAAGACGTGCGAGAGGTGACGGATGACGAACGGCACGAACAGCACGACCCAGAGCACCAGCACACCGATCATCAGCTGCCGCTGGTAGCGCGGGCCCTTGGCCCAGAAGTCCACCAGGATCAGCCGGACGCCGTTGAACGCGTGGAACAGGATCGCCGCCACCAGCCCGACCTCGAGCAGTCCGACGACCGGGTTCTTGTAGGTGCCGATCACCTCGTTGTAGGCGTGCGGCGAGACCCGGACGAGCGCGGTGTCCAGCACGTGCACCAGCAGGAAGAAGAAGATCCCGACACCGGTGATCCGGTGCGCGACCCATGACCACATGCCCTCCCGGCCGCGGTAGAGCGTGCCGGCTGGTTTGCTGGGCAAACCCGTCCTCCGATCGGACCGAAGAAACCTGGCGGAATCCAGGTCGGTTCGATGCTAATCCCGCTGTACTGGCCGAAAGGTCCTGTCAGGTGTGAGATCCGTCGCGTCGATGGCCCATCCGGACGCGCCGCGAGTGGCCCTCGACGGAGGGCTTGACTTCAACTTGACTTGAGTTCGTTGACTTCAGGGCATGACGGATGAGGGGAACAACACGGTGAGTTTCTGGATCTGTGCGACCTGTGCGGTCGAGCACTCCGAGCAGGTCGAGGTGTGCGCGATCTGCAACGACGAGCGGCAGTGGGTGCCCGCCGACGGGCAGCACTGGACGACGCTCGACGAACTGGCCGGTACCGAGGTGACGATCGACGAGGTCGAGCCCGGCCTGTACGGCCTCCGCTCGAAGCCGCCGGTGGGGATCGGCCAGCAGTCGATGCTGTTGACAACGACCGCGGGAAACCTGCTCTGGGACCCGATCGGGTACCTGGACGACGACGCCGTCCGCCGGGTCCGCGAACTCGGCGAGGTGGCCGCGATCATCGCCAGCCACCCGCACATGTACGGCGTCCAGGTCGAGTGGAGCCACCGGCTGGGCAACGTCCCTGTGTACGTCGCGGAGGCGGACAAGGAGTGGGTCGCCCGCCAGGACCCGGTGATCCGTACCTGGTCCGGCCGACTCACCCCGCTACCCGGCGTGACCGTCCTGCAACCCGGCGGTCACTTCCCCGGCAGCGCGGTCGTGCACTGGGCGAACGGTGCCGACGGCAAGGGAGTGATCCTGTCCGGCGACACGATCTTCGCGAACCCGGACCGCACCTCGGTCAGCTTCATGCGCAGCTACCCGAACCGCATCCCGCTCTCCGGCGCCGTCGTCGACCGCGTCGCCCGCTCCCTGGACCCGTTCGAGTACGACCGCCTCTACAACAACTTCGGCGCCTCGATCCCGACCGACGCCAAAGCAGTGGTCCGCCGCTCCGCCGACCGCCACGCCGCCTGGGTCCGCGGCGACTACGACCACCTGACCTGAACCGGGTACCGAACGACAGAAGGTGTTCGGCTCAGGCCGCGAGCCGCCCCTGAGCCAGCCGGTTGTGGAGGGTGAGCATCCGGTTGGTGCAGGTTTGCCAGGTATAGAGCTCCGCGCGCTGGCGGGCTGCTCCTCTCCGGCCGGGGAGGCGGGACAGGGCGAGGACGGCGTCGGCGAGGTCTGTTGGGTTGGCGGGGGCCCAGCGGCCGCAGGTTTCGTCGACGAGTTCGCGGGCGCCGCCGGTGTTCGCGGTGACCACCGGGGTGCCGGCGGCCAGCGCCTCCAGGACGGCCAGGCCGAAGGTTTCGCCGGGGCAGACGGAGAGCGCGATGTCGGCCTCGGCGAGGTGTTTGGCGAGGGTACGGCGGCCGTCGACGTACCCGTGGAAGTGGACCGGGGCGTCGCCCGCGATCTCCAGCAGTTCGTCGAGGTGCGGCCCGGTGCCGTACACGTCCATCCGCAGGTTCACGCCGCGGCGGTGCAGCTCGGCGGCGGTGGCGACGGCGAGGTGCGGGCTCTTCTCCCGCGACAGGCGCCCGGCGTGGACGAGCTTCAGTACGCCGTCATCCGAGGGCTCGCCCAGCGACGGGTGGAACGTGTCCAGGTCGACCCCGAGCGGGATCCGGACCAGCGGCGTGGTCACGTCGTCGAACTCGGCGGCCGCGTAGCGCGAGGTCACGACGACCGCGTCGTACGTCCGGCCGAGGATCTTGTACAGCGCCGCGACCGTGGCGACCATGTGGAGCTGGCTGTACTTCACCCCGTCGGCACCCCACCCCACCTGACGCTCGCCGAGCATCCGGCCCGGCCGCAGTACGTCGTTCCCGCCGAGCTGACCCGGTCGCGCGGCACCGAGCGCGAGCATCGCGTCCAGGCGTTCGTGGCTGAACAGGACCGTGCCGATGTCGTTGCGCCGGGCCCAGCGGGCGACCGGGAGCAGCGTCGACTTGTCCGAGATCTCGACCGTGGTCGGCCCGAACTTCTTCAGCATGTCGATCACGGTCCACGGGTTGGTGATCAGCCGGTAGCCGCCGCTCACCTTCGGGGCCTTCACCCGGACCACGGTGCCGAGCTCGGTGTCGATCACCACGTCCTTCTCGCCCGGCGTGATCACGATCCGCTCGGCGCCGGCCTCGACGTACCCCTGGCCGACGTGCTCGATCGCGGTCCGCATCCCGCCGGACGTCGGCCCGACGAAGTTCGCCAGCTGCGCGATCCGCAAGCCCGTCATGCGACGCGCCGTACGGCGGCGGCGTCCCGGAGTACTTCGGCGTAGTGCCGGTCCACCAGGTCGTCGACGACGGCCGGCCAGGTCCGGGACTGCACCCGCCGCAGGCCGCTCGCCGCCATCCGTCCGCGGGCGGTCGGGTGATCGAGCAGCGTCCGTACGGCGTCCCGCAGCGAACCGGGTTTGCCGGGCTCGAACAGCAGGCCGTTCTCGCCGGGGTGGATCAGGTCGAGCGGGCCGCCCGCGGCCGGGCCGACGGTGGCGACGCCGGAGGCCTGCGCCTCCTGGATCGTCTGGCAGAACGTCTCGTGTTCACCGGTGTGCACGAACACGTCCAGCCCGGCGAAGATCCGGGCCAGGTCGGCGCCCCGGCGCATCCCGAGGAAAGTTGCCGTCGGCAACGTGTTCTCCAGTGCGGCGCGGTCCGGCCCGTCGCCGACGATCACGATCCGGCAGTCCAGGCCGGTCAGTTCGGCGAGCCGCCGGACCTTCTTCTCCGCGGCCAGCCGGCCGACGTACCCGACGATCGGCCGGCCGTCCGGCGAGATCTCCCGGCGCCACTGCTCGTCCCGGTTCGACGGGTCGAACAGGTCGAGGTTCACGCCGCGTCCCCACCGGTGGACCCGCGGCACACCGCGCTGCACCAGCGCGTCGACGGCCGAGGTCGACGGGGCGAGCGTGCGGTCGGCGCGGGAGTGCGTACGGCTCACCCAGCGCCAGATGCCGCGGTCCGCGGCGGCGTACCAGGGGTACTGGCGGGCGAAGCCGGCGATGTCGGTCTGGAAGATCGCGACCGTCGGTACGCCGAGCTTCCGCGCCGCGCGGAGTCCGTACGCGCCGATGATGAACGGCGAGGCGAGGTGCACGAGGTCCGGCTTGAAGTCGGCCATCGCCCGCTCGATCGACGGATCCGGCAGACCGACCGGGTACTCCTTGTAGCCCGGCGTCCGGAAGCTGCGGGCCCGCAGCACCGGGACGTCGCCGTACCTGTCGGGGCCCGGTCCGGGGGCGATGATCAGCAGGTCGTGCCCGCGGGCGCGGAGCCGGTCGGCGACGTGGCGAGCCGTGTTCGCCACGCCATTGATCTGCGGCAGGAAGGTCTCGGCCACCATCACGATTCGCACACTTCGAAGGTTCCTCACCGCTCATGAACCCTGGGCGACACTCTCGTGACACGGCGTCGATGCCCTGTCGACGGCTCAAGGGCCGCCGGGTGGCCACTTGGTGACCACCCGGCGGCTGATCCAGGTCAGCTGAGCGGCTGAGCGGCCTGGACGAACTCGTTGGTGTAGGTCTTGGTCAGGTCGATCGACTTGCCCTTCACCTTCGGGTTGAAGGCCCCGAGCACGGCGAGGCAGGTCTTCGGGCCGTCGGCGGGCATGATGCCGGTCGGGTTGAAGATGCCCTTCTCGCTGTCCAGCGCGGCGGTGTACGCGGCCTTGCCGACACCGGCGTAGTAGTCCGCCGGCATCTGGTCCGCGATCTGGGCGGCGGTATGCGTCTGGATCCACTTCAGCGTGGCGACGTACGCGGTGACCAGCTTCTGTACGACGTCCTTGTGCGACTGCACCCAGCTCGTCTGCATGTACAGCGAGGTGGCCGGATACGTGCCGCCGAGCGACTTCGTCGCGCCTGCCGCGGTCCGCATGTCCTCGAGGATGTACGCCGTCTTGTCCTGGAGCAGCTTCGACACGGTCGGCTCGGTGGTCATGCCGCAGTCGATCTGCTTGTGCTGCATGGCCGCGATGAACGTGTTGCCCGCCTGGACGCCGATCCGGGTGGTCTGCGACGGGTCGATGCCGTTCTGGGTGCCGAGGTACTGGGTGAGGAAGTCGGTGGAGGATCCGACGTCGGTGATCCCGAGGTGCCGGCCCTTCCAGTCCTTGGGGCTGTGCACGGTGCCCTGGAGGTCGCTGCGGCACAGCTCGACCTCGCCGGGAACCTGCAGCATCGACACGACCGCCTCGGCGTTCTTCCCCTGCGCCTGCAGGGCGATCGTGTGGTCGTAGAAGCCGCCGGTGCCCTGTACCTTCCCGGCCATCATCTCGGTGGTGGCGTCGACGCCGGCGCCTTCACCGACCAGCGCCACGTTGACGCCGACCTTGTCGTAGTACCCGAGCTGCTTCGCCAGCATGAACGGCAGGTAGATCTGCTTGTCCAGGCCACCGACCATGATCGTGACCTTGTCGCCGCTGACGCTGGAGGTCGATCCGGCGACTGCCTGGGTCGACCCGCCCTGCGCGTTGTTGGCGCAGCCGGTGATCGCCAGCGCGACGGCGGACGCCGTCGCCGCGACGACCGCGGTACGTGTTCTCATGAGTTTCTCCTTGCTGTGCAGGGGTGTGGGGTCAGAGCGAGGCGAGGTCGGCGTCGCCGGCCGGCGCGGGGCGCCAGCGCAGCAGTCGCCGCTCCAGCCGGGTGATGAGGAATTCGGCGAGCAGCGCGACCGCGGCCATCAGGACCATGCAGGCGAGGACACCGCTCTGGTTGAAGTTGCCTTGGGCTGTCTTGATCAGCATCCCGAGGCCCTTCTCGGCGCCCAGGAACTCGCCGACGATGGCGCCGATGATCGCGAACCCGAAGCTGACGTGCAGGCTGGCGAGGATCCAGGTGAACGCCGACGGAAGCACCGCGTGGGTGGTGACCTGCCAGCGGGACGCGCCGAGCTGCCGGGCGTTGGCCAGCAGGTTGCGATCCACCTCGCGGGCGCCTTGGAACGCGTTGAAGAACACGCCGAAGAAGACCAGCACGATGACCAGCAGCACCTTCGAGGTGAGGCCGAGCCCGAACGCCACCAGGAACAGCGAGCCCAGCACGATCCGCGGTACCGAGTTCATCACCTTGATGTACGGCGCCAGTACGTCCGCGAGCAGCCTGCTCCGGCCGAGCGCGATGCCGGCCACGACGCCCGCGGCGACGCCGATGACGAAGCCGATCACGGCCTCCTCCATCGTCACGAAGATCTGCTCGCCGAGGCTGCCCTGCGCCGTGCCCTGGGTGATCCAGGTGACGATCTGCGACCAGACCGCACTCGGCTGGCCGAAGAAGAACGGATCCACCAGCTTCGTCCGGGCGGCCAGCTCCCAGCCGCCGAGCCAGAGCACCAGCACACCGATCCGCAGCCCGAGGACCAGCCGGCGCCGCGCCGTCCGGGACCGCCGGCCACTCATGCCGCCACCGCGGTACTGCGCGCGTACGCCTCTTCGACCTCTGCGCGCAGGGCCGTCCAGATGTGCTCGTACAGCGCGACGAAGCGCGGATCGAAGCGGATCTCCTGAACGATCCGCGGCCGTGGCAGGTCGATGCCGAACTCCGCCTTCACGGTCGCCGGTCCGGCCGTCAGGACGACCACTTTGTCGGCCAGCGCGATCGCTTCCTCGAGGTCGTGGGTGACGAAGACGACCGCCGGTTTGGTCTGGTCCCACAGCGACAACAGCTCGGTCGACATGATCGAACGGGTCTGTACGTCGAGGGCGCTGAACGGCTCGTCCATCAGCAGGATGTCCGGCTGGTTGATCAGGCTCTGGGCCAGCGCGACCCGCTTGCGCATGCCGCCGGAGAGCTGGTGCGGGTACCGGTCCTCGAAGCCGGTCAGCCCGACCCGGCGCAGCCAGTCCCGGGCCTGAGCCCGGGCATCGGCCTTCGGTACGCCGCGGAAGGCCGGCCCAGCGGACACGTTGTCGAGCACCGTCTTCCACGGGAAGACCGCATCCTGCTGGAAGACGAATCCGGTCGTCGGGGTGATACCGGTCACCGGCTGGTCGCGGACCAGGACCTGCCCCTCGGACGCCTGCTCGAGCCCGGACACCAGTGTCAGGGTGGTGGACTTGCCGCATCCGGTCGGACCGACGACGGCGCAGAACTCGCCTTCGCCGACGGTGAGGTCCAGATCCTTGAGCGCCGTGTACGTTCCGCCGTCGGCGGTGGGGAAACGCTTGGTCACCCCGCGTAGCTCGATGGCCGCCATGTTGGCTCCTTCTGTCGTGAGTGGCGTCACACTAGGAAGCAGGAGACTGCGGCCGGAACCCTTGTCCGCGTTGCGCAAGTTAGTCGCGATAGCCGTGGTTTTGTGCGTTCTTCTCAGCCACCCTGGGGTGATCGCCGAGCCGGAAGGAGGTGCCGCGTGCGATTACCGCGAGCCACCCTGGCGTCCCGGATCCTGCTCGCCGTACTCGCGATCGTCGGCGTGACGATGGCCGCGGGCCTGGCCCTGTACGTGTCGGTGACACGGCAGACCGCCGACGCCAACGTCGAGGAGCGGGCCGCGAACATCGCCTCCTCGGTCGCGGATCTGCCGCTGGCCGCGCAGGCTCTGACCGATCCGTCGGCTCGCCCCGAGCTGCGCGCGGCCGCCGCGCACGTGGTGGCCGACACCGGCGCGTGGTACGTCGTGGTCATCGGTGCGGACGGAACGCGGTACACGCACCCGATCGCTGCCCTGATCGGGCAGCGGGTCGAGGAGCCGGTGGTGGCACTCGACGGCCGGGTGCACACCGGCGTTGACAACGGCAACCTCGGCCGGTCTGCGAACGCGCGGGTGCCGATCCGCAACGCCGCCGGTACGCCGATCGGCGAGGTCTCGGTCGGCATCCGGGAGAGCGACGTCGCGGCCAGGGTCAGCCAGGTCGTCTGGCCGGTGGTCTTCTACACCGCGCTGGTACTCGCGGTCGGGGTCGTCGCTTCGCTGATCCTGGCCCGCACGATCAAGCGCGTCACGTTCGGCCTCGAGCCCGCCGAGATCGTCGCGCTGGTCCAGGAGCGCGAAGCGATGCTGCACGGCATCCGGGAGGGCGTGATCGCGTTCGACCCCGGCGGGCGGGTGAACGTACTGAACGACGAGGCCCGCCGGCTGCTCGAGCTGCAGACCGCGCAGCTGGGCCAGCGGCTCGACGAGCTGGTTCCGGCGGGACGGCTGCGCGACCTGCTCTCCGGCGCCGTCGAGGGCACCGACGTGGTGGTCGTCACCGACGAACATCTGCTGGTGCTGAACCGGATGCCGGTCATCGTGGCCGGCCGGAACGCCGGCTGTGTCGTGACGATCCGGGACCGTACCGAGTTGGAGGCGCTGGTCCGCCAGCTCGACTCGGTGGAGGCGCTGACGACGGCCCTGCGGGCGCAGGAACACGAGTACTCGAATCGGCTGCACGTGCTGTCGGTGCTGCTCGGCATCGGCGAGGTCGAGGAGGCGACGGCGTACGCCGAACAGGTGATCGGGCAGTCCTCGCTGGCCGCTGACGTCGTACGGTCCCGGATCGCGCCGCCGGTGGTCGCCGCGCTGCTGATCGCGAAGACGACCGTCGCGGCCGAGCGGGACGTCGAAGTGCGGCTCGCGCCCGGCAGCGAGCTCCCGGTGGCCGATCTCGACTACACGCCGCTGCTGACCGTCCTCGGCAACTTGATCGACAACGCCATCGACGCCGTCTCCGGTGCGGCTGCGGCGACGCATCCCCGCGGCCGGGTGACCGTGGAACTCAACGGCCGTACCAGTCAGGTGCACCTGGTGGTCTCCGACACCGGTCCGGGAATCCCGGCCGGCAAGCTGGACGAGGTGTTCGCGGACGGGTACTCCACCAAGGAGCCGCGGGCCGGCGGGATGCGGCGCGGAGTCGGACTCGCTCTCGTGCACCGGCTGGTCCGGCGGGCCGGCGGCACGATTACCGTCGCGTCACCGTCGGGGGCCAGGTTCGAGGTGCAGCTGCCATTGCGCAGCCGGGCGAAGGAGACCGTGTCGTGATCCGCACCTTGGTCGTGGACGACGACTTCCACGTCGCGCAGGCGCACGCCCGGAGCGTTGCGAAGGTTCCCGGGTTCGTCGTGATCGGTGAGGCACACACGGCGGCTGAGGCGCATGAGCTGATCACCGCCGCCCGGCCGGACCTCCTGCTGCTCGACATGTACCTGCCGGACCGGACCGGGCTCGACCTCGTCCGGCAGTTGGCAGCGGAGTCGTCGGCGTCGTCGGGGACCGGCGTACCGGACTTCATCCTGATCACCGCGGCCCGGGACATCGAGTCGGTCCGGGCGGCGATCCAGCTGGGCGCGATCTACTACCTGGTCAAGCCGTTCGCGTTCCCGGCGCTGCGCGAGCAGCTCGAGGCGTACCAGCAATGGCGGCTCCGGCTGAGCGAGGCGCGGGAGGCCGACCAGGACACCGTCGACACGCTGTACAGCATGCTCCGGTCACCGGCCACGGACGCCCGGCAACGTCGCCGGCTGCCCGCCACGATGGCGCGGGTGCTCGACACGGTCGCGGGCGCCGCGACGACGGTGAGTGCGGCCGACGTCGCCGACACCCTCGGGTTCAGCCGGCCCACGGCGCAGCGGTACCTGGCGGCGCTGGTGCAGCGCGGCCTCGTCGACCTCGACCTCGCGTACGGCGCCACCGGCCGTCCGGAACACCGGTTCTCCGCCAGGCGGCGCTGACCCGCACCCGGGATGTGCTTGATTGGTCGTATGCGAACTCTGGGGATCGTGGTCGCAGTGGTGGTCGTGCTCGGCGCGCTGCTGTGGTGGTGGGCGAGCCGCGCGACCCAGCGGGACGTCGACAAGAACCTGATCAGCTGGTGGGGGACCCGGAACGGCTGGCGGTACACGACCGGGACGGACGGGCTGCTCGACCGCTTCGGCGGTACGCCGTTCTCCGACGGCACGAGTCACGACGTACAGGACCTGCTGTCCGGGAACACGATCGCGGGGCGGCCCGGGCTGCTGATGCAGTTCAGCTGGTACTACACGCCGGACCTGCCGCAGTCCTCGTCGACCGGATCGAGCGGTCTGCGGAGCGGGATCTGCGCGGCGGCCGTCGTCGAGCTGCCGAGCGCACTGCCGGCGTTGACGGTACGGCGGTCCGCGCGCGGCGACGTCGCACGGGGGCATGACATCGACCTCGAGAGCGGTCAGTTCAACGAGCGGTTCAGGGTGACGGGCGAGGACCGGAAGTTCGCGTACGACGTGGTGAACCCGCGGGTGATGGAGCTGCTGCTGGACGACCCGGAGCCGCCGCACTTCGGGATCGACGGCGCCACCCTGGTCGTCTGGCGCGACGGCAAGGTGACCGAGCCGCCGCAGCTCGGCGCGCTGGCGGACTTCGCGGGCCGGCTGCTGGAGCTGATACCGGCGTTCGCGCTGGAGGGCGGTGGACCCGGCGACGGGCCGATCTCGACGATGCCGCCGGAGCTGCTGGGTGAGTCGCCGGCCGGGGCGATCGCGTTCCTGCAGAAGCTCGACCACCGCGGCCACCACATCGAGCGGTACGAACACGTCGCCGCGCTGTGGCGGCAGCGCCGGTGGGCCGTCTGCGTGAAGATCGACGTACCGGCGCTGTGGCCGGAATGCATGACGGTCCCGAAGGCGCTCGCACCGCCCGGGACGATCCCGCGCTTCGACGACGAGTACCTGACCGGCGACCCGGCGTACGACGCCCTCTTCGCCACCGGCACGGCCCGCCCGGACTTCGCCAAGGCGGTGCTGACACCGTCGGTGACGGCCTTCCTGACCAACGACAAGCGCGCCCACCAGGCCCACTTCATCTTCCAGTCCGCCCACCAGGGCCAGGTGAACGTGATGGCGTACGGCCGCCTCACCGACCAGTCCCTCGCCGACACCCTCACCGACCTGGCATGTGATCTGTACGAGCACCTGTCGCCCGAAGCGCTCGCGTTCCGCCGCTGACTCAGGTCATCTGCAGGAAGAACTCCTCGTTGAACAGCGTCAACCGGATCTGCTTGCCGGCGGTCACCTCGAGGTCCACCCGCCAGCCGGCCACGTAGGCGATGTGCGATCCGCCGCCGAGGTGCTGGGAGATCCATTCCTGCACCGGTGCGACCGCGTCGCCCCGCAAATGCCCGAAGACCGTGCTCCGGAGCTGTGCAAACGCCTTCTCGCTGGTGGTGCCGGTCGCGGCGGTCGCGACGAGGTAGGTGATGCCGCCGTCGTCCGGTCCGGAGAACTTGAGCGCGAGTCCCGGCTTACCGGCGTACTGGCCCTGGCAGGTCGGTTGGATGCCGGCGCAGGTGTATCCGTCGGCGTTCAGTGCTTTCGCCAACCCGAGCTCAGTGGTCTCGAGGTGCAGGGACGGAACCTTCAGTTGCTTGTTGCCGAACTTCTCCGCGTCGAGCCGCGTCGGCGAGCCGCGGCCGACGATCTCGTACTTTCCCCACTTTCCTTCCACGGCGCCGCCCCAGCTCTGGCGCATCGTCGTGAGCACGGCCGACCTGTCGGCCGGAAACACGACCTGCCCGATCGTCGCCGTCAACGTCTGCAGGATCGGCGCCGTCTCGCTCTTGCCCTTGATCACCAGGGTCAGCGCGTTGACCGCACCGTCCGCCTGGTACTGATACTCGACCGCGACCGTCCCGCCGCCGGCCGCGAGGAAACAGCCTGAATGACCGCCGTCAGCGGTGGTGAACCGCACGCTGCACTCGAGCCCGCGCCCCGTCAAGGCCGTCGCGAGTGTCTTCGCGGCGCCCGTCATCGTGCCGCCCGCGGTCACACCTTCGGCGAGCATGCGGCTGGAGCCGGCCGTCGCCGAGTCCGCGGGACCGGTGGCGGCCGGCGTGTCCCGGCGTACGACGAAGAAGACGACCGCACCGGCGACGAGCGCGCAGGCCAGTACGCCGGACAGGACGAAGGGCCAGACCGCCTTCCGGGCGGGGCGCCGGGTCGGTTGTGGTGCCGCGGCTGGGCTGTACGACATCGGCGTCCTTTCGCGATCGAGGGGACGGAATCTACCCCGGGCGTGTGCTGGAGCACACATCGGTGACGTGCGCTGGTGCATACCAGTGCGGCGGTGGTTCGGAATACCTTGGGGGGATGAGTCATCGCAGCGAGTCGGGGTTCGAGTTCGCGCCGGTGTACGAGCCGCTGGACGGCTTCGACCCGGCGGCCAAGCTCGGCGAGCCCGGGCAGTACCCGTACACCCGGGGCGTGTACCCGACGATGTACACCCAGCGGCCCTGGACGATGCGCCAGTACGCCGGGTTCGGTACCGCGGCCGAGTCGAACCAGCGGTACCACCAGCTGATCGACCACGGCACGATGGGCCTGTCGGTGGCGTTCGACCTGCCGACCCAGATGGGGTACGACTCCGACGCCCCGATCGCGCACGGCGAGGTCGGCAAGGTCGGGGTGGCGATCGACTCGATCGACGACATGCGGGTGCTGTTCGACAAGATCCCGCTGGACCAGGTGTCGACCTCGATGACGATCAACGCGCCGGGGTCCGTCCTGCTGCTGCTGTACCAGCTGGTGGCCGAGGAGCAGGGCGTCTCCGGGGACAAGCTCACCGGCACGATCCAGAACGACGTACTGAAGGAGTACATCGCCCGCGGCACCTACATCTACCCGCCGAAGGAGTCGCTGCGGCTGATCAGCGACATCTTCGCGTACTGCAAGGCGGAGCTGCCGCGCTGGAACACGATCTCGATCTCCGGATACCACATGGCCGAGGCCGGTGCGACGCCCGCGCAGGAGATCGCCTTCACGCTGGCGAACGGGATCGCGTACGTCCGCGCGGCGGTCGCGTCCGGGCTGGACGTCGACGAGTTCGCGCCCCGGCTGTCGTTCTTCTTCGTCGCGCGTACGACGCTCCTCGAGGAGGTCGCGAAGTTCCGGGCCGCGCGGCGGATCTGGGCGCGGGTGATGCGGGACGAGTTCGGCGCGCGCAACCCCAAGTCGCTGATGCTCCGCTTCCACACGCAGACGGCCGGCGTACAGCTGACCGCCCAGCAGCCCGAGGTCAACCTCGTCCGGGTCGCGATCCAGGGCCTCGCCGCGGTCCTCGGCGGCACGCAGTCCTTGCACACCAACTCGTACGACGAGGCGATCGCCCTCCCGACCGAGAAGGCCGCCCGCCTCGCGCTCCGCACCCAGCAGGTCCTCGCCTACGAGACCGACGTCACCGCGACCGTCGACCCCTTCGCCGGCTCGTACGTCGTCGAGTCGCTGACCGACGAGGTCGAGACCGCCACCGTCTCGTTGATGGAGCAGGTGGAGGAGTACGGCGGTGCGGTGGCCGCGATCGAGCAGGGCTTCCAGAAGCAGGAGATCGAGCGCTCGGCGTACCGGATCGCCCAGCAGATCGACGCGGGCGAACGGGTCGTCGTCGGCATGAACAAGTTCAAGATCGCCGAGGAGGAACCGTACGAACCCCTCCGCGTCGACCCCGCCATCGAAGCCCAGCAGGTCGCCCGCCTGGCGTCCCTCCGCGCCAACCGCGACCAAACAGCTGTCGACGAATCCCTGGCCGCCCTCAAGAAAGCTGCCGAAGGCAACGACAACTGCCTCTACCCGATGAAACAGGCCCTCAAGTCCCGAGCCACCGTAGGCGAAGTCTGCAACACCCTCCGCGAAGTCTGGGGCGTCTACGTCCCCGCCGACACCTTCTAAAGGCCGCCGCCGCCCGACGACGCCGGTGTCCTTTAGTCCAGGAGGGCGGTTGAGGTCAGGATTGTGGTGCCTAGGGTGATGGCTTCTTCGGAGGGGGTGAAGCCGGGGGTGTGGAGGTCGGCGGCCGACTCCTGGGTGGGTGGGCGGACGCCGAGGCGGGCCATGGCGCCGGGGACGTGTTCGAGGTACCAGGCGAAGTCTTCGCCGCCGAGGCTCTGGTCCGTCTGGGCTATGGCGCTCGTCCCGAGGGTTTGCCGTACGGCGTTCTGCAGGACGCTGATCGCGGTGGTGTCGTTCATGACGGGCGGTACGCCGTGCGTGACCTCGGTGTCGACCTCGACGCCGTACGGGCGGACGATCTGGGCGGCGAGGTCGGGGATGAGTTCGGCGGCCAGGCGCCAGGCGCTGACGTCGAGACAGCGCAGGGTGCCCTCGGCCTCGCCGCGGGACGGGATGGCGTTGGCGGCCGAGCCGGAGGTGATCCGGCCCCAGACGAGCGACATGCCGGCGCGTGGGTCGACGCGGCGGGAGAGGGCGGCGGGGAGTTCGGAGACGAGCGTCGCGAGCGCGTAGACCAGGTCGGCGGTGAGGTGCGGGCGGGAGGTGTGCCCGCCCGGTCCGGTGAGGCGGACGAGAAGCCGGTCGGCGGCGGCGGTCAGGGCACCGACGCGGAGCCCGACCTGGCCGACCTGCAGACGCGGATCGCAGTGCAGCCCGTAGATCCGCCGTACGCCGTCCAGCCCGCCCGCGGCGATCACCCCGAGGGCGCCGCCGGGCATGACCTCCTCGGCCGGCTGGAAGATCACCCGGACCCGCCGGTCGAGCTGCCCGTCGCGGGCCATCCCGGCGAGCACCAGGGTCGCACCGAGCAGTGCGGACGTGTGTACGTCGTGCCCGCAGGCGTGCGCCACCCCGTCGACGCGGGACCGCCACGGCGCCTCCACGCCGTCCGGCACCGGCAGTGCGTCGATGTCGGCCCGCAGCGCGACGCACGTGTCGCCGGCGCCGATGTCGCAGATCAGCCCGGTCCCCGTCGGCAGCACCCGCGGCGACAGCCCGGCGCCGACCAGTTGCTTCTCGAGCAGCTCGGTCGTCCGTACCTCGTGCCACCCGAGCTCGGGGTGGGCGTGCAGGTCACGGCGTACGGCGACCATGTCCTCGCGCACCGCCTCGACCCGCGCCAGGACGTCCGCGACCAGTAGCTGATGACTCATCCCGCGATTGTGTCATCCCCCTTCACCCAGCGCGCCGACCACAGAACGTGAGCGTAAGCACGGAGCGTGCACACCGTGATCTGGAAACAGCAGCCGGTGACCGCGCCGGAGAAGTTGTCGAAATGTGACGCAAACGCCGGTCACTTTCCGGTATCGAGGCCTGCTCGACGTTCAAAGAAAGACGGACCGCGCCCTATAGTCTGCGGATGGTACGTGGGGGAAGGCGTGCCGGTTAAAGGATTCTGGTCGACGAAGGAGACGTCCGGTGAAGAAGTACGTGCGGGGAACGGCGATCGTGGGCGTGCTGACGCTCGCCGTTGCCGCTTGTGGCAGCAAGCCGACCGACAACAGCTCGAGCGGCAGCGACGCCAACAAGAACTTCAAGGCCTGCATGGTCTCCGACTCCGGGGGCTTCGACGACAAGTCGTTCAACCAGACCTCCTACAAGGGTCTGCAGGACGCGGTCAAGGAGAAGGGCCTGACCGAGGTCAAGGCCGAGTCGAAGTCGGACAACGACTACACGACGAACATGACCGCGATGGTCAGTGCCAAGTGCAACGTCATCGTCGCCGTCGGCTTCAAGCTCGAGGACGCGACCGAGGCGGCCGCCAAGGCGAACCCGAACATCAAGTTCGCGATCGTCGACTCGGCGCCGAAGGCCCCGATCGCCAACCTGAAGCCGCTGCTGTTCAACACCGCGCAGACCAGCTTCCAGGCCGGCTACCTGGCCGCCGCGATGACCAAGTCCGGCAAGGTCGGCACGTTCGGCGGCCTGCAGATCCCGACCGTGACGATCTTCATGGACGGCTTCGCCCAGGGCGTGCGCTACTACAACCAGCAGAAGAGCAAGAACGTACAGGTGCTCGGCTGGGACGACCAGAAGCAGAAGGGCCTGTTCACCGGCGACTTCGAGGACAAGGCCAAGGGCCAGAACAACGCGCAGAACCTGATCACCCAGGGCGCGGACATCCTGTTCCCGGTGGCCGGCCCGTCGGGCCTCGGCGGCCTGCAGGCGGCCAAGGCCAGCGGCGGCAAGGTCAACGCGATCTGGGTCGACACCGACGGCTGCGTGAGCGCCGCGGAGTACTGCTCGACGCTGCTGACCAGCGTCGAGAAGGGCATGGACGTGGCCGTGAAGGACGCGGTCCTGTCGGTGCTGGACAACAAGTTCGACAACACCCAGTTCACCGGGACGCTGCAGAACGGCGGTACGGCGATCGCGCCGTTCCACGACTTCGACGGCAAGATCCCGGCCGACGTGAAGTCCGAGCTGGACACGATCAAGGCCGACATCATCAGCGGCAAGATCGTCATCGAGTCGAAGGTTCAGCCCAAGGCGTCCTGATCCGCCACACTTTTGCGTAGTACGGTGCGAGCCAGGTAGGCAGACCCACAAGGTCGCCTCCTGGCTCGCCGTCTGAAGGGAAGGCTGCGCATGCATCTCGAGCTCTCCGGGCTGACCAAGAGTTTCGGCTCGCTGGTCGCCAACGACCACATCGACCTGGTGATCGAGCCGGGCGAGATCCATTGCCTGCTCGGTGAGAACGGGGCCGGCAAGAGCACCCTGATGAACATGCTCTACGGGCTGTTGCAGCCCGACTCGGGCGAGATCGTGATCGACGGCGACAAGGTCCGGATCACCTCGCCCAGCGACGCGATCCGGCACGGCATCGGCATGGTGCACCAGCACTTCATGCTGGTCCCGGTGTTCACCGTCGCCGAGAACATCATGCTCGGCCGGGAGAGCACCCGGGCCGGCGGTGTCCTCGACCGCAAGAAGGCGCACACGCTCGTCACCGAGCTCTCCGACCGGTACGGCCTGGCGGTCGACCCGGACGCGCTGGTGGAGAACACCCCGGTCGGCATCCAGCAGCGGGTGGAGATCATCAAGGCGCTCAGCCACGACGCCCAGGTGCTGATCCTGGACGAGCCGACCGCGGTGCTGACGCCGGCCGAGATCGACGAGCTGATCGGCGTGATGCGGCAGCTCAGGGAGAACGGTACGTCGATCGTCTTCATCACCCACAAGCTCAAGGAGGTCAAGGCGATCGCGGACAAGATCACCGTGATCCGCCGCGGCAAGGTGGTCGGTCAGGCGGAGCCGTCGGCCTCCGAGGAGGAGCTCGCCGAGCTGATGGTCGGCCGCGCGGTCGACCTGGTGGTGGACAAGGAGCCGGCCCAGCCGAAGGACGTCGTACTGCGGGTCGAGGGGCTGACCGTCATCGACGAGCGCGGGTTCACCGCTGTCGACGACGTGGACCTGGAGGTCCGGGCGGGCGAGATCCTGGCGGTGGCCGGTGTCCAGGGCAACGGCCAGACCGAGCTGGCCGAGGCGCTGCTCGGCCTGACCCCGGTCGCGGCCGGCCGGATCTCGCTGGACGGCGCCGACCTGACCACCCGGTCCACCCGGGAGCGGCTGGAGTCCGGTATCGGATACGTGCCGGAGGACCGCTGGCAGGACGGGTTCGTGGACTCGTTCTCGGTCGCGGAGAACCTGGTGCTCGACCTGTACCGCAAGCCGCCGTACGGCAACGGCCTGTCGCTGCGGACCGCCGAGATCGAGAAGAACGCGCACGCCCGGGTCGAGGAGTTCGACATCCGCACCCAGGGCATCGACCTGCCGGTCTCGTCGCTGTCCGGCGGCAACCAGCAGAAGGTCGTGCTGGCCCGCGAGCTGTCCCGTCCGCTGCAGTTGCTGGTCGCCTCGCAGCCGACCCGCGGCGTGGACGTCGGCTCGATCGAGTTCCTGCACGGCCGGATCGTGCAGGAACGCGACCAGGGGACGGCGGTCCTGATCGTGTCCACCGAACTCGACGAGATCGCCGCGCTGGCGGACCGGATCGCGGTGATGTACCGCGGCAAGGTGGTCGGCGTCGTACCGGCCGACACGCCGCGCGACGAGCTGGGCCTGATGATGGCCGGCGCGTCGAAGCACGAGGCGCACGACGAGGCGATCGAACACCCGACCACGTTGGGAACCATCTGATGAGCACTGAAACGGAAGCCGCGCCCGCGCCCGCGCCGGCCAGGGAACCGGAGCGGTCCGGCCTGCCCTCGTGGGCGGTCCAGGGCCTGGTCTCGCTGAGCGCGATCGTGCTGGCGCTGGTGGTCGGCGCGATCCTGATCATCGTCGGCGACAAGCAGGTGCAGACCGCGATCGGGTACTTCGGTGCCGCGCCGGGCGACACCTTCTCCGCCGCGGCGAGCGCGGTCGGCGAGGCGTACAAGTCGCTGGCGGCCGGCGCGTTCGGCGGGTGGACGCCGATCAGCGAGTCGTTGACGCAGGCAACACCCTTGATCTGCGGCGGCCTCGCGGTGTCGCTGGCGTTCCGCACCGGGTTGTTCAACATCGGTGCCCAGGGCCAGCTGATCGCGGGCGCGATCCTGGCCGGGTACGTCGGTTTCGCGTGGCATCTGCCGCCCGTGCTGCACCTGATCGTGGCGCTCGTCGCCGGTCTGGTCGGCGGCGCGCTCTGGGGCGGCGTGGTCGGTCTGCTGAAGGCGAGGACCGGCGCGCACGAGGTGATCGTGACGATCATGCTGAACTACGTCGCGCTGTACCTGCTGTCCTGGCTGCTGACCACCTCGGCGTTCCGGCGCCCCGGCCGGACCGACCCGATCTCGCCGATCGTCGACGCGAACGCGCAGTTCCCGAAGTTCGGCGGGACCCGCCTGCACCTCGGGTTCGTGCTCGCGCTGCTGGCCGCGGTCTTCGTCTGGTGGCTGCTGAACCGCTCGACGATCGGCTTCGAGCTGCGGGCCGTCGGCGCGAACGCGGACGCCTCCCGGACCGCCGGTATGTCGGTCGGCAAGGCGTACGTGATCGCGATGGTCGTGGCCGGTGCCCTGGCCGGTCTGGCCGGCGTCCAGCAGGTGCTCGGCACCGACCTGCCGCTGACCGACGGGGTCGCGGCGTCGGTCGGGTTCGACGCGATCACGGTCGCGCTGCTCGGCCGCGGTACGCCGATCGGCACGGTGCTGGCCGGCCTGCTGTTCGGCGCGCTGAACGCGGGTGGCCTGCAGATGCAGCTGATCACCCAGACTCCCTTGACCCTGACCACCGTCCTGCAGGCCGTGATCGTGCTGTTCGTCGCGGCCCCGGCGCTGGTGCGCTCGGTCTTCCGCTTCCTGCCCAAGGAACGCGGAGCCGGCGCCGTCCTCGCGAAAGGCTGGAACGGATGAGCGAGACGACTCCCGACGCCGTCCCGGCGGCGCCGCCGAAGCCCGAGGTCATCGAGGCGCCGGCCGAGCGGACCCGTCGGCAGCGGGTCGGCGGCGTGATGCTGGTGTTCGCGCTGATCGGCCTCGGCCTGGCGATCTTCACCAAGAGCGGCAAGGCGACGTTCCAGTTGGTCTCCGGCGACCTGCAGCACAACCTGCTCGGGATGCCCGCGCAGCCGGTCGGCCTGATCCTCGGCATCCTCGGCGTCGCGGCGGCGGTCGCGTACGCAGTACCGTCGGTCCGGCGCCGGGTGCCGCCGCGGTACGTCGGCTGGCTGGCGGCCGTACTGGGGATCTGCTTCATCGGCGCGTTCCTGTGCTGGGCGTCCGCGGGCAAGACGTTCCCGCTGGCGAACCAGTTCCAGGGCACGCTGAACTTCGCGACCCCGCTGATCCTCGGAGCGCTCGCCGGCGTCCTGTGCGAGCGCTCCGGCGTCATCAACATCGCGATCGAGGGCCAGTTCCTGGTCGGCGCGTTCACGGCCGCGCTGGTGTCCAGCACGACGCACAGCGGCGCGCTGGCGCTGGTGGCCGCGGCCGCGAGCGGTGTGGTGATGGCCGCGCTGCTGGCGGTGTTCTCGATCAAGTACCTGGTCAACCAGGTCGTCCTCGGCGTCGTCCTGGTGGTCTTCGCGACCGGTATCACCGGGTTCCTGTTCGACCAGTTCATGCAGCCGAAGGCGGACGCGCTGAACACCCCGGCGGTGCTGTCGGCGATCAAGATCCCGGGGCTCGGCGACATCCCGTTCATCGGGCCGATCCTGTTCCGGCAGACGATCCTGGTCTACCTGATGTACCTCGCGGTGGTCGTGGTCACGCTCGTGCTGTTCCAGACCCGCTGGGGCCTGCGGATCCGGGCGGTCGGCGAGCACCCGAAGGCCGCCGACACGGTCGGCATCAAGGTCAAGCGGATCCGGTACTCCGCGGTCCTCACGGCCGGCATCCTGGCGGGTCTCGGCGGTGCGTTCTTCACGGTCGGGTACGCCGGGTCGTTCAGCAAGGAGATGACCGCGGGCAACGGGTTCATCGCCCTGGCGGCGCTGATCATGGGCCGCTGGCACCCGATCGGCGCGACGGTCGCCGCGCTGTTCTTCGGCTTCGCGACCCAGCTGCAGTCCCAGTTGCAGATCATCCAGACCCCGATCCCCGGGCAGCTCCTGCTGATGGCGCCGTACCTGGCCACCATCATCGCGGTCGCCGGCCTGGTCGGCCGGGTCAGAGCCCCGAAGGCCGACGGTGAGCCCTACGTCACCGAGTGAGATCGACTGGCCGGCGCTGCGGGCGGCGGCCGTCGAGGTGATGCGTCGCGCGTACGCGCCGTACTCCGGATTCCCCGTGGGTGCGTCGGCGTACGCCGACGACGGGCGGATCGTTGCCGGGTGCAACGTGGAGAACGCGTCGTACGGGATCACCCTGTGTGCCGAGTGCGGGCTGGTGTCCGAGCTGCACCGGACCGGCGGCGGGCGGCTGGTGGCGTTCACCTGTGTGGATCGGCACGAGCACCTGCTGACGCCGTGCGGGCGTTGCCGGCAGTTGCTGCACGAGCACGGCGGCCCGGCGCTGCTGATCGAGACCACGAGCGGGATCCGGCCGCTGCGCGAGCTGCTGCCGGAGGCGTTCGGACCTGAGTTCCTGGAGGAGTAATGAGCTTCGACGCTGTCGACGTGATCCGGACCAAGCGCGACCGGGGCGAGCTGAGCGACGGCCAGATCGACTGGGTGATCGACGCCTACACCAAGGGCGACGTCGCCGACGAGCAGATGTCCGCGCTCGCGATGGCGATCCTGCTGAACGGCATGAACCGCCGCGAGATCGCCCGCTGGACCGCGGCGATGATCGCGTCCGGCGAGCGGATGGACTTCGGCGCGCTGTCCCGGAAGACCGCAGACAAGCACTCGACCGGCGGCGTCGGCGACAAGATCACGTTGCCGCTGGCCCCGTTGGTGGCGGCCTGCGGGGTCGCCGTACCGCAGCTGTCCGGCCGCGGTCTCGGCCACACCGGCGGCACGCTGGACAAGCTGGAGTCGATCCCGGGCTGGCGCGCGGCGCTGTCGAACGACGAGCTGATGCGGCAGCTGGAGGAGGTCGGCGCGGTGATCTGCGCGGCCGGTGACGGCCTGGCCCCGGCGGACAAGAAGCTGTACGCGCTCCGCGACGTGACCGGCACCGTCGAGGCGATCCCGCTGATCGCCAGCTCGATCATGAGCAAGAAGATCGCCGAGGGCACCGGCGCGCTGGTGCTGGACGTGAAGGTCGGCTCCGGCGCGTTCATGAAGGAACTCGCCGACGCCCGCGAGCTGGCCGAGACCATGGTCGCCCTGGGCACGGACGCCGGCGTGAAGACGGTTGCCCTGCTCACGGACATGTCGGTTCCGCTCGGCCGCACCGCCGGGAACGCCCTGGAGGTGCGCGAGTCGGTCGAGGTGCTGGCCGGGGGCGGTCCCGCGGACGTCGTCGAGCTGACCGTTGCCCTCGCCAACGAGATGCTCACCGCGGCCGGTGTCACCGGCGTCGACCCGGTCGAGAAGCTCCGCGACGGTACGGCGATGGACGCCTGGCGGGCGATGATCTCGGCCCAGGGCGGCGACCCGGCGGCCGTACTCCCGGTCGCGCGCGAGCAGCACGTCGTACCGGCGCCGGCGTCCGGCGTACTGTCCAAGCTGGACGCTCTCGCCGTCGGCGTGGCCGCGTGGCGGCTCGGTGCCGGGCGGGCGCGCAAGGAGGACCCGGTCTCGGCCGTGGCCGGTGTGGAGCTGCACGCCAAGCCGGGGGACCGCATCCAGGAGGGGCAGCCGCTGTTGACGCTGCACACCGACGACGCGACGCGGATCGACCGCGCGCTGGAGTCGCTGACCGACGCGGTCGCGGTCGCGGACTCCTACGAGCCGGGTCCGCTGGTGATCGACCGGATCACGGGCTGATCAGTTCGACGGCGCGGTCAGGCGGGTGCGCTGGTCCTTGGCGAGCGTGGTGATGAGGCCGGTGTCCGGGGTGAGCGTCGTGCCCAGGGCAGCGGTCTCGCGGACGGTGAGCTCCACGACCGTCGCGCCGATCGCCAGACTGGCCTCGGCGGTGGCCACGGACAGGTCGGTGCCGCCGTCGTACTCGACGTTCGCGTCGGAGAGCGCGCCCGGGAGGGCGAACGGGTGGTCGTGGGTGTCCTGCTTCCAGAGGCCGTTCCGCAGGGCCTGGGCCTTCGCGGCGGAGCCGGTCTTGAAGAGCTGGACGGTGTAGCGCTTCTTCTTGTCGGGGCTGAGCCGGGTCGCCCGGTACCCCTCGACGAAGCCGGCGTTCAGCAACAGCGCGCGGTCCAGCGCCGGGTCGGCGGACCAGGTGTTGAGGTACGACGTCGCCGTGAAGGCGCCGGTAGGGTTGCCGGGGTCTGCGACGTACCCGCGCGGCAGCACGACCAGGTCGGCGAGGGCGCTCTTCGTGGTCTTGCCCGCGCTACCGGTGAGCGCCGAGTGCTTCGCGACCGGCTTCTCGGCAGCGCTCGCCGAACTACCTCCGTCGCTTCCGCAGGCCGTCACACCCAGCAGCAACGCGGTCACTACAACGGCAACACCTGCAGCATTCCGTGTCACGGTCCCTCTCCGTTCGGCCACTCGCCCCCGAGTGCATCCGATGATCGGCACCGATACCAACAGAAGTTGGTTAACTTCAGGCGAACAATCTTGTTTTCAGGACCGGGTCGACGCGGTGAGAAGGGTCTCGATCCGGGCCCGGGCGGCCTTCGGGTGCAGGGGTTCGCAGCCGGCGACGACGCAGCGGGCGACCACCTGGGGGTCGTCCCGGAGCAGCAACAGACCGCGACGGAGCAACGTCAGCGGGGGTTTGCGGTGCTCGCGAAGGTCGCGCTGGAAGCGCCGCGCGAACGTGACGACCTGGTGGTGGTAGACGCAGATCGCCGCCGCGAGCAGGCCGCGCTCCCGCAGGGTGCCGGTGATCTGGTCCGCGAAGATGCCCTCAGCAACGATCAGCGGAGCGTCGCCGATGCTGAGCGGACGGTGGCCGACCGTCCCGTCCGCGGCGATGTCGTAGACCGGAAGGTCCGCGGACCCCGTCGTACACAACTGCTCGAGCGCCGCGACCGCACGTTCGCCGTCCCAGGACCGCGGGTCGTCCCAGTCGACGATCCCGAGCGGCGACCGCGGCATCGCCTCGTCGTCCCCGTCCCGGTAGAAGTCGTCCAGCCGCACCACCGGCAACCCCACCTGCTCCGCCAGCCGCGACTTCCCCGCGCCGGAAGGCCCTGCCAGCAACACCACCCGTGAACGCACCGGCTCATTCTCTTCCACTTCGTGCAGTAACAGCCAATCCCCTCCCGCGATAACCAGATATGCCGAAGCTGAAGCTGGGCGCCGCGCTCTACGGGCTGGCCGCGATCGCAACCACCGTGACCGTCGTGCTCATGCTCGTCCGGCAGGGACCCTGGGCCGACGTGCACGGGTGGGTCTTCGGTGCGCTGGTGGCGGTCGTCGCCCTCTCGGCAGTGTTCCTGGCGGTCGGCGCGGTCACTCGGCGCGGGCTGATCGCTGACGACGGTCCGTGGATCTGCCGGCACGGCTGGGCCGTTCTCGTCGGCGTGACGGTCCTCGGCTTCGTGCTGACGCTGCTGACCGACGCCGACATACCGTGGCTGCCCACGAGTCCGGCGGTCTTCATCCCGCACTGGATCCGGCGCCTGCAGGAGAAGTACTGGGAAGGCCGCGTCGAAGCCGAGGTCCAGGCCGTCCGCGAACGCAACGCGGCGGTCTTCAGAGCAGAGCCTGGTGGAGAGCCTCGGTCTGGGTCTTGAACCAGGTGTTGGTGCGGTCGGTGAGTTCCGCCTCGCCGGTGGTCCAGCGTTGGCGGAACCAAGGGTGGCCGGACTCGGCGCCGCGGCGGACGTAGTCCATGCACCACACGTGGTTGTCGGCCGCCGCGTCCACCAACCGCCGGCGATCCGCCCCGGCCAGCCCGTAGGCGTCCGCGAAGCGGCGGAAGCGGCCCAGCGAGCGACCACGGCGTACGTCGTGGATGTCCGCGTCGGGTCGTAGCGGCGCCCACAGCCGTACCGCGGTCGCCACGTCCCACAGCGCCGACCCGGGCCCGGCCAGGTCGAAGTCGATGAGCGCGACCGCGACGCCGTTCCGGAACACCACGTTGTCGAGGTTCGGGTCGTTGTGGCTGATCAGCCCGGTCACATAATCGGCAGGCACCGGCTCGGCCCACTCCAGTCCGGCCGGCCGGAAGCCGGCCACCGCCTGGTGATACTCACGCAGCAGCACGGCGACGCTGTCCAGCGCCTCGTCCGTCATCGACCACGCCGGGTACGGCGCCTGCACCGTCTCGCCGGGCAGGTACGACAGCACCTCGCGGCCCTGCTCGTCGACGCCGAGCAACCGCGGCGCACCGTCGAACCCGACCCGCTCGAGGTGCTCCAGCAGCGCGTGCGTCGCCGTACTACTGGCGCGCAGCGGTCGTCGGACGGTGTCTCCGACCCGCACGACGAACCCGCGGTTCGCAGTCCCGCCGAGCAGCAATGTCTCGTCAGGCATCGCGCGCTAGTCTGTCTCGTTCAGCAGCGCCTTCGCCAGGGGTGCGTGGGTAACGATCGCGTTCACCAGCCCGCTCCGGACGGCGGCGCGGACGGCGTCCACCTTCGCGAGACCGTACGGGATCGCGATCACCTCGTCGATCGCGTCCATCTGCTCGGCGTTGATCGCGATCACCCGGTCGGTGACCCGGCTCTGCACCGCGACCCCGTCGGCGTCCACGAACACCCCGGAGATGTCGGCCACCACGCCGCGGCGCTGGAGCTGTTCGCAGGCCTTCTCGTCCATCGCGTCGTACAGCGTCGACTGCCCGGCGTCCCAGGAGCCGAGGCCGACCACCGCCTTCGACACCGAGTCGAAGTGGCTGATCGCCTCGGCGACCTCGGGCTGCTGCCGCAGCGCCCGCGCGGTCGCGGCGTCCGGTACCACGAGCGGCGCGTAGAACAGGTACGCCGGACCGCCCGAGAGCCGCGCGGTGTGCCGGACCAGCTCGACCGAGTTCGCCTCGACGTCCGGCCGGGTGAGCGCCCCGGTCAGCTGTACGACGGGCACCGGGGCGAGGCTCGTGAGCTGCTCGGTCATCGCGGTGACGGCGCGCGCCCACGCCAGCCCGAGCACGTCGTCGGGGGTGACGATCTCGGACAGCAGGTCCGCGGCGGCCTTGCCGAGCTGGGTCCGTAGCGCCGGCTCGTCCACCTCGGGGGTGTCGACGACGATCGCCCGGCGCAGCCCGAGCGCCTCCTGCAGGCGGGCGGAGAGGTCCAGGTCGATGGCACCCGGGTGGCTGATCTCGATCCGCACCAGCCCGCTGCTGCGCGCCTGGTCGAGCAACCGCGCGACCTTGAACCGGCTGAGCCGGAACTCGTCGGCGATCTCCACCTTCGACCGCCCGTCGACGTAGTACCGCCGCGCGATCGACGCCGTCAGTACCAGCTGTGCCGGCCCGAAGGTCTCCATCACAACCCTCCCCGCTCATATGAGCACCACCGGACACAAGTGTTGCACAGACTCTTGACAGGTCAAGTGCCCTCCCGGTCTACTCATGGTGTGAGCGGAGGCGTGCTCAAATGAGCGGAGGCAGATGTGCTGACTAGGCGCAAACGCAGCGGAGCGGTCGGGGTCGCGCTGCTGATGACCGCGGTCACGGGCTGTGCGGGCTGGGGCGGCGGTGCCGGCGGTGGCGGTGCGGACAGCATCAACGTGCTGATGGTGAACAACCCGCAGATGGTGGACCTGCAGAAGCTGACCGCCGACAACTTCACCAAGCAGACCGGTATCAAGGTGAACTTCACCGTGCTGCCGGAGAACGACGTCCGGGACAAGATCAGCCAGGAGTTCTCCAGCCAGGCCGGTCAGTACGACGTCGCGTCGGTGAGCAACTTCGAGATCCCGATCTACGCGAAGTCCAAGTGGATCGCGCCGTTGTCGGACTACATCGCCAAGGATCCGTCGTTCGACCAGAACGACATCCTGAAGCCGATGACCCAGTCGATGACCGGCGACGACGGCAAGATTTACGGCGAACCGTTCTACGGTGAGTCGTCGTTCCTGATGTACCGCAAGGACATCCTGGCGTCGAAGGGCATCACGATGCCGGCGAAGCCGACCTGGCAGCAGGTCGCGGACATCGCCGCCAAGGTGGACAACGCGAAGCCGGGGATGCGCGGCATCTGCCTGCGCGGCCAGCCCGGCTGGGGCCAGTTGTTCGCCCCGCTCACCACGGTCGTGAACACCTTCGGCGGGACCTGGTTCACCAAGGACTGGCAGGCGCAGGTCGACTCGCCCGAGTTCACCGAGGCGACCAAGTTCTACGTCGACCTGGTCCGCGCGCACGGCGAGGCGGGTGCGCCGCAGGCGGGCTTCACCGAGTGCCTGAACGACACCATCCAGAGCAACACGGCGATGTGGTACGACGCGACGTCGGCGGCCGGATCGCTCGAGGCGCCGAACTCGCCGGTGAAGGGCAAGATGGGCTACGCACCGGCGCCGGTGGTGAAGACCGACAGCTCCGGCTGGCTGTACGCGTGGTCCTGGGGCATCCAGGAGGCGTCGAAGAAGAAGGACAACGCCTGGAAGTTCATCTCCTGGGCGTCCGGCAAGGACTACGAGAACCTGGTCGGCCAGAAGGTTGGCTGGTCCAACGTTCCGGCCGGCAAGCGGGCGTCGACGTACGAGAACCCGGAGTACCTGAAGGAGGCGGCCGCGTTCGCGGAGCCGACCAAGAGCGCGATCGAGCACGCGGATCCGAACAACCCGGGTGTCCAGCCGCGGCCGGCGCCGGGCATCCAGTTCGTCGACATCCCGGAGTTCCCGGACCTCGGGACCCAGATCAGTCAGGACGTGAGCTCGGCGATCGCCGGTAAGACCAGCGTCGACGACGCACTGAAACACGGGCAGAAACTGGCAGACGACGTCGCCGAGCGGTATCGCTCGCGGATGGCGAAGTGAGGGCCTCATGAACGAGCGAAGCGAGTTCATCATCAAACGCAGCGTGCCTCGTGCCTCATCGGCGCCCGGAGCGAAGCGAGGACGTCGATGAGTACCGAAACCGAAGCGCGGCCGGGCCGCCGTCGTGCGGCGCGGGCCGCGGGCTCCGAGGGCACGGCGATGCGCAAGGCCGGTGACTGGGCCCGTCGTGGGCCGTTGCTGCCGGCGCTGATCTTCATGATCGTCGTCACCCAGCTGCCGTTCGTGGTCACGATCATCGTGTCGTTCATGGACTGGAACGCGTACTACCCGGACGAGCGCGGGTTCGCCGGGTTCGCGAACTTCCGCCGGGTGCTGACCGACTCCAACACCCGGAACGCGATCTTCGTGACGATCCTGCTGACCGCGGGCGTCGTCCTGATCAGCCTGGTCCTCGGGCTGCTGATCGCGTTGCTGCTGGACCGGAAGTTCCGCGGCCGGGGTGCCGTCCGGACGATGATGATCACGCCGTTCCTGGTGGTCCCGGTCGCGGCCGCGCTGCTCTGGAAGCACGCGCTCTACAACCCGACGTACGGCCTGTTCAACGGGGTACTGAAGTGGTTGTTCGGGGACAACGCTCCGCAGCCGGACTGGATCAGCAACCAGCCGTTGTGGTCGATCATCTTCGCGCTGGTCTGGCAGTGGACGCCGTTCATGATGCTGATCCTGCTGGCCGGGCTGCAGAGCCGGCCGCTGGACGTCATCGAGGCGGCCGGGATCGACGGCGCGAACCAGTGGGAGATCTTCCGCTACATGACGCTCCCGCACCTGCGGCAGTACCTGGAGCTGTCGGCGCTGCTCGGGTCGATCTACGTCGTCCAGAACTTCGACGCGGTCTTCACGATCACCTCCGGCGGCCTCGGTACGGCGAACCTCCCGTACACGATCTACCAGACTTTCTACACCGCGCACGACTACGGGCGGGCGTCCGCGGCGGGCGTGATCGTGGTCATCGGCACGATCCTGATCGCGACCTTCGCGCTGCGGTCGGTGTCCACGCTGTTCCGAGAGGAGACGGGCCGATGAGCGGCCAGGTGACGATGGTGAAGGGGCACTCGCGGCGTGGCGGCGGCTGGGCGCTGAGCGGGCTGGCGTGGATCGTGGGCATCCTGTTCGTGCTCCCGGTGCTGTGGATGCTGCTGACGTCGTTCCACTCCGAGGAGAACGCGGCGAAGAACCCGCCGGACCTCGCGGCCCCGCTGACTCTGGACGGGTACCGGTCGTTCTTCAGCACCGGTCCGTGGCCGTCGATCGCGAACTCGCTGACCGCGAGCATCCTGTCCACGGCGCTGGTCATCCTGCTCGCGTTCCCGGCGGCGTACGCGTTGTCGATCCGGCCGGTGAAGAAGTGGACCGACGTGCTGTTCTTCTTCCTGTCCACGAAGATGCTGCCGGTGGTGGCCGGGCTGCTGCCGATCTACCTGTTCGCGCAGTCGGTCGGGTTCCTGGACAACATCTGGCTGCTGATCATCCTGTACACCTCGATGAACCTGCCGATCGCGGTCTGGATGCTGCGCAGCTTCCTGTCCGAGGTGCCGGTGGAGATCCTCGAGGCGGCCTCGGTGGACGGCGCCTCGCTGACCCGGACGCTCCGGTCGGTGGTCGCGCCGGTGGTGACTCCCGGTATCGCCTCGGCCGCGCTGATCTGCTTCATCTTCAGCTGGAACGAGCTGCTGTTCGCCCGGGTGCTGACCGGCACAGTGGCGCAGACGGCTCCGGTGTTCTTGACTGGGTTCGTGACCAGTCAAGGATTGTTCCTCGCCAAAGTCTGTGCCGCGTCGCTGGTGGTGTCGCTGCCGGTGCTGATCGCCGGGTTCGCCGCGCAGGACAAACTCGTCCAGGGCCTCTCGCTGGGGGCGGTCAAGTGAAGTTGTCCACTGCCGCTCTCGATGCCCTGCGCAACGACGTCGGTGTGCCTTCCTACGACCGTACGACGGTGACGCCGGGGATCGTGCACTTCGGGGTCGGAGGGTTCCACCGCGCGCACCAGGCGATGTACCTGGACCGGCTGATGTCGGAAGGCAAGGCACTCGACTGGGGAATCGTCGGTGTCGGGGTGCTGCCGAACGACCAACGGATGGCGGAGGTGATGAGTGCCCAGGACAGCTTGTACACGTTGGTGATCAAGCATCCGGACGGCACTCTGGAGCCTCGCGTCATCGGCTCGATCGTGGGCTACCTGTTCGCACCGGACGACCCGGAGGCCGTGCTGGCCCGGATGACCGACCCGGCGACTCGGATCGTCTCGTTGACGATCACCGAGGGCGGGTACCACGTCAACCAGGTGACGGGGGAGCTGGACGCCTCGGATCCCGCCCTGGCCGCGGACCTGGAGCCGGGGGCGACGCCGCGGAGCGCGTTCGGGTTCATCGTCGAGGCGCTGCGCCGCCGGCGGGAGGCCGGCGTACCGCCGTTCACCGTGATGTCCTGCGACAACATCCCGGGCAACGGGCACGTCGCGCGAAAGATGATCTCGTCGTTCGCGCGGTTGAAAGATCCGGCCACCGCCGAGTTCCTCGAGAACGAGGTGCGGTTCCCGAACTGCATGGTGGACCGGATCACGCCGGTCACCACCGACGCGGACCGGGCGGCGCTGGCCGAGCGCTTCGGCGTGGAGGACGGCTGGCCGGTGGTGTGCGAGCCGTTCACGCAGTGGGTGCTCGAGGACTCGTTCGGCGGGGTGCGGCCGCCGTACGAGGATGTCGGCGTCCAGATCGTCGACGACGTCGAGCCGTACGAGCTGATGAAGCTGCGGCTGCTGAACGCCTCGCACCAGGCGCTGGCGTACCTCGGGTTCCTGTCCGGGTACCAGTACGCGCACGAGGTGTGTCAGGACGAGCTGTTCGTCGACTTCCTGCTCGGCTACATGGACGAGGAGGGTACGCCGACGTTGCCGCCGGTGCCCGGGGTAGACCTGGACCGGTACAAGCACCAGCTGATCGAGCGGTTCGCGAACCCCGAGGTCCGGGACACGCTGGCGCGGCTGTGCGCGGAGAGCTCGGACCGGATCCCGAAGTGGCTGCTGCCGGTGGTGCGGGAGCAGCTCGCCGCCGGCCGGGAGATCGGCCGGTCGGTGCTCGTGGTCGCGTCCTGGGCGCGGTACGCCGAGGCCGTCGACGAGCAGGGGCAGCCGATCGAGGTCGTCGACCGGCTGCGGGACAAGCTGGTCGAGCGCGCGCAGCACAACCGGGAGGATCCGCTGGTGTTCATCTCGGACCCGGACCTCTTCGGGGACCTGGCCTCCGACGAGCGGTTCACGACGCCGTACAAGGCCGCGTTGCAGTCGCTCCACGAGATCGGCGCCCGCCGTACCTTGGAAGCCCTCTAGTGTGGGGGCATGACTGAGCTGAGGCTGGTCGCCGGGGTGGACTGCTCCACCCAGGCGACCAAAGTTCTGGTGTGCGACGCCGAGACCGGGGCGGTCGTCCGCGAAGGCAGGGCGCCGCATCCGGACGCAACGCAGGTGGACCCGGAGGAGTGGTGGAAGGCGTGGCAGACAGCCTCTGACGGGCTGCTCGACGGCGTCCAGGCGATCGCGGTCGGCGGGCAGCAGCACGGCATGGTCCTGCTGGACGAAGCCGGCGAGGTCGTCCACCCGGCCGTCCTCTGGAACGACACCAGCTCGGCCGACGCCACCTCCGAGTTGATCGCCGAGCTGGGCGGCCCCGAGGCCTGGGCCGACGCGATCGGCTCCGTCCCCGTCCCGTCGTTCACCGTCACGAAGCTGCGCTGGATGAGGGACGAGGCGGCGACGAACGACGTGCGGCGGGAAGCCGTGCGGCGATCCGCTGCCGTGGTGTTGCCGCATGACTGGATGACGCACCGGCTGGCGGCTGATCGCACCTGGATCGAGGGGATCACCACCGACCGGGGCGATGTCTCCGGGACCGGGTGGTGGGCGCCGACGACCAACAGCTACCGGACCGATCTGGTCGAGCTGGCCTTCGGGCGGCAGTTGCAGCTGCCGCGGGTTGCCGGGCCGGCGGAGATCGTCGGGCAGACGTCGTTCGGCGCGGCGATCGCGGCCGGCACCGGTGACAACGCGGCCGCGGCACTCGGCCTCGACCTGCAGCCCGGCGACGTCGCGGTCTCACTCGGCACCAGCGGTACGGCGTTCGCCCGGTCGGCGCACCCGACCAAGGACGCGACCGGCCTGGTCGCCGCCTTCGCCGACGCCACCGGCGAGTACCTTCCGCTCGTCTGCACGCTGAACGCGGCCCGCGTGATGTCCGCGACCGCGCAGATGCTCGGCCTGGAGCTGTCCGCCTTCGACGAGGCCGCGATCACCTCACCCGGGAGCGACGGTCTGGTCCTGCTCCCGTTCCTGGACGGCGAGCGTACGCCGGACCTCCCGCACTCCACCGGCCTCGTCTACGGCCTGACCCGCGCCACGATGCAGCCCGCGACGATGGCCCGGGCCGCGGTGGAAGGCCTGCTCTGCGGCCTGGCCGACGCCGTCGACGCCCTCCGCGACCAGGACGTCCCGGTCCAGCGCGTCCTCCTCCTCGGCGGCGGCGCCCGCTCCCGCGCCGTACAGGCTCTGGCTCCCGCCCTCCTGGGAGCCGAGGTCGTCCTCCCCGAACCAGCGGAGTACGTCGCCCTCGGCGCGGCCCGCCAAGCCGCCTGGGCCCTCTCCGGCGCCGCGACCCCACCCACCTGGAACATCCCGGTCGGCAAGCCGGAGCCGCCCGTCACCGTCGACGCGGCAACGATCCGCGCCAACTACGCGCAGGTCCTGACCAACACCCGCCCACTCCTCTCCCAGCCGTACAACCGCTAGGACTCGGCGATCCGCCGCAGTGTGGCACGCCGACCATCCCGACCGCGGACAGTAATTGTCGTCACGACAGCAGTCAGCGTCCGGCGTCGAGCAGGGTTTCCGCGGCCGGCGTCCGCGCGTACAACACCAGCCGGCCAACGCGATGGGAACTGACCAGACCTGCTCGGCGTAGCGCGGTCAGGTGCTGGGAGATGCCACCCGGGGTGAGGCCGGTGCGGCTGGACAGCTCGGTGGTCGACCGTGGGGCGTCCAGGTGGGTGAGGAGGGTGGCTCGGGAGCGGCCCAGGACACCGGCGAGGCCGGTCGGTGTGGTGGGCGAGGAGGTCCAGAGAGTTGCCATGCCGCGCGCCGGGTAGGTGAGCGTGGGCTGCCAGGGTGGGATGGTGCTCGAGTAGACCGTCGGCCAGACGAAGGCGGACGGGGTGAGCAGCAGGCCTTCGCCAGCGAGTTGGCGGTCGCCGTGGAAGCGGCGGTGGCGGATGGACAGTACGCCGTCTCGCCACCTGACGCCGGTCGCGAGGTCCTCGAAGAGCCCGGCCGGACCCGCCTGGCCCAGGCGGCGGCCGCGGTACAGGAGGTCGCCGTCGAGGAGCGCGCGGATCCGGCCCCAGTACGGCGCGATCGCTAACTGCCAGTACCGCTCGACCTGCTCCGCCAGCTCCGCCATCCCGCCCGCCGGGTCGGCGTACAGCTCGTCGACCGCCGCGGACGGCAGCTCGCCGGGCCGGGGTCTGCGTAGCCGCCGCGGCATCCGGGCCTCCGCCAGCGACCCGAGCGGCGTACGGCGCGCGTAGGCGAGCACGTCCAGATCGGCCCGCACCTGTTCCGGCGGCACCCGGCGGAGCGCCCCGAGATCCGTCTCCAGGTCCGGTAGCGGACTGTTCGGCGGCGGTGTCAGAAAGTCGGCGAGGTACCACACGGCCGGATCCACCAGGTCGAACAGCAGTCCCAGCTCCACCCCCTCCAGCCGCCGCCGTACCGCGGTCACCCACGCGCGGTGGAACGGATGCGGCCGGCCCGTCCGGAGCAGCCGGACACTCGCCACGACCTCCCACAACGGGGACATCGCGAGGCGCGTCCGGGCCAGGTCCGCCACGGTGAAGGTCAGCGTCAGCATTCAGCTCAGACTAAATCATTTCCGGTACGTCGTCCCCGGGCCGGACGCTGTCCGCATGAATCAGAATCGTCTGAAGATCGGCGAACTCGAGGTCCACCGGCTCGGCTTCGGCGCGATGCGGCTGACCGGGTATCGCCCGGCCGCCGACCGCTCCGACGCGATCCGGGTCGCCCGGCGTGCCGTCGAGCTCGGGGTCGACTTCGTCGACACCGCCGACGCGTACGGCGTCGGAGCCAACGAGGAGCTGCTGGCCGAGGCGCTGCACCCGTACGACGGCGTGCTGATCGCCACGAAGGTCGGCCACACCCGCCCGTCGCCGCGCGAGTGGGCACCGTGCGGACGCCCGGAGTACCTCCGGCAGGCGACCGAGTTGTCGCTGCGCCGGCTCCGGGTCGAGCGCATCGATCTCCTCCAGCTGCACCGCGTCGACCCCGCCGTACCGTATGCCGACCAGCTCGCCGCGCTCGCCGGACTGGTTGCCGAGGGCAAGGTGCGGCACATCGGACTGTCCGAGGTGTCGGTCGAGCAGCTGGTCGAGGCCCGACGGTTCGTCGACGTGGTGAGCGTGCAGAACCGGTACAACCTCACGGACCGCAAACACGAGGCGGTCCTCGACTACTGCACCGCGGAGGGGATCGCGTTCGTGCCGTGGGTCCCGATCGCGCACGGTGAGCACGCCGGCTCTCAACTGCTCGGCATGATCGCCGCCGAACTCGGCGCCACCGCGGCGCAACTGTCGCTCGCATGGCTGCTCCATCGGTCGCCGGTGATGCTCCCGATCCCGGGCACGAGCTCACTCGAACATCTGGAGGAGAACGTCGCGGCCGCCGCACTGGAACTCACGCCGGACCACCTCGCCCGGCTCGCTGCGTTGAGCGCGGTCGGCTGACGTGGCCTCTACAGTGGGGGGATGGTTTATGTCGGCGGGGTGCTCGGGCTGATCGGGGTGCTGACGTTGGTGTTCCGCGACGGTGACGTCGTGGGGCTGCCCGCCGTCGGTGTCGGGGCCGGGCTGTTGGTGATCGGCGTCGGCCTCGGCGCGCTCGGGGTGCTGCGGCGACGCGCCGTACGGCGGAAGAAGATCGCGCGGGGCGAGCCGGTCCCGGTGGGGAACGTGTTCGAGCGGGCGCGGGCCCTGCCGCGGCTGCTCCGGGACGTACGCCGGGGGGCCTACACCGACCTGCCGCGGAACCGGACGTTCCTGTGGCTGCTCGCGATCGTCTACCTGGTGTCGCCGATCGACATCCTGCCGGACCTGCTGCCGGTCATTGGTGTGACCGACGACGCCGGCGTGTTCATGTGGCTGCTGACCAGCGTCTCGACCGCAGCCGGCCTCTACCTGCGCAAGGAGCGCGAGCAGCTGCCGCACCAGCCTCCGCCGCAGGGGCGGCGGTCTACGGACGCCGGCTGAGCCAGTCCGCGACGTCCTCGGCAGCCTCCTCGGGATGCTCGTACGCGAACAGTTGCAGCGGATCCGTCGGCGTACCGAGGCCGCCGAGACGGTTGACCGCGGCAACTAGTTCCTGGGCGGCGGCGAGCACCAGTGCAGCCTGTGCCGCCGCCTCGGCCGGATCGTCCAGCGACACGACCGCGGCCGCCAGATCCGCGACCTCGCACGCCTGGTAGGCCATCGCGACCCGCGCCCGGTTCATCCGAACGCCCGCACGAAGAACAGGCCGGTCATCAGTACTGCGGTACCCAGCACGAGCGCACGCAGTACGCCGGCCGGCAGCCGCCGCACCACGTGGGCGCCGGCGTACCCGCCGATGATCGCGCCGCCGAGCATCACGACCAGCTGCGACGGCTGCGCGAGTACGTCGGCCGCGAACACGAAGATCACCGCCGCCGTCAGGTAGACCGCGGCGACCTGGATCACCCGCAGCGGGTTGCCGCGCGCCGGGTCGAGTGTGGTGGTCGCGGTCCAGAACGCGAGCATCATCAGCCCGACCGCGCCGCCGAAGTACCCGCCGTAGATCGCCAGCAGGAACTGCCCCGCCAGGATCGTGGCCGGCCCCGGTTGCCCGAGCCGGAGCGCCGCGGTGAGCCGCTTGCCGAACGCCAGCACCAGCGTCGCGAACGCCAGCAGCCACGGCACCGCGGCGTCGAACGATGCCGACGGTAGGAGTAGTAGAAGCCCGGCACCGAGCGCACCGCCGCAGACGCTGGCGAGCGTCAGCCGCGCCGGCGACGGCCGCTGGAAGCCCTCGAGCTCACGGCGGTAGACCCAGGCGCTGGTCGCGTTTCCCGGTAGCAAGGCGACGGTCGTGGTCGCGTTCGCGGTCACCGGCGGCATCCCGGCGCCGACCAGCGCGGCCAGTGCCACGAAGCTCCCGCCGCCGCCGCCGGCGTTCAGGGCGCCGGCCGCGACACCGGCCAGGAGGATCAGCAGCACCCTTCGAGGATCCGGGTTCCGTGGACACTCCACAATGCGCGATCCCCGTAGTCAGCCTCAGGCTGAGACGTAGGCTGAGGGTATGCGGTACGACCTCGACGACCTCCGGCTGTTCACACACGTCGCGGCGGAGGGCTCGATCACCGCCGGGGCGCGGGTGATGCACCTCAGTCTGCCTTCGGCCAGTGCGCGGGTCAGAGCGCTCGAGGCGCAGGCCGGCGTACCGCTGCTGGTGCGCGAGAGGCGCGGCGTGCGGCTGACCCCGGCGGGCGCCACGCTGGCCCGGCACGCCCGCGAGGTGCTGGCCGAGACGACCCGCCTGGACAGCGCGGTCGCGTCGTACGCCGTCCCCCGCACGGCCCCGATCCGGCTGGTCGCCGGCGGGTCCGCGATGCACCAGCTGGTGCCGCTCGCGCTGGCCACGTTCCTCCGCGATCATCCGGAGTACGACGTGAACGTGCGCGAGCGGCGTACCGTCCGGATGGTCCGCCTGCTCGCCGCCGGCGAGGCCGATCTCGGCGTGATCCTCGACGACGAGCCGACCCCGCTGCGGACCGAACCGCTGGCCGACGACTCGCTGGTCGTGATCGGCCAGGCGGGTGGCACGTTGTCGGGACGGGCCTCGATTGCGTACGCCGAGGTCGCGGAGCACCCGCTGGTGGGGCTGGACCGGAACTCGCCGCTCAGCGAGTGGATGGACGACAGGCTCGGCCCGCACGCCCCGGCGCCGCGGTACCGCACGCTGGTCCCGACCTTGCATGCGCTGATCACACTCGCGACGGCCGGCGCCGGGCTGGCCGTCGTACCGCGGCGGGCTGTGGACGCGAGTGCCGACGTCGACATCTGCCCGCTCCAGGACGCGTGGTCGACGCGGCATCACCTGGTCTGTTACGCGGCCGACGCGCCGGAGGCGGCGCACCTGCTGGCGCAGCATCTGCACGCGGCGGCTAGCGTTCAGGCATGAGCGCGGACATCCCCTTGCAGGCGTTCGAGGCCTTGCTGCACAGCCCGAACGTGCCGACGGTGTGCCGGGCGCTGAACATGTACCAGGTGGCGGCGGCGTACACCCAGCTCAGCGGCGGCAATCCACTCGAGCCGTTGGCCGCCGACGTACGCCAGGTCGCGCTCGGCATCCTGGCCCACCCGCCGGTCGAGGCCGGCGAGGACATCCGCGCCGGGTTCGACCACGTGAGCGCGCTGAACGTCCTCACCACGCTGGCCGAACCTGCCGACCTCCCGGTCATCACCACCCTCCTCGAGACCAGCCCTCACGAGGAGGTACGCGCCGTCGCCGCCCTGGCGGCCACGACGGCGCGGAAGGGGTAGGGCATGCGCGCGTTGACAGTCGACGAGGCCCGGCAGCGGGCGTCGGACCTGAGCCTGCGGTCGTACGAGATCGCCTTCGATCTGACCGGCGACGGCGGCACGTTCGTCGCGACCAGCCGGATCCGGTTCGGGGCCACGAGCAGTACGAGCTGGGTGGACGTGAAGCCCGAGCGGCTGCTTGCCGTCGAGCTCAACGGGCGGTCGCTGGACCCCGCCGCACTCGACGGCGGCCGGTTCCCACTGGACGACCTGAAGCCCGAGAACGAGCTCGTCGTCACCGCCACGATGCTGTACTCCGCGGACGGTGAGGGACTCGTGCGCTCGGTCGACGCCGCGGACGGACGCGTCTACACGTACGCCATGTCGTCGTTGGAGTCCGCGCCGCGCTACTTCCCGTGTTTCGACCAGCCCGACCTCAAGGCGCCGTACACCGTCACCGTGAAATGCCCCGAGGACTGGGTCGTCCTGGGCAACGGTGCGGCCGAGCGCACGGCCCCGGGGGAGTGGACGCTCGCCGAGACCAAGCCGCTGTCGACGTACTTCGTCACGCTCGTCGCCGGTCCGTACCATCAGGTCACCGGGGAGCACGACGGGATCCCGCTGGGGCTCGCCTGCCGGCAGTCGTTGCGGGAGCACCTGGAGCGGGACGCCGAGGACCTGTTCCGCACCACCCGCGAGGCGTTCGACGAGTACCACCGGCTGTTCCGCCTCCGGTACCCGTTCGGCGAGTACTGGCAGGTGTTCGTCCCGGACTTCAACATGGGCGCGATGGAGAACCCCGGCTGCGTGACGGTCACCGACAGCCTGCTGTTCCGAGGGCCGGCCACCGAGGCGGAACGCAGCACCCGCGCGCGGATCGTCGTGCACGAGATGGCGCACATGTGGTTCGGCGACCTTGTCACGATGAAGTGGTGGAACGACATGTGGCTGAACGAGTCGTTCGCCGAGTACATGGCGCACCGGGTGTCCGAGGACGCGACCAGCTACGACGGCAACTGGACGGACTTCGCGTTCGTCCGGAAGTGGTGGGGCCTGGTGACGGACCAGAGCAGCTCGACGCACCCGGTCGCGCCGGACACGCTGAAGGACGCCCGGCAGTCCCTGGACGACTTCGACGGGATCTCGTACGCCAAGGGCGCGGCGGTCCTCAAGCAACTCGCGAAGTACCTCGGGGACGACGTGTTCCTCGCGGGCGTCACCGCGCATCTGGAGGCGCACCAGTACGGGAACGCCGATCTGCGGGAGTTCATCGCGAAGCTCACCGAGGCCGGCGCCCGTGACCTGGACACCTGGTCCGGCCAGTGGCTGCGTACGTCGGGACTGGACACGATCACCGCCGTACGGGCGGGTGCCGGTGCGGTGCTGCACCGCACGAGCCCGGACGGTTCCCGGCGGCTGCACAAGCTGAGTGTGGGCGGGTTCGATGCCGACGGATCGACCGCCTCGGTCGACGTGGTGCTGGCGGACGACTCGGTGGACGTTGCGCTCGGCAACGACGTGCTGGTGCCGGACGCCGGTGACGACACCTGGGCGAAGGTCAGGCTCGACGAGCTGAGCCTGAGCAGGCTCCCGGATGTGCTGCCGGGTATCGCGGACGGTACGACGCGCGCGGTGATCTGGAACTCGGTCCGGGACGCGGTCGCCGATGCCGAGCTGGACCCGCGGCGCGCGCTCGACCTGTTCACCGCGGCGCTGCCGTCCGAGGACAGCGACATCGCCGTCGGATCACTCGTCCAATGGCTCGAGAACCGCCTCCTCGGCCGTTACCTCGACTACGACAACTACCGCGCCCAGGTCGCCGACGCGCTGCGCGACAAGTTGTCGGCCACGGCGGCGGGCAGCAGCCTGCAGCTGGCCACCGCCCGCGGCCTGATCGCGACCAGCGGCGACACCGGGCTCCTGACGTCCTGGCTCGACGGGGCTGCTCCGGCGGGTCTGGAGGTCGACACGGGCCTCCGCTGGGCGCTGGTCCTGCGGCTGGTCCGGCTCGGCGTGTACGGCGCCGCGGAGATCGACGCCGAACTGGCGCGTGACCACTCCACCGAAGGCGTCAACCACGCCGCCCGCTGCCGCGCCGCGCTGCCCGACGGCAAGGACGCCGCCTGGACGCGGATCATGACCGACGCGTCGATCGGGGTGAAGGAACTGCTCGCGACCGCGGAAGGCTTCTGGCATCCGGGACAGGCCGCGCTCACCGCGCCGTACGTCCGCAGGTTCTTCGCCGACATCCCGCGCACGGGCGAGATCCGGTCCGGCGTGGTGCTCGGTCTGACCGCGCACCGGATCGCCCCGCGGTTCGCGATCGAGCCGGACCTGGTCGCGCCCGCCGAGGCGCTGATCGCGGACGAGACCGTGGCGCCGGGGATCCGCCGGCAGACCGCGGACTACCTCGACGACCTGCGCCGGGCGCTGGCGGTACGGCGGACCTTCAGCGGACGGTGAGGCGTTCGGCCACGGCCTTCCGGGCCTGGTGGATGCGGGCCTTGACGGTGCCGAGCGGGACGTCGAGCTCGTCGGCGATCTCGGCGTAGGAGAGCGCGCCGAGGTCCCGCAGTACGAGCGGCTGGACCAGCTGGGGATGGCTGGACTCCAGGGCTTCGAGCGCTTCCAGCAGGTCGAGGCGGGAGCCGGCGATGACCGACGTGGTGCGGGGGTCGACGGACTCCGGGAGGAACTCAGCGGACTGCTCGACCGAGCGGCGCTTGAGCGAGCGGTAGGTCTGGCGGGCCTGGTTGGTCGCCACGATCGTCACCCAGCCGGCGAAGCTCCCGGTGCCGCGGAACGTGTGCACCTTGTTCGCCACCTGGAGCAGCGTGTCCTGGACCGCCTCCTCGGCGTCCTCCCGGTACGGCAGGAACTTCGCCACCCGGCGCTGCACCTGCGGACGGATCGCCTGCAGAAGTTGTGGAAGCACCGTCTGGTCCCCAGCTGCCGCGCGGGCCCCGAGTTCTTCCAACTCCTCGGTCATGCTCCCCCTTGTGGACTGGTTTGTGACCGACAATAGCCGGGATGGATGTCATCGGACGTTACCGGTTACGGGACAAGATCGGCGCGGGCGCGTTCGCGACCGTCTGGCGGGGGTACGACGACGACCTTGACGTCGACGTCGCCGTCAAGGTGCTGGCGGACAACTGGGCGTCGCGCGCCGACGTGCGGGAACGCTTCCTGTCCGAGGCGCGGCTGATGCGCCGGATCTCCAGCGACCGGGTGGTCCGGGTCTTCGACCTGGGCAAGCTCGACGACGGCCGCCCGTACTTCGTGATGGACTACGTCGGCGGCGGCACGCTGGCCGACGTCCTGCGGCAGGGCCGGCTGGACGCGGTCGACGCGCTCTGGTGGGGTGCCGACCTGGCCCGCGCGGTGGCCGCACTGCACGGCGAAGGCGTCGTACACCGTGACGTCACCCCGGCGAACCTGCTGCTCCGCCCCGGCGACGAGGCGGGCGGCGGCACGCACCGGATCGTGCTCGCCGACCTCGGCCTGGCGAAACGCGCCGCGGAGGCGTCCGGCCTCACCCAGGCCGTCGGCACGCCGTCGTACATGGCGCCGGAGCAGGGCCGCGGCGACGGCGGCTTCGACGAACGCGCCGACATCTACGCGGTCGGCGCGGTCACGTACGCGCTGCTGACCGGCCATCCGCCGTACTCCGCGTCGTCGATCGGCGACGTGCTGAACCGCGACCCGGACCTCCCGCCGCAGAGCCTGCGCCCGCTGCTGCACGACTCGGTCGGCCAGCTCGACGACGTCTTCGCGCGGGCGCTCGCGTACCGGGTGGCCGATCGCTGGGACCGCGCCGACACCCTGGCCGACCGGCTGGAGGCGGAGGCGTACCGCCTGGAGCAGGAGGCCCCGATGCGCGCGGCCGAGCGGACCACGATCACCGAGGACGACCTGGACACGACGGTCGCCACCGATCCGCCGGTGCGTCGCCGGCGCCGACGGCGGGCGTGGTTCCTGCTCGCGCTACCTGTGGTGTTCGTCGCGGCCGGCGTCGCCGGATGGTTCCTCTTCGGCAGATGACTGCATAGAGTAGTCGTATGGCTACTTACCGCAGTCTTGTGGTGATCCTCGCCTTACTCGCCCCCGCCGACCAGCCCGTGGCCACCTACTCGTGTCGCGCCGACACCAGGTTCGGCAAGCACACGATCTCGATCCGCCAGGGCATCGATGCCCAGGCTCCCGCCGCCGTCCGAGCCAATACCCGCTTCACCATCGCGGTCCACTCCCAGCAAGGCACCCTCCCCACCGAAGTCAAAGGCTTCAAGCTCCAGGAAGTCCGCGACCTCACACTCCGCATCCCGGTCCCTGCCAACGCGGCCTACCTCAGCTCGCGACTGATCGGCGGCTCCGGCCTCAACTCGACCCCGTCTGTGCAGTTGGAGGGAAACACCGCGGTCGTCAGGGTCGCCGGCCCGATCCCGGGCGGTGCGAGCTTCCAGTTCCCGACGCTCAGCATCCGCCTGCGAGCCGGCGGCCCGGGCGCCGTCGAAACGAAACTGACGGGCACCAGCTACGACGACCCCGGCCTCACCCTGCAGGCCAAGATCAAATGGAAGTTCCTCAGCACCACCGCCCCGGTCGCGTGCTACCCCGACCCGAACCCGGTCCTGACCCGCACCGTGATCACATAGCCGTGCCGGTGTTGTAGGCGTCGTTGAAGTGCGCGTAGAACGCGTCGTACATCGGCTGGCTGTCCTCGACCTTGACGAGCAGTTCGTCGTTGTACCGCAGTGCCGACGCGGTCAGGTTGTGCGACCCGGTGAACACGATCGGCCGTACGGCGCTGGATCCGGCGTACCGCGCCGACACGATGATCGACTTGTCGTGCACCGGCGACTTGTGGACCGGGATGCCCGCCGACTTGAGCTTGCTCAGCGACGAGCTCTGGATGTCGCCGACGTCGACCCAGACCTTGCAGCCGCCGCTGTGCAGCGACACGAGCTTGTCGACGACCGCCGAGCGGCTGTCGTTGATCGCCGCCTCCATCACCCGGATCCGGCAGTCCGCGTCCGCGGTGATGTAGCTGAGCCGGTTCACGACCAGGTCGGTGTCCTGCTCCGGCGAGGAGTAGACCTGGACGTTCGAGGCGGCCGAGCCGAAGTACCCACGTGGCGTCGCGGAGTCGTAGAAGTCGTTGCGTGCGTAGGTGTTCTCCTGCCATTGCGGCAGCCACTGCTGGTTGTAGAAGTTGTCGTACAAGGTCTTGTCGCCGTAGACGGTGAACGAGTTGTTGAACAGGTTCGCGCCGGAGGCGTACGTCATGTTGGGCGAGCCGAACCAGGTGACCCAGGACCGCGGCGCGCCGCTGGCGTCCGTGGTCTGCGAGAACAGCATGTACTTCGCGTGCATCAGCCCGGTGCTGGAGTTGGACAGGCACCCGCCGCCGTACGCGAGGGTGCTACTGCCGTGGTCGCACCAGTGGTGGTTGGCGCCGAGCAGTGACGCCAACGCGGCCGGCGAGTCGTCGGTGGAGTTCTTGTCCTCGCCGTTGTGCACCACGTAGACGTGGACGCCGCGGTCGACGGCCGCCTTGATCGCGTCGTAGACGACGTTCGCCGTGATGCTGTACAGCGCGATCCGGATCTCCGAACCGGCCGGCGCGCCGTTGAACAGCGCGATCATCTTGTCCAGCTGGGCGACGTCCTGGCCGTTGTGGTCGACCGGGTCGTTGAAGGTCAGGTCGACCTCGGACGAGCCGATCGTGACGGTGACGGGCCCCTGGCCGGCGTACGCGGCCGGTGGCGCGGCGAGGGCGGCGACCGCGGTGAGAGCAGTCGCCAGGACCAGGGACAAGCGGCGGTGAACCATTCCGACCTCCCGGGGGCGCGGGGCAGTTGAAGGTTTTCACCCGCAACTGTAGCGAGGTCGGTTAGTTTTTGACAGGGATCGGCGCTCAGACTCCGATCGGGTGCCAGACGGTCTTCAGTTCGAGGTACTGCGTGAGCCGCGACAGGCCCTGGTCCGCGGACCAGTCCTCCTCGGCGGGACGGCGTACGCGCTTGAGGTTGTCGGCCGCTGCGACCTCGAGCGCGGTCGCCTCCTCGGGGTCCTCGACGCCGCACAGGTCGATCGCGTTCACGTCCTGGTGCGATGCCAGCCACGGCCCGATCTCGGACGCGGAGCCGGTCAGGATGTTCACCACCCCGCCCGGTACGTCGGAGGTCGCCATCACCTCACCCAGCGTCACGGCCGGCAGCGGGCGCTCGTACGACGACACCGCGACCACGGTGTTGCCGGAGACGATCGCCGGCGCGATCACACTTGTCAGCCCGAGCAGCGACGAGTCCTGCGGCGCGAGCACCGCGACCACACCGGTTGCCTCGGGCAACGAGAAGTCGAAGTACGGGCCGGCCACCGGGTTCGCCGAGCCGACCACCTGGGCGAGCTTGTCGGCCCAGCCGGCGTACCAGACCCAGCGGTCGATCGCCTCGTCCACGACCGCGCGGGCCTTGGCGATCGACAGGCCCTCGCCGGCGGCGACCTCGGCGCTGAACTGCTGGTGCCGGCCCTCCATCACCTCGGCGATCCGGTACAGCACCTGGCCGCGGTTGTACGCCGTCCGCCCGTGCCAGCCGTTGAACGCCTTCCGGGCCGCGACCACCGCGTCCCGGGCGTCCTTGCGGGAGGCCTGCGACGCGTTCGCGAGGAACTTGCCCTTGGCATTGTTCACGACGTACGCCCGGCCCGATTCGCTGCGCGGGAAGGCGCCGCCGATGTAGAGCTTGTAGGTCTTGCGCACTTCAAGCCTTTGGCCCAAAGAATTAGATGCAGCTTTAGTGGGCAAGGTAGGCCTCCAAGCCGTGGCGGCCGCCCTCGCGGCCGTAGCCCGACTCCTTGTAGCCGCCGAACGGCGAGGTCGGGTCGAAGCGGTTGAACGTGTTCGCCCAGACCACGCCCGCGCGCAGCTGGTTCGCCATCCAGAGGATCCGGGAGCCCTTGTCGGTCCAGATCCCCGCGGACAGCCCGAACGGGGTGTTGTTCGCCTTCTCGACCGCCTCGGCCGGGGTCCGGAACGTCAGCACCGACAGCACCGGCCCGAAGATCTCCTCGCGGGCGATCCGGTGCGCCTGCGAGACGCCGGTGAACACGGTCGGCGGGAACCAGTACCCCTGCGGCGGCAGCTCGCACTCCGGCGACCAGCGCTCGGCGCCCTCGTCCTCGCCGATCTGCGACAGCTCGCGGATCTTCGCCAGCTGGGCGGCCGAGTTGATCGCGCCGACGTCGGTGTTCTTGTCCAGCGGGTCACCGACGCGCAGCGTCTCCATCCGGCGCTTCAGCCGGCCGAGCACCTCGTCGTACACGCTCTCCTGGACCAGCAGCCGCGAACCCGCGCAGCAGACGTGGCCCTGGTTGAAGAAGATGCCGTTGACGATGCCCTCGACGGTCTGGTCGATCGGGGCGTCCTCGAAGACGATGTTCGCCGCCTTGCCGCCGAGCTCCAGCGTGACCGCCTTGTGCGTGCCGGCCACCGACCTGGCGATCGCGCGGCCGACCTCGGTCGAGCCGGTGAACGCGACCTTGTCCACGTCCGGGTGCTCGACCAGCGCCTGCCCGGTGCGGCCGGCGCCGGTGACGATGTTGACGACGCCCGCCGGCAGGTCCGCCTGTTGGCAGATCTCCGCGAACGCGAGCGCGGTCAGCGGAGTGGTCTCGGCCGGCTTCAGTACGACGGTGTTGCCCGCGGCAAGCGCCGGGGCGATCTTCCAGGCCAGCATCAGCATCGGGAAGTTCCACGGGATCACCTGGGCCGCGACACCCCACGGCTGCGGGTCGTCACCGACCCCGGCGTACTCGAGTTTGTCGGCCCAGCCCGCGTAGTAGAAGAAGTGCGCGGCCACCAGCGGGATGTCGACGTCGCGGGACTCGCGGATCGGCTTGCCGTTGTCCAGCGACTCCAGCACGGCCAGCTCGCGGGACCGCTCCTGGATCAGCCGCGCGATCCGGAACAGGTACTTCGCCCGGTCCTTGCCGCTCATCGGGCCCCAGACCTTCTCGAAGGCCTTGCGCGCGGCGCGCACGGCCTTGTCGACGTCGGCCGGTCCGGCCTCGCTGACCTCGGCCAGAACCTCTTCCGAAGCAGGGGAAACGGTCTTGAACGGCTTGCCGTCCGTCGCGTCGACGAACTGGCCGTTGACGAACAGGCCGTACGACGACTTGATGTCCACGATCGCCCGGGACTCGGGCGCGGGGGCGTACTCGAATCTGCTCATGCCTGTCAGTCCAAGGTGAAGTAGTCGGGGCCCGGGTAGTGCCCGGTGGCCAGCTTGGTGCGTTGCATCAGCAGGTCGTTCAGCAGGCTGGAGGCGCCGAAGCGGAACAGTTCCGGGTCCAGCCAGTCCGGCCCGGCGGTCTCGTTCACCGTGACCAGGTACTTGATCGCGTCCTTCGCGGTCCGGATGCCGCCGGCCGGCTTGACGCCGATGTGCAGCCCGGTGGCCTCGTGGTAGTCGCGGACCGCCTCCAGCATCACCAGCGTGACCGGCAGCGTGGCCGCCGGGGACACCTTGCCGGTGGAGGTCTTGATGAAGTCCGCGCCGGCCAGCATCGCCAGCCAGGACGCGCGCCGGACGTTGTCGTAGGTGACCAGCTCGCCGGTCTCCAGGATCACCTTGAGATGTGCGTCACCGGCGGCCTCGCGGATCGCGGCGATCTCGTCGAAGACCATCGCGTACCGCCCGGAGAGGAAGGCGCCGCGGTCGATCACCATGTCGACCTCGTCGGCGCCGGCGGCGACCGCGTCCTTGGTGTCCTGGACCTTGATCGCCAGGCTGGAACGCCCGCTCGGGAAGGCGGTCGCGACACTCGCGACGTTGATCCCGGAGCCCTCCAGTTCACGCTTCGCGGTGGCCACCAGGTCCGGGTACACACAGACCGCGGCGACCTGCGGCGCGGTCGGGTCGGCCGGATCGGGCCGTTTCGCCTTCGCGCACAGGGCCCGCACCTTGCCCGGGGTGTCCTGGCCCTCCAGCGTGGTCAGGTCGATCATCGAGATCGCCAGGTCCAGCGCGTACTGCTTGGCGGTGGTCTTGATCGACCGGGTGCCGAGGGTGGCGGCACGGGCCTCCGCGCCGACCTGGTCGACGCCCGGCAGCCCGAGCAGGAACCGGCGCAGCCGGTCCTCCGACGAGGTCACGTCGGCCAAGCTGTCGACACCGCTGTCGAGTGTGGTCACCCAAGGCAGTCTAGTGCTGATTCTGAGCGCCGGTTACGTTGTGCTGGTGAAGTCGAAATCGCCGGAGAGCGAGCAGTACCTGTCCGCGTCGAACCGGATCACCGGGGCCATCGTGCTGGTGATCGGGGCACTCGGCCTGCTCGACGTGATCCTGGAGTGGCGGACCGCGACCGGGGTGCTGGTCGGCAGCATCATCGGGATCTTCATGGTGCTGGCGTACGCCGGGCTGATCCGGCCGTCGGTGACGCTGGACCCGGAGCACCTGCTGCTCCGCAACCACCTGCGCGACCACCGGATCCCGTGGTCGAAGGTGACCGGCGCCGACGTCACCGACCTGCTCCGGGTGCACACCGAGGCGAACCGTTACCGCGCGCCCGGCGTCCAACTGGTCATGCGCGATCTCCGGAAGCAACGGGTCGGCGGCCGTAAGCTCGCCGCGGACAGCTCGATCTCCAAGGCCGACATCGTGGTCAACCGGATCGAGAGCCACATGGAGCAGTACGCCGGGAAGTCCGACGGCGAGGTGGTCACCGCATGGGCCCGCCCGGAGCTGATCGTGCTCGCCGTACTGGCCGTGATCGCCGTCGTCGCAGGCTTCCTGCGCTGATCCCGTTGTTGACTCGCCGGACGTTCTTCCGTACCGGCGCGGCCGCCGCGGTCGCTGCCGTCGCCGGAGTCACCGCCCTCGAGACCGGTGCCGTGCCGGGCCGCGGACGGGTCCACGAACTGCTCGGGCTGACCGGCCCGGACGGTGTGGTCCCCGACGTACCCGCCGGGCCGGTCGTGTCCGGGACCTTCGCGTCCCGGGCCCGTCGTACCGAGGTCGGCTACAGCGTCGTCTACCCGGACGGGTACGCCGCCGGCGCCCGGCTGCCGGTGGTGCTCGCACTGCACGGCCGTGGCGGGGACCATCGCGCGGCGGTGAACGACCTCGGCATGGACCGCTACCTGACTGCAGCGGTCCGCTCCGGCACGCCGGCGTACGCGCTGGCGACCGTCGACGGCGGGTCGGACAGCTACTGGCACCGCCGCGCCGACGGCTCGGACTCCGGAGCGATGCTCGAGCAGGAGTTGTTGCCGTTGCTCACGGCCCGCGGTCTGACGACCGGCCGGTACGGCGTCCTCGGCTGGTCGATGGGCGGGTACGGCGCACTCCTCCAGGTGCTGCAGCGCAAGGTCCCGCCGGTCGCGGTCGGCGCGATGAGCCCGGCCCTCTGGCATCGCTACGCCGACGTACAGCCGGGCGCGTTCGACGACGAGGCCGACTTCGAACGCAACCAGGTGCTTGGCCGGGCGGGCAGCTTCCGGGGGACCGCTGTCCGGATCGACTGCGGGCGCGACGATCCGTTCGCGGGGGCGGCCCACGATCTGCGTACCGAACTGCGGGCGGACGGCGGGCAGCAACCCGGCCTGCACACCGGCGGTTACTGGCGGCGCATGCTGCCTGACCAACTGCGATTCCTGGGTGCGAAACTCGCGGTCTGAGAACCGACTCAGCGGAACTGTGGCACGAATCGCTGCGTCAGAGCCCGTGTTCCCGCCCTGGTGAACCCCTGTGCACTCCAGGATTGGGTCCAACAGGTCCCTTTAGACACATCGAGAGTGGAGCTCATGGTCAACCTCTCCCGTTTCACCCTGCGTGGCATGGCCACGGTCGGTGCCCTCGCCGGCCTCGCCGCCGTGGCGCTTCCGAACGCCCAGGCCGCGCAGACCTCCAGCACGGCGACCACGGCCGCCACCGCTACCCCCTCCGCGCCGGTCGACGGCACGGCGTACGCGATCGGCAACCCGCCGGCTGGAGACGCACTGACCACGAAGTCGTCGCTGACGAACGTCGTGCAGTACAACCGGCTGTACAAGACCGGTGCGATCCCGTCGTCGAAGTGCCACGAGCTGAACGTCTCGCTGCGGACGTTCAACGGTGTCGTGGCGTACGAGAACAACCTGTTCAAGTGCCTGTACGCCTCCTGGGCGCTGCCGCTGAAGCAGGCCGGCGCGGCGTACAAGGTCGCCCCGAAGCTGGTCGTGCACAACAGCAAGACGGTCAACTCGTACTGCGGTACGGTCACCGACACCGCGTTCTTCTGCGGTTACAACGGCAAGGCGTGGATCTACATCCCGGCCTACCAGATCATGAACTACTGGGCGCAGAGCCCGACCATGGCGCGGGCGTACGCGACCTTCACGCTGTCGCACGAGTACGGCCACCACGTGCAGTGGCTGACCGGCATCCTGAACGCCTCCTGGCAGCGCTCGGCCGCCTTCAGCACCTACGCCGCGCGGCTCGAGGAGAGCCGTCGTCGTGAGCTTCAGGCGTCCTGCCTGGGCGGTGCCGTGGACGGTGCGAACAAGCGCAACTACCCGTTCAGCGGCGGCTTCATGACCCAGTACAACTGGGTGATCAGCCACAGCGGCGACCAGCCGGGCGGCGTGCGGGACCACGGTTCGCTGAAGAACCACGCCTTCTGGGTGACCTCCGGCTTCAACGCGCGGCACAGCTACACCGTCGCCGGCAACTGCAACACCTTCCGCGCCTCGTCCGCCTACGTCTCCTGATCCAGACGTGAGCTGACGACTCGCAGCACGTAACTCAGCCGCCCGGTACGCGTTGGCGTACCGGGCGGCTGTTGCGTTTTGGCGACACCTGCACGATCTGCGATCGTGTGGTTACTTGTTCCTGGCGCGGAGGCCCTAGAGTTCTGAGTCGATCGTCGAACGGCAGGAGTCAGAGTGAACTACGACGAGTTCAACACCGAGTACGCGAAGGTGCTGGACAAGATCAAGAGCGGTCGCTGCACCTGGTCGGAGCTGTCCGGGCACGTCACCCGGTTGCGGCAGGCGACCGTCGGCATCACCGCGCCGGTGGAGCGCACCCAGGTCGACCACGACCTCGCGGCGCTCAGCCAGATGGTGGACATGTCCCGGCGTACCAATGACAAGGAAGACGTCTGGACGGTCACGTCGGACGCGATCCGCAAGGCCAGCAGCCAGGAGGGTACGGTCGCCGACCGGATCGCCCGGATCGAGACCGCCATCAACGACATCTCCGCGCTGGCGAACCGGAACCCGGACGAGCGGGACGCGCTGATGCAGTCCACCAGCACGCTCCGCATCCTGCACTCGTCGCTGCAGAGCTCACTGCACGCCGAGGCCGCTGAGGCAGCCGCAGCCGCTCGCTGATCCCCGGGACCACCCGCCAGGTGTTCCGGCTCAGATACCTGCCGCGGCAGCCAGGTCTGTCTTGATGGCTGCCAACGCGCCCGCTGCCTCGATCCGCGCCGCGGCCACGTCCGTGGTGACCGGCACGACCACCTCGAGGTAGCACTTCAGCTTCGGCTCGGTACCCGACGGGCGCACGACCACGCGTGCGCCGTCGGACAGCGTGTAGCGCAGGCCGTCCGTCGGGGGCAGCGTCTCGGACCCTTGGCCGAGGTCGTCGATCCGTTGCACGCTGTACGCGCCCAGCGTCGTCGGCGGTGTCGCGCGCAACCGGTCCATTGCCTGCGCGATCAGCGACAGGTCGTCCACCCGCGCCGACAGCTGGTCGGTCGCGTGCAGGCCGTGCTTGACCGCGAGGTCGTCCAGCAGGTCCACCAGCGTCCGCCCGGCCGCCTTCGCCCGGGCCGCGAGCTGCAGCACCCGGACCAGCGTCGACACGCCGTCCTTGTCCTTCACCGCGTCCGGGTCCACGCAGTACCCGAGCGCCTCCTCGTACCCGAAGACCAGCTCCGGGACCCGGCCGATCCACTTGAAGCCGGTCAGCGTCTCGACGTACCGGACGCCGTACGACGCCGCGATCTTGCCGAGCAGAGACGACGACACGATCGAGCACGCGGCCACGCCCTTCGACCCGGGCAGCAGGAACTCACCGAGGAGGCTGCCCAGCTCGTCGCCGCGCAGCATCCGCCACCCGTCGGCGTCCGGTACGGCGACCGCGCAGCGGTCCGCGTCCGGGTCGTTCGCGACCGCGATGTCGGCGCCGATCTCCCGGGCCAGGTCGAGGGCGGCGTCGATCGCGCCGGGCTCCTCCGGGTTCGGGAACGAGACGGTCGGGAAGTCCGGGTCCGGGTCGGCCTGGGTCGCGACCACCCGCGGTGCGGCGAACCCGGCGCGCGCGACGGCTGCCTCGACCAGGGTCCGGCCGACGCCGTGCAACGGGGTGTACGCGACCTTCAGGTCCCGCGGGGCGTCGGCGGGGACGAGCTGCGCGATCCGGTCCAGGTACGCGTCCAGCAGGTCGTCGCCGGCGGTCTGCCAGTCGTCGCCGCGGGGTACCTCGGCGAGCGGGCCGACCGCGGCGATGGCGGCCGCGATCTCGGCGTCCGCGGGCGGCACGATCTGCGAGCCGTCACCCAGGTAGACCTTGTAGCCGTTGTCCTGCGGCGGGTTGTGGGACGCGGTCACGACCACGCCGGCGACCGCGTGCAGGTGCCGGATCCCGAAGGCGACCACCGGCGTCGGGGCCGGCCGGTCCAGCAGTACGGCGTCCAGCCCGGCGCCGCGGATCACCGCCGCGGTGTCCCGGGCGAACACGTCCGACTTGTGCCGGGCGTCGTACCCGATCAGGACCGGGCCGCCGGTGAGGCCCTTCGCCTTCAGGTACGCCGCGAGACCGGCGGCGGCGCGGATCACGACCACCCGGTTCATCCGGTTCGGTCCGGCGCCGACTGCTCCGCGCAGGCCCGCCGTACCGAACTCCAGGGTGCCGGAGAAGCGGTCGGCCAGCTCGTCGGTGGCCCCGTCGGCCAGGAGCTGGGTGAGCTCGGCGCGGGTGTCGGGGTCGGGGTCCTCGCGCAGCCAGGCTTCGGCGGCTGCCTTCAGGTCTTGGTTCACATGGGCACTCTAATGACCCGACGACTGACACGGCCTGGACCGGATGTCCGCCACGTAGTCGTCGGGGGCGCCGGCCGCCTCCGCGGCCTCGGCGAGGATGCCCAGGTAGCGGGCCGACGGGAGGCCGCCCTCGTACGCGTTCAGCACGTACATCCAGGCCAACTGCTCACCGTCCAGGGTCTGCACCCGGACCTGGATCTTGCTGTAGACGTCCTGGTCGATCCACTCCCACTCGTCGAGCCGCTCGACGTCCTTGGGATGGACGTCGTACAGCGCGACGAAGACCTGGTTGGCGGGATCGGCCGGGTCCTCGACCACGGTCGCCATCGCGCCCTCCCAGCCGAGCTCCTCGCCGCCGAAGGTGAGGCGCCAGCCGGTGATCCAGCCGGTCCCGCGCAGGGGGGAGTACGGGCACCGCTCGGCCATCAGGTTCGGGTCCAGATTCGACGCAAACGCGGCGTACAGGGTCACGGAAAAACAGGATACGGAAGAATGGCCTCTCGTGGCGCGAGTTGTGATCATCGGAGGCGGTCCAGGCGGGTACGAAGCGGCCAGTGCGGCCGCCCAGCTCGGAGGGGAGGTGACGGTTGTCGATTCCGACGGAATCGGCGGTTCCGGCGTGCGTACCGACGCGGTGCCGAGCAAGACACTGATCGCCACCGCCGAGGTGATGACCGAGGTCGAGGAGGCCGGCGAGCTCGGCGTCCGGGTCAACGACGGCGACGAGGATCCGGCGAACTCCGTGCGTGTCGATCTCTCCGTCGTCAACAAACGGGTCAAGGCGCTGGCGGCGGCCCAGGGGAAGGGCATCGAGCGCCGGCTGGACCGGGACAAGGTCCGGGTGATCAAGGGCCGGGGCCGCCTCGACGGGCCCGAGACCGTGGTCGTCGGGGACGAGCGGCTGGACGCCGACGTGGTGCTGATCGCCACCGGTGCAAGGCCTCGCGTGCTGAAGGGCTCCGAGCCGGACGGCGAGCGGATCCTCACCTGGGAGCAGGTCTACGAGCTGTCCGAGCTGCCGGAGCGGCTGATCGTCGTCGGCTCGGGTGTGACGGGAGCCGAGTTCGCCAGTGCGTACGACGCGCTCGGCAGCGACGTCGTCCTGGTGTCGTCCCGGGACCGGGTGCTGCCGGGGGAGGACGCCGACGCGGCGGCGGTGCTCGAGGATGTGTTCAAGCGCCGCGGTCTGACCGTACTGAGCAAGTCCCGGGCGGAGTCGGTGAAGCGGTCGGGCGACGGAGTCGTGGTGACGCTGACCGACGGCCGCAAGGTCGAGGGTTCGCATGCGCTGCTCGCGGTCGGGTCGCTGCCGAACACCGACGACATGAATCTCGTCGAGTCGGGCGTGTCGCTCACCGACGGCGGGTTCGTCCAGGTCGACCGGGTGTCCCGGACGACGGCCCGCGGGGTCTACGCGGCCGGCGACTGCACCGGCGTACTGATGCTCGCCTCGGTGGCCTCGATGCAGGGCCGGATCGCGATGGCGCACGCGCTCGGTGACGCCGTCACACCGTTGGACCAGTCAACGGTGTCCGCGAACGTCTTCACCGCCCCGGAGATCGCCACCGTCGGCCTCTCCCAGGCGGTCGTGGACGCCGGCGGCAGTACGGCGCTGGTCGTCAAGGTGCCGCTGGCCGACAACGCCCGCGCCAAGATGCAGGGCGTCCGGGACGGCTTCGTGAAGCTCTTCTGCCTCCCGAACACCGGCATCGTGGTCGGCGGTGTGGTGGTGGCTCCGCGGGCCAGCGAGCTCATCCACCCGATCTCGCTGGCCGTCGGCGCCCGCCTCACGGTCGACCAGGTCGCCCAGTCCTTCACGGTCTACCCGTCGATCTCCGGATCGGTCGCGGAGGCGGCCCGGCGCCTGCACCTGCGCAACTGACGAGCACCGGAAGAGGTTCGGGGTAACTTTTCCGGCCGGGACCGCATCGTGCAGGTTGTGAAGAGCCTGAAACCTGCCACCGCGGCGACCGCCGTGCTGCTCGGCGCTCTCCTGACCGCCCCGGCGAACGCCGCCCCGACGTCCGCTCCAGCACCTACCTGCAAGGTCCAACTCGAGCCGGTGACGAGCCGCGGCGACGCGCCGAACACGACCGTCACCGCGACGAGTCCGCCGACCGCGAAGACCACCGCCGGGCCGCACCTGTTCGCGCCCGGCAGCGTCCGGTTCACCTCGACCTGGCGCTGGGACTCCGGCTCGAACGATGCCTACGTGGTGATCGGCGCCCGGCTCTACCAGGTGTCCTGGGGGTACGACGAGATGACCGGGGAGCTGTACGACTACCAGAACCCGGTCGGCGGCGGCTGGGACCGGTTCACGATGTTCGAGCAGGCGACGTACGGCTCGCCGGCGATCCGGATCGCGCGGTACGGGCTGCGCGACGACGGCGTGCTGTTCCGCTGGACGAGCTGGAAGAACGTTCACCGGTACGCCGGTTTCGCGTCCGTGAAGGCGATGACGCTGATCAGCGAGACCAAGACGTACGACACGTTCCTGGCCACCACCCGCGGCGGCGCGCTCTACACGATCCACATCCCTGCCGACACCCGGGTGCGGCCGACCGTGAAGAAGGTCCGGAGCTCGACCTGGCAGGGCTTCGAGACGCTCGTCGCCGAACGCTGCGGTACCCAGAGCACGCTCCTGACCGCCATCGACAAGGACACCGGCACCGCGTACCTCTACGCGGTCAGCCACGGCGCCGTCGTCATCAAAGGCCTGGGGAAGGTCCCCGGCACCTACAAGGGCCCGGTGATTTCCCGCTGGGTGCTCGACGACGCCCCCAACCGAAACGGAGAGTAAGTCCCTTATGAAACTCAAGCGCACAGCTGCCTCGCTGGCTTCTGCCATGTTGCTCGGCGGCGCCGTCGCCGCGAGCACAACCGCCGGACCGGCGACCGCCGCCACCACGGGCGCGACCGCGGCCTGCCAGATGTGGCTGGGCTCGGTCACCTCCGGCGGCGACATCGCGAACACCGCGATCACCGCGGGCTCGCCGATCACCGCGAAGCGGTCGACCGGGCCGCACATGTTCCCGGCCGGGTCCGCGAAGGTCATGTCGACCTGGACCGAGACCATCGGCATCGCCGGCGAGGCCTCGTGGTACGGCGACGCGATCCTGAACTCGACGCTGTACTCCGGCGCGTACGGGACCGACTCGACCGGCAAGCCGTTCACCTCGCTGAAGGCCGTGGGCCGCGGGTACAACGGCTACAAGGCGATCGACGACACGTTCTACGGCGGCAAGACCGTTCGCGGCGCTTCGTACAAGCTCCGCGGCGACGGTGTGCTCTACCGGTACGACGCCGACCACAAGCTGTCCTCGCGGTACACCGGCTACTCGGCGGTCAAGACGATGACGCTGATCAGCGAGACCGCGACGTACGACACCTTCCTGGCGAACACCTACGGGGGTGCGCTGTACACGATCCACGTGCCGGCGAACATCAAGCTGGCGCCGATCGTCAAGAAGGTCCGGACCTCCACCTGGCAGGGCTTCGAGTACCTGGTCGCGGAGAAGTGCGGCACCCAGAGCACCCTGCTCGCCGCGGTCGACAAGGACAGCGGGTCGGCGTACCTGTACGCCGTTGGGCACGCCAACGGTGCGGCGACCGTGATCCGCGGGCTGGGCAAGATCCCCGGCAGCTTCAAGGACGCGGTGTACTTCCTGAACACCCCCGAGGGCGTGCCGCCGCTGTTCGGCGAATGAGTGCATGACAAGGCCCCGGTGACCAGCAGCTGGTCACCGGGGCCTCGCCCTGTCTAGAAGTCCCCGCCGAAGTCTCCGCCGCCGAAGTCGCCGAAGTCGAAACCTCCGCCGTCTCCGCCGTCGCCCCCGAAGTCGTCGCCGCCGCCGCCGCCGTCTCCGCCGTCGCCGCCGTTGTCGCCGTCGGCCATCCCGTCCTGGTAGCCGGCCGCGTAGTCGCCGTACCCGCCGCCCGCGAACATGCCGCCGAGCGCGGTGCCGATGAACATGCCGGTGAGCACCCCGCCGACGCCGCCGAACAGACCCTGCGCGTACGGCGAGTAGGCCGGGCCGGCCTCCCAGTACGGCACCCGCTGCGGGCCGACCATGACCTTGCGGACGTCCGGCTCGGCGCCGGCCCGGACCCGCTCGGCGTCGGCCGCACAGGCCGGCACCTCGCGTGGTGCGCCGCCCGGCGGCGACCACATCACGTCGACGACCGACGGGCCGTGCTGCGGGTTGAAGAAGCAGGCCGGGCGGCGCTGCGGCAGCGGCTCGCCGTTCACCCGGGCCTTCACGCACGCGGCGGCGTACCGGCCGTCCTCGAGGATCTCGATCACGTGCTTGATCTGGTCGGCCTGGGTCACCTGACCGATCGCCTGCTTGGCGGACTCGTAGGAGTCCAGGGCGCGCTGGTAGTCCTGCCGCGCGCCGTCACCGAGGTCCTTGCCGACCATCTCCAGGTCGAGGTCCTGCAGCTCCTCGCCGAAGCGGGTGATGTCCTCGTCGGCGGTCCGCTTGACCGCGTCGAGCTCGGCGGCGGTGATCTCGTGCTGCTTCTTGTTCTGCAGCTGTGTCCGGCGATAGGAGTTGTACGCCAGCACCGCGATCACCACGACCGCGATGATCAGGATGAATTCCATGACGGGCCTCTCTCGGGGGTCCTTTGCGGCAACCCTATCGAATACCTCAAGGCGGTAGTCGCCACGCAGGGTGACGCAATCCCGGGAAAGCGGTCACCGGCGACGCATAATCGAGGAGCGCGCCGCCCAGCGTCTGTCCCACCCCCGCCGGAAGGCCGTCCATGGGAATGACCGCGCGACTGCTCCCGCTCGTGCTGACCGCGACCGCTTTGGTGCCGCAACAACCCTCGAACGACCCCTCCTACCAGGAGATTCCGCTCGAGGGGGTCTCGGTCCGGTCGCTGACCGAACCGTACGGAATGGTCGGCATCACCTGGCCGGAAGGTGTGCGGAACGTCACCGCCAAGGTCCGGGTGCAGCAGAACGGAAAATGGACCGATTGGCAATCGTTGCCGGTCGAGGACGACCACGGACCAGATGTATCGGATACCGAAGGAATTCAGCGGGCCGGCACCGAACCGTTATGGGTAGGAAATGCCACCGGCGTCCAGGCCAGCGCGATCAGTGACAGCGGTACGCCGGTTTCCGGCGCCAAGGTGGTGCTGATCCAGCCGGGCGTCCTGAGCTCCGACGCCGATGAGCCCGACGATGTCGGGGTGACCTCCACTGCGTCGCCGTACCCGATGCCGTTGATGGTCAGCCGGCGCCGGTGGGGCGCCGACGAGCGGCTGCGGACGTACAACGGGGCGTCGTGCGCGCGGCCGAAGTACACGACGACGGTGCTCGGGGCGTTCGTGCATCACACCGCGGACCGCAACGACTACACCCGGACGCAGGTCGCGGCGATGGTGCGGGCGATGTACGCGTACCACGTGAAGAGCCGTGGCTGGTGCGACCTCGGGTACAACTTCCTCGTCGACCGGTTCGGCCGGATCTTCGAGGGCCGCGCGGGTGGCGCCCAGTTGCCGGTGCTCGGCGCGCACACCGCGTCGTACAACGCGAACTCGTTCGGCGTCGCGGTGATCGGCAACTTCGACAAGACCGCGCCGCCGGCGGCGATGCTCGAGTCGACGGCCCGGGTGCTCGCGTGGAAGCTGGACGCCAACTACCGGTCGCCGTCGGCAACGATCCGGCTCGATGGAAAGAGTCTGCACACGGTTTCCGGACACCGTGACACGAAGGCCACGGACTGTCCGGGAGCCCAGCTGTACGACAAGCTCGGCTGGTTGCGGCAGCGGGTCAACGCCTTGATGGGCGGCAGTTTCGCGACGCCGATCTACCGCTACGCACGCAAACTCGGTTTCCGGAACATCGGGCAACCGTTCTGGGGTGAGCACCCGACGCGGACCGGACGGGCGACTTTCTTCGCCACCCGGGACGTCTTCTACTCCGTTGCCACCGGCCCGCATTCGACCGCGGGCGCCTTCCGTACCCGGTACCGGCGGCTGGGCGCGGGGAGTGCGCGGCTCGGGTTGCCGATCACCGAGGCGTACCAGGTGCACGGCGGGGTCCGGCAGAAGTTCCAGCGCGGCTGGCTGGTCTGGGACCGCCGCGTCCGGCAGGTCCAGGTCGTCTACGGGAGGGCGCTATGAGAAAACGTGTGATCGCGGCGGTCGTGCTGTCGTCGACAGTGGTGAGCACCACCGCGCACGCCCGCGAGATCACGCCGGCCGCTGCTGTCCCGGACACCGCGATCACGGGGCGCGGGTTCGGGCACGGACGCGGGTTGTCGCAGTACGGCGCGCAGGGAGCCGCGCTGGCCGGGAAGTCGGCGAAGCAGATCCTCGACTTCTACTACCCGGGGACGACCACCGGGAAGGCGACCGGCAGCATCCGGGTGCGGATCAGCGCGGACACCACCGACGGCGTCCGGGTCGGCGCGGTGAACGGGCTCGCGGTCCGCTCCTTCACCACCGGCAAGGTCTATCCGTTGCCCAAGGCATCGACTATCCAGCAGTGGTCCATCGACCCGAACGGCGAGCACGGCACCAAGCTCAGCTGGTACAACGCGACGACCAGGAAATGGACGCTGTACAAGACGTTCAGCGGGATGGCGCAGTTCGAGGGCGCCCCGGTGATCGGGCTGGTGCTGCCGAGCGGCGCGGTACGCCGATACCGCGGGGCGCTCCGGGCGATCGACGTGTCCGGGGCGCACCTGGACACCGTGAACGTGCTGCCGCTCGAGTACTACCTGCGCGGCGTCGTACCGCGGGAGGCCGTGACGAGTTGGCGGCCGGCGGCACTGCAGGCCCAGGCAGTTGCCGCGCGCACCTATTCGGTGTTCCACCGGAGCCGGGCGACGACCAGGGCGTACGACCTGTGCGACACGATCTCCTGCCAGGTGTACGGCGGGTACGACGACGAGGAGACGTCGACGAACAACGCGATCGCGGCCACCGCCGGACAGATCCGGCTGTACCAGGGCAAGCCGATCATCGCCGAGTTCTCCTCGTCGAACGGCGGGGCGACCGCGGCCGGCGACGCGCCGTACCAGGTGACCAAGGTGGACGGCTGGGACGCGTACCCGCGGAACGGGAACCCGAACGTCACCTGGCGGGTGACCCGGACCGCCGCCCAGTTGCAGGCCCTGTTCGACGTCGGCTCGATCCGGTACGTCCGAGTGCTGAAGCGGACCGGGGTCGGCCCGGGCGGCGGGCGGGCGCTCACCGTACAGGCCGTCGGGTCCCGCGGGTCCCGGGTGCTGACCGCCGACCAGGTCCGGATCGCGCTGCACCTGCGCTCGTCCTGGATCAGCTTCCCGGCCCGCTGACCTGATATGTCAAGTGCGGCCGCCGAAGAGTCGGTGGCTGAACCATTGACGGGCCCTCCATGCGCCGGTTAGAACGTGACATCGCTGTCAACCACCGCCCAGGAGGAGCCCGGAGATGCGCAGGAAGCTTGGTATATCAACACGTCTGGCCGCGGGGGTGCTCGCGGTCGCGGTCCTCGGAGCGCTGAACATGTCCACGGCGAGCGCCGCGGAGCCCGCGTACGCGCTCGGGACCGATCCCGTGGCGGCCGCGCGGGCTCGCGCGTCGTACGACGCCATCAACAAGTACTTCGACGCCGGCCAGGGGCTGCTGCACGAGGAGTACCCGAACACCGGGTCCAACGCGTACTCGTACGTCTGGCCGTACTCGCAGGCGGCGATCGCGGCCGAGGATCTGGCCGGAGTGCCCGGCGCGGGCATCGCGGGTTCCGCGGAGGCGGACCGCCGGGTCGCGGCGTACGGGTTCTACTGGAACTCCGGGACCACGCCGACCGGCTACGACTCGTACGTCCGGCCGCCGAACGGGCAGGGCGGCGACAAGTTCTACGACGACAACGAGTGGATCGGCCTGAACATGATCCAGCGGTACAAGCGGACCGGCGACCCCGCCGCGCTCGCTCGTGCCAAGGACATCTTCGCGCTGGTCGTGCACGGCTGGGACACGGATCCGTCGCACCCGTGCGCGGGCGGCGTGTACTGGACGCAGGCGCCCTGGAGCCAGGATCGCAACACGGTGTCGAACGGTCCGGGTGCCGAGCTCGGCACACACCTGTACCTGCTGACGCACGACGCGTCGTACCTGACGTGGGCCAAGAAGATGTACCAGTGGGCGCAGACCTGCATGCTGGCGCCGAACGGTCTCTACTGGGACCACATCGACCTGGCCGGGAACGTCGAGAAGACGCAGTGGAGCTACAACCAGGGCGTGATGCTCGGCGCCGGGGTTCTGTTGTTCAAGGCAACGGGTGACGCCCGGTACCTGCGGGACGCGAAGTCGGTCGCGAACGCGTCGCTGGCGTTCTACAACACTCCGGAGATGCTCGCGAAACAGGGCGCCGCGTTCAACTCGATCTGGTTCAAGAACCTGCTGATCCTGGACTCGGTCAGCCCCGACCCGCGCTACCGCCAGGCGATGCAGTCGTACGCCGATTACAACTGGAACACCACCCGTGACCCCGCGACCAACCTGTACAAGTTCCGCGAGGGCACGGTGGAGCTCCTGCAGCAGTCCGGTATCACCCAGGTCCACGCTCTGCTGGCGTGGCCGCGGTCCCGGTACGGCCTGCTTGCCTGAGTTCGTCAGGCCGCGGCAGTCGCGGTCTTGATCTCGACCGGAGTGACCGGCGTCCCGTCCTGCGGGCTGTTCTGGGGCGTGACGCCGGCCTCCGCGACCTTGTCGATCAGCTTCAGGCTCGGCTCGTCGATCGTCCCGAACGCCGTGTACTGCGCCGTCAGCCCGGACGCGTCGCCGTACACGATGAAGAACTGGCTGCCGTTCGTGTTCGGCCCGGAGTTCGCCATCGCCAGCATGCCGCGTCCGTACTTCAGCGTCGGGTAGACCTCGTCCGCGAAGCTGTACCCCGGCCCGCCGGACCCGGTCCCGGTCGGGTCACCGCACTGCAGCACCTGCAGCCCTTCGCCGACGGTCAATCGGTGGCACTTGGTGTTGTCGAAGTACTTCTGCCCGACCAGGCTCAGGAAGTTCTTCACCGCGCACGGCGCGAGCGCACTGTCCAGCGTCAACTGCAGGTCCCCGATCGACGTGTCCAGGCTGACCTTCGACGTACCGGACGCCTTCGTCTTGCCGTCCGCCGGCAGGTTCACCTTCTTGGCGGCCGGCTCGGAGGTCTTCTTGTACGTGCAATTCACCTCGGCCGCCAGCGGTGTCGCGCGCTTCGGCGCCGGGAACATCGCGGTCGGGATACTGGCCGGCTTGTTCTCCGCGGCCACCGACGGCGTGGCCGCCGGCTTGTCGTCACCGCCTCCGAAGACCACGAACGCCCCGACGACGACCACGACCACCGTCACGACCGACGCCACGGTGACCGCGAGGTTCCGGCGCTGTCGCCGGTGCTCCGCCTCCCGCTCCGCCTGCCGCTTCGCCTTGCGCGCCGCCAGCTGCTGCTGGTGGGTCTTCTTGGACATGCAGTAACCCTCCTCAACCGGATGCCTGGACGGAACCTACAGCCTCAACCTGAGAACTGTCTGTCAATCCAAGCCCCCCGACAAGGTCACCACCCCGCATCGCCCACCTATTGCCGCCGTCGACGGGGCCGCGCGCCAGACCACGCGCCAGACCGCGCCGCACGGAGGCGCTGGCCCACGGAGGCGCAGGCAGGCGCAGGCAGGCGCAGGCAGGCGCAGGCAGGCGCAGGCAGGCGCACGGAGCTGCCGCGCTCGGAGGTGCTGCCGCGCTCGGAGGTGCTGCCGCTGCTCGGAGGCGCTGGCGCGCACGGTGGTGCTGCCGCCGCTGAGGCTTACGTGGTGCGGGTGGGTCGCCGCTTCGCGGCGGCCGCGTCTTGTCGCTTCGGCGGATGCGCGGCGTGTGGCTCCGCGCGGAGGCGCTGGTGCCGGGTCCTGGTAGGTGGTGCCGGGTCCGGGTAGGTGGTGCGGGGGAGAGGTCACTGCTTCGAGGCAGCTGCCTTCTGCCGTCTTCGGCGGGTGCGCGGGGTGTGACGCCGCGCGGAGGCGCTGGTGCCGAGTCCGGGTAGGTGGTGCGGGTGAAAGTCACCGCTTCGCGGGACGGCGTTGTTGCTGCCTGCGGCGGGTGTGCGGGAGGGAGGCCGGGCGGAGGCACTGGCGCTGGGTGCGAGTAGGTGGCGTGGGCGAAAGGTCACCGCTTCGCGGCATCTGCGTTTCGCAGCCTGCGGCGGGTGCGCGGGAGGGGAGTTGCGTCCAGCAGAGTGGTGTACGGAGTGGCCGGCCCGGGCGTAGACGTGGGTGCGGGTGTCGCCCGGGTGGGGAGTGGTCGCCGGTTCATGGGGCCCCATCTACCTGAGGCGGAATCTCCAGCGGGTCGGGCCGCGAGGCGGCGCTGGAGGCCGACGTGTGACGCGTCTACCCGACGTACGGCTGTCGGCGGCTGGTGTCGAGGAAGTGTGCCAGTCGGAGGCGCTGGGTGGGGTGTATGGGCAGCTCGTCCAACTGTGAGGAGTCGACATAGCGCTGGTCCGTGGACTCAGCAGACCCTTGTAGCGTGCCGCCGATCGGCCTCGCAGCCACGCAGATGTTGAACTACTGGCGGACCTCGCCGTCCGCGTAGGAGATGACATGGCGTGGGTCGGCATAGATACCGACCAGCCCGGTCACCTGGACCTCCAACCCGGTC
>NZ_JBFBBI010000008.1:147234-394783 GCF_040682535.1 Kribbella sp. NPDC051137
GTCACCTGGGCCTCGAACCCGGTCACCTGGGCCTCGAACCCGGTCACCTGGGCCTCGAACCCGGTCACCTGGGCCTCGAACCCGGTCACCTGGGCCTCGAACCCGGTCACCTGGGCCTCGAACCCGGTCTCCTCGCGGACCTCGCGGACCTCTCGGACCACGCAGTCAGCGATGGACTCGCCAAGCTGCAACGCCCCGCGGGCGACCCAAGTACCTGAGTGGGCTCGGCGGATCACGCGAACCCGCCCTGCTTATCGGTGGCGACGGCAGACGCGGCGACAACGGACGAGTTGGGCTTCGGTGCGTTGGGGTCGTCGTAGCAGCCCCTTCGTCCCATGGCGCTAACGCTACCGGGGCGGGTTGGTCCCAGACGGCGCCGAACGATCGGCGGTAGGTCGGCTCTGCAGGGCCGTCGTACACCATTGCCACGGGGCCAGGCCGGATCCCAGTCCGTGTATCGATGGTCTGGCCTGAGCGTCTGCGGACCTCTAGAAGGGAGGTGGGTCGTGTGAGTCTGGCGAGGGTACTCGTTGGGTGACCGGGCCGCGGGCTGGTGGGACGGTGGTGTAGCGGTGGCCGGTCGGTGCAGTCAGGGTGACCGACCCGTCGGGGTGGTTGACGGTGGACCAGCCCCACGCGGGGGTGTCTTTGATGACGTGGTGGTATTCGCAGAACGGTGCGAGTCCCGCCAGAGCCGTCTCCCCGGAGCGGGCGAACGGGGTGATGTGGTCGCGGTCGCATTCGCGTGATGCGCGGTTGCAGCCCGGCCAGGCGCAGACGGGGTGCCTGGCCAGCAAGGTTTCGGTGACCAGTGCGCCCGGGTCGTGGCGGGTCGTCGAGGCTTCGAGAACTGTGCCGTTCGCCGGATCGGTGAGGAGCCGGCGCCAGGTGCCGCCGGCAGCGATTCGGCGGGCCATCTCGGCCGGGACGGGGCCGTACCCTGCGAGTTCGCACGGGTCATCGTCCACGCCGAGCAGCGTGGTGATCGGGATCAGGACCTCGATGTGAGGTCGTCGCCGGTGCTGGTCGGGGAGTCGACGGCCCAGCCAGTCGAGCCCGTTGTGCAGCATGTGCTCGAACAGATCGGCCACCACGTCGGCGCGCCGCTGCGGCGCCATCCGCTCATCCTTCACCGGCCCGGTCCGTCCCTCGAATCCATCCGGCCCAGCCGCGCTCGAGGCACCCGGCGCGCTAGAGGCACCGAGCGCGGTGGAGCAGTCGCGGGTGGTGGACGTGCTGGCCGGGGTGGAGTCTCCGGGGGCGGTGGATGTACGGGGCGAGGTGGACGTGCCGGGGGCGGTGGATGTACCGGGCGCTGTCGACGTGCCAGGGGCGTTGGACGTACTGGGCGCGGTGGACGGACCGGGTGGGGTGGGGCGTTTGGCGAGGTCGGACATGGCTTGGATGACGGTCCACATTTGCTGGATCTTGTCGGCGGTGTGGACGACCCATAGGCCGGCCATGCCGTCGGCGAGGGGGACGATTTTGCAGGTGCGGTCGCGGACGGCGTCGCGGTGGCGGTCGGTGTCTTCGTGGGTGGTGTGTTTGGCGACTTGGCGGCGTAGGGAGTTGTTGAGGTTTCGGTGGGTTTGGCCGGGGGCGCGTTTGAGGACGTGGGTTTCTACGGCTTGGGCTGCGGTGGGTGGTAGGGCGCGGGTGGCTTCGGAGATGGCGAGTGCTTTGGAGAAGGTGAGGGCGCCGCAGCGTAGGGCGGTGTGGGTGTCGGTCAGGGTGCTGGTGAGGTGGAGGGCGGTGTCGATGTGCTTGGCGGCGGTGTTGTGGGACAGGTGCAGGGCGGCGGCGATTTCGGCGGCCCAGGAGCGTTCGGGGTCGATCGGGCGGCCTGAGGTGTCGATCTGGGTGGGGCGGGGGATGTCGGCGGCTTGGGCTTTGCGTTGCCGGGCGAAGGAGGCTTGGGCGGCGGTCTTGATCGACGCGGCCCAGGCCTCCATCCGGGCGGCGGCTTTCATGGCCTCGATCAACGCGACCGGTGACTCGCACTGCGGACGGAGCTCTTCCAGTGCCGCGGCCAGTTCGGCGCCCGGGGGCAGGAACACCCAGGGCGGGGCTTGGAGGCGGAGCATCGTCCGTTCGGCATCGTCCTGGTCGACACCGGCCCATTCTTCCCAGTCCAGTTGGTCGACCCGGGACATCGGCGGGAGGTCGTCGTACAGGTCTTCCTCGGACAGGTACCGCGACGGACACGAACCGTCGACGTCGTACAGCGAGTCCAGATCGTAGGAGTCATCCGGTGGCTGTTCAGGCGGCCATAGATCTACCGGCAGCGGATCGCCCAGCGGGGCGTCGCATGGGGTGATGACCGCTGCTTTCATAGAGCTATATTAGAACATATGTTCGATTCAGCAAAATCTGCGAGGCGATGCGGTCTCGGATCGAGGGAGAGATGGCCGGAGGAGGGTGAGGCCGGCGAGGATGGGCGCCACGAGGGGCGGGTTCAACCTTGCCTCGGCAGTCGGCGGCCGGCCCGATGCTGTTGATCGTGGCCTCCCCGATTCTGTCGCGTGACGGGGCGCCCGCCTGTCCGCCGTCGTTGACGGCTGGGGCTCCGGCCTGCTGGGGTCGCCATGCTCGGGCTGCTGAGGGCGCTATCGATGGACCGGCCAACGGTTGGGGTGGCAGCCTCGTGGCTGGACCTGCACGCTCATCAAAGCCGTCGCTGGTGAAGAACTTGGATCCACGGACCGCGCAGTCCGGACTGCAGGTCAGCCCGAGCCCTACTGCGCTCGCGCTGTCACCAGGCTCGGCCACAGGCTGGTCGTCGTCGGGCGCAGTGGTGCTCGGCATCGTCGGCGGTCGGGGTCAGGGCGCCGGCGGTACGGCGTCCGGTCGGGGACGAACCTCAGCCGCTGGGCACTGGCCCGGGCATTGTTCGTGATCAGCCTCAGTTGGCCACGGTCCGCACCGTCGCTCTCGGTGACGTGAGGCCCGACAACTGGCGTCGGCGATCGGCTCGGCCGCGACGCTGAGGAGTGGACTGGGAGAGCTGTTGACGTGTGCAGCCCTACGGCCTGCGGACCTGGCGGCGGACGCGCCGGTGCAGGACGGGAGTGGCGCGGGTCAAGAGCGGTCGCCGCCCCAGACGATGCAGAACTCGTTGCCTTCTGGGTCGCGCATTACCTGCCAGAGGTTGCCGTCGTAGATGTCGTCGGCGCGGGTGGCGCCCAGGCGTAGGGCCTTGGCGATGGCTTCGTCCTTGGCTTCCGGGGGTACGTACAGGTCCAGGTGCAGGCGGTTCTTGCGGGACTGCTTGCCCTCGGGGACCTGGGCGAAGTCGAGGCGGATGCGGCCGCCGTGCAGCTCGGTCACGCCGTCGTGGTCGGGGCGCAGGTCGCCGCCGAGCAGGGCCTGCCAGAACTGGCCGAGCCCGTCCGGGTCCTCGCAGTCGAAGGCCACCGCGTCGATGACCGGGACGGGCTCCACCCGGATCAGTCCTTGATCTCGCAGATGGCGGCGCCGGCCGCTACGGTGGCGCCGACCTCGGCGGTCAGGCCGGTGACGGTACCGGACTTGTGGGCGTTCAGCGGCTGTTCCATCTTCATCGCCTCGAGGACCACGATCAGGTCGCCCTCGGTGACCGTCGCGCCTTCCTCGACGGCGATCTTCACGATCGTGCCCTGCATCGGCGACGTCAGCGAGTCACCCGATGCCGCGGAGCTCTTGGTGCCGCCCGCGCGCCGGGCCGGCTTCTTCTTGGCCCCGGCCGCGGGCGCGACGTCACCCAGACCGCCCGGCAGCACGACCTCGAGCCGTTTGCCGCCGACCTCGACGGTGACCCGCGACCGCTCCGCGTCCTCCGGCGCCTCGGCCGTCGGGCCGTCGTACGGCGTGAGCTGGTTGTCGTACTCGGTCTCGATCCACCGGGTGTGCACCTTGAATCCGTCCGTCCCGACGAAGGCCGGGTCGGACACCACCGCTGCGTGGAACGGGATCACCGTCGGCATCCCCTCGACGACGAACTCGCGCAGCGCCCGCCGGGACCGCTCCAGCGCCTGTGTCCGGTCCCGCCCGGTGACGATCAGCTTCGCGACCAGCGAGTCGAAGGCACCCGGCACGGTCTCGCCCTGGTCGTACCCGCCGTCCAGCCGTACGCCGGGACCCGACGGCGCGTGCCAGCGCAGCAACGTGCCCGGCGCCGGCAGGAACCCGCGGCCGCCGTCCTCGGCGTTGATCCGGAACTCGATCGAATGCCCGGACACCGCCGGATCGTCGTATCCCAACGGCTCGCCCTGAGCGATCCGGAACATTTCCCGGACCAGATCCAGGCCGGTGACCTCCTCGGACACCGGGTGCTCGACCTGCAGCCGGGTGTTCACCTCGAGGAACGAGATCAGCCCGTCCTGCCCGACCAGGAACTCGCACGTCCCGGCGCCGACGTACCCTGCCTCGCGCAGGATCTTCTTTGACGACGTGTAAAGGATCTCCAGCTGCTCATCCGACAGGAACGGCGCCGGCGCCTCCTCGACCAGCTTCTGGTAGCGCCGCTGCAGCGAGCAGTCCCGCGTCGACACCACCACAACGTTGCCGTGGGCATCGGCCAGGCACTGCGTCTCGACGTGCCGCGGCTTGTCCAGGTACCGCTCCACGAAGCACTCGCCGCGCCCGAACGCGCTGACCGCCTCGCGGGTCGCGGACTCGAACAGTTCGGGGATCTCCTCCATGGTCCGCGCGACCTTCATCCCGCGGCCGCCACCGCCGTACGCCGCCTTGATCGCGATCGGCAGCCCGTACTCCTCGGCGAACGCGACCACCTCGGACGCGTCCGCGACCGGGTCCGGCGTACCGGGGACCTGCGGGGCGCCGACCCGCTCGGCGATGTGCCGGGCCTTGACCTTGTCGCCGAGCGAGTCGATCGCGGACGGCGGTGGGCCGATCCAGATCAGCCCGGCGTCGATCACGGCCTGTGCGAAGTCGGCATTCTCGGCCAGGAAACCGTAGCCCGGGTGGACGGCGTCCGCGCCGGAGCGGGCCGCGACGTCCAGGATCTTGGCGATGTTCAGGTAGGAGTCGGCCGGCGTCGACCCGTCCAGTGCGTACGCCTCGTCGGCGAGCCGGACGAACAGCGCGTCCCGGTCCTGGTCGGCGTACAGCGCGACGCTGCCCAGCCCCGCGTCGGCGGCGGCCCGGACGACCCGGACGGCGATCTCGCCCCGGTTGGCGACCAGCACCTTGGTGATCTGCTTGCTGTCGGACACAGCTGACTCCCTTCGGCTGGGCCCGAGTCTAGGGTCAACCGGCCGTCCAGGAGGACAGGGTGTTGCTCACACCACGGCGGGTTGCCGCTCGAAGAATGTCTCCAGCACCACGACTGTCTGAGTGCTGGTCACACCGTCCACCTGATGGAGCGCCCGCAGGGTCGCCTGCAGGTCCTCGGTGGTTGCCGTCCGCACCTTCACCAGCACGGACGCCGGCCCCGCGATCACGTGCGCCTCCTCGACGGAGGGGATCTTCCGGAGCGCCGTCAGGGTCGGCTCGTCACCCATCCAGGCGCCGGACTCCAGCAGCACGAACGCCAGGACGCCGAGCCCGACTGCCGCCGGGTCGACGTCGACCGTCGTGCGGCGGATCACCCCGGCGGCCTTCAGTTTCCGCACCCGCTCGTGCGCGGACCCGGCCGACAGTCCGACCGCCTCGCCGAGCGCGGCGTACGACTGGCCGGCGTCTTCCTGCAGTGCGGCCAGCAGGCCGCGATCCAGATCATCTAGGGTCATTTGCATCACATACCGAATCTCGTTCTGTTCAGTTGGTCATTGGCAAGACTACATTCAGAGTATGACGATGACGATCAACCCGGCTCCGCCGCGGCTCCGGGCCGAGCTCGTGGTGCTCGACGACCGGTTCCGGACCGTCGCGGGCGACGAGTACCTCGAATGCCTGTACGACGGCGGCCGCTGGCTCGAAGGACCGGCCTACTCCGCCGCCTGGCGCTGTGTGGTCTTCAGCGACATCCCGAACGACCGGATGCTCCGCTGGGACGAGCTGTCCGGGCAGGTCAGCGTGTTCCGGCAGCCGTCCGGCTACGTCAACGGCAACACGATCGACCGCGCCGGCCGGCTGATCAGCTGCTCCCAGGGCGACCGCCGCGTCGTGCGGACGGAGTACGACGGCAGTCTGACCGTCCTCGCCGCGCACCTCGAAGGCCGCCGGCTCAACAGCCCGAACGACGTGGTCGAGCGCAGCGACGGGTCGATCTGGTTCACGGACCCGCCGTACGGCATCACCTCGAACTACGAGGGGCACGCCGCCGAGCAGGAGATCCCGGGCTGTCACGTCTACCGGATCGACCCGGACGGCACGCTGACCGTCGTCGCGGACGACTTCCTCCGGCCGAACGGACTCGCGTTCTCCAACGACGAGGCCCACTTGTACGTCGTCGACACACCTGGCAAACACATCCGTCGCTTCGACGTCACCGGGGACAAGCTGACCGGCGGCGAGGTGTTCGCTCCTTGCACGGCCGGCATGTTCGACGGGATCCGGCTGGACGGTGCCGGCCGGGTCTGGGCGGCGACGCACGAAGGCGTGCACTGTTTCGACCCGGACGGCACCCTGATCGGCAAGCTGCTGCTACCGGAGGTCGTGTCGAACCTGACGTTCGGCGGCCCGAAACGGAACCGCCTGTTCGTCACCGCGACCACGACGCTCTGGTCCTGGCTGACGAACGTTCAGCGGTAGGACTTCGAGACCGCGCCCAGGAGTCGTTCGAGCGTGTCGTACGTCGGGGTGTCCGCGACGTCGATCACGTCCTTCGCGACCGGGCCGCGAGCTGCTGCAGTTCGGGGTCGGTCGAGAGCAGTTCGCCGAGCTTGTCTCCGTTCGCGTTCAGCGAGACCAGCGTGTGCTTGGACTGCACGGGTACATCAGCACCATGCCCGGCTTGAGCTTGTGCTCCACCGCGGCCTCGACGAACTGCGCCTCGTAGATGTTGACCATCGGAGACTTGCCCATGCCGAGCGACAGGTAGTCGTCGAACGGGCCCTCGCTGGAGTTGTCGGTGTAGCCCTGGTTCACGAACAGCGGCGTGACCAGCGGCAGCACCTTCTTCTCGTCCGCCGCGCTCTGCGCCACACTGTTGTGGTTGGCAACATACGTGACGATCGAGAGGAACATCGCCGCCGAGTTCGAGGTCCGCGGGTCGGTGGTGGTGATCAGGATCCGCTTGTTCACCGGGTACGTCATGTTGCCGCGGATGTTCGTCCAGCGCCAGTTCGCCTTCGCGAGGTCGACGTACTTGCGGACGTCGAAGTACCAGGTGCCGTCGACCTTGCGGGCGATCCCGCCGGCCGAGAGCAGGTCGACGATCGGCTGGAACGTCGCGATCGCCATCGGCGACGAGAACACCGGGTACTTCGCGGCGTCGACCTTCACCTCGAACCCGTGCTCGGCGAGCGCGGCCTTGACGTCGGGATCCTCGAAGTACGCGCGCTTCTCGGACCCGATCACCCCGCTGACGGTGATCAGTCCGGAGGTCGCCCGGGCGTCGTTCCCGTCGCGTACGGCGAGCACGGTGGCGACGGTCGCCAGGACGAGAACCCCGGCGACGGCGGCCGGCAGCGCGACCGGGATCCGGCGCCGCGGAGCATCGGCGGCGACCGCCGTACCGGAGGGTGGTCCGGTCCATTTCGAGGCGCCGTCGGTCTCCGGCTCGGCCTCGGGCTTGGGGGTGAGCTCTTCCTTGACCATTCGTTCGATCAGGATCGGTACGTAGTCGCGGACCGGGTCGCCGGCGATGAGCCTGCCGGTCAGATTCTCGATCGCCTTCTCTTCATGGACGGTGTCAAGCTTCAAGAGGATTGTCTCCACGTGACGGTCACTTGAGCGGCGCCGGACCTGGAGCCCCCCTAAGCGGCGCCACGCATATCCTTCCGTCCCAGAGGCCCAACCAGGAGGAGACGTGATGACCGGAATTCTCGAGCCGTTGGCAGGCACCGCTCCGGCGGTCTGGGAGAAGCTGGACGACCGGTTCGCGGGCATCCGCGGCGACAGCCTGCTCGAACGGCTGTGGACCGGCGGCCGCTGGGTCGAGGGTCCGGTGTACTCCGCGGCCGGCCGCTACCTGCTCTGGAGCGACATCCCGAACGACCGCATCCTGCGCTGGGACGAGACGTCGTACCAGGTCTCCGTCTTCCGGCACCCGGCCGGCAACACCAACGGCCACACCCGGGACACCCAGGGCCGTCTGGTGAGCTGCGAACACGGTAACCGGCGGGTGACCCGCACCGAGCACCACGGCGGCATCACCGTGCTCGCCCACGAGTACGACGGCAAGCGCCTGAACAGCCCGAACGACGTCGTCGTCAAGCGCGACGGATCCGTCTGGTTCACGGATCCGGCGTACGGCATCGACTCCGACTACGAGGGCTACAAGGGCGAGATCGAGACCGGCGGCTGCCACGTGTACCGGGTCGCGCCGGACGGCGTCCTGACCCGCGTCGCCGACGACTTCAACCGCCCGAACGGCCTGGCCTTCTCGCTCGACGAGTCGCTGCTCTACATCACCGACTCCGAGGAGGCGACGATCCGGGTCTTCAGCGTCGACGGCGACCGGCTCTCCGGCGGCGAACTGTTCGCCGAGTGCGGCAACGGCATCTTCGACGGCATCCGCCTCGACACGGCCGGCCGGATCTGGGCGAGCGCCGCCGACGGCGTCCACATCTACCACTCCGACGGCACCCTGCTCGGCAAACTCCTGGTCCCCGAAACCGTCAGCAACCTGACCTGGGGCGGGCCGAAACGCAACCGCCTGTTCCTCACCGCGACCACCTCCGTCTACTCCCTCTTCACCACCGCCAACGGCGCCCCGGAGGCGTACGGCCCGCGGGGCTGAGCGAATTCCCTCTGGCGGGGGACCCGGATCGCCCGCAGGCGGGAGGTGCCGACCGGGCGGCGCCTGGAAACCTCGGTCCTGGTCGGTCCGCGGCAGGCGGGCCCCGATCGAGGAGTGCGAATGCGGATCCGGCGCTTGCTGGCGTGGAGTCTGGCCGCTGCGGTTCTGGTGTCGGCGGGCGCCGCCGCGCCATCAGTTGCTGACAGCAACCACAAGCGGCACGTGATGAGCGTGACCGGCGGCGGAGGCGGCACCCTCGGGCCGGAATGGGGACCGTACGCCGGTGACCCGGTGCGGTTCGAGATCGACGGAACGGCGACCGATCCGCTTCGTCCGTCGGGGACCTTTCATGTCGTGCACCGGAAACCGGACGGCCGGTTGCTGGCCGACTTCCGGGGCCGGCTCACCAGCTTGACCGCGGTCGGCGACGTCGCCGTGGTGACCGGTGTGATCGAGGCCGCGGACCATCCCGGCGTCCCGCTGGAGCTGGTCGGGAAGCCGGTCAGCCTCACGGTGTACGACGGCGGCCGCTCGGACCGGATCGGGTGGATGTGGGGCTTCTTCGGCGCACCGGTGGACCTCTTGCAGGGGACCGCGCCGGACCTCGCGCTGACCGATGGCGGCTTCGCGGTGAACCACACCCGCCGGGTGGCTCCACCAGTGGGCCCGTCGGGCACCGGGAAGGCCGTGCGGGCCGCGGTTGACGATCGCACGGTTCGGCTCGACCTCACGGCCGCGATCCCGCCCGGCGGCGGGCCGAAGGACGTCACCGGTGACTTCCGTTTCCGGGCCCCGCGCGGCGCGGCGTATGTCGAAGGAACGATCGACTGTCTCGCGCTCGGCGGTCCGGTGGCGATGGCGACCGGGGTCGTGACCGGCTCCGACGACCCGGCGAAGCTCGGCAAGCCGGTCTCGTTCTCGCTCGAGGACGGCTCGACCGACCGGGTCGGCTGGCTGTGGAGCTGGTCGGACGGCCGGACGGCGATCGCCGACTGCCGCTCGACGGTACCGTTCCACGCCGCGCGCCCGGGCAGCGTCCTGGTCAGGCCGTGAGGAAAAGGGTCGCCGCGACAGGCGGGCTGTGAGACTCTGGTCTGCTGACCTGATCCAGGGAGGACTGGTGAGCATGATTCCGGAGCATCTCCGGCAAGTGGCGGACGACGTGGTGGCCGAGGCGGCGAAGGATCCGCGGGTGCTGGCGGTGGTGGCCGGCGGATCGGTTGCCTCCGGCACCAGTGACGAGTACTCCGACCTCGATCTGGTGCTCGTGTGTACGGCGGAAGGGCAGCCGGCCTGCCTGGCCGAGGCGAAGGAGTTCGCGGCGCGGGTCGGCCCGCTGCTCTCCAGCTTCACCGGGGAGCACGTAGGAGAGCCGCGGCTGCTGATCGCGTTGTACGGCCCACCGCCGGTCCACGTGGACCTCAAGTTCGTGACACCGGACGGACTGCGGACGCGGGTCGAGGACGGCGTGGTGCTGTGGCAGCGTGACGACACCGTCGACAAGGTGCGTGCGGACTCGGAGGCCTCGTGGCCGCCGCCGGATCCGCAGTGGATCGAGGACCGCTTCTGGGTGTGGGTGCACTACGCGGCGGTGAAGATCGCCCGCGGTGAGTTGTTCGAGGCGATCGAGGTCCTCGGCGCGCTGCGGTCGGCCGCGATCGCTCCGCTCGCCACTCTGGGACGTACGGCGCGACCGGCCGGCGTACGACGACTCGAGACGCTCGCGCCCGAACTCCTGCCACAGTTGCGGGCCACGATCGCGACCGCCGACGCCGACGACTGCCGGCGGGCGTTGCGGGCGGCGGTCGACGTCTACCGCACGGTCCGTGAGGGCGTGCCGATGGTACGCCGGACCGCCGCCGAGGAGGCTGTTGTCGCGTTCCTCAGAGCTTCTTGAGCTGGTCGATGGCGGTGAAGACCGCGAGGAATCCGAAGGCCAGGAACGAGAAGAGCAGGACCGCGGTCCGCGAGGTCGTGATGCGGATGGCCTCGGGGAGGGCTCTCGAGTTCATCCACCAGAGCAGGCCGGAGTAGATGAACATCATGGTGCCCGCGGTGCAGGCCGAGATGACCAGCAGGACCAGCGGCTGGGTGAGGCCGGCCAGCAGCACGATGATGCCGAAGGCAACGAGTCCCCAGACCAGCCAGAAGTAGAGCTTGGACTCGGTGACCTTCGACGTCCGCAGGTACCTGGCCTTGATCATGTCCGAGGTGAGCCGGGACGTGTAGTCGACGATCCCGGCCGCCGCGGCGAACAGCGAGAACGCGCCGACCGCCCAGAACAGGTACCCGAACCAGCCGCCGACGATCGTCTGCAGCGTCGTCCCCTCGATCTTCAGGAAGCTGATGCTGTTCTGCACACCGTCGTTGCCGTACAGCGTGGCGTGCGCGAGCATCGAGGTGAACGCGATCGTCAGCACGGTGATCGCGACGAAGGTCGCGGCCTGCTCGATGTTCGCGAACCGCCACCAGCGCCGCCAGCGCGCGAGGTTCGCGTCGTCGGGCGGGAACGTGTAGCCGTTGGCGGTCGGGTCGGCCTCGGACTCACCGGTCACCGGTGAGGTCAGCCGCGGGACGTGCACGCCCATCCCGAAACCCTTGTCGCGGATCCAGTTGCTCTGCACGAGGTTCTGCCCGCCGCCGGCTCCGGCGTACGCGATCGCGCCCATCACCAGCGCGAACCCGAGCTGCTCGGCCGGGAACTGCGGCTGGGTGACCGCGTGCCCGAGCGCGCTGTAGGTCTTCCCGCGGATCGCGAACACCAGCGCGAGGACGACGAGCAGTGCGACGGCCGCGATCTTGACCGCGATCAGCCGCTCGAGCATCACGTAGACGACCGGCGCGAAGGTCAGGATCGCGCCGATCACCAGCAGCATCACGATCGCGATCCAGCGCGGATCGCCGCCGCCGAACAGGTACGTGAGCATGCTTGCGGAGCTGGTCGCCCAGCCGGGCCAGAGGTTCGCGAAGTACGTCATGATCGCGAAGAACAGGCCCCAGTGCTTCCCGTACCGGTTGAAGCCGGTCAACGCGGTCTCACCAGTTGCCAGCGTGTACCGCTCGATCTCCATGTTCAGGAACCACTGCACGACAACCCCGACGACGGCGCCCCAGAGGAACACCAGGCCGACCTGGCTGGAGATGTACGGCCAGAGGATGAACTCGCCGGACGCCAGCCCGACGCCGGCGCCGACCATGCCGGGGCCGATGATCTTCCAGGTGCTCGCGGGCGGTTCGGGAAGGTCGCGGACCTGCGGTGCGGGCAGGTTCTTGGTCGGTAGCGCGAAGTGTCCGTGGTCGGTGGGTGCGGTGTCCGTCATCAGGCTCCCTCACTCTGTCGACCCCCTGCTCGGGAGGGTAACGTATACAGTCGACAACGGCGACCCGGTGCGTGTCCAATGGCAGACTGGCGCGTATGGGTGGGGTAACAGTACTGACCGCGTCGTACGCCGGGGCCGCGAGCGCGCCGGCGTACGCCCGGCTGGCGGAGCTGGCCGCCGAGCTGGCGGGGGAGCAGCTGGTACGGCGGGACGCGGCGTGGCCGGTGGTCGGGTACGAGGACGTGCGTACGGCGATCGCGGCCGCGGAGGCGCTCCGCTCGTCGGCGTCCCGGGGGCCCGCGGGTGAACTGCTGCGGATCGCGCTGCACAGCGCGCCGACCGCGGTCCAGGCGACGCGGCATGCCGAACACCTACTGGCGATCGCGAACCCCGGCCAAACGTTGCTGACAGCAACGACTGCCGCACTGTCGGATGCCGCGGGCATCACTGATCTCGGAGTGCACCGGTTGCGGGATCTCGGATCGGCGGAGCGGATCTTCGAGCTCACGTCCACCGCGCAGCCGTTGCGTTCGCTGGACCTCGTGCCCAACAACCTTCCGGTGATGTTCACCAGCTTCGTCGGGCGTACGACGCAGGTTGCCGCACTGCGTACGCAGCTCGCCGGGAGCCGGCTCGTCACTCTGACCGGTCCGGGTGGCAGTGGGAAGACCCGCCTGGCCGCTCAGACCGCCGCGCAGTTGGCAGAGCGGTGGACGGACGGCGTGTGGTGGGTCGACCTGTCGGCGATCACCGACAGCACACAGATCCCCGAGGCAGTCGCGGCAGCTGTGGGTCTGCTGGTCGAGCCGGGCGATCGCCTCCTGATCGGACAACTGCGGCACAAGCAGGTTCTGATCTGCCTCGACAACTGTGAGCAGATCATCGACGGGGTCGCCGAGTTCGTCACCGCGCTGCAGATCGGCTGTCCCGAGGTCACCGTCCTCGCCACCAGCCGCGAACCCCTCGACCTCCCCGGCGAAGCTGTTTGGCGAGTCCCCGCCCTCTCGCCCGACGAAGCTCGAACCCTCTTTCTCGAGCGCTCCGGCACGCCGGCGGACGGAGTGGAGGCCGAGCGGGCCGTGCGGGCGATCTGCCAACGCTTGGACGGGATTCCGCTGGCCTTGGAGCTGGCGGCCGCCTGGGGCCGTACGTTGACGCCGACGCAGATCGAAGCGGGACTGGAGGACCGGTTCGGCCTGTTGACGAAGAATGTGCGCGGAGTCGCGGCGCGGCAGCGGACGCTGGCGGCGTCGATCGACTGGAGCTACGACCTGCTGGACGACGACGAGCGGCGGGCGTTCCGGCGGCTGGCCGTGTTCGCGGGCGGGTTCACGCTCGAAGCCGCGGCGACCGTGAGCGGCGCCGTACCGGTTGTGCTCGCGCGGCTTGTCGACAAATCGCTCGTCGTCGCGGAGAATGGGCGGTACCGGCTGCTGGAGACGATCCGCGAGTACGTCGCCGCCCGCCTGACCGACGACGACGTCCGCGATCGGCATCTCGACCACTACCTGCAGGTCGCCGAGGCCGCGGAACCCTTGCTGGACAGCGATCGGGACGCCTGGCGCGCGCTGATCGAGCCCGACCGGGAGAACTTCCGTACGGCACTCGACCACGGCCTCGCCGCCGATGACCCGGACCGCGGCCGGCGGCTCGCCGCGGCGCTCCGCTGGCTGTGGAACCTGCAGGCCACCGGCACCGAGGGCATCGGCTACCTGCGCCGCGCGATCGAGCGCGCCCCGGACGACCGAACGTTGCTGCAGGCCCGCTTGTTCTACGGTTACGCGACCGTCGCCGACACCGTCGACCCGTTCGGGTACGACGCCGCCGGGCGTGGGCTCGACCTCGCCACGGAGCTGGGCGACGACCGGCTGCGCTCGCTGTTCCTCGCGATGGTTGCCGTCGGGGAGTTCTTCACCGACCTGCAGAAGGCCTGGGATCTGACGGTCGAGGGTGTGCGGTTGGCCGACGGGATCGGCAACGAGCACGCCCGGAACGCGAACGTCGGCCTGCAGTGCGTCCTGCTCGCGCTGTGGGACCGCCACGACGACCTCCGTCCGTTGCTGGACCGCGCGGCCGCGGGTCTGGTCACCAGCGGCGAGCGCGGGATCGCGTCGACCGTCCTCACCACCTGGTCCGAGAGCCTGATGTCCACCGGCGAACCGCGCAAGGCCGTCGAACTCGCCGAACGCGCCCTCGCCGCGGCCGAACCGCTCGCCGACTTCCACCGCGTCGGCTCGGCCCGCGCACAGCTGGCCTCGGTACTGGTGCGTACCGGCCAGGCCGACGAGGCCCGCGCGTTGATGCGACCGCTGCTCGAGCTGGCCGAGACCGCGGGGTCCGTCGTACCGAATCTCGGTCAGGCGATGAGTGTGATCTCGCTCTGGACCGGCGAGTACGACGCTGCCGTCGAATGGCTGGCCCGTGACGCCGCGCCGGACAGTCCGCTGGCCGGCACCTTCGCGCCTGCGATGCTGCTGCCGACTGTCGCCGCAGCCAAGCGTGCGCTCGGGCGGGATGCGACCGAGCTGCTCGAACGCGCCGCCGGCCTCGCCCGCGCTCACAAGCTTCCGCGGCCGCTTTCCGACGTGCTGGACCAGCTCGGCCGGGACGCGATCGCCGAGCAACCCGACAAGGCTGCCGAGCTCCTGCACGAGGCGCTGACGATCCGCGTCGACCACGGTCTGCGGACGTACCTCATCGACAGCCTGGAATCCCTTGCCCTGCTGGCGAATCACACCAACCGGCCGGCGGACGCGGCCCGCTTGGCGCGCGCGGCGGCGAACGCCCGCGAGGACATCGGCCTCGGCGTACCGGCAGATCATCCCGAGCTACCGCTGTCCGGAGAACCGGCGCTCACCCTGGACGAAGCCGTCGCCTACGCCCGCCGTACCCGAGGGGCCCGTGGCCGCCCGTCATCGGGCTGGGCCAGCCTCACCCCGACCGAGGAACAGGTCGTGGCGCTGGCGGTCGAAGGCCTCAGCAACCCCGAGATCGGCGAACGCCTGTTCATGAGCCGCGGCACGGTCAAGACCCACCTCGCCCACGTCTACACCAAACTGGGCGTCGCCAACCGCACCGAACTGGCGTCCCTCAAGAAGGCCTAGGACGCCAGTTTGCTGGGCCACCAGACCTTCTTGCCAATGTCGTGGGCCAGCGACGGGACGAGCAGCGAGCGTACGACGGTGGTGTCGAGGAGTACGCCGAACGCGACCATGAACGCGATCTGCACGAGGAACAGGATCGGGAGCACCGCCAGCGCCGAGAACGTCGCCGCGAGCACCACGCCCGCGGAGGTGATCACGCCGCCGGTGACGGCGAGCCCGACCAGGATGCCCGGTCTGGTGCCCTGTTCCTGGGACTCCTCGCGGACCCGGGTCATCAGGAAGATCGAGTAGTCGATGCCCAGGGCAACCAGGAACACGAACGCGTACAACGGGATCCCCGGATCCGCGCCCGGGAACTTGAACACGTGGTTGAACATCAGCGCGCTGACCCCCACCGTGGCGCCGAACGACAACACGTTCGCGATCACCAGCAGGATCGCCGCGACCAGCGAGCGGAGCAGCAGCATCAGTACGACGAAGATCACCGCGAGGATCGTCGGGATGATCACCTTCAGGTCCCGCTGCGCCGCGTCCAGCACGTCCAGGTTGATCGCGGTGTTGCCGCCGACCAGGATCTCCGGGCTGATCGAGTCCAGGTCCGCCCGCAGGTGCTTCACCACCTTGGTCGCGTCCGGCGAGTCGGCCGGCAGCTTCAGCGTGGCCTGGACGAGCACCTTCCCGTCGACCACCTTCGGCGGTACGCCGGGAGCGACCGAGGCGGAGGCGGCGCCGACCCCGTCGACCTTGAGCGCGGCCTGTACGACCTGATCCGCCTTCGCCACCGGGGTCAGGATCTCGACCGGCGTACCCGCGCCGGCGTCGAAGTGCTTGGCGAGCTGCTCCTGGCCGGTGACCGACTCGACCTTGTTGAGGAAGAGGTCCTCCTGCGACGTACCGCTGGCCTTGAAGGTCGGCAGGAACGCCGCGCAGGCCAGCAGGGCCAGCGCGCTGATCGCCCAGACCCGCCGCGACCGCCGCCCGACCAGCCCGGACACCCGGCCCCAGAGCCGGCGCCCGCCGACCTGGTCGCGGGTGTGCACGTGGTCGACGTGCGGGATCGACGGCCAGAAGATCCGCCGCCCGAACGCGAGCAGGATCGCGGGCAGGAACGTCATCGCCGCGATCAGCGCGCCGGCGATCCCGAGCGCACCGACCGGGCCGAGACCCTTGGTACTGCCGAGCCGGGAGAGCAGCAGGCAGAGCAGCCCGAGGATGACGGTCGCCGCGCTGGCCGCGATCGGCTCGATCGCCGCCCGCCACGCCACCCGCATCGCCTGGAACTTGCTCTCGTAGTCGTGCAGTTCCTCTTTGTAACGGGAGACCAGCAGCAGCGCGTAGTCCGTCGACGCGCCGACGACCAGGATGAACAGGATGCCCTGACTCTGCCCGTTCAGCTGCAGCACGCCGTGCTTCGCCAGCGGGTACACGACCGAGGCAGCGAGGGCGAGCCCGAACACGGCCGTCAGCAGGACCGCGATCGGCAGGATCGGGCTCCGGTACACGATCAGCAGGATCACGAACACGACCGCGAGCGCGACGCCGAGCAGGATGCCGTCGATCCCGCTGAACGCGACCACGAAGTCCGCGAACACCCCGCCGGGACCGGTGACGTACACCTGCAGCCCGGCCGGGGTGAGGTTGTCCGCGATGTCGGCGCGGAGCGCCTTGGCCACGGCGTACAGCACGGTCTCGCCCTGGCCGACGACCTCGTCGGCGCGGTCGCTGTCGATCTGCACGGTGAGCAGCAGGGCCTTGTGGTCGTCGGACGGTCGTGGGGTCCCGACCGGCGCGACCAGGTAGTCGGCGAGCTTCTTGCCGTCCCCGAGGTCGAGCGCCGGGACGCCGGCCACGAAGGCGGCGACCTTCGCCTGGTCGGCAGCGCTGATCGGGTCGTCGCGTTCGATCAGGACGAAGTACGGGAGTGCCTTGGAGTCGACGAATCTGGCCGCCTCGTTCGCGACCAGGGTGGACTCGGCCTTCTTCGGGAGGAAGTTGGCGTTGTCGTTCTGCTGGACCTCGCTGAGCTTGCCGACGGCCGGGCCGCCGACGGCGCCCAGCACGAGCCAGACGATCAGTACGGCGGCGATCCCCGCCCTCCACATCCACCGCTGCTTCACAACCGGCACAGTACCCGGGATCTCTCAGTCCCCACCGGCAGGTGTGCGGGAGCCGTTTCGGCGGCGTAACAACAAGATGACTACGCGGAAACACCCCGGTCATAACGTCCAGGCCTAATCGATGAGGTCGGATGATCGGAGACTTGCGATGACGCTCGAGGCAGGACAAGCGGCTGTCGCCAACCGCGAAGGCAGTGGCGCGGTCGGCACGGTCGAGGCCCCGCGACGCGGGCGCTGGATCGATGTCTGGGATCCCGAGGACGCCACGTTCTGGGCCGGGAAGGGCCGCGCGGTCGCCCGCCGGAACCTCTGGCCGTCGATCTTCGCCGAGTTCCTCGGCTTCTCGGTGTGGCAGCTGTGGAGCATCGTCGTGGTGTCGATGCCGAAGGCCGGCTTCACGTACAGCACGGACCAGCTGTTCTGGCTGGTCGCGCTGCCGAGCCTGGTCGGCGCCACGCTGCGGCTGCCGTACACGTTCGCCGTGCCGCGGTTCGGCGGGCGGAACTGGACCACGTTCTCCGCGCTGCTGCTGCTGGTCCCGACCGCGGGGTTGTCGTACTTCATGACGCAGCCGGGCACGCCGTTCTGGCTGATGGCGCTGGTGGCGGCGACCGCCGGCGTCGGCGGCGGGAACTTCGCCAGCAGTATGACGAACATCTCGTTCTTCTATCCGGAGAAGGAGAAGGGTTTCGCGCTCGGGGTGAACGCGGCCGGCGGGAACCTCGGGGTCGCGGTCGTCCAGCTGCTGGTGCCGATCGTGATCGTCGCCGGGGCCGGCCTGACGCTGAACCGGTCCGGCCTGATGTGGCTGCCGCTGATCGTGCTGGCCGCGTTCTGGGCCTGGAAGGCGATGGCCAACCTGTCGGTCGCGAACTCGTCGTTCCGTACGTCGATCGCCGCGGCGAAGCGTCCGCACACCTGGGTGATCTCGTTCCTGTACATCGGCACGTTCGGGTCGTTCATCGGGTTCGGGGCGGCGTTCCCGCTGCTGATCAAGACCACGTTCGCGGGTGTGACGCCGGCGCACTACGCGTTCCTCGGCGCGCTGGTCGGGTCGGTCTCGCGGCCGTTCGGCGGCAAGCTGGCCGACCGGGTCGGCGGCGCGTGGGTCACCGTCTGCTCGTTCGTGGTGATGGGCCTCGGAATTGTTTCCGCGATCTTCTCGCTCAAGGCGGAGAGCTTTCCGGCGTTCCTCGCGAGTTTCCTGGTGCTGTTCGTGGCCAGCGGGATCGCGAACGGGTCGACGTACCGGATGATCCCGGCGGTGTTCCGGCTCACCACGGTGGGCGACCCGGGCCGGGCGCGGCGCGAGGCGGCGGCGTGCATCGGCATCGCGTCGGCGGTCGGCGCGTACGGCGGTTTCCTGGTGCCGCGCGGGTTCGCGATGTCGACGAGCCACTTCGGGTCGCTGATCCCGGCGCTCTACGTGTTCTGCGGGTTCTACGTCGTGTGCCTCGCGGTGACGTACTTCTGCTACCTGCGCAAGGGCGGTCCACTCAGCCAGGAGCAGGTATGACAGCAGTCCCCACCCACTGCCCGTACTGCGCTCTGCAGTGCGCCACCACGTTGCATCAGGTCTCGCGGCCGGGTGCCGTGGAGGTGCGACCGCGCGAGTTTCCTACCAACCGCGGCGGGCTGTGCCGCAAGGGCTGGACGGCTCCCGACGTACTCACGGTGCCGGACCGGCTCACCGTGCCGCTCGTCCGCAACGCCGCGGGCGAACTGGAGGAGACCAGCTGGGACGACGCACTGGACTTCGTGGCTGATCGGATCAAGGCGCTGCAGGCCGCGCACGGGCGGGACTCGGTGGCGGTGTTCGGCGGCGGTGGCCTGACCAACGAGAAGGCGTACGCGCTCGGGAAGTTCGCGCGGGTCGCGTTGCGGACGCCGAACGTCGACTACAACGGGCGGTTCTGTATGTCGTCCGCGGCGGCCGCGACGAACCGGGCGTTCGGGATCGACCGGGGGCTGCCGTTCCCGTTGGCGGATCTCGGCGGCGCGGACGCCGTACTCCTGGTCGGCAGCAACCTCGCGGAGACGATGCCGCCGGCGGTCGGGCATCTGCAGGGTGCGAGGGACGCGGGTGGACTTCTGGTCGTCGACCCGCGCCGCTCGGCCACCGCGAGCCTCACGGACGACGGCAACGGCCTGCACCTGCAGCCGACCCCCGGCACGGACCTGGCGCTGATCCTCGCGCTGACCCACGTAGTACTGCAGGAAAACCTTTCGGACAACGTATTCCTGGGCGAACGGGTCGACGACCCTGACCTGTTGGTCCGTTCGACCGCCTCGTGGTGGCCGGAGCGGGCGGAGCGGGTAACCGGTGTGCCGGCCGCCATGATCCGGCGGGCGGCTCGGGTGCTGGCAGCGGCTGCTCCGGTGCGGGGTGGCGCCGGGGCGTACATCTTGACGGGGCGTGGGGCCGAGCAGCACAGCAAGGGCACGGACACCGTCACCGCGTGTATCAACCTCGCGCTGGCGCTCGGTCTGCCCGGGCGGATCGGGAGCGGATACGGGTGTATCACCGGCCAGGGCAACGGGCAGGGTGGTCGCGAGCACGGGCAGAAGGCGGACCAGCTGCCCGGTTACCGCAGCATCGAGGACCCGGCAGCGCGTGCTTTTGTGGCGGGCGTCTGGGGTGTGGATGCGGACGAGTTGCCGCGGTCCGGGAAGAGTGCGGTCGAGTTGATCAACTCGCTCGGTACGGTGGGTGGTCCGAAGGCGTTGTTCGTGCATGGGAGCAACCTGCTGGTGTCGGCGCCGAATCTCGCCTCGGTCCGGGACCGCTTGTCCGCCCTGGAGTTGCTGGTGGTCGCCGACGTCGTGCCTTCGGAGACGGCTCTGCTGGCGGATGTCGTCCTTCCCGTGACGCAGTGGGCCGAAGAGGACGGGACGATGACGTCCCTGGAAGGGCGGGTACTGCGGCGGCGCGTCGCGGTGACTGCTCCGGGCGACGTACGGAGCGATCTCGCGGTGTTCGCGGGGATCGCCGAACGTCTCGGCGTACCGGGGTTCCCGACTGATCCGGCCGAGATGTTCGAGGAGTTGCGCCGGGCGAGCGCGGGCGGGAAGGCCGACTACTCGGGGATCACCTGGGAGCGGCTGGACGCGGGCGAGGAGTTGTTCTGGCCGGTGCCGGCCGAGGGGCATCCGGGGACGCCGCGGTTGTTCGCGGACGGGTTCGCGACGCCGGACGGGCGGGCGCACGTCGTACCGGTCGACCACCGGCCCGTTGCGGATGACCTTCAGGGAGAGGCACCGCTGTACCTGGTGACCGGGCGGCTGTTGCAGCACTACCAGAGTGGGGCGCAGACGCGGCGGGTGCCGGAGTTGGCGGAGGCCGAGCCGGAGGTGTTCGCGGAGGTTCACCCGCGGGTGGCGGCGCAGCTGGGGATCGGCGACGGGCGACCGGTGCGGCTGCGGACCGCGCGCGGGTCGATGGTGCTGCCGGTCCGGATCACGCCGGACGTCCGGCCTGACACCGTTTTCGTGCCGTTTCATTTCGGCGGTTCGGAGGCGGTCAACGAGCTCACGAACGACGCGCTCGACCCGGTGTCGCGGATGCCGGAGTTCAAGGCGTGCGCCGTACAGCTGACCGCGGCCGAGCTCGGCGCGACGGGGGTGCCGGCATGAGGGTGGTGATCATCGGCGGCGGGATGGCCGGGCGGCGGCTGGCCGAGTTGTTGCCGTCGTACGACGTGACCGTGCTCGGCGACGAGCCGTCGTACAACCGTTCGCGGCTGACGGAATACGTGGCCGGGCGCGCTGAAGTTGCTGTTGGCAACGAGGCCGTGGTGGCTGCGGTCGCGGTGGATCGGGGACGGCGGGTCGTCGTCGGGGCTGACGGCGCCGAGTATCCGTACGATCGGCTGGTGTTCGCGACCGGCGCGGTGCCGGTGGTGCCGGCCGGGGTCGAGGGCGGGCTGGTGTTGCGGTCCGTCGAGGACGCGCGGGCGCTGGTCACGGCGACGGGCATGGCACGGCGGGCCGTGGTGGTCGGTGGTGGGGTCCTGGGCGTGGAAACCGCGTGCGCGCTCCGCGAGCGTGGTGTTGCGGTCACCCTGGTGCATGACGGTGAAACCCTGCTCGACACGACGATCCGCCCGTCAGCTGGCCGGCGCCTGACGCGAGCGGTACGCCGACTCGGCGTGGAGGTCCTGCTCAACACTCAGCTCGCTCACACCCAGCTGAAGAGCGATCGTTTCCACGCCCTGCAGTTGCAGAACGGCAGCCAGGTTTACGGTGACCTTCTCGTGGTCGCCTGCGGCGTTCAGCCGCGCACCGAGCTGGCCACCGGGCTGACTGTGCGCACCGGAATCGTCGTAGACAACACTTTCACCAGCCCGGACGACCCCAACGTCCACGCGATCGGCGACTGCGCCGAGCTCCCGCACGGGATATCGGGCACGGTCGCGTCGGCATGGGAACACGCCGAACTCCTGGCAAGCCACCTGCACGCAGTATCAGCCGCTCCGGCTCACAACGGCCTGGAGGTTGTTCGGGTTACTGCTGGTGGGCTGGACGTTCTTGTGATGGGGGACAAGGACGCGTTGGGGGAGGTGGTGCGGCTCGAGGACGAAACCAGGTACGTGCGGGCCGTCCTGCGGGACGGGGTGGTGCGCGCTGCCGTGGCGGTGGGAGCCCCCGAGGTTGCGGCGGAGCTGGTGTTGCTGGCGGACCGGGGGACGCCCGTCGTCGCGGACGGGTTGCTTGGTACGCCCAACGAAGTACCGAAGAAGAAGGTGGCGACCGTGTGCAGGTGCAACGGCGTCACCCGGGTCGCGATCGAAGCGGCCTGGCGTGGGGGTGCCGACAGTGTCGCCGGCATCGCCGCCACGACGCGGGCGACGACCGGGTGCGGGACGTGCACCGGCGCCGTCGGCGAACTGCTCGACCGCTTCCGGCGCGGCGAGACCGAACCCGTCCCGAGCAGGAGGGCGACGATGGCAGAGCTGAACAAGGCCAAGCACGTGGTGGTGGTCGGCGGGGGTATGGTCGCCCACCGCCTGGTGGAGGCGCTCCGGCAGCGTGACACCGACGTCGATTACCGGATCACCGTCTACGCCGAGGAGCCGCGGCTCCCGTACGACCGGGTGGCGCTCACCAGCTACTTCTCCGGCCGCGACCCGCAGGACCTCTCGCTCGGCGAACCCGAACTGTGGGACGACCCGGCGGTGAACCTCCGCAAGGGCGTCACGATCACCGCGATCGACACGACCGCGAAGACCGTCACCACGGCCCGCGGCGAGCAGGTGGCGTACGACGAACTCGTCCTCGCGACCGGTTCGTCCGCGTTCGTGCCACCGGTCAAGAACAACGACGCCCAGGGCTGCTTCGTCTACCGGACGGTGGACGACGTGGCCGCGCTGCGGGTGTACGTGGAGCGGCTGAAGAGCGAAGGTCGCCAGGTCAGCGGTGTGGTCGTCGGCGGTGGTCTGCTCGGGCTGGAGGCGGCCGGTGCGCTCCGGGCGCTGGGGGCGGCGACGAAGGTGGTCGAGTTCGCGCCACGGCTGATGCCGTTGCAGGTCGACGAAGGCGGCGGCGCCGCGCTGTCTCGGTTGATCGAGGGGCTCGACGTCGACGTACTCACCGAAACCGCTTGCCAGCGGGTGAGACTCACCTCCCAGGGCGCGGCCCGCGCGATGGCCGTTGCCGACGGCCCTGATCTTCCGGCGGACGTGGTGGTGTTCGCCACCGGTGTGCGGCCGCGCGACGAGCTGGGACGCGCCGCCGGGCTGGAGATCGGGGAGCGTGGCGGCATCGTGGTCGACGATGCCTGCCGGACCTCGGTCGCCGGGGTGTGGGCGATCGGAGAAGTTGCCTGTATCAACGGCCGGGTCTGGGGACTGGTTGCCCCCGGCTACACGATGGCCGAGATCGTCGCCGACCGGCTGCTGGGCGGCGAGGCGACGTTCCCGGGCGCGGACACCTCGACGAAACTGAAGCTGCTCGGTGTCGACGTCGCGAGCTTCGGCGACGCTTTCGGTACGACGGACGGGGCGCTCGACATCGTGTACGCCGACCCGGTCGCCGGCGTCTACAAGAAGCTCGTGCTGTCCGACGACGCCCGTACGCTGCTCGGCGGCATCCTGGTCGGCGACGCGTCGGCGTACTCCGGGCTCCGCCCGATGGTCGGCCGCGAGCTCGGCGCCGACCCGGCCGCGTTCCTGCTCCCCGAAGGCGCCGCGCCGGTCCAGCTCGAGCTGCCCGACGACGCGCCGGTCTGCTCGTGCAACAACGTGTCCGCGGGCACGATCCGTTGCGCGGTGAAGGACGAGGGCTGCACCGACATCAAGTCCGTGTGCGGCCGGACCAGGGCCGGGACCTCGTGCGGATCCTGCCTGCCGATCGTCAAGAACCTCCTCAACACCGAGCTGACCAAGGCCGGCGTCGAGGTCAGCAAGGCGCTCTGTGAACACTTCGCGCTGTCCCGCGCTGAGCTGTTCGACGCCGTCCGGGTCACCGAGTTGCGGACGTTCAGCGAGATCGTGGAGCGGCACGGCACCGGTCGCGGCTGCGACATCTGCAAGCCCGTGGTCGCGTCGATCCTGGCGAGCATCGACCCGGCCGGGCACGTCCTCGACGGCGAGCGCGCGACGCTGCAGGACACCAACGACCACGTGATGGCGAACATGCAGAAGGACGGCACGTACTCCGTCGTCCCGCGCATCCCAGGCGGTGAGATCACGCCGGAGGGGCTGATCACGATCGGCGAGGTGGCGCGCGACTTCGGGCTGTACACGAAGATCACCGGCGGGCAGCGGGTCGACCTGTTCGGCGCCCGGATCGAGCAGCTGCCGGCGATCTGGAAACGCCTGGTGGACGCCGGCTTCGAGTCCGGGCACGCGTACGGCAAGGCGCTGCGGACCGTGAAGTCGTGCGTCGGTTCGACCTGGTGCCGGTACGGCGTCCAGGACTCGGTCGGGATGGCGATCGCGCTGGAGCTGCGGTACCGCGGGCTACGGTCGCCGCACAAGCTCAAGCTCGGCGTCTCCGGCTGTGCGCGGGAGTGCGCCGAGGCGCGCGGCAAGGACGTCGGCGTGATCGCGACCGAGAAGGGCTGGAACCTGTACGTCGGCGGCAACGGCGGGATGACGCCGCGGCACGCCGAGCTGCTCGCGTCCGACCTGAGCGACGAGGAGCTGTTCCAGGCGATCGACCGGTTCCTCATGTACTACATCCGCACCGGGGACCGGCTGCAGCGGACCTCGGTGTGGATGCGCGAGATCGGGCTCGACCAGGTGCGGGACGTCGTACTGAACGACAGCCTCGGCATCGCCGCCGACCTGGACGCCGCGATGGCGCGGCACGTCGGCTCGTACGTCGACGAGTGGCGCGCGACACTGGACGACCCGGACAAGCTCGCCCGGTTCGTGTCGTTCGTGAACGCTCCGGACCAGCCCGACGCCGACCTGCGGTATGTCGTCGAGCGCAACCAGCCGCGTCCGGCCACCCCGGCCGAACGCGGGCAGCTCGAGCCGGTGCTGCTGGCCGGCCCCCGATTGGAGGTCCGCCCGTGAACGTCTGTGCCTTCGACGTACTGTTGCCGGAGCGGGGCGTCGCCGCGTTGCTCGGCGACGTACAGATCGCGCTCTTCCGCACCCACGACGGGGAGGTGTTTGCCATCGGCAACCAGGACCCGTTCAGCGGGGCGAACGTGATGTCGCGGGGCATCGTCGGCAGCCGCGGCGACGTACCTACGGTGGCGTCGCCGATGTTCAAGCAGGTCTTCGATCTGCGCACCGGGGCGTGCCTGGACGATCCGGCGGTGTCGTTGCCGGTCTATCCGGTGACGATCCGCGACGGCCAGGTTGTGGTGGGTGCTGGTGACGGTGCCGGTGACTAGGAGCGGTCCGCTCAGCGGGTGCACGATCGCGGTCTCCGCGCACCGGCGCGCGGAGGACCTGATCGCGTCGTTCGAGCGGCGCGGGGCGAAGGTGCTGCACGCGCCGACGCTGCAGATCGTGCCGGTCGCCGACGACCACGCGCTGCTCGAGGCGACCCGGCGGGTGATCGCGAACCCGCCGGACGACGTGGTGGTGACGACGGCCGTCGGGTTCCGCGGATGGGTGGAGGCGGCCGATACCGCCGGACTCGCGGCGGAGCTGCTCAGCACGCTCGAGCAGGCGCGGATCCTGGCCCGCGGCCCGAAGGCGCGCGGCGCGATCCGGGCGGCCGGGCTGGTCGAGCACTGGTCGGCGCGGTCCGAGACGACGGCCGAGGTCGTCGACTGGCTCCGGGCACAGGGCGTCGGCGGGCGGAAGATCGTCGTACAGCTGCACGGGCTGTCGGATCCCGCGCTGCAGGAGGCGTTGCGGGCGGCGGGCGCGTCCGTACGTGGGCTGGAGGTCTACCGGTGGGGCCCGGCGCCTGATCCGGTGGCCGTCGAGCGGATGATCTCGCAGGTGTGCGGCGGGACCGTCGACGCCGTCGTACACACGTCGGCGCCCGGTGCGCAGGCGATGCTCGACGCGGCGGCGCTCAGCGGGCAGTACGACGAACTGGTGGCGGCGTTGCGGACCGGGCGGGTGCTGAACGCGTGCGTCGGTCCGGTGACAGCGGGCCCGTTCGTGGCGTTGGGGCTGGAGCCGTTGGTGCCGGACCGTTTCCGGTTGGGGGCGCTGATCCGGATCGTCACCGACCGGCTCACCGACGACAACGCGCGCTCGATCGAGACGGAGTTCGGGCAGCTGGTGATCCGCGGCGGTGCGGCGGTGCTGGACGGCGTCGTACTGCCGTTGGGTCCTGGGCCGCGGGCCGTGCTGGCCGCGTTGGTGGCAGCCGGCGGCGACGTGGTGTCGCGGCCGGAGCTGCTGGCGGTGCTGCCGGGGGCGGAGGACGTGCACGCGGTGGAGGTGACGGTGAACCGCCTCCGGACCGCGATAGGTCGCCCTGAGCTGGTCCGCACAGTGGTACGCCGCGGATATCGCCTGGCTGTCGAACCGGCAGGAGTTCCGACATGACCGACCTTGTCGCGGTCGCACACGGAACGGCTGATCCTGCTGGGATCGCGGTTGTCCACGAGATCGTCCGCCAGTTGGCGCGGCAACGCCCGGACCTCCCGGTCTCGCTGGGCTTCGTCGACCTCCTCACCCCGGCTCTCCCGTCCCTGGTCCGCCGCGTCACCACGGACGCGGCCGGGGCCGTCGTCGTACCTCTCCTCCTCAGCTCGGGCTACCACGTGTACGTCGACGTAGCCGCCGAAGCCCGCCGCTACCCGGGCCGCGTCCACGCCGCGGCCGCCCTCGGCCCCGACCCGGTTCTGGCCGACATCCTCGCCGACCGCCTCGGCGACCTCTCGCGTGTCGACCAGGTCGTACTGGCCGCGGCCGGCTCCTCCGACCCGCGGGCCCTCGCCGACTGCGAAACCACCGCCGCCCTGCTCGCGCAGCGGGTCGACCGCCCGGTCCACATCGGGTACGTCTCCGGCGCGGGCGACCGCCTCCCGGCCGTGCTCGCCCGTACCCCCGGCCGCCTCGCGATCGCGACGTACCTCCTGGCGCCCGGCTTCTTCAACACCCTCGTCCACCGCCACGCCGGTCCTCATCCCGTCACCCCGCCCCTCGCCCCGGACCCGCGCCTGGCCACCCTCGCCCTCCGCCGGTACGACGAAGCCGTAGCAGCCGTCGGACCTGTGCGGCGCGGGGACTGCGTCAGGGTGTGACGGTGCTTGCCTGCCGGGCGGCGAGGGAGCATCGTGGAGAGGTGAACGGGAGACAGAAGTGGGACGAGCTGAGCCCCGGGAAGCAGCGCCTGATCGTGGTCGGGGCGGTGACCGAGACCGTGCTGAAGGCCGTAGCCCTGGCAGACCTGGCCCGCCGCCCCTCCGCCCAGGTACGAGGACCGAAGCCCCTGTGGGCGGTGTTTCTCACTGTGTTCAACTCGGTCGGCGCGGCCCCAATCGCCTACTGGCTCTTCGGCCGCCGCAAGGCTGACTAGCAGTTTTGGGGGGACCATGCCCGAAGCAGCGCACACGGTCCGGATCGGCCGGCCGCCGGCCGTGGTGTTCGCGTACTTCGCGGACGGCGAGAACGACCCGCAATGGCGCCCCCTGGTCAAGGAGATCAGCCGCAACGGCCCGATCGGCCCGGGCATGACGTACCGGCAACGCATCGCCGGCCCGGGCGGCCGGTCGATCCCGTCGGACTACCGCGTGACGGCGTACGAACCCGACACCCACCTGGCGTTCGAGGTGACCGCCGGGCCGGTGCGCCCGACCGGCGACTACCGCTTCGCACCGGTGGACGAAGGAACCGAGGTAACCCTCAAACTCACCGCGGAACTGTCCGGCCTGAAGAAGCTCCTGATGGCGAAGCCCGTCCAGCAGTCCATGAACTCTGAAGTAGCCGCCCTCGACCGCGCAAAACAAGTCCTGGAGAGCTAGAGCCCTGCCTGCTCCGCCAGAGCACTAGTCTGCGCAGGTGGGGATCTACGACGCCTGGGCTGCAGAGCTCGATCGGTCGTTCACGGAGATCGGTGAGATCGCCGCTGATGCCCGCACGTTCGATCGGCTGCGACTGAACCGGATCGCGGACAGCTGGGACAACAGCATCTACTCCTTCGTCCGCGCGGCCTGCGCTCGGCGGCCCTGGGTTCGGACGGCGATCGCCCGTGACGGTACGGCGTACCGCGACTGGCGGTCGGACCCGGCAGAGCTGGAGCCGCTGACGCCGGACCTGGCAGCCGAGCTGGACGCCCACTTCGACCTGCCCCAGGCCGAAGTCTCCGAGTTGACGATCGAGCGCTCGCGAGGACGGCTGGAGTGCCGGATGTCGATCGTCGCGGAGCGGACCGAGATCTCGTACATCCTGCCCGACATCCGCGTCGTGTGTTCCGGGGTCGAGACGATGCGGTTCGATGGCATGGACCGCCACGGGTTCGAGGTTCTCGGGGAGCATGGTGTCTCCGTCGGAGCGGCTGGGCACGTCGTTGCCTCGGAGATCACGTTCTCGGTCGGCCATCACAGCTGGCGGGCGGTCGGCAACCATTCGCCGGAGCCGGTCGGCCGGGCGCGGCAGTCGCGCCCGAGGATTCGCGGTACGGCGCTCGAGGCCGCGGAACTGTTGCGTGCCGCGTTGCTCCTGACTCGTGGGGTGTGGGGGCTCCAGTTGACGCACGTGATCCCGGTGCGCTCGTTCGGCCGGGTGTTCTCGAATGCGGGCACCGACATTCTCGCCGCCGGGTCCGCAGTACGCCGGGAGGACGCCTTCCGGCGGCTCGTCGAGCGGTGGCGTACGGCGGGCGGCGCCGAGTTGGCGCGGTGGTTCGACGACCCGATGGCCTTGGCGTTCCCGAAACCGGAAGGGGAGCCTGCGCCGGCTGCCGAGCTCATGATCGCCGGCTTCGCAGTACATCCGGCGCCATCGACCGCCACGCTTGTCTACGCCTCGCCGGGTGAGCCGTGGACGCTCCGCCGGGTTGCTGTCGAGGACCCGTCGCAGTTCACCGTCGACCGCGGCGCGTTCGACTGCCCGCGGGCCGACGCCGAGCGTGCGGGGTTGGTGCGGCTCGAGCGGTAGCTCAGGCCTTGTGGTTGCGGAGGGCGTTCAGGTCGGCGTGGCAGCGGGATTCGACCTCGGCGAGGTCTTGGAGGGTTTCTTCGATGTCGCGGCGGCGTTGTTCGAGTTCCTGGCGGCGGTGCGTGATCTGGTCGAGGAGGTAGACGAGCTGGCCTTCCTCGCCGGGTTCGGCGTCGTACATGTCGACGATCTTGGCGATCTCGTCGAGGGAGAAGCCGAGGCGTTTGCCGCGCAGGATCAGGGCCAGGCGGATGCGGTCGCGGGGGTGGTAGACGCGGGTGGTGCCGCGGCGTTCGGGGGTGAGCAGGCCGCGGTCCTCGTAGAACCGGATCGTGCGCAGGGTGACGTCGTACTCGGCGGCGAGTTCGGCGATCGACCAGGTCTCGGGCACCCGGCTGTTGTGCATGCTGCCTAGCGTGCTTTACGTTTACGTAAGCGTCAAGCGTGAAGGGGTGCGGCATGTTCGAGTTGTCCGCGGAGCATCAGGAGTTCCGCCGTAGCGTTCGCGACTTCGCGGAGGCGGAGATCGCGCCGCACGCCGCGGAGTGGGACCGGAAGCACTACTTCCCGGTGGAGGTCGTCCAGAAGATGGGGCGGCTCGGGCTGTTCGGGCTGACAGCGCCGGAGGAGTACGGCGGTGCCGGCGGCGACTTCACCAGCCTGTGCGTGGCGATCGAGGAGATCTCCCGGGTCGACCAGTCGATGGGGATCACGCTGGAGGCCGCGGTCGGGCTCGGGATCAACCCGATCCTGACGTTCGGCACCGACGAGCAGAAGGCCACCTGGCTGCCGGACCTGGTCGCGGGCACCAGGCTGGCCGGGTTCGGGCTGACGGAGCCGGAGTCCGGGTCGGACGCCGGCGCCACCAAGACCCGCGCCGTACTCGACAACGGCGAGTGGGTGATCGACGGCTCCAAGCAGTTCATCACCAACTCCGGCTCCTCGATCACCTCCTGCGTGACGGTCACGGCGCGCACCGGTGAGCGCGCGGACGGCAAGCCGGAGATCTCCACGATCATCGTCCCGAGCGGTACGCCGGGCTTCACCGCGGAGGCGGCGTACGACAAGCTCGGCTGGCACGCCTCCGACACGCATCCGCTGTCCTTCGTGAACTGCCGGGTCCCCGAGGCGAACCTGCTCGGTCAGCGCGGCAAGGGGTTCGGCCAGTTCCTCGCGACGCTCGACGACGGGCGGGTGGCGATCGGCGCGGTCGCCCTCGGCTGTATCCGGGCCTGCCTGGAGATGTCCACGCAGTACGCCGGTGAGCGGCAGACGTTCGGCGTACCGATCGGCCGCAAGCAGGGTGTCGCGTTCCAGATCGCCGACCTCAAGGTGATGGCCGACGCCGCGGAGCTGCTGGTCTACCGGGCGGCCGCGCTGAAGGACGCCGGTGCGCCGATGCAGGAGTTCAAGCAGGCTGCCGCGGTCGCCAAGCTGTACGCGACCGAGTCCGCCGTGACCGCGACCCGGATCGCCACGCAGGTCTTCGGGGGCTACGGCTTCATGGAGGAGTACCCGGTCACCCGGTTCTACCGCGACGCGAAGATCCTGGAGATCGGCGAGGGTACGTCGGAAGTCCAGCGGATGCTGATCGCCCGGGGCCTCGGCCTCCCGGTGGAATGATGGCTGCATGACCCACGATCACTGGACCGAGGTCAAGGTCGCCCGCGAGGCCACGCTCGCCCCGCCGGAGAAGGCCAAGGCGAAGTTGGACAGCCAGAACAAGCTGTACGTGCGCGACCGGATCGCGCTGCTCGTCGACGAGGGCAGCTTCGTCGAGGACGCGCAGCTCGCGAACGCGCTGAACCCCGGCCTGCCCGCCGACGGCGTGGTCACCGGCCGCGCGCTCGTCGACGGCCGGCCGGCGCTGCTGGTGGCCAACGACCCGACCGTGAAGGCCGGATCGTGGGGCGCCCGGACGGTCGAGAAGATCGTCCGGGTCACCGAGGTCGCGCTCCGCGACGAGCTGCCGATCTTCTGGCTGATCGACTCGGCCGGTGCCCGGATCACCGACCAGGTCGAACTGTTCCCGGGTCGCCGCGGCGCCGGGCGGATCTTCCACAACCAGGTCGCGCTGTCCGGCAAGGTCCCGCAGATCTGCTGCCTGTTCGGACCGTCCGCGGCCGGTGGCGCGTACATCCCGGCGTTCTGCGACATCGTGATCATGGTCGACGGCAACGCGTCGATGTACCTGGGCTCGCCGCGGATGGCCGAGATGGTGGTCGGCGAGAAGGTCACGCTGGAGGAGATGGGCGGCGCCCGGATGCACACCAGCGTCTCCGGCTGCGGCGACCTGCTCGCGTCCGACGACACCGAGGCGATCGAGCTCGCGAAGCAGTACTTCTCGTACCTGCCGGGCTCGTGGCGTTCGCGGCCACCGTCGTACGACGCCTCGGAGGCGGGCCGCGACTTCACCCGGGACCTGGTCCCGGCCGAGGAGAGCGTCGGGTTCGACATCCACGACGTGATCGACGCGGTCCTGGACGCGGACACGTTCTTCGAGATCAAGCCGGCGTACGCGCCGGAGTTGGTGGTCGGCTTCGGGCTGCTCGCCGGGCAGGTGGTCGGGATCGTCGCGAACCAGCCGGCGGTGAAGGGCGGCGTACTGTTCGTCGACTCCGCCGACAAGGCCGCGCGGTTCATCTGGTTGTGCGACGCGTTCAACGTGCCGCTGGTGTACCTGTGCGACGTGCCGGGGTTCATGATCGGCAGCGAGGTGGAGCGCGCCGGGATCATCCGGCACGGCGCGAAGATGATCACCGCGGTGTCCGAGGCGACCGTGCCGACGGTGTCGGTGATCGTCCGCAAGGCGTACGGCGCCGGACTGTACGCGATGTGCGGGCCCGGGTTCTCGCCGGACGCGTGCGTCGCGCTGCCGACCGCGAAGATCGCGGTGATGGGGCCGGAGGCGGCGATCAACGCCGTGTACTACAACAAGATCCAGGAGATCGCGGACGAGGGCGAGCGGGTCGAGTACGTCGCGAAGCTCCGCGAGGAGTACGAGACCGACATCGACATCCTGCGGCTGGCCGCGGATCTGGTGATCGACGCGATCGTCGAGCCGGAGAACCTGCGCGCCGACCTGATCGCCCGGCTGGCCGCGGCGCAGTCCAAGGACCGGACGTTTTCACACCGCCGGCACGGGGTCCCGCCGGTCTAGATAGTGTCCGGACCCATGAGTGCAAACGATTTCGCGTTGAAGGTCCGGGCTCGTGAGCAACTGGTGGGGTACTGGATCACGTTGGACTCGCCGGCGGCCGCCGAGCGGATCGGGCGGCTCGGGTACGACTACGTGGTGCTCGACGCGCAGCACGGGCTGATCGGGTACCAGGGCCTGGTGAACGGGCTGCTCGCGATCGACGCGGGGTCGTCGATCGGCCCGCGGCCGTCGGTCGGCCTGGTCCGGGTCGAGGCGAACGACCCGACGCCGATCGGTCGGGCGCTGGACGCCGGCGCGAGCGGGGTGATCGTGCCGCTGGTCGACGGCGCGGAGGACGTGGCGCGCGCGGTCCGGGCGGCGAAGTACCCGCCGGTGGGCGTGCGGTCGTTCGGGCCGATGCGGGCGGCGCTGCGGATCGGCCCGGTGCCGGCCGAGAGCAACGACGCGACCGTCGTACTGGCGATGATCGAGACGCCGCTCGGGCTGCAGAACGTCGCGGAGATCTGCGCGACGCCGGGTCTGGACGGGGTGTACGTCGGCCCGTCGGACCTGAGCCTCGCCCTGGGCGCGCGGTTCCCGGGCGACCCCGACGTCGACGGGCCGTTCGAGGAGGCGCTCGAGCTGATCGCGCGGACCGCACGTGAGGCGGGGATCGCGGCCGGCATCCACACGTTCGACGGCGAGTCCGCGAGGCTCCGCCTGGCCCAGGGCTACACCTTCGCCACGGTCTCGTCCGACCTCAGCCACCTGGAGGCGATCGCGGCGGCCCACCTGGAGACAGCTCGGTCGTAGGCGGACCTGCAGCACTCACCAACTCCGCGCATTCCGGGCGGCTCGCGCTCGGTGGAGGGCCGGGCGCGCTCGCCGGCGGAGGTTAGTGAGTGGTGCGGGTCCGGAACACCTCGGTGCGGTCTGGGGTTAAGTTCAGACAGAGCAGATCGAGGAGGCCGGGATGAGGGCACCCGAGCGCGGCGCGTTGCCGCTGGGGCTGGCGGCGACGCTGGGGCGCGAGTACCGGCGGCTGACGGAGACCGTGCAGGGGTTGAACGATGCGGACTTCGCGCGTGAGACGCGCTGCCCGGGGATGCCCGTCGGTCCACTGCTGGTCCACCTGCTGTACGACGCCGAGCGTGCGCTGATCGCGTTCGCCAGCCCGGCCGCCGTCGAGCCGGACCGCGACTTCGTCACGTACTGGAAGGATGTGCCACCGCAGGGCGGCACCACCTTCGTGCGGACGGTCGCGTCGGCGTACCGGAAACCGGCCCAGCTCGTGCAGCACTGGCGCGAGGTGTCCGAGGCGGCGGCGCGCGCGGCCGCGGCCGGGCTGGCCTCCGGGAACCGTCGGGTCGAGACCCAGGGGCACGTGCTGCGGGCGAAGGACTTCGTCGCCACCTTGGTGCTGGAGGCAACGGTTCATCATCTCGACCTGACCGTCGGCCTGCCGGATGCGCCGGAGCCGGATCCCGAGGCCCTGCAGGTCACCGCGCGGACGCTGGACGGACTGTTCGGCCCGGAGGCGTGGGACGTGATCGCCTGGGACACCACGACGTACATCCTGAAGGCGACCGGGCGGGTCCCGCTCGACGAGTCCGACCTCGACATGCTCGGCCCGCACGCGAGCCGGCTGCCGCTGCTCGGCTAGGGCATGTCTGACAATCCCTAGAACACTCCGTCGAACGGGTCCTCCAGATCGCTCCAGTCGAGGCTGGCGAGCTCGGACTCGGTGAGCAGGCAGGCGTCCAGGATCGCCTGCAGCCGCGCCGGGTCCAGGCCCATGCCGGTGGCGACCACCGTGCACTCGGCCAGGTGCTCGGTGTCCGACCATTCGCCGAGCATCCCGAGGGAGGCGCTGTAGCCGGCCGACTCCCAGCGCACCCGCTGGGTCGGGCGGTTCGCCAGCCAGACCACACCGCGACTGCGGACGACGCCGGTGACGATGTCCTCGAGCGCGTCGTTCAGCCGGGCCGGATGCAGCGGTCGCGTCGACCGCCACAGCACCGTCGTCACCCCGTCGTCGCTCGGCTGCAGCCGGTCGGACGTGGCCAGCTCACCGGCCCACGCCTCGGCGGCGTCGAAGTCGAACCGCCCGGTCCGTGCCACCTGACCGTCCGGTACGCCGGAACCGCCGGCCGGCACGACCTCCGTCCGCGGATTCAGGTGCCCGAGCAGGTGCTCGAGCCGCTCGGGGGACGCACTGCGATGCGCGTTCGCCAGCACGCACACGTCGGCGTACTCGATCTGGCGTGCGGTCAGCTCCGCGACGTTGCGCCGGTCCGGGAGCCCGAGCGCCAGACCGCGCTCGGCGAGCAGTTCGTCGCCGGACAGTTGCGCGACCAGCAGTACGGCGTCGACCACACAGGTGACCGTGTCGACGACGATCTCCGGCAGCACCGAGACGAGCGTGCTGACCAGCGGCCGCGCCTCCATCGCAGGTGGCGCGGCGAGCACGATGTGGTCCCAGTGCGCGCGCTCGGCAAGCGTCTCCAGCAACGGCACCAGTGACTCGATCAGCTGGCACGCACCGCAGTCGTCGCCGACCGTGAACTCACCGGCGTCGATCGGCCCAGACCGGTCGTGCACGCGCCAGGACAGCACGCCGCGACGGGGGAGCTCGTCCTGGTCCACCTCGACGACCACGGTGGTCGCGTCGGTCATCGCCTCCAGGACAGGCGCCCGCAAGGTCGCGGAAAGCCCCACCAACAAGGACAACGGAGTCTTCGCTCGGGCGGTCATGGGACACATTATATGAAAACGGTTTTCATCAGTCCACCGGTACGGCGTGTCCGAAACAAGAGGCGGCAGACCGCGTTCTTCTGGTAGGCAAGGCACATGGCGATCGAGATCGGGAACTTCGCGGGTGAGTGGGCCGAGTTGCTGGAGCTGCTGGACATGGCGTTCTCCTCGCCGTGGACCGACGAGCAGTACGAGTCCGAGCGCGGGATCTGGGAACGTGAGCGCAGCATCGTCGCGAGTGAGGACGGTCAGCTCGTCGGGCATACCGGGACGTTCTCGCAGCTGATGACGGTGCCGGGCGGGCAGTTGCCGGCGGCGGGCGTGACGATGGTCGGCGTCCGGCCGACGCACCGGAGGCGCGGGATCCTGCGCGACCTGATGCGGGCGCAGCTGACCGCCGTACACGAGGCGGGCGAGCCGCTCGCGACGCTGACCGCGAGCGAGCCGGTGATCTACCCGCGGTTCGGGTACGGCCTGGCCTCCGATCACCAGGAGATCGTCGTACCGAAGGCATCCCGCGGGCTGCGGCCGGTCGCCGGCATCGACGACGTCCGGATCCGGTACGTCGACGCCGCCGAGAGCCTGGCGCGCTGCGCGGAGCTGCGGAACAAGCTCGCGCTCGACCGCGCGGGGATGTTCCAGCACAACGAGAACTGGCAGCGGTACACGATCAGCCCGACCGTCGTCAGCGATATCGCGAGCGCGTCCAAGATCCGGTGCGTCGTCGCCGAGCGGGACGGCGAGCTCACCGGCTTCGCGCACTACCGGACCAAGCGCGCCGAGAAGGGGTACGTCGACGTACTGCGCGTGCATGCCGTCGACGTCGCGTCGCACGCCGCGCTCTGGCGCTACCTGCTCGAGCCGGATCTGCTCAGCCAGACGCACTGCGAACTGCTGGCGTCCGACGACCCGCTGCTGGACCTGTTGCTCGACCCGAGGGCGCCGGGCGCGATCACCCGGGACGGGCTGTGGCTGCGGACGGTCGACGTCGGCCGCGCGCTGGCCGGGCGGACCTACGCGCGGGACCTCGACGTGGTGATCGAGGTCGTCGACGACTTCCTGCCGTGGAACGCGGGTCGCTGGCACCTGTCCGGCGGTACGGACGGCGCGTCCTGCGAGCAGGTCCGGCGCGATCCCGACCTCACGCTCGACGTACGCGATCTGGGTGCGGTGTACCTCGGCCGCCCGTCACTCGCACGACTCGGTCGAGCGGGCCTGGTCACCGAACACACCCCGGGCGCGGTGGCGGCAACCGCGGAAGCGTTTTCCACATCTCGACTTCCTTTCCTCGACACGGGCTTCTGAGGGGGTAATCTGCCCAGATGCAGACGCAGCGTAGGGGTGCGCTCGCGGCGGCTGTCGTGGTGTTCGTGGGGATCGTGGTGGCAGGGTTCGTCGTGCTCGCGTCGGCGAGCGGACCGGTGCGGCCGGTCAGCGAGAGCACGCTGAAAGCGAGCCCGCGCCCGCTGCCGACCCGGCTCGTCACCGAGACACCGCCGGCCCAGGCCACCCCGTCGCCGCGGATGCTGCCGCAGCACGATACGCCCGGGTGGCTGCTCGGGCTGTGGCAGGCGATCGTGTACCTGATCATCGCGGCGGTGCTGGTGTTCGTCGTACTGGTGATCGTCCGCGTGGTACGCCGGATCCGGTTGCCGAAGGCGGAGCCCGCGGACGAGAACTGGGAGCGGGTCAAGGCCGTGCGGCTGGCCGAGGCGGTCGACACCGGTCTCGCACAGATCGACAGCGGTACCGCGTCCGACGCGGTGATCGCGTGCTGGGTGGCGCTCGAGGAGGCGGCCGCGTCGGCGGGTGCCGCGCGGGAGCCGTCCGAGACGCCGGCCGAGTTCACCGTCCGGGTGCTCGGCGTCGGCGGGATCTCCGAGCCGGAGCTGATCCGGCTCGGGCGGCTGTACCGCGAGGCGCGCTACTCCAGCCACGGCTCGACCGAGGAAGCCCGCGCGACCGCCCGCGCCGCACTCCTCCGCCTCCGCGAAGAACTGGCCCACGCCGACCACACTGACCACACTGCGGACGACCGGTCGGAGGTCGCCCCATGACCTACCGCTGGAGTGCCCTCGAGGAGAAGGGTCCGCCGCCCGAGGTCAAGAAGCGGCGGTTGCCGAACAAGATGCTCGTGCAGCACCTGGGGATCGCCATGCTGGTGAGCCTGGTCCTGGTGGCGATCTTCGGTGCTGCCGGGATGGCGCCGCGCCCGCTGTGGTTCGTGGTGGCGGCGCTCGGCGCCGGGCTGGTCACGCTCGCGATCCGGCTGCTGCTGCCGGAGGTGCTGGAGACCAGTTGGCCCGGCCGGCACGACGACCGGCTGGCCGCGCTCCGGAGCCGGAACAGCGACAACCGGACCCAGTTCCTCGCCACCTGGTTGCAGGAGGCGAGCCGCGAACGGCGGGCCGGCGAGGGTTCACCGACGTTCGCCCGGCGGATCCGTCCGCTGCTGCTCGAGCTGGCCACCGACCGCCTGGTGCACCGGCACGGCATCGACCCGGAGCTCGAACCGGACCGGGCTCGCGAGCTCACCGGCGACCGGCTCTGGGCGCTGATCACCGGCGACGACAGACGCACCGCGTCCCTCGACGAGGTCGAGGACGCGATCCACACCATCGAGAACCTGTGAGGGATAGTGACTGAGGAGCTGACGCTCGCAGAGGTTTCCGACCTGAGCTGGCAGGTGCTGGAGCGGGTCGGCCAGGCCGTGGTCGGGAAGAGCGAGGCGCTCGAGCTCGTGCTGGCGGGCATCCTGGCCGGCGGGCACGTGCTGCTCGAGGACTACCCGGGCCTGGCGAAGACGCTGGCCGCGCGGTCGTTCGCCCAGGCGCTCGGGCTGGAGTTTCGGCGGGTGCAGTTCACGCCGGACCTGCTGCCCTCGGACGTCACCGGCGCGTTCGTGTACGACCAGAAGGAGTCCGAGTTCGTCTTCCGGCCGGGCCCGATCTTCACCGGGCTGCTGCTCGCCGACGAGATCAACCGGACGCCGCCGAAGACGCAGGCCGCGCTGCTGGAGTCGATGCAGGAGCACCAGGTCACCGTCGAGGGCCAGACGTTCCCGCTGCCGACGCCGTTCCACGTGCTCGCCACCGCGAATCCGGTCGAATATGAGGGCACCTACCCGCTGCCCGAGGCGCAGCTCGACCGGTTCATGCTCCGGATCGGCTTCGGGTATCCGAGCCCGGCGGAGGAGTGGGAGGTACTGCGTCGCCGGATGAGCCGCCGCCGCGAGGACCAGGCCGTCGACGCGGTGACCGACGCCGCGGGGCTGCTCGCCGCGCAACGGGCCGTCGAGACGGTGACGGTCGACGACACCGTCGGCCAGTACTGCGTGGATCTCGCGACCGCGACCCGCCGTGACTCGCAGGTCCTGGTCGGGGCGTCGCCGCGCGGATCGTTGGCGCTGCTGCTGACGGCGCGGGCGTACGCCGTGATCCAGGGCCGGGACTACGTCGTACCGGAGGACGTGAAGGCGGTCGCCGTGGCCGCGCTGGCGCACCGGATCACCGTACGGCCGGAGCTGTGGCTGCACGAGGTGACCGGCGCGACCGTGGTACGCACCGTGCTGGGGTCGGTGCCCGCACCGCCCACGGTCGCGGTCGCCCGATGAGGTGGCGCCCTACCCACGCGCAGATCCGGGCGGTCTGTGTTGCCGCGGTGCTGCTCGGTGCCGCGGTGCTGCTGCGGCGTCCGGACGCGGCCGTGTTCGGGTTGCCGATCGCGTTCCTGGCCGTCTGGGGACGGTACTTCCGGCCGCACGCGCGGCCCGACGTGCACACCGAGCTGGACGCGGACGTGCTGTTCGAAGGACAGGGAACGACGTACCGCCTGCGGGTCCCGGGGGAAGTGGATCCGGACATCGACCTGGTGGTGGCGGCGTTGCCGCGGACGTTGTGGTTCCAGTACGACCCGCCGCAGGCCGCGATCGCGGAGCCGGTCGCCGACGGCGAGGTGACGCTGGAGGTCGGCGTCCGGTCGAAGCGTTGGGGACTGCGGTCGTTGGAGCGGCCAACGGTGACGGCGACGTCGGCGGTCGGGGCGTACCGGATCCAGGTGACCTCGGCGGAGCCGCAGGCGGTCACCACGCTGCCGCTGCGGGAAGGGTTCGAGGCGGTGGACGCCGTACCGCGGCCGGCCGGGCTGGTCGGGCTGCACCGGTCGCGGCGGCCGGGCGAGGGGACCGAGCTGTCCGGCGTCCGGCCGTTCCGGACCGGTGACCGGTTGCGCCGGATCAACTGGGCGGTGTCGGCGCGGACGCAGGAACTGCACGTCACGTCGACCTGGTCGGACCGCGACACCGAGGTCGTGATCATGGTCGACACCGGCGGCGAGATCGGGATCAGCGAGGGCATCGACGGACGGTCGTCGAGCCTGGACACCGCCGTACGCGCGGCCGCCGCGGTCGCCGAGCACTACCTGCGGAACGGTGACCGGGTACGGCTGATCGACACCGGCAGCTTGTTCCGCGGCGTCCGGTCGGGGAGCGGGCGCGGGCATCTGCGGCGGATCCTGGACACGCTGGTGCACGCGGACCGGCGCGGCCGGCAGCAGGACGAGGAGCAACTCGCGCGGCGGAACCGGGTCCGCTCGGACAGCCTGGTGCTGGTGCTCAGCCCGCTGCTCCGCCAGACGATGCTCGGCTACATCGTCACGCTCGTGCACTCCGGCTGCACGGTGATCGCGATCGACACGCTGCCGCCGGACGTCGCGTCGATCATCGACGTCGACACCCACGACGCACGGTGCTGGCCGCTCGCCTGGCGGCTGCGGCTGCTCGAACGACGGCGCGACCTGGACCGGCTCAGCGACCTCGGCGTACCGACCGTCCCGTGGCAGGGGTCCGGCACACTCGACGAGGTCCTCCGCGACGCTGCCCGCCTGTCGGCCGCACCGAGGATCCGCTCATGACGGCTGACGAAAAGATCACGCTCTGGCTGGCGCAGTTGCGTGCTGCCGGGCGTACGGTGCTGCTCGCCCGGTTGGTGATCGCGCTGAGCGGTGCGGTCGCGCTCGTCGTGTCGGCCGTCCAGTCGTGGGACCAGTTGGACCTCGTGCCGTACGTCGGCGTACCGCTGCTGCTCGTCGCCGTCGTCCTACCGGACTCGCTGGCTGCGACGGTGTTCATGCTGGTGATCGCCCTCGGCTGGATGCTGCGCGCACCCGCGGCGGTCAGCTGGAGCCTGGTCCTGGCCGCGGTCGCCCTGGTGGTCCTGCACCTGTCGTCCGCCTTCGCCGCCCAGCTCCCGTCGTACGCCCGCGTGCACCGCTCCGCGCTGCGGCGCTGGTGGTTGCCCGCGGCAACAGCGACGCTGCTGACCGGGTTGATCGCCGGGTCCGCGGCTCTCGTCCACTACGCGAACGTCCCCGGTTCCCTGGCCGTGACGTCCGCGGCGATCGCCCTCACGGCCGTCACCATCTGGCTGGCCGCCGGCCAGAAACTCGACCGCGACTAGTTGTCGAAGGTCTTCGCGATCTCGGCGGCCCAGGGCATCGGGATCGGGTCCGGGCCGAGGAGCTGCATCGCGGACATCACGGTCATCAGCATGCCCGCGGAGAGGAACTCGCGGGCCTGTTCCGGAGTGGCGCCGGTGAGGTCGCGGATCAGCGTGTAGATGCTGCCGAATCGTTCGCGGACGCAGTCGCCGATCACCGGGTCGCCGCTGGCGGAGAAGCCGTGCAACAGGACCAGGAGGAGTTCGCGTTCGGCCAGCAGGCGTTCGTAGTTGCGGCCGAGCGCGCTCAGCTCCGGTGACTCGGCCGCCGCCTCGCGGAAGATCTCCTCGATCCGGTCGCAGACGCTCCGGATCGCGGCCAGGAACAACTGCTGCTTGGTCCCGAACAGCCGGATCACGTAGGGCTGGGAGACCCCGGCCAGCCGGGCGATCTCGTCGGTCTTGGTGCCTTCGTACCCGGACGCGGCGAACGCCCGCACCGCCGCCCGCAGCACCTCGTCACCACGTTCCTTCGCGGTCAGCCGGACCTTCGGAGTCACGCGTTCTCCTCTCATCGGTTGACATGTTATCAGTCGATGCATACTGTCGTGATCAGGCTTGTTATCAGTCAATTACAACAAGGGGTACGAGATGACATCGACCGCTCTCGGTGAGAGGCAGGCAACGGCCACCCGCGGCTTCGGTGCGGTGCTCGCGGCGGTGGGGATCCCGACGTTCATGGTCACGCTGGACAACCTGGTGGTGACCAACGCGCTCCCGGTGATCAAGCACCAACTGAACGCGTCGCTGTCCGACCTGCAGTGGTTCGTGAACGCCTACACGCTGTCGTTCGCCGCCCTGCTGCTGACCGCGGCCGCGATCGGCGACCGGCTCGGCCGGCGGCGGATGTTCCTGGCCGGCATCACGTTGTTCACGATCGCCTCGGCCGTCTGCGCTCTCGCGACCGAGCCGTGGATGCTGACCGGCGCGCGGGCGATCCAGGGCATCGGCGCCGCGGCAGTGATGCCGTTGTCGCTGACGTTGCTCGCGGACGCCGTACCGGAGCAGCAACGCAGCGCCGCGATCGGCATCTGGGGCGGCATCTCCGGACTCGGTGTGGCAGTCGGCCCGGTCGTCGGCGGCGCGGTCGTGGACGGGCTGAACTGGCAGTGGATCTTCTGGCTGAACGTCCCGGTCGGCGTCGTCGCCGTCCTGCTCGCCGCGCGCGTCCTGACCGAGTCCACCGGTACGTCGAGGCGCCTCGACCCGCTGGGGCTGGTCCTGGCGACAACCGGCGTACTGTCCGTCGTCTGGGGTGTCGTGCACGGAGCCGACGACGGGTGGACCTCGGGCGGAGTGCTCGGCACCTTGATCGCCGGCGGCGTCCTGCTCGCGGCGTTCCTCGGCTGGGAGCGTCGTACAGCGGCACCGATGCTGCCGCTGCGGTTGTTCGCGGTCCGCTCGTTCAGCGTGGTCAACGTCCTGGCGTTCACGTTCGCGGTCGGGGTGTTCGGGTCGGTGTTCCTGCTGGCGCAGTACTTCCAGGTCGTGCAGGGCTTCACGCCGTTCCAGTCCGGCGTACGGACGTTGCCGTGGACCGCGGCGCCGCTCGTGGTGGCGCCGATCGCGGGACTGATCGTCGACCGGGTCGGTGCGCGGACATTGATCGTGACCGGGCAGTTGTTCCTCGCGACCGCGCTCGCCTGGATCGCGCTGATCACCACGGCGACCACGCAGTACGGGGAGATGGTCGCGCCGTTCGTGCTGGCCGGGGTCGGCATGGGGCTGACGTTCGCGCCGTCGGCGAGCGTGGTGATGGACAGCGCGTCCGAGGCGGACCGGGGCGTGGCGTCCGGGACGAACAACACGATCCGCGAGGTCGGGGTCGCGATGGGTGTCGCCGTACTCGCGTCGGTGTTCGCCTCGGCCGGTTCGTACGGGTCGCCGGCGCAGTACGTCGACGGGCTCGTGCCCGCGGTCTGGACCGGCGCCGCGGTGGTCGCGGCCGGAGCTCTCGTCGGGCTTCTTCTCCCCGGCCGCCGGCGGTCCGCGGTGTGATCTTCTCCGGTGATTACAGTGTGACCGTGCTCGACGCAGACGACGTACGACGGATCGCGCTGTCCTTCCCGGAGACCGTGGAGAAGCAGCGGTGGGGACACCCGACGTTCGACGTCGCGGGGCGGATGTTCGTCACGGTCCCGGACGACCGGACCTCGTTCGCGGTCCGGTGCCCGCGGCTGGAACGCGACGAACTGATCGCCGCCGAGCCGGAGAAGTTCTGGGTGCCGAAACACGAGGCGGGCTCGAACTGGGTTCGAGCCCGCCTCGGCGCGCTGGAGGACGCCGACGAGCTGCACGACATCCTGTTCGACTCCTGGCGGCAGGTCGCGCCGCCCGAGTTGTCAGCTGACGTTCGAGGGTGACGCCGAGAACGTGTTGCAGCTGGCCGGGTTCCCGGTCTTGAACGACTGGCCCATGAACCGGCCCTGACTGGCCACGCTGCCGTGGTCACCTTCCTCGGGCTTGTCGCCCGCGGTGACGACGTACTTGTTCCAGACGTACAGCATGTTGCCGTTGATCGGGTAGCTGGCCTTGTTCACCGCCAGGAACACTCCGGCGAAGCAGTTCGCCTGCAGCTCCATCCGCCGGGTCATCCGGGTCTGGCCGGCATAGTCGCTCTGCTCGTACCGCAGCTTGCTGGCCGCCTGCAGGATGCCGGTCATGTTCTGTACGCCGTGGCCGAACTCGTGGGCGATCGACCGGGTGTACCACATCCGCGCGTACGCCTGCGCGATCGGATCGCCGGGGTACTCGGTGTAGGCCTCCACGAACACGTCGACCTTCATGTACAGGATGTTGTTCGCCGAGCAGTAGAACGGCACGTTGATGGCGCCGTCACCGCACGGGTTCGTCACCGTCGTCCCGGACCAGAACTCCATCTGCGGCGACTCGAACGTGTACCCGGCCTTCTCGACCAGCGGCTTCCAGGACTTGTCCAGGCACGGCTTGACCGCGATCCAGTAGGCGGCCGCGTTCTTCGCGTTCGTCGGCCGGACCTTCGGCTCCGTGCAGCCCACCGACGCCATCTGGCCGACGGTGTAGATCGGGTTCTTCGCGACGATCGTCGCGTTGGATGCCTGCGAGGGCGAGCCGGTCGAGGTCGACGTCGGCTGTCCGGTCGGGGAGGCGGTCGGCTTCGGGGTGTACCGGCTCGGCGTGACCGGCGACGTGGTCGTATCGTCGGTGGCCGTCCGCAGCAGGCTGATCAGCGTGCCGCCGACGATGCCCACGGCGACCAGCGCCAGGATCGCGATCAGCGGGGCCTTCGACTTCTTCCGCCGCGGCGGCTGCCACCCGGGACCTCCCGGGCCGGGGCCGAAGTTCGGTCCCCAGCCGAAGCCCGGACCCTGCTGCGGTGGCCCGAACTGCGGTGTGTACTGCGGCATGTTCTGGGGCATCTGTTGCGGAGGGCCGTACTGCGGCTGTTGCGAAGGGCCGTACTGCGGCGGCGGCCCGGGCTGCTGATACTGCGGATTTTGCTGGTACGGCGGGTTCTGGCCCGGCGGCCCATAGGGTGGCTGGCTCAACGCGCCGTTCCTCTCGTCCCTCTGTGCAGGCAGTGCGACCGCCACAGTATCGACCGGTAAACGGGTCAGGTTGCGGGCCCCCCGACGGGTAGGGTCGGCCTGTGACGACACCGAACAGCCCGATCGACCAGCTTGCCGAGCGGCACCTCGAGCAGGACGTCGTACTCGACCCGATCGGCGCCACCGAGATGGGCATCGCCGGCCACGACCACGAGCTGCCGGACTTCACCCCGGACGGGTTCGCGGCGCGGATCGACCTGACCCGGCGGTCGCTCGCCGAGGCCCGCGCGATCGAGCCGTCGAGCCCCCGCGAGGAGGTCGCCAAGGACGCCTTCGTGGAGCGGCTCGGGCTGCAGCTGGAGACGTACGAGGCCGGCGTACCGCAGCACCAGTTGAACGCGATCTCGTCGGTGCCGGCCGCGCTCCGGCAGGTGTTCGACCTGATGCCGACGGCCACCGAGCAGGACTGGGAGGTGGTCGCGATCCGGCTGAACCAGATCGGTACGACGCTCGACGGGTACCGCGACACGCTGCTCGAGCAGGCCGCGCGGGGCCGGGTGTCCGCCGTCCGGCAGGTGACCGGTCTCGCCGACCGGATCGCGAGCTGGACGGGAGCCGACGGCGACGACTTCTTCGCCGGACTGGCCGCGCAGGCGCCGTCCGGTGCGGTGCAGCCGGCCGTCGAGGCGGCGGCGTCGTCGGCACGGAAGGCGTTCGAGGAGTTCGGCGCCTGGCTGACCGCCGAGCTCGCGCCGCGGGCGCCGGAGCGGGACGCGTGCGGCCGCGAGGTGTACGAGCTGGCCTCGCGGAACTTCCTCGGCGCGAAGGTCGACCTCGAAGAGACCTACGCCTGGGGCTGGCAGGAGCTGGCCCGGATCGAGAACGACATGCAGGACATCGCCGCCGGGCTGAACGGCGGCGACCGGAACATCGAGGCCACCGCCGCGCTGCTGGACAACGACCCGGCGCGGACCATCCAGGGCAAGGACGCGTTCCGGGACTGGATGCAGCAGCTGTCCGACACCGCCGTCGCGGACCTCGGCGGCACGCACTTCGACATCCCGGACGAGATCCGCACCCTGGAGTGCATGATCGCGCCCACCTCCGACGGCTCGATCTACTACACGACTCCGAGCGAGGACCTCACCACGCGGCCGGGCCGGATGTGGTGGGCGGTGCCGAGCGGCGTCGAGAAGTTCGCCACCTGGCGCGAGGTCACCACCGTGTACCACGAGGGCGTTCCGGGCCATCACCTCCAGTGCGCCCAGACCATGCTGCGCACCGACCTGCTGAACCGGTGGCAACGGCTCGCCTGCTGGGTCTCCGGTCACGGCGAGGGCTGGGCGCTGTACGCCGAGCGGCTGATGGAGGAGCTCGGCTACCTCGAGGACGCGGGCGCCCGGTTCGGGATGCTGGACGCGCAGGGCTTCCGGGCAGCGCGGGTGATCGTCGACATCGGCATGCACCTGGAGCTGGAGGTGCCGCGGGACAACCCGTTCGGGTGGCGGCCGGGGGAGCGCTGGAACGCCGCGCTCGGGTTCGAGTTCCTCCGGGCGCACTGCCGGATGGAGACGGAGTTCCTCCGGGCCGAGCTGAACCGCTACCTCGGCTGGCCGGGGCAGGCGCCGTCGTACAAGGTCGGCGAGCGGATGTGGCTGCAGGCGCGCGAGGAGGCCAAGCAGCGCAAGGGGTCCGCGTTCGACCTGCGCGAGTTCCACCGGGACGCGCTGAACCTCGGGTCGCTCGGCCTGGACCCGCTGCGCCGGGCGCTGGCGAAACTGTGAGCATCCGGTTCGTGCTGGCGTCGGCGTCGCCTGCCCGGCTGAAGACCTTGCGCAGCGCGGGGATCGAGCCGGAGGTGATCGTCTCCGGCGTGTACGAGGACGACGTGACCGCGGAGAGTCCGGGGGAGCTGGCGCGGTTGCTCGCGACACTGAAGGCGCGGGCCGTGGTCGCGAACCTGACCGACCACGCGACGGTGCTCGGGTGCGACTCGGTCCTGGAGTTCGACGGGCAGCCGTACGGGAAACCGGAGACGCCCGAGGTCGCCCGGGAGCGCTGGAAGATGATGCGCGGGCGGAGCGGCGTACTGCACACCGGGCACTGCCTGATCGACACCTCCGGCAAGCAGGAGTTGCGGGAACTGTCGTCGACGAAGGTGCAGTTCGCGGACCTGACCGACGATGAGATCGACGCGTATGTCGCCACCGGCGAGCCGCTGGTCGTCGCCGGAGCCTTCACCGTCGACGGGCTCGGCGGCCCGTTCGTGACCGCGATCGAGGGCGACTACCACAACGTCGTCGGCCTCTCCCTTCCGCTGCTCCGCCGCATGCTCGCCGAGGTAGGCGTCTCCTGGCCGGCCCTCTGGAAAGCCCAGAAACCCTTCACCTACGACGAATCCGTAGCCTCCACCTACGACGAAACCCGAGGCGGCGAACCCCGAGCCCAAGGCGCCGCAGCAGCCGTCGACAGTCTTCTTGAGAGCCCCGGGAGAGTGGTGGAGCTGGCTGTGGGTACGGGCATTGTGGGGGCCGAGCTTGTTGCTCTCGGCAACCTGGTGCACGGGTTCGACCTGTCGACCGCGATGCTGGAACGTGCGAAGGTCCGGCTGCCCGGGCATGTCGCGGCCGCGGACGCCGCGCGCCTGCCGGTCGCCGACCGCCGGTGTGACGCGGTGGTCGCGGTCTGGCTGCTGCACCTCCTCGACGACAGCGAACCGGTGATCGCCGAGGTCGCCCGCGTCCTGCGGACCGGCGGTGTCTTCGTCACGACCACCGAGAAGACCGACGCCAGCAGGTACGCCGACACCCGCGGCCCGAACGACACCCGCTCCCAGGACTCCCTCGCCCACCTGACCGCACTCGCCGCCCGGCACGGCCTCGTCCTGGACGGCGCCACCACCTTCCCCGGCCCGGTCCGCAACACCGGCAACGCGCCGACGTACCCCGTGGTCCGCTTCCGCCGACGCTGACTAAGGGTGTGCGGACGCCCGCCACTGACCGGGACCGGGGTGGAACGGGGTGCGCGTGTTGCGCCAGTACGTCGCCCAGTTGCCGGCGCGGCCGGTGTCGGGCGCGGGTCGGGGGGCCGCGGCGCGGGCCGCGATCACGGTGACGAGAGCGGCCAGTTCCTCGGGGGTCGGGTTTCCTTTGACGACCTTCACAGTGCTCACAGTGGGATGTTCCCATGCTTCTTCGGGGGCAGGGTGTCGCGTTTGGTGCGCAGCAGGCGGAGCGCGCGGACGATCTCGGCGCGGGTCTCGCTCGGCTTGATCACGGCGTCGACGTACCCGCGTTCGGCCGCGATGTACGGGTTCGCCAGGTGGTCCTCGTACTCGGTGATCAGCTCCTGGCGGCGGGTCTCGACGTCGTCGGCCGCGGCGAGTTCGCGGCGGTGCAGGATGTTCACCGCGCCCTGCGCGCCCATCACCGCGATCTGCGCGGTCGGCCAGGCGATGTTCATGTCGGCGCCGAGGTGCTTCGAGCCCATCACGTCGTACGCGCCGCCGTACGCCTTGCGGGTGATCACGGTGATCATCGGCACGGTCGCCTCGGCGTACGCGTAGATCAGCTTGGCGCCGCGGCGGATGATGCCGTTCCACTCCTGGTCCGTACCGGGCAGGAACCCGGGGACGTCGACGAACGTGAGGATCGGCAGGTTGAACGCGTCGCACGTCCGGACGAACCGCGCCGCCTTCTCCGAGGCGTCGATGTCGAGCGTGCCGGCGAACTGCAGCGGCTGGTTCGCGACCACGCCCACCGGGCGGCCCTCGACCCGGCCGAAGCCGACGATCATGTTCGCCGCGAACAGCTCCTGGACCTCGAGGAAGTCGCCGTCGTCGAGCACCGCCTCGATCGCGGTGTGCATGTCGTACGGCTGGTTCGGCGAGTCCGGGACCAGCGTGTCCAGGGCGAGGTCCGTGTCGTTCGGCTCGAGGTCGGCCGGTGCGTCGTACACCGGGGGATCCTCGAGGTTGTTCTGCGGGAGGTGACCGACGAGCGCCTTCACCCACTCGATCGCGTCCTCCTCGTCGGAGCCCAGGTAGTGCGCGTTGCCGGACTTGGTGTTGTGCGTCCGGGCGCCGCCGAGCTCCTCCTGGGTGACGTCCTCACCGGTGACGGTCTTGATCACGTCCGGGCCGGTGATGAACATGTACGACGACTCGTCCACCATCACGGTGAAGTCGGTGACCGCGGGCGAGTACACCGCGCCGCCGGCACACGGGCCCATGATCAGCGAGATCTGCGGGATCACCCCGGACGCGCGGACGTTGCGGCGGAAGATCTCGCCGTACAGGCCGAGACTGACCACGCCTTCCTGGATCCGCGCGCCGCCGGAGTCGTTGATGCCGATCAGCGGGCAGCCGATCTTCATCGCCAGGTCCATCACCTTGACGATCTTCTCGCCGAACACCTCACCCAGGCTGCCGCCGAACACGGTGAAGTCCTGCGCGAACACGCACACCTGCCGGCCGTCGATGGTGCCGAACCCGGTCACCACGCCGTCGCCGTACGGGCGGTTCGCCTCCAGGCCGAAGCTCGTCGACCGGTGCCGGGCGAACTCGTCCAGCTCGGAGAAGGAGCCCTCGTCCAGCAGCAGCTCGATCCGCTCCCGGGCGGTCTTCTTGCCGCGGGCGTGCTGCTTCTCCACCGCCCGCTCCGACCCGGCGTGCACGGCCTCGTCGAGCCGGTGCTCGAGGTCCGCGATCTTCCCCGCGGTCGTGTGGATGTTCACGGTCTCTCCCATGAACGGGCAGCCTACGCGCCAGTACGCCGTACCGCCTGTGACCTCCGCCGCAGATACGTTCGCCGACTGCCGAAGGATGGTGTCGACAGGCTCGTACGCCGCCGTACAGGCCACCACGACCATGCGGCCGCCGACCGCGACATCCCCTACGAAGCCGCGTCAAGCAGTCCCCATCGCAGCCACTCGGTCCACGACCGCCACCAGACCCGCCCAGCCCACCCCGAGCCGAACCCACGACCGCTGACCCTTCGACTGACCAGGATTGAGGCGTGGACTACGCCGACTTCGATGCGGAACGCCGCCGGATCATTCGTGCCTGGGGTACCGAGATCACCGAACCCGAACAGTTGGCGGAGGCTGTCCGGCAACTGCGCGAACAGGCAGCGACGATGACCGTCCCGGCCGACCAGCACCGGGCGACGCGGTACCTGGGAACGCTGGACGACCTGGTCGCCGCGGCCTCGGAACCGGAGAGCCCGTCGATCCGGCAGGCATCCGACGTCCTGCTGAAGGCATCTGCCCCGGAGGGTACGCCGGCCGAACGCCAGGCCCGCGCCGCCGCGGGCGTCACCGAGATCGCCCGGATCGCCGCCGAGGCGCCGAGCGTCGGCGAGCGGGACGCCGTACTCGAGATGAACGAGACCCTGGTCATGATCGCCGGGGATCGGGGCGGCCCGGGCGAGCCGGCGGCCAGGTTCGCGAGTGACCCGGCCATGACGCCCCCGGGCCGGATCGGGCCCCCGGCGGGTGCCCCGGCGTCGCGGTCCGCCGGCACCGGAGTTCCGAAGCAGCCGATCCGCGACCGTTGACCCAGCGTTCAACCTGCCGGATGCGATGATGGCGGGATGGATTACGGGGAGTTCGACGCCGAGCGCCGCCGGATCGTGCGTGCCTGGGGAACCGAGATCACCGACACGGACCAGTTGGTGGCCGCCGTCGAACGACTGCGGGCGCAGGCCCCGACGATCGCCGACGACGCCGACCGGGCGAAGGCGATGCGGTACCTCACGACACTCGACGACCTCGTCGAGGAGACCCGGACCCCGGAGAGCCCGACTATACGGCAGGCATCCGACGTACTGCTGCGCGCATCGGGCCCCGAAGGCACCCCGGCCGAGCGAAGGGCGCGTGCCGAGGCCGCCATGGCCGAGATCGCCCGGATCGCCGCTGCCGCGCCGACCGTCGGCGAGCGCGACGCCGCCCTCGAGATGAACGGGACCCTGATGTCGATCATCGCGGTGATCGACCTCGGACCCGCGGCGGACTGACATGGCTGGACCGATCGTCCGGAACCCCGGCAGCCAGGTGCCCGACCTGGACAACGGGCTGTGGGAACGCGTGATGAACGCGGTCGCGGCCGAGTCCGGTTCGCCCGTCTCGCTGTGGAACGGCCAGTTGAACTACACCACCAACCCGGACTATCGCGGCGCGGCGTACCCCGACGGCACGATGGAGCTCAACCGGACGCTGGTGGTCGAGCCGCTGCAGGAGATGTACGCGACCCGTGGGCAGCCCGCGACGCAGAACCAGTGGATCGAACGCCGGAACGCACTGAAGACGGTCAGCCACGAGTTCAATCATCTGGCCGGCCCTGCGGACCACACCCATGCCCGCTGGCACGCCGACCTGGTGCCGATGGAGTACCGCCCGCTCGAGGAGGGTGTCACCGAGGCCTGGAGCCAGGCCAGGCTCGACCAGATCGCCGACCGCTCGCTTCCGCCGGACCTGGCCGCACAGGTCAAGGCCGTCCGGGGCCCGCACTCGTACCCGGCGTACGAGCCGGCGGCCCGCGCCTTCGCGAACCAGGTCGGCATCGAGTCGAACCTGTCCGGCGACGAGGTACTCCGCCGGATGGCGAGCCAGCCACCCCGGTCGAAGGGCCGAGCGGCCGCGGACGCGATGTTCGACAACTCGGACCTGCCCAACCTCGTGCCCGCGGACGAGCAGGAAGGCGTCCGCCAGCGCCTCGCCGAACAGATCGACCGCGACTTCGGCGAACTGCAGAAGCTGGGCGAGAGCACAGACCCCAACCTGAGCACGATCTCCCGCCTCCGCGGCGCCGAGATCGCCGACGGCGTCCGCCAGACCGTCCGCGCAACAGAAACGCAGTACCGCAACCAGTTGGGTCAGCAACAAACCCAACAACTCCAGCAAACCGCAAACCGCGAACGCCCCACAGTCGAATTCCCCCGCCCGCAGCAGCAGCCTCAGCAGCAGCCCCAGCAGCAGCCCCAGCAGCAGCCCCAGCAGCAGTTCCCGCGGCTTCAGCCGTTGCCGCCGAGGCCTCTTCAACCACCGAACCAGCAACCCCAGACACCACCACGTCCCCAGCACCAACCGGCGCAGCCGCAGGCCACGCCGCGCCCGCAGTTCGCACCCGGCCAGCCGCAACAGACGCCTGGCCAGGCGCAGCCGCAACAACGCCCCGGACAGCCCCCGCAGGGGCAGTGGTGGCACCAGCAGCCTGCCCAGCCACAGCAGCCGCCGCACTCACAGCAGACGCCTGGACAGAGGCAACCGCAGCAGGGCGCAGGTCAGTCGCCGCAGGGCCAGTGGTGGCAGCAGCCACAGGCACAGCCCCAACAGCAGCCCCAGCCGCAGCAGCATGCGCAGTGGCAGCAGCAATCGCCGCACTCACAGCAGGCTCAGACTCAGCAGCAGCCAGGTGCTGGTCAGCCCCAGCAGCCCCACCAGTGGTGGCAGCAACAACCCCAGCCGCAACAACCGCAGCACCAGCAGCCGCCTCGGCCGCAGCAGCCTGCGCAGTGGCAGCAACCGCAACAACCCCAGCAGCCGCAGCACCAACAGCCGGTGCAGCCTCAGCAGCAGTACCAGCACCAGCAGTCGGCTCGGCCACAGCAGCCTGCACAGTGGCAGCAACCACAGCAGCCGCAGGCGCAGTACCAGCAGCAGCCGCAATACCAACAGCCGCAGTATCAGCAGCCTGGTCAACCGCAGCAGCCGGCTCGGCCGCAGCAGCCTGCGCAGTGGCAACAGCCGCAACAACCGCAGCAGCCGCAGACGCAGTGGCAGCAGCCGCCGCAATACCAACAGCCGCAGTATCAGCAGCCTGGTCAACCGCAGCAGCCTGCGCAGTGGCAGCAACCCCAACAACCGCAGCAGCCGCAGCACCAACAGCCGGTGCAGCCTCAGCAGCAGTACCAGCACCAGCAGTCGGCTCGGCCGCAGCAGCCTGCGCAGTGGCAACAGCCGCAGCAGCCGCAGTGGCAGCAGCAGTCGCCGTACCAGCAGCAGGCGCCTGCGCAAGGGCAATCGCAGTATCAGCAGCCTGGTCAGCCGCAGCAGTACCAGCAATCCCAGCAGGCGCAAGCGGCGCCCCGGCTGGGGCAGTATCAGCAATGGCAGCAGCCCCAGAATCAGCAGTACTCGCAAACGCAGCAGCCTCAGAACTCGCAGGCGCAGCAGTCGCCGTACCAGCAGCCTCAGAACCAGCAGGCGCAGCAGTCGCCGCATCAGCAGACCGGGGCTGGGCAAGGGGTGCAGAACGGGCAGTGGTGGCAGCAGGGGCAGGCGCGTCAGGCTGGGCCGGGTGCTGGGCCTGGTGGTGCGGGTGGAGGGGCGGCGGCGCGGGATTCGGAGGTGGCTGCGTTGCGTTCGGTGCTCGAGAACCAGGCGCCCGCGTCAGACGCGACGCGAGTGCCTTGCGGTCAGGCGGCTTCGGCGCGGCGCGATGGTTCGCGCGGCGTTGAGCAGTCGGCCGGCCGGACCACCGACAGTCCGGGCAGGTAGCCCGAGCGTGCTGCACGTGAACGGCGGTGCGTCCGGCACTCGGTGAGCTGACGTCAGGCCGGGCCGGTGGTGAAGAGTTTGGGGAGGCGGGCGGCCTGGGCCAGGTCGCCGCGGACGGTGAGGCGTTGTTTGAGGAGGGCGAGGATCGGGTCCTCGTTGCCGGTGACGATGCGCAGCAGGGTGGTGGGGTCGGTGCGGATCGAGATGTCGGGGGGAGTCGGCTGCGGTTCGACGGGCGTGCAGCGGCCGTCGTGGATGCGCAGCCAGTACTCGTCGACCGTGCGGCCGGCCCCGCCCGCGCCGGTGATCTGCCAGTTGATGACAGCCTCGAATCCGGCGGCCCGGGCGGGTCGGAGGTACTCCGGCATCCGCCGAAAGATCTCGCGCAACGCGACCTCTCGTACTCCCCCGATGAGTCGATGCCGAAGCTCCCGCTCCGACGTCCGGTCGACCAGTCGAGCGAGCTCGCTCGCGTCCAGGGCGGTCACACCCTCGGACTCGAGCCAGCGGGCACTGCCTCGTTCGGTCATCGACCACCCCCGCGGCAGTTCCTACCAGACTGTAGGAATTTCCTACGGTGTTGTAGCTTTGTCAAGTGGTTGGGGACGGTGGAAAACGCCGGCGCGCGCCGCATCTCGGGCCGGAGCGGCGGCGGCCGTTGATCCTGGACGCGGCGCTGGAGGTGTTCGCGGCCAAGGGGTACGCCGGTACGACGATGCAGGCGGTCGCCGACGCCGCAGGAGTCACCAAGCCCGTCGTCTACGACTGCTTCCCGAATCGTGACGAGCTCCTGCTGGCGCTGCTCGCCCGCGAGGAGCAGCACCTGGTGATCACGATCGTCGGAGCCCTGCCCGCGGATCCCAGCGCCGGTACGCCGGAGGAGCACGTCCGCGACGGGTTGACCGCCGTCCTGACCGCGGTCGCGAAGCAGCCGCAGTCCTGGCGGATCGTGTTCGGGGCGCAGTACGGCGCCGCGCCCGTCGTCGAGGACCGGGTCCGGGCAGCCCGCGCGTTCCTGGTCGAGAGCCTGCGGCTGACGCTGATGAAATCGTTGCCGGACGTCTCCGACCCGGACGCCCAGCTCCCGGTCCTGGCCGAGCTGCTCGCCGCGATGACCGAAAGGTGTGCCCGGCTGCTCGTCAACGACGCGACCGACCGCACCCCGGCCGAGCTCGCCTGGACCGTTTCCCGGGTGGTCGCGGGCGGTTTCCGAAACGTTTGATCCACATACTGTGAAGTAGCTGAACGCACGGTCACGATCGGCTTCCAGTAGGCGGACTCGGCAGCACGGACGGGCGTCCGCCGATAGGGTGGGCGAACGTGACCGAGACCGGTAGTGAGACCCGTACCCGCGCGCGGTTCGAGGTGCCTGAGGAACTCAGGGCCGACGTCCGCCTGCTCGGCGAGATCCTCGGCAAGGTGCTCGTCGAGTACGCCGGCCAGCCGCTGCTCGACGACGTCGAGAAACTGCGCGAGCTGACCATCGCCGGTGACGGCGCGGCGGCCGAGGAGCTGGTCGCGTCGTGGCCGCACGAGCGGGCCGAGGACGTGGCCCGGGCGTTCACCTGCTACTTCCACCTGACGAACCTCAGCGAGGAGCTGCACCGCGCCCGGGTGCTCCGCGAGCGGGACCGGGCCGGCAGCGAGGCAGTGGTGTCCGAGCTGGCCCAGGCCGTCGAGCAGATCACCAGGGACAGCGGCGAGCAGCAGGCGCGGGCGTTGCTGAACGGGCTGGAGTTCCGCCCGGTGCTGACCGCGCACCCGACGGAGGCGCGGCGCCGCGCCGTACTGGCGACGATCCGCCGGATCACGTCGCTCCTCGACGAGCGCCACGACCCGCGCGCCGGCGACAGCGATCTCGCGGAGAACCGGCGCCGCCTGATCGAGCAGGTCGACGTGCTCTGGCGTACGTCGCAGCTCCGGACCAGCCGGCCGACGCCGCTGGACGAGGTCCGCTCGGCGATGGCGGTCTTCGAGGAGACCCTGTTCGACGTGGTCGGCAACGTGTACCGCCGGCTCGACGACGCGCTGGCCGGGGACGCGGCCGGGACCCGGACGCCGGTGGTGGCGCCGTTCGTGCACCTGGGTTCGTGGATCGGCGGCGACCGGGACGGCAACCCGAACGTGACCGCCGCGATCACCCGTGAGGCGATGCAGATCCAGGCCGACCACGTGCTGCAGGCGCTGGAGCGGGCCACCGAGGCGCTGGGCCGGTCGCTGACCCTGGACGCCGCGACCACGCCGCCGTCCGCGCCGGTACGCCGGATCCTGGAGGACGCCCGCGCGGTCAACCCGGAGCTGATCGCGGACATCGAGACCCGTTCGCCGGCCGAGCCGCACCGGCAGCTCCTGCTGCTGGCCGCGCGCCGGCTGGCCGCGACCCGGTCCCGGGACGCCGACTTCGGGTACCCCCGGTCCGCCGACTTCCTGCACGAGCTCAAGGTCCTGCAGGACTCGTTGGTGACGGCCGGCGCGCCGCGGCAGGCGTTCGGCGAGCTGCAGCAGCTGATCTGGCAGGTGAACTCGTTCGGCTTCCACCTGGCCGAGCTGGAGATCCGCCAGCACTCGTCCGTGCACGCGAAGGCGCTCGAGGAGGTCCTCGGCGGCGGCGAGCTGTCGGACCAGACCGAGGAGGTGCTCGCCACCCTCCGGGTGATCGCGCAGATCCAGCAGCGCTTCGGTCCGGAGGCGTGCCGTCGGTACGTCGTGTCGTTCACCCGGAACGCCGCGGACCTGGCGGCCGTGTACGAGCTGGCCGATGCCGCGCTCGACGGGCGCCCGATCGAGCTGGACGTCGTACCGCTGTTCGAGACCGGTGAGGACCTGCAGAACTCGGTGGAGGTGCTGGACAACGCGATCCAGCTCACCCGGGTCCGGCACCGGCTGACCGCGAACGACCGGCGCTTCGAGGTGATGCTCGGGTACTCCGACTCCGCGAAGGACGTCGGCCCGGTGTCGGCGACGCTGGCGCTGTACGACGCGCAGGCGCGGATCACCGCGTGGGCGCAGCGGAACGCGATCCGGCTGACCCTGTTCCACGGCCGCGGCGGCGCCCTCGGGCGCGGTGGCGGCCCGGCGAACCGCGCCGTCCTGGCGCAGGCTCCCGGATCGGTGGCCGGGCGGTTCAAGCTCACCGAACAGGGCGAGGCGATCCCGGCCCGGTACGGCAACGCGCCGATCGCGCAGCGGCACATCGAGCAGGTGACCGCGGCGACCCTGCTGGCGTCGACGCCGGCCGTCGAGGAGCGCGCGGCGGTGGCGGCGGACCGATTCGCGGTGGTCGAGAAGACGCTCGACGAGGCGGCGCGTACGGCGTACCACCGGCTGGTGAAGGCGGACGGGTTCGCGGAGTGGTTCAGCACGGTGACGCCGCTGGAGGAGCTCGGGCAGCTGCCGCTCGGCTCGCGGCCGGCGCGGCGCGGTGTCGCGGTGTCGTCGCTGGAGGACCTGCGGGCGATTCCGTGGGTGTTCGCGTGGTCGCAGGCCCGGGTGAACGCTCCCGGCTGGTACGGCCTCGGTACGGCGCTGGCCGCAGTCGGCGACGTGGAGCTGCTGCGGGACGCGAACCAGAACTGGCCGCTCTTCCAGGTGATGCTGGAGAACGCGGAGATGTCGCTGGCCAAGACCGATCGGCGCATCCTCGGCCGCTACCTGGAGCTGGGCGACAGGCCCGAGCTGACCCGGCAGATGCTGGACGAGCACGAGCTGACGACCGAGTGGGTGCTCAAGGTGCTCGACCAGGAACGCCTGCTGCAAGGGCGTCGGGTGCTGGGTCGTGCGGTCGAGCTGCGGAACCCGTACGTCGACGCGCTCAGCTACCTGCAGCTGCGGGCGTTGCGGACCCTGCGGACCGATGACTCGCTGGACGAGCAGCAGATCGTCAGGACTCGACGGCTGCTGTTGCTGACCGTTTCCGGTGTTGCCGCGGGTCTGCAGAACACAGGATGAGTTTCAGCGACCTGGAGCGGCCCCCGCTGGACGAGAAGTTCCTGCGGGGGCGGTTGGTGCGTCCTGGTTCGTTCTGGACGCAGCTCGACGTTGTCGCCGAGACACCGTCGACGAACGCTGTTGTGGCGGCTGCTGCCGCAGGTGGTCAGCCTGAGGGTCTGGTTGTCGCTGCCGAGTACCAGTCGTCCGGTCGTGGGCGGTTGGGTCGTACGTGGACCACACCGCCGCGCTCTGCCTTGTTGATGTCGGCCTTGCTGCGCCCTACGAGCGTTGACGCGGCACGGTGGCCGTGGCTGGGCTTGCTGGTGCCTCTTGCGGTTGCGGCCGCCGTACGGCGAGTCGCTGAGGTGCCGGCCCAGGTGAAGTGGCCCAACGACGTACTGGTGGAGAACCGCAAGCTGGCGGGGATCCTGCTGGAACGCATCGAGGGCCCGGCCGCCGTGGTCGGCATCGGCCTCAACGTGACCCTCCGCGAAGCCGAGAAGCCTCACGAGGCCGCCACCTCTCTCGCTCTGGAGCACGCGATCACCACCGACCGGGCCACGATCATGGCGGCCGTACTGCGGGAGCTCGCCTCCCGTTATCAGTCCTGGGTCAACGCGGACGGGGATCCGGCGGTGGTGCTTCCGGAGTACCGCGAGCTCTCCGCCACCCTCGGGCAAGCAGTCCGCGTAGAACTCCCCGACGGCGCCTTCCTCGAAGGAACCGCCCGCGACCTGGCGGACGACGGTCGGCTCATCGTGGACACAGCTGACGGCCCCCGGCCGTTGGCGGCTGGAGATGTCACGCATCTGCGTCGAGCGTGATGGGGTCGCCGGCTTGGATGGTGCCGGTCTGCAGCACCTTCAGGTAGACGCCGACCCGGCCGGTGCGGGCGAAGCGTTGGTGGAAGCGTCTGATGCCCATCCGCCCGGACAGGTTGCCGCACGGCGTGCGCGGTGACCGCACCTCCACCAGCACCTCACCGATCCGCCACCGCTCGCCGACTGCGGCGCCGGTGACGTCGAGACCGCGCGTCGTCAGGTTCTCGCCGAACAGCCCCGGCGGGATCTCCCGCCCGAGCTCGGCGGCCCACCAGTCCGCGTCCTCCGCGGCGTACGCGTAGAGCGCCTTGTCCGGGCCGCCGTGGTACCGGGTGTCGCACTGCCGGTCGCCGATCAGGCCCAGCACACCCACGGAAACCGGTCCGTTCACCGGCCGCTTGTCGATCGCCGTCCACCGGGTCGGCCCGCGGATCAGCTCGTGCACCACGTTGACCGCCACCAGCACGCCGGACATCAGCTGATCCACCGGATCGGATCGCCGCTGTCCAGGTCCTCGCACCCGGCGTCGTGCAGCGCCCCGGCAACCAGCGTCCGCCGGTACGCCGCGAACGTCAGCACGTGCGCGATCATCCCGCCGGCCGTGTAGACCTCGACGCTGTCACCCGGGCACACGATCAGCTCGTCCGGCCGGTTCGCCGTACAGAGGTCCCCGACCTCGCCCGCGAACGCAGGCCCCACCACGTCCAGCCGCCGGCGCATGCTCTGCACGCTCTCGCCCTGCTCGACCGAGAAGTCGTACTCCTGCCCAGCCAGGTTCGCGTGCCACATCCCGAGCTGCCCGACCAGCCGGGACAGCAACGACCGCACCGTCGGCTCCGCGTCGATCCCCTCGACCGAGATCTCGATCCGCCGGTCCAGTTGCTCGTCGGTCAATCGCGCCGCCTGCTGCAGCATCTGCCCGAGCAACCACACGTGATGGTCGATCATCGAACGCACCAGATCCATCGAACTCACCTCGTCCCGCGCCGGCACCCGCAACCCGTTCGGCGGGTGGAAGTGGATACCGCTCGACGCCTCCAGCCGGATCCGGTCCGGCCGTCCGCGCCATTGCCCGGGCGGTACGCCGTACGCCCGGGCAAACGCCCGCGTGAACGCCTCGTGCGACCCGTACCCGGCCTCCACCGCGACGTCGAGAATGCTCCCGCCCTCGGTCAGCAGCCGGTACGCCGCCCGTTCCAGGAGGATCCGCCGCCTGAGCTGCCCGGGCCGCTCACCCGCCGCTGCCTCGACCATCCGGTCCAGGTGCGACCGCGACAGTCCGACCCGCCCGGCGAGCTCGTCCGAGGTTGCATGGTCATCCAGAGCGTCGGCCAGCACCGAGACGAAGGCGGCGAACACGTCGGTGGTCATGCCACCATCGTGCCGCCGCCTGCGTCGTCGTACTTGATCGTTTTCGCTCTACTTGAAGATCTTGACCGCGGTGATCAGCGTCTCGATGACGCCGTACCCGAGGAGTACGGCGACCAGCAGCCAGGAGATCGCCAGGCGTGCGCTCTGATTCATGACGTGGCCTCCACCGTCGACGCGGGCTGTTCGTGGAACCGGGCGGCGACCGGGCGGATCAGCAGGTTCGCGACGAAGCCGACGGCGAGTACGCCGACCATCGTGAACAGCGCCGGCCGGTACGCCGCCGCGGTCAGCGTGCCGGGTTTGCCCTCGTGGTCGAGGAATCCGTTGATGATCAGCGGCCCGGCGATCCCGGCCGCGGACCACGCGGTCAGCAGCCGCCCGTGGATCGCGCCGACCTGGTAGGTGCCGAAGAGATCCCGCAGGTACGCCGGCGCGGTCGCGAAACCGCCGCCGTAGAACGAGATGATGACCGCCGCCAGCAGCACGAAGACCACGGTGCTGGTGTGCCCGACGGTGCCGAGCAGCAAGTACGCGATGATCCCGACGCCGAGGTACATCGCGTAGATGGGCTTGCGCCCGATGACGTCCGACGTCGTCGACCAGCCGAATCGCCCGCCCATGTTGAAGATCGACAGCAGTCCGACGAACCCGGCCGCGGCCGCGACAGCAACCGTCGACTTGCCGGAGGAGCCGCGGAAGAAGTCCTGGATCATCGGACTGGCCTGCTCGAGGATGCCGATCCCCGCGGTCACGTTGCAGAACAGCACGATCCACAGGAACCAGAACTGCGGCGTCCTGATCGCGTTCGCCGCCGACACGTTCCCGCTGGTCACCAAAGTCTTCTGCTGGACGGCTGCCGCGTCGAAGCCGTCCGGTGCCCAGCCGTCGGCCGGCACCCGGATGTTGAAGACGCCGAACATCATGATCACGAAGTACCCGACGCCCAGGGTCAGGAACAGCCCGACGAGTGCGCCTCCGCCCGCGACCGACGTACTGACGTTCGGGTCGTAGCCGGAGTCGTACAGGCCGAGCAGCTGCCGGGACAGCGGGCTGGCCACCAGGGCGCCGCCGCCGAAGCCCATGATCGCCAGGCCGGTCGCGAGCCCGGGCCGGTCCGGGAACCACTTGATCAGTGTGGAGACGGGGGAGATGTACCCGATCCCGAGCCCGATGCCGCCGATCACGCCGTACCCGAGGTAGACCAGCCAGAGCTGGCCGGTGCCGACGCCGAGGGCGCCGACCAGGAAGCCGGACGCCCAGAAGCAGGCCGCGACGAACATCGCCTTCCGCGGGCCGTTGCGCTCCACCCACGTGCCGCCGACGGCGGCGGACAGCCCCAGCATCACGATCGCGATGCTGAACACCACGCCGACGGCCGTCTGACTGCTGCCGAAGTGTTTGACCATCGAGGTCTTGTAGACGCTGGTCGCGTACGCCTGGCCGATGCAGAGGTGAACGGCCAGTGCGGCCGGCGGAATCAGCCAGCGGCTGTATCCCGGCGGTGCGACGGTGTGCTCCCGGTCGAGTATCGACAAGACTGCCATCACGGCTTCCTCTCGTCCCTCAGCTGACAACCCTTCGCGCATCCTGGCTCACTGTATGCACTTTGTGAAGTGTTAAACCATCTTTGGAGTCCGATCGTGTCGGGACAGGACAACCGAACCCGCGACCTGTGAGACTGGGGGTATGGCGATCTCGGCGAAGTTGTTGGGTGAGGACGAGTACGTCGTCGTCAGCACCCGGACGCACTGGAAGGCGCTGATCGGGCCGGTCTTCCTGCTGCTGGTGGTGGCCGCCCTCGGCGGCTTCCTGGCCGCGATCGTGCCGAACGGGTCGCTGCAGCAGCCGGCCCGGATCGCGATCCTCGCGGTCGGCGTGGTGATCCTCGCGGCGTTCGCGGTCCGGCCGTTCCTGGACTGGTTCTTCTCGACGTACACGATCACCAACCGGCGGCTGATCACCCGGCACGGCGTGCTCACCCGGACCGGGCGGGACATCCCGCTGATGCGGATCAACGACGTGTCCTACGAGCACGGCCTGATCGACCGGATGCTCGGCTGCGGCACGCTGCACATCGAGTCCGCCGGCGAGCGCGGTCAGGTGGTGCTGCCCGACGTACCGCACGTCGAGCACGTCCACCTGCAGATGTCCGACCTGCTGTTCGGCGGGCCGGACGGCAAGATGGGCGACGGCATCCTCGACGACGAGGAGCCGCCGGAGCACATGCGCCGCCGCCCGCCGGTACAGCCGCCGAAGCAGCAGCGCGGGGACGACGGCGACACGATCTTCAGCTCCGGCGACGACCGCTAGAAGATCTCGAGGCTGACCGGCGAGACCGGCCAGCGGAACGCGGCGGTCGCCCGATTCACAGCACCGGGCGTGTGCTCGACGACGCGTCCGGTGGCGGCGAACTCGGCCAGTGCGCGTTCGCCGAGGTAGACCGCGCCGAGCTCGGTCACCGAGAGGCTGAGGTCGGCCGGGTCGCCGGTGCGCTCACAGCTCACCGAGGACCCGTCGGCGGTCAGCCGGAACCGCCCGGTGTTCGCCTCGATCAGGTCGTCGCGGACGTCGAGCACGACGTCGACCGGTACGACGTACTGCCGCTGCTGCAGCGCCCGCGGTACGTCGGTCACCCGGAGCCACAGCGACTCGCTCACGCGCCGCTCGAGCGCGGTCGTCGTCGTGACGAGCTGCTGCAGCGGCTCGTCCAGCGCGGCGTGTCCGTACATCAGCTTCGCGCTCAGGTCCATCGTCAGCAGGTGCTGCCAGATCTCCCGGTACGCCGTGGCGTCCGGCGCGACGAGTTCCTCGACGAGCACCTCGTTCGCCGGGCCGACCGGGAGCCAGTTCATCTTGCCGCGCCACAGCGCGTACCCGTCGATCGCGCCGTTCTCGTCGCGGTGCACCAGGATCTGCCGCGCCGTCCGCCCGTTGCGCTCCTCGGGCTTGTCCAGCAGGCGTTTCTGCCACCGCGCGTCCGATCGCCCGGAGATGCCGGGGCGCTGCTCCTGCAGCCGGCGCAACACCGCCGGAAGCTCCTTCAACGCCTCGTCGACGGTCAGTACGCCGAGTGCGCCCGGACGGATCCGGTCGTTGGTCGGACCAACCCGGTGCAGGTCGATCTCGTAGCCCGCCTCCCGGGCGGTCGCGGCGTACCCGAAGCGCCCGTAGATCGCCGACTCGCTCGCCCACAGCGCCGCGATCGCCTCCGGTACGTCGCGGAGCTGCCGCCCGATCAGCCGCGACATCACGCCGCGCCGACGATAGGTCGCCCGGACGCCCACGCCGGTCACGTGCGCGGCGGCCACCACCGCACCGGGCACCGAGAGATCGCGGGTCCGCGCGGTCACGGTCCCGACGACCTCCGGGCCGTCGGTCGCGACCAGTGTCCGCTCGACCTCGGCCAGCTGCCGGTCGAGATCGCTCTCCGCCCCGGGGTCGAACATCATCGCGCCGCTGAAGACGGCCCGCACCGCATCCATGTCGGCCACGCCGGCCGTCCGCACCTCGATCTCAGTCATGCCCGCATACAACCATCGCGTTCGCGCGATCATCAAGGCAGATAAAGGGGGTGGGTCAATGATCAAACCACTCGGAACGATCGCGGCGGCCGTCCTGGTCACCGCGACGCTGGTGCCGACGACCGCCGCTGCCACGACGGCGGCCAACTGCGGGTTGAGCGCCTCGTCGATCACGGCCGCGGGGGACCACAACTATGTGGCGGTCGTGTCGACCACGCCGCCGCGCGGCACGCCGGCATCGCTCGGGAGGGGTGCGTTCGCACCCGGCCAGGTGAAGGAAATGGCGAGCATGGCGGTGCTCGACGACGGCTTCGGCGGGTACTCGGTGTACGGCTACGTCATCATCGGCGACGCCCTGTACCAGGCGACGTACAGCGCGCACGACGGGACCGCCGACCGGCCGGCCGGACTGCGCCGGATCGGTGGCGGCTGGGGGAGCTTCACGACGGTCGAGGAGGCCGAGTACCAGGGCCCGACCCAGGCCGGCATCTCCCGGTGGACCGTCTACGGCCTGCGGAACGACGGCGTCCTGTTCCGCTGGACCGTCAGCTCGAAGGGCGTCTGGCGGAGCGCCGGCTCCGCGCCCGGGTTCGCGGCGGTGAAGTCGATGGCGCTGGTCAGCAAGGCCGCGACGTACGACACGTTCGTCGCCAACACCCGGGGCGGCGCGCTCTACACGATCCACATCCCGACGGGTGCACCGCTGAAGCCGGTCGTGAAGCAGGTCCGCGGCAGGACCTGGCAGGGCTTCGAGACGCTGCTCGCCCAGAAGTGCGGTGTGTACGGCACGGTCCTGCTCGGGATCGACAAGGACACCGACACGGCCTACCTGTACGCCGTCGGCCGCTTCACCGGAGCGACCACCGTGATCCGGTCGCTGGGCAAGGTCCCCGCGAGCTTCGCGGACAACGTCTACGCACGGATCAAGGACCCGGGCGCTCCGCTGAACGGCGAGTGACTCAGCGCACGACGGGCAGGTCGCCCGTGGACTCCCCGTCGAGCTCCGCCGGGGAGTCCGGCGCCGGGGTGTGCTCGACCTCGTCGAGCGCGATCTCTTCCTTGAAGACGAACTTCCGGTACGACCAGAACCGGAACAGCGTGCCGAGGCCGAGGCCGACGAAGTTCGCGGCGATGTTGTCCGACAGCCAGGTGTGCAGGTCCAGCACGTACCGCGAGAAGGCCAGACAGCCGGCCGCGATCAGCAGGCCGATCCCGTTCAGCACGAAGAACAGCACGTACTCCCGGTGCAGCCCGGAGCGCTCGCGGTGCCGCCACGTCCAGTACCGGTTCCCGAAGTACGTCGCGACCGTGGCGACCGTGGTCGAGATCAGCTTCGCGGTCAGCGGCTTGTGGTGCAGCATGCCGATCCCGGAGTCCCCGAGCACCAACGGGTTGTTGAACACGAGCCAGTTGTAGATCGGCAGGTCCACGACCAGACCGAGCACACCGACCAGACCGAACTTGGCCACTTCGTGCACCAGGTGCTGGAACTGGTGGTACAGCTTGGTGACGAGCTTCAACGGGGTTCGGAACCTTCTGTGATCACACCGCGACGGCAGGGCAGCTTCCCACGGTACCCGGCCAGGGGGCGAGGCCGAAATCGGCCCGGTTAGGCTCACAACCGTGAAGTTCGATCGCAAGGATCTCCCCGTCGGTACCCCCGTGGTCGGCATGGTCGGCGGCGGCCAGCTGGCCCGGATGACCCAGGAAGCCGCCGTCGCGCTCGGCGTCCAGCTCCGCGTGCTCGCCGAAGGCCCCGCGGTCTCGGCCGCCCAGGCGGTCGCGGACGCCCCGGTCGGCGACTACAAGGACCCCGAGACGGTACGCCGGTTCGCCGCCGAGTGCGACGTGGTGACGTTCGACCACGAGCACGTGCCGACCGACCTGCTGCACGCGCTCGAGGCGGACGGAGTGCAGGTGCGCCCCGGCCCGGACGCGCTCGTACACGCCCAGGACAAGGCCGTGATGCGTGCCCGGCTGGACACGTTCGACGCGCCCGCCCCCGCACACCAGGTGGTCGAGACGCCCGCCGACGTCGCGGACTTCGCCAAGCGGGTGGGCGGCTTCCCGATCATCCTGAAGACGACCCGCGGCGGGTACGACGGCAAGGGCGTCTGGTTCGTCGACGGGCCGGACGACCCGCAGGTCGCGACCGCGTTCGGCAGCGGCGTACCGATCCTGGCCGAGGAGAAGGTGGACTTCGTCCGCGAGCTGTCCGCGATCGTGGCCCGGTCGCCGCACGGCCAGGCGGTCGCGTACCCGATCGTCGAGTCCGTGCAGCGCGACGGGATCTGCGTCGAGGTCACCGCGCCGGCGCCCGGGCTGGACCCGGCGAAGGCCGCGCAGGCGCAGCAGACCGCGCTCCGGATCGCCGGCGAGCTCGGCGTCGTCGGCGTCCTCGCGGTCGAGATGTTCGAGGCCCGCGACGGCCGGCTGCTGGTCAACGAGCTCGCGATGCGCCCGCACAACACCGGCCACTGGTCGATCGACGGCGCGGTCACGTCCCAGTTCGAGAACCACCTGCGCGCGGTGCTCGACCTGCCGCTCGGCTCGCCGGCCGCGCGAGCGCCGTACACCGTGATGGTGAACGTGCTCGGCGGCGACGTCGCGGACATGCACCGCGGGCTGCTGCACTGCCTGGCCCGCGACCCGGGGCTGAAGGTGCACTTCTACGGGAAGTCGGTGAAGCCGGGCCGCAAGGTCGGCCACGTCACGGCGTACGGCGACGACCTCGAGGAGACCCGTTCCCGGGCGCGGCACGCGGCCGATTACCTGACCGGCACCATCGACGAATAGGAGAGTTGGCCGTGATCGGCATTGTGATGGGGTCGGACAGCGACTGGCCGACGATGAAGGCGGCTGCCGAGGTGTGCACCGAGTTCGGCGTGCCCTTTGAGGCAGACGTGATCTCGGCGCACCGGATGCCGACCGAGATGATCGACTACGGAAAGTCGGCGCACGAGCGCGGCCTCAAGGCGCTGATCGCCGGCGCCGGCGGCGCCGCGCACCTGCCCGGGATGCTGGCGTCGGTGACTCCGCTGCCGGTGATCGGGGTACCGGTGCCGCTGAAGTACCTCGACGGGATGGATTCGCTGCTGTCGATCGTGCAGATGCCGGCCGGAGTTCCGGTTGCGACGGTCTCGATCGGGAACGCTCGGAATGCGGGACTGCTGGCGGTCCGGATCCTGGCCGCCTCCGACGAGGTGCTGCGGGACCGGATGATCGGTTTCCAGGAGTCGCTCGCGGAGGCTGCCCGGGCGAAGGGCAGCACGGTGCGTGACGGGGCGGCAGAGTTGCGTAAAGGCTGAGCTGGGTGCTGGTCTGACAGGACGGGGGCGGGTAGTCATGAGATCCCATCGGTTGTCGTTTAAGGTCGTCGATCGTGACTCCGCCCACTGAATCGGACACGCAGCGCATTCCGGTCCGCTACTGGATCTGGCTTTTCGGCGCTGCCGTGTCCCTCCTCGGCGACCTGACGATGAGCTTCGGCATCGGCTGGTCCGCCACCCGCCACGGCGGCAGCGTCGCCGGCCTCATCCTGCTGCTCGCCGCCGCACCCCGCGCCGCCCTGCTCCTGATCGGTGGCGCGGTCGGCGACCGCTACGGCGCACCCCGGGTGCTCCTCGCCAGCTGCACGGCGATGTTCGTGGTGACCGCGACGCTGGTGCCGGCGTCGGCAGCCGTGGGGGAGCCGGTCTGGCTGCTGGTGATCCTGGCGCTGGTGGTCGGCTCCATCGACGCGTTCTTCCTGCCGTCGTCGCGGGCGATGCCCCGCCTGCTCGTCCCGCCGCAGCAGGTGCCGCGGGCGCTCGCGAGCTTCCAGGTGACGGGCGTGGTGTTCGCGGTCACGGGTACGGCGGTCGGCGGTGTGCTGGTCAGCTGGTCGGGGTTGAAGGCGGCCGGTGGGTTCGACGCGCTGACGTTCGGCGTGATGATCGCCGTACTGATCGTGTTGCGGAAGACGATCGCTCCGGTTGGCCGGGTGCCGACGGGGATGCTGCGGTCGATCGGCGCCGGGATCCGGGTGGCCTTCGGCCGTCCGCTGACCCGCGCGCTGCTGATCACGATGTTCGTCGCGGCCGGCCTGCTGATGCCGCTCGACGCCCTGCTGTTCCCGCTGCTCGCGCGCGATCACGGCTGGAACGCCGCGACCGCCGGACTGCTGATCGCGAGCCGCAGCCTCGGCGTCGGGGTGATCGCGCTGCGGATCCTGATGCGGGGCGCGTTCCCGCGACCGGGCATCTTCGCTGCGCTCGGTCTGTTGCTCGCGGCGGTCGGGCTGCTCGGCCTCTCGCAGCTCGACCCGCTGCCGCTGACCTTCGCGGCGGGCGTCGTCAGCGGGATCGGCGTCGGCACGTTCACCGGTCACGTGCTGCCGCTGTTGATGAACTCGGTGGAGCGTGAGTTCCAGTCCCGCCTGCAGTCCATCGTCGTACTCAGCCAGAACATCGCGCTGATGGTGATGAACCCGGTGCTGGGCGGCCTGGCCGACGTCCGCGGCGTGGGGATCACCGGCGTCTGCCTGATGATCTCGGTCCTGGCCGCCCTCACCGGGTGCATCGTTCTGACCCGGCCCGTCGTCCGTGCGGCGACCGTCGCCTAAGGCTTGCCGGGGGCGCGGTACGTCCAGCCGGCCGCGCGCCAGGCTTCGGCGTTCAGGCTGAGGCGGGCGTCGACGACGACCGGGGTGCTGACGACGTCCTTCAGGACGGCCGGGTCGAGTTCGCGGAACTCAGGCCACTCGGTGAGGTGCAGTACGGCGTGGGCGTCGCGGCAGGCGTCGACGGCAGACTGGGCGTAACGCAGGGTGGGCCGGACACGGCGGGCGTTCTCCATCGCCTCCGGGTCGTAGACCGTGACGCTCGCGCCGTGCAGCTGGATCCGGCCGGCCACGTCGAGCGCCGGCGAGTCGCGGACGTCGTCCGTACCGGCCTTGAACGCGGCGCCGAGCACGGTGACGTTCTTGCCGGACCACTCGCCGCCGAGCATCTCGTGGGTGAGGTCAACGATCCGGGCACGCCGGTGGTGGTTGATGTCGTCGACCTCGCGGAGCAGCGTGATGACCTCCTCGACGCCGAGCTCGCCGGCCCGGTGCATGAACGCGCGCAGGTCCTTCGGCAGGCAGCCGCCGCCGTACCCGGGGCCGGCGTTCAGCATGCCGCGGCCGATCCGCTTGTCGTACCCGAGCGCGTCGGCGAGCTGGGTGACGTCGGCGCCGGTCGCGTCGGCCATCTCCGCGAGCGCGTTGATGAACGAGATCTTCGTGGCCAGGAACGCGTTCGCGCCGGCCTTGACCAGTTCGGCGGTCGGCAGGTTGCAGACCACTACCGGGGAGCCCTCGGCGATCGGGGTCGCGAACACCTCCCGCAGCGTCGTTTCGGCGGCCTCGGACTGGACGCCGAAGACGAGCCGGTCCGGGTGCAGCGTGTCGTCGACGCCGTGCGCCTCACGGAGGAACTCCGGCTGCCAGGCGATCTCGACGCCGGTGCCGGCCGGGGACTCGGCGTGGAAGCGCGCCTCGACGATCTTCGACGTACCGACCGGGACCGTGGAGCGGCCGACCACCAGCGCCGGCCTGGTCAGCAGCGGCGCGAGCATGTCGACGACCGAGTGCACCTGCGCCAGGTCGGCGGCCTCGCTGCCCTCGAGCTGCGGCGTACCGACGCAGACGAAGTGCACGTCGGCCCAGTCGGCGATCTCGCTGTAGTCCTTGGTGAACCGCAGCCGGCCGGAGTCCACGTGCTTCTTCAGCAGCGGGTCGAGCCCGGGTTCGTACAGCGGGGCCTTGCCGTCGTTCAGCAGCTTCAGCCGGTGCTCGTCGATCTCGACCCCGATCACGTCGAAACCGAACTCGGCCATCCCGGCGGCCGTGTTCGCGCCGAGGTAGTTGGTGCCGATGACGGCGATCCGGAGCGGTCGGGACGTCGCTTCACTCATGTCGGGGACTCTACCCATCGTGGTTATCAGCCGGTGACCGGCTCATGTCTGCCGGTCTTCCATTCCGTGCGTACTTGCTCACTTTCGGCGTACGACGCACGCCACGCACGGGTTGTTCGTCGTACTGTGTGACTCGTGAGTAACTCATTCGAGCTGTACGCGCTGTCCGAGGAGCACCAGGCGATCCGCGAGGCCGTTCGCGACGTCTGCGACGCCAAGGTCGCCCCGCACGCGGGGGACGTGGACGAGCTGGCCGAGTTCCCGAAGGCGTCGTACGACGCGCTGAAGGCATCCGACTTCCACGCGCCGCACATCCCGGAGCAGTACGGCGGGGCCGGCGCGGACGCACTCGCCACGGTGATCGTGATCGAGGAGGTCGCCCGCGCGTGCGCGTCGACGTCACTGATCCCGGCCGTCAACAAGCTCGGCTCGCTGCCGCTGCTGCTGTCCGGCTCGGACGAGGTCAAGCAGCGCTACCTGCCGCCGGTCGCCTCGGGCGACTCGATGTTCTCGTACTGCCTGTCAGAGCCGGAGGCCGGTTCGGACGCGGCGTCGATGAAGACCCGCGCGGTGCGCGACGGCGACGAATACGTACTCAACGGCGTGAAGCGGTGGATCACCAACGCCGGCGTCTCGGACTTCTACACGGTGTTCGCGGTGACCGACCCGAACGCCCGGTCCAAGGGCATCAGCGCGTTCGTGGTCGAGAAGGCCGACGAGGGCGTGTCGTTCGGGGCGCCGGAGAAGAAGCTCGGCATCAAGGGCTCGCCGACCCGCGAGGTGTACTTCGACAACGTCCGGATCCCGGCGTCCCGGATGATCGGCGCCGAGGGCACCGGCTTCGCGACCGCGATGCAGACCCTCGACCACACCCGGGTGACGATCGCCGCGCAGGCGCTCGGGATCGCCCAGGGCGCGCTCGACTACGCGCTCGGCTACGTCCAGGAACGCAAGCAGTTCGGCAAGGCGATCGCCGAGTTCCAGGGCCTGCAGTTCATGCTCGCGGACATGGGCATGAAGATCGAGGCCGCCCGGCAGCTCACCTACGCCGCCGCCGCGAAGTCCGAGCGCGACGACAAGGACCTCACGTACTTCGGAGCCGCCGCCAAGTGCTTCGCCTCCGACACCGCGATGGCCGTCACCACCGACGCCGTCCAGCTCCTCGGCGGCTACGGCTACACCCACGACTACCCGGTCGAACGGATGATGCGCGACGCCAAGATCACCCAGATCTACGAAGGCACCAACCAGGTCCAGCGCATCGTGATGGCCCGCCAGTTGCTCAAGGGCATCGGCTGAGGGCGCTTGCGCTGGTCAGAGGGCGTGAAGTTTGGCGAAGGGCGGGAGGACACGGACCAGTCTGTCGCCGCCGAAATCGACGATCACCGCGCCGTCGGGGGCGACTGAACGGACGGAGCCCAGCCCTTCCTTGTCGTGGGAGACGCGCTCACCGACGTCGAAACTTCTGACTGACTCGGAAACCTTGGCGGCGAAGGGGCTCGTGGACAGGTGACGACGCGTCGTCGCGCGATTGGGCAGCATGAGAGTTCCACTATGCGCCAGTTTCCGCGAGTCCGCGACACGAGGACCCGCGACCGCCCGGATCGTGAGCAAACAGCCGCCTTCTTCGGCGTATCAGCCGCGCTCGGGGTCGGCGCCGGCCGCCTTGGAGACGCGGTCGCCGACCTCGAGGGACTTCCACAGGTCGCGTTTCACCTTGACGTCGCGGACCTCGCCGCCGTCCAGCCGTACCTCGAGTTTGCGGTAGAGGTTCGCGCCGTCGTACATCGCGCGGGACTTCTTCACGACGACTCCGGTCCAGGCGTCCCCGTCGGCCATCGGTCACTCCTTCGTCACGGTGCGTGGTCGGCCGAAGCTTATCACCGATAAGTTTCACGCCTCCGGGTTCGCGCGGGTACGGTGCGGTCGTGCCTCAGCAGCGACGGACGGATCGGGCCGCGATCGTGGCGGCCGCGATCGCGGTGCTGGACGAGCGCGGGCTGGACAAGTTGTCGCTGCACGCGATCGCGGCGCGGCTCGGCGTTCGCCAGCCGGCGCTGTACCACCACTTCCAGGACAAGGACGCGATCCTCAGCGCGGTCGCCGCGGAGGTCCTGGAGCGCGGGCATACCGATCGGCTCCCGGAGTCAGGCGAGGACTGGCGGGCGTTCCTGGTCCGCAACGCGCGGAGTCTGCGCCGGGCGATGCTCGGAGTCCGGGACGGCGCCCGCCTGCTCGCCGTCGCGGGCCCGCGCGCACCGGAGCTCGGCAACGCGATCGCCCAGGTGTCGTTCCTGGAGCGGCACGGCTTCACCGGGGCCGACGCGATCCTGGCCTTCGTCGCGGTCTCCCGCTACACGATCGGCGCCACGCTGGAGCAGCAGACCGCCCGCGACGGCAGCGACATCACCTTCCGGACGCCGGACGACGTACCGCCCGGCGCCGAGCACTTGTTCCGGCTGGCCGCCGAGGTCCAGGCACTCGGCCCGGACCACGAGTTCGCGGTCGGCCTGACCGCGCTGGTGAACGGGCTCAGCCCAGCGCGAGGTCGTTGACGAAGCTGTCGGACCAGTCCGACAGAGTGGGGAGCCGCTCGGACCAGACCTTGGTGCGGGGAGTGCCGGCCGTGCTCGGCTCGCCGTTCTCCGGCCAGTAGCCGATCATCGACCGCAAAGTGCCGAGGTGTTCGGTGAGATGGTCGTCGGCGTGCACGATCGCGGCCACCCGGACCGCGCCCAGCCGGGCGATCACCTCGGGGTCGCGGAACGCGGTACGGATCGCGCCGCCGAGATTGGCGAGCTGGGAGTCGCACGGCTGTGCGGCCACCGGTTCGGCGATCACCAGGATGTGGGTGTCGGGGAGGTACCAGCCCTGGCGTTCGGCGATCCGGTAGAGCTCCGTCAGCCGGGTCCGGAGGTGCGGCGTGGTGGCGAGCCCGGTGCCGTGGTCCTCGCAGGACGACGCGTGCAGGTACGTCAGCGTGCACTCGGTCCAGCTCTGGCAGAGGATCCGGATCGCCTCGAACGACGGCTCCTCGCCGACCGTCCGGTACGTCTGCCGCAGTACGTCGAGAGCCATCGTCAGCGGGACCTCCCGCTCCGCCAGCCGGCGTCCTGCCGCGGCCGCGTGCGGCGCCGGGTCCGAACCGGCGGCCAGCGACTGCAGCAACGGCCGGAAGACAGCTTCGTTGCTGGGACCGCTCAGTCGATGTCGGCCGCGTCCGGGGGCCGGATCTGATACCGGCTGCTCCGGTTCCGGAGCGGTGGCGGTGGGTAGTGGCTTACGCAGCTTGTCGATCAACATGGCAGATCCCCGTTTGACTACCGATCGTGGTCACCTACCTGGCCGGCAGGTGACCCGTACGCCCTGAGACGCTCGCCCGTCCGATCCATGACGCCAGAACCGTAAGATTCTCCGAATCCGTCTCCGAGGAGGGTCTGATGGACGTGCACCGCCTGCACACCGGTGACAGGGAGTATCTCGTGGGGGTGCCCGACGGTCCGGTACGCGGTGTGACCGTGCTGTTCCATCCGTTCGGTTTCACGCCCGAGGCGGTGCTGTACGGCGAACCCGCCGGCGACCTGCTGATCAGGCCGCTCGACGGTGCACTCGCCGCGGCCGAGGCCAACGGCCAGGTCGTGGTCGCGCCGCGTAGTCGTGGGCGGGTGCTGCTCGGCAACTCGCTGGCGTGGCAGGACCACCTCGACGCCACCTGGGCGGTCGCGAAGGATGTCCACGAGACCGATGTGGTGACCGTCGGCGGCCTCTCGATGGGCGGCCAGGAGGCTCTGGTGTTCGCCGCCCAGCACGCCGACGCGGTCCGCGCGGTGTGGGCCGTCAACCCGTTGGTCGATCTCGCACGCTGGCACGACGACATCCGGGACGGCCGCGCGAGCGACGCACTCCTGGGCGTCGAGGCGACCATCCAGGAGGAGGTCGGCGGGCCACCGTCCGAGCTGCCCGGCGACTACGCCCGCCGGAGCCCGATCTCGTACGCCGCCGAGCTGGCCGGCATCGCCGTACGGCTGGTGTGGTCGCCCGCGGACACGATCATCCCGAACCAGGCGACGTCGCATGCGCACGCGCTCGCGGACCGGTTGCGCGCACTCGGCGGGCAGGTCGACGAGCGCGTCGTCACGCACGCCCCGGTCTCACCCGCCGACGAGCCCGGTCGGTTCGCTCACGAGGCCTGCGACGTGTGGGAGCAGTTCGGCTGGGCGCTAAACCAACGGCCAGAGCTGCGGCTGGATCACGGGGTCTGAGTAGTCGGGGTCCGGGGTGCGGCGGACCAGTTCGTCGTTCGGATGGCCGGATCCGGGACGCCAGCGGTTGTCCGACGGCTGCAGGTGGATGGCCAGCGACCGGCGCGGCGCCGTACTGCGGTTCGCCGAGCTGCCGTGCACGGTCCGGCAGTGGTGGAAGCTGACCTGGCCGCGCTTCATCGACGGTACGACAGGAGCCGGGTCGAAGCCCTGCTCGACGATCGACGCCTCCAGCCCGGCCGCGTCCTGCGAGAAGAAGTCCAGCCCGGTCACCGACCACCGGTGGCTGCCCGGCATGAAGGCGACCGCCCCGTTCAGCTCGTCGACGTCGTGGAACCCGACCCAGGCCGTCAGCATGTTGTCCGACGTACACGACTGCCAGTACTGCCGGTCCGTGTGCCACCCGACCTTCGCCGACCCGCCGGGCGGCTTGTACAGCAGTTGGTCGTGCCACAACCGGATACCGTCCGCGTCGGACAGCGCGGCGGCCGTCTCCGCGATCGCCGGGTGACGCACCAGCGCGGCCAGCTCGTCGACCCGCAACGACGAGTAGTCGTTCTTCCGCAGCACGTCTCCGTGCTCGGGCCGCCAGCCCCGCGTCGCCGGTACGTCGGGAAGCACGTGGTCGTGGTCGTTCGCGTAGAACCGCTCCATCCCGCGCTCGGCCGCGTCGAGTACGTCGGACGGCACGATCACCGGCGAGATCCAGTACCCGTGCTCCTGGTAGAAGGCAATGTCGTCAGCGTCCATGGTGATCAACCTAGGGAGAGGACGCAGAAGAAGCGTTGCCGATGTTCAGTCGGACGGACACAATCTTCAGGTGTCCCTGTACCGACCCGACGGGCTCCGCGCCGGCTTCCACGCCGAAGGGTTCACGCCGGCCAGCGGCCTGTTGCACGCCGGTGAACAGTGGGTCCCGGAGCAGTTCCTGATCCAGCCGCACGAGCATCCCGTCTGGGAGATCTACCTGCAGCAGCACGGCATCACGCACTGGGTTGCGGACGGTGAGAGCTACGCGCTGCACCCGGGCAACCTGTTCGCCGTACCGCCCGGTGTCAGGCACCACCTCGCCGGCCGCTCCGGAAACCACCACTTCTTCTTCGCCGCCGTCGACCTCGACGTCGTACGCCGGCGTCATCCCGGGCTCGCGATGCCGTCGGGGGTTGTCCACCGGGAGGCCGGCGAGCTCACGTACGCGTTCGCGCAGCTGGTCCGGGAGCTCACGACCCGGTACGAGTACGCCGACACCGGGCTGACGCTCGCCGTCGACCACCTGGTGCTCGCGTTCTCCCGGTCGCTCGCCCCGTCCGCCGTACCGCAGCTCCCGATGCATCCCGCCGTACGGACGGTGAAACGCCTGCTGGACCAGGAGTTCCACGAACGCTGGACGTTGACGGAGCTGGCGGACCGTGCCGGACTGGCACCGGCGTACCTGGCCGAGCTGTTCGCCGCCGAGCTCGGCCAGCCGCCGCACCGTTACCTCAACGAACGCCGCATCGACCGCGCCCGCCAGTTGCTCGAGTCCAGCGACGTGACGGTCACCGCACTCGCGCTGAGCCTCGGCTTCAGCTCCAGTCAGCACTTCGCGCGAGTGTTCCGGCAGCACACCGGCAGTACGCCGACCCAGGTCAGATCGTCGCGAGCGCGGTGACGCCGAGCGCGACCCCGACCAGATAGGTGCCGGAGGCACCGATGGCGCGGAGTTGCCCGTACGACGCGAGCGTCCTCGAGCGCAGCATGCCGACGGCGTGGGTGAACCTGACGACGACGCATGCGACGGCGAGGACGTCGACCACCCAGCTGCTGGACAGCGCGGAGCAGACCACGAGAAGCGCGATCATCGTGGGGATGTACTCGGCCGCGTTGCCGTGCGCGCGGACCGCGATCAGCAACGGGTCGGCGGGGTCGGTCGGCAGCTGGTTGCCCGCACCCCGGATCGCGCGGTTGCGGGTCACGTTGGCGCCGAGCAGGAACAGCAGGATGCCCAGCAGGGCGATGCAGATCACGGTGATGGCGCTCATAAGAGTGCTCCTTCGAACAAACTGCTCACGATGGTGTGACTCAGTCGCGTCCCGAGCAGCGCGTCGGTCTTGTGCATGCCGCCGGGACAGGTGACGTTGACCTCGATCAGCCGGCCGTCGATCACGTCGACGCCCGCGACGACCAGGCCGTGCTTGCGGAGTTCAGGTCCGAGGGCGGCGACGATCGCGCGGTCGTGCTCGTCGATCCCGGCCGCGGCCACCGGTGGACCGATCCGGAAGTCGCCGGCGGCCGGGCGGCGGACCACCGCGCCGGCGAGCTCACCGTCCAGCAGGAACAACCGCTTGTTGCCCTGCGCAACCGCCGGGAGATACTGCTGGGCGATCACCTGCCGCCGGCCGCCGGCCGTCGCCGATTCGAGCAGCGCGATCGTGCCCTGGTCGTCGCGGACCAGCCAGACACCGTTCCCCGCGAACCCGTCGACCGGTTTCACGACCGCCGTGCCGACGCGCGTCACGAACGACCGCAGTGCCTGCGGATCCGCGCCGACATAGGTCGGCGGGCACAGTTCGGGGAACCGCAGCGCGACCAGTTTCTCGTGCAGCGCGCGGATGCCTGCCGGGCGGTTCACGACCCGCGTGCCGGCGAGATCCAGCAGGTACGTCGTGTGCAGGTACCGCGCGTCGACGGGCGGGTCGATCCGGAGGTGTACGAGCGCGAACGCCGCGACGTCCACGACCGACGTACCGAGGTCGTCGTACCAGGTCGGGTCGACGATCCACCGGTGGTCGTCGCCGGGCACCCGCGGCCGCAGCCGGATCCGCCGGGCTTGTACGTGCAGCCGGCCGTCCACGACCGCAAGGTCCTCCGGCTCGCAGCACCAGACGTCGAGGTCCAGGTCCTGGGTCGCGGCCATCAGCCCGACGCTCGCGTCGATGTCAGCCTGCAAGCCGGGCAGCGGATCGGTGACGAACAGTACGCCGTTCATCGCGCCACATCCCTTCTGTGCAACGGGTTCTCCGGAGTACGTCATGCCGGAAAGCGTTGTCGTACATGAGTTTCCGGAGGATTCCGGCGATCCGCCCGACCACGTGCGGTTCCTGCGCGTCGAAGTAGCGGACCTCGAGATAGGTCCCGCGCGGACGTACCGGCGGGAACAGCGTGCTCAGGTGACCGGCGGGCCCGTCGACGAAGACGGTGGCGGCCGCGGCGAAGGCCGTGTACGCCGCGACCGGGTCGTCGCCGTACAGCAGCCGATCGTCGAACGCTGTCCGCGCCGGATCGACCGCCTGCCACACAGCGAGCCGTCCACTGCGGTTGAAGCGCGCGGCCAGCGCCGGACCGGCGAGGTTCAGCACCCGCCACTGCTCGAGGCCCGCGCGGCCGGGCCACCAGTCCAGGCAGAACTGCGTGGACGCGGTCCGGCGCATCATCACCCGACCGGCCGGCCCGATCCGGTCGAAGTGCCGCTGCATGGCGACGTAACGAGGCGAGGTCAGCTGCAACGGCACGTCCTCGCGCGGATCGACCGGGATCGGCCGCAGCGTGATCCCGCCGAGCCGACGGCGCAGAGCGGCGGTCGTCCGGCACAGGTCGCGGACCGGGTCCGGCGACGGGGGCAGGCTCAGCTCCAGCTGCCCGCCAGGCTCGAAGCTGACGTACGGCGATCCCGCGACCGCCTGCCGGACGTCCTCGATCGGCACCACGCCCCCGTTCGCCGCGAAGACCACGTACTCCTGCTCGATGGCGACCCTTGTCGACCGCCCGCGTCCCCGCGCGAACAGCCCGGCCACCGCTGGGTGAAGCTCCCTGGGATCCATCGGGCCCCTCCCTGATACCGTAAGGATTCCTGTCAAAATATTGGAAGGTATCCTTACGGTATGTCAAGAGCTCAGAGGCGCGGACCGAAGCACAAACCGCTGATCGCGCTGATCGACCGGGCCAATCGCGCGCTCCAGACGGAGATGGTGCGGAAGGCGCACGCCGACGGGCACCCCGAGGTGAAGATGGCGCACAACTCGGTCTTCGCCACCTTGCACGCCGAAGGCGCCCGGGCCGCGGACATGGCCGTGCGGGCCGGGATCACCCGGCAGTCGATGGGTGAGGTGATCCGCGACATGGTCGCGCTCGATCTCCTGGAGATGAAGGCCGATCCGGACGACCGCCGCGCGAAGATCGTCACCTACACCGAGCACGGGCTGGACGTGTCCTGGGACGGCTTCGAGTATCTCGCCGACCTCGAGGAGCGGTTCGAGCAGGAGTTCGGCGAGCAGGAGTATGCCGTGGTCCGGGACGTCCTCGAGCGGCTGATCGGGGTGATCGACCGGATCGCGGCCGAAGGAGATCAGCCCTCGTCCTCGGCCGGTGGCAGCGTCGGGTAGTCGCCGATCGGGTAGAGCCCGACGGTGAAGCCGTACGTCGTACCACCCGCCCGGGGAAGCTGGTCGAACGTGTGGATCAACGCGTCCACCTGCTGCCAGAACTCCGCGGCCCGCTCGTCGGGGATCCGGGCGTGCCGGATGAACGAGCGCATCTCGCCCGCGTCGTACGCCGGCTTGGACTCCTGGGCCGCGACCTCGAAGTCGTTGAAGTCGTGCGGCAGTTGCCCGTCCGCGCCCTGCCGGCCGAGCCCGACGAAGAACATCCGCGCCGCCCGCCCGTAGAAGCGCTCCTCGATCGCCCGCACCCGCCGGGTCCGGACCACGCGCAGGATGCCCGCCTCGGTCAGCACCTTCACATGGTGCGCGACCGTGCTCTTCGGCCGCCCGACCGCGGTGGCCAGCTCGGTCACGGTCGCGGCGCGCTCGTGCAGCAGCCCCAGGATCGTGGTCCGCAACGGGTCGCTGATCGCCCGCACCTGCTCCGCGGTCGTCAGCTCGACGGTGTCCGCGAGCTCGTAGTCAGGAACCGGCTTATTGCTTGACATGGTTCGAATAGACTAGCATCGCCGATTGTTCGAGATATTTGGATCATTGGAGTTGATGATGGCCGAGGTCGTGCTGTACCACCACTCGCAGGGGCTGACCGAAGGGGTGAAGGCGTTCGCCGACGAGCTCCGGCAGGCGGGCCACACGGTCCACACGCCGGACCTCTACGAGGGCAACACCTACGCCACCCTCGACGAGGGCATGGACTACGCCCGGGCGACCGGCTTCGGCGTGATCGCGGAGCGCGGTGTCGCGGCCGCGCAGGACCTGCCGGCGAACGTCGTGTACGCCGGGTTCTCGCTCGGCGTGGTGCCCGCGCAGCAGCTCACCCAGACCCGGGCGGGTGCGGCCGGCGGACTGTTCTACTACTCGTGCCTGCCGGCCGAGGAGTTCGGCAGCTGGCCGGAGGGTGTGCCTGCGCAGATCCACGCGATGGAGGAGGACCCGTTCTTCGCCGAGGAGGGCGGTGACATCGACGCGGCCCGCGCGCTGACCGCCGCGGTCGACACCGTCGAGCTGTTCCTGTACCCCGGCAAGGAGCACCTGTTCGCGGATTCCTCGCTGCCTGGCTACGACGAGGCCGCGGCGAAGCTGGTGCTGCAGCGCACCCTCGACTTCCTCGCCGGGATCAGGTAACTCTCAGCTGGTTCCACCTAGCCTTCGGGGCCATGCGAACAAGAGCTTTCCCGGCCCCGAAGGTCCCCGCGGTGTTCCTGATGTTCTGGGCGGTCAAGTTGCTGACCACCGGGATCGGCGAGACCGCGTCGGACTACCTCGGCACCGTCAGCATCCCGCTGGCCGCCGTGGTCGGGGTCGGTACCTTCTCCACCGCCCTCTACCTGCAGCTGAAAGCCACCACCTACCACCCGGTGCGCTACTGGGTCACCGTGCTCGGTGTCGCGTTGTTCGGCACGATGATCGCGGACGGACCGCACGTCGCACTCGGTACGCCGTACTGGTTCGACTCGATCGTCTACCTCGGGTTGCTCTGCGCTCTGCTGACCTGGTGGCGGCGCAGTGAGGGCACCATCTCGGTGCACTCGATCACCACCGCCCGGCGGGAACGGTTCTACTGGGGCGTCGTTCTGCTCACGTTCGGTCTCGGAACCGCCGTCGGCGACGCCACCGCGATCGACTTCGGGCTCGGCTTCACCTGGTCGATCCTGCTGTTCGCGGTGCTCATCGTCGTACCGCTCGGCCTGTGGAAGCTGGGTCTCAACGTCACGATCGCGTTCTGGGCGTCGTACGTGCTGACCCGGCCGCTCGGTGCGTCGATCGCCGACTGGCTCGGCAAGGACAGCCGGTACGGCGGCGTCGGCTGGGGCATCGGCCCCGTGACCCTGGTCGGGCTGCTGCTGTTCGCCGTGCTCGTCGCCTACCTGGCGTTGACGCACAGCGACGTCGACCACGCCGCCGTCCACGCGTCAGCTGTCCGCGAGCCCGACCCGGTCCTCGAGTGAACTGTCCGCGAAGGCACCGGCCGGAGCCGGGGCGGCGGAGCGGCGGGCGGGGATGAACGACGCGACGACCAGTGCGGTGAGCGCGGCGCCGGCGCCGATCAGCAGGACGACCCGGAAGCCACTCTGCGACGGCAGGGTGTAGCCGCCCAGGCTGATCGTGAGGTTGGCCAGGATCACGCCGGCCACCGCGCTGGACACCGACGTACCGATCGACCGCATCAGCGTGTTGAAGCTGTTCGCGGCCGCGGTCTCCGAGACCGGTACGGCGGACATGATCAGCGCGGGCATCGCGCCGTACGCCAGGCCGATCCCGGTGCCGATCAGCAGCGACACCAGCACGAGCTCCCAGACCGAGCTCATCAGCACGCTGCCCACGCCGTACCCGGCGGCGACCACGAGCGCGCCGAGCATCAGCGTCACCTTCGGCCCGCGGGTGCTGGAGATCTTCGCCGAGAACGGGGCCGCGACCAGCATGATCAGGCCGGACGGGCCCATCACCAGGCCGGACGTGAGCATCGACTGACCGAGCCCGAAACCGGTTGCCTTCGGCATCTGCAGCAACTGCGGCAGGACCAGCGACATCGCGAACATCGCGAACCCGAACACCATCGACGCGAGGTTGGTCAGCAGCACCTGCGGCCGCGCGGTGGTCCGCAGGTCGACGAGCGGCTCGGTGGTACGGCGTTCCCACCAGCCCCAGGCGAGCAGCGCGACGACGGCGAGCGCGAACAGGCCGAGGGTCCGGCCGCCGGTCCAGCCCCAGCTCGCGCCCTGGGAGATTGCCAGCAGCAACGAGATCAGGCCGACCGACAGCCCGATCCCACCGAGCAGGTCGAACCGGCCGCCGGAGCGCACCGACGACTCCGGGACGAACCGCAGGATCAGCCCGAAGACGATCACGCCGAGTGCGGCCGACACCCAGAACAACGTGTGCCAGTCGAAGTTCTCGGCCAGCAGAGCGGCCGCCGGCAGCCCGAGCGCGCCGCCGACGCCGAGCGAGGCGCTCATCTGCGCGACCGCCGTGCCGATCTTCTCGGACGGCAGCTCGTCGCGCATGATGCTGATGCCGAGCGGGATCACGCCGGCCGCCAGGCCCTGGAGCGCCCGGCCGGCGATCATCGGGACCAACGAGCTGCTCAGTGCGGCGACCACCGAGCCGGCGACCAGCATGCCGACGCTGATCAGCAGCATCCGGCGCTTGCCGTACATGTCGCCGAGACGACCCATGATCGGGGTCGCGACCGCGGCCGCGAGCAGGGTGGCGGTGATCGCCCAGGCGGTCCCGGCGGCCGAGGCGTGCAGCAGCCGCGGCAGCTCGGGGACCAGCGGGATCACCAGGGTCTGCATCAGCGCGACCGTGATTCCGGCCGAGGCGAGCACCGGCACGACGGCCCCGGCGCGCACGGATGAAGCGGACACGACAGCCTCCTGAGGCTGAACTAGATAGTTGGTTTCTGCAACCAATAGCCTAAGTCAGGCAGTTGACTTAAACAAGTGGGCGAGGCAAGCTGGGAACACAACCACACGGAGGTGATGGCCTGTGACCGACAGTGAGCAGCAGCTCGTCCGGTACCCGATCCCACCCGTTGACGCGATCGAACCGCCGCCCGAGTGGGAGAGGCTCCGGCAGCAGTGCCCGGTGGCGCACGTGCAACTGCCGAGCGGTGACCAGGCGACCCTGCTCACCCGGTACGACGACGTCCGCCAGGTGCTGTCCGACGCCCGGTTCAGCCGGACGGCGGAGGGGTCCGCGCGGGTGTCCGCGGAAGGTACGGGCGTCTTCGACCGGCGGCGGCCCGGCGTGCCGCAGTCCGGGGACGGTCATCAGCGCTGGCGCCGGATGATCACCAAGTGGTTCACCGCCAAGCGGATGGCGGCGCTCCGGCCGTCGATCGAGGCGATGGCCGACCAGCTCGTCGACGGTATGGTCGCGGGCGGTCAGCCGGCCGACCTGAAGGCGGCGCTCGGGTTCCCGCTGCCGGTGTGGGTGATCTGCGAGCTGCTCGGCGTACCGGCGTCCGACCGGGAGCGGTTCTCGTACTGGTCCGACACGTTCCTCAACCTCAGCCGGTACTCCGCCGCGGACATGGAGGCCGCGCACGCCGAGTTCGCGGCGTACATGACCGGGCACATCGAGGCGAAGCGTGCCGAGCCCGGCACCGATCTGCTCAGCGACCTGATCACCGGCACCGACGCGGCCGGACACAAGCTCACCGACGAGGCGCTGGTCTCCACCGGGATGGGCCTGTTGATCGCCGGGCACGAGACCACCACGAACATGATCGGCAAGATGATGGCGATGCTGCTCGCCGATCGCACCCGCTGGGAGCAGTTGCTCGCCGACCCGGCCCTCGTCCGGACGGCGGTCGAGGAGGCGTTGCGGTACGACGCGAACGCCGGGTTCGGGATGATCCGGTACGTCACCGAGGAGCTCGAGCTGTCCGACGGCGTACTGCCCGCGGGGACCACCGCGGTGTGCAGCATGGCCTCGGCGAACCGGGACGAGCGGATCTTCGCGGACGCCGCGGACATGGACCTGACCCGGAGCCCGAACGTGCACCTCGCGTTCGGCGCCGGGCCGCATTCCTGCATCGGGCAGTCGCTGGCGCGGACCGAGTTGCAGGTCGTACTGGAAGTGTTGTTGCGTCGGTTGCCGACATTGGCGCTGGCTGTGCCGTCCGCGGAACTGCCCCTGGTCGAGGGGCTGCTCGTCGGCGGGCTGCGGGAGGTAAGGGTGATCTGGTGATGATGGCGAAAGAGGTCCGGGCGGCGCGGGTGAACGCGACCCGGGAGCTGATCCTGGCGACGGCGGAGCGGATGTTCGCCGAGCGCGGCGTGCACGAGGTGTCGAACCGGCAGATCAGCGAAGCGGCCGGGCAGGGCAACAACACCGCGGTCGGGTACCACTTCGGAACCAAGACCGACCTGGTCCGGGCGATCGTCCGCAAGCACGCGGAGCCGGTCGAGGCGCGGCGGCGGGAACTGCTCGCGGAGCTCGGCGCGGAGCCCGACGTCCGGGACTGGGTGACGGTCCTGGTGCGGTCGGCGACCGACCACATGGCGAGCCTGGGGACGCCGAGCTGGCTGGCGCGGTTCAGCGCGCAGCTGATGAACGACCCGGGGCTGCGGGAGATCCAGTTGCTGGAGTCGCGGAACTCGCCGTCGTTGACGCGGGTCGTCGACGGGCTCGCGGAACATCTCGCGGACCTGCCGCCGGCGGTGCGGATCGAGCGCGGGGACATGGCCCGGCACCTGATCATCCAGATGACCGCCGAGTTCGAGCTGGCGCTCGCCGAGGGGCGGCCGACGGCGCGGGCGACGTGGGAGGAGATGGCCGGCGGGTTGATCGACGGCATCGTCGGGTTGCTGACCGCGCCGGTGACTTCGTGAGCGTGCTCGTGGTGGGGGCTTCCGCGGCCGGGCTGACCACCGCGGAAGCCCTGCGGCGCAAGGGTTTCCGGGATCGGATCACGGTGCTCGGTGCCGAGTGTCACCCGCCGTACGACCGGCCGCCGCTGTCCAAACAGTTCCTGCTGGGGGACTGGGACGAGAGCCGCACCCGGTTGCGCCCCGACGCGATGCTCTCAGCTCTCGACGCCGAGTTCGTCCTCGGCGACCCCGCGGTCTCGCTGTCCGACCACACCGTCCACACCACCACCGGCAGATCCTTCACCGCGGACCGTGTGGTGATCGCTACCGGCCTGACCCCACGCCACCTTCCCGGCCCACCCCTCGAAGGCGTTCACGTACTACGCACCCTCGACGACGCAGCTGCGCTGCGCAAAGCACTCGCCCCTGGAGGCGGGGGTGGGAGTCCGCGCCCGGGCGGCGGAGTCGCGGATGTCGTCGGTGAGGGTGCGCGTTGTGGCGGTGGTGGCGGAGCTGCCAGAGGGCCGCGGGTTGTGGTGGTGGGCGACGGGGTCTTGGGGGCGGAGATCGCCGCGACCGTTCGCAAGCTCGGGTTTGCGGTGACGCTTGCCGGGCCGCAGGCGGCGCTCATGGAGGCGCAGCTCGGTTCGGTGGTCGGAGCGCTGCTGGGGGACTTGCACGCGGCTGAGGGGGTTGAGCTTCGGCTGGGGTGTGCGGTGGACGGGCTGGAGGACGTGGACGGGCGGGTGAGCGGCGTACGGCTGGTGGGTGGGGAGGTGTTGCCGGCCGATGTGGCGGTGGTCGCGTTGGGGGCGACACCGGCGACCGGGTGGTTGGAAGGTAGTGGGCTGACAGTCGACAACGGGATTGTGTGTGACGAGTTCTGTCAGGCAGGTGAGGGGATCTACGCGGCAGGTGATGTCGCGCGCTGGCGGCACGAGGACGGGTTCGTCCGGTTGGAGAACCGGACGAACGCCACCGAGCAGGCGCTCTGCGTCGCCGCCAACATCGTGGGCGAGCACCAGCCCTACCGCCCGGTCCCGTACTTCTGGACCGACCAGTTCGGCACCAAGCTCCAGCTTCACGGCCGCCCGTCCGCGGACCTGATGGTTGCCGAGGGCACCGTCGGCGAGCGGTTCGTCGCGCACTACCGCGACGCGGGCCGGATCGTCGGCGTCCTCGGCTGGAACACACCGAAACAGACCCGTGCCCACCGGCAGCACCTGGTGGGCACGTAAACCTCTCTGGGGAAGGACACCTATGACAACACCTGTCTATCCGATGACCCGGGCATCAGGTTGTCCGTTCGATCCGCCGCCGCAACTCCGCGACCTGCAAGCGGAAGCGCCACTCACCAAGGTGAACATCTTCGGCAAGGACGCGTGGTTGGTGACGCGGTACGACGACCAGCGCACGCTGCTCGCCGATCCGCGCCTGAGCTCCGACGTCCGGCGGTCCGGCTACCCGAGCCCGACCGGTGAGCCGCCGCGCAACGACGACGGGGTGGGCATCGGGTTCATCCTGATGGACGACCCGGAGCACGCGCGGCTGCGCCGGATGGTGACCGCGCCGTTCATGATCAAGCGGATCGAGGCGATGCGTCCCGGCGTACAGCAGATCGTCGACGGACTGATCGACGACCTGCTGGCCGGGCCGAACCCGGTGGACCTGGTGGAGGCGTTCGCGCTGCCGGTGCCGTCGCTGGTGATCTGCCGGCTGCTCGGCGTCCCGTACGCCGACCACGGCTACTTCCAGCAGAACAGCAAGAACCTGATCCGGATGACCGCGACCCCGGAGGAGCGGGCGGCGGCGCACGGCAACCTCGCGACATACCTCGACAACCTCGTCGGCGAGAAGCTCGAGAACCCGGGCGACGACCTGCTGTCCGGGCTGACCGACCGGGTCAAGGCGGGTGAGCTGACCCGGCAGGACGCGGCCGGGATCGGCGTCCTGTTGCTGATCGCGGGCCACGAGACCACCGCGAACATGATTGCCCTCGGCACCCTCGCGCTGCTGGAGCATCCGGACCAGCTCGCCGTACTGCGGGAGACCGACGACCCGAAGGTGGTGGCGGGCGCGGTCGAGGAGCTGTTGCGCTACCTGAACATCACGCACAACGGGCGACGGCGGGCGGTGCTCGAGGACATCGAGTTGCACGGGCAGGTGCTGAAGGCCGGCGACGGCGTGATCCTGCCGAACGACATCGGCAACCGGGACCCGTCGGTGTTCGAGAACCCGGACGCGCTGGACCTGGGCCGGGACGCGCGACGGCACGTGGCGTTCGGGTTCGGCGTACATCAGTGCCTCGGGCAACCGTTGGCGCGGATGGAGCTACAGGTCGTGTACAGCACGCTGTACCGGCGGATCCCGACGTTGCGCCGGGCCGTCGGGCTGGAGGAGATCCCGTTCAAGCACGACGGCGCCGTGTACGGCGTCTACTCACTTCCCGTGACGTGGTGAAAGGAACCCATATGAAGGTCATCATCGACCAGGACAAGTGCGTCGCCTCCGGCCAGTGCGTGACGGCCGCCGCGGACGTGTTCGACCAGCGCGACGAGGACGGCATCGTGGTACTGCTGAACGAGAACCCGCCGGAGGAACTCGCCGCCGACATCCACCAGGCAGCCGCGGTCTGCCCGGCGCTGGCCATCCTCGTCGAGGACTGAGCACGCGACTACAGTGCTGTAGATGATCAACGGTGCGCATGTGATCGTCTACAGCACTGACGCGGACGCGGATCGCGCGTTCTTCCGGGACGTGCTGGAGTACCCGTCCGTCGACGCCGGCCACGGCTGGCTGATCTTCGAACTGCCGCCGGCCGAGGTGGCGGTGCATCCGGCGGGGGCTCCGGCGCACGAGCTGTTGCTGATGTGCGACGACCTCGAGCGGACGATGAGTGAGCTGACGTCCCGGGGCGTGGAGTTCGTGCGTCCGGTGGAGCGGCAGCGGTGGGGTGTGTTGACGGCGTTCCGGTTGCCGGGTGGGGGCGAGGTCGGGTTGTACGAGCCGTTGCACGAGCGGGCGCATGATCTCTGAGTTCCGGATCACGGTTGCGGACGCGGAGATCGCGGACTGCGCGCCCGGCTCCGAGCGGTTCGTTGGCCTCGGCAACTACCTGGTGGTTGGGAGCGCGGGGTGCCGGTCGAGTACGTGCGGCGTGTGGCCGAGCGGTGGGCGGCCTACGACTGGCGGGCGTGGGAGGCGCGGCTGAACGCCTTTCCGCAGTACCTCACCGAGATCGACGGGCAGACCGTGCACTTCCTGCACGTCCGATCGCCCGAGCCGGAGGCGCTGCCGTTGGTGCTGACGCACGGCTGGCCCGGGTCGGTCGCGGAGTTCCTCGACGTACTCGGGCCGCTCACCGATCCGTCGACGTACGGCGGCGATCCGCGGGACGCGTTCCACGTGGTGGCACCGTCGGTGCCGGGGCACGGGTTCTCGGTGCCGTTGACGGACGGGTGGGACCACGGACGGATCGCCGGCGCGTGGGTGGAGTTGATGCATCGGCTCGGGTACGAGCGGTACGGCGCGCAAGGGGGCGACACCGGATCGGTCGTGTCGCCGCTCGTCGGGCAACTGGATCCGGAGCACGTGGCCGGCGTCCACATCAACGGGGGACTGGCCTTCCCGGAGGACGTCCGGCCGGGTGACGTGGTGACCGACGCCGAACGCGAACGGCTCGCGGCCGCCGAGCGGCTGCGGGCGGTCGGGACCGGGTACGCCGACCTGCAGGGGACGCGTCCGCAAACGGTCTCGTACGGACTGAGCGACTCGCCGGTCGGGCAACTCGCCTGGATCCTGGAGAAGTTCTGGGAGTGGACCGATCCGGCCCGCGAGCTGCCCGAGGAGGCGGTCGACCTCGACCACCTGCTGACCGACGTGTCGATCTACTGGTTCACCAACACCAGCGCGACCTCGGCCGACCTGTACTACGAGAACCGCCGCGCGACCGACGACCTCCACCCGGGCGTACCGACCGGCGTTGCGGTGTTCCCGACGGACCCGGCGATCCGGAAGGTGCTAGAGCGCCGGCACCGAATCGTCCACTGGTCGGAGTTCACCCGGGGCGGGCATTTCGCGGCGCTCGAGGCTCCCGGTCTGCTGGTCGACGACATCCGCGCGTTCTTCCGGCTGGTCCGGTAGTCGTGCCGGTGCGACGAAGCTCAGCAGGGCGCCGTCCCGCTCGACCGCCGCGTCCGGCCACCGTCGACGTACCATCCGCACCGAGCGCTCGTTCGCGGCACTGACCACGAACAGGAAGTGCGTCGCGCCGGAAGCGATCGCGTCCGCGGCGGCGATCGACAGCATCCGTACGCCGAGCCCGCGGCGCTGCTCGTCCTCGGCGATCACCGCCGCCAGTTCGGCGGTCGCCGCTCCCGGAGCCCAGGCCCACATGGCGTGCCCGACGATCGCCGGTCCGCGGGTCGCGACGAACGCGGCCCCGGCCGGGCAGAGCATCCGCAGCAGCAACGCGGTCCGCGGTGGCGAACCGATCGCGGTCTGGAAGCGGAAGTAACGGCTGAGATCGGTCAGCCCGGTCAGCATCCTGGCCAGCTCGTCCGCGTCGGGTTCGCCGGCGCGGCGGACGAGTAGCGGTCCCGCCTGAGTCTGGTTCACGGATTCAGCGTTGCTGGCTTGGCTGAGTCTGTCAAGCGGACTTATCATCGGTGCCATGGGTAGCGCGGTGGACGAACAGGTTCCGGAAGCGATGAACTGGTCCACGGAGAACTGCACGATCTCCCGGACGATGGACATCCTCGGCGACAAGTGGACTTTTCACGTCCTGCGGGAGCTTTTCGTCGGAGTCCGCCGCTTCGAGGACATCCGGGCCCGCGCCGGCATCCCGCGGCAGATGCTGACCGAACGCCTCGCGGCGCTGATCGAGCGCGGCCTGATCCGGCGCCACCCGTACCGCCTGCCCGGTCAGCGCGAACGCTCCGAGTACCGGCTGACCCAGGCCGGCATGGACCTGTATCCGGTGCTGGTCGCGATGGTGCAGTGGGCCGACCAGTACCTTCCGCTGGACGCCGGTCCGCCGATCGAGCCCCGGCACCGCGGCGACTGCGGCGAACGCGTGAACGTCGTACTGCAGTGCGAGGGCGGCCACCGGCCCACCCCGCGCGAGGTGGCGTTCCGCGCCGGACCGGGCGCACAACCCCGCTAGGGCACGTGCCCTAATCCACGCACCCTAGAGGTTGTCGACCTGCTCGATCGCCCGGCGCAGCAGGCGTTCGGTCTCGCGGGGCTGGGCCGCGGTGATCGACACGGCGTCCATCGTGACGACGTACGTGTCGAGCTCCTCGCGCTTGTCCAGGTAGACCGCGCTGCTCAGGTGCTCGATGTAGACGATGTCCGGCAGGTCGGCGTCGTTGTACCGCAGCAGCGTGAACGCGCCGCCGGTCGCGGTGTACCCGCCCTTCTCGAACGGGATGATCTGCAGCGTCACGTTGTGCCGCCGGGACGCCTCCAGCAGGTACTCCAGTTGCGTCCGGAGAACGGCCTTGCCGCCGATCGGGCGCCGTAGTACCCCTTCGTCGAGGACCGCCCACAGCCGCGCCGGTCGTTGCCGCGTCAGCACGTCCTGGCGGCTCATCCGCAACGACACCAGGCGATCGACCTCGGCCTTCGGCAACGGCAGGTCCTGCCGGGCCATCTGGATCACGGCCCGTGCGTAGTCCGGGGTCTGCAACAGCCCGGGCACGAACTGCAGCTCGAACGTACGGATCAGGTCGGCCGCCATCTCCAGGCCGAGGTACGAGTGGAACCACTGCGGCGTCAGGTCGTCGTACCGCTGCCACCAGCCGGGGTTGTTCGCCTCCTTGGCCAGCGTCAGCAGCCGCTCGCGCTCTTCCGGGTCGTCGAGCTTGTACAGGGTCAGCAGGTCGTCGACGTCGCGGACCTTGAAGCCGACCCGGCCGAGCTCCAGGCGGCTGATCTTGGACTCCGACCCACGGATCGCCCAGCCCGCGTCGGTACGCGTCACGCCCGCGGCCTCGCGCAGCCGGCGCAGATACACGCCGAGCATGATGCGCAGGGCGGTCGGTCCGCCATACGCCGGCTCGGTCACCTCTCGCCTCCCAGCAGCAGTGATTCGGTGTGCAGCAGTTGATCATTTCATAACGGTGCGTGAATATGTCTACCCGCAGCCGCCGACACGATGTGTTCAGTCGGCCGTACTCTCTGTAGAGTCGGCCGAACAGACTCCCGATCTCTTTCTGCGAGGTTCACTGATGGTCGATGCCACCAAAGCGCCAAGTTCGATCCCGGTCGGCGTCGACACCGCCCGGGCCAGCATCGCCCGGGTCTACGACGCCTTCCTGGGCGGCAAGGACAACTTCGAGGTCGACCGCGAGGTACTGCGCGGGGTCCAGGCCGCGGCGCCGCAGGCCCAGGACCTGGCCAAGTCGAACCGGAACTTCCTGATCCGCGCCTGCCGGTTCCTGGCCGGCCAGGCCGCCATCACGCAGTACCTCGACTGCGGCTCCGGTCTCCCGACCGCCGAGAACACCCACCAGGTCGTGCAGCGGATCCAGCCCGACGCCAAGGTGCTCTACATCGACAACGACCCGGTGGTGCTCGCGCACGGCCGCGCGCTGCTGGAGGAGAACGAGAACACGCTGTTCGTCAGCGCCGACATCTTCGACCCGGACGAGGTGCTGGCCAACAGGGAGGTGCGCGGTTTCCTCGACTTCAGCGAGCCGATCGCCGTGATCCAGAACGGCACGCTGCACCACTACATCGGCGACGAGGGCGCGCAGATCATGCAGAAGTACGTCGACGCGGTGGTGCCCGGGTCGTACACGGTTGTCTCACACTTCTTCAACCCCGAGACCCCGGAGCACTCCGAGGTCGCCCGGAAGATGGAGGACAAGTTCATCCACAGCCCGATGGGCAGTGGCCGGTTCCGTACCCGCGCGGAACTGATGACGTTCTTCCCGGACCAGGAGCTGGTCGAGCCGGGCCTGGTGCTGTGCGACGACTGGTGGCCGGACGGTCCGCGGCTCAAGCCGCTGAACCAGGTCGAGGAGTGCATCGTCGGTGCGGTCGGCCGCAAACTCTGAGCTCGGTACAAGCGGGGCGCCCGGTGGTCCGGGGCGCCCCGCTTTTCCGTTGTCAGAACGTCCGGCGTTGTGCTGCCGAGTTGTTGCAGGTGGCAACGGTTACCGGATTGCCCAGGGCAACTGGTTAGACGTGCTCCGAGACGAGCGTTGCGGTCGTCAGCTCTTCCAGGGCCTGGAAGAGGTGCGGGAGGTCGCCCGGGTAGGCGATGTAGTCGCCGGGCCGCAGTTCCACCGGATCGTCGAGGGGACCGACCAGGGCGCGGCCGGAGCTGAGGATGACGTGTTCGACGACGCCGGGCATGTGCGGGTCGGATCTGCGCCCCGGGCCGGGGGAGGCGACGATCCGGTACAGGTCGCGGCGGGCGTTCGGCGGGCTGGACGCGACCAGCGTGGCGCTGTAGTCGGCCCGGTCGGAGTAGATCGCGGGGCCTTCGCCGGCGCGGATGATCTGCACCCGCGGGCGCGGTGGGTCGAGCAACGCGGCGAACGGCGTGTCGAGCGCGACGGCCAGCGCCCACAGGGTCTCCACGCTCGGGTTGCCGGTGCCGGACTCCAGCTGGGACAGCGTGGACTTGGCGACGCCGGCACGCTTGGCGACCTCGGTGAGGGAGAGTCCGGCGCGGGCGCGGTGCCGGCGCAGGGAGGCTGCGATCACGTCGAGCGGTGCCTTGCTGCTGTCCATCGGTGTGGTTCGCTCCGTGTTCGATATAGCGGTCCGTTTGTTCGGCTTGACGAACCAGTGGGCTGGTGTTCATCATAATGCCCATGCGTTCGATCTGGCGAACACTCGACCGGGGACTGGCCCGCGACATCGCGCTGGTGTGTCTGGCCGACGGCGTCGTCGGGATGTCGTACGGCGCGATCAGCGTCGGCGGCGGGCTGCCGTTGTGGGTCCCGATCCTGCTGTCGGTCGTCGTTTTCGCGGGCGCCTCGCAGTTCCTGTTCGTCGGGATCGTCGCGGCCGGTGGCAGCCCGATCGCCGCGATGATCGCGGGACTGCTGGTGAACACCCGGCACGTGGCGTTCGGCCTGGCGGTCAGCGACGTCATCGGCAGCGGGTGGCGGCGGTGGCCCGGCAGCCACGTGATGACCGACGAGAACGTCGCGTTCGCGATGGGGCAGGACGAGTTGGAGCAGCGGCGAGCGGCGTACTGGGCGGGCGGTATCGGCATCTTCGTCTGCTGGAACATCGGCGTGGTGATCGGTGGCCTCGCCGGATCGATCATCACCGACACCGACGTGTTCGGTCTGGATGCGGCGTTCCCGGCGGTCCTGCTGGCGCTCGTCCTTCCGGCTCTGCGCGATCGCCGTACCCGTATCGCGGCACTCGTCGGTGTCGTGATCGCCTTGGCCGCAACGCCTTTCCTGCCGGCTGGTGTGCCTGTCCTGCTTGCCCTTGTGGGCCTGTTGTTCTACCGCGCGGAGAAGCCCGCGGGGGAGGAGGTGGCTCGATGACGAACACGCCTCTGGTACTGGCCGGAATCGGGGTGCTTGCCGTAGGCACGTTCTCGCTGCGGTTCGCGGGGCCTGCGCTTCGCAGCCGCTTCGAGGTCCCGGAACGGATCCACCAGTTGCTGGCGGTCGCCGCGGTCGTCCTGCTCACCGCTCTGGTGGCCACGTCCGCTCTGACAGCCGGCCACGGTCCCGCCGGTATCGCCCGCCCCGCCGGGGTGCTGGTCGGCGGAGTACTTGCCTGGCGCAAGGCACCCTTCGTGCTGGTCGTCGTGGCCGCCGCCGCGACCGCGGCCGTCCTGCGCCTGCTGGGCGTCCCGTAACTACCGAGGAGGCGCTGCGGCTGACGGGCCTGCTGGGCGTGCTCCGTCGGCCGGTGCGGTTGTCGCGCGGTGGTGGAGGCGAGGAACGATGGCGAGCTTGGTGGGCGGGTGGGCTTCGTGCGTGTGGTGGCCTCGGCTGCTGAGGCGATCGACGATCATTTCCACGGCTCGTTTGCCCAGCGCGACCCGGTCAGGGGCGACGGCGCTCAGGCCGGTGGCGGGGTTGGCGGGCAGGCCGTCGTCGTAGGAGAGGATCGAGATGTCGCCGGGGACCGCGAGGCCTTGGGAGGCCAGCAACTGCTGGGCGTTCACGGCGTCTTCGTCGGTGTGGACGAACAGGGCGGTGGGCTGCGGATCCAGCTGCCGCATCGCATCGGTGAGCACCCGGATCTGGTCGGCGGAGCGGCGTAGACGGGTGATGCCCAGCGTGACGCCGCGTGCCGGCGCGATGGTCTCCGCGTACGCCGTTGCCGTCGCGAGTAGCGCCGGGGCGGTCGGAGTGTCGCGGATCAGGCAGTGGATCGTTCGGTGGCCGAGGGCAGCCAGGTGGTCCAGGCCCAGCACGAATCCGCTCTGGTGATCGGTGAAGACGTGGTCGACCGGTGCACGCGCCGCGGCGACCGAGGTGGCCGGGTCGAGGTCGCGGACCCAGCCCAGTTCCCATGGGCGTTCGATCAGCACGACAGGTACGTCGGTACCGCACAACTGGCCCCATGTCGTCGCGGGCAACTGTGGTGTGACGAGTAGTCCGTCCAGTTCGAGGCTGCTGATCCGGGCGTACCGGGAGGCGGCGAGATCGTCGGTGTAGTCGTAGTCGGCCTCGATCAACGTGCTGCCCGTCGCGGCAGCCGCTTGTTCCGCGCCCGCGAGCACGGCGTCGAAGCAGTAGCCGCGGGTCGGGACGAGGATCCCCAGGCGGAGTCGCGCGTCGCCGGGTGGCTTACGCCGGCCCGCCGCGACCGCGCCGCCGTGGACCCGGGTCAGCCGGCCGGCGAGCGACAGTTCGTGGATGTCCCGCTGGATCGTCCGGACGCTCGCGCCCAGCGCGGCCGCCGCCTCCAGGGCGGACACCGAGCCGGTGCGTTCGATCCACTTGACCAGTAGCTCTCTGCGCTTCGACCCGAGCAGTTGCCCCATGACCGGAAACTACGGGAAAACGCTGTCGTCTTTTGTCCGATTCGGCGTGCCGCGTCCGGGATCCGTGCTGACCTGAGGGTGGTTCGCCCGCCCAGGCCCGGAGGTTGCCACGATGCGCGCAGTCAGACTGAAGATCGCACTCCTGGTGGTCACGTTGCTGACCCTCGCCCTGCCCGCTCCCGTCGCGAGCGCCGCGGGAACGTCGTACTACGTGAACTGTGCCGCGACGTCCGCCGGCAACGGCACCCAGGCCGCGCCGTGGAACACGCTTTCGGAAACCAACGCGCACGTTTTCTCAGCCGGCGACCGGTTGTTGTTCGCCCGCGGCACCACCTGTGCCGGTCAGCTGAAACCGTCCGGCTCCGGCACGGCCGCCGCGCCGGTCACCGTCGACACCTACGGATCGGGTGCGCGTCCGGTCATCGCCGGCGGCGGCACCGTCTACGCCGCGGTGCACCTGTACAACGTCCAGTACTGGGAGATCCGCGGCCTGGAGGTCACCAATCAGGGCGCCACGGCCGCCGAGCGGAACGGGATCCTCGTCGAACTCGCCGACTTCGGCACGGGCTCGCACTACGTCGTCGACGACGTCTACGTGCACGACGTCAACGGCGGCGACACCAAGAACAGCAACGGCATCCAGTTCCGGGTCAGCGGAACCACGACGCCGACGCACTTCGACGACGTGACGGTCGAGAACTCCGAGATCTACCACGTCGACCGGGAAGGCCTCACGACCTCGTCGAGCTGGGGCTGCCGCGCCATCTACGCCTGCACGTCGGGCCCGGCCTGGACCGCGAACACGCACGTGGTCTTCCGGAACAACCGCATCCACGACATCGGCGGCGACGGAGTCGTGCTCCGGATCGGCGCGGACGCGGTCGTCGAACACAACACGGCGTACGACATCTGGATGCGCTCGGCCGGCAACAACGCCGGCATCTGGACCATCAACAGCGACCGCACCGTCGTCCAGTACAACGAGGTGTACCGGGTCCGGCGGCCGTGCTGCAACGACGGGATGGCGTTCGACTCCGACGGCGGGAACCGCGGCGTGATCTTCCAGTACAACTTCAGCCACGACAACGAGGGCGGGTTCGTGCTGTTCTGCGGCTGCGCCAGCGGCTGGAGCACGTCCGGGACGATCGTCCGCTACAACCTCTCGATCAACGACAAGTCCCGCATCCTGTACGCCGCCGGCGAGAACGCGGCGCAGATCTACGCGAACACGTTCTACCTGCCGAGCGGATCGACGACGAAGGTGATCGAGGACAACGGGTCGAGCTCCACCAAGGCGACCTGGACGAACAACATCATCGACAACCTCGGCTCCGGCGGATACGACCAAGTAGCGAACTACGTCTTCCGCGGGAACCTCTACTTCGGCAACCACCCCGCCACCGAGCCGACCGACCCGTACAAGTCGACCGCCGACCCGTTGCTCGTCTCGCCCGGCAGCACCGCACCCGACGGGTATCGACTCCGGTCCGGCTCACCCGCCCTGCGGGCCGGCCTGAACGTGGCCGGATCGGCTGCTACGGACTACTTCGGCTCGAGCGTCCCGGTCAACTGCCGGCCGGACATCGGGTTCCATCAGCTCTCGACCTTCGACGACGTGGCGTGCGTGGGCACGAACCTGGTCAAGAACGGCGGCTTCGAATCCGGTACGACGAACTGGAGCATCACCGCGAGCCGGGGCTCGGTCGCGACGGACACGGTGCACAGCGGTACGAACAGCCTGAAGCTCGGCCCGTCGCAGGCGAGCGCCGAGCAGGTCGTCGCGGTCGAGCCCGACACGACGTACGTGCTCTCCGGCTGGGGACGTGTCAGCGCGTACGACACCGAGATCGTGATCGGCGCGAAGGCCTTCGGCGGTACGTCGGAAGTCCGCGCGCCGTCCTTCGTCAACACCACGTGGCGGGGCGGGAGCGCCACGTTCACCACCGGACCCGGCGCGACGACAGCGACCGTCTACTGCTTTACGCGGACGGGCACCGGATCCGGCTACTGCGACGACGTCAGCCTCACCAAGCAGTCCCCGTAGCCGCTACCGTGCAGGTATGAGCTTGCAGTCCGGCGGCGCCCAAGAAGTCGATCCTGCCCGCCATCGGCATCGCCTGTTTCGTGGTCGGCGTGCTCCTGGCCGGGTTCTTCGTCTGGCGGATCGTCGTCACGGCGCCGCGGACGCCGCAGCCGATCGAGGGCGGCATGGTGCACCTGAAGAAGGAGGGTCTGACGATCTACTCGTCGGTCCCGGTGCTGGCCCCGCCGTGCACGGTGAAGGACGCGAGCGGCAACGACGTACCGACGAAGCGGCCGGGCGGGTCGGAGACGATCACGATCAACGGCGACACCTGGTACGTCGTGGCGCGCTCGACGTCGACCGTACCGGCCGGTGACTACAGCATCTCGTGCACGGACAGCGAGACCAGCGCGACGTACGCGGCCGGCCCGAAGTCGTCGGTGGCGGCGTTCGTGCTGTCGATCTTCGGAGTGGTCCTCTCGCTGCTGATCTTCATCGGGCTGGGCGCCACGTTCCTCGCGATCGGCCTGGTCCGCAAGAACCGCAACCGCCGCCCCACCAACACCTTCCCCACCCAACCAGGCGCCCCCGGCAACTATCCCCACCCGTCGGCCGGCTACCCCGGCCAACCTGCCGCCCACCCGAACCAGCCCGGCGGCTATCCGAACCAGCCCGGCGCCCACCCGAACCAGATGCCGCCGCACACCTTCCCGGCGCCGCCGCCGTACCGTCCCGGCGCGAACCCCGACCGTCCGCAGGACCGGTGACCGTGGACCTCGACTGGCCGGGCTGCCGCAACGTCCGCGACGTCGGCGGACTGCCTACCGCCGACGGGCGGGTGACCCGCGAAGGCGTGCTGATCCGCGCGGACAGCCTTCAGTACCTGACCGAAGCGGGTGTGGTCGCGCTCCGTCGCGCGGGCGTCGCACGGATCCTCGACCTGCGCGGCGACGGCGAAGTGGCGGCTTACCCGACCCCGTTCACCGGCACGCCCCTCGCCGTTCGGCAGTCCCTGCAGGATCCGGCCGACCCGGACCACGGGCAGCCGACGATCGTCGAGGCCTGCATCTGGATGCTCGACAAGCGGCCGGAGCTGTTCGCGGCCGCGGTGAAGGCGATCGCGGACGAGCCGGAGGGTGCGGTCGTCGTGCACTGCCACGGCGGCAAGGACCGCACCGGCATGGTGGTCGCGCTGGCGTTGAGCGTCGCCGGCGTACCGGAGGACGAGATCGTCGCCGACTACTACCTGACCCAGTCGCGGCTCGCGGGGTGGCTGGAGGAGCAGCTGGCGGACGAGCCGGACGCGTCGAAACACCCGGAAATGATCGAGTTCCGGGACACCCGGGCCGAGTCGATCGTCGCGATCCTGCGGCATCTGGACGCCGAGTACGGCGGGCCGGAGGCATACCTGCGGCACGGTGGTCTTACTGAAAACGACCTCAGCAACCTGAAAGGGCGCTTAGTGGGCTGACCTGCGTCACTACCCCGTCACGGACCGCAGTACATTGGCGCAATGCCGACCGCCGCAGTGCCGAAAGGGCCGCCTGGGTTGACCGATCCGGCCGCGCTCGCCGAACGCTACGGACTCACCAAGAGCTCGATCCGACCGCCGCTCGGCTCGTACCTGCGCGAGCTGTGGAGCCGTCGTAAGTTCGTCGTCAGCTACGCCGCCGCACGCACCTACGCCATGTACGCCGGGGCCCGCCTGGGCTCGATCTGGCAGATCCTCACCCCGCTGCTGAACGCCGGCGTGTACTACCTCGCCTTCGGTGTGCTGCTCGGGACGAGGAACGGGATCGACAACTACGTCGCGTTCCTGCTCAGCGGGGTGTTCGTGTTCACGTTCACCCAGCGGTGCATGACCGAAGGGTCCCGCTCGCTGGCGCTGAACCTGTCGCTGATCCGCACCCTGCACTTCCCGCGTGCGACGCTGCCGCTCGCCTACGTGCTGAACGAGCTGAACCAGATGCTCATCTCGATGGGCCTGCTGTTCCTGGTCGTGGGGTTCACCGACGGTCCCACCTGGCGATGGCTGATGATCGTCCCGGCGATGCTGTTGCAGGTGATGTTCAACGTCGGCATCACCCTGGTCTTCGCGCGGATCGGAACGTTCGTGACCGACATCAGCCAGCTGCTGCCGTTCATCACACGGACCTGGCTGTACGCGTCGGGGATCTTCTTCTCGCTGCCGTACAAGCTGTCCCAGCTGCACGCGCCGGGCTGGGTGGTCCAGGTGCTGGCGTTCAACCCGATCTCGGCGTACATCGACGTCGTCCGGCGTGCGTTGCTGCACGAGCATGTGAAGAACGAGCTGCCGCACGCGTGGTGGATCGCGACCGTCTGGGCGTTCCTGATGCTGGCCGGTGGACTCTGGTACTTCTGGCGTGCGGAGGATCGCTATGGACGCGGCTGAACCAACGGTCATCGCCGACCGGCTGGACATCATCTACAAGGTGATCGCAGGCCAGGGCGGCAAGGGTACGGCGGCGACCGCGCTGCGGCGGATCATCAACCGCCAGGACCGGCCGACGATCCGTGAGGTGCACGCGGTCAAGAACGTCAGCTTCACCGCGTACAAGGGTGACGCGATCGGCGTCATCGGCCGCAACGGCTCCGGCAAGTCGACGATGCTGCGCGCGATCGCCGGCCTGCTGCCGCCCGCGTCCGGTGTCGTGTACACCGGCGGGCAGCCGTCGCTGCTCGGCGTCAACGCGGCGATGATGAACGACCTCACCGGCGAGCGGAACGTTGTCCTCGGGTGTCTCGCGATGGGCATGTCCCCGGCCGAGACCCAGCGCCGGTACGCCGAGATCGTCGACTTCTCCGGGATCGGCGACTTCATCGACCTGCCGATGTCGACGTACTCGACCGGTATGCAGGCCCGGCTGAAGTTCGCGATCGCGTCCGCGAAGACGCACGACATCCTGCTCGTCGACGAGGCGCTGGCCACCGGCGACGCCGAGTTCCGGGTCCGGTCGGAGCGGAAGATCAAGGAGCTCCGCGACCAGGCAGGCACGGTGTTCCTGGTCAGCCACAGCCTGGAGGTGGTGCAGGAGACCTGCAACCGGGCGCTGTGGCTGGACGCCGGCGTGCTGAAACTCGACGGTCCGGTCGACGAGGTCGTGGCCGCCTACATCAAGTCCACCAGGGCCGGTTAGGCGGCCTTCGGGCGCTCGCGGAGGCCGACCAGGAAGCCGAGGCCCCAGGAGACGTGCATGGTCGCGCAGACCAGCGGCATCCAGAACAGCGCCTTCCAGGGCAGGTAGCGGCCCTCCATCGCCGAGCCGAAGATCAGCAGCAGGGCGTACCCGAGCGGGGCCAGGAAGCCGAGGTCGAGCCAACTGACGCCGGTGGCCAGACCGATGATGCCGAGGATCGTGCCGACGGCCAGGCCGATCACCGCGACCGGAGGCGCCAGGTACCGCTTGCTGGCCGTCTCCGGGTGCCGGCGGATCACCTCGCGGCGCCACTGACCGGTGTGGAAGAACTGCTTCGCGACCGCGGACAGCGAGGACCGCGGCCGGTACGTCACCGACAGGTCCGGGCTGAACCAGATCAGCCCGCCGGTCTTCCGGATCCGGTAGTTCAGCTCCCAGTCCTGGGCGCGGTGCATCGTCTCGTCGAAGCCGCCGACCCGCTCCAGCGCGGCTCGCCGGAACACGCCCAGGTACACGGTGTCGGCCGGGCCGGCCTTGCCACCCTGGTGGAACGTCGAGGCACCCAGGCCGAGCCGGGAGCGGTACGCGCAGGCGACCGCCATCTCGGTCGGGGTCCGGCCCTCGGCGGCCATCACGCCGCCGACGTTGTCCGCGCCGCTCTCGTCCAGCACCTCGACCGCGCGGGTGATGTACCCGTCGGTGAGCGCGCCGTGCCCGTCCACCCGGACCAGGATGTCGTGCTTGGCGTGCGCGATCCCGACGTTCAGCGCGGCCGGCGTCTTGCCGGTCGGGTTCGGCACGATGCTGATCCGGTGGTCCTTCTCGGCCAGCTTGTCCGCGATCTCCTCGGTCCGGTCCTTGCTCGGCCCGATCGCGAGTACGACTTCGAGCTCACCCGGGTAGTCCTGGTCGAGGACGCGGCCGACCGCCTCCTCGAGGTGGCGTTCCTCGTTCAGCACGGGCATCACGACGGACACGGGTGGCCAGTGGGACAGCGGCATATCAGGTCAGGCCTTACAGATCGATGCGACGTCGTCGACGCCGTTGGCGGGTGGTGTGGACGTTGAGCTGGTCGGCTTCTTGCTCGGCTTCTTCGTGGTGTGGGTGGTGCTGGGCTTGCTGCTGGACGTCCCCGCGGTACTACGCGGAGTGGTCGTCGAGGTCTTACCGTCTCCTCCCGGGCCGTCGTTGTCCAGCGATTCGGACTTCGCGATCGCCTCCGCGACCTTGGCCCGGATCACCGCGAAGTCCGGGTCCGCCGTGCGGATCAACGGCGGGACCGCGGAGAAGCTTGACACCGGGAGCTTCTTCGCGTCCAGCGCGAGGTCCATGAAGGTCCCCAGTTCACCGGCCGGGATGCTCGTCTTGACGACTTCCTTGCTGGCCGACGCGATGCCCTGGAACTTGGTCAGCACGGTCTGCGGCGACAGCTGGTTCAGCATCGCGGACATCACGCACTTCTGCCGGGCCATCCGGTCGTAGTCCGACGACTCGGCGCGCGAGCGGGCGAACCAGAGCGCGTGGTAGCCGTCCAGGTGGACGTTCTTGCCCGGCTCGATGTAGCCCTTGATCGGGGACGTCTCGCCGCCGATCGGCACCCGCTTGCCGATGTCCAGGGTGATTCCGCCGACGGCGTTGATCAGGTCGCGGAAACCGGTCAGGTCGATCAGCACGTAGTAGTTGATCTTCAGCCCGGTGATCGCCTCGATCGCCTGCGACGTCGCGGTCTCGCCGGGGTTCGGGTTGCCGGGGAACAGGTCCTTGTGGTTCGCGGCGTACGTGTAGACGCCGTTCAGCAGGCACTCGATGCCGCAGTTCTTCCATTGGAAACCGTTCGGGAACTGCTTGGCCAGCGGCGTGCCGGCCGGGAACGGGACCTTCGCGAGGTTCCGCGGCAGGCCGATCAGGACGGTGCGGCCGGTGTTCGCGTCGACGCTCGCCACGGTCATGCTGTCCGGCCGGGTGCCGACCCGGTCCGCGCCGGAGTCGCCGCCCATCAGCAACACGTTGTAGCGGCCCTTGTCGGCCTTCGAGCTCTTGGTGTTGCCGAACACGCTGGCGACGAAGTCGCGCTGGGTGTTCACGATCACACTCGCGTAGACCAGCGCCCCGACCACGACGAAGATCAGCGCCCCGTCGAGGATGCTGGTGATCAGCCGGTGGTTGCGCTCCAGCGTCAGCGGCTGGCTGATCCGGTAGGCGTCCACGAACAGCGCGGCCCAGCCGAGCGCGAGCACGATCAGCAGGATCTGCACCAGCCGCAGCGTGCCCGGCCTGGCCAGGATGTTGATCGTCCCGGAGCGCCAGATCAGGCCGAGGATCACCAGGAAGACGACGATCGCGATCAGCCCGGCGACCACCCGCCAGGCCCAGCGGCCGGCCTTCTTCGAGCCCGCGACGATCTGGGCCGATCCCGGCAGGACCAGCGTCATCAACAGCAGTGTCAGCGCCCGCTTGAACCGGACCGGTTCGCGGAGATTGCGCAGGTCTGGCTTCTCCTGCGGCATGACGTCCTTCCGTTCTCCACTCCGGTGGTCTGCTCCCGACCGTACCTGGTTGCTTGTCATCACTTGGTACGACGTGCCGGTGGTACCGATGGTTCGCACCCGGGCGGATCCGGAGACGAAGAGTAGCAGCCTCCTCACACAGCGCAGGAAAACCCGTGCTTTCACCCTGCTTCACGCGCCTGTGATGGTCCAGGCGCGACGGATGCGTTACGAAGTCCTTCAAGTACAAACAGTGAGGAAACCGCCCCCATGAAACTTTTCCGCACAGTCCTGGCCGCTACCGCGGTCGCGACCACCAGCCTGCTCGGCACCAGCGCGGCCCAAGCCGCGGCGCCTGGCGCCGACTTCACCGGCATCGCCGCGCTGAGCAACTGCTCGGCCTCCCTCGTCCGGTACGCCGAATCCGTCGACACGGACAAGGCCCTCGTGCTGACCAACGGGCACTGCTACGAGGGCGGGTTCCTGCAGCCCGGCCAGGTCCTGGTGAACAAGGCCTCCACCCGGTCGATCACGCTGCTGAACCCGGATTCCAGCCGGGCCGGCACGGTCCGCGCCGACAAGATCCTGTTCGGCACCATGACCAAGACCGACCTGATCGTGTACGAGGTCAACGAGACCTACGCGTCGATCAAGAGCCGGCTGAACGTCACGCCGCTGACCCTCGCCAAGCAGGCCCCGGCCGACGGCGCCGGGATGGCGGTCGTCTCCGGTTACTGGAAACGGATCTACACCTGCTCGGTACAGGCCACGATCCCGCAACTCCGCGAGGGCGACTGGACCTGGCAGGACTCGATCAAGTACCAGCAGCCCGGCTGCGAGACCATCGGCGGTACGTCGGGATCGCCCGTGGTCAGCACCAGCACCGGCGAGATGATCGGGATCAACAACACCGGCAACGAGGACGGCGAGCGCTGCACGGTGAACAACCCGTGCGAGGTCGACGCGGACGGCAACGTCACCGTCGACCAGGGGGCGGCGTACGGCGAGCAGACCTGGTGGCTCTACACCTGCCTGACCGCCGACCGCGCGATCGACCTGAACAAGTCCGGCTGCGAACTCCCGAAACCCACCCGCCGTCGCTGACGTCGGGATAAGTTTGCCTGCGGGGTGACGCACGCCACTTCGAAATCCGGTAACGTCGCCCCGCATGGCTGTCGACTCCGCAACCGACCACGTGTCCACGCCCAGTTGGCCGAGCCCGTTCGGAGTACGGACGCGGCTGGTCGCGTCCAGTGCGCTGATGCTCTTCACCGAGCTCGCGCTGATCCGCTGGACCGGCTCGAACGTCGTCCACCTGAGCTACTTCTCGAACTTCGTGCTGCTCGGCTCGTTCCTCGGCATCGGGATCGGGGTACTGCGCTCGAGCCGCGCGAAGCGGCTGCCGTACTACTCGCCGATCATGCTCGGCCTACTGGTCGTGGTGATCGCCTGGAAGCCGGTGACCGTCAACCGGGGCGGCTCCAGCGTCATCTACTTCACCAGCCTGAACACCACCGGCCCGCCGGTCTGGGTGATCCTGCCGATCATCTTCGTCGCGGCCGCGGTGGTGCTGGCCGGTCCGGCCGAGCTGGTCGGCCGCTGTTTCGCCGAGCTGCCGCGACTGACTGCGTACCGCTTCGACCTGGTCGGCAGCCTGGTCGGGATCGTCTCGTTCACCGCGCTGTCGTTCCTCGGCGCGCCGCCGATCTGGTGGGGCCTGATCGTCACGATCGTGTTCGCGGCGCTGATGATCCCGCGGACCGCCTCCGGCACCCGGCTCGTCGCCACGGCGGTGAGCGCCGCGCTCGTGCTGGCGCCGCTGCTCGTGATGCTCGGCGTGCTGTTCCACGAGTCGACGCGGCCCGACCTCAGCTGGTCGCCGTACTACAAGGTGAAGACCAAGCAGTACACCTGGCAAGGTGTCCCGCTGCTCACCATCACCGTGAACGGCGTACCGCACCAGCAGGCGATCCCGGCGGAGTCGCGGCTGCAGTGGGAGCCGCAGTACGGCCTGCCGTACGAGCGCGCGGCGACCGGGAAGACGCCGAAGAGCGTGCTGATCATCGGGGCCGGATCGGGCTCCGACGTGGCGATCGCGCTGAAGAAGGGTGCGACGCATGTGGACGCGGTCGAGATCGACCCGCGGATCCGGGATCTCGGCAAGCAGCTGAACCCGGATCATCCGTACCAGGACCCGCGGGTGACGTCGCACATCGACGACGGGCGTGCGTTCCTGAGCCGGACGAACAAGAAGTACGACATGATCCTGCTGGCGCTGCCGGACTCGCTGACGCTGGTCAACGGGGCGAGCTCGCTGCGGCTGGAGAGCTACCTGTTCACCAAGCAGGCGTTCGAGTCGGCGCGCGACCATCTGAACCCCGGTGGCGCGTTCGCGATGTACAACTACTACCGCGAGACCTGGCTGATCGACCGGCTGGCGTCGACCGCGCAGGCGGCGTTCGGGCACAAGCCGTGTGTGGACAGGATCGGTGACGGGCTGCAGCAGGCGGTCGTCACGGTCGGCCTCACCGAGCAGGACCAGACCTGCGGGTCCGAGTGGGCCGGTGCGACCGCGGAGACGCCGCCGCCGGCGACCGACAACCGTCCGTTCCTGTACCTGTTCACGGACCGGATCCCGTCGCTGTACCTCGTCACGCTCGGGTTGATCCTGGTCGCGGGCATCGTCGGCGTGGGCATCGCGGGCGGCGGGTCGTCGTACCGGCGGATGCGTCCGTACGCGGACCTGTTCCTGCTCGGCGCGGGCTTCATGTTGCTGGAGACGAAGAGCATCACCGGGTTCGCGTTGCTGTTCGGTACGACGTGGGTCGTGAACGCGATCGTGTTCGCCGGCGTGCTGGTGGCGGTGCTTGCCGCGGTCGAAGTGACGAGGAAGTTCAAGACACCACCGGTGAAGGTGATGTTCGCGGTCCTGTTCGGCGGGCTCGCGCTGTCCTGGGTGTTCCCGGACAGTTGGCTGCTCGGGATGCCGGTCGGCTTGCGCGCGCTGGTCGCCGTACTGATCGCGTTCCTGCCGATCTTCGCGGCGAACGTGATCTTCGCGAAGCGGTTCACCGACACCGCCGACGGTACGGCGTCGTTCGGCGCGAACCTGCTCGGCGCGATGCTCGGCGGCTGTCTCGAGTACGCCGCGCTGGTGATCGGGTTCCACGGGCTGCTGATCATCGCCGCGCTGCTGTACGTCGGTGCGTTCCTGCTGACGCCCAAGCTCAAGGCAGTCCCGAAGTGAACGACCTGACCGAGTACTACCGCGAGCGGGCCGGCGAGTACGACGCGGTGTACGAGAAGCCGGAGCGGCAGGAGGACATCGCCCGGTTGCGGGCGCTGCTGCCGCCACTGGTCGAAGGCCGTTCGGTGCTGGAAGTCGCCGCCGGTACCGGTTACTGGACGACCGCCCTCGCGACCACGGCACGGTCCGTGGTCGCGACCGACTTCAACGAGGAGCCGCTCGCGGTCGCACGCACCCGGTCGTACGGCGAGGCGGACGTGCGGTTCCGGACCGCGGACGCGTACGACCTCGGTGCGGTCGACGGCCAGTTCGACGCGATCTTCGCCGGGTTCTTCTGGTCGCACGTGCCGCGGGCCGACGTCCGGCGGTTCGCGCAAGGACTGCTGGACCGGGTCGAGCCGGGAGGGGTGGTGATCTTCGCGGACAACCGGTACGTGGAGGGCAGCAACCACCCGATCACCCGGACCACCGCGCACGGGGACACGTACCAGACGCGGCGGCTGTCCGACGGGCGGACGTTCGAGGTGCTGAAGAACTTCCCGACCCGGGAGCAGTTCGCCGCCGACGTCGGGCGTGAGGTGGAGTGGACCGAGTTGTCCTACTTCTGGCTGGCAGTTGTCTGCTAGTCGGCTGCCGGTTGGTACAGGTTCGGCCCGTTTCGCGTGGTCTGCCGGTGGTGTGGTGGCAGGATCTGAGACATGACGTGGCTCGTGACTGGTGGTGCTGGGTACATCGGAGCGCATGTGGTGCGGGCGTTCCGCGACGACGGGATCGACGTGGTCGTGATCGACGACCTGTCGAGCGGGAAGGCCGAGTTCGTCCCGGACGGCGTGCCGTTCGTCCGGGCGAACCTGCTCGACGGCAAGGCGGTGCGCGAGGCGCTCGACGGGGTCGAGGGGGTCGTGCACCTGGCCGGGTTCAAGTACGCCGGGGTGTCGGTCGAGCGGCCGTTGCACACGTATACACAGAACGTCACCGCGATGGTGTCGCTGCTCGAGGCGATGGCGGAGAAGTCCGTGCGCAACATCGTGTTCTCGTCCAGCGCCGGGGTGTACGGGACGCCGCGCGACGAGGTGGTCACCGAGGACACCGCGCCGGACCCGCAGTCGCCGTACGGCGAGTCGAAGCTGATCGGCGAATGGCTGCTCCGCGACCAGGCGGCCGCCGCCGACCTGCGGCACACCTCGCTGCGGTACTTCAACGTGGTCGGCTCCGGGGACCCGACGGTCTACGACGCCAGCCCGTACAACCTGTTCCCGATCGTCTGCAACCTGCTCACCCAGGGCAAGACCCCGCAGATCTACGGCACCGACCACCCGACCCCGGACGGTACGTCGGTGAAGGACTACGTGCACGTCGCCGACCTGGCCCGCGCGCACGTCGCGGCCGCCCGTGCGCTCGACGCCGGCAAGTCCCTCGAGCGCGTCTACAACCTCGGCAGCGGCACCGGTACGTCGGTCCGCGAGATCATGGACGCCGCCCGGCGCGTGACCGGGATCGACTTCACGCCCTCGGAAGGCCCGCGCCGGCCCGGCGACCCGTCCCGCGTGGTGGCGAACGGCGACCTCGCGGCCCGCGACCTCGGCTGGCAGAACACCTACACGGTCGACCAGATGTTCGCGACCGCGTGGGAGGCCTGGCCGCGCTAGTACTCCTTCTTGAAGAAGCCTGACGGGCCCAGGTTCATCCCGCCCGGGCCGGTCAGGATCCCGCCTTCCACCGGGAGGGTGTGGCCGGTGATCCAGGAAGCGTCGTCCGAGGCCAGGAACGCGACGGCGGCGGCGATGTCCTCCGGCTCGCCGACGCGGCCCAGCGGGTACATCTTGCTGAACCGCTCCAGGGTGCCCGGCTGGTGGTCCCAGACCGGGGTCCGAATGGTGCCAGGGGCAACTACATTGAAGCGGACGCCGAGCTCGCCGTACCGCGCGGCGTAGTTGACGCTGAGCGCGATCTGGCCGGCCTTCGCGGCGGCGTACTCGACGTTGCCGAAGGCAGCGAGGCCGTTGACCGAGCTGATCGTGACGACGTTGCCGCGGTTCTTCACCAGGTGCGGGAGCGCGGCCTGGATGCAGCGCGAGGCGCCGACGAGTGTCAGGTCGAGCTGCGCGTGGAACTCCTCCGCGGTCGCGTCCTCCGGCGCCGACAGTACGATGCAGCCGCCGGCGTTGTTCACCAGGACGTCCAGCCGGCCGAACCGCTCCACCGCGGCCGTGACCGCCGCGTCGACGTCGTCCCGGCTCGTCACGTCGACGCGTACCGGCAGCGCCTGGTCACCGATGCTCTTCGAGACCTCCGCGAGCTTGTCCTCCTGGAGGTCGGTGACCACGACCGACGCACCCTCGTCGGCCAGCCGGCGCGCGACCGCCGACCCGATCCCCTGCGCCGCCGCCGTGACCAGCGCCACCTTGCCCTCGAACCGTCGCACTACCCCTCCAGAATTCGGTCGACCTTCTCGTCCGCGACCCGGCGCTCGAGTTTCCCGGCGTCCAGGTTGCGGCAGAGCACGATCGAACCACCTCCGGCGATCACCCCGACCAGCAGGCCCAGACCGTCCCGGTCGGTGAGCGTCCGGGTGACCAGGATCCGGTCGGCGACGGGTTCCGCCGCACCGATCAGCTGCTCGTGGGTGAGGTCGTCGTACGCCGGGGAAGCGGGCGTCGGGGCGTCGTACGGCGAGAAGACGTCGGGGTGGTTGTAGACCTCGGCGCCGTAGTCGTGCACGCCCTCCGGCAGCGGTTCGCGGAAGCGGCCGCCGAGGGGGAGGAGGGCGGAGGCGACCGTCTCGCGCTCGCCGCGGATCGCGAGGTCGGGGCCGGTGATCGCGACGGTGCCGGTCCCGCTGGTGAGGGCGGCGCCGGCGGACCAGGTGGACAGTGCCCAGACCACGCCGAGCCAGTGCGGCGGGAGGCCGATGGCGACGGTGTCGCCGGACTCGAGGTCGTACTCGTCGGTGAGCAGGTTCGCGGTCTTGGCGACCCAGTTCGCGGTGGTCACCGCGCTGAGCTCGATCCGCTCGCCGGACGCGTCGTCGTAGTAGGTGAGGAAGGGCCGGGCGCCGTCCCGGCGGACCGCGGCCGCGAACAGCTCGGGCAGGACTTGTGACATATGGCCCACCCTACGGTTCGCGGACCGGCGTACGTTGGGAGGGAATGAGTGGAGAGAAGGGTTCGTCATGGTGCCAGAGCTCGCGCTGCCGGAAGGCGGCGAATGGATCGTCATCCTGGTCATCGTCGTGCTGCTGTTCGGTGCGAAGAAACTCCCGGAACTGACCCGCAACGCCGCCAAGGCGATGAAGGAATTCGAGAAAGCCCGCCAAGGCGACGACAGCACCCCGGCCCAGGTCCCCCAAGCACCAGCTCAGGCGCCCAGCACTCCCGCCCCCGCGCAGCAGGACACGCCTCCTGTTGCTCCGGCGCAGCCGGAGGGCTCAGGTGAGTTCGGCGGTCGCAGCTCGGAGGGCGGCCGCCAGTAGGGCGACCGGCTCCGGCAGGGGGCCGGGGAGGCGGGCGAGGATGGTGCGGCGGAGTTCTTGAGGGCCGCCGCGGACGGTGAGCACCCGGACACCGGCCGGCACCGCCGGTGCCATCGACGCGGAGATCGTGGTGATGCCGGCCCCGGCCGCCACCAGCTGCAGTTTCGCGAACCAGTCACGCACCGTGTGCGCGACCACCGGCCGCTCGTCCAGCCCCGGCCAGACCCCCATCAGCAGCTCCCCGCTCGACGCCGGTCCGGCGATCCACCGCTGACCCCGCAGCTCGCCGACGTCGACCGCGTCGTACGCCGCCAGCGGATGCCCGGTCGGCACCGCCAGCAGCAGGCTCCGCTCGGCCAGCGTCTCGAGCCTGAGCGCCGGCGTCTCCGCGTCCGGCGGCCGGAACGGCGGCGCCGACGCGATCACCGCGAGGTCGATCGTCCGGGCCCGCAACGCCCGCACCAGCGCCGGCGTGGACCCCTCCCGCGTCGTCACGGTCACCGCCGGATGCGTACGCCGTACCGCGCTGATTGCCCGCGGCAACAAAACCGCGCCGGCACTCGGGAACCACCCGAGCCGCACCGTCCCGCCCGCGACCGGTAACCCGGCCAGCTCCCGCGCCGCCGCGTCCAGCTGGTCGAGGACGACCGCACCGCTCCGCAGTACCACCTGCCCGGCCGCCGTCAGTACGACGCCTTCGCGACGCCGTTCCAGCAGCTGACTGCCCGCGGCACGCTCGAGCGTCGCGATCTGCCGTGACACGGCCGACTGCGTGTACCCGAGCGCGGCCGCGGCGGCGGTGAACGTACCCCGCTCCGCCACCTCCCGGAAAATCCGCAACGCGACCGGCGAGACATCGGTGAAGTCCATGACGTCTACGCATACCACCTGTGCCGAACTTTCGCTGGAGTCATACCTCGTGCAGGCCTACGTTGGCCGCATGAGAATCGCATTGGTCACCGGCGCCAACCAAGGCATCGGCTACGCACTCGTAGAAGAACTCGCCAACCGCATGAGCCCCGAAGACCTCGTCCTGCTCACCGGCCGCAACCCGGAACGGGTCGCCGCCGCGGCAGCTCGGGTTCAAGGCAAGGCCCGGGTCGAGGGCCGGGTGCTGGACGTCACCGACGGCGAAGCCGTGCAACGGCTGGCTGACGAGCTCGGGGCTGTGGACATCGTGGTGTCGAACGCAGTCGGTCCGCTGGAGCCGGGGAAGACGCCGGTCGAGCAGGTCGACGAGTTCGCGGACGTGGCGAACCTCGGGGCCCAGTACATCTTGCGCGCCTTCGGGCCGATCCTGCGACCGGGCGGTCGGCTGATCGTGGTCGCCAGCTCGTTGGGGACCCTGGAGCAGCTTCCTGAGCAGCTGTGGGGACGCTTCGACGGCGCCTCGCTCGACGACGTCGAGAAGGTCGTCGAGGAATGGCGTACGGCGGTCCACGACGGCACGGCGGCCGCGCACGGGTGGCCGGAGTGGATCAACCTCCCGTCCAAGGTCGCCCAGGTCGCCGCGGTCCGCGCGGTCGCCGCGGACCGCCGCGAGGACGACCTGGCCGCCGGCACCCTGGTCGCGTCGGTCTGCCCGGGCCTGGTCGACACGCGCGCGTCCCGCCCGTGGTTCGACGACTTCAGCCGGGCCAAGTCCCCGGCCGAGGCGGTCCGCCCGCTCGCCGACCTGATCCTGGCCGACCAGGTCGACCCGGACCTGTACGGCGAACTCGTCCGCGACGGCGAGGTCGTCCCCTGGAAGCCAACCACCGGACGGTAGGCCAGCCGCCTCGACGTGAGTGACCCCGCAGTACTGCGGTCGCTCGAGTTCTCATAGGGTTCGGTCATGCTGATCCTGGCCGGCCTGGGCCTGATCCTGGTGCTGACCGTTGCAACCGGCTACTTCGTGTCCCAGGAGTTCGCGTACGTCGCCGTCGACCGGAGCCGGCTGCGGACGCTGGCCGCGGACGGTGACGCGGCGGCCGCGCGGGCGCTGAAGGTCACCGCACGGCTGTCGTTCGTGCTGTCCGGCGCGCAGGTCGGCATCACGATCACCGCGCTGCTCGCCGGGTACTTCGCGGAGCCGTACCTCGGCGAGGGGCTGCAGCACCTGCTCGGCGCGGCCGGCGTACCGGAGGCCGTGAGCCTGTCCGTCTCGGTGATCCTGGCGTTGCTGCTGGCAACGATCATCCAGATGGTGCTCGGCGAGCTGGCCCCGAAGAACCTGGCGATCGCCCGCGCGGAGGCGATCGCGCTCCGGCTGTCCCGCTCGACGCTGCTGTACCTCGCGGTGGCCGGCCCGGTGATCCACCTGTTCGACTCGGCCTCGAACCGGATTCTCCGCCGGGTCGGGATCGAGCCGGTCGAGGAGCTGCCGCAGGGGGCGACGCCGCAGGAGCTCGACCGGATCATCGAGACGTCGTACGAGCAGGGCCTGCTGGACGAGGACACCATGCGGCTGCTGGACCGCGGCCTGGACTTCCGCGGCCGGACCGCCGGCGAGGCGATGGTGCCGCGCGTCGACGTCGTCACCGTGCACCGCGACGAGCCGCTGACCCGGGTGGTCGAGCTGCAGGACACCGGACACAGCAGGTTCCCGGTCGTCGGCGGGTCGGTGGACGAGGTGATCGGCGTGGTCGCGATCGGCGACGTCGTCGAGCTCGAACCGGCCGATCGCGCGACGATCGCGGTCGGGTCGCTGGCCACCCAGCCGGTCGCCGTACCGACGACGTTGCCGCTGCCCGCGGTACTGGAACGACTCCGGACCGCGCGCCGGCAGCTGGCGATCGTCGTCGACGAGTACGGCGGGTTCGCGGGCATCGTGTCGCTGGAGGACATCGCGGAGGAACTGGTCGGCGAGATCCGCGACGAGGACGATCTGCCGGAGACCGGCCTGGTGCAAGGCGGCGACGGGTCGTGGGTGGTGCCGGCCCGCTGGCGGTTGGACGAGGTCGAGGAGGCCACCGGCGTACCGCTGCCGGTAGGCGACGACTACGAGACCGTTTCCGGGCTGGTGATGGCGCGGCTCGGCCGGATCCCGGAGGTCGGTGACGCGCTGGTGGTGGAGCTGCCGCAGCGGATCGACCACGACGGGAAGCCGGTGCCGACCGAGTCGGTACGGCTCACCGTGCAGACGATCGAGCGCCGGGTGCCGGGCATCGTCCTGATGGAGCGTGTGGCATGAGTACGACGTGGGCGCTCGTCATCTCGGTCGTACTGCTGGCGCTGAACGGCTTCTTCGTCGCGGCCGAGTTCGCGCTCGTGGCGTCGAAGCGGCACCGGCTCGAGGAAGCGGCCGCTTCCGGCAGCCGGTCCGCCCGGGCCGCGATCGCGGGGGTCAGCGAGCTGTCGTTGATGCTCGCGGGCGCGCAGCTCGGGATCACCCTGTGCACGCTGGGACTCGGTTCGCTGAGCGAGCCGGCGGTGGCGCACCTGCTGCATCCGCTGTTCGAGCTCGCGCACATCCCGGAGGGCGTCGGGCATGTGGTCGCGCTGATCATCGCGGTCGGCGGCATCGGCCTGCTGCACGTCCTGCTCGGCGAGATGGCGCCGAAGTCCTGGGCGATCAGCGATCCGGAGCGGTCCGCGCTGATCCTGGCGATGCCGTTCCGCGGGTTCACGTACGTGTTCCGGCCGCTGCTCAGCGTGCTGAACTGGATCGCGAACCTGTGCGTCCGCCTGGTCGGTGTGACCCCGCAGAACGAGATCGCCAACGCCCACGGGCCGGACGAGCTGCGGCTGCTGATCGAGTCCTCCCGCGAACACGGGACGCTCGAGGAGCCCGAACACGAGCTGCTGACCGCGATGCTCGCGTTGCAGAACACGACGGTGGGCCAGGTGATGACGCCGATCGCCCAGCTGTCCACGGTCCCGGCGACCGCGACCGCCCGCGAGATCGAGCTGACCAGCCGCCGCGAAGGCCGCTCCAGGCTCGCCGTCGTTTCCGGTACCGACGGTTCTGCAGGGATCTGCGGCATCGTGCACGTCCGCGACGCGGCCCGGGCGACCACCGCCGGCGACACCGCGAGCCGGGCGTCGGACCTGATGATGGCGGCGCTCGAGCTCGGCGACAACACCCCGGTGGCGAAGGCGATCCGGACCATGCGCGACGAACGTTCGCAGCTCGCGGTGGTCTGCGGCGGCGAGCGGGCGATCGGCGTGGTCGCGCTGGAGGACCTGCTCGAAGAGGTGATCGGCGAGTTCGACGACGAGACCGATCCGATCGTCCAGGCGGCCGAATAGCCGGGTTACCGTGTGGTGTGGCGATATCGCGGCTTGGGTTGGTGGTTCATCAGGGTCGGCCGGTGGCGGTGCAGACCGCGGAGACGGTACGGCGCTGGGCGACCGCGCACGGCATCGGCTGTACCGACATCGACGTCTGGAAGGACCACGAGGAACGGCGTTCCGGGACCGCGGAGCTGCATCATGCCGGTGACCCCGACCTGGTGGTCACGCTCGGCGGCGACGGCACGTTCCTGCGCGGTGCGCGGATCGCGGCGAAGAACGACGCCGCCGTACTCGGGGTCGACCTGGGCAAGGTCGGGTTCCTGACCGAGGTCGCCTGCAAGGACGTCGAGGCCGCGCTGGAAGCGGTCCACCACGGCGGAGCGACGTACGAGGAACGGATGACGCTGACCATGCGAGCGTCCCGGCCGCTGGAGATCCCGCACGGCATCGAGTCGCTGCTGCGCTACGGCCACGGTCCCGCGCTGCCTCCGCCGCCGGTCCGGCACGAGGTCGCCGAGGGCGACGGCTGGGGCATGGCGCTCGACGTCACCGCGCTGAACGACGTGGTCGTGGAGAAGCTCGCGCGGGACCACCAGGTCGCGCTGGGTGTGTACCTGTCCGGGAGGCTGCTCGCGTCGTACTCCGCGGACGCGGTGATCGTGGCGACGCCGACCGGGTCGACGGCGTACAGCTTCGCCGCCGGCGGGCCGATCCTGTCGCCGACCACCGAGGCGATCGTGTTCACTCCGGTCGCGCCGCACATGACGTTCAACCGTACGGTCGTCGCCGCACCGGACGAGCCGATCGCGCTGCGGGTGCTGCCGCACTCCGGGCAGGCGGCGGTGAGCATCGACGGTCAGCTGCGCGGCGTCCTCGACCCCGGGGACTGGATCGGGGTGTACGGATCACCGCGACGGCTGCGGCTGGTGCGGCTGCGGCCGACCGACTTCTACGGCCGGCTGCGCGATCGGTTCCGTCTCACGGACGCGCCGGCGACCGGGATCGACGGGGAGTCCGAGCTGTTCTGGCAGCCGTCGGACACCCCTGTGCCGCCGGACCTCCAGCACCTCCGGATTCCGCAACCGCCCGACCGGTAGGGTCTCTGCATGCGAAACGTGGTGATCCTGGCGGGTGGTTCAGGGACACGGTTGTGGCCGATGTCCAGAGACGACAGGCCGAAGCAGGTGCTGCCGCTGGCGGCCGGGCAGTCGCTGCTGCGGGTGGCGTACAACCGGCTGCTCGGACTGGTCGCCCCGGAGAACATCTACGTCTGTACGGTCGGCGCGATCACGGACGTCGTACGCAAGGAGCTGCCCGAGCTCGGCCCGCACAACATCATCGGCGAACCCGCCCGCCGGGACACCGCGAACGCGATCGGCCTGGCCTCCGCGGTCGTCGCGCGGAACGACCCGGACGCCGTCGTCGCCTTCGTCGGCTCCGACCACCTGATCAGCCCGGAAGACGAGTTCCGGACCGCGATCGAGCAGGGGTTCGAGGTGGTCGAGGCGCGCGGCCGGTCGCTGGTCACGTTCGGCATCGAGCCGACCCACCCGCACACCGGCCTCGGCTACATCGAGCGCGGCGAGCCGATCGAGGGCACCGCGGCGTACGTCGTCGACCGCTTCCGCGAGAAGCCGGACCGCGAGACCGCCGAGCAGTACCTGGCCACCGGGCGGTTCTGGTGGAACTCCGGCATGTTCGTCTGGCGGGCGTCCACGGTCCTGAACGTCCTCGACACCCTGCTCCCGGACTCCGCCGCCCGCCTCCGCGAGGTCGCCGCCGTCTGGGACACCCCGGCCCGCGAGGCGACCCTCGCCGAGATCTACCCGAACCTGCGCAAGATCAGCGTCGACTACGCCGTGATGGAACCCGCCTCGCAGGGCAAGGTCGACGCGGACGTGGTCGTCGTACCGATGCCCGTGCACTGGCTGGACGTCGGCTCCTGGGCCGCGCTCGCCGACACGTACGACGCCGACCCGAACGGCAACCGCACCGACAGCACCACCCTCAGCTGTCTCCTCGACTCCCACGACAACATCATCGTCACCGACGACCCCGACCACCTGGTCGCAGCCGTCGGCCTCCGCAGCCACATCATCGTCCACACCCAGGACGTCACCATGGTCTGCCCACTGTCGGACGGCGAACGCGTCAAGGAACTCGTAGCCCAGGTCCAGTCCGACCACGCGGACTACATCTGACCCTCGTGGTGGAGCGGCGGCGAGGTCAGCCGCCGTTCGGTTCCTGGGCGTCGGTGGCGGGGTACTTCTCCATGAACTGCTTGAGGGCCTCGCCGCTGACCGAGCCGCAGAACTGGCGGTGGCCGAAGGACTTCTGGTCGGTGCCGGGGCCGCTCCAGTGGGCGAAGGCGAGGTTCTTGCCGTCCGGCCAGCCCTTGCCCTCGGACTGCTTGTAGGGCGCCGCGATGAACTTGTTCAGCGAGGCGTCCGGGAGCTTCGACTTGGCGATCTTCTCGATCTTGTCGATCTGGTCCTTCGGCAGGGTGTCGCGGTACCAGAGGATCGTGTACCCGTGCTCGAGGTTGTGGACCAGGTTCTCCACCGGCGGGCGGTCGCTCGTCGAGTAGAACTTCTTGTCGAACGGCGCCCAGACCGCGTAGTGCGGGCCGGAGGACGGCGGGGACACGGAGTACAGGATCTTCTCGCCGTCGGGGCGGTGGTCCTGGGTGCCGCCGGCGGTGTCGTTGGTGATCGGGTCGCAGGAGGCGGAGCCGGCCGCGACGCCGAAGTCGGTGAGCGCCTGGTTCTTGGTCCGGGAGTCCTGGACCAGCCGGATCGCCGGGTAGGCGATGATCGCCAGTCCGACCACGATCGAGCAGATCACGATGATGACGGTACGGCGGCGGTCCGAGGCGGCCTGCTCGCGCTGCATCTTCTCGATCATCTGGCGGCGCGACTGTTTCTGCGACGACGCTTTACCCACAGTGTTGGTCTTCCCGGGATTTGTGGCGGCCACCGCGCCGCCGTGCGATGGCAGTGTACGAGGTGACCCTAAGAAGTTGCCTAGAAAACTACTTCGACCGTGAGCCGAACGTAACCGTCGCAACAGCACCCGGCCCGGCCTGCACCGCGACCCCGTAACCCTCGGCGTGCAGCAGTACGGCGACCCGCTCGGCGGCGACTCCGACCGTGACCGGGTCCGCACCCGACACGGTGACAGCGTTGTCACCAGCCTCGACCAGCACACCCTCGACAGCCAGGTCCGACAGCAGCAGAGGGTCCAGCTCCCGCAGCCCGGCCGGCGGCTGCCGGTCGAGTACGGCGGCCCGCGCCGCCTCCCGGGTCCCGAGGCTGAACATGTCGTGCTCGGCGTCCCGCACCAGCGCCCGCGCCCCGGGCCCGTCCTCTCCCACCGGCAGTACGGCGTCCTCGAGCCCCCGCAGTACGGCGACCGGTACGCCGTCGGCCTTGCCCTTCACGAGTTCGCTGGCGCCGGCGATCTCGTCCGCGAGGGCGGGCTCGGTGACCGCCAGGACGTTGCCGTGGCTGTCCGTCGTACCGCGCAGGTCCTCGACCACGCGGACCCCGGCGGCGCCGATCGCCACGTCGGTCTGGCCGTTCCGCCACGGGCGGCCGAGGGTGTCGGTGACGACGATGCCGACGTTCACGTCGTACCGATCCTTCAAGGCCGCGCGCAGCGAACGGGCGGACCTGTCCGGGTCGACGGGGAGCAGCAGGACCGTGCCGGCCGCCGTGTTCGAGGTGTCGGTGCCGGCCGCGGCCATCACCAGGCCGTGCCGGGTCTGCACGATGCGGGTTTCGCCACGTTGTGCGACGACCCGGACGAGCTCGGCGTCGACCGCCTCGCGGCGGGTGCCGTACGTGAGCCGGCCCTCCGCCTTGCTGACGATCTTGGACGTCACCGAGACGACGTCGCCGTCGCGCAGGTCGGCACCGTCCGCGATCAGCGCTGCCAGGTCGTCCCCGGCCGCCACCTCGGGCAGCCCTGTTACCGGGAAGATCTCGAGGTGCTTCCTCATCGCCGTACGGCCTCCGCGAGGGTGAGTGCCGCGTCAGCCATCGCGGCGGTGGTGGTCTCGTCGGTCATCCACAACGGCACCGCCTGGACGTGAATTCCGGCTCCGGCGATCGAATCCGCCTGGATCGCGTCCGAGCTGTCGATCAGCCAGCCGTCGAGGACGCCGCCCGACGTACGGGAGCCGTAGTACCGCGCGACCGCCGACGCGGTGGCCGCGACGCCGACGGTGGCCAGCACCTTGTCGGCCATCCCGCGGACCGGGCCGGTGCCGATGATCGGCGACAGCCCGATGACCGGCGCGGCGGTCGCCTGCACCGCCTCCCGGATCCCCGGTACGCCGAGGATCGTGCCGACCGAGACGACCGGGTTGGACGGCGGAATGATCAGTACGTCGCAGTCCGCGATCGCGTCCAGTACGCCGGGCGCGGGCTTCGCCTTGTCCTGGCCGACGGCAACGATCTGGTGCGCCGGGACGGCCGCCTGGTGACGGACCCAGTACTCCTGGAAGTGGATCGCCTTGCGGCGGCCGGGCTGCTCCGGGTCGTCCACCACGACGTGGGTCTCGATCCGGTCGTCGCTCATCGGCAGCAGCCGCACCGGGAGCTTCCAGCGCGCGCACAGCGCCTCGGTGACCGCGGTCAGGCTGTACCCGGCGTCCAGCATCTGGGTCCGCACCAGGTGGGTCGCGATGTCACGGTCGCCGAGCCCGAACCAGGTGGGCTCCACGCCGTACGCCGCGAGCTCCTCCTTGATCACCCAGGTCTCGTCCTCACGACCCCACTTGCGCTCCTCCGAGATGCCGCCGCCGAGGGTGTACATCACGGTGTCGAGGTCGGGACAGACCCGCAGGCCGAACAGGGTGATGTCGTCCGCGGTGTTCCCGACGACGGTGATCTCGGCGTCCGGACGGGCCTTGAGCAGACCGCGCAGGAAGGCGGAACCGCCGATGCCGCCGGCCAGCACGGTGTATCGCTTGGGCATGTGGGTGCGAACTTGCATGGGAAGAGTCTGCCCGAGTCGTCAATGCGTCGGCCCACCGCACGACTATGCTGCGGTGAGTCATCAGATCCGCACAGCTCAGTTGTACGGCCCCCAACATCCGAGGAGCCCCTCGTGGTCACCGACGCAACCAAGAAGCTCAGAGAGCCGGTCGCGTACATCCTGCTCGCATTCACAGGCCTGCTCGCAGTGGCAGCGCTCTTCCAGCTGTTCGTCGGCGGCATCGGCTTCGTGGCCGCGTCCGCGGGCGTGCACAGCATCATCGTCCCGCCGTCGGTCACCACGATCGCGCTGATCCCGGCGCTGGTCGCCGCGGTCTGGCTGGTCAATGAGGGTGAGCGGACGCCGAACGCCCGGATCGTCACGCTGGCCGCGCTGGTCATCACCGGTCTGTTCCTGCTGATCGGCCTGGTCGCGACGTTCGCGCAGTTCAACGGCGGCGGCACGGCCGGCGAGAAGATCGTCGGGTTCATCGCGTCGCTCGGCGGTCTCGCGCTGTACGGCGGTGTCGGGCTGTACGCCCTGAAGACGTTCCAGGCGCTGCCGGCGCCGGTGAAGGCTCCGAAGCCGGGTCAGTTCCAGCAGGGACAGCCTGGACAGCACGGCCAGCCGCAGTTCGGTGGCCAGCAGGCGCAGTACGGCCAGCAGGGCTACGCGCAGCAGCAGGGCTACGGTCACGACCAGCAGGGTCAGTACGGCGGCCAGCAGTACGACCAGGGCCAGCAGTACGGCGGTTACGCGGCGGCCGGCGCTGCCGGTGGTTACGCAGCGGGTCAGGGCGACCAGCAGCAGTGGCCGCAGGAGCAGAGCTGGAACCAGGGCGAGCAGCAGCAGGCCTGGTCCGCCGGTGACGCCGAGGCCCAGCACGGCCAGCACGCCGACCCGCAGGCCGGTCAGCACTCCGCACAGCACTCCGGCCAGCAGGAGCAGGCGTGGCCGGCCGAAGGCCAGGCCGCCGCGGCCGAGCCGACGCAGGCGTGGAACTCCGAAGGCCAGCAGCAGTGGAGCGGCCAGGAGCAGGGCCAGCAGTGGCCGCAGGAGCAGCAGCAGTGGGGCTCCGACGCCGGTCAGCAGCACGGCCAGCAGTGGAGCGGCCAGGACTACGGCCAGCAGGCCCAGTCCGGTCAGGAGTGGGGCCAGTCGGACCACGCTGCCGCCGAGGGCTCGCACGAGCAGGCCGACGCCCAGCAGGGTCAGCAGGCCTGGCAGCAGGAGCAGTCCTGGCAGGCCGACGACAAGCCGGCCGAGCAGCCGGCGGCCGCAGAGCCTGCGCAGCAGGCCGAAACGGACGACGCGACCCGTGTCGACCAGCGCGTCGAAGGCGACAAGAACGACCCGAACCAGCCGGGCCAGGGCCAGCAGGGCTGGTGGTCCCAGCCTTCCTGATCGGTCAGCCGATCAGCGCAGCAAGCCCTTACCGGTGCTGCCCGAAAATTGCGGTATCACGAGGTTTGAAGCCGGGTACCCGGCGCGAGAGGCCTGTATCTGCAGGCCTCTCGTTCTTTTGCGGGCATGTTGCGGATGATCCCAATAGCAGAGCACGGCTTGACTTTCGTGCATTGCAGGAATGTAATTTCAACCGTGTCGTTCGTTAGGACACTCGGTATCGGGGACCGTTGCAGAGCGCAGGACGGACGAGGTCAGGCATGTGGACCGCAAACCCACATGTACAGGGGAACGAACAGGGTCGAGGAGGTCGTACCGTGACAGAGGGCCTGATGGCGATTGTCGACGGTGAGGCGATCGAGGAGGAGCCGAACTGGCAGGAACGGGCGCTCTGCGCCCAGACCGACCCAGAGGCTTTCTTCCCGGAGAAGGGCGGTTCCACCCGCGAGGCCAAGAAGGTGTGCCTCGGCTGCGACGTCCGGGGCGAATGCCTCGAGTACGCGCTGCAGAACGACGAACGCTTCGGAATCTGGGGCGGTCTGTCGGAGCGGGAGCGCCGCAAACTGAAGAAGAAGGCCGTCTGAGCGGCGGCTGAGAACAACAGCAACAGCAGAGACTTCCGCGAGGCCCCGGACGAACGTCGTCCGGGGCCCGCGGCTTTCCACAGGTCGAAGCTGCGGCTTTCCCGACACTCCGAGAGCGGCTGTATGGTGAGTCCTCGCCGGGACCTGCGGTCGCGGTGACCGTCCGCAAGCATCGAGGTGTCACAGCTCCGCATGGAACAAGAAGCTCCGGCCGGTTGGGAATTCTTCGACTCCGTCGACTTCCCGACCGATCACACTGGTGGCCACATGCGCCGCCCGCGGGTCCGGCATGTCGTCACCGCGGTGGTGGTCGGGCATGAGGGCGCGGCGTGGCTGCCGCGTCTGTCCGAGTCCTTGTGGGCGCTCAACCCGCGTCCGGACCGGCTGATCGCGGTCGACACCGGCTCTACCGACGAGACCGCCGAACTGCTGGCCGCGATGCCCGCTGTCGAGCCCGTGGTCAGCCTGTCCGCGCGGACCGGCTTCGGTGTGGCGGTCGCGCGCGGCCTGGAAACCCACGGTTTCGCGCCGATCCCGAGCGCGGTCGGTCCGTACGGCGACGATGGCCAGGTGCCTGTGGTGGAGTGGCTGTGGCTGCTGCACGACGACTGCGCACCGGCTCCGAAGGCCCTGGAGAAATTGTTGCTCCAGGCCACTATATCGCCGGAGACCGGAGTCTGGGGTCCGAAACTGCGGCTCTGGCCGCGGGACCGCGAGCTGCTCGAGGTCGGCGTCACCACGTCGCTCGGTGGCCGCCGCGACACCGGCATCGAGAACGGCGAGCTCGACCAGGGCCAGCACGACCAGCCGCGGAACGTGCTCGCGGTCAGCTCGGCCGGCATGCTGGTCCGCCGCGACGTCTGGGAGGCGCTGCACGGTTTCGACCCGCGGCTGCCGATGTTCCGCGACGACATCGACTTCGGCTGGCGCGCGAGCCGCGCCGGGTACCAGGTCGGCGTCGCGCCGGACGCGGTCGTCTACCACGCGCAGGCCGCGGCCACCGGCGAGCGGGCGCTGGCCGGCACCCGCCGGCACGCGTACCAGCTCGACCGCGCCCATGCGTACTACACCGTTCTCGCGAACGCTCCTGCCAAACTCCTGCCGCTGCTGGTGCTTCGGTTCCTGTTCGGCACGGTGCTGCGGTCGATCTGGTTCGTGGTCGGCAAGACACCGTCCGGTGCGGTCGACGAGTGGACCGCCCTGCTCGGCACCCTGCTCGCCGGCGGCTGGACCACGGCCCGCAAGAACCGCCGCAATCTCAACCAGGTCCCGTACGACGACATCAAGGGCCTGTTCTCCCGGTCCGTGCACGCCCTGCGGCACAACCTGGAGGAGACCACCAGCACAATCTCCGAGCGGATCCGCGAAGCCTGGGCGGACGAACCCGAGGAGCAGGTCGTCACGACGGCCCGCCGGGCGAAGTCGACCGCGCGTGTCGCAGTCGACCAGCCGCGCTGGCGCCGGCAACTGATCCGGCGGCCGTTCCTGGTCACGTGGGTGGTGCTCGCGCTCGGTGCCGTGGTGGCGGCGCGCGGCCTGATCGGGGGCGGCGCACTGCGTTCGCACCTGCTGCTGCCGGCCCAGGAGAATCTGGCGGCCCTGTGGCACGCGGCCGCGTCCGCTCCGCCCGGCATCACTCCGCCCGCGTGGCTGGGGCAGATGTGGGCGTTCTCCACGGTGCTGTTCGGTCCGGGCGGTGCAACGAACATCCTGCTGCTCGGAGCGGTTCCGCTGGCCGGTCTCGCGGCGTGGGCGTTGCTGCGGTCCTTCGTCGTCGACCGGGTGGCCCGCGCCTGGGGCGCATCGGCGTACGGGCTGGCGGTCTTCACCAACGGGGCGATCTCACAGGGACGGCTCGGGACGTGTGTGGCGGCGATCGTGCTGCCGCTGCTCGGTGCCGCTGTCCACACTGTCGCCCGGCGGCGGCGTGTGGTTGTGCAGGGCAGTTGGCGGGCCGCGTGGTTCGCCGGCGCCTGTCTGGCCGTGCTGTTCGCGTTCACGCCGGCGCTCGGTCTGCTGATCGCGGTCGTGCTGGTGCTCGGCGCGGTTCTCGGCCTCGGCTGGCGGCGTCAGGGGCGGCAGTTGGTGTTCTCGGTCGTGCTCGGTCTGCTGCTGGTGCTGCCGTGGACGATCGACCTGGTGCGGCACCCGTCGAAGCTCGGCCAGGAAGCGGGCGGTCCGCCGACCGCCGCGATCGGTCCGGGCGACAGCCTGCCGCATCTGCTGACCGGTACGCCGATCGGTGCGCCGACGCCCTGGTGGTTCGCCGTACCGCTGATCGTGGTCGCGCTGGTCGGGCTGCTGCGGGAGTCCCGGCAGCGGTACGAGTTGCTCGGCTGGTTCGCCGCGCTGGCCGGTCTGGCCGGGACGCTGGTCGCGAGCCGGCTCGGCGGCGGCAGCGGGCCGTTGATGTTCCTGATGACGGCCGGCTGGATCATCTCCGTCACCGTCGCCTGGGATTCGGTCGGGAAGTCGCGGGAGCTCATCGTCCAGGGCGTGCTCGGCCTCGCGCTGGTGACCACGATCGTGACCGCGGGCTTCTGGATGGTGCGCGGTACGGACGGTCCGCTGTGGCGCGGTCCCGCGCAGGACCTCCCGGCGTACCTGGTGGCTTCGCAGGATCCGCCGGACAACCAGTCGATCCTGGTGGTGCGCAAAGCGCCGGGCGGCCAGACGCGGTTCGCGCTGGTCAAGAACGGCGGCCCGCGGATGGGCGCGCTGGAGGCGGCGCCGACCCCGGCCCAGACCAAGCCGATCACCGACGTGCTCGCCACCCTGGGCGGCGGCGGTAGCGGCGAGGAAGGGCGCCAGTTGGCCGGCCTCGCGATCGACTACGTGTACCTGCCGGGTCCGGTGGACCCGACGCTGCAGTCGACCCTCGACTCGCTGCCCGGCCTGACCCGGGCCAGCGCGAACGACGGCGACGCCTCGTGGCTGGTGGACCGCTCGAAGATCGAGGGCAGCACGCCGATCGTGGACCAGACGCACTCGCTGTGGCGCATCCTCGGGCTGATCGGCTGGATCATCGCGCTGATCTTCTGCCTGCCGACGGTCCGCCGGACCGTCGCCGTACCGCAAGGCACGCACGCGAGGAGGGACCCCCGGTGAGCCGGTTGCTGTCCGACCCGCGCCTCCGGATCGCGGCCGTCGTCGGTGCCATGGCCGTGCTGGCCGGGCTCGGCGTCGTCACCAGTCCGGGCAAGGCCGACACCCGCGTGGAGGCGGCCGAGGCCGAGCCGGCGCGGGCCGTCGTGAACCGTACGGCGCTCGCCTGCCCGGCGGTCGCGCCCGGCGGCAAGATGACCAGCGTGGTGAACGCGGTCTCCCCGACGCTGCCCGAAGGTACGGCGACCTCGCCGGGGACCGCGGTGCCGCTGTCGATCGCGCCGCTCCCGGCCACGTCCGACCCGGTCGGATCCCTGCTCAAGCGCGGCACGATCGGCTCGAGCCCGGTGGTGACCAGCCCGGTGCCGCTGTCGATCAAGGGCACCGGACCGCTGGCCGCCGGTGCGGTCGGCACCAGTACCACGACCGCGCCGGACGGCGAGGTCAACCGCGGCATGGCGAGCGTGCCGTGCCAGCTGCCCGGATCGGACTTCTGGTTCGTCGGTGCGTCAGGAGCGAGCGATCGCCGCGACGTCCTCGTGCTCACGAACCTGGACAGCATCAACGCCGAGGTGAACGTCAGCGTGTACTCCCGCGCCGGTTCCGCGGACCTGCCCGCGGTCCGCGGCATCGTGGTGCCGGCTCGCGGTACGTCGCAGGTCTACCTCCGGCAGGACGCGCCGAACCTCCGGGACATCGCCCTGCACGTCGAGTCGACCGGCGGCCGGGTCGCCGCCGCGGTCCGCTCGAACGCCTCGTCCGGGAACGATCCGGTCGGTGTCGACTGGCTGAACACCTCGGCCGCGCCCGCGACCAAGGTGTTCGTGCCCGCGGTCGCTCCCGGCGGCGGGAACCGGATCCTCTCGATCGCGAACCCGACCGACCTGCAGGCGACCGCGAGCCTGACGATCAACGGCCCGAACGGCTCGTTCAAGCCGGCCGGCCTGGAGACCGTCGCGGTGCCCGCCGGTTCGGTCCGGACGGTCTCGCTCGACAAGGTGCTGAACGGCGACGCCAGCGCGATCACGATCACCTCCGACCAGCCGGTGACCGCGGCGGTGCGGGCCACCGACGCGAGCCGGACCGAGTTCTCGTCGATCGGGTCCGCGGAGGCACTGACCGGCCCGGCGTACCTGGTGCTGCCGGCGCACAAGCAGCCGGTCTTGCTGCAGGTGACGGCGCCCGGGAAGACCGGGAGCGTCAAGTTCGAGCTGCGCGACGCGGCCGGCCGGGTGCTGGTCACGCGGGCGCTCGACGTGCTGAACGGGGCGACCACGCCGGTCCCGTTCCCGGCGCAGCCGCGGCCGACGTACCTGATGGTGCAGCAGACCCGGGGGACCGTGGTCGCGGGCGTCACGCTGATGCCGGCGCCGAAGCCCGCGAAGGACGACGTACCGCAGGTGGCCGCGTGGCCGTTGTCGACGTCGCTCGTCTTCCGGGCCCAGCTCGGCGCGCAGCCCGACGTGAGCGCCGCGCTGCGTTAGGACATGCCCTAGCCCTCGGTCGTGTTGGCGCCGGGGTCCTGCAGCATCCGCAGGTGACCTCGGCGGGCGACCTCGACCGGGGCGCCCGGGGTGCCGGCGCGGGGTTCGCCGCGCGGCGGGAGCGGGCGGGCCGCTTCGCGGACCGCGTTCGCCAGCGCCTCGAGGTCGTCGGACGACGGACCGGCGGCGGCCGGGTCCGGAGCGAGCCGGATGACCTCCCACCCGTTCGGCGCCGTCAGGCGGTCGGCGTGGTCGGCGCACAGGTCGTAGCAGTGCGGCTCGGCGTACGTGGCCAGCGGACCGAGGACACAGGTCGAGTCGGCGTACACGTAGGTGAGCGTCGACACGGCCGGCTTCTGACATCCGGCGCGCGAACAGATCCTGGCGATGCTCACGGACAGACGTTACCCCCACTAGGCTGAGCGCGTGACCGAGGCTCGCCGTCATCGCAGGCACATCGACCGCCACGGCCGCGGAATGCTCGGCCCGATCAGCAGGCCGAGCAAGTTCGCGCCGCGTGGCCTGCCGCTGCAGCGGTCCGCCGCCGCGCAGTTCGACGAGGTGGTCGCGATCGAGGTGACCCGGCTGGAGAAGCGGCTGCCGCAGGTGATCGCCCGGGTCGAGTTCGCGATCGAGGACGTCCCGAACCTGGAGATCGACGCCACCGAGATCCCGCTCACCCACGCCACCGGCGGTACGTCGCACGAGCCGTACCGGATCGTGGTGTTCCGGCGCCCGATCGAGCTCCGCGCCGAACGGTCCGGCAGCAGCCTGTCCTGGCTGGTCCGCTCCGCCCTGGTCCTGGAGCTGGCCGACGTCCTGGCCCTGTCCCCCGAGCAAATAGACCCCGACTTCGACCCCGAAGGCGACTAGGGCCTGTTACCTGTCCGTTAGGACAACCGGGTTGACCGGTGTTGAAACCTGTTCCGTAGTGTGGGAAGCAGTTGTGTCCTTCGTTGTCATCGGGAGAGGATCGTGGGTGTGAACGATCAAAAACTGCGGGTCGGGGTCGTCGGACTGGGTTTCGCCGGTCGGACGGCACTGGAGGCGTTCTCCGAGTTGCCGGACGTCGAGGTGATTGCGCTGGCGGGCCTGGAGAAGGACACGCTGACCAGCCTCGGCGAGAAGCACGGCGTACCGCATCTGTACGAGAAGTGGGAAGACCTGCTGGAGACTCCGGGGCTGGAGGCGGTCAGCATCGGTACGCCGACGCAGCTGCACGCTCCGATCGCGCTGGCCGCGCTCGGCAAGGGCCTGCACGTGCTGTCCGAGAAGCCGCTGGCCCGGACGGTCGCCGAAGGCACCGCGATGGTCGAGGCCTCGAAGCAGGCCGGCCGGGTGCTGAAGGTGGTGTTCAACCACCGTGAGCGCGGCGACGTGGCGGCGCTGAAGCACCAGATCGACGAGGGCCAGCTGGGCCGCATCTACTACGCCAAGGCGCACTGGATGCGCCGCAACGGCATCCCCGGCATGGGCGGCTGGTTCACGAACCGGGAGCTGTCCGGCGGCGGCCCGCTGATCGACCTCGGCGTCCACATCCTCGACATGGCGCTGCACCTGCTCGGCGAGCCCGAGATCACCACGGTGTCCGCGGACACGTTCGCGGAGCTCGGCCCGCGCGGGAAGGGCAGTGCGAGTACGCCGGACCGCCCGACCGTCGACACCCTCGGGTCGAAGTTCGAGGTCGAGGACCTGGCCACGGCGTACCTGCGGCTGAAGGGCGGCGGCGCGCTGCAGCTGGAGACCAGCTGGGCGACGTACCGGGCGCCGGGCGACAACTTCGGGATCGAGCTGTTCGGCACCGACGGCGGCGCGAAGATCGAGGTGAAGAACTACACCAGCGAGGACACGCTGCGGATCTTCACCGACGTCGCCGGTATCCCGGCCGAGGTGAAGCCGGCCACCGGCGCCGGGCTCGGGCACCGCGCGGTGGTGCGGGAGTTCGTCCGGATCGTGCGGAGCGGTGAGTGGGAAGGCCAGAACGGGTCCGAGGCGCTGCTCCGGACCGAGATCATCGACGCTTGCTACGCGTCCGCGAAGGCGGGCCGAGAGGTGGTTCTGCATGACTGATCCGATCCGCGTGACCGTGTGGGGCGAGAACGTCCACGAGGGCCGCGACGAGACCGTCCGGAAGATCTACCCGGACACCATGCACGAGACGATCGCGGCGGCGCTGCGGGCGAAGCTCGGGCAGGACGTCGTCGTCCGTACGGCGTGGCTGCAGCAGGACGAGCACGGCCTGACCGAGGAGGTGCTCGCGGACACCGACGTACTCACCTGGTGGGGGCACGCCGCGCACGGCGACGTCGACGACGCGATCGTGGACCGGGGCCAGCAGCACGTGCTGTCCGGGATGGGCCTGATCGCGCTGCACTCCGCGCACTTCTCGAAGATCTTCATCCGGTTGATGGGCACGACCTGCTCGCTGGACTGGCGCGCGGAGAACGACCGCGAGCTGATCTGGACGGTCGCCGCCGGTCACCCGATCGCGAAGGACGTGCCGCACCCGCTGGTGATCGAGCGCGAGGAGATGTACGGCGAACTGTTCGACATCCCGCAGCCGGACGAACTGGTCTTCGTCAGCTCGTTCTCCGGCGGCGAGGTGTTCCGCTCCGGCTGCTGCTACCGCCGCGGCCAGGGCCGGGTCTTCTACTTCCGCCCCGGCGACCAGGAGTACCCGACGTACCACCAGCCCGAGGTCCAGCAGATCCTCGCCAACGCCACCCAGTGGGCCGCCCCCACCAGCCCCCGCCAACTCCCCACCGTCCACCACCGCGCCACCCCCGGCTGGTTCGAGTAAGCCGACTTTGTGCACCAGATCCGTACGCCGCAGCCGTCGCGGTACGGATCTGGTGCACAAGGTGGTCGACGGGCCGGATAGGGTCCGTGCATGGTTGATGTTGCGGGGATCTTCAAGGCTTATGACGTGCGGGGGGTCGTGCCCGAGCAGCTGGACGAGTCCGTTGCGCGGGCCGCGGGGGCTGCGTTCGTCGAGGTGCTGGATGTGCTCGCGGGGCCCGGGGCCGTGGTGATCGGGTACGACATGCGGCCGTCCAGCCCGGCGTTGGCGGCGGCGTTCGCGGAGGGGGTGACGTCCACCGGCGCGGACGTGATCGACATCGGCCTGGCGTCCACCGACCAGCTGTACTTCGCGTCGGGGCGGCTCGACCTGCCCGGCGCGATGTTCACCGCGAGCCACAACCCGGCGAAGTACAACGGCATCAAGCTGTGTCGCGCCGGTGCTGCCCCGGTCGGCAGCGACTCCGGGCTGCGGGACATCGCCGACCTGGTCGCGAAGGCCCTCACCGAGCCCCCGGCGGCCGGCGCGACCCCGGGGCACGTCACGCACAAGGACCTGCTCACCGCGTACGCCGACCACCTGCACGACCTGGTCGACCTGAGCGGCATCCGGCCGCTGACGGTGGTCGTCGACGCCGGCAACGGGATGGGCGGCCACACCGTCCCGGCGGTCTTCGCGGACGGCCCGGTGACGATCGTCCCGATGTACTTCGAGCTCGACGGCAACTTCCCGAACCACGAGGCGAACCCGCTGGACCCGAAGAACCTGGTCGACCTGCAGGCCAAGGTCCGCGAGACCGGCGCCGACCTCGGGCTGGCGTTCGACGGCGACGCCGACCGCTGCTTCGTGGTGGACGAGAAGAGCGACCCGATCTCGCCGAGCGCGATCACCGCGGCGGTCGCCGTCCGCGAGCTCGCCAAGCAGCCCGGCGCGACGATCCTGCACAACCTGATCACCTCGAAGGCGGTCCCGGAGCTGGTCGCCGAGCACGGCGGCGTCCCGGTCCGGACCCGGGTGGGGCACTCGAACATCAAGCAGAAGATGGCCGAGACCGACGCGGTGTTCGGCGGCGAGCACTCCGCGCACTACTACTTCCGCGACTTCTGGCGCGCCGACACCGGCATGCTGGCGGCTCTCCACGTCCTCGCGGCGCTGGGGGAGCAGGACCGGCCCGCGAGTGAGCTGTTCGCGGAGTACGAGCGGTACGTCGCGTCCGGCGAGATCAACAACACGGTCGCGGACGCGGCGGAGACGGTCGCGGCCATCGAGGATACGTATTCTGGCGTCGACGGCGTGACCGTCGACCACCTGGACGGGTTGACGGTGTCGGCGGGACAGTGGTGGTTCAACGTCCGTGCGTCGAACACGGAGCCGTTGCTGCGGCTGAACGTCGAGGCCGCGGACCGCGCCGGCATGGAACGCGTCCGCGACGAAGTACTGGCCCTGATCACCGGCGCATCGGTGGAGGAGAACTGAATGGCAGTCAATCTGGACCCGGACCTGCTGAGCATCCTGGTCTGCCCGAAGTGCCGCTCGGAGTTCCGCGTGGACGACGAGGCGAACGAGCTGATCTGCACCAACGCGGCCTGCGCGCTGGCGTACCCGGTGCGTGACGACATCCCGGTGCTGCTGATCGACGAGGCCCGGGACACGCGAGAGACCGAATCCGCGGGCAACTGATGAGCCTTTTCGACGACACCCGGCTGGACGACCCGGCGGCACTGTCGGCGGCCGACCACCTGCTGCGCCGGCTGGCGATGGCCGGTGCCCGGATCCGGGCGGAGCTGGAAGCTTCCGAGGACGTGCTGACCAAGCTGGAGTCCGACGGCTTCCGGCCGCGGGCCGTGGTCGCGGCCGGCCGTGACGCCCGGCTGGTCCGGGCCGTGCTGGAGCCGGTCTGCCCGGTTCCGTTCCTGGCCTGGCCAGGTCCGGGGCTGCCCGGGTGGGCCGGTCCGCTGGACCTGGTGGTCGTCCTCGGCGGCGCCGCCGAGGACACGGACGCGGTGTCGGCGGCAGCCGAAGCGGTACGGCGTGGTTGCGGGCTGATGGTCGCCGCACCGGAGGACTCTCCGGTGGCGATCGCCTCGGCCGGTCTCCGGCATGCGATCCGGCTGCCGTCCCAGTCCGACGACCAGTTGGCGGCAGCGGTCGCCGTACTGCAGGCGCTGCACCAGATGGAGCTCGGCCCGGAGGTCGACCACAAGGCCGTTGCGTCGTTGCTGGACGACGTGGCGATCGAGTGCTCGCCCAACAACGACGTGGCGTCCAATCCGGCGAAGGAGCTCGCCCTGGTGCTCGCGGACGCCTTGCCGCTGGTCTGGGGCGGCTCGGTGCTGGCTGCGCGGGCCGCTCGCCGGGTGGTCGAGGCGTTGCGGCTGGCCAGTGGACGACCGGCGCTGGCCGCTGACGCGGGCCACCTGCTGCCGGTGCTCAACCAGCCGCCGCGGGATCTGTTCGCGGATCCGTTCGACAAGCCGGAGGAGCTCCGGCCGGCACTGATCATCCTGGACGACGGTGTCGAGGAGGCCGGTATCGCCGAGCACCGCCGCAAGCTGGAGTCGAAGGCACAGGCGCACGACGTCCGGGTGCACACGATCGCCCGACCCAACGGCACGGACATCGCCCGGTACGCCGCTCTGACCCAGGAGGGCCGCTACGCCGCGGCGTACCTCGGGATCGGTCTGCGCCGGTACGGGATGGCGACCGTCGACGATCCGGTCGGGTCAGGAAACCCCTCGGAGGACCCGGCGTGGTAGTCCCGCTCCAGAACACGATCCGCGACTACGCGTGGGGTTCGCCGACCGCGCTGCCGAAGCTGCTCGGCGTCGCGCCGACCGGCAAGCCGCAGGCGGAGATGTGGATGGGCGCGCACGAGTCCGCGCCGTCCGTGCTGCCGTCCGGGGACACGCTGTACGACGCGGTGTCCTTCGACCCGGCGGCAGTCCTGGGGGAGGAGACGGCAGAGCGGTTCGACGGCCGGTTCCCGTTCCTGGCGAAGCTGCTGGCGGCCGCGCAGCCGCTGTCGATCCAGGCGCATCCCTCGCGGGAGCAGGCGATCGACGGGTACCAGCGGGACGAGGCGGCCGGGATCCCGCGGGACGCCGCCGACCGGAACTACAAGGACGCCTGGCCGAAGCCGGAGATCCTGATCGCGCTCGAGCCGTTCGACGCACTGGTCGGTTTCCGGCCGCTGGACCGGACGGTGGCGCTGCTGGACGCGCTCGAGCCGGCCGGATTCGGCGAGCTCACCGACCTGCTGCGGAACGGCAAGCTCCGCGAGGCGTTCACCGATTTCATGAGCCGTGACCGGGACGCGATCCGGCCGCTGGTCGCCGCTCTGGGGGCGGCCGTCACGCGCGGCGCCGACGGGTTCGAGCTCGAGTGCGAGACGCTCACCAGGTTGTGCGCGGACTTCCCGGACGACCCCGGCGTACTCGCGGCCCTGTTGCTGAACCGTGTCCGCCTGCGGCGTTTCGACGCGGTGTACCTGCCGGCCGGCAACGTGCACGCGTACCTGCAGGGGCTCGGGTTCGAGGTGATGGCGAACTCCGACAACGTGCTGCGCGGCGGCCTGACCGCCAAGCACATCGACGTACCGGAACTGGTCTCGGTGGTGGACTTCGAGCCGCTGGCCGACCCGGTACTGACCGCGACGGCCGACGGCGGGTACGAGACCGGTTGTCCGTACTTCGCGGTCCGCCGGGTCGACCTGGACGGCGACGAGCGGGTGCTGGAGGGTACCGGTCCGCGGATCGTCTGCTGTGTGGACGGGGCGGTGGATGCCGCGAGCAAGGAATCCGTTGTGACGTTGTCCGCGGGTCAGTCCGCGTTCGCCTCGGGACCCGAAGGACCCTGTACCCTGCGTGGTTCCGGCACGGCGTTCGTCGTGTCCGCGTCCTGACCTTTCCCCGGAGGATCTGAACAACCATGGCTGGTGGCGGTAACAAGGCCGTTGTCGCGGCTTTGCTGGCGAACGCAGGCATCGCGGTCACCAAGTTCGCCGCCTGGGCGCTGACCCAGTCGGCCTCGATGCTGGCCGAGGCGATCCACTCGACCGCGGACTGCGGCAACCAGGTGCTGCTGCTGGTCGGCAGCAAGCGGGCCAAGCGGGCCGCCGACGAGCTGCACCAGTTCGGGTTCGGCCGGGAGCGGTACGTCTACTCGTTCATCGTGTCGATCGTGCTGTTCAGCGTCGGCGGCCTGTTCGCGTTGTACGAGGGGTACCACAAGGTTCACGAGCCGCACGGGATCGACAGCTGGAAGTGGGTCCCGGTCGCGGTGCTGCTGCTCGCGATCACGATGGAGGGCTTCTCGTTCCGGACCGCGATCGTCGAGTCGAACAAGCTGCGCGGCAAGGTCTCCTGGGTCCGGTTCATCCGGAACGCGCGGGCGCCCGAGCTGCCGGTGATCCTGCTCGAGGACTTCGCCGCGCTGACCGGTCTGGTGCTGGCACTGCTCGGCGTCATCCTGACGCTTGCCACCGGCAACGGTGTGTTCGACGGCCTGGGCTCGATGGCGATCGGCGCGCTGCTGGTCTGCGTGGCGGTCTTCCTGGCGATCGAGATGAAGTCGCTGCTGCTCGGCGAGTCCGCGACCCGCGACTCGCAGGCCCGGATCGTCGCCGCGATCGAGAACACCCCCGGTGTCCAGCGGCTGATCCACATCAAGACCCTGCACCTCGGTCCCGAGGAGGTCCTGGTCGCCGCCAAGCTCGGCGTCGAGCCGACCTCCGACGCGGCCGTCGTCGCGGAGACCATCGACGCGGCCGAACGCGCGATCCGGGCTGCTGAGCCGATGTCGGTGCACATCTACCTCGAGCCCGACGTGTACGTCGAGAACCACGTGACCGACCCGCGTCCCGCCGTACCGGAATCGCCTTCGCACTAGCGAGGCCGGGGCGGGAGCACACCGGAGCGGCCGAGCCATCTCAGAGCGCGCTCGCGGTCGATCTCGGCCTGGCTGGGTGGGGCGCTGAGCCGGCCGGTGCGGTAGCCCAGGTTCCGGATGTCGGCGGCCACGGAGGGCTCGGCGAGCGCTCGCAGGGCGAACGCGAGGGCGGCCGGCGTCACGTCGTACCGGCGTTCGAGATCGAGGGCGAGTCGGACGGCGGCCAGGTCGCGGTCGTCGTACTGGCGCTGCGCGGTGTGCTCGGATCGCGAGCGCGGGAGCAGCCCGAGGGCCTCCCGGTAGCGCAGCATGCGCGGAGTGGTACCCAGTTGGCGAGCGGCCTCGGTGATGCGCATAGCATCAATCTTGACATTTCGGTGTCAAAAACGCGCTGCGAGCGATCAAACCGCGTGCCTCGGCCCTCTAGGCTCAGGTCGGTAAGTTTCACAGTCTTCAGGGGAGCGGCATGACCTTCGACTACAAGGTGGCAGACCTCGGGCTCGCCGAGTTCGGGCGCAAGGAGATCCGGCTGGCCGAGCACGAGATGCCCGGCCTGATGGCGATGCGCAAGCAGTACGGCGACAGCAAGCCGCTGGCCGGCGCGCGGATCATGGGCTCGCTGCACATGACGATCCAGACCGCCGTACTGATCGAGACGCTGGTGGCGCTCGGGGCCGAGGTGCGCTGGGTGTCCTGCAACATCTTCTCCACCCAGGACCACGCGGCCGCCGCGGTCGTCGTCGGCGACGGCACCGCCGAGGCCCCGGCCGGTGTCCCGGTCTTCGCCTGGAAGGGCGAGACGCTCGAGGAGTACTGGTGGTGCACCGAGCAGGCGCTCACCTGGCCGGGCGGTGAAGGCCCGAACATGATCCTCGACGACGGCGGCGACGCCACGATGCTCGTGCACAAGGGCACCGAGTTCGAGAAGGCGGGTGCCGTTCCGGACCCGTCGACGGCGGACTCCGAGGAGTACGGCGTCGTCCTCAAGCTGCTCACCCGCACGCTCGCCGAGTCCCCGAACAAGTGGACGACCATCGGCCAGGGCATCAAGGGTGTCACCGAGGAGACCACCACCGGCGTGCACCGGCTGTACGAGATGCACAAGGCCGGCGCGCTGCTGTTCCCGGCGATCAACGTCAACGACTCGGTCACCAAGTCGAAGTTCGACAACAAGTACGGCTGCCGCCACTCGCTGATCGACGGCATCAACCGCGCCACCGACGTCCTGATCGGCGGCAAGGTCGCGGTCGTCTGCGGGTACGGCGACGTCGGCAAGGGCTGCGCCGAGTCGCTGCGCGGGCAGGGCGCCCGGGTGATCGTCACCGAGATCGACCCGATCTGCGCGCTGCAGGCCGCGATGGACGGTTACCAGGTGTCGACGGTCGACGACGTGGCCGGGATCGCCGACATCTTCGTCACCACCACCGGCAACAAGGACGTCATCACCGCCGACCACATGGCCGCGATGAAGCACCAGGCGATCGTCGGCAACATCGGCCACTTCGACAACGAGATCGACATGGCCGGGCTGTACAAGGTGCCGGGGATCGAGCGGGTGAACATCAAGCCGCAGGTCGACGAGTTCCGGTTCCCGGACGGCCACACGATCATCGTGCTGTCCGAGGGCCGGCTGCTGAACCTGGGCAACGCGACCGGGCACCCGTCGTTCGTGATGTCGAACTCGTTCACCAACCAGGTGCTGGCGCAGATCGAGCTGTTCGTGAAGACCGCCGACTACCCGACCGAGGTGTACGTGCTGCCGAAGCACCTCGACGAGATGGTGGCCCGGCTGCACCTGGACGCGCTCGGCGTGAAGCTCACCGAGCTGACGAAGGAGCAGTCCGCGTACCTCGGCGTACCGATCGAGGGCCCGTACAAGGCGGAGGCCTACCGCTACTGAGGTTTGCTCCGGAACACCCCCGTGCCTCGGCGCGGGGGTGTTCGCGTTTCAGCCCTCGTTGCTGCCTGGCGCGGCCCACCCGTGCGCGTTGACCACGGCCGGCCTTGAATGCGCGGGCGGAGCAGGCGGCGCGAACAACCCGGGCGGTGCGACAGGCGGCATCAACCCATACGGGTCAGGTGGCGCGAACGGCCCCGCGGGAATGCCGTACGGACTGGGAGGGCCGGTGGGGGCGGGGCGTCTGGTGGACAGGCGATGGAGTTCGCGGCGGCGGCGTTCGGCCAGTACGGCGGACAGGTAGGCGGGCGCGATGATCGGGTGCGGCGGCTGGGGCGCGGTGGCGGCGGCGACGCGGGCGGCCAAGGCTTCGCCGAGGGCGTACTGCGGGCCCGGGAGGAGTTCGGTGTACCGCGCGAGGTAGTCGCGGGCCGTGTTCGCGAGGTCGTCGGACAGTCGCGACAACTCCAGGGACTGCGCCCACTGCACCAACGGACCCGGTACGAACAGCGGCGGCGACGCCATCGGCTGTTGCCGCTCGCGGATCACGACCGTGCCGGCGACCATGTCCCCGATCCGCTTGCCCTGCCTGTTCATCAGGCTCGCGACGATCCCGGGGCTGGCCGCGAACCACGGCGCGAAGTCCACGAACAACCACATCAGCGTCCGCACCAGCGCATGCCGGAAGCGGATCGAGCTGCCGTCGTCGCGGACCACCTTCAGCCCGAGCACCATCTTCCCGATCGTCCGCCCTCGGGTCAGCGTCTCCATCACGACCCGGTAGCCGATCAGCACCAGCAGGACGGTGACGAAGATCAGCGCGACGGCCAGCGCCTCACTCGTCCGCGTCCCGAACAGGAACCCGGCCAGCAGCCCGACCAGTACGACGAGCACGATGCCCTGCAGCAGTACGTCGATCGCACACGCGAGCGCCCGCGTCGGCATCCGGGCGATCCGCACCTGGAGGACGACGGCTTCACCGGTGACCAGCTGAGACACGTTCGTCGCCCCCCTCCTGCGTAGACACTCGGTCCGGTTAGTCTGCCATCACACGGGTGGAGGAGGTGGCTGTGGACGTAGAAGCGTTTGTGTCGGTGCACCAGCCGCAGTGGGACCGTCTCGCGCTCCTGACCCGTCGCCAGCGCCGTCTGACCGGTGCGGAGGCAGAAGAGCTCGTAGTGCTCTACCAGCGCGTCGGCACGCACCTGTCCGCCCTCAGAGCCGCCGGTGCGGACCCTGTGTCGATCGGCCGGCTGTCCGGGCTCATCGCGGACGCCCGTGGTGCGGTGACCGGCGCACAGGCGCCCGTCTGGCGGGACATCTCGAAGTACTTCCTCGTGAGCTTCCCGGCCGCGCTGTACGCGTCCAGACGCTGGTGGATCACCATTGGCCTGCTCTTCTACCTGGTGGCGGCCTGGACGGCGTACCGAGTGCTGGCGCATCCGGAAGTGGTCAGCTCGATCGCCACGCCGGAAGAGGTCAAGCAGCTCGTCAACCACGACTTCGAGTCGTACTACTCGGACAACCCCGCGCAGGACTTCGCCCTGCGCGTGTGGATCAACAACGCGACGATCAGTGCCGCCGTACTGGCCCTGGGCATCCTCCTGGTCCCGTCTGTCTTCGTCCTGTGGGACAACGCGATGAACCTGGGCCTCAGCGCGGGCCTGATGATCGCCAACGACAAGGGCGGCCTGTTCTTCAGCTTGATCACGCCGCACGGCCTGCTGGAGCTGACGGCGGTCTTCATCGCCACGGCGGCCGGCCTGCGCCTCGGCTGGTCCTGGATCGTCCCCGGTCCTCGCACGCGCATGCAGTCCCTCGCCCGAACCGGCCGGGCCACCGTCGGTATGGCGATCGGCCTCGCCGCGGTCCTCCTCGTCACCGGCCTGATCGAAGCGTTCGTCACGCCTTTCCTGCCCGCTCCGGTCCGCGTCACGATCGGCATCGTCGTCGAGCTGGCGTTCTTCGTGTACGTCTGGACCTTCGGCCGCCACGCCTACCGGCAGGGCGAGTACGGCGACATCGACGAGCCGGACCGGGAAGCGTCGGCGCCGGTCTCCGCCTGAACGGTTTCCGCAGTGGGCACCGGACGTGGGTGAGTACCGCCCAGGAAGTACGGCACAGCCGGGCCTATGACGTCGCGATCACCCTCGGTCTGCTCGCGTACGGCCTCGTCCACCTGCTGGTGGCCTGGATCGCCCTCCAGCTGGCCTTCGGGAAGTCGTCGCAGGAGGCGTCCCAGCAGGGCGCTCTCAAGGAACTGGCCGGCCAACCACTCGGCGGCGTACTGCTGTGGGTGGTGGCGGTGGGCCTGTTCGTGCTGGTCGTCTGGCGGGTGCTGGAGCTCGGCTGGGGACATCTCGAGCTGCGCCGGAAGGTGTCCTCGGTCGGCCGCGCGATCGTCTACCTGGTGATCGGCGTGAGCGCGGTGAAGATCGCGCTGGGCGCGGGCGGCTCGAGCACCGGCGCACAGGAGTCGCTGTCCGCGCGGCTGATGGCGCATACCGCTGGGCGGGTCCTGATCGTGGGCGTCGGCGTCGCGATCATCGGGATCGGCTGTTACCAGGTGTACAAGTCGATCACCAAGCAGTTCACCGAGGACCTGGCCGGTGGTGTCTCGGAGACCACGATCCTGCTCGGCCGGATCGGGTACGCCGCGAAAGGCGTCGCGTTCGCGGTGGTCGGCGTACTGTTCGGCTGGGCCTCGATCACCTACGACCCGAAGAAGGCCGGCGGCCTCGACACGGCGCTGCACACGATCAAGGACCAGCCGTTCGGCTCGGTACTGCTGACCGTGCTGGCGATAGGCATCGCAGCCTTCGGCGCATACTGCTTCAGCTGGTCCCGGAATGCCCGCCACTGAGGTCGTCGCTGCGGCCCGCGGCGATCCGTGACCACTGCGCGATCGGGCGGCCGTCGATCACCTTGGGCAGCTTGGGCTCCTCGGCCGCCCACTGCTGCGGCCAGCCGGCCGGCGAGTCCTCGTACGGCTCCTGGCGGCCGTACACCGTGAGGTCCATCAGGTGGTAGTTGTTGTCCATCACCTCGACGCCGCGCATCGTCGTCCAGTACGTCTCGAACACGCGATCACCCTGGCGCACGTACGAGACCAGGTACATCTGCCCGATGTTCCGCCCCTCCAGGAGCTGCTCCAGCGAACCGAGAGCGGAGTACCACGGCATACTCCAGCCCATGAAGTCGTAGTACGCGCGGCTCTCGGCGTACGGGCCCTGGCAGAAGACGGCGAACGTGATGTCGCGGGACTGCAGGTACGAGATCTCCTGGATCTGGCCCGCACACCATGTGCAGCCCTGGCACTGTTCGGCGGCGGGGTGGCCGGTGTGCCACATGTAGTAGTACGCGAGTAGCTGCTTGCGGCCGTCGAACGCGTCGAGCAGGGTGACCGGCCCCGCCGGACCGGTCACCGTGACGTTCGCGTCGAGTTCGACCATCGGCAGGCGCCTGCGCTGCGCGGCGATCTCGTCCGCCTCACGGGTGTGTGCCTTCTCGCGGACCCGCAGTGCCTCCAGGTCCGCGGTGAACGTCGTACGGTCGACGACCGGCGGGAGAGCTGTGCTGTCTTCGATGGCTCGCTTCATGTCCGGTACGTCGGAGCCGCGCGCGCGTTCTCGACAGGGTCAGGCGGGGAGGTCTCGGCGGCGTAGGCCGGCCAGGCCTGTGAGGCCGAGCGCCAGGGCAATCGCCAGCAGTACGACGAGGGGGCCGGCGGAGACCGATCCGCCGGGGAGCGACGGGAGGTGGGTGAACGGTGAGATGTCGCGGATCCATCGTGCGGTGGCGACACCGGCGCTGACCAGCCCGATCAGGATGCACACCGCCGGCCCGGCCCAGGACACCATCGACGCCTGCGGGAAGAACCCGAAGATAGCGATCGCGATCGCGGCCAGCACCCACACGGCCGGCAGTTGGACGAGTGCGGCACCGATCATCCGCGGCAGTTGCCCGCCGACGTCGTCGATCGCGAGCCCGTACGCCAGTCCCTGCATGACACCCGCGGCCAGCAGGGCGACCGCCGGGCCGAGCAGGCTGAACACGAGGTGACTCCCGGCCCACTGCCAGCGGCTGGTCGCGGTCGCCAGCACCGGCTCGACGCGCCCGCTGCTCTCCTCGACCCGCATCCGGAGCGTCGCCTGGACGGCGTACGCCGACGCGATCAGGCCGACCAGCATCATCACTCCGGCCAGGAACGAGTCGATCAGCCCGGACGCGCCACCCATCCGCCGGAACATCTCCTGGATCGTCGGATCGTCACGCATCATGTCGCCGACACCCTTCGCGACTCCGCCGAACAGCAAGCCCAGCAAGGCGAATCCGGTCGTCCAGGCGACCAGCAGCCCACGGTGCAAGCGCCAGGCGAGCCCGAGCGGCGACCCGATCGTCCCGTCGGCCGGCCCGAGCCGGTCCGGGAGCAGTCCCGCGCCGACGTCCCGCCGTACGGCGAGACTCACCGCGACACCCACCAGCAGCACGGTCACGGCCAGGATCACCGCGCCCAACCACCAACGGTTCTGCGCATACGGATGGATCTGCTGGGCCCAGCCGATCGGCGAGATGTACGACAACCACGCGAGCGGGCCGTCCGTGTGTGCGCTGGTGTCGCCCGCGGCCCGCAGTACGTAGGCCGCTCCGAGTACGCCGATCGCAATACCACGGGCCGTTCCCGCGCCGGCGGTCAGCTGCGCCGCGACGGCTCCGACGCCGGCGAACAGCCAGCCGGTGGCGGCGTACTCGATGCCGATGGCAACCGACCCGGCGAGCGGGAGACCCTGGCTGTGCATGCCGAGGGCCAGCAGTACGGCGAGTACGACGTTCGCGCCGAGCGTGACGATCAGCGCGGCGGCGAGCTGGGCGTGCCGTCCGACAACGGTTGCCCCGAGCAACTCGCGGCGCCCGGTCTCCTCCTCGACCCGGGTGTGCCGGATGATCGTGAGCAGGCTGATCAGCCCGACCATCACCGGGACGAACCCGAGCCGCCAGGTGACGAACTCGCCGAGCGACGGCCCGGAAAGCTCGCCGTACAAGGTGATGAAGCCCGCGTTGCTCGCGTACTTGATCCGCGAGTCCGGCGTCGGGAACAGGTCGCCGTACTCCTTGACGTAGCTGACCGAGATCGCGACCAGCAGGACGATCCACAACGGCAGTACGATCCGGTCCCGGCGCAGGATCAGCCGGATCAGGCCGCCCGTTCCGGCGAGGCTCTTCATCGGACGGCCTCGGGTTCGTACAGCCGCAGGAACAGTTCCTCCAGCGACGGCGGCTGACTGACCAGACTTCGTACGCCGATCTCGGTCAGCCGGCGCAGCACCGCGTTGATCTCGTCGGTGTCGACGTCGAAGCGGACGCGGCTGTCCTCGACCTGCAGGTCGTGGACGCCACTGAGCTGCGCGAGCCCGTCCATCGGGCCGACCAGCTCCGCCCGGATCGACGTACGGGTGAGATGCCGGAGCTCGCCGAGCGTGCCGCTCTCCACGGCGCGGCCCGCACGGATGATCGTCACCCGGTCGCAGAGCGCCTCGACCTCGGACAGGATGTGGCTCGACAGCAGTACGGTCCGGCCGTCGCGGTCGCTGATCTCCTGCACCACCTCGCGGAACACCTCCTCCATCAACGGGTCCAGGCCGGAGGTCGGCTCGTCGAGCAGCAGCAGCTCGACGTCGGAGGCGAGTGCGGCGACCAGCGCGACCTTCTGGCGGTTGCCCTTCGAGTAGGCACGCGCCTTCTTCCGCGGGTCGAGGTCGAACCGCTCGAGCAGCTCGGCCTTGCGCTTCTTGTCCACCCCGCCGCGCATCCGGCCGAGCAGGTCGATCGCCTCGCCGCCGGACAGGTTCGGCCACAGCGTCACGTCGCCCGGCACGTACGCGAGCCGCCGGTGCAGGGCGGTCGCGTCCGACCACGGGTCGCCGTCCAGGACCCGCGCCGTCCCGCCGTCCGCGCGGGTCATTCCGAGCAGGATCCGAATGGTGGTGGTCTTCCCGGCGCCGTTCGGGCCGAGGAATCCGTGCACCTCACCGGTTCGCACCGTGAGATCGAGACCGTCCAGGGCGTGGGTCCGCCCGAACCGCTTGACCAGACCTTCCGTGCTGATCGCAGCCGGCATGATCACTTCTCCTGTTTCCTGATCGCGTCCATTTGCTCGGGTGTGATGATCGGGATGCTGAACACGTCCAGCAGGCCCTGGCCGATCCGTGCGTACCCGGACGGCGTGGTGATGTCCTCGCCGAGCGCCTTCGACACCTGATCGCGGAACACGAACACGCTCAACTTGATCGCCGCCAGCGCGGCGGAGTACGCCCGCCGGTCCTGCGGCTCGATCCCGTACCCCGCGGACCACTCCTCGATCGTCTCGACCGCCCCCAGGAAGAGCGCGGTCGCCGTGTCGGAGCCGTCCATCATCGAGCGGACCAGGTACAGCTGCAGCGGAAACACCCGCGGGTGCAACGCGACCGGATCGAGCGCCGCGACGCCTTCGGTGGTCGCGAGCTCCGCGCTGACCTCGAGCATCCGCTCCTTCGCGTAGTCGTCGCAGGCCTCGCGCAGCGACTCCTTCGACCCGAAGTGGTGCCGCACCAGCCCCGACGAGACCCCCGCGGCGGCCGCGATGTCCCGGATCGACGCCCCCTCGATCCCGCGTTCCCCGAACAACCGGATCGCCGCGTCCCGGATCCGCGCCCGTGCCGTCAGGTCTTCAGCCCGCCGATCCATCCTGGCTCCTCTCCCTACACACAACAGCAAACTACTACACGATCGTGTAGTCAAGTGGGTCGCGCAGTGGAATGGGCCGGTAAGAAGGTTACTTACGTGTGACGAAACGTCGTTTCTCGTTGACAGCACTGTCCGTGGTGGTGTGGTTTCTTCCCCAAACACCAACACCGGCTGGGGAAGGGTGGGCGGCCCGAATGCGGAAGTGGCTGGCGGTGCTGGCGGCGTTGTGTCTGCTGGCAGTGGGACCGGGTACGGCGGTTGCGGCGGAGCCCGGGCACAAGAAAGTGATCAAGATCGGGGTGACCCAGTCGGTCGACTCGATGAACCCGTTCCTCGCCGTGCGGCTGGTGACCGGGTCGATCCAGCGGTTGATCTACGGGTTCCTGACGGTGCCGGACTCGAAGACGTTGCAGCCGAGCCCGGATCTCGCGGAGTCCTGGACGACGTCGCCGGACGGCCTCACCTGGACGTTCAAGATCCGGCAGGCGAAGTGGTCGGACGGGCAGCCGATCACCGCGGACGACGCGGCCTGGACGTTCAACAAGATGATGACCGACGACGGCGCGAAGACCGGGAACGGGCCGGCGGTGGAGAACTTCCGGAGCGTCTCGGCGAACGGCCAGGAGCTGACCATCAAGCTCAAGACCCCGCAGGCGTCGATGCTCGACAACCCGGTGCCGATCATGCCGAAGCACGTGTGGGAGAAGGTCAAGGACATCTCGAAGTACGACGCCGAGGTGTACCCGACCGTCGGCAGCGGGCCGTACGTCGCGGTCGAGCACAAGAAGGACCAGTTCGTCCGCCTGGAGGCGAACCCGGCGTACTGGCGCGGCCGCCCGAAGATCGACGAGTTGCAGGTGATCTTCTACGACAACCCGGCCGCGTCGATCGTCGGGCTGAAGAAGGGCGACATCGACCTGATCGGCCGGCTGAACCCGCCGGACTTCGAGTCGCTGAAGGGCGACGACAACATCGTCCAGTGGAACACCCAGGGCCGGCGGGCGGCGTACCTGCAGATCAACCACGGTGCGACCACCAGCGACAACAAGCCGATCGGCGACGGGCATCCGGCGCTGAAGGATCCGCGGGTGCGGACCGCGCTGCACTACGCGATCGACAAGCAGAAGCTGGTCGACGAGGTCCAGGGCGGGCTGGCGAAACCGGCCGACGGGTCGATCATTCCCCCGCTGTACAAGGACTTCTTCTGGGAGGCGAGCGGCGCCGAGAAGGTCACGTTCGACCTCGCGAAGGCGAACAAGATCCTCGACGACGCCGGCTACAAGCGAGGCCCGGACGGGGTCCGCACGATGCCGGACGGGTCGCGGAAACTGCAGTTCCGGTTCAGCATCCACACCGACACCCCGATCGAGGACAAGCTCGCCGAGTACCTGACCGGCTGGTTCAAGGAGATCGGTGTCACGCTGACCACGAAGCGGCTGGACTCCAGCAAGTTCACCGAGGAGACCGGGACCACGGCGCTGTTCGACATCGCGATCAGCGGCTGGTCGGTGAACCCGGACCCGGAGGAGGTGCTCGCCACGCACCTGTGCAGCCGGCGCCCAACCGCGACCGGTGAGGGCGGCGGCACCGAGTCGTTCTACTGCGACCCGACGTACGAGAGCCTGTATCTGCAGCAGCAGAAGGAACTCGACCGGACGAAACGCGCGGACGTCATCAAGAAGATGGAGGAGCGGCTGTACGTCGACGCACCGGTGATCGCGCTGTACTACCCGAACGACCTCGAGGGCTACCGCAAGGACCGGATCGCGAGCATCACGCCGATCCCCGAGGACAAGGGCCTGCTGTACGGCGGCTCCGGGTACTGGCCGTTCTACACGTTGGAGGCGGTGTCGACGGACACCAAGACCGACGGCGGATCGAACGCCGGGCTGATCGCCGGCATCGCGGCCGGCGTCGTCGTCCTGGCCGCGGCCGGGTTCTTCCTGACGCGCCGCCGCCGTGGCGCCGCCGACGAGCGCGAATGAGCAGCACCGTCGAGGAGTTGGAGCAGGCGCCGGCTCGGCACGGGCTGTTGCGGTACGCGGCGACCAAGGCGGGTGGGGCGCTGCTCAGTATCGCGATGGTGATCGTGGCGACGTTCTTCCTGTTCCGGCTGCTGCCGGGCGACCCGGTCCGGGCGCTCGCGCAGGGCCGGAACATGACGCCCGAGCAGCTGGATCTGGAGCGCGCGCGACTCGGTCTGGACAAGCCGGTGCCGGAGCAGTTCCTGCACTTCATCGGGCAGACGCTGCGCCTGGACCTGGGGGTCTCGTACGAGTACAAGCGTCCGGTCCTCGACCTGATCGGCGAGCGGATCGGGTCGACGCTGCTGCTCACCGGGACGGCGCTGGTGATCGCGGTCAGCCTGGGCCTGTGGCAGGGCGCCCGCGCCGGATGGAAACCGGGAAGCCGTTTCGACAAGATCTCGACAGCGATCTCCCTGGTGCTGTGGTCGGTGCCGACGTTCTGGCTCGGGCTGTTGCTGCTGATGGTGTTCGCGGCCGGCATCGGCCCGATCCCCGGGATCTTCCCGACCCGCGGCAGTTCGAGCGTCGACAAGCCGGACGGGTTCGCCGGCGTGCTGGACGTCGGGCAGCACATGGTGTTGCCGTGCCTGACGCTCGTCGCGGTGGTGTACGCGCAGTACCTGCTGGTGATGCGGTCCTCGGTGATCGACGAGGTCGGCCAGGACTACATCACCACCGCGCGGGCCAAGGGCTTGCGCGACGACGACGTACGCCGGAGACACGCCGTACCGAACGCGCTGCTGCCGACCGTGACGCTGGTGTTCATGCGGATCGGGTTCGTGGTCGGCGGTGCGGTGACGGTGGAGGCGATCTTCAGCTGGCCGGGACTCGGGCAGTTGTTCTACGAGGCGATCCGGGTGCCGGACTTCACGTTGATGCAGGGCACTTTCCTGCTGATCACGGTTTCCGTGATCGTGATGAACACGCTTGCCGACGTGGTCTACCACGTCCTGGATCCAAGGGTGCGGTCGGCATGAGCAGTGTGGTGTGGGTACGGCGGAAACGCGCTTTCGGAAAGTTCTGGAACGATTTCCGGAAACATCGCGCCGGGGTTTCCGGGCTGGTGATCCTCGGGGTCGCGGTCGTGCTGGCGCTGATCGCGCCGCTGTTCATCGACGCCGGCGTGACGAACGTCGTCAGCGGGACCGGTGCGAAGCTGGCCCCGCCGAGCCTCGACCACCCGCTCGGCACCGACGAGTCCGGGCGGTCGGTGCTGCTGATGATCTGGTGGGGTTCGCGGACGTCGCTGCTGATCGGGTTCCTGGCGGCGTTGCTGAGCATGGTGATCGGGACCGTGCTCGGGATCGCGGCCGGGCACTTCCGCGGCTGGACCGGCGCGGTGATCCTGCGGGTGACCGACTGGTTCCTGGTGCTGCCGTCGCTGGTCACCGCGCTGGTGCTGGCGGCGATCCTCGGCGGCTCGACCGCGACGATCATCGTGGCGATCGGCGTCACCTCGTGGCCGTCGACGGCGCGGCTGATCCGCGCGCAGACGCTGGCCGTCGAGGCCCGCCCGTACATCGAGAGGTCGCTGGCGCTCGGTGCCGGGCACTGGCACATCGCGACCCGGCACGTGCTGCCGAACGTCGCGCCGTTGCTGTTGGCAAGCACCACGCTGGAGGTGGCGAGCGCGATCGTCACCGAGTCGACGCTGGCGTTCCTCGGCGTCAGCGCGAACAAGACCTCGTGGGGGACGATGCTGCGCGGCTCGTACGACTGGGGTGCGGCGACCGCCGGCGCCTGGTGGTACATCCTCGTACCGGGTCTGTGCATCGTCGCGGTCGTGATGGCTTTCACCTTGTGCGGAAGGGCTTTGGAGACAGTGCTCAACCCGCGCCTGCGGACCAGGGAGGCCTGATGCTCACACTGGACGAGCTGTCCGTGACGTATCGCCTCGGCGCCGCCGAGGTTCCCGCCGTGCGCGGGGTCTCGCTGGAGTTGGCCTCCGGAGAAGCACTCGGCCTGGCGGGAGAGTCGGGCTCGGGCAAGTCCTCGGTTGCCCTCGCCCTGCTCCGGTTGCTCCCGCGGTCGGCGGTCGTCGGCGGGCGGGTGCTGCTCGACGGCGAGGACGTACTGACGATGAAGTGGGGCCGGCTGCGGGCGGTGCGCTGGTCGTCGGCGTCGATCGTGTTCCAGGGCGCGCAACACGGCCTCAACCCGGTCCGGCGGATCGGCGACCAGATCGCCGAGCCGCTGCAGGTGCACAAACTCGCGTCCGGCGCCGCCGCCGACCGGCGGGTGCGGGAGTTGCTCGAGCAGGTCGGCCTGCCGGCCTGGCGGGCGCGCAGCTACCCGCACGAGCTGAGCGGCGGCCAACGGCAGCGCGTGATGATCGCGATGGCGCTGGCGTGCGCGCCGCAGTTGATCATCGCGGACGAGCCGACCACCGCGCTCGACCTGATGGTGCAGGCGCAGGTGCTGACGCTGATCCGGCAGTTGATCGCCGAGCACGGGATCTCGCTGCTGATGATCTCGCACGACCTCTCCGTACTCGCCGACGTCTGCGACCGGCTGGCGGTGATGTACGCCGGGCGCCTGGTCGAGATCGGCCCGTCGTCGGGGGAGTTCAAGCATCCGTACAGCCAGGCGCTGGCCGCCGCGTTCCCGACGGTCGGGGATCCGGCATCGCGGCTGGCCCCGCGTGGGCTGGCCGGTGATCCGCCGGATCCGCAGCGGTTGCCGGGCGGGTGTGCGTTCCGTCCGAGGTGCCCGGTCGCGCTCGAGGAGTGCGCGAGTACCGACGTACAACTGCTGGTGTCGGGTGACCGGGCGGCCGCCTGTGTCCTGGTGGGGGAGTGACTCTTGCTCGAGGCAACTGATCTGCAGGTCGAGTTCCCCGGTCGCGGCGGGCGCCGGGCGCGGGCGGTCGACGGCGTCAACCTGTCCGTCGGCGCCGGCGAGATCGTCGCGCTGGTCGGCGAGTCCGGCTGCGGCAAGACCACGCTCGCCCGCACCCTCCTCGGCCTCGAACGCCCCAGCGCCGGCCGCATCGCGTACGACGGCACGCCGCTGAACTACTCCACCCGGTCCTTACGCGCCTTCCGCCGCCAGGTCCAGCTCGTCCTCCAGGACCCCATGGGCTCCTTGAACCCCCGCCACACCGTCTACGACGCCGTAGCCGAAGGCCCCCGCATCCATGGCTTGCCCGACGAGGAGTCCGTGGTTGCCGGCGCGTTGGCGCGGGCCGGGTTACGGCCGCCGGAACGGTTCTTCCAGCGGTATCCGCACGAGCTGTCGGGTGGGCAGCGGCAGCGGGTGGTGATCGCGGGGGCGTTGGCGTTGGAGCCGAAGGTGCTGATCGCCGACGAGCCGGTGGCGTCCCTGGACGCGTCCGTGCGTGGCGAGATCCTGGCGTTGCTGCTGAAACTGCGCGACGAGCTCGGGCTGTCCGCGCTCGTCGTCACGCACGACCTCGGGCTGGCGTGGAACATCGCCGACCGGGTCGCGGTCATGTACCTCGGCCGGATCGTCGAGTCCGGCCGGACCGAAGACGTCCTCACCAACCCGCAACACCCGTACACGAAGGCGTTGCTGAGCGTCCTCCCGGAGTCCCCGGCCCGCATCGTCCTGACCGGCGAACCGCCCGACCCCACCCGGATCCCCACCGGCTGCCGCTTCCACCCGCGCTGCCAACTGGTCGCGGCGGGCACCGGCGCGGACGCCTGCACGACCATCCCGCTGCCGATCCTCCCGGCGACCACCGACACCCAGGTCGCCTGCCATTTGGTTCCGGCTGTTGACAATAGTTAACAAAGGCTAGAACTATTAAGTCATGGCGCAAGATCAGGTGGACCGGTTCTTCGAGGTACTGGCTGATCCGACGCGACGGCACGTGGTGCAGCTGCTCGGCGACGGGCCCCGGCGGGCCGGCCAACTGGCGGCCGCGACCGGCACCTCGTCGCCGGCCATGAGCCGCCATCTGCGGATCCTGCTGGCCGCCGGCCTGGTCGCCGACGAGCGCGTCCCGGACGATGCGAGGGTCCGGGTGTTCCGCCTGAACCCCGAGCCCGTCGTCGCCGTACAGGCCTGGCTCGACCAGGTCCAGGCGCACTGGCGCGACCAGCTGGGCGCCTTCAAATCTCACGTCGAACAGAAGGAGAAGTCCGATGACTGAACCGTCCGCGACCGCCTCCGTCGAGGTCTCCGTCGACCCGAAGACCGCCTTCGAGGTGTTCACCGAGGAGATCGACCTGTGGTGGGTCCGCGGCCCGATCAACTTCTGGGACTCCGCCCGGCTGCTCGAACTGCGAATCGAGCCGGGGGTCGGAGGACGCTTTCTCGAGGTCTACGGGACGGACCCCGAAGACGTTCGCGTGTCCGGGCGGATCACGGACTGGCGGCCCGGCGAGCAGTTCAGCTACCGGACCCCGGAAGGGGACGTCGAGACGTCCGTTTCGTTCGCTCCGATCGACGGCGGCACCCGGGTGACCGTCGTGCAGACGCTGCTCACCGCGGACGCGAACACCGCCTTCGTCTGGCCGAACGTCCTGCACTGGCTGCCGGCCTGGATCGGCCGCCGCGACTCGGCGCCCCGCATCCCGCGGGAGCTGGGACGACTCTCGATCGCTCTGTACTACAGCGATCCGGCCGCCGCTGCGCGCTGGCTGCACAAGGTCTTCGGCCTCACGTCGTGGGACCGCATTCCGGCCGTCGGAGCGCAGCCGAGCTGGATCGAGCTGCACGTGGGTTCGTCCGCGATCCTGCTCTTCGAACGCTCCGAACCCGCGAGCCCGGCCGCGGACCACGCGGCCTGGGTCTACGTCGACGACCTCGACGCCCATTTCGCTCAAGCCAAAGGGAATGGCGCCAAGATTCTGCAGGAGATCCATCAGCACGGGTTCCGATCGTACGAGGCCGAGGATCTCGAAGGGCATCGGTGGACGTTCCTCCAGGCCCGTCCGACGATGCAGTGATCGAGGAACCTCTCGCGGGCGGCCGGATGACGCCCGGCGTGGTGCGGGTCGGCGACACGGTACGCCGGCCCGCGGTGCCTTTCACTGCCGAACTCCTGGAATTCCTTGCCGACAAGGACTTCACGCCCGACTACCTCGGCCGGGACGAGCACGGCCGCGACATCCTCAGCTACCTGGAGGGTGAGGTGCCGGCGCGGTATCAACGCTGGGACGACCAACAAATTGCCGCGGCCGCCGCGATCCTGCGCGCCTTCCACGACGCGACCCGAGACTCGCGCCTGGCCGGCGACGAGCAGGTCGTCTGTCACCGCGACCCGGCGCCCACCAACTTCGTCTTCACCGATGGCCTGCCCACCGGCCTGTTCGACTTCGACCTGGCCGCTCCCGGCGATCCGCTCGAAGACCTCGGGTACGCCGCCTGGACCTGGTGCATCGCCTCCAAACACGCGGATCCACAACGCCAAGCCCACCAAGTCGCCGTCCTGGCGAACGCCTACGGTCTGGACGACACGACCCCACTGATCGACGCGGTTCTGCAGAGCCAGTTGGACAACGTGCAGTTCTGGCTCGAGAGGCCGTGCGACGCCGCACAGGAACGCATCGCCTGGTCCTACCGCGAACACGCCTTCGTCACGGCCAACCGCGACATCTTCGAAGCAGCCCTTACAGCCGGCCGGCCTTCTTGAGTGCCAGGTAGGTGTCGGCCAGTGCCGGGGCGATCTTCTCCGGTGGCTCGTCCAGCACGGTGACCCCGGCGCGGGTCAGCGTGGCGGTCAGGCGTTCGCGGTCCAGGCGGGTGCGTGCCGCCGACGCGGCGCCGTACACCTCGACCAGGTCCGCGCGGGCCGACTCCAGTTCGGTCAGCCGCGGGTCGGCGACCGACGCGAGCAGTACGACGTGCCGTCGCAGCAGCGGGCCGATGACCGGGAGCAGGGACTCTTCGATCGCGGCGGGGTCCAGCCCGGTGAGGAGGACGACCAGCGAGCGCTGCCCGAGACGTTCGAGGACCTGCGAGACGACGATCCGGAAGTCGGTCTGGACGAGTTCGGCCTCGACGTTCGCGAGCGCGTTCACGAACGACGGGAGCACGTCCTCCGGCGCGGGCCGCCGTACGTCCGCCCGTACTGCGGAATCGCAGGCCAGCAAGGAGACCCGGTCGCCCGCGCGGGTGGCGAGCGCGGCGAGCAGCAGTGCCGCGTCCATCGCGTGGTCGAGCCGGGGCGCGTCGCCGACCCGGCCCGCGGACAGCCGTCCGGAGTCGATCACGATCGCGACCTGCCGGTCCCGCTCGGGCCGCCAGGTCCGCAATACGACGTTCCCGCGCCGGGCCGTGGCCCGCCAGTCGATGCTGCGGACGTCGTCACCCGGTACGTAGTCCCGCAGCGAGTCGAACTCCGTCCCCTGCCCGCGCACCAGCAAGGCCGTACGCCCGTCCAGCTCCCGCAGCCGCGCCAACCGCGACGGCAGGTGCTTGCGGCTCTTGAACGGCGGCAGTGCCCGCACTGTCCACGGGACCTGGTGCGACCCTTGCCGACCCGCAAACCCCAACGGGCCAATGGCTCGCACCGTCACCCGGCTGGCCTGCCGGTCGCCGCGACGTGTGGGTATCAGGTGAGTCGTCACTCGACGACGCTCACCCGACGGCACGTCCAGCTTGTGCGGTGCATCCAGGACGCCGGCTGACGGCGGCCACGCGTCCCGCAGCAGCCCGCGCACCCGTCGGCCAGGGTTGGTGACCAGCATGCTCACGACAGCCTGCTCACCCAGCCGTACGGCGTTGTCGCCCTCGCGACTGAACTGCAACCGCCGCGGAGACCCTGCCAGCAGGATGTCCACCAGACACACCACCAGCACCACGCCGACGACCACGCCGATCCCGGCCCATGACGGCATCACCAGGGCGACGAAAACAACCCCAGCTGCTGCCAAGAGGCCGGCCCGGCCGGTAAGAACCATCAGCGTGGGACCGGAACGGTTGCCAGGACGCTCTCGAGGACCGCGTCGGCGCTGACACCTTCCAGCTCCGCCTCCGGGCGTACCTGGACCCGGTGTCGCAGACAGGGACGTGCCATTGCCTTCACGTCGTCCGGGATCACGTAGTCCCGGCCAGACAGCCAAGCCCACGCACGGGAGACCGCCAGCAGCGCAGTGGCTCCACGCGGCGACACCCCGAGCTGCAGCGACGGCGATTGACGCGTTGCGCGACACAGGTCCACGACGTACGCGAGGACGTCCTGCCGGACCGCGACCCGGCGTACTGCGTTCTGCCCTGCCTCCAGGTCCTCCGGTCCTGCCACCGGACGGAGCCCTGCCGCTTCGAGGTCGCGTGGATCGAAGCCCTGCGCATGCCGAGCGAGTACGGCGATCTCCGCGTCGCGCGGCGGGATGTCCAGCGTCACCTTGAGCAGGAACCGGTCCAGCTGCGCCTCCGGCAGCGGGTAGGTGCCCTCGTACTCCACAGGGTTCTGGGTGGCGGCCACGACGAACGGGACCGGCAGTTTGCGCGGTTCACCGTCCACAGTGACCTGTCGCTCCTCCATGGCCTCCAGCAGCGCCGCCTGGGTCTTCGGCGGCGTCCGGTTGATCTCGTCCGCCAGCAGGATGTTCGTGAACACCGGCCCCGGACGGAACTCGAACTCGGAGGTCTTCGCGTCGTACACCAGCGACCCGGTGACGTCACCCGGCATCAGGTCCGGCGTGAACTGCACGCGCTTGGTGTCCAGCCGCATCGCAGTCGACAGCGCCCGCACCATGAGCGTCTTCGCCGTACCAGGAACGCCTTCCAGCAGCACGTGGCCGCGGCAGAGCAGGGCGAGCACCAGTGCGGTCACTGCGGTGTCCTGACCGACCACCGCCTTGCCGATCTCGGTCCGGAGCGCGACCAGCGCCTGCCGGGCCTGGTCAGCGGTGACCTCGGTAGTCGTCACGGGTGTCGTACCTCCTGCGTCAGTACGTCGAGTTCCTGGGACAAGGACATCAGAGCGGCGTCGGTGAGTGGCGGCAGGCCGTAGAGCAGTTCGTACAGCATCGCCGGGTCCCGGCCGGTCCGTGCGGCGACCGTGGCGACCACAGCCGACGGATCCGCCCGCCGCGGGATGCCGTGCGCCTTGTGCAGTTGGCCGAGCGTTGACTCGCGGAGAGCTGCAGCAGCGCGGTCACGGGCTCTTGACCGCCGGTAGAGCCGTGCCCGGCCCTCCGTGGTCTCGGCGGCGCGCACGATCACCGGCAGCCGCTCAGCCACGACAGGGCCGAGCCGGCGCCCGCGCCAGATCGCTACGACCAGCACAGTGAACGCCAACGCCCAGCCGATGTAGCGGACGTACGGCGGGATCAACGGCGGCCCGTCCTGTCCGGTGTTGACGCCGTGGGACTGGTACTGCGGCAGGTACCACGTCAGGTCCTTGTGCGTGCCGATCAGGTTCAGCGCGAGCGCCGCGTTGCCGTCGTCGGCCAGTTGGTCGTTGGTGAACGACCGTGCCGTACCGACCACGTCGACGGTCCGGTCGCCGAGCTGCAACCGCACCACCGTGTTGTGGATGCCGTCGCCGTAGCAGCCGGTCGCGGCGTCCGGTGCGCTGTACGTCGGCCCGCTGACAGTCGCCGTACCCGCTTTGACGGCGGCCGGAAGGCTGCAGCCGGGCTGACGACTGCCTGACGAGATCGAGTCGCCGCTCAGCTGGACGCCTGGAGCGAGCGCTCGCAACGCCTCGCTGCTGGGCCGGATCAGCACGACGTGGCTCCACTCCGCCTGGGCGATCCGCTGCCAGTCGGAAGGATCCAGAAACCCGGACGGCCCCACCAGCAGCGTCTTACCGTCGCCTGGCTGCGTGGCGTCGTCCAACGACTCAGTGCCGTGTACGTCGACGTTGTGCTTCTTCAGCAACGCCGACAGCGCACGTGCTCCGTCGGTCTTCGTGGAGTCCGGGCTGAACGTTCCTGAGGTCTGCGACGACGTAGCGATCAGTACGACGATCGCGGCCAGCACGATGAGACCAGTCACCAGCAAGGGCGTCCGCAACGCCCGCCAGCTCTCGACGACTCCCCGTGCCTCCGACGTACTCATGCAGCCACCCGTGCGGTCCGTGCCGCGTTGTCAGCAGTCACTACAGCGGCGTACCGCTCCTGTGTGCCGGGGCGGTTGCCGTAGACGACCTCCGTGAACACCTGGGCAGCCGGCTGGAGTACGTCTCGCAGTACAGGAGCTGCCTTGGACGCGTCGGTGACCACCTCGTACGCCGTACGTCCGGCACGCTCGTCCAGCAGGGTCCGCTCGGTCAGCTCGGCCACGCACGCCCGGAACCGGCTGCGGATCGCCAACGCGAGGTCGCCGGACGCGGCCTCCCGTTCCGCCTGCGCGCGGTACTCCGCCGCGCTCTGCGGCCGGGCCGTGTCGAAGACGGCCTGCGACGTCGCCTTCTTGCTGGTTCGCAGCACACCGGCTCGCCAGAGCACCACGACGACGACAAGCAGCAGCAAGGAGATCAGCACGGCCAGACCGGCGTGGCCGTTCGGTGAACTGCCGTTGAGACTGTCCAGCAGGTCCTTGATCCAGTCGACCACCTTGCCGAACGCCTTGCCGATCAGTGAACCCGAGTCCCGGTACGACGACTTCGACAACTCCTTGGCCGCCTCCTGTGCGGCCTGGTCCCGGTCGACGTCCACCGGCGGCTCCAGCGGGAAGAGAATCACACGCTCTCCCCGGATCGCAGCGCCGGACGCATCCACAGGTCGAGACCTTCCCGCCGGACCCGAAGGTCGAGGTAGATCAGCGCCTGGACCGCGGACATGAACGCCAGGCTGGCGATCACCGTCATCAGCGACGCGGTACCGACCGCGACGCCGAGCACGATCGTCACCACGGTGGCGCCGGTGCTGCCGTCCGGCCCGGCCCAGTTGCCGACGGTCAACGTCAGCGACGTGATCCCGAACTGCAGGGCGTAACTGATGATGTTCACCACCACCCCGCCGAACAGCAGGATCCCGAACACCCGCCAGAACTTCCCGCGCACCAGCCGCCACGACCGCCGCAGCGCGCCCCAGACCCCCACCCGCTCGGGGATGTAGAGCCCGATGTCCGGCGAATGCCGCCCCTCCATCAGTACGACGGTCCCGGCCAGCACCAGCCGGATGCCGAAGATCAGGACCAGCACCCCGCCGACCAGCATCATCACCAACGCCACGGCGCCCGCGACGTCGGACGAGATCGCCGCGTCCGCGCCCGAGCCGATACCGAGTACGGCGAGCCCCCAGCCGCCGATGAGCAGTACGAACGAAAGGGACTGCACCAGCCCGACAGCAGCGAGTGCCGGCAGTGCGGGCCGCACCAGCCGCAACAGTTCCCGCGGACCGGCCTTGTGTGCCAGTTGGCTGCGTACAGCGGCCAGGGCGATGATCCCGGCCAGCATGCTCGACACCACCGAGAACAGCACCACTTGCACGCCGTACGTCATCAGCAACGCGGCACCGGCCTGTCCGAACGGGTCGTTCGCGCGGAAGAACCCGGCCAGCCCGCCTGGTACCGCAACCTCGGTCAGCACGGCCTGCAACGCCAGCAACGCGATCCCGGCCAGCACCGGCAGACCCAGCATGATCGTCTTGTTGTCGGAGATGGTCCGGGCGGCGTTGTCCAGCAGGTCCGCGGGCAGCCACGGACGCAGGGGTTCCGACGCCACGTCGTCGTGGAGAGTCATGTTCTGATCGGCCATTCGCGGACCCTCCTCCCTGGGTGACGAGTTGTGGTGGACCCCGAACGTGCACCATGATCCCGGATGATCACAGCCCAACTCGGGGGTCACACGGCGATCCGGCGTGTGCACTACCGCGGGAATGGGACACTATCCGTAGTGCGTACGGCCTGGCACCCGCCGCGCGCATTCCGATCGGTCGGCAAGCGGACGGCAAGGAGCTATGGGCGTGGCAGACGGTAACCGGACGATGCGGGGCCGGATCCTCATCGTCGACGACGACACAGCGTTGTCGGAGATGCTCAGTATCGTGCTGCGCAACGAGGGCTACGACACCTATCTGTGCGCGACCGGTGACAAAGCGGTACCGGCGTTCCGTGAGTTCAAGCCCGACCTCCTGCTCCTCGACCTGATGCTGCCCGGGATGGACGGCATCGACGTCTGCCGGGCGATCCGGGCCGAGTCCGGCGTACCGATCGTGATGCTGACCGCCAAGAGCGACACCGTGGACGTGGTGCTCGGGCTGGAGTCGGGTGCCGACGACTACGTGGTGAAACCGTTCAAGCCGAAGGAGCTGGTGGCCCGGATCCGGGCCCGGCTGCGCCGGATGGACGAACCCGGTCCGGAGTCGCTGGCGATCGGCGACCTGACCATCGACGTCGCCGGCCACTCGGTGAAGCGGGCCGGCGAGACGATCCAGCTGACGCCGCTGGAGTTCGACCTGCTGGTCTGCCTGGCGTCGAAGCCCTGGCAGGTGTTCACCCGCGAGGTGCTGCTGGAGCAGGTCTGGGGGTACCGGCACGCCGCCGACACCCGGCTGGTGAACGTGCACGTCCAGCGGCTGCGCTCCAAGATCGAGAAGGACCCTGAGCACCCGGAGATCGTGGTCACGGTCCGTGGTGTCGGATACAAGGCTGGTGCGGACTGATCGAGTACGGTCGCGGCCAAGAGTCGCAGACGGCCTCCGACGAGCCGGTGGTCGCGTCGGTGACCGAGTCCGGGCAGAGCACCGGACCGGGCACCGGGCAGCAGGCCACACCCCAGCCGGAGGTGGCCGAGTCCCGCGGGACCGAGCTGGAGCTCACGGCCGCCGCGGCGGACTGGTCTGCCCAGCCCAAGCCGATCTGGCGTACCCACCCGAAGCACTGGCCGGACATCTGGCGGCGCTCGATCCAGGCCCGGATCGTCACCGGCACCCTGCTGATGTCGACGTTGGTCCTGATCCTGGTCGGCTGGGTGATGATGAGCCAGGTCACCGACGGTGTCCTGGAGTCCCGCCGGGACAGCGCGCAGGCAGAGGTAAGGGCGCAGCTCCAGCAGCTGTCCGCCTCGATCGACGCCGCGAACCGGAACACCGTCAACCAGCAGCTGTCCGAGCTGGTGCTGGGCTCCAACCGCCCGGGGCTGTACGACGTACTGCTGGTCCCGACCGACCAGGCCGCGTCGAACGCGATCCGCTACACCGGCCTGGTCGACAGCGACTCGATCCCGTCGGCGCTGGCGTCGTCCGTGGTCAGCGACGGCGACAAGCTGTGGGACACGTACACACGGATCAACTACCGGGACAGCCCGAGCGTCCCGGGCCTGGTGATCGGTTCGCAGATCCGGATCGACTCCACCGGTGACAAGTACTCCATCTACTTCCTGTTCCCGCTCACCGCGCAGCAGGAGACCCTGGACGTCGTCCAGCGCGCTCTGGTGACCGCCGGCCTGCTGCTGATCGTGCTGCTCGGCGCTATCGCCTGGCTGGTCACCCGGCAGGTGGTGACGCCGGTCCGGATGGCCCGGCGGATCGCCGAGCGGCTCGCGGCCGGCAAGCTCGAGGAGCGGATGCAGGTCCGCGGCACCGACGACCTGGCCCGGCTGGCGGTCTCGTTCAACAAGATGGCCTCCAACCTGCAGCGGCAGATCCGCCGCCTGGAGGAGCTGTCCCGGCTGCAGCGCCGGTTCGTGTCGGACGTGTCGCACGAGCTCCGGACGCCGCTCACCACGGTCCGGATGGCCGCCGACCTGCTGCACGAGAGCCGCGACCAGTTCGACCCGATCAGCCGCCGCTCGGTGGAGCTGCTGCAGAACGAGCTCAACCGGTTCGAGGAGCTGCTGGCCGACCTGCTGGAGATCAGCCGGTTCGACGCCGGCGCGGCCGCCCTGGACCTGGAGGACGTGGATCTGCGCGACATCGTCAACCGCGTCCTGGAGAACCACGAGACCCTGCTGGAGCGCAAGGGCTGCCCGGTCGAGCTGGACATGAAGGCGCCGTGCCGGGCCAACGTCGACTCCCGCCGGATCGAGCGCATCCTGCGGAACCTGATCGGCAACGCCATCGAGCACAGCGAGGGCCTGCCGATCAAGATCAGCACGGCGTGCGACGAGGATGCTGCCGCGGTGGCCGTCCGCGACCACGGCGTCGGCTTCCGGGCCGAGGAGGCGGAGATGGTGTTCAGCCGGTTCTGGCGCGCGGACCCGGCGCGCGCCCGGACGACCGGCGGCACCGGTCTCGGCCTGTCGATCGCGCTCGAGGACGCCCGGCTGCACGGCGGCCGGCTGGACGCGTGGGGCTCGCCGGGCGAAGGCGCCTACTTCCGGCTGACCCTGCCGCGCCGGCCCGACGTGGCGTTGACCGGGTCGCCGCTGCCGCCGCGCCCGCCGGACGCGAGCCGGGTGATCGCGGAGCTGGTCGACGTGGGCGCGCCGTACCAGAAACTGAACGGCGGTGACGACCGGTGAGGCGCAGGCTGCTCGCGGCGCTGGTGTCGGTCGTCCTGCTCGGCGGCTGCGCGGCCGTGCCGACCAAGGGCACCATCCGCAGCGGTGAGCGTGCCGGTTCCGCCCCCGACCTGGGCGGCGTCGGCGTCGAGGCCAAGCCACCGCGGCCGAACGTCGGCGACATGTCGATCGTCAACGGTTTCCTGGAGGCGATGTCGGACTCCCAGGCGTACGACGTGGCGCGCCAGTACATGACTCCGGCCGCGGCCGGCAGCTGGAAGCCCGAGTCGCAGACCGTGGTGTACGACCAGCAGCCCGACTCGCTCACCCGCAAGGGCGACGGCATCCAGCTGACCGCCAAGAAGCTCGCCACGATCAACGACCGCGGCGAGTGGATCCCGGCGCCCGCGAACTCCAAGGCCGACTTCTTCTTCAAGCTGAAGAAGGTCAACGGCCAGCTGCGCGTCGACTCGGTCCCGCCGGGCGCCTACCTGGGCAGCAACCAGGTGGACCTGAAGCTGGCCGCCCGCGACCTGTACTTCTTCAACCAGACCAAGGACGTGCTGGTCCCGGATCCGGTCTACCTGCCGCAGAACCTGCCGTCCGGGCAGGCCGCGACCCAGATCATCCAGGAGCTGCTGAAGGGCCCGACGAGCCGGCTCGGCAACGGCGTGGTCTCGGCCGCCCCGCCCGGCACCGAGGTCCAGGTGTCGGTCCCGGTCGACCTGGGCGTCGCCAACGTGGCCCTGAACGACACCGCCGGCTCGCTCCGCGACCAGGACCGGCGGCTGCTGGCGGCGCAGATTGTCTGGACGCTGAACCAGCTCAACCTGCGGGCCAAGATCACCGTCGGCGGCGCCCCGCTGCTCCCCGACGAGCCCGAGGTACTGCCGTTCCCCACCTTCAACACGTTCGACCCGCAGGTCCCGGGCGCCTCGATGACCAAGCTGTACGGCCTGCTCAAGGGCGTGCCGCAGCGGATCACCGGCCAGGACGGCTCCACGGACGTGTCCGCCCAGCCCCTGAACAACAGCCCGCTGTCGCTGCACCACGCCCAGTCCTTCGCCGTGACGCTGCTCGGCGACGCCGGCGCGATCGTCACCGCCGACGGGCACGACGTCGTGTACGGCTCGCTCGACCCGCCCGGCAAGGACGACAAGAAGAAGGCCAGCTTCAAGGTCGACGGCAAGACACTGCCGCCGAGCTTCGACAAGGAGGGCAACCTCTGGGTGCTGGACCGGGCCGAGTCCGACCACCCGCGGCTCCGCGTCCGGAACCAGGACGGCTCGTTCAGCCCTGTCCAGACCGACTTCAAGGGCGACACCCCGGTCGCGCTGCGGATCGCGCCGGACGGCGTCCGGGTGCTGCTGGTGATGCAGCACGCCGGCACCGAGCAGAACTACGTCGAGACCGCGACCGTGCAGACCGCGGACGGCGGCAAGCAGCTCGTGCTCGGGGCGTTCCGGCCGCTGCAGCTGGAGCTCACCAGCATCTCCGACGCCGCCTGGAGCAAGGCCGGCTTCATCGTCGTCGGGGCCAGCGGTACGGCGCGCCGGCAGATCTGGTCGGTGAACGTCGACGGCTCCGGCATGCAGCCGCTGCCCGGCTCGTCGCCGAACTTCGCACCCGAGCACGTCGTCTCGAACGTGAACAAGGACACCCTGCCGGTGATCCAGGACGACACCGGCAAGATCCACTGGCTGAGCAAGGACCTGCTCTGGGTCGACTTCGACGTGAACGGCGACCACCCGGCCTTCGACCCGACGTACCCCGGCTGACCCCGCTGGCCCGGCTGGCCGGCGCCAGGTTGTCCACAGGCGCCGTACGGCGGGCTTGCGGGCGCCGCGGCGGTCCCGGACCGTGGTGGGGTGCCGGTGCGGGACGCCTTCGTCGATCTGCTGCTGGGCGGACGCTGCGCGGGTTGCGACCGGCCCGGCGTCACTCTGTGTGGTGGTTGCCGTCGGCTACTGACAGAGATGACTCCGTTCCGTGCATGGCCGGACCCGCGACCGGCCGGTCTGCCGCCGCCGACCGCGGCCGCGCCGTACGCCGATCAGCTCCGGAGGCTGATCCTCGCGCACAAGGAACACGCCCGGTACGCACTGGCCAGGCCGCTCGGGCGGCTGCTCGCGGACGCTGTCCGGGTCGCGCTCCGGGACCGCACGGCCGTGTGGCTGTGTCCGGTTCCGTCGCCGCGGGCAACGGTCCGGCAGCGCGGGCACGACCCGCTCGGGCGGATTACGAAGGCTGCCGTCAGATCCCTGTGCAGACAGGGGATCGACGCCCGGACGGCGCCGGCGCTGCGGATCGTCAGGCGGCCCGACGATCAGGCCGGGCTGTCCGCGGAACGCCGTACCGCCAATCTGCACGGGGCTTTCGCGGCGCGTTCGCCGTGGGCTGAAACGCTGATCGATCAGCCGGTCCTGCTGGTCGACGACGTGATCACCACCGGTTCCACGCTCACCGAAGCCTCCCGGGCCTTGGAAACCGTGGGTGTCCGGGTGCTCGGCTGTGCGGTCCTGGCCGCCACAGCACGGCAACGGGCGTCTGGTTCATGAGAACTTCTCTACCGGTTTTCGCCGAAGCCGACTAGCGTTGGCCTATGACACCCGCTAGGGCTTGTCGGGCAGTGGAGTGGTGGAGGACCGGATCAGCCGGATTCCTCGCCACCGGGTCCGACGGGTTCGAGAGCGGGTGTTCTTGTTTCGGGACCCGTCAGCAGGAGTACGGGGGTCCGAACACGTAAAAGAAGTCGCCGATCGATGGAGGTTTCCGTGGACGTCGTTGTCAAGGGTCATCACTGCGAGGTCAGTGACCGCTTCCGGCAGTACGTCGAGGAAAAGCTCGAGCGGATCGAGAAAGTCGATCATCGGGTACTGCGTTGCGAGGTGGAAGTCAGTCAGGAGAAGAACCCGCGACAGCACGATCGGGCGATGCGTGTCGAGCTCACCATGTACACCAAGGGGCCGGTGGTCCGCGCGGAGGCGTGCGGCGAGACCAAGTCGGCGGCCTTCGACGTCTGTCTGGACCGGCTGCGGACCCAGGTCCGCAAGGCGGCCGACCGGCGCCGGGTGCACGGTGGCAGGACGCCGGAAGGCCTCCGGCACGTGAACGCGAAGCAGCCGCTCAACGGCACACCTGTAGTGGAGGAACCAGTCGCCGAGGACGAGGTGGCGACGCACAAGTACGGATCCCTCACGGTCACCGGCGACGGTCCGCTGGTGATGCGCGAGAAGACCCACTCCGCCAAGCCGATGACCCTGGACCAGGCGCTCTACGAGCTCGAACTGGTCGGGCACGACTTCTACCTGTTCGTCGACGCCGACGAGAACCAGCCGAGCGTGGTCTACCGCCGTCGCGGTTACGACTACGGCGTGATCCGGCTGTCCGTCTGAGCCTGCGGGAGGAGCACAACAGAACGGGCCCGGGCGATCTCGCCCGGGCCCGTTCGTGTCCGTCCGGTCAGCTGTCGAGCTGCTGCTGGAGTTCGGTGGCGTACGTCGCGACCTCGGCGTACACGCCGGGGTTGCCGGCGTCCGCGCAGCCGACGCCCCAGGAGACGACCCCGAAGAGCCGGCCGTTCAGGACCAGCGGGCCGCCGGAGTCGCCCTGGCAGGAGTCCTTGCCGCCCTGCTCGTAGCCGGCGCAGATCTCGCCGTCCGGGGTGTAGCCCTGGCTCGCGTACTGCTTGGAGCAGTAGTCGTCGCCCAGCACCGGTACGTCGACCTTCTGGAACGTGTCCTCCGGGCCGGTGCCCTCGGTCGAGCCCCAGCCGTACACGACCGACGCCGCGCCGGCCTTGTCCGCGGCCTTGTCGGTCTCCAGGGCCAGCGTCGGTACGCCGTCGAACGGGGTGGCGAGCGTCATCACGGCGACGTCGTGCGCGGGCGACTTGCCGTACTCCGGGTCCACCCAGATGCTCGCGATCTTGGACTCCTTGCCGGTGGACTTGTCCGACAGGACGTCGCGCCCCTGGATCGCGGTGTAGGTGCTCGCGGCCTCCTGCGCGCAGTGCGCCGCGGTGACGATCTTGTTCGCCTTCACCAGCGTCGACCCGCACCACTCACCGGTGGCGTCCGGGGAGCCGCTGTTGGACAACTGGATGGCCCAGGGGGCGTCGGCGGTGTGGGCGACGGTGCCGCCGACGATCCGGTTGACGGGTCCACCAGGCGTCTGCGCGGCCGACGCGGTACCGGCGACGGCGACCGCTCCGAGGGACGCCGCGGTCAGGACACCGGCCGCGAGGGCAGCGCGGACCACAGACTTCTTTCCTGTCATGCCTCACTCCAGGGTGATAGGGGCCGCACGGGCGGACGGCCTGTTGGCAGGCTCTCCCGAACACCATCCGTAGCGCACCTCCCACTTTGGGTAACTTTCAAGTTATGTCGGCGCCGGCAGGCAAGATTTGCGGTATGACGACACAGGTGCTGTCCACGGCGCAGGCGCGGCGGGTCGCGCTGGCGGCGCAGGGGTTCATGGACCCGCGGCCGAAGGGTGTGCCGGATGCCCGGGCGCTGTCCCGGGTGCTCGGCCGGATCGGGCTGATCCAGATCGATTCGGTCAACGTGCTGAGCCGGGCGCAGTACCTGCCGCTCTACTCCCGCCTCGGGCCGTACCCGCGGGACCTGCTGGACCGCGCCGCCGGCAAGGCACCGCGCCGGTTGGTCGAGTACTGGGCGCACGAGGCCTCGCTGATCCCGGTCGAGACGCACCCGCTGATGCGCTGGCGGATGGCCCGGGCGACACAGGAGGCGTGGGGCGGCCCGCGGTCGATCGCGCGCAAGCGCCCCGACCTGGTCAAGCAGGTGCTGTCCGACGTCCGGACGCACGGCCCGCTGACCGCCCGGGAGATCGACGACGACGTCGAGCGCGAGCGCAACAACTGGGGCTGGAACTGGTCGGACGTGAAGCAGGCCCTGGAGTTCCTGTTCTTCGCGGGCGACATCACCGTGGCCGGCCGCAACCAGCAGTTCGAGCGGCTGTACGACGTACCGGAGCGGGTGCTGCCCCGTGCGGTGGTCGACACGCCGACGCCGTCGCTCGACGAGGCGCACCGCGGCCTGGTGTCGATCGCGGCCCGGGCGCACGGGGTGGCGACCGCGCAGTGCCTGCGGGACTACTTCCGGACCGCGCCGGAGCCGACCCTGCAGGCGATCGCCGAGCTGGTCGACGAAGGCGAGCTGCTGCCGGTCCGGATCGACGGCTGGAAACGCCCGGCGTACCTGCACAAGGACGCCCGGCTGCCGCGCCGGGTGAACACCCGCGCCCTGGTCAGCCCGTTCGACTCGCTGGTGTTCGAGCGCACCCGGACCGAGGTCCTCTTCGACTTCCGGTACCGGATCGAGATCTACGTCCCCGCCGAGAAGCGGGTGCACGGGTACTACGTACTCCCGTTCCTGCTCGGCGACCGGCTGGTGGGGCGGGTCGACCTGAAGGCGGACCGCGCGGCCGGCGTCCTGCTGGTGCAGTCGGCGCACGCGGAGCCGAAGGCGCCGGTGGAGACTGCCGACGAGCTGGCCGCCGAGCTCGTCCAGCTGGCCGGCTGGCTCGGGCTGGACCGGGTCCGGGTGGCCGGTGGCGGTGACCTGTCGCCCGCGCTGAGTGACGCGCTGCGGGGATTCTGAGAGCATGCTGGGAACTTTCCGCCCCGCTCGAGCGTGGGTCGGGTGGGGCTGAACGCGCGCTGCGGGCGTGGCTTGGCACACCGGGCCCCGTACGATGGGGGACGCACGCCCTCCCGCGGGGGTCGGTCGTGCCCTGTCGGCGTTCGGCCGTACCCAGGCTTCAGCAGCAAGGAGTGAACTCCCCACCATGAAGGTTGTCGACAAGGTCCTGCGGATCGGCGAGGGCAAGATCCTCCGCCAGCTGCAGGGCATCGCGAAGATGGTCAACTCCATCGAGGACGACTTCGTCAACATGACCGACGAAGAGCTGCGCGATCAGACCGCGGAGTTCAAGGAGCGGCACAAGAACGGGGAGTCCCTCGACCAGTTGCTCCCGGAGGCCTTCGCGGTGGTCCGGGAGGCGGCCAAGCGGACGCTGCACCAGCGGCACTACGACGTCCAGATCATGGGTGGCGCGGCGCTGCACCTCGGCAACATCGCCGAGATGAAGACCGGTGAGGGCAAGACCCTGGTCGGCACGCTGCCGACGTACCTGAACGCGCTGTCCGGCAAGGGCGTGCACGTGGTCACGGTGAACGACTACCTGGCCAAGTACCAGGCCGAGTGGATGGGCCGGGTGTACCACTTCCTCGGCCTCGACTACGGCGTGATCCTGCCGGAGATGTCCCCGGCCGAGCGCCGGATCGCGTACGCCAAGGACATCACCTACGGCACCAACAACGAGTTCGGCTTCGACTACCTGCGCGACAACATGGCGGGCAGTATCGAGGACTGCGTCCAGCGCGAGCACAACTACGCGATCGTGGACGAGGTCGACTCGATCCTGATCGACGAGGCCCGGACCCCGCTGATCATCTCCGGCCCGGCCGAGGACTCGCAGCGCTGGTACGTCGAGATGGCCCGGATCGCGAACACGCTGAAGGCGTGGACGCTGGCCGACGAGGCCGAGCTGAAGAAGAAGAACCCGCGGGTCACCGATCTGGAGATCGACGAGACCAAGCGCCGGGTCGCCGACTACGACGTGGACGAGAAGAAGCGCACGGTCGCGATCCTCGAGCGCGGTATCGAGAAGGTCGAGGACCGGCTCGGCATCGACAACCTGTACGAGTCGGCCAACACCCCGCTGATCAGCTACCTGAACAACGCGCTGAAGGCGAAGGACCTGTTCCACCGGGACAAGGACTACGTGGTGGTCGACGACGGCGAGGTGCTGATCGTCGACGAGCACACCGGCCGGACGCTGCACGGCCGCCGTTACAACGAGGGCCTGCACCAGGCGATCGAGGCCAAGGAAGGCGTCGAGATCAAGGAGGAGTACCAGACCCTCGCGACGATCACGCTGCAGAACTACTTCCGCCTCTACGACAAGCTGGCCGGCATGACCGGTACCGCGATGACCGAGGCGAACGAGTTCTCCAAGGTCTACAAGCTCGGCGTGGTGCCGATCCCGACCAACAAGCCGATGATCCGGGTCGAGGAGCGGGACCTGATCTACCGCACCGAGGACGCCAAGTTCGCCGCGGTGGTCAAGGACATCGTCGAGGTGCACAAGACCGGGCAGCCGATCCTGGTCGGTACGACGTCGGTGGAGAAGTCCGAGCGGCTGTCCCGGCAGCTGCTCAAGGAGAACGTCAAGCACGAGGTGCTGAACGCGAAGCAGCACGCGCGTGAGGCCGCGATCGTCGCCGAGGCCGGCCGCAAGGGCGCGGTCACGGTGGCCACCAACATGGCCGGCCGTGGTACCGACATCATCCTCGGCGGCAACCCCGAGTTCCTCGCCGACAAGGAGCTGCGGGCCCGCGGTATCGACCCGGCCGAGGCGATCGAGGAGTACGAGGCCGAGTACCCGGCGATGCTGGAGCGCTTCGAGAAGCAGGTCAAGGAGGAGCAGGCGGAGGTCCGCGAGCTCGGCGGCCTGTACGTGCTGGGCACCGAGCGGCACGAGTCCCGCCGGATCGACAACCAGCTGCGCGGTCGTGCCGGCCGCCAGGGCGACCCGGGCAAGTCCCGGTTCTACCTGTCGCTGGAGGACGACCTGATGCGGCTGTTCAAGCGCGAGATGGTCGACTGGGCGATGTCGCGGAACAACGACGACTCGCAGCCGCTGGAGAACAAGGTCGTCACCAAGGCGATCGCGTCCGCGCAGGGCCAGGTCGAGGCGCAGAACTTCGAGACCCGGAAGAACATCCTCAAGTACGACGACGTGATGAACCGGCAGCGGCACGTGGTGTACGACGAGCGCCGCCGGGTGCTGGAGGGCGCCGACCTCCGCGAGCAGGTGCAGGACATGCTCGACGAGACCGTCACCGGGTACGTGCAGGGCGCTACCGCGGACGGCTTCGCCGAGGACTGGGACCTGGACGCGCTGTTCACCGCGATGCGGACGCTGTACAAGTCCGAGCTCACCGAGGAGGACCTGATCGAGGAGGCCGGTGGCGAGAAGGCCGGCCTGACCCAGGACTTCCTGATCGAGCGGTTCCTCGAGGAGGCGCACGCGGCGTACGAGGCACGCGAGGAGCTGCTCGGCGAGGAGGCGATGCGCGAACTGGAGCGGCGCGTCGTGCTGAGCGTGCTGGACCGCAAGTGGCGCGAGCACCTGTACGAGATGGACTACCTGCGTGAGGGCATCGGCCTGCGCGCGATGGCGCAGCGCGACCCGCTGGTCGAGTACCAGCGCGAGGGCTACGACATGTTCGCCTCGATGATGGAGTCCATCAAGGAGGAGTCGGTCGGCTTCATCTTCAACGTCGAGGTCGACGTCGAGGCGATGCGTGCCGAGATGGAGCTCGCCAACGAGGCCGCGCCGGCCGACGAGGACAGCCTCGAGGGCCGCCGGATCGAGGACATCCTGAAGCCGAACGCGCCGGTCGCGGAGTTCGCCCGGTCCGGTAAGGACGACGAGGACCGTCCGCAGGACACCCCGCGCCCGCAGGACACCCCGCGGCAGGCGCCGCGGCTACGCGCGAAGGGCCTGACGAACGAGCCCCGGCAGCAGCGGCTGACGTACTCGGCGCCGACCATCGACGGTGACGACGAGGTCGCGATGCACCAGGATGCGGTCGAGGACGGTGTCCTGGAGTACGCCGGTACACCGCGGAACGCCGCCTGTCCGTGCGGCTCCGGCAAGAAGTACAAGCGCTGCCACGGCGACCCGCAGTCGGACGTCTACAAGTTCTGACCCGCCGTACCCGACAGCCGGCCCTGGCTCTCCCAGGGCCGGCTGGTCCGAGGTCCCGCGATGTGGCGCCTGCCATGGCGCTGGGTTCGGTGGTGTGGTCCGCTGGTTGCATGTGGCTGACGGAGAAGTTCGGACTGAGTGTGCCGGTCGTCGGAGCGCCGATGGCCAACGTGAGCGGTGGGCGGCTGACCGCGGCGATCTCCGCCGCGGGTGGACTGGGGATGCTCGGCGCGGGCTCAGCTGTCTCGGCGGAGTGGATCCGGACCGAAGGCGCGATCGCGGCGGCCGCCGGGAAGCCGTACGGGATCGGGCTGATGGCCTGGTCGGTGGCTGACCATCCGGAACACCTGGAGGCGGTCCTCGACCTGCGCCCGGCGCTGGTCTCGCTGAGCTTCGGCGACTACACGCCGTACGTCGGCACCTTGCACGAGGCCGGCATTGTCGTCGCGACCCAGGCCGGCACTGTCGCCGACGCCCGTGAGGCCGTGGACGCGGGCGTCGACGTGATCGTTGCCCGCGGCGCCGAAGCCGGCGGCCACGGACGCAACGCCGTCGCCACGCTGCCGCTGCTGCAGGCCATCCTCGACCTCACCGACGTCCCGGTCCTGGCCGGCGGCGGCATCTCCGGCCCCCGCGGTCTCGCCGCCGTGCTCGCGGCCGGTGCTGTCGGCGGCTGGATCGGTACGGCGTTCCTGACCTGCGTCGAGGCCCAGACGAAGGAGCCCGCCCGGCGGCGCATCCTCGAGGCCGACGAGACCGACACGGTCTACGGCACCGTCTTCGACGCCGCCTCGCGAGCCGGCTGGCCGGACGAGTTCGGCGGCCGCGCCCTCCGCAACGCCTTCTTCGACACCTGGGAAGGGCACGAGGAAGAGCTGAAGACGCAAGACGCGGCACACGACGACTATGTCGACGGCACCCGAGCCGCCGACCCGGCCCGCGCCTCCATCTACGCGGGCCAGGGCGTCGGCGCCCTGACCGGCCGACCGACCGCGGCCGAGGTACTGACCGGTTTCGCGTCGTACGGCGACTACTTGAGAGCAGCCCTCAACGGCGGGTCCAAGTAGTTGTGATGGGCAAGGACCAGGTCGTTGCAGAGTTCCCAGATCTGCTCCACGGGAAGGGTTCCCGCGGTGGCGGGGTCGACCATGACGGCCTGGCGGATCGCCCGGGGGTCCTCGGTGAGGGCGGCCTGGACGGTAAGTTCGGCGACGTTCAGGTAGGCGCGGTTGAGGGCGGCGCACTGCGCGGGTAGTTCGCCGACTGCCGTCGGTCGGATGCCTGAAGCATCTACCAGCGCCGGGACCTCGACGACCGCTCCGGGCTGCAGGTTGGGGATCAGGCCGGTGTTGGGGATGTTGGCGTAGACCGTACGAGGGGTCCCGGTCACGATGCTGTGGATGATCTGCGGGGCGTACTCCATCGTGGGATCGACCTCGACCGGCTCGCCGGACTTCAGCGCGTTGCGGGTCTGTTCGTACGTCGCCAGGTTCTCCGCGACGATGTCCAGGTACGCGCCGACCGGCAACCGGAGCCGTTCGACCTCGGAGCTGTGGCCGAGGTACCAGGGCACGTACTCGGCGGAGTGTTCGCTGGTCTCGGTCGGGTAGAAGCCGAGGCGCCGGTACATGTCGACGCGGACCCGCCGGAGCAGCTCCGGGTCGGCCGCGATCGCCTCGTCCAGCCGGTCGTACAGGTTCTCCCGGCCGCGTTCGAAGCGCAGTACCCACGACTGGTGGTTGACGCCCGCGGCCAGGTAGGTGACCTCGTCGTACGGTACGCCGACCAGCTCGGACAGGCCCTGCATCGTCCAGTACACGGAGTGGCAGAGACCGGCGACGTTCCGGACGCCGAGCGCCTTCAGGTACCAGACGTTCATCACCATCGGGTTGGTGTAGTTGAGCAGCCACGCGTCCGGGCACACCTCGTTGATGTCCTGAGCGAGGCCGCGCAGGACCGGGAAGGTCCGGAGCGCGCGGAACACACCGCCGACGCCGAGCGTGTCGCCGATCGTCTGCCGCAGGCCGTACCTTGCCGGGATCTCGAAGTCGACGTGCGTGGCCGCGTTCATCCCGACCTGCACGATGTTGATGACGAAGTCCGCGCCGTCCAGTGCCGCCCGCCGTTCGAGGTGCGTGCTGATCCGCGGCGTCACGTCGTGCTGACGAGCGATGTACGACGCCGCCGCGGCCGCGGTCTCGAGCCGCTCGGGGTCGATGTCGTGCAGCCGGATCTCGAGCGGGCCCAGTTCGAGGCCGAACAGATCGGCCAGCAGGCCCTGTGTGAACACCACGCTGCCCGCTCCGACGAACGCGATCGTGGTCATGCCGTCACACTCCTGATGGCCTCGTCCCACGACGGTTGCGTCGCGGTCCCACCGGCGCCGCGGGTGGAGAGCGAACCGCACGCGGCCGCGATCGCCAGGGCCCGGTCCAGCTTGGACCCGTTCAGTACGGCGGCCACCCAGCCGGCGTCGAAGCTGTCGCCCGCGCCGACGGCGTCGACCGTGTCCACCTTCACCGCCGGAGCGGTGACCACCGTGGAACCGTTGTGGGCCAGGGCTCCGTCGGCCCCGTTCTTCACCACGGCGAGCGGACCGCGGCGAGCGAGGATGCCGGCGGCGGCTTCGACGTCGTGGTGCCCGGTGAGCGCCAGTGCCTCGGACGCGTTCGGCAGGAAGTAGTCCGTGAACCGCAGCACCCGGTCCAGGACCGTCCGGTCCCACTTCCCGGCCGGGTCGTCGTTCGGATCCAGCGAGGTGGTCGCCTTCGCCGCCTTGGCCTCCTTGAAGATCCCCGCCAGCCCCGCCGCCAGCCGGGGCATCAGGTAGAACGAGCCCGCGTGCACGTGCCGCACCGACCTGATCAGGCTGGGCGGGACATCCTCCGCCGCGGTAGCGGGCAGACATCCGGGTGACGTCAGGATCGCGCGGTCGTCGCCCGAGGTGAGGATCGTCGTCAGCGGGGTGGGCGACACGGGGTCGACGGCCAGAGCGTCGACGTTCACGCCGCGGTCGGACAGCGACGTACGGACGAAGTCGCCCGCCGGATCGTCGCCGACGCGTCCGGCGAACGCGACCCGCAGACCGAGGCGGGCCACGCCGCAGGCCATGATCGAGGCGGAGCCGCCGAGGACGAGGGAGCCGTGCGGAACGAGTCGTTCCCGCTGGCCGAAGAGGATCGGCTGGTCGACGGACCCGACGACCACGTCGGGGTTCGCGTCACCGATCACGAGCAGATCGAAACTCATACAGGTCAGCCTTTGAGTCCGGTGGAGGCCAGAGAGCGGATGAACGCTTTCTGGGCGAGGAGGAATCCCAGCAGGACCGGCAGCACCGTGATGACGTTGCCGGCCATCACGGCCGACCACTGGGTGTGGTGCTGCCCCTGGAACGTCGTCAGTCCCAGCTGGAGGGTGTACGTCGAGTCGCTGTTGATCGCGATCAACGGCCAGGTCAGGTCGTTCCAGGTGGCGAGGAACGTCAGTACGGCGACCGTGCTCAGCGCCGGCCGGGCCAGCGGCAGCACGATCGAGACGAGGATCCGCAACCGGCCGCAGCCGTCGATCCACGCGGCCTCCTCGAGCTCGCGCGGCAGCGAGACGAAGAACTGCCGGAAAAGAAGCACGGAAAGCGGTGTCACCAGCGACGGGACGATCAGTGCGCCGAGCGTGTCGATCAGCCCGAGCTGCTTCATCACCAGGAACGTCGGGATCATCGTCAGCTGGAACGGGATCACCATCGTGGCCAGCATCAGCCCGAGGACGACCTTCGATCCGGCGAACCGGATCCGCGCGAACGCGTATCCGCCGAGCGACCCGAGTACCAGGTTCGCGGTCACGGCGACCGCGGAAACGATGAAGGAATTCAGGAACCAGCGCGGAAACAAGGCGTTTCCGAGCACGTACCGGTAGCCGTCGAACTTGATGCTGTGCGGCCACAAGGCGGGCGGAAAACGGTTGATTTCGGCGTTACTCATCACCGAGCTGACCAGCAACCAGACCAGCGGCAACGCGAACAGCAACGCGAGCGGCGCGAGGACGAAGTGCCAACCACTGACGCGCCTCATCGGGCGGCCACCCGCCTGCGGTAGACCTGCAGCGCGACGCCGATCACGAGCAGCGCGACCGCCAAGGTGTACGCCGCCGCCGCGCTGTACCCGGCGGTGAACGTCTTGAACGCCTTCTCCCAGATGAAGTACACGATCACCGTGGTCGACCCGAGTGGCCCGCCCTTCGTGGTGACGAAGACCAGGTCGAACACCTGCAACGCGTTGATCGTCTGGAACAGCAGCAGGAAGATCGACACCGGCGTCAGCGCCGGCAGCGTCACGTGCCGCAGTACGCCCCAACGGCCGGCGCCGTCGATCCGTGCGGCCTCGACCAGATCGCCCGAAACCCCTTGCAGACCGGCCAGGTAGACGATCACGCAGAACCCGGTGCCGCTCCACAACGAGATCGCGACGAGCAGGTACAGCGCCTGCCCCGGATCGCTGAAGAACCCCTGCGCGGGCAGTCCGAACTTGTGCAGCAACGAGTTCGCCACACCGAACTCCGGATCCAGTACGAACGAGAACAGCACGCCCTGCGCCGCCGCCGACACCACGAACGGCACGAAGACCAACGTCCGGTACAGCCCGATCAGCGCGATCTTCCGGTCCAGCGCGATCGCGATCGCCAGCCCCGCGATCACGCTGAGCGGCACGTAAAGCGCCGTGTAGACGAGCGTGTGCGAGACAGCCGACCCGAACGACGGGTCCTTCAGCAGTGCCTTGTAGTTCGCCAGCCCGACCCACTCGCTCGGGGAGACCAGATCGTTCACCTGGAACGACAGCAGCAACGACCACAGCACCGGTACGACGCTGAGCCCGAGGATGATGACTACCGACGGGCTCACGAACGCCCAGCCGGTCGCGCCTTCGCCCCGCCGGCGCCGCTTCGCCGCCCGGCTCCGCGGATCGATCGTGAAGGTCCCGACGACACTGGCCATCAGCTCGGCACCGCCAGCAACTGGTTGCACTGGTCAACGGCCTGCTTGAGCGCGTCCTCAGGGCTCTGCTTCCCCAGCAGTACGGCGGCGATCGCCTGCCCGACCTGCTCCGAGATCTTCGGGTACGTCGTGATCGTCGGCCGCACCTTCGCGGTGTCGAGGGCCTTCACGAACACCTCCAGGCCGTTCGTCTCGGCCGAGTGCTTCTTCCAGGCGGGCAGCTCCGCGGTCGCCTTGGTGATCGGCAGGCTGCCGCCCTTGACGTCCCACTGGATGTCCTGCGCCGGATCGGCCAGCCAGCTCACGAACTCGGTAGCCGCCTTCACCTTCGCCTTGCCGTTGTCGAAGACCGTCCAGGTGTCCGGTCCGGAGATCGTCACCGGCTTCCCGGAGTACGTCGGCAGCGGGACGACGCCGTAGTCGAGCCCGGCGTCCTTCAGCTCCGGGAGTTGCCACGGACCGGTGGCGACCATTCCCATCCGCCCGCCGAGGAACACCTGGTACAGCTGCTCGCTGCCCGGCTTCGGGTCGACGTACAGCGACTTGTCGGTGCGCAGCTTGTCCAGCGTGCCGAGCGCCTGCGCCCCGACCGAGTCGAAGCCGACCTTCTTCCCGTCGCTGCTGACCACGTCACCGCCCAGGTCCCAGATCATCGGCCAGATCCGCCAGACCGTGTCCTCGTCGCCGACGCCGGGCCAGCCGGTGCCGAAGACGCCCTTCGCCGGGTTGGTCAACTGCTTGGCGGTGGCAACGAAGTCGTCCCAGGTCCAGCCGTCCTTCGGTGCCGCGACACCGGCCGTCTTGAACAGCTTCTTGTTGTAGACCACGCAGAGCGAGTCGAGCAGCGCCGGCGCCGCGCGGACCTTGCCCTTCACGCTGACCGCGTCCTTCGCGGCGGGCCAGTAGTCGTCGATCTTCAGCTTCCCGGTCAGGTCGGCGACCTTCGGGCTCTTGGTCAGGCTGGCGAGGTCCGACCCGAAGATGTACGCGATGTCCGGGTAGGACCCCGCCGCCAGTCCCGCGGTGACCTTCTGCAGCATGCTGTCCGCGGTCACCCCGCCACCGCCGCCGACCACCTTGATCTTCGGATGGCTCTGGTTGAACGCGGCGATCAGCGAGTCGATCGCGGCCTTCCCCAGATCCACCTGGCCGTGCCAGAGGTCGAGCGTGACGACACCGTTGGCGTCGGCGCCCTGGTCGTCGTTGTTGCCGCACGCCGCCAGCGTTCCGGCGGCGGCCGCGGCTGCCACGGCCCGGAGGACGTCGCGGCGGGACAGGTTTCGAGCATGCTGAGACATGTCGGTCTCCAGGAAGGGAGCGGGAAAAGGAGTTTCAGCAGGTCTTGCGGACGTACCCGGAGTCACCCGGGACGGACACGTCCACATCGCGCTGCACGATCGACAGCGTTCCGCCGTACTGCGAACACGCTTTCCGGCGGCCGCTGTCGGTGTACTCGATCACGATCACGTTGTTGCCGAAGGCATCGACGTAGTCGGCGCACTCGTCGTACTGGCCGCATTCCTCGGCGACCGCGAAGTCCAGGCCGACGGCCTGCCGGTGACCGGCCAGTTCGACCGTGTTCTTCTGGCCGACGGCCAGGCTCTTGCTGTGCGCGTGGGCGGCCAGCAGCGTCAGGTACGCCTCGGCCTGGGTTGCGGTGAGCAACTTCTTCGAACGGGTGTAACTGTCGTAGTTGTCGGGCTCGATCGCCTGGTAGCCCTTGGCGGCACAGCCGTCGATCCAGCCGTCGACCTTGGCGGCGATCCGGTTCCGCTTGTCAGCGGTCCGGAGGTCGAGCAGGGGCTCGCCCCAGTCCTCGTCGATCACGAGGTTGCCCTCCGCGTCGCGGAGCAGCAGGTCGGACGCCCACTGGTTCTGTTCGCCGGGCTGGACCTGGAACGCGTTGACGTAGCAGATGTTGTACAGGCCGGCCGCCGGGGCGGCGGTCCGGTCGCGGGTGACCACCTGGACGCCGGCGGGCGGGGTGTACGCGCCGCCGATCTGGTAGTCGAACTTGGCGTGTGCCGGTGGCAGGGTGACGGCCGCGTCGGCGGAGTTCCGGTTGAGGAGAGGGACGGTGACTGCGAGGGCGGTGGCCGCGGCTGTTACCAGGAGGCGGCGGGTGAGTCTGGACACGATTTGCTCCATCGGTCCCGGGGACGCGACCCCGCCTCGGGTTCTCTCACCAACCCTGGCGCCGGAAAACCGGACTTCAGACCATCGGCCTGCTACCGGCTGGGTGCGTCGCTGTCGCCCAGTTAAGCGATCTGGGACGCCGTCCGTCAAGAAGATCTTGCAAACGAGTGCGTGGAACTGCCTGGAGAGTGCGGTATCGCGCACCAGGAACCTACCTTTGGGGCGGTTCAGAGCAAACTGTGTTTGAGTGCCTCGGCGCACCAGTTCGCGACGAACAGCAGGGCCTGGCCGCGTTGCTGGAAGAGGTGGTGGCTGTCGGCCTGGCGGTGGTAGGCGCTGTGGGTTGCGTCGGAGGCGCGGCCGAGCAGGCCGGGGAGCAGCCACGCGTACTTGACACCGGAGGCCATCACCGCGAGCCGGACCTGATCCGGGTCGCCGTGCCAGCCTGCCTCGTACAGGCCGTCGAGGTAGTTGGTGATGCAGGTGTCGGCGAGTTCGGGCATCCGTTCCGCCGGCCAGAACAGGTCGAACACCGCGTCGGGGATGTAGTTGCCGATGTCCTCGCCGAGCGCGCCGTCGCCGACGAACGACCAGTCGAACAGCGCGAGCTCGCCGGTCGGTCGCTGGACCACGTTCGAGACCCAGAAGTCCAGATGACAGCGGGCGCGGGGGAGTGACTCGACGAGCTTCAGCAGGGTCTCGCGGTGCACGAGGAGATCCGTCCAGGCCTGGCGGAGCTCGGGCGGCCAGTTGTCGCGGACGAGCGGCTGCTGCCAGGCGTCGTCGTCGGTCATCAGCTGCCACGGGACGACCCGGGTCGTCGAGTAGTCGCGGAGGAAACCGGTCGACGTCCACGGGCGGTCGGTCGCGGGGAGGGCCTGCCAGCGGCCGCAGGCTCTCGCGAGTACGGCGTGTTCGGCGAGGCTGAAGTGTGTGCCCGGCGTACCGGCGATGTCCTCCATCAGGATCTCCGCGCCGTCCGGCCGCTCGTCGACCTCGGCCGCCGGGAGCACCAGGCCGGCGTCGGCGAGCCGGGTGCGGAGCTCGTCGTCGCGGTACACCTCGAGCTCGCGACGCCAGTAGTTCCAGTGCCGCGGCTCGGACGAGGCCGCCCACGGACCCGTCTCGGTGGTCGGCCGCCTGAGCTCTTTCCGTACGGCGGTGCGCCCGTCGGCGTACGTCACGCGCTCGACGTTCGCCGTCACCGCATTCAACGGGTTGTGCCGCAACGCCGCCGTCCCGACCTCGGTCATGCCGAGCAGTGTCTCAGCTGATGAGGACCCTTGGTGGAAGTCCGGTGAGGGCTTTCACATCGCGAGTCAGGTGGGCCTGATCGGCGTATCCGGTGATCATCGCGACGTCGGCGAGCGGGAGGCCGGTGCGGGCGTGGTCGAGGGCGACGTTCATCCACAGCACCCGATCGAGCAGCTTCGGGCCGTAGCCGAACGCGTCCAGGCACCGGCGGTGCAGTTGTCGCTCGCTCAGGCCGATGGTCCCGGCCAGGCGGGAGACGCCGGCGCTGCCGCGGAGCAGGCCGCTGCGGACGCTGCTGAGAACCTGCGCGGTGAGTCCGTCCGCAGGTCCTTCGGCCAGCCGCGCCACTTCCAGGTCGAGCGCGTCCGCGCGGTCTGCATGGTCCTGGGACGAGCGGATCCGGTCGAGCAGCCGGCGCGCACGATTCGGCGACCAGAGCTCGGCGAGCAGGACCCGTTCGTTGAGCAGCTCACGGGCCGGTACGCCGAGGAACCCGGGCGCGGCACCCGGCGCGAACCGGACCCCGGCGTACCGCGTCCCGCGCGGCGCACTCCCGGTCCACGCGCGGTTGTCCGGGCCGGCGACGTACAGCTCGTCGTCCATCAGCAGCAGATCCATGCAACCGTCGGGCAGAATCCGGAACTCGCCGCCCTCGGACGTACGTGTCCACAGCTCGGCCCCGGCGACGCGCGCGGGGCGCTCCCGGTACGGCTCGACGGCTACAGTCACAGTTCCAGCCACAGTCCCAGTCTGCAACGCCGTACCGACAGTTCCGATCCGCGAAGGAGAAGCCGATGACACGTCGCGACGACTTGACCGGGGTTCCACTGCTGGGGCGGACGGTCGCGCCGGAGGGATCCGGGTTGGTGCTCGCCGAGTGGGAGGCGGCGGGGCGTACGGCGGACCAGGTCGCGTGGCAGGCGCCGCTACACGTTCACCACACTGATGATGAGGCGTGGTACGTGCTGTCCGGGACGCTGCGGCTGAACATCGACGGCGAGGAGTACGACGTACCGGCCGGGTCCGGGATCGTCGGGCCGCGGGGCGTGCCGCACACGTTCGGCAACCCGTCGGAAGAGCCGGCCCGGTACGTGCTCGTCATGTCGGCGACCACCCGCGCGCTGCTCGAAGAGTTGCACGGCGGGTTCTCGGGCGACGTGGCGGCCCTGTTCGAGAAGTACGGGTGTTCGCTCCTCTAGGTGTACTGCCCAGGGACGTTGGTTAGGCAGGTGATGGGTGGGAGTTTGTTGGTGGCTGTGTGGGGTTTGTGGTGGTTGTCGTGGTGGAGCCAGGCGGGTAGTGCGTCGCGGCGTGCTTGTTCGGTGGGGTAGAGCTGTTTGAAGGCCCAGCCGTCGGCGAGGGTGCGGATGGTGGTGATGCCGCGGTCGGCGGTGTGCACGAACGCGGTGCCGAGCTTGGGGTTGCGGTAGGCGTTGCGCGCCGTCGGGGATGTTGCCGAGCTTCTTGACGTCGACGTGCAGCATCGCTGCGGGGTAGGGGTGTTCGTAGCGGCGGATCGGCTCACCGGTGTGCCGGTCCAGGTGGGACAGGCGGTTCAGCCCGCAGCGGCGCAGTACGGCGTACACGGTCGAGGACGCCAGGCCGAGGGTGTCCGCGAGCTGCACCGGGCCGAGGCGGTGCCGGCGGCGCAGGCTGACGATCCGGCGTACGACGCCCGGCGAGGTCTTGTGCGGCTGCTGGTGCGGGCGTGACGACCGGTCGGCCCATCCCGGCCGGACAAGCTCGCGGTACCGGTCGGACCAGCGTTTCGCGGTCGGCCACGCGACCTGGAACAGCTCAGCCGCTCGAGCGACCGGCCAGCCGTCTTCGACCACCAGACGCGCCAGCCGCAAACGAGCGCGTGGGGTCAGAGCAGCGTCAGCGTGGGACACGAAGACCTCCTGGTCGATGGAGCCGGTTCCTAGACAGCTCCACTCCACGCCGGGAGGTCTTCACCCATCAACCACACTCACCGCGTGTCGTCACACTTTCTCAACCAACGTGCCCGGTCAGTACATCTAGGGCAGGACTACGTCCACGACCGGGACGTCGACGGGGAGGTACTTGACCAGGGCAACGTTCTCGCGGATCAGCTCGTCGCGGAGTGCGGTGCCGGTGCGGCGGTCGATCACGGTGCGCCAGATCTCGTTCCGCCGGAAGTAGTCGCCGCCGGCGCGCAGGAAGCGCTCGTCCTTGGAGAACACCCGGTACGACGACTCGGCCGGTACGTCGGCGAGGATCTCGCCCTCCAGATACCGGTCGCCGACGCCGACGCGCAGCTGGAACGTTTGATCGGTGTCGTTGCGGAACTGCAGGTCGACGTAGTTGTAGACGATGCTGCAGCCGACACCCCACGGCAGCACACGGCCGTTGTCGGGGAACGGGTCGAAGCTGTGCGTGGACCGCTGAGTCACGGTCAACGGTGAGTGCAGCACCATCCAGTGCAGGAGGTTCGCGAGCTGGCAGATGCCGCCGCCGATCCCCGGTTTCGCCTGCCCGTTCGAGAGCCGCATGCCCTTCTGGTACCCCTTGCGGCGGGTGGCGTTGCCGACCACCTTGTTGAACGAGAACGTCTCGCCCGGCCGGATCAGCAGCCCGTCGACCTGCGCACACGCAAGCTTCAGGTTCGTGACCTTGTTGTGCTGCATCCACATCTCGGTCTCGCCGAGTTGCCTGAGCAGCAAGGACTTGTGGCGCTTGATGCGCACGGGAAGGGCTGTCCGGTCGTGGGTGCCGGCGTACGGCGTGCTCGACCGCATCCACTCGACCCGCTTCACGGCCCGGTGGTAGCGCACGGCCAGCGGGTACAGCAGACGGATCCGCTCACTCCACCGCTTCCGCCGTACCGCCGGCATCACCCGCGCCCGCTCGGCAGCGCTCAGGTCCTGCAACTCGATCCGCCACGACTGCGGCGCACCTTCATCCAGCGGTGTGACAGTTGTGCTCACAGACATACCCACCCGTTCCCCGACAGTCCGATCCGGTCACCGTACGCCGCCGCGCCCCCGACCGCGTGACAACAGCAGCACAATCAAATTGCGCAATCTGAGACGCTCCACACCGGAGAAGAGTTCGCGGCCGTTTCCGGCAGATGTGGTGAGAGACCGGCGGCTCACGTCAGCCGAGCTCGAGCGCGGTGCAGACCCAGCGGTTCCGGCGTACCTCCAGCCGGAGCGCGACGGCCCGCGACCGCTCACCGTGCCGCACATGCGCTGCGATCTCAGCAATCCCCGGCTCCGGCGCGAACACCCGCACCGACCGCACCGTGCTCTTCTCCTTCGCGCTCCGAACACCCGCGGTCGTGTTCAGCCCCAGCAGCCGGACCCGCCGGTTCAACTCCAGAAACACGCGATCATTGGTGAACCGCACCAACTGCGAAATGGGCCGATCACCCACCAGTACCTCGGTAACCGCCTGAGCCAACCGTCCACCCCACAACCGAGCATCCGGCAGCGCCGGCGCATCCTCCCGCACCAGGCCCCGCCGCCCGACCCCCACCCCGCTCCGTGCGGCAGTTGCAGCCGGCTCCGCACCTTCCCCACCGACCGTCCCGGTCGCGCTGGCGGTGTCAGCTGCGTCCGCGGCTGGTGCGCCGACGGATGCTTCGACGACCGCCTCGGGGGTGATGACCACCGGGGTGGCTGCTGGGGTGGCTGCTGTGGTGGCGATTGCCTCGGCCGCCGCATCGGTGGTGCCGGCGCGGACCGTGCTGGTGCTGGTGCTGGTGCTGGTGCTGGTGCTGGTGCTGGTGCTGGTGCCGGTGGTGGTGTCGGGGGTGGGGGCGGACTTGAGCGGTGCCTGGGCTTCGTCAGGGTGTCCAGGCGCCGCGCTTGCCGGTGCGGGTGGGAGGGCGGAGACGCCGAGTCGGGTGATCGCCTGCAGCCGGAGTGCGAGTGCACCTTCTGTCAGCTGCCCGGCGTACCGCGTGGTTGCCGGCACGGAGTGCGCCCCGTCCCGCCCCACCGACCGCAACCGAGGCCGAGTCACCGCCTCGAACATCTCCGCCTCCGACCCACCACCCACACCACCCGACCCACCAACACCCGAGCCGGCAGCAGTCGGGCCGGTAGCACCCGGGTCACCAGCACCGAAGCCACCCACGCGGGCGGTGGGCGAGTTCTTGCGATCTGAGCTGCTGACTGCGGCGGCGTCGTCGGTACGAGCCGTCGAGGCGTCCGTGGTACCTGCTGCCGGCTCCTGTGCCGGACCAGCCGTGGAACTGGAGGGAGTACCCGTCGACGGCGTGCTGGTGGACGGTGTGGGGACCAGCGTGAGGTCGGGGGCCGGGGATTCTTCGGGGGGCTTGGGGAGGGGGTGGGTGGGCATGGGGGCCTCCGGGGCTGGTGCGGGGGTGGGAGCGGGGTGAGGGGCGGGAGCGGCGGGGGTGTGCGTCGTACCAGCGGGGTCCTCGGTGCCGGTGGGTACGGCGGTGAGGGGAGCTGTGGGCTGGAGGTCGTCCGGCTGGAGGCTGTGCTGGCTCATGTCACTGCTCCTGTTGATGAGGCGGGAGGCGGTCGCCGTGGGGTGCGGGCGGGGTACGGAGGACCTGCCCGGGGAGGATGAGGTCGGGGTCGTTCCCGATCACGTGACGGTTCGCGGAGTACCAGTCGTGCCAGCGGGCTGCGATTGCTTCGTTGGTGGCGGACGGACCGAGTTCGCGGGCCGCGATGCTCCAGAGGGAGTCGCCTGCACGTACGACGACACTCACCGGGACGGCCGGCCGCAGATCGGTGTACCGGGTCGGGGCTCCGTCGGTCGGCCGGTCCGGCACACCCACCTGTCCACGTCCCCCCGGCTGCTGGCCGGTACCGGCCGGCCCCTCGCCGCCGCTCGGCCGACCGGTCGAGGTCCGCCTCGAGTCACCTGCCCCGGCGATCGAGCTGCTCCGGGTGTCACCCGTCCGCCCGGTCGACGTACGGTCGGAGTCACCCGAGCCCGCCTGGTTCCCGGTCGCACCGGTAGTTCCCTGTGACGAGCCGTTGCCGTGGCCGGCCGCGGGCGGGTTGACCGTGGTGCTGTCGGAGCCGGTGTGTTGTTCCTGCGTGCTGGGCTTGCCAGGCGTGGCCGGCTTGCCGGTGCGGGAGTGCTGCCCCTGGGTGGTGGCTCCCGGGTGCTGGCCGGTGGGTGAGGTGCCGGGGGTTGTTGTACGCCCTGTGCCGGTCTGGTGGTTGGCAGTGGGGTTGCCTGTGGGCTGTCCGGGGGTGGTCGGGTCGGTGGGGCCGATCTGGAGGTGCGAGGGAGGTTCGATGGAGCGGAAGGTGTTGGTGGTGCCGCTCGGTCCGACCGCTGAGTGGGGGTCGTCGGTGATCTCGAGGCTTGAGGGCGGCTGCTCGGTGGAGCGGTCGGTGGTGTTGCCGATTTCCAGCGTGGAGGCGGCCTCGGTGGCGCGGTAGTCGCTCTGGTCGGTGCTGCCGATCTCCAGATGTGAGGCCTGCTCGGTGGAGCGGTAGTTGGCCTGTTCGGTGGTGTTGCCGATCTCGAGGCTGGAGGCGGCTTCCGTGGCGCGGTAGTTGCCCTGCTGGGTGCCACCGATGCCGAGGGTGGAGGCGGCCTCGGCAGAGGTGACGTGGCGGACGTGGGCCGAGTCCGTCGGGGCGGCGTGGGCGACGCCGACGGTGAGCGGGGTGACGGCGGCGACGCCGAGGCCGGAGCGGAGGAGGGCTCGGGCGGTCTTCGTGGTGATCCGGCCCGCGACCGCGCCCGCGAGTGCGCCGACGACACCGGGGACCTGCTCGAGGACCGTCAGCACGACGGCCAGCGCCAGCCAGATGTACGCGATCCAGGCGATCGTGCCGACCGCGAGCACGGTCAGCGAATCCAGGTCGTACGTCCGGAGGCCGCTGATCGAGCCGGCGGTCATCCAGCGGAGCAGCCAGCCCAGGCCGGCGAGTGCGAGCACCGCGAGAGTGCCTTTGAGCGCCCGGATCATCGCATTCATCCCGCTTCGCTCCCGACCTTTGAGTTTGCGTTAGTTTGCTTTGGCTTGATCACTATAGACCGGTACTAGGCCGCCTTTGCAAGTCCTTAACGCACGCTGCGTCGGTTTCCGCTCCGGAGGGTGAGCAGCGGAACCCGGGACCGGTAGGTTCACGGTCATGCGGTGGGATGCGTTGTTCGCGGACCTGGAGTCGCAGTTCGAGGCGCTCCAGGAGGGAGATCTGTACGGCGAGGTGGCCGACCGGATCCGGGCAGAGGTCGGGAAGATCACCGTGCTCGACCGGCTCCGCGGGGCGGTGAACACAGTCGTCCGCGTGGAGGTGAGCGACGCGGACCCGGTGCGTGGGCTGCTCAGCCGGGTCGGGAAGGACTGCCTGCTGATCGAGACCGAGCGGTACGAGGAGTGGCTGATCCCGGTCGAGGCGCTGGTCGCCGTTCATCGGCTCGGCCCGTGGGCGGAGCCGGCTGTCGGTGCGGTGGAGGGGAAGCTGGGGCTCGCGCATCTGCTGCGCGGGATCGCGCGGGACCGGTCGCCGGTGACGCTGTTCTGTAGCGGTGGCGGGCCGGTGACGGGCACGATCGACCGGGTCGGCGCCGACTTCCTGGAGATCGCGGAGCATCCGCTGGACGCACCGCGCCGCCGGACCGAGGTCTACAACGTGCGCCTGGTCCCCACCCAGGCCCTCCGGGCCCTCCGCCGCCGCTGATCTGCCCGCTCCAGCCGTCGGGGCCGGACCCGCGCCGGGGGCCGGAGACAAGTTATTCCCTGTGCCCGGGCCCCATTTCCTGTCCACAGCCCCGGTGCCGGGCCGGTGCGTGGTCGGCGGGTGGGGGCTACAGGTGGGCGTCTTCCGAGGTTTCGGCTTCTTCGCCGAAGGGGTGGTTGTCGATGAACTGCTTGGTCTCGGTGTAGAGCCGTTCGATGTACTTCTCCAGCTCGGCGGACTCCACCCGCCACTGACCGCGGCCGCCGATCTTGACGGCGGGGATGTCGCCGCGGCGGACCAGGGCGTAGACCTGGTTGGCGGAGATGTTCAGGACCTCGGCGACGTCCGCGAGTTGGAGGAAACGGGGACCCGGCATCGTCGAACTCCTTCACATAGTGGCTGGTTCCTTCAGTTTGCCACGGTTGGCGAGTGGATGACCGAGTTTGTCCCCAGCTCATGACAGCCTGTGGATGACCGTTCACGGCCAGCTCGTGAAGCAGGCAGAATGTCCGCCGACAGGCGATCGATCGACTGGGGAGACGACGTGGTCGACACACAGGTGCGAAGCGGGTTCGGGGCTGCGGTTGCCCCGGCGCAACGCAACCGCAAGGCGCGGTGGAAGGACGGCCGGCTGGTGCTCGGCGTCCTGCTCGTCGCGGTGACCGCGTTGGCCGGCGCCAAGCTGCTCTCGTCGGCGGACGACACGACCACGGTCTGGGCGGCGAAGCACGAGCTCCGGGTCGGCAGTCCGCTGACCGACGACGACCTGACCACGGTCAGGGTCCGTTTCACCAGCAGCAACGACTCGGGAAGATACCTGTCCGCCGACGCGGATCTGAAGGGTCTGGTCGTCGGCCGCGCGGTCGGTCAGGGCGAGTTCGTCCCGAAGGACGCCGCGGTCCCGAAGGCCGACCGGGACCGCACCGAGATGCCGCTGTCGGTCGCCACCGGCCACCTGCCGCCGGACATCGCGGTCGGCGACGTCGTCGACGTCTGGGTCGTGCCCAAGGAGGAAGGCCACCCCGCGTCCCAGCTGTGGACCGGCGTCCGCGTGCTGCAGGTCGACTCGGTGAAGGGTGTCGCCGGCGGTTCCGCACGCCGGCAGGTGACGATCGACCTCTCGTCGGCCGACCAGAGCCGGATGGGGTCCTCGCTGGCCGCGATCAACGCCGGCGAGCCGACCCTGGTCCGGAAGGCCGGCTGATGTCGATCCCGGTGCTGCTGGCCGTCACGGGTGCCCCGTGGGAGGCCGATGTCGTACGGCGGACCGAGCACGCCCCGGGGATCCGGGTCGTCCGGCGCTGCGTGGACTTCGCCGACGTAATGGCCGCGGCTGCCAGCGGGCAGGCTCGGGCGGTGCTGGTCGCCGACGCGATGGCCCGGCTGTCCTCGGACGCGGTCGCCGCCCTGCACTCGCGCGGCATCGTCGTGCTCGCGCTCGTGGACCCGCTGGAGACGGGAGCACCGTTCGGTGCCGAGGACCGGCTGGCCCGGATGGGGATCGAGCGGATCCTGCCCGCCGACGTCAGCCCGGCGGACCTGGGCCGCGCGGTCGCCGACGCGGTCGACTCCGGTCCGCCGGTCGCGAGCTCGCACTTCGCGGGCGGGTTCGTGCCGCTGACCCCGGAGGAGGCGGCGAATCCGCGGCCGCCGGCGTTCCCGCAGGGCACCGGCCGGCTGATCGCGGTCTGGGGCCCGACCGGCGCCCCCGGCCGTACGACGGTCGCCGTCAACCTGGCGACCGAGCTGTCGCTGCGCAACGTCCCGACGCTGCTCGCCGACGCGGACGTGTACGGCGGGACCGTCGCGCAGATGCTCGGCCTCCTCGACGAAACCTCCGGCCTGGCCGCCGCCGCACGCTCCGCGTCGAACGGCTCGCTCGACACCGTGATGCTCGCCCGGCACTCCCGGGAGGTGAACCCGCACCTCCTGGTGCTGTCCGGCCTCAGCCGCGCCGACCGCTGGACCGAGCTGCGGCCCGCGGCGATCGAGTCCATCTGGGCGACGGCGCGGACCCTGGCGCCGCTGACCGTCGTCGACGCCGGCTTCTGTATCGAGACCGACGAGGAGATCTCGTTCGACTCGCTGGCCCCGCGCCGCAACGGCGCGACGGTGTCGACGCTGGAGGAGGCCGACGAGGTGATCGTCGTCGGTACGGCGGACCCGGTCGGCCTGACCCGCCTGATCCGGGCGGTCCACGAGGTGCGCGCCGTCGTACCGTCGGTCGGCGTCCGGGTGGTCGTGAACCGGCTCCGCTCCGGCGCCCTCGGCGGCTCGCCGGGCGACGCGGCGACGGACGCGCTGCGGCAGTACGCCGGGATCGACCGGGTGGTCCTGCTGCCGTACGACCTGGGCGCCACCGACACCGCGATGGCGCACGGACGCAGCCTGGCCGAGGCGGCGAAGTCGAGCAAGCTCCGCAAGGCCTTCCAGCAACTGGCGGCAGAGGTCGCCGACGCCTTTCATACCGTCCCCGCCTGAACTTCAGGGTCGATCCGGGGGAGATCCCGACCGACAGCAGCGCCCCGACCTGGCAGGGTGGAGGCATGTCCGACGTCCAGAGTCGCCCACGGGGCACAATGAGTACCCAGCGGCGGTACGGGATCGCGATCTCGGTCGCCCTGATCCTCGGCGGCGTGTACTGGGCACTGACCGGCCTCACCGACGGCACGAAGACCGGGCAGAGCAGCTATCCCGTGCAGGGCGGCGAGCTGACGGTGAAGAGCGCGTCCGCGAACATCGAGGTGCGGCCCGGTGACGGCACCGAGGTGAAGGTGGACCGCCAGTTCGAGCGGAGCGTCTTCGGCTCGGACCCGAAGGACAGCTACAAGGACGGCCGGCTCGAGCTGGACAGCGGCGGCTGCGGCTTCCTGGCGTTCAACTGCGCCACCAGCTACGTGCTGACGGTCCCGCGCGACGTGAAGCTGATCCTGGAGGGCAGCAGCGGCCACGTCACGGTGTCCGGGCTGGAGGCCGGCGCGGACCTGAAGACCAACTCGGGCAACATCGCCGTGCACGACGTCAGCGGGCCGCTCGACCTGCGTTCGAGCTCCGGCAACCTGGAGGCCGACGGACTGACCTCGACGGCGGTGTCGGCGCACAGCAGTTCCGGCGACCAGAGGCTGGACTTCACCGCCGTACCGCAGTCGGTCGAGGCGAAGGCGAGCTCCGGTGACGTGTCGATCGGGCTCCCGCCCGGCGACACGACGTACAAGCTCGACACCGACACGTCCTCCGGCGACCGGTCGGCGAACGTGAAGAGCGACCCGAACGCGACCCGGACGATCACCGCGCGGACCTCGTCGGGTGACGTCAGCATCGAATACGCGCGCTGACCACGCTCGGTGAGATCCAGGGTCGGGAGGGTGAGGGCACCCACGGCCTGAGTAGGCTGGCCGCCATGTTCGAGGTGCGTGGTCTCTTGGTGGACTGGGGCGGTGTCCTCACCTCCGGGCTGGAGCCGGCGCTGCGCCGCTGGGCCGAACTGGACGACTTCGACTTCGACTCGTACCTCGAGGCGGTCATGAAATGGCTGCCGTCCGAGACCGTGACCGCCGAGCTGAACCCGGTGCACGCGCTGGAGCGCGGCCAGATCGCGGTTCCCGACTTCGAGCGCAAGCTCGCCTCGCTGCTGGTCCGCCGCGACGGTACGCCGGTGCCCGCCGAGGGGCTGATCGAGCGGATGTTCGCGCACTTCGAGCACCAGCCCGCGATGGCGGCGCTGGTCCGCCGGATCAACGAGCGCGGCATCCGGACCGCGCTGCTGTCGAACTCCTGGGGCAACACGTACCCGCGGGACACCTGGGACGGGATGTTCGACGACATCGTGATCTCCGGCGAGGTCGGGCTGCGCAAGCCCGAACCGGAGATCTTCCGGCTGGCGGCCGGCCGGCTCGGGCTGGAACCGGCCGAATGTGTCTTCGTCGACGACCTGCAACTGAACGTCGACGGCGCCCGTGCGGTCGGGATGACCGCGATTCTGCACACCGAGTACGACGAGACCCGGCGAGCGCTGGAAGACCTGTTCGGAGCCGACCTGACGTGACCGTGACCACCCCCGCCTCCTCCCCGACCCGTCCGGCCGGCCGCCGTGGCGTCGTCGTCGCCGTGCTCGTCTGCGCGGCGCTCGTCGCCGTCGGCGCCTGGATCATGCATCTGTACGGCGGGATGATCGACCTGCGCGTCTACCGGATGGGCGGGTCGGTCCTGCTGCACGGCGATTCGCTGTACGACGCGAAGCTGCCCGGCGGATCGAACCTGCCGTTCACGTACCCGCCGTTCGCGGCGATCGCGATGGTCCCGCTGGCCGCCGTACCGTGGGCGATCGCGCTGATCGCCTGGACGACGCTCTCGGTGCTGTGCATCACCGCACTGTGGCGGACCAGCCTGACCAAGACCTTCTGGTCGTTCGTGACGCAGCGGAAGCGGACCGCGGTGCTGGTCGCGCTGACGGTTCTGTCGCTGCTGCTCGAGCCGGTCTGGCAGACGATCCAGTTCGGCCAGATCAACCTGTTGCTGACCGCAATGATCCTGCTGGACCTGGTGCGCCCGAAGGACGCCCGGCTGCGCGGGTTCTGGCTCGGCGTCACGATCGGCGTCAAGCTCACCCCGCTGCCGTTCCTCGCGCTGCTCGTGGTCACGAAGCAGTGGCGGGCGTTGCGGAACTCGGTGTTCGGGCTGCTGGCGACGATGGCGGTCGGGTTCGCGATCGTGCCGCACCAGTCCTGGCACTACTGGACCAAGGTGATCCTGGACGCCAACCGGGTCGGCGGGATCGCGTACACCGGCAACCAGTCGTTCAACGGCTTCCTGCACCGGATCGGCAACCAGGCGAGCTGGGTGCAGCCGACCTGGTTCGTGCTGTCGGCGGTGTTCGGGCTGGTCGTGCTGTGGCTGGCCCGCAAGTACTGGCTGGCGGACGAGCGGGTGACCGCGATCTCCGTGATGGCGCTCGCGGTCCTGTACGCGTCGCCGATCTCGTGGAGCCACCACTGGGTGTGGATCATCCCGCTCGGTGTCAGCCTGATCCGCGGCGTGAACCGGGTCTGGGGTCTGAATCCGGCGGTCGTCACCGGGGTGCTCTTCTACGGCCTGTTCGTCCTGCGCTCGATCTGGTGGGTGCCGTACCGCGACGACCGCGAGCTGAGCTGGACGTTCTGGCAGTCGATCCCCGGCAACTCGCACCTGATCGTCGGGATGATCGCCTTCGTGCTGCTGATCGTGACGAGCCGCAACCTGCCTAGGCCGTCAGCGCCCGAAGCGGCCCAGAAAGCCTGACCGCGAGTTCCGCGTCGACGTACGAGGCCTCGGCCAGCAGTACGTCGACACTCGCGCGGAACGCCCGCCGGAGCTCGGCGTCGTCGAGCGACCGCACCAGCGTCTGCTCGACGTCACCGGTGGCCGGCAGCAGGTGCAGGCCGCGCCCTTGGGAGTGCGGTAGGCCGTGGCGCAGGCACATCAGCGTCAGCACGTGGTCGCGGACGCCGCTGATCATGTACTCCGCCTGCCACGACCGGCCGCGCTCGATGCTGGAGCGTGCGTGCAGGGCGTACAGCCAGGCGAGGCCGATGATGTCTGCCGGGTCCGGCGTACTCCAGGGTTCTTGTTGCGTGGCCTCGCCGAAGAGCAGCTGGAAGGTCGGCCCGAGGGGTCCGAAGGCGCCGCTCGGGGCGAAGGCGATGTCCACCTGCAGGGTCGATTCGAGGAGGAAGACCCGGTAGACGGTGCTGCGGGACCAGACGTCGGTGTGGTGGACGGCGGCGTGGTCGGCGTACATCCGGGCGGTCCAGTCCGCGAGGACCTCGGGATGGGAGGCGTCCGGCGCCAGGCCGAGGGCCAGGTCGATGTCGGACCATTCGTCCTCGGCGCCGACGGCGGCGGAGCCGGTGAGGGCCGCGCCGGTGATACGCGTGTCCGCCCGGGACGCCGCGATCAGGGTGTCGCGGAGGGCCGAGCGGTCCGCCGGGGTGAAGGTCATGAAGAGAACAGTAGGAACAGCCCGGCGCACGTGTAGCCGACCATGACGACCAGCAGCGGAAGTTGTCCGGCGAGGGCTCTCGAGCGCGGGAAGAGGGCGACGGCGCGGTCGTGCGCCGAGACGACGCCCAGGAGGTGGCCGCAGACGACCGCGAGCACCTGGATGACGGCGATCATCGTGCTGTGGTTGGTGATGCCGGTGTTCACCGCGAGCAGGCCGGTGCCGAAGACGTTCGCGCCGTTGCTCAGCGGGTCGCTCAGATAGATCAGCGTCCGCTGGCCCTCGAGGATGAACAGCGTCAGGTAGTGCGCCACGACGTACCCGAAGGCGATCGGTACGACGGAGTGCGCGAACAGGCCCGGCAGCGCCGTACGCGAGCTTTCCGACAGCCGGCCCGCGAGCACGGTCGCGCCGGAGTACGTGACCAGCACGAACAGGACGAAGACGATCAGCGCGCCGGTGCCGAGCCAGGTCATCGAGATGTCCTGGTTCTGCGCCCAGCCGATCCAGGCGGACGAGTTCGAGAACCCGTCGTACGCCGTGGACCCGAGCAGCGCGGCGACCATCCCGACGAGCCCGGGCTGGGCTTTCAGGCCGTCGAGGTTCTCCAGCGGGCGACGGACCACCAGGGCACCGTCCGTACGGCGGCCCCACGGCGACAGCCGGGCCATCAGCGACGCGTAGACCTCGAACGGGTCGCCCTGCGCGAACCACCGGTCCCCGAACAGGATCGCGCCGAACATCGTGATCACGACGTACAGCGCGATCCAGGCCTGCAGGACCGGGATTGTCGCGCGGTCCGGGGCGACCAGCTCGAGCCAGGTGAACGCGAAGATGCCGAGCGCTGCCGGCCACAGGCCCGTCCAGGGCGGCAGCTCCAGCAGGCCCTTCGACGGCGGCTGGCGGAGCAGTTTCGAGAGCAGCAGGTGCACGGTGCGGAGCGGGTTCAGCGTCCGCCAGACCGGGCCCAGCACGATCGAGATCGGCACCAGCCCGACCCAGACCAGGATGTAGATGAAGCCGAAGATCGGGTTCGTCAGCCGGTCCACGCCGAACATCAGCGACACCATCGCGTACAGGAAGATCGCCAGCCCGACCAGCCGGACGGCCCAGCGGAACCAGCCGGCGTCGACGGTCCGGGTGATTGCGGCGGGCAACGGCTTTCCGGACGCGTTCCCGCGGTACTTCGGACTCCGCCAGGCCAGGCCGAGCACGACGAACGACACCGCGACCGCCACCGCGGCGCCGGCCACGGCCAGCCCGAACGGGACCGGCAGATCCTGCCGTCCGCCGATCCCGTGGAGCGGGATCATCATGAAACGACGAGCTTGGCGACCAGCTTGCCGCTCTTGTGGGTCTCGACCTCGAAGGTGCCCTTCATGTTCGCGGTGAACTTCACCGAGGCGGGCTTGCCCGGGGCGAGCTCGAGCTCCTTGTCGTACCCGTGGATGTGCAACTCGTCCTCGGCGTCGCTGGTCGCGGTGACCAGGACGGTCTGGCCGGCCCGCACCTTGATCGTCGCGCCGCTCGGGTTCACCTTGCCGTTGGCAACGGTGACGTTGACGGTCACGTCGGCGGTCTCACCCGACGGGTCCGCGGTGTTCGACGGGGAGCCGGTGTTCGGCGCCCCCGGGGTCGGGGTGTTGGTCGGCAGCGTGGACGTCGGCGTACCGGAGGCGCTCGGCGACGGCGTGTTGCCGCCGCTGGTGCTGTCGCCTCCGCCGCAGCCCGCCAGGACCAAGATGCCGAGGGTGGGCAGGAGCGCGGTAGCAGCACCGCGAGTGAGCGTCGAACGCATCGATCCAGGAGCCTTTCGAAGGTCTTGTGGCAGGGCAAGGGCTGAAACACACCCCCTTGCCTGACGAACACGGATAGCTCAGTGTTCCCAGACAGGAAGTGTTGCAGCACACTGTCGGACCCACCCACTAGGGTGAGAAACCTGTCGACGAGAGGAAGGTGACTGAGATGCCGGACCGGCTGACGTCGCTCGATCTCACCTTTCTCAAGGCCGAGTCACCGGCCACCCCGATGCACGTCGGGACGGTGGACATCTTCGAGCCGCCGGTGCACGGCGACGAGGGGTTCGACTACGAGAGCCTGGTGGCGCTGATCCGGGACCGGATCGCGTACGTGCCGCGGTACCGGCAGCGGGTCCAGCAGATCCCCGGGCGGTTCGCCGGGCCGGTCTGGGTGGACGACGAAGAGTTCGACATCACGTTTCACGTACGCCGCTCGGCGCTGCCCCGGCCGGGGACCCACGCGCAGTTGCTGGAGCTGGTCGCCCGGATCATGTCCCGGCGCCTCGACCGGGCCCGCCCGCTGTGGGAGATGTATCTGGTCGAGGGCCTGCAGGGGGACCGGTTCGCGATCATCGCGAAGTCCCATCAAGCGCTTGTCGACGGCAACAGCACGGTCGACATCGGCCAGGTGGTGCTGGACGCCACCGCGCAGCCGAAGGACACACCGACCGACACCTGGCAGCCGGAGCACCCGCCGTCCGCGCTGGAGCTGCTCGCCGGCGTGTTCGCGGACGCCACCCGGACCCCGACAGCGGTGCTGGAGCTGGCGCGCGCCGAGATGGCCAGCCTGACCGGCTCCACCTCGGTGCGTGAGGTGCTCGGGGACGTGGTCGGCTCGCTGGTCGCGCAGCGCCACGCCCAGGAAAGCTCGCTGCACGTGAAGACGTCCGGCCAGCGCCGCTTCACCACCGTGCAGACCGACCTGGAGGACTACCGGACGATCCGTGCCGCGCACGGCGGCACGGTGAACGACGTGATCCTGGCGGTGGTCGCGGGCGCGTTCCGGTCCTGGATGATGACCCGCGGCGAGGGTGTCGGCCCGACCCGGAGCGTCCGGGCGGTGGTCCCGGTGAGCATCCGCGACGACGAGGACGAGGAGCCGACCTCGCTCGGTTCCCGGGTGATCGCCTCCGCGGTGAACCTGCCGGTCGGGGAGAACTCGCCGGTCATGCGGCTGCACCAGATCTCGTACCAGACCAAGGTGCACAAGGACACCGGCCGTGCGGTGAGCGCCCGCTCGCTGGTCGGTATCGCCGGGTTCGCGCCGACCACGCTGCACGCGCTCGCGGCCAGGGTCGCGACCACCACGGTGCGGCCGATCGACGACGTGGTGATCACCAACGTCCCGGGTCCGCAGTTCCCGCTGTACGCGCAGGGTGCCCCGATGCTCGCGTCGTACCCGGTCGTCCCGCTGATGCCCGGACAGGGCCTGTCCGTCGGCGTCACGTCGTACGACGGGAAGGTGTACTACGGTCTGAACGCGGACCGCACCGCCATGCCGGACCTCGCTGTTTTCGCCCAATGTGTGACCGATGCGCTGGACGAGCTGCTGGAGACGACCAGGGGCAGCCGGAACCGGGCCCCCCGGGGCCGGAAGAAGCCCCGTACCACCAAGAAGGCGGGTTCATGAGGGTCTACGTACCGTCAACGCTCCGGCAGCTGAGCGCGGTGTGCAACGCCGGCGAGATCGGCCCGGCGCCGCTCACGGTGTACGCCGTGACGCCCGCGCTGCGGGAGTGGTACGCCGAGGGCGACGACGAGGAGCTGGAGTACGCGGCGATGGCGCAGGCCGCCCGCGCCTCGGTGGGACTACTGGCCGCGGATCCGGGTACCAGCCGGAGACGGGTGGTGATCTCCGCCGAGGTGAGCGCGGTGCCGCCGGCCGACGGGTCCGTGGAGCTCGGCGACGCCCGGCTGGAGCTGCACGTGGTGATCCCGTGGCGCTCGGTGGCGTCCGTGCACCTGGACGCGGCCCAGGCGACCACGGTGATCGGCAAGGCAGCGGACCTGTGGGAGGCGGCGCAGGCCGGAGACGACGACGCGGTGTTCGCCCTGGATTCGTGCGAGGGTGAAGACCTGATGTGGTACGCGACACAGGAGATCCCGGATCTGCTCGCGGCGGAGGGGCCGCGCGGCGGACAGCACGCCTGAGGGCGGACGAGGTCACAGAGGGAGCTGATGGCGATGCAGGCGATCTGGAAGGGGGCCATCTCGTTCGGGATGGTGACGATCCCGATCAAGGTGTTCTCCGCGACCGAGGAGAAGGACATCTCGTTCCGCCAGGTGCACGTCGCCGACGGGGGCCGGATCCGGTACAAGCGGATCTGCTCGATCGACGGCGAAGAGGTGCCGTACTCGGACATCGGCAAGGGGTACGAGATGCCCGACGGCCGGATGGTGGTGCTGGACTCGGACGACTTCGCCGACCTGCCGCTGTCCAGCAAGAAGGTCATCGACGTACTGGAGTTCGTGCCGGCCGACCAGGTCGACCCGCTGTACCTCGGCAAGTCGTACTACCTGGCCGCGGACGGCGGGCCGGGCGCGAAGCCGTACGTGCTGCTCCGGGACGCCCTCGAGGGCTCCGAGCTGTACGCGCTGGTCAAGGTCGCGCTCCGGTCCCGGGAGAGCCTGGGGCTGCTCCGGACCGTCGACGACGTCCTGGTGCTGCAGGTGATGCTGTGGCCGGACGAGATCCGCGACAAGGGGTTCGCGGCGCCGCCGGAGGACGTGGAGATCCGGTCCCAGGAGAAGGCGATGGCCTCGTCGTACATCGACACCCTGCGCGGCGAGTTCGACCCGGACCAGTACCACGACGAGTATCGCCAGGCGCTGGAGAAGGTCGTCGAGGCGAAGGCCGAGGGCGTGCCGCTGCCGGAGTCCGAGGACGAGGAGGCGGGCGAGGGCGCCGAGGTCGTCGACCTGGTGGCCGCGCTGCGTGCCTCGGTCGAGGCCGCCAAGGCGCGGCGGGCCGGCGGCGGTTCCGAGGCCGCTCCCGCGAAGAAGGCTCCGGCCAAGAAGGCTGCCGCGGCGAAGAAGGCCCCGGCGAAGAAGGCTGCCGCGGCGAAGAAGGCTCCGGCCAAGAAGGCCGCCAAGAAGAAGTCGGCATGAGCGGGCGAGCAAGAGAGAAGGCTGGGGTGGGGGCATGAGCGAGCGCACCGAGATACCGACCGACATCGCGGACGTCCCGGTGGACCCGGCGCACCCGGTGGTGCGGCCGGGGGCGTACCTGCTCGAGCTGATCCCGATGCCGGTCGCGGACGTCGACCGGGCGAAGGCGTTCTACACCGACCAGGCCGGGTTCGTCTGCGACGTGGACGTGACACCTGCCGACGGCGTCCGGATCGTGCAGCTCACGCCTCCCGGTTCGTACTGCTCGATCTCGCTCACGACCGGGCTGCCGCAGCTGCAGATGGCGGCCGGTTCGCAGCGCGGGCTGCACCTGGTCGTGCAGGACATCGAGGCGGCCCGGCAGGAGCTGATCGGCCGCGGCGTCGAGGTCAGCGAGACCGAGGACCTCGGCGGCGTCTTCTACGCCTGGTTCGCGGACCCCGACGGGAACACCTGGGCGCTCCAGCACATGCCGTGGCGGAAGTAATTCAGTTGCGTTCGTGGTTGACGGTCCTGGCGTGGCACCATGCTGGTGTCACGCCGGACCACCTGTATCCGGCGTGCCCAGTACGATCCACCACCTGATCGAGGAGTGCCGCAGCATGGATGCCGTGACCGCCGTACCGACACCCGCCAACGAGCCCGTGAAGGGCTACGCGCCCGGATCGGCCGAGCGCGCGAGCCTGGAGGCGAAGCTCAAGGACTTCACGGCGGGCGGGTCGATCGAGCTGACCTGCACGATCGGCGGCGAGCAGAAGCTCGGCGGCGGCACGCCGATCGACGTGGTGCAGCCGCACAAGCACGCGCACGTGCTCGGCACGCTCGGCAACGCGACCGAGGCGGACGGCCGGGCGGCCGTGGACGCGGCGCTGGCGGCCGCTCCGGCGTGGCGCTCGCTGTCCTTCGACGACCGGGCGGCGATCTTCCTGAAGGCGGCCGACCTGCTGTCCGGCCCGTGGCGCGACACATTGAACGCGGCGACCATGCTCGGCCAGTCCAAGACGGTCCAGCAGGCCGAGATCGACGCCGCGTGCGAGCTGATCGACTTCCTGCGCTTCAACGTGGCGTTCGCGCGGCAGATCGTCAGCGACCAGCCGATCTCGTCGCCGGGCGTCTGGAACCGGGTGGACTACCGGCCGCTCGAGGGCTTCGTGTACGCGATCACCCCGTTCAACTTCACCGCGATCGCCGGCAACCTGCCGACCGCGCCCGCGCTGATGGGCAACACCGTGGTCTGGAAGCCGTCGCCGACGCAGCAGTTCGCGGCGCACTGGACGATGCGGCTGTTCGAGGCCGCGGGCCTGCCGGCCGGCGTGATCAACCTGGTCACCGGCGACGGCATCGAGGTCAGCAAGGCCGCGCTCACCCACCCGGACCTGGCCGGTATCCACTTCACCGGCTCCACGAAGACCTTCCAGTCGCTGTGGGGGACCGTCGGCACCAACATCGCGTCGTACAAGACGTATCCGCGGCTGGTCGGCGAGACCGGCGGCAAGGACTTCATCCTCGCGCACCCGTCGGCGGACCCGGCGGTGCTGAAGACCGCGATGGTGCGCGGCGCGTTCGAGTACCAGGGGCAGAAGTGCTCCGCCGCGTCGCGGTCGTACGTGCCGCGCTCGGTGTGGAACCTGATCAAGGACGACATCGTCGCCGAGACCGAGTCGCTGACCATGGGCGACGTCACCGACCTGTCGAACTTCATCGGCGCGGTGATCGACGACCGCGCGTTCGCCAAGCACAAAGCGGCGCTGGACCGGGCCGCGGCGACAGACTCGATCGACGTCGTTGCCGGCGGCACCTACGACGACAGCGAAGGGTACTTCGTCCGCCCGACGCTGCTGGTCTCCGGCGACCCGGCCGACGAGATCTTCACCACCGAGTACTTCGGGCCGATCCTCGGCGTGCACGTGTACGACGACGCCGACTACGCCGCGGTGCTGAAGGGTATGGAGCACTCCGCACCGTACGGCCTGACCGGTGCGGTGATCGCGCAGGACCGGCACGCGATCGCGGAGGCCGCGGAGTACCTGCGGTTCGCGGCCGGGAACTTCTACGTGAACGACAAGCCGACCGGTGCGGTCGTCGGACAGCAGCCGTTCGGCGGTGCGCGGGCGTCCGGTACCAACGACAAGGCCGGCTCGATGTGGAACCTGATCCGTTGGGCCTCCCCGCGGTCGATGAAGGAGACCTTCACCCCGCCGACCGACTACCGCTACCCGCACCAGGGCTGACAATTCGAGAGCGCTGCCGGGCGTGCACGTCCTAGGCTCGGCAGCGTGACGCTCGACGACGGACGGCCGGCGCCGGCCCCACGCCGCCACCTCGCGGTACCACTCGGGGCGGAGGCGGATCATCGCCGGCTGGAGCGGGCGCTGGTCGCGGCGGGGTGGACGCATTGTGGTGCGGGGGACTGGGCTGTCGCGTTGCGTTCGCCCGATGGGCTTACGGCGGCGCGGATCAGCCCGTTCGACCCGGCGGGGCCGTACACGGCGGCCCTGTACCGGGAGGCGGCCCACACAGGGCAGGTGCCGCGGCTGTACGAGCACCGTCGGCTGGCGGGCGGCGGGGACCTACAGCTGCTCGAATGGTTGGAGCCGGTCGCCGCGGACGAGGCGGCCGACTTCCATCGGGCGCTCACGGCCCGCGAGCCTCAGGTGGCGGCACTGGCGGACGTCGTACGCCGGGTCCACGAGCGCGGGCTCCGGGAGCAGCCGTGGTTCGCGCCGAAGGTCGACGAGAACCCGGACAACATCATGCGCACCGCGGACGGTCGGCTGGTCGCGGCCGACCTGTTCAGCGCCGACGGCCCCCGGCTGTACGCAACCGTGCTGGACGACCCCGACCTCGTCGCCGCCACGATCCCGGAGCACGAGCGGCGGTTCATGACCGAGCTCCCGATGACCAACACCGGCGCCTGGTCACCCGAGACCCTCGCCGCGATGCGAAACGGGCTGGCCGCCGCCGACGCCCGGTGCTAGGCGGTGTGGTGCAGCTCCTGCGTGGGCGGGTCGACCAGCAGGGCCGAGCCGCACTTGGTGCAGATCCACTCGTCGGGCTCGTCGATCAGGTAGTCCGACGGCTCGATGCGCTCGAACGGCATCACGGTGGCGCAGAAGGCGCAGTACTGCGTGGCGTCGGGCGGCGTTCGGTCGCGCTTCTTGCGCAGGGAACTTCGCATCACTACGGGTCACCTCCGGTGCAACGCTTCCTCCCAGATTGCCACCGGAGGCGCCCCGCTCAGCGCAACGACACGGGCTACTTGCCGCTCCACTCGTGCCCGAGGTCGTGCTCCTTCTGCAGGCCGTTGCGGATCGCGTCCACCACGAACGGCTCCATCTTCTTGCCGATCAACGGTACGGCGACCTTGATGTCGAGGTCGATCGCCTGGACGGTCTGTCCGCCGTTCGCCGCGATCCGCGCCGTACCCTTCAGGGTCACCGGGGTGTTGCTGATCTCGCCGGACACGTCCGCACGCCGCGAACCGTCCGCGGCGGCCGCGTGCCAGGTCTCGGTCTGCACCACGGTCAGCGTCTCGCCGACGAACTTGCGGGCCATGTCCGGGATGTCCTTGGCCTCCATCTTCCGGCTGACCCGGACCACGGTGTCGCCGCCGGACGTGCTGACCTTGACGTCGTACGACAGTGCCTTGGTCTTCTCGCAGGCCTGCTCGCGGAAGGCCGTGTCCGTCACGATCGCGAACACTTCCTCGGGGGTGGCGTCGTACGACGCCGACATCTTCAGCTCCATGTCGTCATCATGGCATCACCGGTCGGTCACCGGGGTCAGTCCGAGTTCAGCCACACCCAGGTGTCGGTGGTCACCGGGACGCCGGCCGCTTCGAAACCCCGCAGTACGACGTCCTGGTTCACCTGCAACGCCTTTCCGTCGCCGAGGACGCCCGCGGCGACGAGGTCCCTGAACGCGCTGATCAGCCGGTCCTGCGCGGGTCCGTCGCCGGGGTTGTAGGCGTCCGCGAGCGCTTCCAGGGCGTCGTACGGCGCGTGTACGCCGTACCCGTACTCCCGGCCGGGATCGTCGCCGCTGGGTCCGTAGTCGTAGAACTCGGTGAACGTGATGCCCTCGGCGGCCCGGTCGGGGTCGATCGTCAGCGACAACGTGAAGATGCAGTCGCCCGGTTGCCGGTGGACGCGCAGCAGCGTCTCGCGCCAGGCCGAACCGTAGCTGCGGAACTCCACACCGGCCTCGGTCAGCCAGCGCGCGACCCGGTCGTGAACCTCCATCGGGCGACGCGGCGTCAGCTCACCCCGCTCGGCCAGCAGCTGCCAGGCCGCGACGACGGCATCGTCCGGACCGAGTCGCTCGTCCAGCGGACCGACCTGATTCGTCAACCAGGACAGCAGTTTCCCGAGCTGGTCGTAGCCGAACCGCAGCTGGTACAGCGCGTCCCGCCAGGTCTCGCCTTCGGGTCCGTAGCCTTCCTGGAAGCCGAGCTCCTTGCCGAACGAGTCGATCGAGAAACTGACCGCCGCAACCTGGTCGGGCCGCGTCGGCACCTGCACCAGCTTCTCACGGCGGTCGACGCCGAGCCGGTGGAAGTCGGTCGGGACGCCGGCCTCGCGGCACCAGGTCTCGAACAGCGCCCGCGGTTCGCCTTGCCCGGCGGCCGGATTTATGGTGCCTTGGGCAACCAGTTCGCCGAGGGCGGCGATCAGCCGGTCCTCCGGTTCGCCGGCCGTACGGCGATCCGCCGTCGTCTCGAGGTGGTCGACGAGCCGCGGCACATCGGCGGACCGCAGACCGGTGGTGTAGCTGTAGCCGAGGACCTCGGCCGGCCCGCGGTACTCCTCGGTGAACATGACCTGGCCGCCCTCGTGCGGCGAGCAGGCCAGGCTGAGGGTGATCGTCCGGCCGGTGACGGGCTGCGGGACGACGGCAACGACGTGTTCGCGGCGGGCGCGTCGTCCGTCGACGGTCCACACGGACGAAAGACCGGCCTGGTGACACCAGCGACGCAGCGCGGAGCCGATGCTCGCGACCATGAGACGCTCGAATCCGTCCCGCTCTGCCGAGGAGCGGCTGGCGTCGGCCAACTGCTCTCCGCCGAGGTGAGCGGCCAGCGTCTCGAGACCGTCGAGCGGCGTGCTGATGACCTGCTGGTGATCGGTGGTCCGGACCGTGTACTCGATCCGGTCACCGATCTCCAGCGTCACCAGGCAGTCGTCGCGCTCGAAGATCGTCGTCACACGGCGACCGTACCGGGGTCAGGGGGCGGCGTTGAGCAGGTCCACCACCGACTGCTGGCGGGCCGCGTCGAGCTTGTCGACGGGGCCGTACCAGCGCAGCCCGTACTGGTCCATCGGCGTCCGGTCGGCGGCGTACGCGCGATCGGCCTGCTTCTGCAGGTACGCCGTGTACGGGTGGTCGGACAGCGCCGCGTTCAGCTTGCCGAGGCCGCGGACGTGCGCGCCCTTGAACGACGGACCGTCGCCGCCGCAGTCGCCGTCCTCGCACGGCTCGCGGAGGATGCCGTCGGTGGTGTGCAGCGACGTCGCGGTCGTCGAGGCGTCCGCGAGCTGCCGGGCGCTGGTCAGGTACGCCGAGTTGTTCGTTGCCTTGGACAACTCCGTGAGCGCGCCGATCAGCACGCCCTGGTTGTACGTCCACGCGGTCTGGCCGTTGTTCTTGCACGTCGACAGGTCGATCCCGTCGTTCACCAGGTGCGAGCCGTTGACCATCCCGGTCTGCTGGAACCACGTCCACCCGGCCTGCGCGCGTTGCAGGTACGTCGAGTCGCCCGCGACCCGCGTGTGCAGCTGCGCGTTGAGCTGGATGTACAACGAGTTCGAGATCGCGTTCTTGTACGTCTTCGCCTCGCTCCACCACACCCCGCCGCCGCAGGTGTTGTCCCAGTACGCCGCCATGTGGTCCGCGTCGGCCCGCGCCGTCTGCAGGTACCGCGCGTCACCGGTCAGGTCGTACGCCGCGACCCACGCCAGCCCCCACCACCCGGTGTCGTCGATGTAGTCGTTGCGGAACTGGCCCTCGAACTGGTTCAGGTTGAGGTCGTAGGTCTTGCCGATCGCGTACTCGTAGCTGGTCATCCCGCTGACCCGGATGTTGTCGATCAACGCGTTCAGCGCGTTCGCCGAGTTCCACCAGCCGGTCGTGTCGAACAGCCCGCTGGACAGGTTGTAGTCCTGCATCAGCGCGGTCGCGGCCGCCGTACGCCGGTCCCAGGCGTTCCACGTCACCCGCGCCCACGGCGTACAGGTGATGTCCGCGCGGTCGCCGGCCTTGCCGCAGGCGCGGAGGGCGCCGACGCCGAGGTTGTTCCAGTCGTCGACGTTGTACATCAGCGTCCGCCAGCCGCTGCGGCCGGAGGGGATCGCGGTGTTGCCGAGCCGGCTGCCGTCGGACCACGTGCGGCCGCCGTCCATCGAGCGGTCCAGCCAGACCTCGTCGCCGGGGTTGCCGTTGTCGATCGAGGCCCAGCCCATCGCGTCGTCGTCGTCGAGGTGCAGGGTGATCGTGCGGCCGAAGAGCGTGGCGGAGACCGGTGTCCGGTCCTTCGGTGCGAGAGCGGGGTCGCGGGCGTCGCAGTACTTGTTGCAGATCGTTGCCTGGGTGGACATGTTCACCGGTGGGGTCTCGGCCGGCGCGGGCAGCGGTGCGCCGAGGGGAGCGATCAGGAGGGCAAGACTGGAAACGATTCCAACGGACATCACAGATCTCCCTGGGGCGGTAGGAAGAGAGCGGTGTCACCGAAGGTAGGCGGCGGACCTCAGCGCGTCAAGGTGTCAGAAGCTGAGCAGCGCGGCGAGGACCGTGGCGGCCACGACCAGGGTGGTGGCGATCGCGAGGCGGCGGCCCCGGGCGCGGCGGCGGGTGAGCGCGGTGCGATCGGGACGGGTGCTGCACGGATCGAAGCCGAGCGCGTCCGCCGGCGCGAGCACGCTGCCGAGACGGGCCAGGACCGGCCGCTGCTCGGCCTGCCGGGTGGCCTCGTCGACGACCCGGCGGCGCATGAACTCCCGGTGCCGCGTCGCCGGAACCCTGACATCCGCGGGCACGACCAGGCTCGACGGGAGCGCGAGGTCGGTCGGCAGCGGCAGTCCCGGCGGGAGCGCGCGCTGAACGACAGCGTGCGCGGCGGCCACCCGCCTCGCCCGGCTGATCGAAGGCGGGAGGATCAGGTAGGCGAGGTGGACGAGCGACCGGTAGTCGTCGAGCAGCAACGCCTCGACCAGCGGCTCTTCCCGCGTAGGCCCTTGCAGCGGACCTGGGACGATCGGCGTCTCGACCGTGGCGGACATGCAACTCCTCGACTCGGCGTACGAGAGTTCCAACGAACGAATCGCTGACCCGTCACGGACTGTGGGCTAGTCTCCGTCACATGAGCGCTGGTGACGGGGTGACGGGACAGTGGGGCGGGGTCGACGTGCACTTCGGCGAGGAGGGCGGCCGGCTCACGTACGGCAGCTACCTGCGGCTGGCCGAGCTGCTCGACCAGCAGCGGCTGGAGTCGGAGCCTCCCGCCCACGACGAGCTGCTGTTCATCACGATCCACCAGGTCTACGAGCTGTGGTTCAAGCAGAACCTGCACGAGCTCACCGCCTCCCGGGACGCGATGCTCGCCGGTGAGCTGTGGCTGGCCGAGCACCTGCTCCGCCGGGTGCACACGATCGAACGGGTGCTCACCCAGCAGGTCGACATCCTGGAGACGATGACCCCGCAGGACTTCGGCGAGTTCCGGCACCGGTTGTCGCCGGCGTCCGGGTTCCAGTCCGTGCAGTTCCGCGAGATCGAGTTCCTTTCCGGCGCCAAGGACCCGTCGTTCGTACGGCGGTTCCGCGGCCTCACCGACGTCGAGAAGGACCGGCTGCGCCGCCGCCTCGAGGAACCGACACTCTGGGAGGCGTTCCTCGACGTACTGCGCAAGGGCGGGTTCGACACCGACTCCGAGGACTCGATCCGGGGCGCGCTCCGCACGGTCGCCGGCGACCGCTCGCACTACGCCGCGATCTGGGAGCTCGCCGAGGCGCTCCTCCAGCACGACGAGCTCGCCGCCGCGTGGCGTGCCCGGCACGTCGTGATGGTCGAGCGGATGATCGGCACCAAACCGGGCACCGGAGGCTCGTCCGGCGCGAACTACCTGCGCAGCCGCCTCGACCTGCGCTACTACCCTCTCCTCTGGGACCTCCGCAGCAACCTCTGACAGAAGGGCCGGCACGCGTGAAGCTCTACGCCGAGGTAGGAGCACAGCGGGCCGGTCAGATCGTGGGGGACCTGGTGCTCGCGGCCTGGGTCTGGCTCTGCGTGGAGCTCGGCCTGCTCGTGCACCGGATGGTCGAAGCGCTCGGTACGCCGGGACGCAAGGCCGCCGAGGCCGGCGACGGGCTGGCCGGTGACCTGCGGAAGCTGTCGACGCCGATCGGGAAGGTCCCGGCGGTGGGTGACGAACTGCGGGCGCCGATCGACAGTGCGGCCGGCGCCGCGGGCAAGCTCGCCCAGGCCGGACGGGACCAGGTGCACGCCGTCGACCAGCTGGCGTACTTACTCGCGGGCGTGACGATCGGCCTGCCGGTGCTGTTCGCGGTCCTGATCTGGGTGCCGCGGCGGATCAGGTTCTCCCGCCGGGCGACCGCGGCGCAGAAGTTCATCGACAGCGCCGCGGACCTCGACCTGTTCGCCCTCCGCGCGATGGCGAACCAGCCGATGCACAAACTCGCGAAGATCTCCGACGACCCGGTCGCCGCCTGGCGCGACGGCGACGCCGGCGTGATCGCCCGGCTCGCCGCCCTCGAGCTCCGCGCCACCGGGCTGAAGCCGCCGCTCTCCGGAAACAAACCGTCGCCCGGTGCAGGAAAAGTTCCGGAGAACGGCGCTTAACGGGCGCTTGAGGGTCCGATAAGGGGACGGCGGCTACGCTCTGAGACATGGCGCGGGTGCTGCTGATCGAGGACGACGATGCGATCCGGGCGTCGTTGGGGAAGTCCCTGACGGCGGCCGGACACGTCGTGTCCGCGGTCGCGGCCGGCGCCGACGGGGTTGCGGCGGTCGCCCGGGAGAAGCCCGAGGTGCTGCTGCTCGACCTCGGCCTCCCCGACCTGGACGGGCGGGACGTACTGGCGATGGTCCGCGCGGTCAGCGACGTACCGGTGATCGTGGCGACGGCGCGCGACGACGACGCCAGCGTCGTACGGCTGCTCGACGCCGGCGCGGACGACTACGTGATCAAGCCGTTCAGCGCGGCGCAGATGGACGCGCGGATCCGGGCCGTACTGCGGCGGCTCGGGACCGACCAGCAGGGCGATTCGACCGTCGAGATCGGCGGGCTGCGGATCGACCCGCGCAGCCGTGAGGTGACCGTCGACGGCGCGCCGGTGGACCTGACCCGCAAGGAGTTCGACCTGCTGCTCGCGTTGTCGCGGCGGCCGGGCGCGGTGGTCAGCAAGCGGGAGTTGCTCGCGGAGGTCTGGGGCCTGCCGTGGGGCGGCGGTGACCGGACCGTCGACGTACACCTGTCCTGGCTGCGGCGGAAACTCGGCGAGACCGCGGCCGAGCCGCGGTTCCTGCACAGCGTCCGCGGTGTCGGCGTCAAGCTCGCGACGGACGGCTGAGAATGCGCCGCCGGATCCTCTTCCTCTCCGTCGGCATGACCACACTCGTCGTGCTCGCGTTCGCCGTACCGCTCATCCTGCTGCTCCGCAGTACGACCGCCAGCGAAGCCAAGGACAAGGCCCGCAACCGGGCCGAGACCGTCGCGTACTACGTCGGCGACAAGGACCACACCGCCGACGACATCACGGCGTACATCAACGGGCTCCCGGGCGGGGCCGGGAAGATCGCCGTCCGGATGGCCGACGGCACGACCCTCGGCGACCCGCCGCCCGGCGGGATCCCGGCACCGAACGAGGTGCCGGCCGCCGGCGACGACGACGGCGACGGCCGGAAGGGCCCGCCCAAGGTCGGCAACGCCGACTACCGCGACGTAGCCGGCGGCCTCGCGGTCGACGTCGGTGTCGGTACGCCGAACGGCACCGCCTCCGTCTGCCTCTACCTGACCGACGACGAGCTGTACGCCGAACTGACCCCGCGGCTGCTGATCCTCGTCGGCGGGAGCCTCGCCGTACTCCTGCTCAGCATCGTCGGCGCCGAACTCGTCTCCCGCCGGCTCGCCCGTCCGCTCGAGGAGACCGCGGGTACGGCGGAACGCCTGGCCCGCGGCGACATGGACGCCCGCGCGCCGACCACCGGCCCCGCCGAGGTCGCCAAGGTCGGCTCCGCGCTGAACGGGCTCGCCGACCGGATCGACGAGGTCATCGCGGTCGAGCGCGAGGCCGTCGCCGACCTCTCGCACCGGCTCCGGACACCGCTCACCGCGCTCCGTCTGCAGGTCGAGGCGATGCCGGACCGGGACAGCGCCGAGGAGCTCAACACCCAGGTCACCAGCCTCGAACGGACCCTCACCGCGGTCATCAGCGCGGCCCGCCGCCCGCAACGCGAAGGGCGGGTGCCGCACTCCGACGCCGTCGAGGTCACCCGGCAGCGCGCGGCGTTCTGGGAGCCGCTCTTCGAGGACCAGGGCCGGGAACTCGCACTCGACCTCCCCGACAAGCCGGCCACCGTACGCTCGTCCGCCGAAGACCTCGGCGCCGCCCTCGACGCCCTCGTCGAGAACGTCGTCGCCCACACACCCGACGGAACCCCCGCCCGCATCACCCTCACCCGCGCCGGCAACCTCGTCCACATCACGGTCGCCGACAAGGGCCCGGGCATCCCGCTGGGGGCCGGCGAACGCGGCCGCTCCGACCGGGGCTCCACCGGCCTCGGCCTCGACATAGCCCGCCGCTGTGCCGAGGCCGCCGGCGGCAACCTCACCCTGCACCGAAACGAAGTGGAACTGACCCTGAAGGCTGTGACCGAGTCCTAGACCTTCGACGGGTGTTGGGCCAGCGGTGTCACCTGGATCTTCATGTACGGGAACAGCGGCAGGCTGGACAGGATGTCGTGCAGGTCGTCGTTCGACGAGACGTCGAAGATGCTGATGTTGGCGTACTCGCCGACGATCCGCCACAGCTCCGGCCAGACCCCGGACTGCTGGAGTTCCACGGCCCGGTCCCGTTCGCGCGCGAGGAGGGTGGCGCGCGCGTCCGGGTCCAGGTCGGGCGGCAGGTGGACATCCATGCGGACGTGGAAGAGCACTAGTTCCCCTCGAGTTCGAAGTCGTAGGTGACCCGCCGTACTCCGGTGCCGTCGTCGACCGGGTCGAGGATCAGTTCCGGCTTCGTGGCCTCGGCCACGTCGGAGTCGAGCCAGTCGCCGCCGGCGAAGTACAGCTGGGTGGTGATCGTACGATGCCCGTCGGCGCGGACCATCAGGTGCAGGTGTGCCGGCCGCCACGGGTGCCAGCCGGCTGCCTCGATCAGCTTGCCGGTCGGACCGTCGGTCGGGATCTGGTACGGCGCCGGCTCCACGGTCCGGATCTCGAAGTTGCCCTCGGCATCGGTCGTCACGACGCCGCGCAGATTTCCGTCGGGCACCCCGGGTGCGAAGCCCGAGTAGTACCCGTCGGCGTCGGCGTGCCAGATGTCGACCTCCGCGCCCGCCAACGGCGTACCGTCGACGTCACGCACCTGGCCGGACAGCACCAGCGGCGTGCCCTTCTCGTCCGCGCGGTGCGGCAATTCGCACGAGGACGAGAGCCGTACCTGGTCGGGCAGGTAGTACGGCCCCTCGATCGTGCCGAGTGTCCCGCGCTGCGACGACGCCGCGACCTCCTCGACGACGTGCTCGACGAAGACGTCCATGAACAAAGGCCATTCGCCGACCTCGCCGACCTCCATCAGCCACGCCTTCGCGGCCTGGAACTCCGGGTAGCTGACCTGGTTGTCCCGGATCGCCTGGTGCACACCCTGCAGTACGGCGGTCACGACGGTGCTGACGCGCTCCGGCGAGACCTCCGCCGCGGACCGGGTCTTGGCCTTGAAGTTCGAGCTGGCGTTGGCGCCGGAGCCGGCCGCGGTCGGTGAATCGTGCACTGTGGTCATGAGTGGTTCCTCCTTCAGCGGTTCAGGATCCGGCTGATGTCGGTGGGGTTGACGAGGTCCGGTACGGTCCAGCCGTCCAGGTCGTACTCGTTGAGCATCGTCTCGGCGAAGCCCTTCATCGCCGCGGTCTCGCCCTGCGCCTTGGCGGCGAACAGGATCTCGGCCTTGACGTTCTCGTGGTTGCCGGAGTAGTTCCGTTCGTACAGCTCGTGCCGTCCGCCGAACTCCGTGCCGACCGAGTCCCACAACGCCTTCATCAGCTTGGTCCGCTCGACCGCGTCGTACCCGTTGGAGCCGCGGACGAAGCGGTCCAGGTACGGGCGTACTTCGGGCGTCTTGAAGTCGATCGCGTTCGAGTTCAGGTAGATGAGGCCCGAGGCGACGTCCTGCTGGATAATCTCCTTCACCCGCGGGTATCCGGTGATCATGAACTGCCGGTAGATCAGGCCGTAGTCCAGCTTCGGCAGCACCGTCCCGTTCGGCCCCGGGTCCGGGTTCAGCGCCATCGCGTCGGCCATACAGCGGAACAGGTTCCGCCAGCCGATGACCTCACCCACGCGGGTCTGCACGCCGCGGAAGTCCTTGCTCCCGGTGCATTCGAGGGCCTTGAGCAACAGTCCGGCGATGAAGTCGAGCTTCACCGACAGCCGGATGCAGCCGTGGAAGGTGAACCGCGGGATGAACCCGGACTGCGGGAAGAATCCGTTGATCTTGTCGACGTCGCCGTACAGGAAGATGTTCTCCCACGGCACCAGCACCTTGTCGAAGACGAAGATCGTGTCGTTCTCGTCCATCCGGCTGGACAGCGGGTAGTCGAACGGGCTGCCCATCACGTCGGCCTGCATGGTGTACGACGGCCGGCAGATGAGCTTCACACCGGGCGAGCTCATCGGGACCGTGCAGATCAGCGCGTACTCCTTCTTCTTGATCGGCAGGCCGTAGTGCGCGATGAAGTTGTAGTTGGTGATCGCGGACCCGGTCGCGACGACCTTCGCGCCGGACACGATCACGCCCGCGTCGGTCTCCTTCTCGACCCGCATGAAGATGTCGCCGGCCTCGTCGGGCGGCAGGTTGCGGTCGACCGGCGGGTTGATGATCGCGTGGTTCCAGTACAGGACCTTCTCCTGCGACTCCTTGTACCAGCGCTTCGCGTTCTCCTCGTACGGCTGGTAGAACTCGGTGTTCCCGCCCAGCGTGCCGAGGAAGCTGGCCTTGTAGTCGGGGCTGCGGCCCATCCAGCCCCAGGTCTGGCGGGCCCAGTGCTCGATCGCGACCCGGTCCTTCTGCAGGTCGGCGGAGCTGTGCGGGGTCCGGAAGAACGGATGCGTGTAGCCGCCGTTGCCGGTGTCGGTCGGGACGGTGATCTCGTCGTGCGTCGCCGGGTCGTGCAGGGCGTCGTACAGCCGGGCGGTCATCCGCGCCGGGTTCCGGAACGCCGGGTGTTCGGTGACGTCCTTGACCCGTTCGCCGTAGATCCAGATCTCCCGGTCGTCGCGGATCGAGTCGAGGTACTCGGCACCCGTCATCGGGCGCTTGGTGATGGTCTCCTGCTCAGCGGTCGTGGTCATCGAAGGTTCCTTTCGAGCAATGGCGTGAAGACGGCGGTGGTGTCGAACCAGCCGAAGTCCGGGCAGTCGATGGAGCCGGACCAGTGGGTCTCGACCGGACCCAGGTAGCGGAACCGGCCGCCGTGGAACAGCAGCGGGTTCCGGGCGGTGATCCCGACCGCGGCCACCTCACCGATCACGATCAGGTGGTCGCCGCCGTCGTACGTCCGCCACGGCCGGCACGAGATCGTCGTGGCCGCGCCTTCGAGCAGCGGAGCGGTCGGACCGTCGACCCAAGCGGGCGTCCGATCCGCGGGCCGCCCGGCGAAGTGCCAGGCGACGTCGAGCTGGTCGTCGGCGAGCACGTTGATCGCGAACGGCTTGCCGTCGAGGTACTGGCACGCCTTGGACGTGCGGGTCAGCGTGACCTGGGCGAGCGCCGGCTCGAGGCTCACCGCGGTGAAGGCGTTCACGGTGGCACCGTGCGGGCCGCCCTCGTCGCTGGTACAGGTCACCACGGTCACGCCGGTGGCGAACTGGCCGAACGCGTTCCGGAGTTCTCGCGAATCCATCAGCGCTACCTCCTCGATTGTACGCTCTGCGTACAGCACGTACGCTTGGCGTACGACAAGACCATGCTGGGCTCGCGATCGACTGTCAAGAGCTCAACTAACTTTCCGTGCTTCAGAAGTGGAAGGATGTGGTCATGAGCGAGCGCGACTACGTGCAGAGCATCGAGCGCGGCTTTGCCGTCCTGCTCGCCTTCGACGCCGACCGGCCGACCCCGACGCTGGCCGAGGTCGCGTCGGCGACCGGCCTGTCGCGCCCCGCCGTACGGCGGATCCTGCTCACCCTGCAGAAACTCGGGTACGTCGCCGCGCAGGGCACCCGCTGGACCCTGACGCCGCGCGTGCTCACGATCGGTCAGCACTACGCCGCGACCCACAGCTTCCTGGAGACGGCGCAGCCGCATCTGCTCCGCCTCGCCGAGGAGACCCAGGAGTCGGCGTCGCTCGCGCAGCTCGACGGGACCGACGTCGTGTACGTCGCCCGCGTCCAGGTGCGCCGGGTGATGGCGATCTCGATCGACGTCGGCAGCCGGGTGCCGGCGCACGCGACCTCGATGGGCCGGGTGCTGACGGCGTGGGCGGACGCGTCCGTGGTGGAGGCGGTGCTCGCGGCCGGGCTGCCCCGGCTGGCGCAGCGGACGATCACCGATCCGACCGCGTTCCGCGACGCCCTGCACAAGGTCCGCCAGGACGGGTACGCCGTGGTCGAGTCCGAGCTGGAAGACGGTCTGCTCTCGGCCGCCGTACCGGTGCGGACTCCCGACGGCGCCGTGCTCGCGGCGCTCGCGTACTCGACGACGGTCGGTCGGCGTACCGAGGAGCAGATCGTGGAGAAGGTGATTCCGCTGATGCAGCAGACGGCCGCGGCGATCTCCGTCGATCTCCGGCTGCTCAGCGGGACGCGGCGCCTCGATACCCAGGCCCGCGACGGGTTCTACTGAACGAGCGCCTTCAGGACGGCCAGCGTGCGCTCCAGGTGCGGCGCTTCGTCGTCCGCGCGGGTCGCAGCGGCCAGCTCGACGGTCGCCGGTCCGCTCAGCGCGCGGTAGGCGACACCAGGGACCCGGAGCTCGGCTACCGGCTCGGGGACGACGGCGAGACCGAGCCCGGCCGCCACGAACGTAACGAGTGTCGAGGTCTCCGCGACCTCGTGCCGGACCCGCGGCTCGAAACCGGCTGCCCGGCAGCGCGCCAGCACGGTGTCGTGCATCACCGACCGCCCGCCGCCCGCGTGCATCACGAAGTCCTCGTCGGCCAGCTCCTCCAGCTTGAGTCGGCGCCGCGACGCGAACCGATGCGCGTCCGGTACGGCGACGATCAGCCGGTCGGCCCGCAGTACGTCGACCCGTAGCGACTCGTCGTCCACCGGCGGCCGGAGCAGCCCGAGGTCGATCCGCCCGTTCGCCAGCGCCTGCGCCTGATCGGGCGCGAGCATCTCGCCCTGGACGGCGACCTCGACGTCCGGCAGCTCCTCGCGCAGCGTCCGGACCAGGTGCGGCAGCAGGCTGTACGTCGCGGAGCCGACGCAGCCGATCACCAAGCGGCCCTGCAGCCCGGCCGCTACCCGTTGCGCCTCGCCGGCCGCGGACGAGACCGCGGCGATGATCTGGCGGGCGCGGATCAGGTACGCCTCGCCGGCGGGTGTGAGCTCGACCCGTCGCGTCGTCCGGCTGAGGAGTTGCAGACCGAGCTCGCCCTCGAGCTGCCGGATCTGCTGGGACAGCGGTGGTTGAGCCATGTGCAGCCGGGCCGCGGCGCGGCCGAAGTGCCGTTCCTCGGCGACGGCGACGAAATATCGCAGGTGACGGAGCTCCACGGATTCATATTCGCAGAGTCTTGATAGAGCGTATATGGGTATTTCTCCATATCGGTCCGCGCCGCCTACTGTCGAAGCCATGAGCGACGTCGTGATCTGCGAACCGATCCGTACCCCAGTGGGCCGCTTCGGCGGTGCCCTGGCGGCGCTGTCCGCGACCGAGCTCGCCACCGCCGCGCTCACCGAGCTGGTACGGCGAACCGGACTGGGCGAAGGTGATGTCGACGACGTCGTCCTCGGACAGTGCTACCCGAGCGGCGAGGCGCCGGCGATCGGCCGGATCGCCGCGCTGGACGCGGGCCTCGGGGTCGGCGTACCTGGTGTGCAGGTGGACCGCCGATGCGGGTCGGGGCTGCAGGCGGTGCTGTACGCGGCCGGCATGGTCGCGACCGGCGCGGCCCGGCTGGTCGTTGCCGGCGGCACCGAATCGATGTCGCAGGTGGAGCACTACGCGCTCCTGCGAGCCGGCGTCCGCGGCACTGTGGAGCTGAACGACCGGCTGACGCGGGCCCGGGAAACCGCCGGCGGAAAGTTTCATCCGGTTCCGGGCGGCATGCTGGAAACGGCGGAGAACGTCCGCCGGACCTACGGCATCACCCGCGCGGAGCAGGACGCCTTCGCGCTGGAGTCGCACCGGCGTGCCGTCGCCGCGCAGACCGAAGGCCGTTTCGCCGACGAGCTGTTCGAGGTGGAGGTGCCGGGCCGCCGCGGCACCAGCACGCTCGTCAGCGCGGACGAGCACCCCCGCGCGGACAGCTCGCTCGAAGGTCTCGCCGCGCTCCGCCCGGTGATGCTCACAGCCGACGCCGAGGCGACCGTCACCGCGGGCAATGCCAGCGGTCAGAACGACGGCGCCGCGGTCTGCGTGGTGACCACCCGGGAGGAGGCCGACCGCCGCGGTCTGCGGGCCTTGGTCTCGTTGAAGTCCTGGGCGGTCGCCGGCGTCGGACCCGAGGTGATGGGCATCGGCCCGGTCGCGGCGGTCGCGGCCGCGTTGTCCCGCGCCGATCTCACCCTCGACGACCTCGACCTGATCGAGCTGAACGAGGCGTTCGCGTCGCAGGTGCTGGCCTGTCTGCGAGAGTGGAAGGTCGACCCCCTGGACGACCGCCTGAACCCGAACGGTTCCGGCATCTCGCTCGGCCACCCGGTCGGCGCGACCGGCGCGCGGATCCTCGCGACCCTCTCCCACGAACTCCGCCGCCGCGAAGGTCGCTATGCCCTGGAGACCCTGTGTATCGGCGGCGGCCAGGGCATCGCGGCCGTGTTCGAGGCCGTCCGATGACGGTCGCCCATCGCGTCACCGGCCGGCCCGGCGCGCCCGCCGTCGTCCTGTCGAACTCGCTCGGCTCGACCTGGGAGATGTGGGACGCCAACCTCGCGGAGCTCGAGCAGCACTTCCGCGTGATCCGGTTCGACACCCGCGGTCACGGACGGTCGCCGGTACCACCAGGTCCGTACACGATCGACGACCTCACCGACGACGTGGTCGAGCTGCTCGACACGCTGGAACTCGAGCGCGCGCATTTCGTTGGTCTGTCCCTCGGTGGAATGACTGGCCTGCGCCTGGCGGCGCGGGAGGCCGGCCGGGTCGACCGGTTGGTGGTCCTGTGCACCGGGGCCCGGCTCGATCCGCGGTCCGCCTGGTCCGAGCGGGCCGCCTTGGTCCGTTCGGAGGGTACGCCGGCGGTGGCGGAGGCCGTCGTACGGCGCTGGTACACGGCGGACTGGCTCGCGGAACACCCGCGGACACGGAAGGAGTCCGAGGAGATGGTTGCCTCGACACCCCCGGACGGGTATGCCGCCTGCTGTGAGGTGATCGCCACGATGGACCTGCTCGCCGACCTGCCGTCGATCACCGCGCCGACGCTGGCGATCGCCGGTGCCGACGATCCGGCCACGCCGCCGTGGCAACTGGAACGGATCGCCGACGAGGTTGCCGACGGCAAGCTTCTTGTCGTGCCGGACGCCGCCCACCTCGCGAACGCGGAGCGGCCCGCTGTCGTGACGCCTGCCGTGGTCGCGCACCTGCTGGAGGACGGATCGTGAGTATCGACAAGGTCGTCGCCACCGCCGGGGCCGCGGTCGCGGACGTCCCGGACGGGGCGAGTCTGGCGGTCGGCGGGTTCGGGCTGGCGGGCATCCCGTGGTTCCTGATCGAGGCACTGCTCGAACAGGGCGCGCACGACCTCACCGTGGTCTCGAACAACTGCGGCGTCGACGGCGCCGGTCTCGGACTGCTCCTCGAACGCGGCCGGATCAGCCGGGTGATCGCGTCGTACGTCGGGGAGAACAAGGAGTTCGCACGCCAGTACCTCGCGGGGGAACTGACGGTCGAACTGACACCCCAGGGCACGCTCGCCGAACGGCTGCGCGCCGGCGGGGCCGGGATCGGGGCGTTCTTCACCCCGACCGGCGTCGGCACGCTCGTCTCGGACGGCGGGCTGCCCTGGCGGTACGCGCCCGACGGCACGGTCGCGATCGCGTCGCCGGCGAAGGAGGTGCGGACGATCCAGGGGCGCGAGATGGTGCTGGAGGAGTCGATCGTCACCGACCTGGCCCTGGTCCGCGCGGCCGTCGCGGACCGCGCAGGGAACTGCGTGTTCCATGCGGCCGCCCGCAACTTCAACCCGGTCGCCGCGATGGCCGGCCGGCTGACGATCGTCGAGGCCGAACAGGTCGTCGAGGTCGGCGAGCTCGCCCCGGACGCGGTTCACCTTCCGGGCGTCTTCGTCCAACGCGTCGTACCGCTCACTCCTGAGCAGGCGGCGTCGAAGCGCATCGAGAAGCGCACCACCCGGGAGGCCTGAGATGCCGTGGACCCGTGACGAGATGGCAGCCCGGGCGGCCGCGGAGCTGAACGACGGGGAGTACGTGAACCTCGGCATCGGCCTGCCGACGCTGATCCCGAACCACCTGCCGGCCGGCTCGTCCGTCACCCTGCAGGCCGAGAACGGCATCCTCGGCGTCGGCCCGTTCCCGTCCGAGGACCAGGTCGACCCGGACCTGATCGACGCCGGCAAACAGACGGTCACCGTGGTGCCGGGTGCGTCGTACTTCGACTCGGCGACCAGCTTCGCGATGATCCGCGGCGGCCACATCGACGTCGCCGTACTCGGCGGAATGCAGGTCTCCGCGAACGGCGACCTCGCGAACTGGCTCGTCCCCGGCGCGATGGTCAAGGGCATGGGCGGCGCGATGGACCTGGTCAACGGAGCCCGCCGGGTGGTCGTCCTGATGGACCACCGCACCCGCACCGGTGCCCCGAAGCTCGTCGAAACCTGCACCCTGCCGCTCACCGGCCGCCGCGTCGTCCACCGCGTGATCACCGACCTGGCCGTCCTGGACGTCGCCCACGGCGCCTTCAACCTCGTCGAACTGGCCCCCGGTGTCACCCGGTCCGCCGTAGAACGGGCAACCTCCGCCGCCGTGTCCTGACCAGTTGAGTCGCCCACTCACGGCGGCTCGAGCGATCCGCGGAGCTTGCAGCTTCCTGCAACTTTGTGGTCGCGGCCGGAACGCTCCGCTATAGTCGGCGCGATCTCGGGGTTAGAAACACAGTTGGAGGGGGAACCCCATGAAACTCAAGCGCTTCGCGCTTGCCTTTGCCGGTGCCGGCCTGCTGGCCGCCACCGTGGCGTCCGTCCCGGCCGCCGCCAGCGGCCAGACCGACCCGAAGCATCCGTTCGCCAAGAACGTGACGCCGAATACGATCAAGGCCGCCGGCGACCCGTGCATCAGCGACGTCATGTCGCCGACCGGCGCGGGCATGTCGCAGGAGACCCTGGCCATGCCGGGGCGGCACATCGAGGCCTTCCAGGACACGCCGTTCAAGTTCGTTGGTACCCGCGCCGACACGACCTGGTACGGCGCGGTGAACAACGCGGGCACGCAGATCTACTACTACGGTCTGCTCCTGCAGGGCGGCAGCCTCTACCGGCACGTGACCTACGCGCGCGACAGCGGCGACTCGGTCAGCTGGGCGCCGACGTTCAAGAAGGTCGGCACGGGCTGGACCAGCTTCAAGGCGATCGCTACGTCGAACTACAGCGTCGCCGCACCGCGCCACGCGTACCTGTACGGTCTGAACACGAACGGCAGCCTCTACCGCTACCAGATCGTCGGCACCGGCTTCCGCGCGCTCGGCCCGCTGGCCGGCTTCCGCGGTTTCAAGACGCTGACGGTGATCAGCGAGACCGCGACGTACGACACCCTGCTCATGACGACGAACGCGGGCGCGCTGTGGACCGCGCACATCCCGGTCGCGGCCGGGGCCAAGCCGGTCATGAAGCTGATCCGTTCGTCCGGTTGGGGCGCGTACGAGTCGCTGGTCGTCCAGGGCTGCGGCACACGCGGCGGCTCGCTGGTCGTCGGCGTCGACCACGACACCCAGTCCGGTTATCAGTTCGCGATGAGCAAGGCGAACGGCACCGCGACCGCGATCACGTCGTACGGCAAGATTCCCGCCGTGTTCACCGGCGTCAGCGACGTCTCGGTCACCACGCACTACGACCAGCTGGTCGGCGAGTAGTCGGTAACCGAACCGCCACCCTCGGCAACCATGCCGAGGGTGGCGGTTTTGTTCAGCGGTCCAGGGTCCAGAAGTGGGCGTCGGGCGGGGCTTCGAGCTGCCAGGTGGGTGGTGTGGTCGGGTAGACGCGGGTGCTGAGGACGCGGCCGGCGCTGGTGAAGACCTCGAGTACCGAGCCGTCGAGGAAGATCCGGGCGGCGGGACGCCCGGAGGACGGGTCGAACGCGTCGGAGACGCGCATCCGGTCCCGATGGGCGTACGGCGACAGGCTGGCCTCGGTGCGGTCGATCGTCAACGTGTCCGCGTCCAGTTCGATCACCAGCCGCTCGTGCTCGCCGAAGCGGATCACCACCTGCCCCGATCCTTCCGGTACGGCGATCTCGCACTGCGGGCCCGTCGTACAGCCGTCGGCCGGTACGCCGGGGCCGGTGCGGAGCGAGTCGACCGTGGGGACCGGCGCACTCCGGACCGACGAGTCGGCGCCGAGCCGGACCACCCGGGGCAGCGAGATGACTCCCGCCCAGTCGTCCCAGCCGTCGCGGTCACGCCCCTCGGTCAACCAACCGAAGAGCAGCGGGCCGAACCGGCTGTCGCGCATCGCCGACGCGGCGTAGAAGTTCGTCCCGTGATCGACCCGCTGCGGCACGACCGGTGCGTCGACGTCGAACGACAGCACCTCCGCGGGGCCCGCCTCCGGTGACCAGGACGCGACGACCGCGATCCGGCGGCCGTCGAGCGTCAGCAGTTGCGGGCACTCCCAGGCTGCGCCGGTGTCCTCGCCGCCCGCGACACCGCGGGGCAGTTCGGCGAGCGGGCCGACGTACGTCCAGTCGCGCAGGTCGTTCGACCGGTAGAGCGTGATGCTCGCGCCCCGGTCGGCGTACCCGGCACCGACCGCGAGCCACCAGCTCCCGTTCTCCTTCCAGACGAAGGGGTCGCGGAACATGAGCGCGCCGTCCACCGGATCGGGGACCACCTGCCGCGCCGGTCCGAACGACGCGCCGCCGTCGTCCGACACCGCGGTCAGCACAGACTGGTAGGGGCGTTCGTCGACCCGGCCCGAGTAGAACGCCCGGATCCGCCCGTCGTCGAGGACCGTGTTGCCGGACCAGCAGCCGTCGGTGTCCGGCCCACCGGGCTGCGGCGCCATCGCCGGGCGGTGCACCGTCCAGCGCACGTAGTCGGTCGACGTCGCGTGCCCCCACTCGACCGGCACGTGCATGTCCACCGTGGACCGCGACTGGAAGTACAGGTGTACGTCGCCTCCCACCTCGATCGGGCCGTTCGGGTCGTTCAGGTATCCGCGTGGCGGCCGGACGTGGAACGCGGGGCGGAGGTAGCCGGCCGTGAGAGTGGCGGCCTGGACCTGGGTCAACGGGATGCTCCTGCCGTGATGCCTGCGATGAAGTACCTCTGGGCGAAGACGAACAGCACTACGCTCGGCAGGATCGCCAGTACGACGCCGGCGAGCACCACCGAGATCGACCCGGTGCCGAGGTTCCCCTGCAGGCCGACCAGGCCGAGCGGCAGGGTGAAGTTGTCCTGCGACTGCAGGAAGATCAGCGGCCGGTAGAACTCCGCCCAGAAACCGGAGAAGTTCAGAATCGCGAGGGTCGCGATCGCCGGGCCGGCCATCTTGGCGTAGATCATCAGGAAGGTCTGGAAGTGCCCGGCGCCGTCGATCCTCGCGGCCTCACCCAGCTCGCGAGGCATCTGCATGAAGTACTGGCGCATCAGGAACGTTCCGAAAGCGCTACCCAGCGCGGAAACGACCAGCGACAACGGGCTGTCCGAGAGCCCGAGGTACCGGATGATCACGAACACCGGGATGATGATCGTCTGCAGCGGCACCATCATCGTGGCCAGGAAGATCCCGAAGATCACCGAGCGCCCCGGGAAACTGACCATCGCGAACGCGTACCCGGACAGCGTGCAGGTGACGGTCTGCCCGGCCACGATCAGCCCGGTGACCAGCACGCTGTTCACGAAGAACCGGCCGATCGGGATCCGGTCGAAGACCGCGCTGTAGTTGGAGAAATCGGGGTGCAGGGGCAACCATTGCGGTGGGTTGCTGAACGCCTCGGCGGGCGTCCGGAGCGAGGTGGTGACCGTCCACAGCAACGGGCCGAGGGCAACCATCGCCGCGAGGACCAGCACCACGATGCCGGTGATCCGGCCGATCCGGGCGAGACTCATTGGTAGAACACCAACTTCCGTGCCGCGAGGAACTGCAGTCCGGTGATCACCAGGATCGCCGCCAGCAGCACGATCGCGATCGCCGATCCGTAGCCGAACTGCAGGTTCTGGAAGCCCTTCTGGTACATCGAGATCGTCACCGTCGTGGTCGCCGACCCCGGACCGCCCTTGGTCATGATGTACGGCTGGTCGAACAGCTGCATCGCGTTGATCAGGGCAACCACCGCGGCGAACAGGATCGTTGGACTGATCAACGGGATCTTGATCCGGAACAAGGTCCGCAGCGGCCCGGCACCGTCGATCTGGGCCGCCTCCAGGACGTCGGTCGGCACCGACATCAACGAGGCGACGAACAGTACGAAAGTGAACCCGACCTGCTGCCAGACCGCGATCAGCACGATCGTGCTCGCGGCGGCGAACCCGCTGGTCAGCCACGGCACGTTGGGGACGCCGAGCAGCCCGAGGTAGTAGTTCACGACCCCGAACTTGTAGTCGAACAGGTAGCCCATGAAGATCGACACGGCCGCGGTCGATGCCAGCAGCGGCAGATAGAACACCGTCCGGAACAACGTCCGCACCCAGACGAGCTTGCGCTGGTTGACCAGGACCGCGAGCGCCAGACCGATGGTCAGTTGCAGTACGACGATGGCCAGCGCCATCCCGAGCGTCACGCCGAAGGACTTGAGCACCGGCCCGTCGTGGAACAGCTGCTGGTAGTTCTTCAGGCCGACGTACTCCGGGGTCGAGATCACGTCCCAGGAGAAGAACGACAGACCGAGCGACGCGACGATCGGGATCGCGGTGAAGACCGCGACGAACAGCACCGACAGCGCGATCATCGCGAACCCGAACCGCGCCTCCCCGTGCGAGGCCGGATGGCTGCTCCGCCGCTTCACGACCGTCTTCGGTACGTCGGCGGTGACCGCGGACATCAGCTCGCCCCCGCGGCCTTCTCGAGATCCGCCTGCAGCCCGTCCAGGGCGGCCTTGGCGTTCCCCGACGAGATCGCCTGCGTGGTCCGCTGGTTCAGCGCGGTCGCGAGCGCGTTGTAGTACGGCGGCGCCGGGATCGGCGCGGTGTCCGGGTGCTTGGTCAGCGTGTCGTAGAACACCGGCCAGTGCTTCGGCCCGGTCTTGGAGTACCGCGCGGCCGTCACCAGGGACTTCCGGCCGGGGGTCGTCACGTTGCCGGGGAACACCAGCTCGAACGTGTCCGGCTTCACCAGCAGTTTCAGGACCTCCCAGGCCAGGTCCTTCTTCTTCGACGACTTGAAGATCGCGTACCCGCCGGCGCCGAACAGGTGCCGCTGGCTCTTCCACTTCGGGAACATCGTGACGTCGAAGCTGCCGTTCTTCATCCCGGCGTTCGCCAGCCCGCCGGCCCAGAACCCGCCGCCGATCGACATCCCGATCCGGTTCGACGCGAACAGGCCCTGCAGGGTGCCGCCACCGCCGACGTCGGGCGACGGCGAGAGGCCCTTCTTGGTCAGCTGGATCATGTAGTCCAGCGCCTCGACGGTGGCGTCGGAGTTCGCCGTCGGCGCGCCCCACTTCCAGCCGCCCTTCCGTCCGGCGGCGGCAGCGTCACCGGCGTACGCCTTGTTCCACAGCCAGTCGCCGCCGTCGTACTTGCCCTCCTCGAGCAGGTTGGCGTTGTTCGCGTACATGAACGACGTCCAGCTGCCCCACAGCCGGACCACCCAGCCGAAGGCGTTGATGCCCTTGAACCGGGCGATCTTGGTGGCCGCCGACTCGAAGTCGTCCAGCGTCCAGGTCTCGCTCGGCGGTGCGACGCCGGCTCGCTGGAAGAGCTCGGTGCTGTAGAACATGTTCCCGGCGTTGAAGCTGTCCGGGAGCTCCCACAGGTGGCCCTGGTACATCATCGACTCGACCAGCGCCGGGTGGATGTCGGCGAAGTACTCCTTGAGCGCCGACAGGTCCTTGGTGACGTAGTCGTCGAGCGGGATCGCGAGTTCCTTGGACGCCATCAGCTGCAGGCCCTCGGTCGCGACGCTGATGATGTCCGGCGGGGTCCCGGCCGCGATCTGGGTCAGCACCTTGGCCAGGAAGTCGTTCCAGTCGGTGCCGTTGATCGCGGAGATCTCGAACTTGATGCTCGCGTCGAGCTTGGCGATCTGCGGCTGCAGGCGGTTCTGCAGCTGGGTGGCGGCCGCCTGCTCGCCGAAATACAGCATCTTCAGCGACTTCGACGAGCTGCCGCCGTCCTTGCCGCAAGCGGCCAGATCGGCCAGCGCCGCCAGGCTGAGCGAGCCGGCACCGGCCTTCAGCAGAGTCCGGCGGGCGAGCGTGCCGCCGGGCGGGTGAATACCTGACATGGGTTGTCCTCCTTGCACCCAATACGTATTGACTCGGGACCGTAGCAGCGGCTTAGAGTGGGGTCAATACGTATTGGGCCGAACTGTGATAGTTAGTTGTCGGCGGCGACGAGGCCGCGACTGGTAAAAGGGGAACCGATGGCGAAGAAGGCAGCCGGCGGGCCGAAGCGCGTGACGATGACCGATGTCGCGCGGCGCGCGGGGGTGTCGCAGCCGACGGTCTCGTTCGTGCTGAACGACCGGCGTGACGTCGCGGTCGCCGAGGAGACCCGGCGCCGGGTGCTGGAGGCCGCGGCCGAGCTCGACTTCGTCCCGAACCGGGCGGCGCAGCTGCTCCGCTCCAACCGGTCCTTCACCATCGGCGTCGTGACCAGCGGCATCGTCTCCCAGCCGTACGCCGGTCTGATCGTGCTGGGCCTGCAACAGGTCGTCCAGCCGGCTGGATACGTATGCATGGTCGTCGACACCACCGGCGACCCCGGGCAGGGCGACGACGCGGTGGCCAGCCTGGTCGCGCAGGGCGTCGCCGCGATCGTGTACGCCTCGCTCTCGCCGAAGCCGCTGCACCGCAGCCCGCGGCTCGACGGGATCCGGACGATCTTCGTGAACTGCTGGCCGGAGGAGGGGAACGCCGACACGGTGCTGCTGGCCGACGAGTACGCCGGCGGCCGCGCGGCGGCGGCGTCCGTGTTCGAACGCGGGCACCGGGAGGTCGCGTTCCTCGGCGGGATGCGCGACGACTACGCGTGCAAGGAGCGCCGGCGCGGCTTCGACGACGCCGCCCGCGCCGCCGGACTGCGGCCCGCGGACCTGGTGCACCGGTACGGCAACTACCAGATCGGGAACGGCTACGACCTGGCGACCGAGGTGATCAGCGAGCACGGCTCGACCGCGCTGGTCTGCGGCAACGACCGGATGGCCATCGGCGCCCTGCTCGCCCTGCACGCGCTGGGCCTGAACTGTCCCGAGGACGTCAGCATCGTCGGCTTCGACGACCAGCCCGACGTGGCCGACCAGGTCCGCCCCGGCCTCACCACCGCCGCCCTCCCGCACCTCATGCTCGGCCGCCGCGCAGGAGAGCTCGTCCTGGCCGCTCCCGAAGACGCGCCCGCCCGCGAGATCGTCCCTTGCGCCCTGATCGAACGCGACTCCGTCGGAGATCCACGCCCCTCGAAGGGCTCCAAGTGATGCATTGGCGGCCCAGGGTGGGTTTTGTGGGGGATGTGATTCCGTTCTCTCACGACGGGCGGGTGTGGTTGTTCTACTTGCTGGACGAACGACCCGACGATCCGACAGCGGGCCCGAGCGGGATGCCTTGGGCGCTGGTGTCGACAACGGATTTCGTGCACTACGTGGACCACGGCGTCGTACTGCCGGCCGGTGACCGCGACGCCGTCGACTTCGACTGTTACACCGGCAGCGTGGTCGCGGACGGCTCCCGGCTGCACCTGTTCTACACCGGCCACAACCCGCGCCGCGGCTCGGCGGACGGCTCGTACCAGGTGGTGTGTCATGCGGTCAGCGACGGCGACCCGACCCAATGGACCAAGCTGCCCGCAGACACCTTTGGTGCACCCAACGGTTTCGTCCCGCAGGACTGGCGGGACCCCTTCGTCTACCGCACCGCGCCCGGCCAACCCTGGCAGATGATCCTCGCCGCCCGGTACGCCGACGTACCCGATCGACGGGCCGGTGTGGTCGCACGGCTGACGTCTCCCGATCTGGAGCGGTGGGAACTGGCGGCACCCTTGTGGGAGCCGCACCGGTACATCACCCAGGAATGTCCGGACCTCTTCCAGTGGGGCGACTGGTGGTACCTCGTCTACTCCGAGTTCAGCGACGCGTTCCAGACCCGCTACCGCGTCTCCCGCACTCCGGACGGACCGTGGCTCGCGCCGGCCCGTGACTCGGTCGACGGACGAGCCTTCTACGCCGCGAAGACGGTCGAGTTCGAAGGACGCCGGTTCTTCGTCGGCTGGATCCCCACGAGACAAGGGGATACGTGGCAGTGGGCCGGCGACCTCGCCGTACTCGAAGCCCACCAGGAGTCCGACGGCACGCTCGCGTTCGGACTCCCGTCGGAGGTCGTCGCGGCGTACGACGAACCGGAAGACGTCAAGCTGTCACCGCTGGACGGTGCCTCCCCGGACCCCGGTCAAGGAGCCACCGACCGCTACGCCTCCTGGATCGGCGACGTCGTCCCGCCGCATTGCCTGATCACGCTGACCGTCGACGTCGCGCCGGGCACCCATTCGTTCGGCCTTCTGCTGCACGCCACCGAGGACGGCGAGCAAGCCGCAGTCCTCCGCCTCGAACCTCACCGCAACCGCCTGGTCCTCGATCAGTGGCCTCGCGGCCGTACCGGCCCCGCCCAATGGCAGATCCACGGTGACGTCCCGCACGCCGTAGACCTCGAACGCCCCTGCCCTCTCCCACCCGGCCGCCACACCCTCCAGGTCCTACTGGACGGGCCGACCGCACAGGCAGTGGTCGACCACCGCATAGCCCTCAGCTTCCGAACCGAGCCCTCCGGACGGGTGGGGCTGTTCGTCACGGATGGTGCTGTGGAGGTTGTGGATCTTCAGGTGGCCCGCACCGGGAGTTAGATTGCAGCGCCTCGTCGCCCAATCTCTCGGAGGTTCGCTGTGCGTCGTACAACTCTTGCTCTGTCGGTAGCCATCGCGAGTGTGGCAGCCGCCGTCGGCCTGGTAGCCATGCACCCACGTGCGGAGGCGGCCGTCACCGCCACCAGCAGCGTGCACCGCGTAGGTACCGAAGACTTCGCGGATCCAGGCTTCGCCCACTTCGGCTCGAAGTACTACCTCTTCCGCACCGGCGCCGGCTACGGCACCCGCTGGACAACGTCGACCGGTTGGTCGGCGATCCACAAGTCGATGACCGCGATCCCGGCCTGGGTCGACCACGCCAAGCCGCTCCTCTGGGCGCCCGAGGTCTTCCAGAGCTCGGACAGCCACGGCGCTCTCTACGTCATGTACTTCACCGGCGAGTCCGCCTCCCGCCACGTGCACTGCATCGGCGTCGCCACCTCCCGCAACCCCGCCGGCACCTACACCCCGGGTTCGAAGCCGGTCGTCTGCTCCCCGTGGGTCTCCCGCGGGTACGAGGCGATCGACCCCGCGGCGTACCGCGCCAAGGACGGCAAGCGGTACCTGATCTACAAGAGCGACTACAAGAACGCCTCCGGCTTCCAGATCCGCGCCGTCCAGATGGACACCCAGACCGGCACCCGTGTCGTCGGCAGCAGCATCGCGAAGATCGTCAGCTCCACGAAGATCGAGGGCCCGTCGGTGATCGCGCACGGCGGCAGGGTCTGGCTGTTCACCTCCCGCGGCGACTACATCAACTGCTCCTACAACACCGACGTCTGGTCCGCGAGCACGTTCTGGGGCGGCCGCTTCACCCGCGTGAAGACGCTGATGACCACCGCCTCCACCAGGCTCTGCGGCCCCGGCGGCGCAACCGTCATCAACGTCGGCAGCACCACCCGGATCGCCTTCCACGCGTACGTCGACGCCAACCACAACGGCGTCAAGGACTCCAGCACCCGCCAGGCCTACACCGGCGTCCTCAAATGGGACAGCTCCGGCCGCCCCTACCTCGCCTGATTCAGAACTTGTCGAGCTTCCATCGCTGGCACGGGCCGTTCCAGTACGGCCAGGCGATCAAGTGGTCGGCCTTCTGATCCGTGCAGGCCGGGATGTCGAGTGAATACCCGGTACGGACCTGCTGGATGCTGTAGCTGCCGTCGAACGCCGGCTCGATCCGCCAGCGCTGACAGTCGTCCTCGTCGTTGACTGCTACCTCGGTGACGCGCGTTCCCCGCACCGAGGAGCAGCCGTCGATGCCGAGGGCGAGACCGTCCGCGTCGTTGGTGATCCGGTACACATCGTCGCCGAGCGGACGGACGTCCCACTTCTGGCAGGCGCTTGCCGGAATCCAGTCCCAGGTCCGCAGCCCCTGGGCCGGGTCGCAGTTCATCACATCGAGGACGTACTTCTCGACCGACGGCGGCGGCTGCGGCATCGTGGTCTGGATCCGGTAGCGGCCGGTCAGTTGTGGCGTGTTCACGGCCGGCCGGAGGTACCACTGCTGACTGGCCGCGGCCGCGCACGGTACCTGCAGTAGCTTGGCCCCGTTGCCTGTCGAGCCGCCGTCGACTCCGGCACATTTGCCACTGTGTGCGAACCGCAACTGGACGACAGTGTCGTAGCTGCTGCCTTCGACATAGTCCAACAGCACCTGCTGGTTCGAGTTCCCGGTGCACGAGTACTGGAAGACCGGCGTGTTGTCCGCGACGTTCCGGTCCTTGACGTCCAGACATCGCGGTACGCCGTCCCGCGTCGCGCCGTCGGCGTGCACGGTGTGCAGTTCGTACTGCTCGGTGCCTGCGATCTGCTCGAGCCGGAACCGTTGGTGCAGACCACCGAAGCAGTCCCACTGTTGCGCCGGCGCTGTGAGGTCCTGCGCCGCGCCCGCGATCTCCAGGCACTTGCCGCTGCCACGTGACACCAACTCGTACGTCCGGTGCTCGATCGCGAACTTCGGCCCCGTGACCGCGGCGACGGCCTCCTCCCGCCAGCCGGTCGTCGCGGGGCCGAACGCCGTACCGCTGGAGGGAGCCACGGACACGGCGCGCCCGCCCCCCGGAAGCGCCGATGTCAGCGCCGCGTCGTCGAGGTGGTCACCGGTGAAGTCGCCCACGGACAGCGTCGTTGTCAGCGGGTCGACGGTCGCATCATGCCACCACTGCATCGCCGTCATCGCGGTACCGGTCGACCGGAAGACTTCAAGCGTTGTGCCGCCGTCGTCGTAGAGCGCAACGATGTCGTCCTTGCCGTCACCGTCCACATCGCCGACGACCGGCCGGCTGTGTTCCCAGCAGTACCCGCCGACGCCACTGTCCTGCAGTACCGAGGCCGCGGTGCTGAACGACGTGCCGGTCGAGCGGTAGAGCTCGGTGACCGTACGGCAGCCGCCGAGGTTCCGCTGGTTGATCAGATCGGCCTTCCCGTCGCCGTCGACGTCGGCGAGCAACGGTGCGCTCGCGGCGAAGTCGCCGGCGGCGGTTGTTGTGGCCAGCCACTCGACCGGAGCGGCGATCTGAGCCCCGCCTAAGAACACCAGGGTCTTCCAGGTGCCGTCACCGTTGTTCAGCTGCAGCAGGATGTCTGCCGCGCGGTCGCCGTTGACGTCACCGGACGTCATCCGCGCACTGCTCAACGGCCACGCCGCGCCGTCGCTGCTCCAGGCCGGCGTCGAAGCGGCATCGTAGCGACTGCCGTCGGATTTGAGCCGGTACAGGCCGATGCGGTGCCCTGCCTCCTCCCGGAACAATGCCATGTCGGCGCGGCCGTCACCGTCGAAGTCACCTTGTACGGCGCGAGTCCGGAACAAGGGGAACCCACCGTTGTCCCCGGAGTCGAAGCCGATCGTCCCGGTGAACAGGCCGGTCGCTTTCGCCGGCACGTTCCACACCGTGGTGCGGCCGTTGCCTTGGTCGACGACGGCAGTAACGTCGGCCAGGCCGTCCCCGTTCAGATCGCCGCGGACGTGGAAGTCCGGTGTGGCCGCCTTGGCGCTGAGGTTCCATGCCGGGGCCGCTGCGCTGGTGTTGCCGGCCTGATCGACCGCTTTCACGTAGAGCCGCTTCGTCCTTGCGCCTGTCACCGGGTCCGGCCACAGCGTCAGCGGGAGTTGCGCTGTTCCGTCCGCGGCGGCCTTGATCCTCGAGGTGGTCTTCTCGGCCGCGAAGCCCCACAGGTACTCCGCGACGTCGCCGTCCCCGGCGGCGGGACGAAGTGTCACCACCCCGGGCGTACCGACCGGCCGGCCGGCGAGACCGTCGGGAAAGTCCGTCGACGACAGTTGCGGTTTGCCCGGCTTGACCGAGTCGATCCGGAAGTAGCATGGCGAACTCTCCGGTCCGTGGTCGACCCCGTCACCGGCCACACCGTCGTCGCTGTACGCCGATACCCGGTAGGTCTCGCCGTTCGCCAGCACGCCGGCAGGCACCTCCGGCCAGGTGAACGCCGAACCGTTCGTGGTGGCGCCGGAGTCGACCTGGTGCACAACGAGGTTGTCCGACGCGCGCCGGATCAACAGCCGATTGGTGAGCAGGTCGCCGTCCGGGTCCGATGCCACCGCGGCGAACGACGGCTGTGTGCTGCTGTAGAGCGTCGGGGTGCTCGCGGTCCCGCAGGGTCGTGGACGGGCGAAGTTCACCTTGGCCGGCGCCAACGGAATGTTGTTGTACACGACGACGAGCTTGGCGCTGTCCGGATGGAACCTCTTCCACTGCGTCTCGTCGGACTCGTCCGGTGCCTCCAGACCGAGGCTGATGTAGCCGGTCCTGTTGTCGGCGATCGACTGCACCAACGTGGTGAGGTCACCGGAGCTGAAGCCCATCGCCATGTCCGGCTCACCGGCATTGGTCCGTGCATGGCCGGACGCCTCCGCGTTCAGGTAGCGGATCCAGTACCCGGACCGCTCGGCCAGGGACCAGCTGAGCGGGACCGCCGGATCGATCGCCTTGGTCTGCCACAGACGTGTCGGTGTCGGAGTCGACGTCGGACTGTGGTCGAGGACGATGTCGAACTCCGAGCGGACCACACGAGCGCCGTTGATCTGGTCCGTCCGCATCTGGAAGAGCGAACGGTAGACATCCGGGTCCGTCCCCCACGCGGCACCGACCTTGGCGCCCTCGTCGCGGTCCAGTTCCCAGTACGACTGATCCGGGTACTGCCGGTCCACATGGGTCCAGCGGTACTCGGTGCTGGTCATCGACGGGTCGAGGTAGAGCGGGAACCGGGTCGCCGGGGCCGTCAGCAGTGCTCGGTTCGGACGAACAACCAGCACTTGGCCGGATCTCGACGCCGTCATTGTGGCCCTGGACCGTGCCGCGTCCCACATCATCGGCGCACCGGCGCTGAACACGGCCTTCCCGGAGCGGTCGGACACGGTCGTGGTGCCGTCGGCCGCGGTCGTGACGCGCGTTCCGGCCGCGCCACCGAAGGGGAACCTGAACTCGGCGAGGGCAGGGTTCGCCGCCGCAGCACGATTCTTCACCACGAGCACCTCGCGGAACCCCGTCGAGGTGGCCCGCACCTGCAGATCAACGCCCTGGAACACCTCGGGGTACGTCGCGGTGGCACCGGCCAGCACCGGCTTCGGCAAGGTCGATTGCCATCCCATCCGCACCTGCGTCGTCCCGCGGCCCAGCGTGACCAACGCAGTATCGCCGCCACCGGACAGCCGCAGATCGAGCACGCCCGCCCGCGGCTGGACCGATCCGTCCGGCGCGGTGAACAATGTGCTGTCGATCGGCACCCAGCCAGAACCGCTGCGCGCCCGAACCGGGTAGGCGTACTGCTCCAGCCTATGGTCGCCGTTCGGCTGGACGAAGACCTGCGTGGTCTCGGACCGGCGGTCGGCGAGCTCGACGTCCCGCCCGGTCCGCTGTGCAGTCTGCAGCGCGGTCTCGTCTTGGGGGGCCACAACACGTTCGATGTTCACCTCGTCGGCCGAGGCCGCCGCCGGAAGCGGCGAGGCGGCGCCGGACAGCAGGACGGACAGGACAGCGGCGGCGGCCCAGGGCCGGCCGGACAGAGCGGTCATCGTGATCCTCACTGGTCGTGTCCGGAATTCGAGGCTCAGGTTCGCATGCCGGTCCGACCTGCAGAACACATTCGACGGCCGTCGAATGTGTTGCCCGGTGTGCTGTCGCCCGGCGTCAATAGCTTTTGGTACAGACCGCCCACCAAAGGACCGCCCCATGCCTGGAAGCCGGCGTACTCGACGCCTTCGTGCCCACCCTCGACTACGAGCCGCCGTCGCAGGCGTCGCCGCATTGAGCCTGCTCACCTCGCTGCACGGACCGGCCGCGAACGCGGCCCCGCCGCGCAAACCGGCCGTGGCGCCGACCCCTGCCGCCAGACCGAAGTCGGTGCCTGGCCACAACCGCACCGTCGACCCGGGTACGCCGGACCTCGATGCCCAGCGCACGCTGACCGCAACCCCCGCCGTCAAGTGGCCGGCGTCGGCAACCGCAGCCGTGGCCTTACCCCAGCCGGGTGCCCGGACGTCGCTGGCCAAGGCATCCGGTCTGCCTGTCCAGGTCGGTCCGAGCTCGGCAGCCAATCGCGCCGTAGCCCTTGCAGGCAAGGATTCCGCCGGTGCGAAGGCGGCCGTGGCGAGCAGCCCCCGCGCCGTGCGGGTAGAGCTGCTCGGTCACCGGGACGCCGCGCTGTTGTTGCGGCTGAGCAGGACCGACGGCGCCAAGCAAGCGGGGCAGGTCTTGGTTCGCGTCGACTACTCGAGCTTCCGGCACGCCTACGGCGGTGACTGGAGCAGTCGCCTCCGGCTACTCCGGATCCCCGAGTGCGCGCTCACGACGCCCGGTGCGACCGGCTGTTCCGGCACGCCTGTTGCCACGAGCAACGATGGTTCGGGCGCGCTCTCGGCCGACGTGCCGGCGAACTCTTTGCTCGCGGTGCAGGCCGCAACGTCCGGACAGAGTGGTGACACGGCGGCCTCGACGCTGAGCCCGACCGCGACCTGGGAGGCCGGCGGCGCTTCCGGCGACTTCAACTGGAACTACCCGATGAAGGCGCCGCCGAGCCTCGGTGGCCCGCGGCCGGACCTGGCACTCGGCTATTCGTCGGGTGGGGTCGACGGCAGGACCAGCGGCAGCAACAGCCAGGCGTCGTGGGTGGGCGCTGGGTTCGAGTTCACGCCCGGTGGCTCGATCGAGCGCCGCTACGCGTCATGTGCGTCGAAGACGGAGCAGAAGGGCAACAACGGAACCAAGTCGACCGGCGATCTGTGCTGGGCGACCGACAACGCCACGTTCTCGCTGAACGGCAGCGGCGGTGAACTGGTCCGCGACGACTCGACCGGCACCTGGCACCCGAAGGCCGACGACGGCACGAAGGTCGAGCACCTGTTCGGGGCGGTGAACCCGGACCAGGGGCCCGACGGCACCGCGGCCGGCGCCAAGGGCGAGTACTGGGTGATCACCGACAAGAGCGGCACCAAGTTCTACTTCGGGCTGAACAAGCTCCCCGGTGCGACCTCGGAATCGCAGTACACGAACTCGGTCTGGACCGCTCCGGTGTTCGGCAACAACGCCCAGGAACCGTGCAACCGGGCAGCCTTCGCGGACTCGTGGTGCGACCAGGCGTACCGCTGGAACCTGGACTACGTCGTCGACTCGCACGGCAACACGATGAGCCTGTTCTACGACACCGAGACCAACAACTACGCGCGCAACGTGACGGCGACCGCGGTGTCGACGTACACCCGGGCCGGTAACCTGAAGCGGATCGAGTACGGCCAGCGAGACGGCGAGGTCTTCAGTACACCGGCGGTCGCGAAGGTCGACTTCACCACGGCGGATCGCTGTCTGGGGGCCTGTGCCGCGGCGGCCGATTACCCGGACACCCCGCTCGACCAGGAATGCACCAGCACCACGAGCTGCGACAACAGGTTCAGCCCGACGTTCTGGACGAAGAAGCGGCTGACGAAGGTCACCACTTCGGTCTGGCGGGGCAGCTCGTTCGCACCGGTGAGCTCCTGGTCACTGCAGCAGAACTATCTTCAGGGCGACAACGAACGCTCGATGTTGTGGTTGGACGGCATCACGAACACCGGCGAGGCGGGCGGCTCACTGGCCACACCGGCCACGACGTTCGCGGCGGTGATGAAACCGAACCGGATCAAAGGTGCCGACGGCAACTCGACGCTCGAGTGGCCGCGGATCAGCACCGTCACCTATGGCACCGGCGGACAGTTGCGTGTCGAATACCTCGACTCCGACTGCAGCCTGCCCGGCAATGTTCCTGCGCCGGACACCAACGGCATGCGGTGTCTCCCGGTGAAGTGGACCCCGGCCGGGCAGGCCGAGCGCGAGGACTGGTTCAACAAGTACGTCGTCAGCCGCGTCACGGAGGCAGACCTGGTCAGCGGCAACGAACCCGTCGTCACCAGCATCGAGTACCTCGGTACGCCGGCTTGGCATCACGACGACGAGGACGGTCTGGTGGAGGTGGACCGCAAGACCTGGTCACAGTGGCGTGGCTACGAGAAGGTCAAGGTGGTGAAGGGGCTGAGCCCGGCGACGCAGACGGTCACGGTGAACACCTACTTCCGTGGGATGGACGGCGACCAGCTCGCCGACGGCACCGCCAAGGACCGTCAGATCACGGACTCCACCGGCGCGAAGGTTGACGACTCCAATGCCCTCGCCGGTCAGGTTCGTGAACAGCTCACCTACGACGGCAGCACGATCACGGACCGCGCCATCACCGATCCGTGGATGTCGCAGGCGACCGGCACGCGCCAGAACAGTTGGGGGACGACGACCACGTCGCTGCAGATCCAGGAGCAGGCAGTCCGCCAGGACATGGCGGTCGACGGCGGCCGGCGTACCAGCTCGAGTACGAACCTGTACGCCGACAGGGCAGATCCGTCCGGGCTGCCGGTGGGGACGCTGAAGGAGACCAGCAACCTCAACAACGTCGCCGACCCGGCGGACGACACCTGCACTCGCTACGAGTACACCGGCAATGTAGCCGCCGGACTCGCCGAGCTGCCGACCCGCAAGCAGACGGTCTCGGTCAGCTGCGACAAGCCGTGGACCAACGCGCAGGTGCTCGCCGACGACAAGACCGGGTACGACGACCCAGTCGCTGCCCCGACCAAGGGCGATCGAACCACGGAGCAGCGGCTGAGCGGGTTCGACGCGGCTGGAAAACCGACCTACCAGACCGTGTCCACATCGACGTTCGACGCGTACGGTCGCGTTCGTACGACGGCCGACGCGGGCGGTCATGTCACCCGGATGGACTACTCGCCCGCGTCCGGACCGGTCACCAAGACGACCGTGACCCAGCCGAACAACCAGGTCAGCTCCACCGAGGTCGACCCGGCCTGGGGTGAGCCCACCAAGGTGACCGATCCTGCCGGTCGCGCGACCGTGACGCAGCGCGACCCACTCGGCCGCGTGCTCAAGATCTGGACACCGGGGCACAGCACGACCGGTACCCCGACGACCGAGTACGGGTACCGCATCCGACCCGACGGCGCCGGTGTGGTGACCACCAAGACACTCATGGCGGACGGTGGCGTTCAGACCAGCTACGAGCTGACCGACGGACTGCAGCGCAAGATCCAGACGCAGGAGGCGTCGAACGACGGCACCGGCCGGATAATCACCGATTACCAGTACGACTCGCGTGGCCTGCAGGTCAAGCAGAACGGGCCGTTCTACAACGACGCACCGCCCGGCACCGACTACTTCGAACCGGCCGAGGAGGAGCTGCCGGCCCAGAAGCGCACCGCCTACGACGACCAGGAACGCCCGCTCACCGAGACGTTCGTGTCCGCGCAGGAACCGCAGTGGACCACCGTCCACGTCCAGAACGGCGACCGAGAGACGATCGACCCGCCGCAGGGCGAGCAGGCAACCACCAAGATCAAGGACGTCCAGGGGCGGATCGTAGAGCTGCGCCAGTACACCGGCGACTCGGCGACCGGTGCCTACGACAGCACGAAGTACACCTATCACCCGGCCGGTCAGCTCGCTTCGGTGACCGATGCCGCCGGCAACGTCTGGAAGTTCGAGTACGACCTGCGTGGCCGGAAGATCCGGACCGAGGATCCCGACAACGGAGTGATCACCTACACCTACAACGACCTCGACCAGTTGGTGTCGACCAAGGACGCACGCGGTGTGGTGCAGTCCTTCGCGTACGACGACGTCGGCCGGAAGGTCGCGGCGTACAACGGACCCGACCAGACGTCCGCGAACCTGACGGCCCAGTGGAAATACGACACGCTGAAGCCGGGATCGCTGACCAGCACGACGCGCTATGTCAACGGGAACGCGTACGTCAACCGCGTGCTCGGGTATGGCGACGACGGCAAGCCGACAGGTAGCCAAATAGTCGTCCCGGCGAACGAAGGCGCGCTGGCCGGTACCTACACCGTCGGTACGACCTACACGCCGGACGGCCAGCCCGACAAGACGACTTTGCCGGCTGTCGGCGGTCTGCCCGCCGAAACGGTCGACGTTGACTACAACGCGCAGAACCAGCCGGTGACGATGACCGGCGCCGACACCTACGTGACGGGTACTACGTACACGGTGTACGGCGAGACCTCCGAGATCACGATGGCCAAGGACGGCAAGATCGTTCAGCAGACCTACGACTACGACGAGAGCACGCGGCGGTTGAGCCGAAGCATCTTCAAGTCGGAGGACACCAAGTTCAACGATCTGAACTACACCTATGACGACGGTGGCAACCTGACCAAGATCCAGGATGTCGGCAACCCCGGAGAACAGACCGACACGCAGTGTTTCGGGTACGACGGCTACCGGCGAATGACTCAGGCGTGGACGCCCGCCGACGGCAACTGTGCCGCCGACCCTGCCGCGGACAAGCTGGGCGGTCCGGCGCCGTACTGGCAGAGCTGGACCTTCGACAAGACCGGCAATCGCAAGACCGAGACTCGGACCACCACTGCCGGCTCGACGACCAGCGCATACACGTACGGCAGCACGCAGCCGCACGCGGTGACGTCGGTTGCCACCACCGGCATCGGCGGCAACAGTACAGACACCTACACGTACGACGCGGCCGGCAACCTGAAGACACGTTCGCTGGGCGGTGCGGCCCCGGAAACCTTCAGCTGGAACCAGGACGGACGGCTGGCGGCGACGACTGGTACCAAGTCGTCGGCTTACGTCTACGACGCCGACGGCAACCGCCTGCTCCGCAAGGATCCGTCCGGTACGACGCTGTTCCTCGGCGACACCGAGCTGTTGCTGCGACCGGACGGCTCGCTGCTCGGTACGCGCTACTACAGCTACGGCGGTCAGACGATCGCAGTCCGGACCGGCGCGACGCAGCTCAGCTGGGTGAGCTCGGACAACCACAACACCGGCACGGTCTCGGTCGACGCGGTCACCCACGCGGTGCAGAAGCGGCGCACGACGCCGTTCGGAGAGACGCGCGGGACGGCGCCGAGCGACTGGCCGGGCCAGCGTGGCTTCGTCAACGGCACCACCGACGACGTCACCGGGCTGGTGCATCTCGGGGCGCGCGAGTACGACCCGGCGCGCGGTCGATTCATCTCGGTCGACCCGGTCGCCGACTTCAACGATCCACAGCAGCTCAACGGGTACGCCTACGCGAACAACAATCCGGCGAGCTTCAGCGACGCGGACGGCCGGCAGACCGTCACCGAGACGGTCACGGTGATGAAGACCGTCGTGTACATGATCACCAAGCGGATCGTCGAGTATCAGAAGATCCGGATCAAGGTGGTCAGCTACATCATCGTGTTCGGTGCGCTGTCGGCGTTCGCGGCTGCCTTCGGAATGGTCGGCCTGAGTGCGCTCTTCACGATGGCCGTGGTGCACTACAGGACCATCGAGAAGAAGATCGTCCGGATCATCCATCAACTCGCGACGAAGGTGATCAGGCTGATCAAGAAGATCATCCGGTACGTCGGCCCCGACGAGCGGGCGAACCTGAACAACCTGATGAAGACGACCGCGGCTCTCACCGACCCGAGCAAGAGTTCCCAGGGACTGTGGAGGCTCGTCAACCAACTGAACGACTTCGCGCACGCCGCCAACACCTGGGCAGTGCAGGCCAAACTCGCAACCCCGTCCGGCGGCGGCGGGAGCGGCGGCGGTGCTTCGGGCGGTTCTGACTTCGACGCGAAGGATCCGAACGACGAGGGCTTTACGAAAAACATCATCATCGGTTCGTACGGCGCCTTTTACGGCGCGTTCTTCGGGGTGATCTGCATCCCCGCCGCGTGGGCGGCGATCGGCTGTGCGGTCGGGGGTGGCGCGGGCGGCGCGGCAGTCGGTGTAGCGGTTTGGAACTATTCGAACACCGAGACCGGCTTCCACTTCGATCGGTTCCTGGAGGCGAACGGCAAGCTGTTGGTCGGCTCATGGATGGCGAACCATCCCGCGGAGACCAACGTGATCCGGGCCGGCGGCCAGCTGTACCAGAACTGGGCGGACCGGGCACACAAGGGGTATGAGGAAGCGGCGCGGAACGGAACGTTGCAGGACAGGGTGCACGGCTGAGCCGTTGTGAGAAGGGTTGGGCAAAACCAGTTCAGCCCTTCTCACTCAGCGGTTTCACTCCTACGATGCCGGAAAAGCTAAACCGGTATATCTGAAGGAGTGAGGCGATGTCAGATCCGGTGAAGGTCTCTCGGAGGACTCTGATCACGGTCGGCGGTGCCGGGTTGGCGGCGGCGCTGGCCGGGGTCGGCGGTACGGCGGAGGCGGCAGCGGCCGGGGTGGCCGGGGCCGCCGTACCGACGCCGGGGTCGGGCGGGATTCCGCCGGGCCCGTCGACGTACGGGTGGGATCCGGCGGACCTGCTCGACTTCGATCCGGCCACGCATCCGTGGGGGCGGCACCTGCGCTGCCTGGTCCCGCTGGCGCCGCGGATCGCGCCGTTCGCGCCGACCCAGGCGCACCCGGACCTGGACCCCGGCGTCCGGCTGTCGACGCTCAGCCTGGACGACGCCGGCACGATCTACGAGGGCCGCAACCAGCCGATCGGGCTCGAAGGGCATACGTATACACAGCGCTTCTGGCCGTACATCGACGTCTGGGGGACCTGGCACGGGCAGGTGCTGCCGTCGGTGCCGAGCGACGTGGTCGCGGATCCCGGCGCGCCCGGCCGGACGTACGGCGTCATCGACATCCCGAACCCGGGCTGGACCGAGGCCGCGCACAAGAACGGCGTGAAGACCATCGGCGGCTGGTTCTGGCCGCGGTCCGGCGTCGACTTCGGCGAGTTCCTGGTGCAGGCCGCGGACGGCTCGTTCCCGGTCGGCGACAAGCTGATCGAGATCCGCCGGTACTTCGGGTTCGACGGCCTGTTCATCAACCAGGAAGCCACCATCACCGCCGCCCAGGCCGGCAAGCTCCGCGACCTGTTCCGCTACCTCAAGGCCAAGGATCCAGGGTTCTACCTGCAGTACTACGACGCCGACCTGCCGAACGGCGACCTCGACTACCAGAACACCCTGAACGCGAAGAACGTCCCGTGGCTCGGCAGCCCTGGCGACCAGACCGTCGACTCGATCTTCGTCAACTACGGCTGGCCGTACGTCGACCCGGACCTCAGCGGCAGCGCCCGGACCGCGAAGACCGCCGGCTTCGATCCGCGCGCCGTGGCCTTCGCCGGCGTCGAGCACCAGCAGGGCGGCTTCAACCCGGAGGAGTGCTTCACCGACTACGCGTACCCGGGCCACCCGGGACCGGTCTCGGTCGGGTTGTTCGTCGAGGACCAGTTCTGGGCGAACGCGGCGTGGTCCGGCGAGACGACGACAGCGGCCGGGCGGGCGAAGTACCGCGATCTCGAGCAGCGGTTCTGGTCCGGTCCGACCGGCAACCCGGCGACGTCCGGCCGCCTCGAGCCGCGGAAACCGCCGTACCGCACGGACGTCCTGAACTACAGGAAGTGGGACGGGATCGCGCACGGCATCGTCGAGCGGTCGCCGTACGGCGCGCTGCCGATCGTGACGACGTTCAACATCGGCGTCGGCAGCACGTTCTACCTCGACGGCAAGCAGGTCCGCGACGGCGGCTGGGACAACCAGGGCTGCGCGGATCGGTCGCTGACGTGGCAGTACTGGACCGACGGCGTCACGGTGGCGCTCGACGAGAGTACGGCGTACGAAGGCGCGCACAGTCTCGCGCTGTCGGGCACCGGTGTGGTGCACCTGTTCAAGACCGACCTCACCCAGACCGCCGCGACTGAGGTCCGTGTCGTCGCACAAGGCTTGTCCTCGGTGGAGATCGGCGTGACCCGCCGGACGAACCCGGGCAGCATCGAGTGGGCCCGGCTGACCCCGGCGCGACGCTCCGCCGGCTGGACCGAGTACCGCGGCCGCATCGCACGCGACGACGACCGCATCGCCCGGATCTCCTTGCGGACCAGCGGATCCGGCCACCTCGGCAAGGTGTTCCTCGCCGACACCCTGACCGCCGACCTCGCCCCGAACCGGCCAGGATCCTTCACGGTCGCCGACGCCGGTCCCGGTGCCGGCGCCACCCGCCACCTCACCTTCGCGTGGCACCTGCAGGCCGACGCCGCGGCGTACGACGTCCTCCAGAACGGACGCTGGCTGGGGCGTGTGCACCGCGACGTCTTCTTCGCCGAATCCGTGGACCTCACCAACGGTCGGGTGTTCGGCCTGGTCCCGATCGCCGCGAACGGCAACCGCGGACCGGCGGTAACCGCCGCTCTGTAAGACGAAAGGGGACGCCGCCACCGCGGCGTCCCCTGCGCTGTACGCTGTGCGCTTACAGGTGAGGCAGGAGACCCGCGGTGAAACTGAGCGACGACGAAAAGGCGAAACTGGCGGCGCTGGAGCATGCGCTGCGGACGGAAGATCCGCGGCTCGATCACCGTCTCAGCCGGATGCGACTGGGCGGGGTCGCGTCGCTGCACGCGGTGCTCGTGCTCTGTTTCGGAGTCGTCCTCGGGATCGTCCTGGTCACTCTCGGCGACCTGCTCGCCGTTCCGGGGCTCCTGGTGGCCGGTCTGGTACTCACGGCCACCGTGCCGACGCTGGCCGTTGTCTGGTGGGCACGCCGGTATTACTGCCGGTACTGCGCTGGGAAAGCGCCTTCGCCTGCCCGTTGGTGCGCGCGTTGCGCCCGTCCCACGCCTGTCTGAGCGATTCCGATCGGGCCCGTGGTTTCTCGCATTATCGGACTACGCTGAGATGTACGTCACTCAAGGATGGCGCGCGTAGACGTTTGTCCGCGAGAAGGAGTTTGCGATGGCAGACACAGAGCAGGGTTCAGTTGTTCAAGCGCAGGGCACAGCTGTCGAAGCGCCGGCCCCGCAGCAGATCGATCCGGGTGCCCACATCGCCGATCCGGCGCCGTTGGGCCTGGCCGGATTCGCGATGACGACCTTCGTCCTCAGCGTGTTCAACGCGAAGCTGATCAGTAACACGACCCTCGAAGCCGTGGTGCTCCCGCTCGCCCTCTTCTACGGCGGGATCGGTCAGTTCATGGCCGGCATGTGGGAGTTCCGGAAGGGCAACACGTTCGGTGCGCTGGCGTTCAGTTCGTTCGGGGCGTTCTGGTTGTCGTTCGCGGCGTACGTGAAGTTCGTCGCGCCCGGGCTCGGCGCGAACGCGTCGACCGCGACCGGGTTGTTCCTGCTGGCGTGGACGATCTTCACGGCGTACATGACACTCGCTGCGGCACGGGTCAACGCAGCCGTGCTGGCCGTCTTCGTGTTCCTGACGCTGACCTACCTGTTCCTGACGATCGGGGAGTTCGGCACGTCGGCGACCATGTCCAAGATCGGCGGCTGGCTCGGTCTGGTGACCGCGGTCGTGGCCTGGTACACGTCGTTCGCGGGGGTTACCAACTTCACCTGGAAGCGGACCGTGCTGCCGGTGTTCCCGCTGTCACCGGCACCGCATCGCTGATCCGCCGGGAGGTCGAGACAAGTGAATATCGAGAACGAGATTCCTCTCTCAGAGGCGCAGATCGCGGTGCACTGGCGGGAGGAGGGCTACTTCTCGCCGTCTCCGAAGTTCATTGGTCAGGCCAACGCCTCCGATCCGTCGATCCTGGAGCGCTTCGCCGAGGACCGCTTCCCCGAGTGCTTCGTCGAGTACGCCGAGTTGCTCAGCTGGGACACGTACTGGAACACCGTCCTGGACACCAGTGATCCGCCGTTCTGGAAGTGGTTCGTCGGCGGTCGGCTGAACGCGTGCTACAACTGCGTGGATCGGCACCTGCAGGCCGACCGGAACAAGGCGGCGCTCATCTGGGTCCCCGAGCCGGAGGACGAACCGACGAGGGTCGTGACCTATCAGGAGCTCTACCGGCAGGTCAACGAGTTCGCCGCGCTACTGCGTGAGTACTGCGGGCTGAAAACCGGTGATCGGGTCACGTTCCACCTGCCGATGGTGCCGGAGTTGCCGGTCGCCATGCTCGCCTGCGCGCGGCTGGGCGTGATCCATTCGGAGGTTTTCGGCGGGTTCAGCGGCACCGCGTGTGGTGGGCGGATCGCCGACTCCGGCAGCCGGGTCCTGATCACGATGGACGCCTACCAGCGCGGCGGCCAGCTGATCGACCACAAGGTCAAGGCTGACGAGGCGGTGGCCGAGGCGGCCCGGAACGGACAGGAGGTCGACAAGGTCCTGGTTTTCCGTCGCTATCCGGATAAGTACAGCTCGGACACCCCGATGGTCAGCGGCCGGGACGTCTTCGTCGACGATGTCCTCCCCGACTACCGCGGCCGGATCGTGGAGCCGGTGTCGATGCCGGCGGAGGCTCCGCTGTTCCTGATGTACACGAGTGGGACTACCGGCCGCCCGAAGGGCTGCGAGCACTCCACGGGCGGCTATCTGGCCTACGTGACCGGTACGTCGAAGTACTACCAGGACATCCATCCCGAGGACACCTACTGGTGCTGCGCCGACATCGGGTGGATCACCGGGCATTCGTACATCGTCTACGGCCCGTTGTCGCTGGGTACGACGAGTGTGCTGTACGAGGGCGCACCGACGTACCCGGATGCCGGCCGCTGCTGGCGGATCGCGGAGCGGTTGCACGTCGACATCTTCCACACCGCCCCGACCACGATCCGGATGCTGCGCAAGCTCGGTCCGGACGAGCCCGCGAAGTACGACTATCACTTCAAGCACATGACGACCGTTGGCGAACCCATCGAACCCGAGGTCTGGCGCTGGTACCACCAGGTCGTGGGCAAGGGCGAGGCCGCGGTCGTCGACACCTGGTGGCAGACGGAGACCGGCGGGTTCCTCGGCAGCACCCTGCCGGCCCTGCAGCCGATGAAGCCGGGCAGTTGCGGGCCTGGTGCGCTGGGCATCTACCCGGTGATCTACGACGAGGACGGCGGCACGGTCGAGCCGGGCAGCGGGCGTGCGGGCAACATCTGCATCCGCAACCCGTGGCCGGGGGTGTTCCAGGGCATCTGGCACCAGCCCGAGCGGTTCGTCGACACCTACTACCGGAAGTACTGCCGGGACAAGGACAGTAAGGACTGGCACGACTGGCCGTACTTCGCCGGCGACGGCGCGGTACAGGCCGAGGACGGGTACTTCCGGATCCTCGGCCGCGTCGACGACGTGATCAACGTCGCCGGTCACCGGCTCGGCACCAAGGAGCTGGAGTCGGCCTGCCTGACCGTCGACGAGATCGCGGAGGCCGCGGCGGTCCCCGTGGTCGACGAGGACCGCGGCCGGGTGGTGGAGATGTACGTGTCGCTCAAGCCCGGTCTGCGGCCCGGCAAGGAGGTCGAGGACAAGGTGTCCGCGGCCATCGACCGCGAGATCGGCAAGATCGCCCGGCCGAGGCACGTCTGGATCGTGTCGGACATGCCGAAGACGAGATCCGGGAAGATCATGCGCCGGGTGATCGCCGGGATCTCCAACTTCGCCGACGTCGGCGACGTCTCCACGCTGGCGAACCCGGAGATCGTCGACGACATCCGCCACCACGTCCAGCGCGCGAAACTCGACCACGGCGAGGCCCCGCGCGAACTCACCCCCCAGGAAACAGAGGAGATCAACGCGTACGGCGCCGCGGAGTAGTCCCTATTCGAACTCGTCCCGGTGGTTGCCGAGCCAGGTCGCGAAGGACTCCAGGTCCGGGTTCAGTTCGCGGATCTTGGTGAGGTCGCGGGCGCCGGTGAACTGGTCGTGGTTCTCGGCGTAGAACTGGAACATGTTGGCCATCTCGACGGCCATCGGGAACGGGTACTCGCGGTACTCCTCGACGGTCGGGGCGTGGTACATCACCTGCTCGCCGAGTGCCTCGGACAGGGCTTCGGCGTACTGCGTGCCGGTGAGGTGGTCTCCCGCGATACTGATGGTCGCACCAATGAGATCCGGGCGCTTGAGGATTGCGAACGCGCTCCGGCCGATGTCGTCGGAGGACACCCCGGAGAGTCGCCGGTCGCCCATCGGGAACGAGATCGTCAGCGTGCCGTCGGCGTTCCGCGTCGGCCGCATGGCATTGACGAACGCGTCGAAGTAGAAGGTGGTCCGCAGGAACGTCGTCGGCACGCCGTACTTCGTGAACAGCGCGTCGGCCTCGCCCTTCGCGTCGAAGTGCGGGACCTTGTACCGCCCGCCGTCCAGGCTCGGTACGTCGTCCCGTCCGGCGAAGAACGGCCGCGTGTCCTCGAGCGTCGACCAGACCAGGTGCCGGACGCCGGCGTCCCGGGCGGCCCGCGCCGCGGTCTCCGCCTGCTCCAGCTCCATCTCGGCTCTGGTCCGCGCGGCCTCCTGCTCCGGGGTCAGCGGCGCCCAGTAGTTCGTCACCACGTACGCGCCGTACGCGCCCTCGAACGCGGCCCGCACGCTCGCCTCGTCGTCGAGGTCCGCCGCCACGACCTCGGCGCCGGCCGCCGCGAGCTCCCGCGCCTTCGCGGACTCCGGGTTCCGGGTCAGCGCCCGTACGGCGTACTCGCCGGACCGGTCCGCCAGGATCGCCCGGGCCACCGCGCCGCCCTGTGCCCCGGTCGCTCCGACGACGGCGATCAGCTTCGTGCTCATATCCGTTCACTCCCCAGAAGAGTTAGGTTGATGTGTCAACCCTAGCGTCTCGGGTTGATGTGTCAACCCATTGCCGTAGGATGGACGACGTGAGCAAGGGACCGTGGCTCGACGACGACGAGCAGAAGGCATGGCGCAGCTATCTGCTGATGCAGCGGACGCTGGAGACGCATCTGGAGCGGCACCTCCAGCGGGACTTCGGGCTGTCCAAGTCGGACTTCGAGATACTGGTCAACCTGTCCGAGTCCGAGCACGGCCGGATGCGGGCCTTCGAGCTCGGCCGGTCGACGCAGTGGGAGAAGAGCCGGCTGTCGCACCACCTGTCCCGGATGGAGAAGCGCGGGCTGATCCGCAAGGAGGCCTGCGAGTCGCGGTACCCGGAGATCGTCATCACCGAGGACGGCCTGGCGGCCATCAGGGAGTGTGCGCCGGCGCACGCGGCGCGGGTGCGGGAGTTCTTCGTCGACGTGTTCGGGCCGGAGCGGTTCGCGATGCTCGGCGAGGCCGCGGACGAGGTTGTCGAGGCCGTCGGCAAGCATTGCGAGACCGACTGCGCGCTCGGCTCCTGAGAACTGTTCTCAGAGACCTTTCAGGAGAACTTGACGGTGGCTTGAGCTTCTCTTGGAGTGCGGCTGAAGCGCCCCGGCAGAGGCTTGGGGCATGGTCAGAACAGATGAATCCCAGCCCACCGGCCCGCGCTGGTTGCGCCGCGCCTCGGCCGCCGCGATAGCCACTGCCGTCCTGGGGGTCGGCGCGACCGGGGTCTCGGTCGCCTACGTGTCCGCGAAACACTCGAGCACCACGTCGAACACGTCGACGTCGACCAGCTCGGACGACGGCAGCAACTCCGACGACAGCGGCAGTTCCAGCTCCAGCTCCGGCAGCAACAGCAGCTCGAACTCGAGCGGCAGCAACAGCTCGAGCAGCGGCCTCGGGTCGACGAACTCCAACTCGACCTCGCAGGGTGGGAGCAACGGATCATGACAGCGGCCCGGACCTGGTCCGCCTGGAGCTGCACGGTCCGACTGACCGTCGACGATCCCGCCGTCCTCGGCGCTGCCTGCGCCGAGCTCGAAACCTTGATGGACCGCGTCGACAAGGCCGCGAGCCGGTTCCGCCCGGACTCCGAGCTGTCGATCGTCAACAGCCGCGCCGGTGCGCTCGTACCGGTGTCGCGGCTGCTGGTGGATCTGGTTGACGTCGGCCTGGTCGCGGCGCAGGTGAGCGGCGGGGCGGTCGACCCGACCGTCGGCCCCGCGGTGATCGCGGCCGGGTACGACGCCGACATCGAGACCGTACGGCGGCGTTTCCCGCAGGAACAGGGCGAGCCGCGGCCGGTGACCGGCTGGCAGCACGTCCAGCTGAACCGCAAGCTCGCGATGCTCGGCGTACCGAAGGGCTGCGCGCTCGACCTCGGCGCCACCGCGAAGGCGTGGACCGCGGACCGGGCGGCGAACCTGCTCAGCAAGCGGTACGGCTGCGCGGTACTCGTCGAGATCGGCGGGGACCTGCGTGCGGCCGGCGTACCGAAGAAGCCGTGGGTGATCACGGTCGCCGAGCGCGCCGGTGACACCGGTGTACTCGTGACGCTGGCGCACGGCGGTCTGACCACGTCGACCAGGACGGTACGTCGGTGGCAGACGCCGAGCGGCTACGGGCACCACGTCATCGACCCGCGCACCGGCCGTCCCGCGGAGGGGAAGTACCGCACCGCCTCGGTGTGGGCGCCGACCGCGGTACGGGCGAACACCTTCAGTACGGCGCTGGTGGCCACTGGCGACGCCGCACTGGGCCGGCTGAAGCTGGCCGGACACCCGGCGCGGCTGATCGACGCGGACGGCGAGGTCACCGAGCTGTCGGGCTGGCCGACGACGAGCAGGGCCGCCTGATGACCATCTGGTACCTGGCACGGGCGGCCGGCGTCGTGACCATGATCATGTTCACGCTGTCCGCCGTGCTCGGCATCGTGATGCCACGCGTGCGATCGGCGGGATGGCGGTTCTGGCTGCAGTACGTACACCGCTCGGCTGCTGTGACCGGCCTGGTGTTGCTGGCGACCCATGTGGTCGCGGTGATCGCCGACAGCTACGTGAGCATCAGCCTGTCCGTCCTGGTCTGGCCGTTCGGCTCCAGCTACCGGCCGTTCGCCATGGCTGTCGGTGCGCTCGCTCTGTACAGCCTGGTCCTCGCGTCACTCGTCGGAGCGGCCCGCGGCCGACTGGCAGTGTCCGAGAAGTTCACGAAGGTCTGGCGCAAGCTGCACATCGCCGCGTCGGTCGGGTGGCTCCTGTCCGTCGGGCACGCGCTGCTGGCCGGTACGGACCGCAGCACGCCGTGGATGCTCGGCATCACGCTCGGCTGCCTGGTCGCGGTGGCGACTGCAGGTGCATACCGGCTCAACGCACTACCTACAAGAGCTTGGAGGACCCAGTGATCACCCTCGATGACGTCAGAGTGATCGGCGAGGCCAGAGTCCTCGCTGGACTCGATCAGGGACGTCTGGACTTCCAGCGGCACCTGCTGACGCACGGACAGCAGCCTGCGCTGACTCGTGACGAGTACGTGCGGCTGTGTGAAGCCGTAGGGCTCCGAGGGCGCGGTGGTGCCGCGTTTCCGGTCGCCCTGAAGCTCCAGGATCTCCCTAAGCGTGGTGTGGAAGCCGTTGTCGTCAACGGTTCCGAGAGCGAGCCGGCGAGCCGCAAGGACCGTCTGCTACTCAGCCGTGCACCTCACCTCGTCCTCGACGGTGCAGTCGGTCTGGCCCGCGCACTGCGGGCACCTCACGTGCTCATCGCCGTACACGACCGAGATGCGGCTACGTCGCTCCGGGAGGCGCTGATGGAGCGTGACGACCGGCTGGCGATCGAGGTACGTGAGACACCGGGCCGGTTCGTCGCGGGGGAGGCCCGTGCGGTGTTGAGGGTGCTGGAGGGCGGCGCCGCCGTACCACCAGGTCGCCGCGTGCTGCCGACGCGCAAGGGTTACCACCAGCGGCCGACGTTCCTCTCCAACGTGGAGACGTTCGCTCAGCTCGCCGTACTGGCGCGGCTCGGGTCCCGTGAGTACAGCAGAACCGGCGTGAGCACTGAGCCCGGTACGCAGCTCCTGACGATCGGCGGCGCCGTCCAGCACCCCGGCGTACTCGAGACACCGAACGGCGTTCCGTTGGACACCGTCCTGCAGTACGTCGGTGCGGAAGCGGGCCCTGTCCTGCTGGGCGGGTACCACGGGCGCTGGCTACGGCAGACGGATGGCCTGACCCTCCAGCGACCGGAGGTGTCCGCGGGCATCATCCTGGCGCTCGGCACCGACACCTGTCCGCTGGGAGAGGTCACCCGGGTCGCGGAGTGGCTGAGAGGTCAGTCAGCCGGCCAATGCGGCCCGTGCGTGTTCGGCCTCGGGGCGCTCGTCGACGACTTCGCCCGGATCACGGTCGGCGACCCGGGCGGCTGGTACGACGCCCAGCGGCATCTCGGGCTGGTTCCGGGACGGGGAGCCTGTGCGCACCCGGACGGGACTGCGAGGTTCCTCACATCGGCGCTCGAGGTGTTCGAGGACGACGTACGCCGGCATCTCAATCACGAAGGGTGCGGCAGGCCTGTGCTAGGGGTGCTCGGGGGTCTGCGATGAGCAAGCTCGAGATCGACTGGACACGCTGCGACGGACACGGCCTGTGCGCCGGGTTGTTGCCCGGCGACATCGCCCTCGACGAGTGGGGATTCCCGGTGCTGAGGGGCCGCGAGATCACCGCCGGTGAGCTGCCGGACGCGCGCCGCGCAGTACTCGCCTGCCCGGCTCTGGCACTGCGCCTCACCAAACGGTGACAGGCCCGTCCCGACACCACACCAGTGACAAAGGTGGACTAATCTCTGAGTGACCGCACAATGTCGTGCGGTCCGGCGGGAGCCGACACCGACGTCACGTGTGGAGACGGTGGGGAATGCAGAGCAAGCTGGACGTCCTGAAGGCCGATGTGATCGCGAAGGCGGTGGCCACGGGAACCCATGGGCACGACAGAGTGGTCGACCCGGTCAAGCTGAAGACCTTCCTCGAGCAGTACTACCGGCACGTCGCCGCCGAGGACGTCGCCGAGCGGCAGCCGAACGACTGCCTGGGGGCCGCGCGGCACCACTACAAGTCGGCCATGTCCCGGCCGCAGGGCACCGCGAAGGTCCATGTCTTCACCCCGACGCCCGAGGAGTACGGCTGGTCCGCGGACGGCCGCACGGTGGTCGAGATCGTGGTCGACGACATGCCCTTCCTGGTCGACACCGCGTCGATGGTGATCACCGACCGGAACCTGGAGCTGCAGCTGCTGATCCACCCGCAGTTCGTGGTCCGGCGGGACGTCGCCGGCACGCTGCAGGAGGTCCTCGACGACACCACCTCGCCGGACGAGCACGACCTCGTCCGCGAGAGCTGGATGCACCTGGAGATCGAGCGGATCGCCGACGTCGCGGAGCACCGCGCGCTCGAGCAGGAGCTGCTCAAGGTGCTGAACGACGTCCGTGAGGCCGTCGAGGACTGGCCGAAGATGCACGAGAAGGCGGTCAGCATCGCGGCCGGCCTGCACGCCGCCGACCTGCCCGTGCCAGAGAGCGAGGTGGAGGAGGCGCGCGAGCTGCTGGAGTGGCTGGCCGACGAGCACTTCACCTTCCTCGGCTACCGCGAGTACGACTTCACCATGCAGGGCGAGCAGGGCATCCTGCGCGGCACTCCCGGGACCGGGCTGGGCATCCTCCGGTCGGACCCGAAGTCGGGCTCCGGCAAGCTGCCGCCCGAGGTGAGCGCCAAGGCGCGCGAGCGCAAGCTGATGATCCTCACCAAGGCGAACTCCCGCTCCACGGTGCACCGCTCGACGTACCTGGACTACGTCGGCATCAAGCAGTTCGACGAGAACGGCGACCCGGTCCGCGAGTGCCGGTTCATCGGCCTGCTGTCGTCGACGGCGTACACCGAGAGCGTCATGCAGGTGCCGGTGCTGCGGCGCAAGGCGCTGGAGCTGTTCCGGCTGACCGGCTTCGACCCGAACAGCCACAGCGGCAAGGGCCTGCTGGACGTCCTGGAGACCTACCCGCGGGACGAGCTGCTGCAGGCACCGGTGGAGGACCTGCTCCCGATCGTGCAGTCCGTGCTGCACCTGCAGGAGCGCCGCGCGGTCAAGCTGTTCGTACGCCGTGACGTCTACAACCGGTACCTGTCCTGCCTGGTGTACCTGCCGCGCGACCGCTACACCACGGCGGTCCGGCTACGCATGCAGCAGATCCTCAAGGACGCCATCGGCGCCGAGAGTGTCACGTACGCGGCGTACGTCACCGAGTCCGTGCTGGCCCGCGTGCACTTCGTGGTCCGGATGAAGCAGGGCGAGACCGTCGGCGAGTACGACGCGGACACCCTGGAGCAGCAGGTCGTCGAGGCGACCCGGGCCTGGGAGGACGACTTCACCGCGGCGCTGCACGCGCAGGGTGGTGACGGAGCGGTCACCAAGATGTTCCGCCGGTACGCCGACGCGTTCCCGGAGGCGTACAAGGAGGACTTCGACGCGCGTGTCGCGGTCAACGACGTGCACGTGCTGGACGGGTTGCCCGCGGAGGACGGGCTGGCCATGTCGCTGTACAGCCCGATCGACGAGGAGTGGGAGGGCGAGCGCCGCTTCAAGGTGTACCGCACCGGGTCGGCGCTGTCGCTGTCGCACGTGCTGCCGCACCTCAGCGCGATGGGCGTGGAGGTCGTCGACGAACGCCCGTACGAGATCCGCCGCGCCGACGGCAGCATGGCCTACATCTACGACTTCGGGCTGCGGGCGCCGGAGGACAGCGACGAGCGCGAGGAGCTGCGGACGCTGTTCTCCGACACGTTCCAGGCGGTCTGGGAGGGGCGGGCCGAGTCCGACCGGCTGAACGCGCTGGTACTGCGTGGCAGCCTCAGCTGGCGGCAGGTGTCGATCCTGCGCGCGTACCAGCGTTACATGCGCCAGGGCGGTACGCCGTTCAGCCAGGACTACATCGAGAACACCTTCCTGAACCACGTGGACGTGGCGGGCCTGCTGGTGCAGCTGTTCGAGACCAGCTTCGACCCGGCACGCGGACCGGCCGACGACCCGGACCGGACGATGCGGACGGACCAGCTGGAGAAGGAGATCCTGGCCGCGCTGGACACGGTGCAGAGCCTGGACGAGGACCGGATCCTGCGGTCGTACCTGACCGTGATCAAGGCGACCCTGCGGACGAACTACTACCAGCCGGGTCCGGACGGGCAGCCGCGGTCGTACATCTCGCTGAAGCTGGAGCCGAAGGCGATCCCGGACCTGCCGCAGCCGCGGCCGGCGTACGAGATCTTCGTGTACTCGCCGCAGGTCGAAGGTGTGCACCTGCGGTTCGGCGCGGTCGCGCGCGGCGGGCTGCGCTGGTCGGACCGGCGCGAGGACTTCCGGACCGAGGTGCTCGGCCTGGTGAAGGCGCAGATGGTGAAGAACTCGGTGATCGTGCCGGTCGGCGCGAAGGGCGGGTTCTACGCCAAGCAGCTGCCGGACCCGGCGGCCGACCGGGACGCCTGGCTGGCCGAGGGCATCGCGTCGTACAAGACGTTCATCTCCGGGCTGCTGGACATCACCGACAACATCGTTGCCGGTGACATCGTTCCGCCCGCTTCCGTGGTGCGGTACGACGGGGACGACGCCTACCTGGTCGTTGCCGCCGACAAGGGGACGGCGACGTTCTCCGACATCGCGAACGGGGTCGCGAAGGAGTACGGGTTCTGGCTCGGCGACGCGTTCGCGTCCGGCGGATCGGTCGGGTACGACCACAAGGCGATGGGCATCACCGCCCGCGGCGCCTGGGAGTCGGTCAAGCGGCACTTCCGTGAGCTCGGCCACGACTGCCAGAACGAGGACTTCACGGTCGTCGGCGTCGGCGACATGTCCGGTGACGTGTTCGGCAACGGGATGCTGCTGTCCGAGCACATCCGGCTGGTCGCGGCGTTCGACCACCGGCACATCTTCCTGGACCCGGCACCGGACGCGGCCACCTCGTTCGCGGAGCGCCGCCGGCTGTTCGAGCTGCCCCGGTCCTCGTGGGCGGACTACGACGCGTCGCTGATCTCCGCCGGCGGCGGGGTGTACCCGCGGACCGAGAAGGCGATCCCGATCTCGGCGCAGGTCCGCGACGTGCTCGGCATCGACAGCGGTACGACGAAGCTGACGCCGGCCGAGCTGATGAACGCGATCCTGAAGGCGCCGGTCGACCTGTTCTGGAACGGCGGCATCGGCACCTACGTGAAGTCGTCGAACGAGTCGAACGCGGACGTCGGCGACAAGGCGAACGACGCGATCCGGATCAACGGCGCCGAGCTGCGCGCCCGGGCGGTCGGCGAGGGCGGCAACCTCGGCTTCACCCAGCTCGGCCGGATCGAGTACGCCGCGAACGGCGGCCGGATCAACACCGACTTCATCGACAACGTGGCCGGCGTGGACACCTCCGACCACGAGGTGAACATCAAGGTCCTGCTCGACAAGGTGGTCGCGGACGGCGACCTGACCGAGAAGCAGCGCAACGACATCATCGCGTCGATGACCGACGAGGTCGGCGCGCTGGTGCTGAAGAGCAACTACCGGCAGAACATCGCGCTCGCCAATGCCACCGCGCAGGCGCCGGCGCTGATGCACGTCCATCAGGACTGGGTTCGCCGGCTGGAGCGCCAGGGGCTGCTCGACCGGCAGCTGGAGTTCCTGCCGAGCATCCCGGAGTTCAAGCGCCGCAAGGCCGAGGGCCGCGGGCTGACCTCGCCGGAGCTGTCGGTGCTGATCGCGTACACCAAGATCGTGATGGAAGCCGAGCTGCTCAAGACGTCGCTGCCGGACGACCCGTTCCTCAAGCACAAGCTCGCCAGCTACTTCCCGAAGGCGATCCAGGAACGGTTCGCGGACCAGATCCAGAGCCACCAGCTGCGCCGCGAGATCATCACCACGCAGGTCGTGAACGAGTTCGTGAACACGTCCGGCATCACGGCGTACCACCGGCTCTCGCTGGAGACCGGCGGCAACGAGGAAGACGTGGTCCGCGCGAACCTGGCGGCCTCCCGGATCTTCGCGCAGCCGGAGCTGCTGGCGGCGAACGCCGAGCTGGACAACGTGGTCGACGCCGAGACGCAGACCGGGATGCGGCTGGAGACCCGCACGCTGGTCGAGCGCGCCACCCGCTGGCTGGTGTCGAACCGGCGGCCACCGGTGGACATCGAGGAGCTGATCGAGTTCTTCGGCCCAGGCATCGCCAAGCTCACCGCGGCGTTGCCCGACGTACTGCGGGGCCGTGAGCTGGCGCTGTTCGAGCAGCGCCGGGAAGCCCTGGTGCGGAAGGGGGTCTCGGAGGACTTCGCGACCCGCATCGCGGTGCTGCCGCCGGCCTACGCAGGGCTCGGGATCGTGGAGACCGCCTCCACCGACGACCTCGACATCCTCGAGGTCGCGAAGGTGCACTTCGCCCTCGGCGAACGCCTGCAGCTGGGCCGTTTCCTCGAACGCATCATCGGCCTGCCCCGCACCGACCGCTGGCAGACGATGGCCCGCGCCGCTCTCCGCGACGACCTGCACGCCGTCCATGCCCGCCTCACCCGCCAGGTCCTCGCCACCACCGACGCCACCGCCGAACCGGAGGACCGCGTCATCACCTGGCAGGACCGCAACGCCTCGGCCCTGTCCCGGGCCGCCACCATGCTCGAGGAGATCGTAGAGATCGAAGGCCCCGAACTCGCCCACCTCTCGGTAGGCCTCCGCCTGGTCCGCACGTTGCTGGCGAACCAGGCCTAGCGTTCGGACACCACGACGTCGACGGAGTACTGGTCGGCTCGGTAGCAGTGGCTGCCGTATTCGACCGGGGTTCCGTCGGCGGCGTAGGCGGCGCGGGTCATCGTGACCAGCGGCTCGGCCTTCGACATGTGCAGGGTGCGGCGTTCCTCGGCGGTGGCGTTGCGGGCGCCGATCCGCTGCCGGGCGACGGCCGGGCGGATCCCGCGGGCGCGGAGGACGGCGTACAGGCCCTCGTTCGTGAGTTGTTCGAGGGTGAGGTCGTCGAGCGCCGGGGGCAACCAGTTGCGGAGGATCGCGAGCGGCAGGTCGTCGGCGTACCGGAGCCGGACGATCGAGACCAGCGGGGTGCCGGGCGGGAGCTCGAGGACGGCGGCGGCGCGGTCGTCCTGCACCTTGGTGTCCAGCGCGAGTACTTCGGTGTGCGGCGTCCGCCCCTCGCGGGCGAGGTCGTCGTACAGGCTGGTCAGCTCGGCCTTACGGTGCACCATCTGGTTCGCGACCGTGGTGCCGATGCCGCGGCGGCGGACCAGCAGGCCCTGGTTGACCAGCTCGGAGATCGCGCGGCGGACCGTCGGACGGGACAGGTTCAGCCGGTCCGACATGCCGATCTCGTTCTCGAACGGGTCGCCCGGGCGCAGCCGGCCGTCTGTGATGGCAGCGGTCAGCTGCTCGGCCAGCTGGTGATACAGCGGCACCGGGCTGCTCCGATCGAGCTGGATCGGGACGTTCATGGGCGGATGCTACCTGGTCATGTCCGTACGTGAGAATGTGTTAACAAAGTATTGACACCTCCGCCGCGGGCCCGGAAGGGTTACAGCCAGCGCGCCGCCGGGGCGCGCCCGTGCGCGAGAGAGGGCTGTGCCGATGCGGATCGGGTTGGTCGGGGTCGGGCGGATCGGGGCGTTCCACGCCGCGACCCTGCAGGGCTTGCCGGCGGTGGATCAGGTGGTCGTCGCCGACGCGGACCCGGCCCGGGCCGAGGCGGTCGCGAAGGAGTTGGGCGTCTCGTCGGCTCCCGACGTACCGGCGCTGCTCGCCGCCGGCCTGGACGGGTTCGTGATCGCCGCGGCCACGTCCGCGCACGCCTCGCTGATCGAGGCCGGGCTGGCGGCCGGCGTACCGACGTTCTGCGAGAAGCCGGTCGCCCTGGACCTGGCCGAGACCGAGCGGGTGCTCGCACTGGTCGAGGCGTCGAGCGTGCCGGTGCACATCGGTTTCCAGCGCCGGTTCGACGCCGGGTACCAGGCAGCGCGGGCCGCCGTCGCGTCCGGCGAGCTCGGCTTCGTGCACCACATCCGGGCGAACACGAACGACGCGTTCCCGCCGCACCAGGACTACATCCCGCAGAGCGGCGGATTCTTCCGCGACTGCACCGTGCACGACTTCGACATCATCCGGTACGTCACCGGCCGCGAGGTGGTCAGCGTGTACGCGACCGGCGCGAACCGCGGCGAAACCTTCTTCGGCGAGTACGGCGACGTCGACTCGGCCGCGGCGTTGCTCACGCTGGACGACAGTACGTTCGTCGCGGTCAGCGGGACCCGGTACAACGGCGCCGGGCACGACGTCCGGATGGAGCTCCACGGCAGCCTCGGCTCGCTCGCCGTCGGCCTCGACTCGCACACCGCGCTGCGCTCGGCCGAGCCGGGCGTCACGTTCCCGGACGAGCCGCCGCACATGACGTTCATGGACCGGTTCCAGCCCGCGTACGTCGCCGAGCTGACCGCGTTCACCGAGGTGGTCGCCGGTACCCGGGAGGTACCGTGCACGGTCCGGGACGCGCTCGCCGCGTTCCGGATCGCCGACGCCTGCGAACTGTCCCGCCACGAAAACCGCATCGTCACGCTCTGAGGGGCTGTCTTATGACCGAAATTGCTGCCCGGATCGCCGGTGCCCCGATCTCCTGGGGCGTGTGCGAGGTGCCGGGGTGGGGTTGGCAGTACGACGCCCCGACCGTCCTCGCGGAAATGCGCGAGGTCGGGCTCGCCGCGACCGAGTTCGGCCCGGACGGATTCCTGCCCGACGACCCGTCCGACAAGGCGAAGACGCTCGCCGACGTCGGCCTGCGAGCGGTCGGCGGGTTCGTTCCCGTCGTACTGCATGAGGGTGATCCCTCGGCTGAGGTCCTGCGCGCGCTGGACGGGTTCGTGGCGGCCGGTGCCGGCACGTTGGTGCTCGCCGCGGCGACGGGCCAGGAGGGGTACGACGACCGGCCGGTGCTCGACGCCGCCGGCTGGACCACCTTGCTGTCGAACCTGGACAAGCTGTCCGCGCTCGCGGCCTCGCGCGGGGTCCTGGCGACGATCCACCCGCATGTCGGGACGATGGTCGAGAGTCTTGACGACGTCGCGCGGGTACTCGACGGGTCGTCGATCGGGCTGACCCTGGACACCGGTCACCTGCTGATCGGCGGGGTCGACCCCGTCGCGCTGGCCGTCGAGAACGCCGAGCGGATCCGGCACACGCATCTGAAGGACGTGGACGCCGCGTGGGCCGCGCGGGTGCAGTCGGGCGAGGTCACCTACACGGACGCCGTACGGGCCGGCATGTACCGCCCGCTCGGCGCCGGCGACATCGACATCACCACGATCGTCTCCACACTCGAGAAGTCCGGGTACGACGGGTGGTACGTCCTCGAACAGGACACGATCCTGCAGGACCGGCCGGTCGGCGAAGGCCCGGTCGCCGACGTACGGGCGAGTATCGCCCACCTGCACGAGATCGCCGCGACGGTCCGATGACGTTGACCGGTTCTTCGGGATGCTGGGTACCGACGGACCGCCGGGATGGGAAGGTCTGATGGTGGACGACGTACAGCTGGACGTACTGACGATCGGGCGCATCGGGGTCGACCTGTACCCGCTGCAGCTCGGGACGCACCTGGAGGATGTCACCTCGTTCGGGAAGTTCCTCGGCGGGAGCGCGACCAACGTGGCGGTCGCCGCGGCGCGGCACGGCCGGAGGTCGGCGGTGATCAGCCGCACCGGCAACGACCCGTTCGGCACCTTCATCCACCGCACCCTCGGCGAACTCGGCGTCGACGACCGCTTCGTCACCCCCGTCGACGGACTGCCGACGCCGATCACGTTCTGCGAGATCTTCCCGCCGGACAACTTCCCGCTGTACTTCTACCGCTTCCCGAAGGCCCCCGACCTGGTCATCAACCCCTCCGAGCTCGACCTCGCCGCCATCCGCGACGCGCGCATCTACTGGTCCACCGTCACCGGCCTCTCCGCCGAACCCTCCCGCTCGGCCCACTTCACCGCCTGGGAAGCCCGCGGCCGCACACCGATCACCGTCCTCGACCTGGACTACCGGCCGATGTTCTGGGCGGATCCTTCGGAGGCGCACGAGCAGGTGTCGCGGGCGCTGGAGTACTGCACGGTTGCTGTCGGCAACCGTGAGGAGTGCGAGGTCGCCGTCGGCGAGACCGACCCGGACAAGGCCGCCCAGGCCCTGCTCGACCGCGGCCTCGAACTCGCGGTGGTCAAGCAGGGCCCCCGCGGCACTCTCGCCCGCACCCGCGACGAACGCGTCGAGGTCCCGCCGTACCCGGTCGAGGTCGTCAACGGACTCGGCGCCGGCGACGGCTTCGGCGGCGCCCTGTGCCACGGCCTCCTGTCCGGCTGGCCCTTGGAGAAGATCATCCGCTTCGCCAACACCGCCGGCGCCCTGGTCGCCTCCCGCCTCGAATGCTCCACCGCCATGCCCACCACCACCGAAGTCCTCTCCCACCTGGGACCCGAAGCATGACCCCCACCAACGACAACACCCCCGCCAACCCCGAACGCCGCACCGAGCAGCACTCGAGGGACCAGCGATCGGGTACGCCGTACGCCGAAGACCCACACTCGGGGGACCAGTACTCCGAAGACGCCCGCCCGATCCCCATCCGCCGCCCCACCGAACACCCGGACGCCACCATCCCAACCCCCACCGAAGACCAAGACGCGACCGTCCTCACCCCCACCACCAACGACCCCACGGTCGTGACCCGCACTCCCGCCCCCGACGACTCAACCGTCATCACCCCACCCGCTTCCCAAGGAACCTGGTGGGTGGCCCCGACCGACTATCCCCAGTACCCCACCCAGCCACCCGCCACCAACCCACGACCCGGTAGCAGCCAGGGCGACGCGAGTACGCGTGGCGCGGCGCGGGACGATGCGGCTCGTGGCGCCCGGCCGGGCAATCCCGGTCTGCGGGGAGATGCTCGGGCTGACGCGTCTCGTGGTGTCAGGTCGGACGAGCAAGGTGCGAGTGGTGCCGGGGCGAACGATCCGACGGTGGTTACGCGGCGCCCGCATGATCTGAGCGCGGCAGCGTACGCCGGCCCGAACGAGCCGACCATCATCGTGCCCCGTTCCGACACCCCCGTCGCACCGGGTCCTGACGATCCCACGCTGATCTCGGACCCGACCGCCCCAAACCTCCGCACGAACGACCCGACCTCCGCCGGTGCGAGCGACCCGACCGCCCCGAACCTCCGCGCGAGCGACCCGACTGACCGGAACCTCCGCGCGAGCGACCCGACTGACCGGAACCTCCGCGCGAGCGACCCGACTGACCGGAATCTCCGCGCGAGCGACCCGACTGACCGGAATCTCCGCGCGAGCGACCCGACTGACCCGAATCTCCGCGCGAGCGACCCGACTGACCCGAATCTCCGCGCGAGCGACCCGACTGACCGGAATCTCCGCGCGAGCGACCCGACTGACCGGAATCTCCGCGCGAGCGACCCGACTGACCCGAATCTCCG
>NZ_JBFBBI010000009.1:0-295777 GCF_040682535.1 Kribbella sp. NPDC051137
TCGTGTACCCCCGAAGGGGCCTTACCGCTCGACTTGCATGTGTTAAGCACGCCGCCAGCGTTCGTCCTGAGCCAGGATCAAACTCTCCGTTGAAATCTATATGTCAACCACAGCAAGCTGTGGAAAACAGACTACTTTGAGTAGATCCTTTGAACATCAGAAACAAATCAAACTGACTTGAATCCAGAAATATTTCAAAGGAATCCGCCACAGACAACAACCACCCGCACCCATCCCTGAAACCAGGGGGGCTTAGGAAGATCGTTCAACGCCTGTGGACGGGGTTAATGCATCTTTCGGCATTGACTTTCGGCACGCTGTTGAGTTCTCAAGAATCGGACGCACACCGCAGCTTGGCCTTGCAGCCAGGCTCCCGGGGCAACCTGCGTTACTCTACCGGACCAGATCCACCGAGTCAAGACCCAGTTTTTCTCGATCCCCTCCCGCGTCCAGTCGGCCGACCCGAGTCCGAAGACACGATCCGGCTGAGCTAGCCTTTGGGGGTTTTGGAGCGACCGGCCGCTTTCGCGTCCCGCGCCTCGCTTCCAACAAGAAGAACATTACGTGGATCGCAGGTGGCCGGTCAAATCGGCCCCCGGTGCGCTGAATCACAGCCGTGCAATTTGCCATCGGCGGCCCGGATGTGGGAGTGGACTCCCCATCCCGCGTCCGGGCAGCGACAGGCTTCAGCCCTGGGTGGGTGAGGCCAGAACCCCTGCAAATGAACGCTTCCCACGCCGCAGCACCAGCACGCCGCCCGGGAGCAGGTCGTCCGCGGCCGGCACGTACTCCGCGTCCTTCACCTTCTCGTTGTTCAAGTACGCCCCGCCCTCGGACACCGTCCGCCGGGCCGCCGACTTACTCGCGACCAGCCCGGACTTCACCAGGAGGTCGCCGTACGTCGGCATCTGTTCACCCGCGCCCAGCTCCACGTGCGGCGCCTCGCGCAACGCCGCGACGAGTGTGGCGCCGTCGAGCGACGCCAGCTCCCCCTGGCCGAACAGCGCTTTCGACGCTTCCTGCACGCGCCGCGTCTCCTCGGCGCCGTGCACCAGCGTCGTCACGTCCTCCGCCAGTACGCGTTGCGCTTCGCGGGCCTGTGGGCGTTCGGCAGTTGCCTGCTCCAGTGCGGCGATCTCTTCCGGCGTACGGAACGTGTAGTACCGCACCAGCTGCATCACGTCGCGGTCGTCGCTGTTGAACCAGAACTGGTAGAACGCGTACGGCGTCGTCAGCTCGCGGTCCAGCCACACGGTCCCGGACTCGGTCTTCCCGAACTTGGTCCCGTCCGCCTTGGTGACCAACGGGGTCGCCAAGGCGTGCGCCTTGCCCTGCTCGGTACGGCGGATGAGCTCGACGCCGGCCGTCAGGTTCCCCCATTGGTCGCTGCCACCGGTCTGCAGCGTGCAGTTGTGTCGCCTGTACAGCTCCAGGAAGTCCAGCGACTGCAGCAGGACATAGCTGAACTCCGTGTAGCTGATGCCTTGCTCCAGCCGCGCCTTCACCACCTCACGGCCGAGCATCCGGTTCACCGGGAAGTGCTTCCCGATGTCCCGCAGGAAGTCGAGGGTGTTGAGGTCCTTGGTCCAGTCGTAGTTGTTGACGATCCGGGCGGGGTTCGGCAGCGACTGGTCGAAGTCGATGAACTTCTCCACCTGCCCGCGCACCCGCTCGACCCACTCGTGGACGAGGTCCTTGGGGTTCAGCACCCGCTCGGACGTCTCCTTGGGGTCGCCGATCAGCCCGGTGGCGCCGCCGACGAGTCCGATCGGGTTGTGGCCGGCGAGCTGGAGCCGGCGCAGTGTCAGCAGCTGCAGCAGGTTCCCCATGTGCAGGCTGGGCGCGGTGGGGTCGAAACCGACATACGAGGTGATCGGCCCCGCCGCCATCGAGGCCCGGAGGGCATCTGGATCGGTGGAGTGGGCGATCAGGCCACGGCTCTCCAGGTCGTCAAGTACCTGAGTGCGGCGTTCGGTCACTAGTTCTCTCCTCGAGTACGTCGGTCACTACTAGTGTCCTGTACGGCGAGAAGCGACCGGTCAGGTGGTCTCAGGACGCGTGAGCACCGACCGCAGTTGCGGACGGAGCGCATGCCCGTCCGGCCCCTGCACCGTGACCGCCGTCGGCCGGTGCGGATCGTGAGCGCCAGGGTCCGTGTTGGGCACGGGTAGACCGTGCGACAGGACCTGCTCCGCCGGTGTCAGCTGGCGGATGCCTATAGCGAGCACGTGGTCCGGGTGCGTCTGTGCGAAGTCGCCGTACAGCTGGGGGTCGTGTTGACCGTCGTCACCGACCAGCACCCACCGCACCTTCGGGAATTCACGTGCCAGCCGGCGCAGGGCAGTCCGCTTGTGCTCCTGTCCGCTGCGAAACCAGCCTGTGTTCGTTGGTCCCCAGTCCGTCATCAGCAGCGGCCCGGGCGGGTACCCGTGCCGTGCGAAGAAGCGGGTCAGCGTCGGTGCCGTGTTCCACGCACCTGTCGACAGGTAGAACATCGGCGCACCAGGGTGGTCCGCCAGCAGCTCTTCGTACAGCCCTGCCATCCCCGGTACGACGCGGCGTGCCTGCTCGTCGCGGACGAACGTGTTCCAGGCGGCGATCAGCGGACGCGGCAGCATCGTCAGGATCACCGTGTCGTCGATGTCGCTGACCAGGCCGAACGTCGCGTCCGGATCCGGTACGAAGATCCGCGCCCGGGCCTGCCGGTCGCCGTGCACGCCCAGCACGATCTCGTGCCACCCCGGTGGCAGTACCACCGGGACCGTCAGGTCGATGAAGCCGCCGCGGTCGGTGACGGTGTCGAACGTCTGGCCGTCGACCGTCACCGTGACCGGCACCTTCGTCGCCGGCGCCGTCACGAACGCGCGCCAGCCGCGCACCACCTGGTCCTCGTCGTACCGCGGCTGGTTGCGCGGGTCCCGGCCGAGCACCACGCGCGCGAGCACGCGGACGAACTCTGTGTTGCCGTACCCGACCTGCGGGATGATCCGCTCCTGCCAGCCACGCCGCCGCAACACCACCTGCACCCCGGCGTTGAACCAGTCCTCGAGACGGGATGCGTAGTGCGGACGGGCCATACCAGAAACCTACCTGGAGCACGGGCCGCCGGTCCTCCTCCCCCGCGGGCCGTGGACACCTTTGACCTGGCCTTCACAAAGTGTCGGGAGCACCGCCTACCGTCTATCCATGACCGCCATCGGAATGTGCTTCCCGCGTACCTATCCGGCCGCGCTCGTCACCGACGTCGCGCGTCGCCTCGACCAAGGCGGCGCGGACGAGCTGTGGATCATCGAGGACTGCTTCTTCACCGCCGGCCCGTCGCTGGTGTCGGCCGCGCTGACGTCGACCGAGCGGTTGATCGTCGGGCTCGGGATCGTGCCGGGCGTGGTGCGGACGGCGGCCGTCACCGCGATGGAGTTCGCGACGCTGGAGGCCCTCGGGCCGGGGCGGTTCCTGCCCGGCATCGGTCATGGGGTGCAGTCGTGGATGGGCCAGATGGGGGTGCGGCCGAAGTCGCCGCTGACGGCACTCGAGGAGGTGACGACGAGCGTCACCCGGTTGCTGCGCGGCGAGGAGGTCAGCTTCGAGGGCAAGGAGGTGTACCTCGACAAGGTGAAGCTCGACGCCCCGCCGGCCGTGGTGCCGCCGATCCTGCTCGGCGTCCAGGGGCCGAAGTCGATGGCGCTCGCCGGACGGGTCGCCGACGGCGTCGTACTCGCGGAGCCCGCGACGGCGGCGTACGTCAGGCAGTCGGTGGAGTACGCCGGATCGCCCGAAGGGTTCGTGGTGGCGACGTTCACGGCGATGTGCGTGCGGGACGACCGGAAGGCGGCGTACGAGTGGACCGCGCCGTGGCTCGGGTGGCGGATCGCGGACAAGGCGCCGCAGCTGACCGCGTTGCCGTTCTTCGACGAGCTGCGGAAGTTGTACGAGGCCGGCGGTGAGGCCGCGCTCGTCGGGATGCCGCGCGACTGGTGGACGGCGATCGGCGCGATCGGGACGGTGGAGGACGCGGCCGCGCATCTCGACGGATTGGAGGCGGCCGGGGTGGATCACGTCGGGCTGTTCCCGGATCCGGAGGTGGAGCACGGGATGCCGCAGCTGGACTACGTGCTGGAGTTGGCGCGGCGTTAGGCCCGCTTCTTGGGGACGTGCGGCCGGTACGGCGAGACCGTGGGGTCGTTCGGGATCCAGAAGCGCCACGGGCGGTCGGCGGCTTCGCGGAGGCCGACGCGGGGGCCGGTTGCCGGTACGCCGTCGTAGCCCGGGCCGTCGAGGAGCTGGATGGGGGCGTTCTTCGCCAGGAGGTCCGTGCCGTTGCCTTCACGTCCGATGCCTAGGGCAACGCAGAGGCGGGCGGGTCCGCGGGCCAGGTCGCGGTCGGGGTTCGGCTTGGGGAGCTTCGCGACGGGGCCTTTGCGTACAGCGGACTGGTTGAAGGCGGCGGGTTGCTCAACGGGGTGGCCCCGGCGGGCGCGGGCGAGGTCGAGACCTTCGACGACCTCGCCTGCTCGCAGTAGCACGGCGGACGGTTTGCCGTCGGGGCCGGCGACGACGTTCATGCAGAAGTGCATGCCGTAGGTGAAGTAGACGTACAGGTGTCCGGGCGGGCCGAACATCACCTCGGTGCGAGCGGTTTCACCACGGTAGGCGTGCGAGCCGGGGTCGTTGGCGCCGTCGTACGCCTCTACTTCGGTGAGGCGTACGGCGACTGTCCCGTCCGGGGTGGTGCTTCGCAGCACCATCCCCAGAAGCTTCGGCGCCACTTCCAACACAGGCCCAGCCAGAACAGAACGCCGCATGCGCAGCACCTTAAGCGAGGCGGGTGGCGTGTTCGGTCAGGCGGGTGTGGAGTTCGGTCAGCTGGGCTGCTACCTGGGGTTGGGCGGTGCCGCCGCGGGTGTTGCGGGAAGCCAGGGAGCCCTGGACAGTGAGGACGCTGCGGACCTCGGGGGTGAGGTGGGGGGAGATCGCGGCGAGGTCTTCGTCGGTGAGGTCCCAGAGTTCGATGCCGCGCTTTTCGCACTCCTGGACGCAGGCGCCGGCCAGTTCGTGGGCGACGCGGAACGGCACCCGCTGGCGGACCAGCCACTCGGCGATGTCGGTCGCCAGCGAGAAGCCCTGGGGTGCGAGTTCCTCGAGGCGGGCGGTGTTGAAGCGGAGGGTGCGGATCATCCCGGTGAACGCGGGCAGCAGCACCTCCAGCGTGTCGATGGAGTCGAAGACCGGCTCCTTGTCCTCCTGCAGGTCGCGGTTGTACGCGAGCGGCTGCGCCTTCAGCGTCGCGAGCAGGCCGCTGAGGTTGCCGATCAGCCGCCCCGCCTTGCCGCGGGCGAGCTCCGCGATGTCCGGGTTCTTCTTCTGCGGCATGATGCTCGACCCGGTCGAGAACGCGTCGTCCAGCTCGACGAACCCGAACTCCTTCGTCGCCCAGATGATCACCTCTTCGGCCTGCCGGGACAGGTCGACGCCGATCTGCGCCAGCACGAACGCGAACTCGGCCACGAAGTCCCGCGACGAGGTCCCGTCGATCGAGTTCGCCGACGAGTTCGTGAAACCAAGCTCCTGAGCAACAAAAACAGGGTCCAGCCCCAGCGAGCTCCCCGCCAGAGCACCCGAGCCGTACGGCGAGTCCGCCGCGACCCGGGCGTCCCAGTCGGCCAGCCGGTCGAGGTCGCGGATCAACGGCCAGGCGTGCGCCAGCAAGTGGTGCGACAGTAGGACGGGCTGTGCGTGCTGCAGGTGGGTACGCCCCGGCATCGCCACACCGAGGTGCCGCTCAGCCTGGTCGGCGAGCGTGGAGATCTGGTCGACGAGAAGCCGAGCAACGATGCGCCCGTGGTCCCGGAGGTAGCTCTTGAAGAGCGTCGCGACCTGATCGTTGCGGGACCGGCCGGCGCGCAGCCGCCCCCCGAGCTCCGGCCCGAGGCGGTCCAGCAAACCGTGCTCCAGCGCCGTGTGTACGTCTTCGTCAGCCTCAGCAGGCAGGAAGCGACCAGCGAGCACGTCCGCCAGCAACTCGTCGAGCCCCGCCAGCATCGCGGCCAGGTCGTCGTCCGACAGCAGTCCCGCGCGGTGCAGCACCTTCGCATGCGCCTTCGACCCCGCAATGTCGTACGGCGCCAACCGCCAGTCGAACTGCGTCGACTTGCTCAGCGCCGCCAGCGCGTCGGCCGGACCGCCTGAGAAGCGTGCCCCCCAGAGGGCGGTGTCCCGGGCGGCGTTGTCTGCACTACTCACAACAAGATCCTCTACTTCGGTTCGCGGGCGGCGAGGGACAGGAAGCGGGCGGCCAGGTCCTGGCCGCCGGTGGGGTTGCGGGAGACGACCATGACGGTGTCGTCGCCGGCGATGGTGCCGAGAACGTCGTCCAGACCCACGTGGTCGATCGCCGACGCGAAGTACTGGGCCGCTCCCGGCGGGGTTCGGAGAATCACCAGGTTGGCGCTGCCCTCCGCGGACACCAGGAGCTCGGACGCGACCCGGGCCAGCCGCGCCTCGAAGGCAGCGGCCTCACCGGCACGCGGCGTACGGTCGCCGCCCTCCCCCGGTACGGCGTACACGAGCTGGCCGGTCGCGTCCCGGACCTTGACCGCACCGATCTCCACCAGGTCCCGCGACAGTGTCGCCTGCCCGACCACCAGGCCGGACGCGGCGAGCAGGTCGGCCAGCTCGGTCTGCGACCGCACCGGCTGCCGCCCGAGCAGATCGACGATCCGCTGCTGCCGCGCGGTCTTGGTGGTCGGTACGGCAACGCTCATCCCTGAAAACTCCTCGCCAACAGCCACGACAGCAGCGCCTTCTGCGCGTGCAGCCGGTTCTCGGCCTCGTCCCAGACGACCGACTGCGGTCCGTCGATGACGGCCGCTTCGATCTCCTTGCCACGATAGGCGGGCAGGCAGTGCAACACGATCGCGTCCGGCTTCGCCTTCGCCAGCAGTTGCTCGGTCACGGCGTACGGCACGAACGGCGCCTCGCGGTCGGCCGCCTCGGCCTCCTGCCCCATCGACACCCAGGTGTCGGTCGCGACCACATCAGCACCGTCCACGGCCGCCGCGGCATCCGCGGTCCACGCAACGGATCCACCCGTCGAGGCGGCGATCTCCGCGGCCCGGGCGAGGATCGCCGGGTCCGGCTGGTACTCGTCCGGCGAGCCGACCACGACGTGCATGCCGGCGGTCGCGCCGCCGAGCAGGTACGAGTGCGCCATGTTGTTCGCACCGTCGCCGAGGTACACGAGCTTCAGCCCGGCCGTCGAGCCCTTGTGCTGGCGGACGGTCTGCAGGTCGGCGAGGATCTGGCACGGATGGAACTCGTCGGTCAACGCGTTCACGACCGGCACCGACGACGCGGCCGCCATCTCCTCGATCCGGGTCTGCGCGAACGTCCGCCAGACGATCGCCGCGACCTGCCGGTCCAGCACCCGCGCGGTGTCCGCGATCGGCTCGCCGCGGCCGAGCTGCGACGTCTGCGCGTCGATGATCAGCGGCGACCCGCCGAGCTCCGCGATCCCGACCGCGAACGAGATCCGCGTCCTGGTCGACGTCTTGTCGAAGATCACCGCGACGGTCTTCGGCCCTTCGAGCGGTTTGTGCCCGTGCCGATCGGCGGCCAGCTGCGCAGCCAGCGTGAGTACTTCGTCCTGCTCGACCGGCGAAAGGTCGTCGTCCCGCAGGAAGTGTCTAATGGCGGACTCGCTCCGCTCGCCCGGCTGCCGCACCATCAGCCCTCCACCTTGTCGAGCAGCCCGGGGAGGGCCGCGACGAAACTGTCTGCGTCAGCCTTGCTCAGGATGTACGGCGGCGCCAGCCGCAACGCGTTCGGTACCGGGTTGTTGATCACGAACCCGGCCTCCAGCGCGAGCGCCGCGACCTGGTCGGACACCGGCGCGGTCAGCTCGATCGCGAGCAGCAGCCCCCGGCCGCGGACGCCGGCGAGCTTCGGGTGGTCGAGTGCGGTGATCGAGGACATCAGGTGGTTGCCGATGGCATTGACCTGGTCGAGCAGGCCGTCCCGCTCGATCACGGTCAGTACCGCGAGCCCGGCGATCGCCGCGACCGGGTTGCCGCCGAACGTGGTCCCGTGGTTCCCCGGCTGCAGCAGGTCCGCGGCCGCGCCGAGCCCGATGCACGCGCCGATCGGGATGCCGGCGCCGAGGCCCTTCGCCACGGTCACCAGGTCCGGCGTGATCCCGTCCCGCTGGAAAGCGAACCAGTCGCCGGTCCGCCCGATCCCGGTCTGGATCTCGTCGATCCACAGCAGCGCGCCGTGCTCGGAGGTGATTCGCCGGGCTGCCTGCAGGTACCCGTCCGGCGGTACGACGACGCCGTTCTCGCCCTGGATCGGCTCGAGCACCACGGCCGCCGTCTCGTCGTCGACCGCGGCGGCCAGCGCCTCGGCATCGCCGTACGGCACGAACTCGACGTCACCCGGGAGCGGCGCGAACGTCTCGCGGTACGCCGGCTTCCAGGTGACCGCGAGTGCGCCCATCGACCGGCCGTGGAAGGCGCCGATCGTGGAGACGATCTTGGTCCGGCCGGTGCGCCGGGTGATCTTGAACGCGGCCTCGTTCGCCTCGGTGCCGGAGTTCGTGAAGAAGACCTTGCCCGGCGCGTCGAAAAGACCGAGCAGTTTCTCGGCCAGTGCGATCTGCGGCGCGGAGGCGAAGAAGTTCGACACGTGGCCGAGGGTGGCGAGCTGCGAGGTCACCGCGGACACCACGAACGGGTGCGCGTGGCCCAGGCAGTTCACCGCGAGCCCGCCGAGCAGGTCGAGGTACTTGTTGCCGTCGGCATCCCACAGGTAGGCGCCCTCGCCGCGGACCAGCACCCGCTTCGGAGCTCCGAAGGTGTTCATCAAAGCGCTCGAATAGCGCTCCGACAGCGCGGCCTGCGTGCCGTCGACAGTGAGCAATTCGGTCATGAGGGGATCACCTGGGTTCCACTTCCGGCGTCGGTGAAGATCTCGAGGAGCAGTGAGTGCGGGACGCGCCCGTCGATCACGGTCGCCCGGGACACGCCCGACCGGACCGCGCGCAGGCAGGCCTCCATCTTCGGGACCATGCCGGACGCCAGCGACGGCAGCAGCTCGGCGAGTTCGTCGGTGTCGATCTGCGTGATGATCTCGTCGCTGTCCGGCCAGTTGCGGTACAGCCCGGCGACATCGGTCAGTACGACGAGCTTCTCGGCCCCGAGCGCCGCCGCGAGCGCAGCGGCCGCGGTGTCGGCGTTGACGTTGTGCGCCAGGCCGTCCTCGTCCGGCGCGATCGTCGACACGACCGGGATCCGGCCCGCGTCGATCAGGTCGATCACCGCCTCCGGCCGGACCTCGACGACGTCACCGACCAGGCCGATGTCGACCTGTTCACCGTCGACCAGCGCGGTACGGCGTTCCGCCGTGAACAGGCCCGCGTCCTCGCCGGACATCCCGACCGCGAACGGGCCGTGCGCGTTCAGCAGCCCGACCAGCTCCCGGCCCACCTTGCCGACCAGCACCATGCCGACGACGTCCATCGCCTCGGGCGTGGTGACCCGAAGCCCGCCGCGGAACTCGCTGTCGATGCCGAGCCGGCCGAGCATGTCGCTGATCTGCGGTCCGCCGCCGTGCACGACGACGACCCGGACCCCGGCGTACCGGAGGAACACGATGTCCTCGGCGAACGCGCGCTTGAGCTTCTCGTCGATCATCGCGTTGCCGCCGTACTTGACCACGACGGTCTTGCCGTGGAACTCCTTCAGCCAGGGCAGTGCCTCGGTGAGGACGGCGGCCTTCTCGATCGGATCCGCGGGAATCATGAGGAGTACGCCGAGTTCTCTTCGACGTACGCGTGCGACAGGTCCGTGGTGAGCACGGTCGCGGACGCCGGGCCCGCGTGCAGGTCGATGACCACGTCGATCTCGAGCCCGCTGAGGTCCGCCTCGGAGCGGTCGACGCCCTTGCCGCCCGCGACACAGATGGCCGCGCCGTTCAGCGTGATGTCGAGCAGCGCCGGGTCGAACGCGGTGGGCGCGTTACCGACCGCCATCGCGATCCGTCCCCAGTTCGGATCGGAGGCGAAGAACGCCGTCTTGCACAGGTTGTCCTCGGCAACGATCTTCGCGGCGGCCAGCGCCTCCGCCTCGGACGCCGCGCCCTGGACCGTGATGCTGACGTGCTTGGTGACGCCCTCCGCGTCCGCCTGCAACTGCTTCACCAGGTCAGCAGCCAGGGCGGTCAGCGCAGCCTCGAACTCCTCGGGCGTCACGGTGATCCCGGACGCGCCCGAGCTGAGCAGCAGCACGGTGTCGTTGGTCGACGTACCGCCGTCGACGTCGAGCCGGTTGAACGTCTTGCCGACCGCGTTCCGCAGCGCGTGGTCGAGGTGCGGCTGGTCGAGGACGGCATCGGTGGTGATCACGCTCAGCATCGTCGCCATGTTCGGCGCGCACATGCCGGCGCCCTTCGCGAAGCCGCCGATGCTCCAGCCGTCCGGGTGCGTGAGCGCGGCCTGCTTCGGGACGTTGTCGGTGGTCATCACCGCCGTCGCCGCGGCGAGCCCGGCGGCAGCATCGTCGCCGAGGGCCGCGACGGCTGCGTCGACACCCGGCAGAAGCTCGTCCATTGGAAGCCGTTCGCCGATCAGGCCGGTCGAGCAGACGCCGATCTGCGCCGCACCGACGCCGAGCACGGCAGCCAGTTTCTCGGCGGTCTTGTGGGTGTCCTGGAAACCTTCCGGTCCGGTGCACGCGTTGGCACCACCGGAGTTCAGTACGACGGCCTTCAACGCGCCGGCGGTCAGCACCTGCTGCGACCACAGCACCGGCGCGGCCTTCACCTTGTTCGTGGTGAAGACGCCGGCGGCGACGTCGTGCGGGCCGTCGTTGACCACGACGGTGAGGTCCGGCGTACCGGCTGGTTTGATCCCGGCGATCACCCCGGCCGCGCGGAAGCCGGCCGGCGCGGTGACCCCGGCGCTCCGATCGACTTGAGTGGTCGGGGTGACTGCGACGGTCACGGGGCTACTCCTACGAGGGGCAGGGCCAGGGTCTCGTCCAGACCGGTGGCCAGGTTCATGCACTGCACGGCGGCGCCGGCGGTGCCCTTGGTGAGGTTGTCCATCGCGGCCACGACAACGGCGCGGCCGGTGCGCTGGTCCAGGGCTACTTGCAACTGCACGGTGTTCGCCCCGAGGGTGGCCTGCGTCTGCGGCCACTGTCCCTCGGGGAGCAGGTGGATGAACGGCTCGTCGGCGTACGCGTCCTCGTAGGCCTTCCGAAGCGTGCTCTCGTCGGTGCCGGAGGTGACCGGCGCGCTGCAGGTCGCGAGGATCCCGCGGGCCATCGGCGCCAGCACCGGGGTGAACGAGACGCTCACGGGTACGTCGGCGTACGGCGTGAGGTTCTGCTCGATCTCCGGGGTATGACGGTGGACGCCGCCGACGCCGTACGCCGAGGCGGATCCCATCACCTCCGCGCCGAGCAGGTGCGCCTTCGGGGCCTTGCCCGCGCCCGACGTACCACTGACCGCGACGACCACCAGTTGCGTGGCGTCGACGAGCCCGGCCTGTACGGCGGGGAGCAGGGCGAGGGTGGAGACGGTCGGGTAACAACCCGGTACGGCGACTCGGTTCGACCCGCGGAGCTTGTCCCGTTGACCTGGGAGCTCCGGGAGCCCGTACGGCCACGAGCCGGCATGCTCGCCGCCGTAGAACTCGATCCACGCCTCGGCCTCGACCAGCCGGAAGTCCGCGCCGCAGTCGATCACGGTGACGTCATCCCCGAGTTGCTCGGCGATTCCGGCGGACTGTCCGTGCGGGAGGGCCAGGAACACCACGTCGTGACCGGCGAGGTTCTCCGCCGTGGTCTCGACCAGGATGCGCCCGGCCAGCGGCACGAGGTGCGGGTGGTGCGCGCCGAGCGCCGTACCGGCGTTCCCGCCGGCGGTCAGCGCGCCGATCTCCACCTCCGGGTGGCTGCTCAGCAACCGGAGCAGCTCGCCCCCCGCATATCCGCTGGCACCGGCCACCGCCACCTTGACGCTCATGTGAATGAGTATGCCATGATCCGGAAGAATATCCAACGACGGATGTGTTGTGACCCGGCTCATGTCACAGCCTTCCACAGTCGCGTGTCCGTAAGAGGGACGACGACTGGAGGGTGAGATGGCGCGGATCGGGATGGAGCACAAACGAACGTGGTTCGTCCGGCTGGCCGAGTGGGGCAGCCGGCGGAAGTACGGGGAGGTGCTGGATCCGGGGAAGGCGGCGCTGCACAACCGGCGGGTGCTGACCACGATGCTGATGATGGAGGGGTCCGCCGCCCGGTGGAACACGCTGGACCCGGGGCTGAAGGCGCTCGCGGTGATGGTGACGTCGGCGCGGATCGGGTGCACCTGGTGCATGGACTTCGGGTACTGGGAGTTCCATCACCAGGGTGTCGACCAGGCCAAGCTGCGGGAGGTGCCAGGGTGGCGGGACAGCGACGTCTACTCGGATCTGGAGCGCGCGGTGATGGACTACGCCGAAGCCATGACGGCGACCCCACCGGAGGTCACCGACGAGCAGGTCGAGCGGTTGCGCGCCGACCTCACCGACGAGCAGCTGGTCGAGCTGACGGCGATCGTCTCGCTGGAGAACTACCGCTCGCGGACGAACGCCGCGCTCGGCCTGACCAGCCAAGGCTTCAAGGAGTACTGCGAACTGAGGCCGGTGCGGTGACCGACGACCAGCTCGCGGCCGAGTTCGCCGAGCACCGCCAGGTGCTGGTCGGGGCGGCGTATCGGGTGGTCGGGAGTGTCAGCGACGCGGAGGACGTGGTCCAGGAGGCCTGGCTGCGTTGGTCCGCCGTCGAGCACGACGACATCCGCGACCCGCGCGCCTACCTGATCCGGATCACCACCCGGCTCGCGCTCAACAAGCTCCGCGAGCAGAAGGCCCGGCGGGAGCAGTACGTCGGCCCGTGGCTGCCCGAGCCGCTCGCGGTCGACGACGACGATCCGGCCGCCGCGGTCGAGCTGGCGGACTCGGTCAGCATGGCGATGCTCGTCGTACTCGAGACGCTGTCCCCGCTCGAGCGCGCCACGTTCGTCCTCCGGGAGGTCTTCGAGCTGCCGTACGACGAGATCGCGGACACGCTCGGGCGGTCGGAGTCCGCCGTACGGCAGCTCGCCCACCGGGCCCGGGAGCACGTGCACGCCCGGCAGCCGCGGCACCGCGTCGACAAGGCCCGGCACGACGAGCTGACGATGCGGTTCATGCAGGCCGCCGGGTCCGGCGACTTCGACGAGGTGGTCGCGCTGCTGGCGCCGGACGCCGTACTGATCAGCGACGGCGGCGGCAAGAAGCGGGCCGCGTTGCGGCCGATCCAGGGCGCGGAGAAGATCGCCCGCTGGCTGTTCGCGGTGCTCGCGGACAACCCGGGGTTCGAGATCCGGATGGCGACGCTGAACGACGAGCTCGCCTACGTCGCGTACTTCGACGACCAGCCGGACACCGTCACGTTCATGACGAGCGCGGACGGCCGGATCACCGAGCTGTACCTGATCCGGAACCCGGACAAACTCGGGACCGTGCCGTTGATGCACGACTTGGAGCCGTAAGCTATCTGCAACTCAGTCGCAGATGGAGGTGCGGTGAAGTACCTGGAGGCAGAACCGGACGAGGCACTCGATCCGGGATTGCGGGCGGACCTGCTGGATACGTGGGTGGCGGCCACCAACGCGGGCGGCGCGGTCGGCTACACGGCGCCCGCGCCGGTGGACGAGATCGCGCAGAACCTGGACGGCGCCCTCGGCCGGGTGGCCGCCGGACTGGATGTGCTCGGGGTGTTGCACGACGGGGAGCGGTACGTCGGGATGGGGATGCTGGTGACCCGCGACAGCACGCTGCAGCCGCACTGGCGGACGGTGTTGCGGGTGATGGTGCACCCCGACTGCCAGGGGCAGGGCGCCGGGCGGCTGCTGATGGAAGGGCTGCGCGGCTCGGCGAACGATCTCGGGCTGGAGCAGCTGCAGCTGACGATCCGCGGCGGTCTCGGGCTGGAGAAGTTCTACGGGCCGCTCGGCTACCGCGTCGTCGGCACGCACCCGCGCGCGGTCCGCGTCGCCCCGGACGACTACCGCGACGAGATCATGATGGTGACCGACCTCTGACTCACTTCCGGGTGCGGGCGAGGACCAGGAGGGTGGCGCCGAGGGCGGCCAGCAGGGTGCCGAGCGTGAGGATGACGGCGGGCGGGCCGCCGGTCGGAGGTAGGTCGGCTCGGTTGTAGCGCAGCGGCTGGTCGACCGGCTCGGCGCCGACGGTGAACTTCACCGGGGCGGCGGTCGTGCCGTCGGTCTGGTAGGTCATCTTCGCCGTCCCGGTGAACGCGGCCACCGGCTTCAGCGTGACCGTGCCGTCGGCGCCGACCGTCCAGGTGCCCGCGCCGTTCGTGACGTTCTTCGAGCACGTGCCGGTCGGCGTCCGCAGGCAGACCGAGCTCGGCCGGATCGTGCCGCTGTCGTTCAGCAACGGGTTCACCGTGACCGGGTTGCCCGGCGTACCGGTCGCCGCGTCCGGCGCCGCCTTGGCGAGCAACGGACCGGCGACGGTCACGTCGAGCAGCGCGGTGTCCGAGGTGTCGTTCGCATCGGTCACCCGGTAGACGAGCGCCCGCGTCGTCCCGGCGAAACCCTTCGCCGGGGTGTACGTGACGGCGCCGCCGTCGCCGACCACGAAGGTGCCTTCGCGTGGCACCGTGACGGACTTCTTCTCCTTGCCGTCCTTCGGATCCCGCAGTACGACGGAATCCTGGCGCAGCGGCGCGGACAGGTCACCGGGCTTGTCGTTGCCGAGCACGTTCACGACTACCGCCGTGCCGAACGCCGTCTCGGCGCTGTCGTCGACGACCACCGGGCGTACCGGCTGCACCGTCACGGTGACGGTCGAGCGGGCCGCGTTCCGGTCGCTGTCCTTGATCTCGTACGCGGCCGGCTGCGCGGTCCCGGAGAACGTCGGCTCCGGGCTGAAGGTCACCTTGCCGCTCCCGACGACGTACGACCCCTGGCCCGGCACGGCCACCTGGTCGACGAGCGCTCCGTCCGGGCCGACAAGCAGCAGTGAGTCCGGATCGAGCTTCGCGCCCGGGCCGGGCCGGTCGTTCGCCAGCGGATCGACGGTCACCGCGACGTGCTGTTTGGTGCGCGCCACGTCCGGCATCGCGATCGGCCGGGCCTGGACGGTGACCGTCAGCGTCCCGGAGCCGACCGTTCCGTTGCGGTCGGCAACCTGGTAGCCGACCGGGACCGCGACACCGGCGTACCCGTCCAGCGGCGCGAACCGGATCGCGCCGGACGGCTGCACGGTGAACGTCCCCTCCCCCGGTACGACCAGAGCCGGCAGCGGGGAGCCTGTCACCGGGTCGATCAACCGGACACTGCCCGCCACGAGCGGTGCGCTCGGGTCGCCCGGCGCGTCGTTCGCGAGGATGCCGACGGTGGTCGCGGTCTCGTACGGCGTGGTCGCGAGGTCGTCCTTGATCGCCGGGACGACCGGCGCGACGGTCGCGGTGACCGTGGCGCCGGCGAGGTTCCCGGTCGTGTCCTTGACCCGGTACGCGACCGAGACGACCCCGCGATACGCCGGCTCCGGGTCGAAGGTGACCTTGCCGGCCTTCACCGTGAACACGCCCTGCCCGGGGATCGCCACCTTCGGTCCCCACGCCGCGCCGTACAGCTGGAGCGACGCCGGGTCGAACTGCGCGCCGGTCCCGGGCTTGTCGTTGGCGAGCGGGTCGATCGTCACCGTCACGTTCTGCTTGGTTCCGACCGGGTCAGGCGACGCCGTCGGGCCTTCGCCGACCGTCACCAGCAGCAGGCCGTCCGCGGTCGTCCCGTTCGCATCGGCGATCCGGTACGTCGTCGGCGTGGTCACGCCGTGGAACCCGTTCGCCGGCGTGAACTTCACCGCCCCGTACGCGTCCACGGCGTACGTTCCCTCGCCCGCTCGGGTCAGTGTCTTGCCGTACCGACCGGACGCGTCCTTCAGGACGACGCTGCCCGGCCTCAGCGGGGCCGAGGGATCGCCGGGCTTGTCGTTCGCCAGCACGTTCACCGTGATCGCCCGCCCGTACGGCGTGATCGCGGAGTCGTCCGCAGCTACCGGGGTGACCGGCGTGACGGTCATGCTCAACGTCGAAGCGGCGTAGTTCCCGTCGGAGTCGGCGACCCGGTAGGCGATCGGGGTCGCCTTGCCGCGGAACGAGGGCAACGGGTCGAACTCGATCGCACCACTCGGCCGCACCGCGTACGTGCCCTGCTCGGCAACTGTCACCTGCTTCGCGGATCCGTTCAGGCCGACCGATGCGTGGTCGAGTGTCGCGTCCGTACCCGGGCGGTCGTTGGACAGCACGTTCACCGTCACGGTCACGTTCTGCAGCGTGGAGGCGGTGTCGGCGATCGCGATCGGCGGCTGTCCGACGGTGACCGTCAACCGGGCGCTCGCCTTCGTCCCGTTCGTGTCGGCCACCTGGTACGTCAGCGGCGTACCCGGACCGCGGAACGTCGCACTCGGATCGAACTGCACCGCTCCCCCGGCGGCGGTGTACTCGCCCTCGTTCGGGATCCGCACTGCTTCCTTCGCCAATCCGTCGGCCGGGTCGACGAGCTGCAGGCTGCCCGGCACCAGCGGTGCGGTCGGATCGCCCGGCTTGTCGTTGGCGAGCACACTCACCGTGACCCGCTTGCCGTACGGCGTGCGCGCGGTGTCGTCGGCCGCGACCGGGGTGACCGGCGCGATCGTGACCGTGATCGTCGAGCGCGCGGTCTGCCCGAACTCGTCGGAGACCCGGTATGTCACCTTGGCGCCCGCACCGGTGAACGCCGGCAGCGGATCGATCGTGACCGTGCCGTCCGGGTTGACCTGGTACGTCGCCTGGCCCGGGATCTTCACCAGCTTGTCGAGCGAACCGTCCGACGGATCGACCAGCGTGAGGCTGTGCGGGTCGAGGGCGGTGCCGACACCGGGCAGGTCGTTGGCCAGCGGGCTCAGCCGCAGCGGGACGTTCTGCTTGCCGGTCGCGGTGTCAGGCTCAGCGGTCGGCGGGGCCGGTTTGGCGACGGTGACGGTCAGCGTCGCGGTAGTCGTCGTACCGTTCACGTCGGCGACCCGGTAGGTGACCGGGGTCGCGGCGCCGGTGAACTTGGGCGCCGGGGTGACCTCGATCGTGCCGTCCGCGGTTGTCGTGTACTTCGCCTGGCCCGGCATCACCAGCGTCGCCGTCGGCAGCTTCGTGGTCGGGTCGATCAGCCGCACGGTACTCGGCACCAGCGGTACCGACGGGTCGCCGGCATCGTCGTTCGCGAGCACCGGAACGGTCACCCGGGTGCCGTACGCCGTGCCCGCGGTGTCGTCGGACGCGTCCGGCTGGACCTTCGTCACGCGGACCGTCAGCGTCGAGCGCCCGACCGCGCCGTTGCTGTCGGCAACCTGATAGCCGACCGGGGACGCCGTACCGCTGAAGGACGGGAGCGGGTCGAACAGCACCTTGCCGTCGGCTTTCACGATGTACTTGCCCTGGCCGGGGACGACGAGCGACAGCACCGGCTGGGTCGCGGTCAGCAGCCGGACCGTCCCGGGCCGCAGGGCGGCGCCGGTCGGTCCGGGTTCGTCGTTGTCGAGGACGGGTACTGCGACGGTCCGACCCTGCAGGGTGGTGATCGTGTCCGGGTTCGCGACCGGCGGACCGGGTGCGGCGACGGAGACCGTCAGCTCGGCGCGGGCCGCCGTACCGTTCTTGTCGAGGACTTGGTAGGTGATCGGCGTACCGACACCGGTGAAGCCGTGCAGCGGGTCGAACGTGACCTTGCCGTCGGCCACCAGGTACTGGCCCTGGCCGGGGATCGTCAGCTTGTCGACAATCTGCTTGCCGACCGGATCGACCAGCCGCAACGTCGCCGGCACCAGCGGCGCGTCCGGCGAGCCGGGCAGGTCGTTGTCGAGCACCGGTACGACGATCGCGGTGTCGAACGCGGTCGAGACCGAGTCGCCGTTCGCGGTCGGTGTCACCGGGGTGACCGTAACGGTCAGCGTGGACTCGACCGTCTGCTTCGTGGTGTCGGTGACGCGGTACCCGAGCGACGTGCCGACGCCGGTGAACTGCGGCTTCGGGACGAAGTCCACGCCGCCGTCCGGCTTCACCACGTACGTGCCCTCGCCCGCGATCACCACCTGCTTCTTGAACGTGGCGTCGGCGGGATCCCGCAGTACGACGGAGCCCGGGACGAGCTGCACGCCCGCGGCAGCGTGGTCGTTGGCGAGCGGTTTCACGGACACGCTGACGTTCTGCGGGGTGGTCGCGGTGTCCGGCAGAGCGACCGGGTGGTCGGGCAGGGACACGGTCACGGTGAGCTTCGCGGTCGCCGTCGTACCGTTGCTGTCGGCAACGCGGTACGTAACGGGCTTCGCCGGACCGACGAAGCCAGGCACAGGCTCGACGCGGACCGTGCCGTCGGAGTTCGCGACGTACTTCGCCTGGCCGACCACGTTCAGCATCTGCGCGCATTGTTGACTGTCGACAATGCACAGCGTCCCGGGGACGAGTTGCGCAGCCGGATCGCCGGGCTTGTCGTTCGCGAGCACCTTGACCACGACAGCGGCACCGAACCCGGTTGCGGCGGTGTCGTCGATCAGCACCGGCGAGGGCGGCGGCGTGATCGCGAACGGGTAGTCCTCGACCTCACCGGCGTCCGCCGCACCGGTCGGCTTCTCGACCTGCGCCTCGTTGTAGCCGACCCGCACCCGCGCGTACGACGTACCCGCCTTCGGTGCGATCTCGGACCAGCGCAGCGTGACCGTCGACTGCTTCGCCGCGAACGCCGCACAGGCCCGCTCGCCCTGGTCGAAGATCCTGTTGACGTTGAAGTCGATCCACCCGCACGCCCGCCCGGCCTTCGACGCACCGGTGAGGTGCAGGTCGGCGGCGTACGACGTCCGCCCGGTGTGCAGCGGCTTGAACACGACGCCGTCGCCGGGCCGCGGTGTGACCGCGCCGGCAGTGCCGTTCGGGACGTCCGCGTTGTCCTCCGGAGCATCCGCGCCGAGGCGTACGTCGCTCAGTACGGACCAGGCGCTGCCGTACGACGCGGGCGCGTGGCTGAAGTTCTCGGGCGCGGAGGCGACGATCGAGAAGACGTCGCCGGACGAGCCGTTGTTCAGCGCGGGCAGCTTCGGGTGCTTGGTGAACACCGCGGAGACGTCGAAGCTGACCTCGGTGACGACGCCGTTCACGCGGACCGAGCCGCACGCGGCGGTCGCGGACGTGTCGAGGCCGGACGGCGACTTGGTGTTCACGCAGTTCGGGCCGGTGTCGTGGTTCGCGGCGGTGATCGTGTCGCTGGTGACCGCGAGGTTGTTGCCGGTGCCGACCTTCGTGAGGCTGAGGCCGGCGGTGCCGAGCTTCAGGACCGCGTGCAGCTCCGACTGCGCGACGGTCGTGCCGCTGACGGTCCGGGTGACCGATCCACCGAGGCCACCGAGGTGCAGGACCGGGTTGCGGACCGGCTGCGAGAACGCGATCGTCACCGTGCCGCGGTCGCCGCAGCCACCGGTGGACGCGCAGTCGCCGGTGTTCACCACCACGTCCTGCGCGGGCGTGCCGGTCGCGATCGCCGGCCGATAGGTCGTCGGGCCGATCCCGCGGAAGCCCGCGTTCGTCGGGTCGCCGAGCTCGGTCTGCCCGCTGACCGTGATCGTCTGCCGCAGCCCGGAGCCCGGCATCACGGTGGTCGCGCCGGCGTTGAACGGCGCGGCCGGTACCTCGTAGGCGTTCGCACTCAGAGTGCCGAGGCTCAGCAGGCCGGTGACAAGAAGAATGGCCCCCGGTCGGGTTGCCCGCATGTGTCCAGCCCTCCCGAGCAATCACGATCGACGCTGCGGCCGCGGGCGGGCGAGCCTTGCGCACCCGATGTTACGGGAGATTCACGCTCCGAGGTCGTAGATCCGGACCTCGCCGATGCTGTGTCGCCGGACCGCGAGCCGGTCGAGGGCGGGCGCGATCGGCCCGTTGCGCCCGTCGGCGTACAGCCAGCGGACGCCGTACTCGTCGCGCAGCCGGCGCAGCACGTCCGCGGTCGGTGCGGTCAGGGCTTGTTCGGTGAGCGCGACGCGGTCCGGCCACGGCGACGGCTGCTCGGTGTAGCGGCGGCCGCCGTCGCCCTGCGCGGCCATCGCCTGGTTCGTGTACGCCCAGCCCTCGACGAGGGTGCGGCGGCCGGCGATGCCACTGACCAGATAGCCGCGGGCGTCGCACCCCGGCGCCAGTGAGCCGGCCGGACGACACCAGGTGTTCGTCGCGACCACGTCGTACGTCGCCGAGTGCTGCCCGAGCCACAGCGCGGCCTCCGCCTCGTCGGGGTACACCCACCAGCGCGCCGCGCGGTACGTCGGCGCCTTCTCGGTGTCGCCGTGGACGGCGCTCTGCGCGAACGAACTGATCGGCGCGGTCGACAGCAGCACGAGTACGACGAACATGCCGCCACCGGCTTGCCGCAACGTCAGCCGCCACACGAGCAGCAGGAACAGCGTGATCCCGAGGACGACCAGCAGCATCCGGGTGGTCAGCCACAGCTGCCGTCCGGTCGAGGCGGCCGGGACACCGCGCGCCCAGACGACGAGACCGGCGTACCCGATCGAGAGGATGAACGCGGCGACCGCGATCGGGAGCGGGCGTCCCGAGGCGCGCGCACTGGTCGCAGCGAACCAGCCCGCACCGGCCAGGCTGAACGGCGCCGCGGAGTAGACGAAGTACGACTCGCTCACCGACGGGTGGTCGATCAGCAGGTACCCTACCCAGCCCGCGATCATCGCGCCGAGCAGGAACCAGGCAATCGGGTCCCGTTTGCCGATGACACCGAAACCGGCCCAGGACATCGCTTGCAGGGTCAGGAGCAGCCCTAGCAGCAGGCTGAGCGTTCCGAGCACCTCACCGTGTGCCAGCGCTGGGAGAATCAGCCCACCGTCACCCGGTTGCGTCTTGTCACCAGTCGCGGCCGTGTAGACGGGCAGGGACTTCAGTACGGCCAGGAACTGCACACCGGAGCCGCTGGTGCTGCCGGCAACTGTCAGGAGCGTCGTAGCACCGACAACGAGCAGGACAAACGCCGTACCGACAAGACGCCACGGGATGCGCCGTGTTGTCACCAGTAGGTACAGGGCGGCGAGGCCGACGGCTGCCACCAGCAGTGGCAGCACTGTCGGCTTGGAACCGCCGCCGACAACGGCTACCGGGACGATGAGCAGCCAGAGCCGGTGGCTGCCGTTTCTGAAGAGCAGTTCGATCAAGAACACCGCTACCGCGACAGCCGCGACCATGCCGAACGTCTGGGACGGGCTGAGCAGACTGACCGGTGGTGCGAGGTTCACACTCGTGTCCACGAGCAGGAACAACTGCGGCGCGGCTAAGGCCAGTGCCGCGAGTACGCCGGTCCACCAAGTACGGCTGACGATTCTGGCGAGTGTTGCACACACAAGCAGCGAGACAACCAGCCACGGGAGGATCCAGAGCCGGAACAGTACGACGAGCGGTGTGAGGCGCGTGACGTCCACGGCGGCGGCCATGTCGGCGTTCGCGAACCAGTGGTAGTCGAGGCGCTCGTGGACGACCTGTGGCAGCTCGGGCGGCACGGCACGGGTCAGCTCGTGCACCATGGACAGGTGGTACAGCAGGTCCGGGTAGTACGCCTCGCCGTGCGGCGGCATCGGGTGGTAGGCCATCACGCCGAGCGTCGTCGCAGCGACCATCACCGCCGCGGACACCGCCAGCCCGACGGTCCACGCGAACGGCAGCGGCTGGGGGTCGGCGATCCGGAAGTACCGTCGCCCGGCGACCGCGAACCCGACCAGTACCAACGCCGGCCAGACGATCAGCCAGCGCTGCCAGCCGAGCGCGGTGAAGATCGCCCAGCCGATCAGCTGCCAGGTCGCGCCGACCACCGACCCGAGCCCGAGATCCTCGGCCCAGTTGCCGGTACTGCGCCACACGGCCCGCAGCAGCAACGTCCCGGGGAGCGCGATCGCGCCGGCGAAGTACGCGGCGTACTTGAGGATCGGGCCGGCGCCGACATCACCCAGCGAGACGAACCCGCCGACCGCCACCAGGATCGGCAGCAGCCAAGGGGCGGACCGCCTCATCTGGTGCTTTCGTGGATGGGCTCCTGGTGCCCGTGGTCGTCGAGGCTGTCGTAGCCGACGAGGAACTGCGGACGGCGCTGACTCGACTGGAAGAGCCGCGCGACGTACTCACCGAGCAGGCCGAGACACAGCAACTGGATCGCGCCGATCACGCTCACCGCGAGCACCGTCGACGTCCAGCCGGGAATGCTCCGGCCGGTCAGCTTGATCACCAGCGCGCCGATCACGAACACGCCGGACATCGCGCCGCCGAGCAGCCCGAGCCAGGTCGCCAGCCGCAACGGAGCCGCCGAGAACGCGGTCACGCTGTCGAACGCCAGCCGCACCATCTTCGACACGCTGTACTTCGTGGTCCCGGCGGCCCGCTCCGCCCGGACGTACTTCACCTCGGTGCTCGGGAACCCGAGCCACGGGATCACCAGCCGGAACACCCGGCCGTCGTCGGGCAGCGCGTTCACGGCGTCGACCACCCGGCGGGTCACCAGCCGGAAGTCGGCCGCGTCGAACGGGATCTCCTTGCCGACCAGCCGGCACATCAACCGGTAGTACAGCCGGGCGGTCGTGCGCTTCGCCCACGAGTCGCTCGAGCGGTCCGAGCGGACGCCGTACACGACGTCGACGTCCTCCTCCTCGACCGCGCGCAGGAACTCGGCGATCACCTCCGGCGGGTCCTGCAGGTCGGCGTCGATCGTGACCACGTACCGGCCGCGGGCGCGCCGGAAGCCGGCCGACTGCGCGGCCTGGTGACCGCTGTTCCGGAGCAGGCGGACGACACGCAACTGCGGCCAGTCCTTCGCCGCGTCCAGCAGCAGCGCGGCGGTCCGGTCCCGGCTGCCGTCGTCGACGACCAGCAGCTCGTAGCTGGTCCCGAGTCCGTCCAGCAGCGGATGCATCCGCTCGAAGAAGATCGGCAGCACCTCTTCCTCGTCGTACATCGGTACGACGACGGAAAGCTCGGGCTTGTCCCGCATTGGCTACCTTTCCTTCAGATCAGGGATCGACCTTAGCGCGAGCTACGCCGGCGAGATCGCCACCGCACCCGTACGCCGTGGGTCGCCGACCGCGAGCAGTCCGTCGGCCGGATCCCAGAACGCGGCCGCCACGCCGCCGAAGTACATCGAGTGCGGGGGCATCGGCCGGGTCGGCAGCGCGGTCGAGCCGGAGACCGGCAGGTCGTCCTCGTAGTCGACGGTCACGTCCTCGCGGACGCGGACGTGCAGCCGCGGGTGCTCGACGGCTTCCCGGAGCGAGAGGCCGCCGTGGGTGGCGAGCGCGTACACCTGCGCGATCGCGGTCGGGATCCGGTCCGAACCGGGCGAGCTGATCGCGAGCACCGCGCCGTCGCTGTCCCGTCTCGCGACGCTCGGCGCCATGTTCGACGTGAGCCGGGTGCCCGGGGCGAGGCTGTGCGGGCCGCCGTGCAGGAGCTCCTGCTCACCGAGCGCGTTGTTCAGCCAGATGCCGGTGCCGGGCGTGAGCACACCCGATCCGTACCCGGACGAGACCGTGATCGCGCACGCGTCACCCTCGTCGTCGACGACCGACACCGTCGCCGTACTCGGCGAGGTCAGCGCGCGCAGGTCGCCGGACGCGGCCAGGTCGAGAAGCTTCTGCCCTTCGAGACGGCGGACGTCCTCCGCGTCGAGCTCGGCGAGCCGCCGGCCGAGCACGGCGTACTGCACGTCGATGAGCCGCTCCAGCTCCGCCTGGCTCCAGCTGCCGTCGGCCGGCACACCGTCGAGCAACGCGAGCATCGCGGCCGCCGCGACTCCTCCGACCGCGGGCGGCGGGTTGGTGGCCAGCCTCCAGCCGTTCTGCTTGACGACCAGGGCCGGGCGGACGATCGCCTCGTACGCCGCGAGGTCCTCGGCGGTGAGGATGCCGTCGTTCGCGGCCATGTCCTCGACCAGCAGTCGCGCGAGCTCGCCGGTGTACATGGTCTCGGCGCCGTCGCGGGCGATCAGCTCGAGCGCCTCGGCGAGCTCCGGAATCACGACCGTACTGCCGGCCTTGATCACGGTGCCTTCCGGGTCGTGCACGACGCCGTGGCTCGGCTGGTGCCAGCCGAAGATGATCTCGTGGGTGAAGCCCAGGTAGTAGCCGGAGGTCCGGCTCAGCGGGAAGCCGTTGCGGGCGACGTCGATCGCGGGCTGGACGACCTCCCGCCACGGCGCCTTGCCCGAACGGCGGTGCGCCAGGTCGAGCGCCTTCATCCCGCCCGGCGTCGCGACCGAGCCGTGGCCGACCGTGGTCGTCGTACCGCCGCCGTAGTCGGTGGTCACGTCCCAGACGCCCTGCCCGAACCGCTCCCCCGGCAGGCCGCGGCCCGGCATCTCCACCCAGCCGTCGATCGTGACCGGCTCCGCGCCCGCCACCTGCAGCGTGACGAACCCGCCCGACGCCGGCGACACCACGCCGATCTCGTTCACCATCGTCACCAGCGTCGCGGCGATCGCCGCATCCACCGCATTCCCACCCTCGGCAGCCACCCGCACACCCGCATCCGCGGCCGCCGCGTTCGGCGCCGCGACGGCCACCCGCGGGTGACTGCCGTTCATGATTCTCAGCCGACCCGTTGGACCGCGTTGAAGCGGTCGACGGTGACCTGGACAGCGGCCTGGCGGGCGTCGGCGACCTCGTTCTCCTTCAGGGTGCGGTCCGGGGCGCGGAACCGGAGCGCGAACGCGAGCGACTTCTTGCCCTCGCCGATCTGCTCACCGGTGTACACGTCGAAGAGCCGCACCGACTCCAGCAGCTCCCCCGCGCCCTCGGCCAGCGCCGCCTGCACATCCGCCGCCGGTACGTCGGCCGCGACGATCAGCGCCACATCCTCCTTGGCCACCGGGTACGACGAGAACGGATGCGCCGCGATCGACTCGGGACCGGCCGCGATCAACGCGTCCAGGTCGAGCTCGACCGCGCTCGACCGAGCGGGCAACCCGAACGCCTGGCAGACCTTCGGGTGCAGCTCGCCCGCGTACCCGACGGACTTGCCGTCGACCACGAACTCCGCGCACCGCCCCGGGTGCCACGGCGCGAGTTCGGCGTTCCGCACGACCGGCTCGACGCCCACCGCGGACGCGATCAGGCGCGCGATCTGCACCGCGTCGGCCCAGCCCGCCGGGCGGCCCTTGCCCCACCAGCCGGCCGGAGTCCGCGAACCGGTCAGCACCACGCCGACGTGCAGCGGCTGGTCCGGGAGCGCGTCGTACAGGGCCTGGATCTCGGCGTCGCTCGGGCGCTGCGCGACCGACGGCAGCGGCGCGGGCTTCGTCTCGGCCTTCGGCAGGAAGACCAGGCCGGTCTGGAAGATCGCCAGGTCGTTCGCGCCCCGGCCGGCGTTCCGCTCGGCGGTCCGGAGCAACGTCGCGAGCAGGGTGGTCTGCATCGACGGCTCTTCGTCGGAGATCGGGTTGACGAGCTTCACCGTCGTACGCCGGGGGTCGCCGGCCGGCAGGCCCAGCGCGTCGAAGTCGGCCTCGCCGGTGAACGGGTAGGACACGACCTCCGTCAGTCCGGCGCCGACCAGGGCGGTCGCCACCTTCCGGCGCCGCTTCTGCGACACGGTCAGGCCCTGCCCACCCGGGGCGGCCGGCAGGATCGACGGCACGTTGTCGTACCCGAACAGCCGAATGACTTCCTCGGCGAAGTCGTTGGGATCCCGCAGATCCGGCCGCCACGACGGCGGCGTAACCGTCAACAGGTCGTCGCCGACGAGGTCGGCGGCCGCAACCGACCCCAGCCCCTCGGCGCCGCTCCCACCCGCCACGGTCGGCGCGGCGGTCGCGCTGGCTGTGGTCGGGCCGGCGGCGGTCGCGCTCGGGGTGGTCGGGCCGCCGGTGCCGGCCGCGATCGTCAGCGCCGGGGCGTGGACGCCCACCGCGAGGGGGGCGGGGGTGGCGCCGGCGGCGGCTCGTTCGACGGTGCAGCCGACCGACCGGAGGTGCTGGAGCGTCTCCGCGAGGGTGATCGGCGCGCCGGCGACGCGGGCGGCGTGGTCGGCGCGGAGGTTGACCGGGGCAGGGGCGGGGTGGGTGTCCACGACCGTCTCGTCCGGGAGGATCGTGCCGCCGGCGTACTCGGCCAGCAGGTTCGCGACCCGCTGGGCGGCGTACCGCGGCAGGGCCGGATCCACCTCACGCTCGAACCGGCGGGACGCCTCCGACGACAGCTTGTGCCGCCGGGACGCGCGTGCGATCACGATCGGGTCGAAGTGCGCGGCCTCGATCACGACGTCCGAGGTGTTCTCGGAGATCTCCGTCGACGCACCGCCCATCACCCCGGCGACGCCGATCGGCCCGGAGTCGTCGGTGATCAGCAGGTCCTCGGCGTCCAGCTCCCGCGTCTGGTCGTCGAGCGTCATCAGCTTCTCGCCCGGGGTCGCCCGGCGTACGACGATCTCGCCGGCCAGCCGGGCCCCGTCGTACGTGTGGATCGGCTGCCCGAGCTCCAGCATCACGTAGTTCGCGACGTCGACCCCGATCGAGATCGGCCGCATCCCGGACGCCAGCAGCCGCTTCTGCATCCACCGCGGCGACAACGCCTTCGGGTCGATCCCGGTCACCGTCCGCGTGACGAACGCGCTGCACGCGGCCGCGTCGTCCACCCGCACCGGGTAACCGCCTTCGCCGGAGCCGTAGAGCGCGAGGTCGGCCGGGTCCTTCAGCGGCACGCCGTACGCCGTCGCCGCCTCACGCGCGACCCCGCGGATCGACAGGCAGTACCCACGGTCGGGCGTCACCGCGATGTCGAGCACGTCATCGGCGAGCGAGAGCAGCGCGATCGCGTCGTCACCCGGCGTGGCCTCGCCCGGCTCGAGTACGACGATGCCGTGCGTACCGTCGTCACCCAGACCGAGCTCGGAGCTCGAGCAGATCATCCCGCTCGACACGTGCCCGTACGTCTTCCGCGCCGAGATCGCGAACCCGCCGGGCAGCACCGCACCCGGCAGCACCACGATCACCAGGTCGCCGACCTCGAAGTTGTGCGCACCGCAGACGACCCACTGCGGCTCGTCCTTGCCGATGTCCAGCGAGCACCAGCGGATCGTCTTGCCGTTCTTCTGCGGCTCGTTCTCGTACGTGAGCACCTTGCCGACCACGAGCGGGCCGGTCAGGTCGGACTCCTCGACGGTCTCCACCTCGAGGCCGGCCCGGATCAGCTGCTCCGCGACCTGGCGGCCGGTCACGTCGGCGGGCAGCTCGACGTACTCACGAAGCCATGACAGTGGGACCCGCATCAGATCTCCATCCCGAACTGGCGGCTGAACCGCACGTCACCCTCGACCATGTCCCGCATGTCCTCGACGCCGTTGCGGAACATCAGCGTCCGCTCCAGGCCCATGCCGAACGCGAACCCGGAGTACCGCTCGGTGTCGATGCCGTTGGCCTGCAGGACCCGCGGGTTCACCACGCCGCAGCCGCCCCACTCGATCCAGCCCTCGCTGCCGCAGGTGCGGCACGGACGGTCCGGGTTGCCGACGGACGCGCCGCGGCAGACGAAGCACTTCAGGTCCACCTCGGCCGACGGCTCGGTGAACGGGAAGAAGTTCGGCCGCAGCCGCGCCTCGAGGCCCTCACCGAACATCGACACGACGAAGTGGTCGAGCGTGCCCTTCAGGTGCGCGAGCGTGATGCCTTCGTCCACCACCAGGCCCTCGACCTGGTAGAAGACCGGCGTGTGCGTCGCGTCGAGCTCGTCGGTGCGGAACACCCGGCCCGGGCAGATCACGTAGATCGGGGGCTTGCGGCTCAGCATCGACCGCGCCTGCACCGGCGAGGTATGGGTCCGCAGGACCTTGCCGGAGCCGGCCGGCTCGACGAAGAACGTGTCCTGCATCTGCCGCGCCGGGTGGTCGGGCTGGAAGTTCAGCGCGTCGAAGTTCAGCCACTCGGCCTCCACCTCGGGCCCCTCGGCGACGTCCCAGCCGAGCGCGGTGAAGACGTCCGCGACCTGCTCGGAGATCAGCGACAGCGGGTGCCGGGCGCCGAGCTCGGGGGTGTGCCACGGCAGCGTCACGTCGACGCGCTCGGTGGCCAGCATCCGCTCCTCGTGCTCGGCCTCGAGCACCGCGAGCCGGGCCGCGAACGCCTCGTTGATCGCCTTCCGCGCGGCGCCGATCCGCTGTCCGGCCTCCTTGCGGGCCTGCGGCGGCAGCGCGCCGATCTCCCGGTTGGCCAGCACGATCGGCGACTTGTCCCCGAGATGAGCGGACTTCGCCTCCTGCAGGGCGGCCAGATCGGCCGCCCCGGTAAACGCTCTGAGGGCCTCGTCGCGGGTCCGCTCCACCTCTTCGGCATGCAGCGGCGTCACTTCGACCGGGTCGTAATCAGTGTTGGGACCGGACATGGCTCGCTCTCAATTCGGAACTTCTGCGGATTGCAGTCTAGAAACCCGAACCCCAAGACCGTGAATCGGCTGTCCACAACCCCACCCCCACCCCCAGGCCCAGGTTGGATCAGCCGAGCCGGTGGCGGGCCCGGATGGCTCCGATGAGGGTGCCGAGGGCGGCGAGGAAGGCGGCGACGCCGATCGGGAGGAAGAAGGTCGGGTAGTCGACGACCGCGGCCGGGTCGGTCCACGGTTCGTGGCCGGGGGTCGGCTCGGCGAGGATCAGGCAGACCGCTCCGGTCACGTCGTACGCGATCCCCAGCAGAACGGCGGTGATCGCCAGCCGCCGGGCCCATTTCAGCACCCGGCGGCTCCCCCGCGACCGCCCACTCAGCATCGTCCCGAGGGCGAACGGCAGCAGGATCAGCAGCGCCAACAGAACGGCGTTGGCGACCTTTTGGAACGCAGGCACGCCTGCATGCTGTCAGTGGACCGGGTCGTCCACGGGTGCTACCTCGTCCTGGACCTTCGGGAGGACGGTGAGTGCGACCACTGCTCCGGCGACCGCGCCGATGGCGCCGACCGTCATCGCGATCGACATCGCGTCGACGAACGCGTGCTTGGCGGCCGCGAAGAAGTCCGGGCCGAGGGCGAGCGTGTCGGCGATCGACTTCCGGGCGCCCTCCGGCACCGAGTCCGGCAGCGCCGACGAGTACGCCGCCGCGAGCACACTGCCCAGTACGGCGACCGACAGCGCGGCGCCGGTCTGCTGGACGGTGTCGTTCATCGCCGAGCCGACGCCCCGGTGCTCCGGCGGAACGGCCTGCATGAGCAACGTGTACGCCGCCGGACCGGCCAGGCCGCCGCCGATCCCCATCACCAGCAGCCCGAGGATCAGCAGGCCGTACCCGGTCGAGTCCGACACCTGCGTCAGGATCCCGAACGCGCCCGCGATGACGATCAGCCCGAGCGCGATCAGCGTCCGGTCCGCCAGCTTCTTCCCGAGCGTCGCGCCCAGCACGTTGAACACGGTCGCTGCCACGGCGTACGGGATCAGCGCCAGCCCGGCCTTCAACGGCGAGTACCCGAGGGCGAACTGGAGGTACTGCGTCAACGCCAGCATCAGCCCGCCCGCGGTGAACGACAGCAGCACGATCGAGAAGCTCGTACCGCTGAACCGCCGGTCCTTGAAGAGTGCGAGCGGCACCATCGGATGCACGCTGCGCTTCTCCCAGAGCGCGAACGCCGCCAGCGCGACGATCCCGACCGCCAGCCCGCCGAGCACCTTCGCGGACCCCCAGCCGTTGCCCGGGATCGACACGATCGCCCACACGATCGAGGCCATCCCGACGATCGTCAGCACCGCACCGGCCGGGTCGACGTCGCGGGCCGGTCCCTTCGACTCCGGGATCAGCGCCAGTGTGCCGATGATCGCCAGTACCGCGATCGGCACGTTCAGCAGGAAGATCGAGCCCCACCAGAAGTGGTTCAGCAGGACGCCGCCGACGGTCGGACCGGCCACCACGCCGACCATCGCGACCATCGACCAACCCGCCATCGCCTTGCGCTGCTCCTCCGGCGGGAACACCGTGAACAGCAGCGACAGCGTGCTCGGCATCAGCAGCGAACCGCCGACACCCATCAGCCCGCGGCAGGCGATCAGCTGCCACGGGTTCGCGGCGAGCGTGGCGAGCAGCGAGGCGGCGCCGAACAGCACGAGCCCGACCAGCAGCATCTTGCGGCGCCCGTACCGGTCGGACAGGCTGCCCGCGGTCAGCAGCAGCCCCGCGAACGCCAGGATGTACGCGTCGATCACCCACTGGATGTCCGCCGGCGTCGCGTCCAGGTCGCGCATCAGCGACGGGATCGCCAGGTTCAGGACGGTGTTGTCGACGACGAGCACCATCAGGCTCAGGCACAGGATCAACAGGATCCACCAGCGCCGGGGATGCCCGGTCGCCGATTCGGAGGACTCGAACGGTGTACTAGTCACTCGCACACTGTACGACGAACTCGTACAGCGTGCGAGTGGTTAGTAGGATGGGCGCATGAGAGAGCCGATCTGGACCCGGGAACGGAAGGCGTCACCCGCGCGCGAGACACTGAGCCGGGAGCAGATCGTGGCCGCCGCGATGCAGGTGCTGGACGCCGAGGGCGTGACCGGGCTGAGCATGCGGAAGCTGGCGGCCAAGCTCGACGCCGGCGCGACCAGCCTGTACTGGCACGTGCCGACCAAGGACGACCTGATCGACCTGCTGATCGACGAGGTCTGGGGCGAGATCGACGTACCGGAACCGGAACTGGCCGGATGGCGGAGCGGTGCGCTGCTGTTCGCCCACAGCCTGCGGGCGGCCGTGCTGCGGCATCCGTGGCTGCCCGAGGTGATGTACACCCGGCCGAGCATGGGGCCGAAGGGGATGGTCCTCGGTTCCCGCAGCCTGATGCTGTTCCGCGGCGGCGGGTTCACCGAGTTCGACCTCGACCACGCCGTGAGCAGCGTGATGTCGTACGTGCTCGGCTGCGCGAGCGCCGAGGTCGCGACCCGCGAGATGGTCCGGAACTCCGGCCGGTCGGAGGGCGAGTGGACCGCCGAGATGCTCGAGCGGGCGCAGCAGGTCTCCGCCGACTACCCCGAGATGCGCGCCTCGGTCCGCCGCCGCACCACCCAGCAACTGGACACCGCACTGACCGCCAACTTCGTCTACGGCCTCGACGCCCTCCTCGACGGCCTCCAGACCCGCGCCAGGAGTTAGGCGCCAGGAGTTAGGCGTCAGCCGAGGTGGATCGGGTTGGTCCAGGCTCGGCGGCCGGTGGTGTCTTCGGTGGTGATGCGGCAGTGGGTGCCGCGGAAGAGGTGCAGGGGGAAGGTGTGCCCGGTGAGGTCGGTGCCTTGGGCGACCTCGGCGCCGGGGTGGCCGCCGGTGAGGAGGATCTTGGTGGCGGGTGAGCAGCGGACCGTGATCTCCTCGCCGTCCAGGTGTACGTCGTACAGCTCGGGGCCGGTGCTGGAGTAGAAGTGGCCGGCCTTCAGGGCGGTGAGGAGCGCGTCCGGGTCGAGGGATTCGGCGCGGACGTGGACCCAGGCCTGGCACGGTGGCGGGTCCTGGGGTTGCAGGTGGGCGTCGTCGGCGGCGTACGTGGTGAGGCGGTGGCCCCGGTTCAGGAGGACGTCGGTGAGGTGCCAGCTGTCGCCGCGGTTCTCGCGGTCGGCCAACGCGTTGTGGACCTCGATCGAGTGGGCGGCGTCGAGACTCTCGGCGTCCGCGGCAGTCAACAGAGAGGCTGACGGATGTGCCATGCCCACGAATGCTCCGGCGGCACGGGCTCGGCGTGCCAGACCAGGACCGTCTTCAGAGCCGGACGGCGGCGGGAAGTCGAGCGGGAGGCCGGCCGCGACGATGTGCCAGGACTGGCCGGCTTCGGTGCGGGGCGCGTGGAGTTCGGCGCCGATCAGCGTGCTGAAGTCCGCCGTCCGCAGGTCGCGGGTATCCGTGATCGGATAGTCGTACTCGGGCCGGAAATGGTCGGTGATCGCCACGAAGTCGTACCCGGCGTCCCGATACACCTGCGCGGTCTCGGCCGGAGACAGGAACCCGTCGGAGCGGTTCGAATGCGTGTGCAGGTTTCCACGCCAGAACCGGCCCGGCAGGTCGAAGGTCATCGGCGTTGCTCCCGGGCCGAGGCGTACAGGCAGACGGCCGCGGCGGTGGCCAGGTTGAGCGACTCGGCGCGGCCGTAGATCGGCACCTTCACCGAATGGTCGACGACGGCGTTGATGCCGTCCGGCAGACCGTGCGCCTCGTTGCCGAACAGCCACACGGTCGGCTTCGCGAGCGTGCCGTCGTCGATGCACGTGTCCAGGTCGGTCGCGCCGTACCCGTCCGCGGCCAGCACCTGCAGTCCCTGCTCGCGCCACGCCCGGACGGCGTCCAGGATGTCGACGTCGGTGCTGATCGGCACATGGAAGATGCTGCCCACGCTGGCCCGGACCGCCTTCGGGTTGTGCGGGTCGACGGACTCCGACGACAGTACGACGGCATCCGCGCCGGCCGCGTCCGCCGTACGGATCAAGGTGCCGACGTTGCCGGGATCGCGGACCTGGACGCCGGCCGCGACCAGCGTCAACGCATCGGTCCGCAGCGGAACGGTCACCAGCGAACAGACCGCGACCACGCCCTGCGACGTCACGGTCTCGCTGAGCGCCTCGATCGCGGCCCGGTCGACCTCGAACCACGGGACGCCGGCGACCGCGGCCAGGTCGCGCAGATCACGGTGCCGGGTCGCGACGCCGGGCTCGGCGTACACCTCGAGCACGAGTTCGCGATGCTCGAGCGCCTCCCGGACGGCCTGCGGGCCCTCGACCAGGAAGCGGCCGGCCTTGCGCCGGAACGCACGAGTGGCGAGCCGCCGGGCCTGTTTGATCCGCGCGGACTGCGCGGTCAACAGACCAGGGCTCGCCACTTGTGGACTACGGGTGTTGCTCAGGCTGCGGCGTCGGACTTCGGCGCGTTCACGTCCGCCGGCAGCGCGGCCTTGGCCACCTGCACGAGCGCGGAGAACGCCGCCGGGTCGTTGACGGCCAGGTCGGCGAGGATCTTCCGGTCCACCTCGACCTCGGCCAGCCGCAGGCCCTGGATGAAGCGGTTGTAGGTCAGGTCCTCGGCGCGGACCGCGGCGTTGATGCGCTGGATCCACAGCTTGCGGAAGTCGCCCTTGCGCGCCTTGCGGTCACGGTAGGCGTAGACGAGCGAGTGGGTGACCTGCTCCTTGGCCTTGCGGTACAGCCGCGAGCGCTGGCCGCGGTAACCGCTGGCCTGCTCGAGTACGACCCGGCGCTTCTTGTGGGCGTTGACTGCCCGCTTCACGCGTGCCATGAGGTGTTACTCCTTGTATTTCTGCGCCGTGGACGGACTGCCGACGACGGGGGATGGTTCGGGAGGGGAAGTGCGTCAGATGCCGAGCAGCTTCTTGGCCTTCTTGACGTACGCCGGGGCGACCTCCGTGGTGCCCGACAGGCGACGCTTGCGCTTCGACGACTTCGCCTCGGCGAGGTGCCGGATACCGGTCTGCTCACGACGGATCTTGCCCGACCCGGTGACCCGGACCCGCTTCTTCATCCCCGAGTGGGTCTTCATCTTCGGCATGGCTGTTGTGCTCCTGATTTTCTTCGTTGACTCGATCTTCGGTGTGCCGGCTCCGGCCGCCGGTCGTTCGGTTGCGGCCGGAGCGATCGGTCACTCCGGGTCGAGGTTGTCGGCCGGACCCTTCGGCTTCTTGGCAACACCGGCGGCGCGCTCGGCCTCGTGAGCCTGGGCCTGCTCGGCGCGTTCCTTGCGCTCCGCTTCCTCCTCGGCCTCTCGCTCGGCCTTCCGCTGCGCCTTCTCGGCTTCCACGTCCACGCGCGCTTCGGACTTCTTCTTGTGCGGTCCGAGCACCATGATCATGTTCCGGCCGTCCTGGCGCGGCGAGGACTCGACGAAGCCGAGCTCGCTGACGTCCTCGGCCAGCCGCTGCAGCAACCGGAACCCGAGCTCGGGCCGGGACTGCTCACGTCCGCGGAACATGATGGTGATCTTGACCTTGTCCCCGGCCTTCAGGAACCGCACCACGTGACCCTTCTTGGTCTCGTAGTCGTGCGGGTCGATCTTCGGCCGCAGCTTCATCTCTTTGATGATGGTGTTGGTCTGGTTCCGGCGGGACTCGCGCGCCTTCTGCGCGGTCTCGTACTTGTACTTGCCGAAATCCATCAACTTGCAGACCGGAGGCCGGGCGGTCGCCGCGACCTCGACGAGGTCGAGGTCGGCCTCCTGGGCCAGCCGCAGTGCGTCCTCGATCCGGACGATGCCTACCTGCTCACCGTTCGGTCCGACCAGCCGCACCTCGGGAACGCGGATGCGCTCGTTGACGCGCAAATCAGTGGTGATGGGTCCTCCTGGGTTGAACTCGTACTGGGTGCCACCTCGTGATCCCAGAGCCTCCTGAAAAACACGAAGGCCCTCGTGCGATCACACGAAGGCCCAATTCCCAGCAGTACGACGTCCTGCCCCGCCAACGGGAAGTACGCCGTACCTTGACCGGGACCCGCCGACTGTTCATCGACTGGGTGGGAGGTGGCCCTCCGCTTAGACTTGAACCCTCGGCGTCCCTTGACTATTCCGGTCAGGGGTCACCAACGGACCAAGTCGGTCGCCATGCAAGAGTAGCAGCATGACCGACCCAGATGCCACTCCGCAGCCCGACCCGCTCGCGACCGCTTCCCGCGACATCGCCGAGGTGCCCGCCGTGGAGATCATCTCCACGGCCGCACTCCACCTGATGAGCGCGGCCGCCGTCAACCTCGGCCTGGCCGCCGACCTGCCGGAGCACAAGGACCTCGACGAGGCGCGATCGCTGATCGACTCGCTGGCCGGCCTGCTGGACGCGGCCTCACCGTCCCTCGGGCACCACCACGCGGCGCCACTGCGGGACGGACTGCGTTCGCTGCAGCTGGCGTTCCGGGAGGCCAGCTCGATCCAGGACGAGCCGGGCCAGGGCCCCGGCGAGAAGTACACCGGCGCCGTCTACCCGGCTGCCACCAAGTAGGACCACCTGGATCAGCAGGAGGTATTTGTTCAGTCCGTACGGCGGACCAGTTCCAACTGGGAACGCGTCAGCGCGTAAGGCACCGCACCAGCGAACAAAGGCACCAGTACGGCGACCCCTGCGATCACCGCCCACGGCACCACGACCGTCGGCGACCCGACGACGCTGTGCGCGGTGAAGCCGTACAAAGCGCCCACTGCAACACCGAGCAGACAACCGAGCTGCCCCAGGAACCAGCCCTGGGCAGCCGCGAGACCTCGACGCAACCGGGGCGGCGCACCGACCGCAGCGAGGGTCGCGAAGTCCGCACGCCCTTCCGACATCGACAACGCAACCGACATCGCGACGCCGAGCAACGTCGCCGCCAGTCCTGCCACCAGAAGCCCGATCGACGCCTTGCGCACCGGGCTCTGGTAGCCGTGCTCGACCTGCAACGCGTCCTCATGACCGAGCAGCCTCGCGACCGCGGCGAGCTGCGCCGCGCTCGGCTCCTCCCGCAAGCTGAAGTGGACCGCATCCACGCCGGCTGTCCCGAGCTGTCGTGCTGCGTCGGTGCTGATCAGGGCCGACCGGGCCAGCACACCGGCCTTCGGCGGCGACGGCACGACCACAGCCGGGTACCGGAACGTCTGACGCCCGTCGATGTCGTCCCCGCGCGCAAGCTCGACCTTCCCGTCGTGCGCGAGCGTCGCCAGCGGTACGACGACCTCGCCCTGCCGCAGTGCCGCAGCCGCCCGGCGACCCCAGTCGAGGAACCGCGCCACGTACGCCGGATCGACCGCCGTCAGCGAGTACCCGGTCGAGTAGACGCTGCCGTTCGCGACGTACCCGTCGGTCGCCTTCGTGCCCTTCAGTACGACGGTGCCGACCTCGTAGCGGTGCTCCACCGGCAGCAGGCTCTGGACGCGATCGACGAGCTCCGCCGAGTACGGTACGTCGCCGTCGAACCGCAGGACCGCGTCGCCGATCCGGCCGGCCGGCTCGTAGTTCTGCGCCTTGGCGGCGGACTGGTTGACCACGGCGAAAGCAAGCGCCGTCGTACCGGCGACCGCGATCATGATCGCCGCGGTGACCGGGCCGGTGCGATGGCGGTGCCGGGACGCGTCCCGGAGCGCCAGCCGGATGCTCAGCGGCAGGGTGCGGAACCTCCCGGCGACCTTGCCGACCAACGCCGGCAGCATCCACACCAGCCCGGCGACGACGAGCGTGATGCCTGCGACGACCACCGCGACCGGAAGCGTCGGCGAGGCCGAGGCGACGCGGGAGATCTGGGCGGGGTCGGCGGCAGCGCGCTCCTGCCGGGCGGTGCCGAGCGCGGACGCCAACTGGAGGTTGCCGACCACGGACAGGACCAGCCCGGACGCCACCAGCACGAGTGCGACGCGTCGCAGCCGGACTCCGGCCACGACCGCGTTGAACCGGCCGGCCAATGCGGCCAACGGTGGCCGTCGCGCCGCGCCGATCGCCGGGACCAGCGCCGAACCGAGCCCTGCGACCAGCCCGACGGCAACCACCCCGAGCAGTTGCACCCAGGGGATCTGCCAGCCGGTGATCAGCGTCGAGGTCGCATCCTCCCACCAAGATTTCCCGGCCAGCGCAATCAGTACGCCGATCACGAGCCCACCGCCCGCGCCGAGCAGTCCGGCGTACAGGCCCTGCGCCAGCACGACCCGCCGTACGTCGGCCGACGTACCGCCGACTGCCGTGACAAGACCGAGCTCCCGGGTCTGCCGGCGGGCTACGACCGCGAACGCAGTACCGGCGAGCAGCATGAGCTCCAGTACGCCGAAGCCGACGATGAGCACCCGTGCCGCCGCACCGCCCACCGGGCCGCGCGGCATCGCCGGCGGGTCGATGACGGAGGCCCTGGATTCAAGGGTGATCCCCTGCTTGCTGAGCTTCTCAGCCAGGGCTGTGACGTCCACGCCGTTCGGTAGGTCGACCAGGTACTCCGCTTGCGCGGCCGGGTCGCCCAAAGCCGGTGTAGCGAACACCATGCGCGCCTTCGGGAGATCGAGTGTGCGAGCAATGCCCACGACCTGGTACTTCGTACCGTTGGCAGCGGTCAGCACACTGCCCGGATGCAGCCCTAGGTGGTCCGCCAGCACCGGTGACAGCGCGACCTCACTCGCCTTGGCAGGCATCCGTCCGGCGTCCAGGCGGAACGTCCCACCAAGCAGGGTGTTCGTGAAGTCGCCCGTGGCGAGCCCGACGTTCAGGGCGGTCCCGTTGCCGCGCAGTTCAAGGTCACCGTTGATCGACTTCGCTCTGGCGTAGTGCGACCCGCTCGGCAGCGCACGGCGTACGTCGGTCTGCGCAGACGGCACTGTCAGCCGCGCGTCCGAGGGCCCGAGCACTGTCCGCGCCAGCAGCTCGCCCCTGGGATGCGTACCGCGGTGCACGACGCTGAACCAGCTACCGGCGAGCACAGGCAGGCCGACGAGAGCAGCGATCAGCAACGTCCGCCCCAGGGTGCGCCGCGCCGTACGGCGGGCCAGACGCAACGCGACAACCCAGTCATTGAGCAGCTTCACCATGGATACTGAGTATGCATACCCGGTATCCATCTGCGCAAACTTCACTGCCCCGTCAGCAGTTGGGGCGGACCTAAAGACCGGCGAAGAAGCGGACCAGGCCGGCCGGGGCATCCGGGGCGAAGCAGACCTCCAGGTTCTGAGCGGACTCCAGGGCCGACTGCTCCGCCCGGGCGAACATGGCTGCTTCGTAGGAGTCCAGGGGGTCGCCCGCGAGCAGGGTCGCGGCCAGTTCGGCGGCGTCCTGGAGGGCCAGGTTCGCGCCCTCGCCGGCGAACGGGGACATCAGGTGTGCCGCGTCCCCGAGCAGGGTGACGCCTGGCACCGGCTTCCACTGGTGCCGGATCGGCAGCGCGTGGATCGGCCGCGGGATCAGCTCGCCGTCGGCCTCGCGGATCAGCCGGAGCAGGCTGTCGTCCCAGCCGGCGAAGGTCGCCGCCAGGACCTCGGCCGTGATCGGCGCATGCTCGGTCGCGCGGTAGGCGGCGTACACGTGCAGCCGATCAGGCTCGCGGTGCGCGAGCAGCCCGCGCCCGTCCGACAGCGCGAACATCGACCCGCCGCCGACCAGCTCCGCGCTCTCCGGATGCCGGACATCGGGATCGAGCAGGTCCAGCTCCGCGAACGAGATCCCGGCGTACCGCGGGACCGCGTCCGACACCACCGTCCGTACCTTCGACCACGCGCCGTCCGCTCCGACGACCAGGTCCGCGTCCGGCAGCTGACCGTCGACCTTCGAACCCCAGCGGATCATGCCGTCGGGCAGGCTGTTGATCAGCAGGTCCCGCAGCGCCTTCCGGTGCACTTCGGGCCGCCCGCTGCCGCCGTCGTCCGCGTGCCGCAGTACGCCATGCTTGTCGTACACCTTCATCGCCTCGCCGCCGGGCAGCACGAGCGGAAGGAAATCGTCGTACAGGCCGGCAGCGCGCAGCGCCCGCTGGCCGGAGTCCTCGTGGATGTCGAGCATCCCGCCCTGCGTCCGCGCCTCCGGCGTCGCGTCGGCCTCGTAGACCACGGCCTCGACGCCGTTGACGTGCAGAATCCGGGCCAGCATCAGTCCGCCGAGCCCGGCGCCGACGATTGCGATCATGCCGATTCACCTCCCGTGCGTGGAGTGCCGAGCACCCCGTTGAGCAGTACGTCGATCCCCCAGGCCAGCCGCCGCTCGCCCGGCCCGCTGAACAGGTCCTCACCGAGCGCCGCGATCCGCGGATGCGTCTCCGGCTGCACGGCGAGCAACGCGGCCCGCGCCGCACCCCACGCCTCCGGGTCGTCCCCACCGGCATGCTCGGCCGCAGTCGCCGTTGCCAACTGGAGCAGCAGATCCACACCCCAAGCGGCCTGCGCCGACGGCACGCCGCCCTCGTCCAGCAAGGCGAGCAGACCCTCGACCAGCCGCAGATAGTTCTCGCCGGCCGGCCTCGCTGCCACGGCCGACTGAGCGAGGCTCGGATACTCGAACAACACCCGCGTGTACGACGTGAGCACCGAGGCGATCCGCTCCCGCCAGCCGCCCGCGGCCGTCACCGCCGACAGGTCCACTGCCGCCAGCAGGTCGTCGAGCACCGCGCCGTGCAGGAGCGCGGTGTTCCGGAAGTACACGTACAGCGACGCCGGCCCGGTATCCAGCTCCTTCGCCAGCCGCCGCATCGTCACGCGGTCCATTCCCTCGGCCCGCATCACCTCGACCGCGGCCGCAACGATCGCCCGCCGCGACAGCGCCGCCTTGGCCGGCCGCTCTCGCCTGCTCCTCGGTTCTTCGCTCACGCCTCCACGATAACGAACATGTTCGTTACGAACAAGTTCGTCCAGTCAGAGCTCGTCGATCCGCCACCGGTGGATGCTCCAACCGTCCCCGGCCTGGGGCGCCCCGAGAAATCGGGGCGCCCCAGGCGCTCTGGGTCGGTACGGTCGGCGGATGACCGAACTGCCGCCGCCTGTGCCGAAGCTCGACGTGCGTCAACTGCTGGACGCGGTGAATCGCCGGACCGGGGCCGGGCTGGAGTTCGTCGGGCGGGCGGCGGACGGTGAGGTGGGGGCGGCGTTCGTCCGGTGGCCGGACGGGCGGGACGGGGTCCTGACCCGCGGGTCCGGCGGGATCGACGAGCTGCGGCGTACGGCGGAGGCGCTGGCGGCTGCGCGGGCCCGCGGGCTGCCGGTTCCGGAGTACCAGCTGCTGGCCGACGTCGGCGACGCCGTCGGCGTGGCGCAGGAGCGGTTGCCGGGACGGCCGCCGCAGCGGGTCGACCGGACGTTGCTGGAGGCAATGATCGCGATGGCGGACCGGTTCGCCGGAGTCGCACCCGAGGTGCCGGTGCCGTCGATGTACCTGCTGGAGAGCGGGCCGGGCTTCTGCCTGCACGAGTCGCTCGAGCGGTACGACGACCGCACCCGCAAGCTGCTCGGCTGGATCCACGAGGTCGGGCGCGCCGAGCCGGGCGGGATGACCGGCGACGATCTGGTGCACCTCGACTTCCACCCCGGGAACGTGCTGGTCGACGATGCCGGCGTCATCACCGGCATCGTCGACTGGGACGGGATCGGCCGCGGGGACCGGCACTTCGGCCTGGTCACGCTGCGGTTCAGCGCGCACGTCGGGCTACCCGGCGCGGACCTCGCCTGGTTCGACGAGTTGCTCCGCACCGTCCTCGAGCCCGACGTGCTGCGCCTCTACTGGGCCCATATGGCGCTCCGCCAGGTGGACTGGTCGATCCGTCATCACACGGCGGCCGATGTCACGCACTGGCTGGAGTTCGCCGTACCTATCCCTTGACCGCGCCTTCCTCGACGCCCTTGAAGAAGAAGCGCTGCAGGGTGGCGAACACGATCACGATCGGGATGAACGCGATCATCGTGCCGGCCGCGATCAATCGCGGGTTGTTGCTGAACGTGCCGGACAGGTACTGCAGGCCGACGGTCAGCGTGTACTTGTTCGGATCGGTGAGCACGATCAACGGCCAGAGGAAGTCGTCCCAGGCGCCGATGAACGCGAAGATCGCGATCACGCTGATCGTCCCGCGCACCGACGGCAGCCCGATGTACACGAACCGCTGCCAGGCGTTCGCGCCGTCCACGATCGCGGCCTGGTCGACCTCCAGCGGCAGGGCGCGGAAGGCGTTGTACATCAGCAGGACGTTCAGCGCGCCGATCATCCCGGGCAGCGCGACGCCGAACAGCGTGTTCGCCAGCCCGAACTCGCGGACCGTCACGTACTGCGAGATGATCGTGACCTCGCCCGGCAGCACCAGCGTCGCGAGGAACAGCCCGAGCACGATCTTGCGCCCGCGGAACTGCAGCCGCGAGATCGCGAACCCGGCCAGCGACGCGCCGATGATGTTGCCGCCGACAACCAGAACGGCGACCACGAGCGAGTTCCGCGCGTAGTCCAGCACCGGGATGGTGTCGGTGACCTCCTTGTAGTGCGCGAACGTCGGCTGCGCCGGGAGCAGCCGCGGGATCCGGGTGTAGATGTCCTCGCCGGATCCCTTCAGCGACGTCGACAGCTGCCAGAGGAACGGCCCGATCGTGATCAGCAGCACGAACACCAGCAGCACGTACCGCGCGACCTTCTCCCGCGGCGACACCGAGTTGAACCCGAACGATCCGCGCCGCCGCTTCGGCGTACCGGAGGCTTCCGGGGACACGGCCGGACGCGCCGGGTCGGTGACGACACTCATGCTTCAGCTCCTCGGCGGTTGAGGCGCGCGAGCACCAGCATCGGTACGACGGTGACGAAGAACAGCACGATCGACAGCGCGGACGCGTACCCGAGGTTGCCCTCGAAGCCCTGGCTGTACTGCTGGATCAGCATCACCACCGAGTTGTCCCGGCCGCCCGGACCGCCCTTGCCGCCGCTCAGGATGAACAGCTCCGAGAACACCCGCAGCGCGGACACCGAGATCAGGATCGAGATCAGGATCATGGTCCCCCGGACGCCGGGGATCGTCACGTGGATGAACCGGCGCAGCGGCGAGGCGCCGTCGACCGCGGCCGCTTCGTGCAGCTCCCGCCCGACGTTCCCGAGAGCGGCCAGGTAGATGATCATGTAGTACCCGAGCCCCTTCCAGATCGTCAGGCTGATCGCGCTCAGCAGCAACAGCCACTGGTCGGACAGGAACGGCAGCGGGCCGGAGATGAACCCGAGCTTCTCGGCCAGCCCGTTGACCAGACCGCGGTCGTCGAGGATCCACTGCCAGATCAGCGCGACCACGACCGCGGACGCCACCACCGGCGTGTAGAACGCGGTCCGGAAGAACGTGATCCCGGGCAGCTTCTTCTCCACCAGTACGGCGAGCAGCAGCGGCAGGACCGTGAGGAACGGCAGACAGACGACCATGTAGATCACGCTGTTCAGCAACGCCCAGCGCAACTGCTCGTCGTGCAGCAGGGTCTCGAAGTTCTTCAGCCCGACGAAGTGGCCGCCGCCGATCGGCCTGGCGTTCGTGAACGACAGGATGACGGTGTTGATCGACGGCCACAGGTTGAACACCAGCAACCACGCGAGTGCTGGGACGACCAGCACCCACGGGGTGAACCACCGGTTGTAACGCATCAGGAGGTGAGCAGCTGGTTGGCCTTCGCCACCGCGGCGTCGAGGGCTGCCTTCGAGGAGATCTTGCCGGAGATGGCCAGCGAGATCTGCTGCCCGATGAAGTCGTTGGTCGCGCCACTGATCACCGGCGGCTGCAGGTTCTTCGCCTTGGCCAGCGACTGGAACGCGAGCACCTTCGCGTCGCTCTCCGGCGTACCGTCGGACTTCGAGAAGTACGGGTCCTGCGCGGAGGCCTTGGTGGACGGGAAGATGTTCACGATCTTCGCGAACGCGGCCTGGTTCTCGGCGTTCGTGACGAACCGGGCGAGCGCGATCGCGGCGGCCTGGTTCTTGGTCTTCGCCGACACCGACAGCCCCTGCACGTACAGCGGCGGGGTGTCCAGCGCGGGCGACGGGACGACCTTGCCCTTCAGCGACGGGTTGTCCTTGACGAAGTCCTGGATCGCGTTGCCGCCGCCGGTGGTCCAGGCGACCTTGCCCTGGGTGAAGAGCTTCGAGTTGCCCAGGTACTCGTTGGTCAGGATGTCGCGCGGCATGTACCCGGCCTTGTAGGCGTCGCGGTACTTGTCCAGCAGCGCCGCGGCCTCAGGGGTGTTGAAGACGAACTTCTTGCCGTCGTCGGAGAGGATCTTGATGCCGGCGTTGGTGAAGTCGCCGATCCCCGGCAGCCGGCTCATCAGGTATTCCTTGCCGCCGGTCTTGTCGTGCATCGTCTTCGCGGCCGCGAGCAGCTCGTCGAAGGTCTTCGGCGGGTTCTTCACGTCCAGGCCGGCCGCGGCGAACTTGGTCGCGTTCCAGTAGTCGATGTCGGTGTTCAGGTACCACGGGTAGCCGAACGTGCCGTCCATCCCCTGGTACTCGTACGCCTGGACGCCGCCCTCGACGTACTCGTCCTTGATCTTCGGGTCCGCGGCGCCGACGTCGAGCAGCATGTTCTGCTTGGCCAGCGACAAGGCGAAGTCCGGCGGCAGGTTGGTCACGTCCGGGAGCTGCCCGGCCGACGCCTGGCTCAGCACCTTCTTGTCGTAACCGTCGCCCGGCTGGTCCAGCCAGGTGACGTGGGTGCCCGGGTACTTGGCCTCGAACGCCTTGATCACGCCCTCGACGTACGACGTGAACTTGGGCTTCAGCGCCCAGGTCTGGAAGCTGACCTCACCGGTCACCTTGGCGCTCGAGTCCACGGTCGGCTTCGCGCCGCTGCTGCCGGAGTCCTCCGAACCAAGGCCGCAGCCGGCGAGGGTGAGAGCGGCGGCGGCAAGAAGTGCCACCAGCGCCGGACGGCGTCTACGCATGGGATCTCCTGGATTTGATAAACCGGTATAGCTCCCGAACTATCCACATCGTAGAATCCGCTGTCAAGGGCAGGAGGAACCCACGATGGCGAGACCGACGATCGCGGACATCGCGACCAGGGCCGGGGTGTCGAAGGGCGCGGTGTCGTTCGCGCTGAACGGGCGGCCGGGCGTCAGCGACGCGACCCGGGAGCGGATCCTGAAGATCGCCGAGCAGATGAGCTGGCGGCCGCACAGCGCGGCGCGGGCGCTCGGCGCGTCCCGGGTGGACTCGGTCGGGATGGTGATCGCGCGCCCGGCCCGGACGCTCGGCGTCGAGCCGTTCTTCGCGCACCTGCTGTCCGGCGTGCAGTCCGGCCTGTCCGCGGAGTCCATCTCGCTGCAGCTGCTGATCGTCGAGGACACCGCCGCCGAGATCGAGGTCTACCGGCGGTGGGCGTCGGAGCACCGGGTGGACGGCGTGATCCTGGTCGACCTGACCGTCAAGGACCCGCGGGTCGACGAGCTCAGGGCGCTCGAACTGCCGGCCGTGGTGATCGGCGGCCGCGGCGGCAAGGGCGCGCTCGCCTCGGTCTGGGCCGACGACCGGGACGCGATGCTGGCGATCGTCGAGTACCTGGCCGCGCTCGGCCACCGGCGGATCGCGCACGTCGCCGGTACGCCGAACTTCCAGCACACGCAGCGCCGGATCCGCGCGGTCCGGGACGCGGCGCCCCGGCTCGGGCTGCTCGACGCGCCGTCGCTGACCACCGACTTCAGCGACGCGGAGGGCGCCGCGATCACCCGCAAGCTGCTCTCCCAGCCGAACCGGCCGACCGCGATCGTCTACGACAGCGACGTGATGGCGGTGGCCGGCCTGGGGGTGGCGATGGAGATGGGCGTGTCGGTGCCGGGCGAGCTGTCGATCGTCGCGTTCGACGACTCGATCCTCACCCAGCTGATGCACCCGGCGCTGACCGCGCTGTCCCGGGACACCTTCGACTTCGGCCGGCAGGCCGCCGAGGTGCTGCTGGACACGATCGCCGACCCGGGCACCGTGGTCAACCGCCGGACCGCCGACCCGGTGCTCACGGTCCGCGAGTCGACGGCCCCACCCGGGTAATGTTTGCACTACCGGCCTAAACCGATTTAGCATCCACCGCATGGCATTGCAGACCACCGCGCCCCGATTCGGTGCGAACTACGTTCCGTCGGCGGGGTGGTTCTACAGCTGGCTCGACTACGACGGCGACGCGGTCCGGCGGGACTTCGCGGACCTCGCCGGGATGGGTCTCGACCACGTCCGGGTGTTCCCGGTCTGGCCATGGATCCAGCCGAACCGGGCGATCATCCGCGAGCGCGCGATCGCCGACCTGCTGGACACGATCGACGCTGCCGCGGAGCACGGCCTGACCGTCGCGGTCGACCTGATCCAGGGGCACCTGTCCAGCTTCGACTTCCTGCCGTCGTGGGTGCTGACCTGGCACAAGAGCAGCCTGTTCGAGGACCCGACGGTTCGCGAGGGCCTCACGGCGTACGTCGACGCCGTGGCGCGCGCGGTCGCGAGCAGGCCGAACGTCTTCGCGATCACGCTCGGGAACGAGGTCAACAACCTCTGGCCGGACAGCTCCACCAGCGCCGGGACCTCGACGGCGTGGGCGCACGAGCTGCTGATCACGCTGAAGAAGGCGGCGCCGAACGTCCTCGGGCTGCACTCGGTCTTCGACGACGCCTGGTACAAGGGCGACCACCCGTTCCTCCCGACGGATGCGGTGGACCTGGGTGACCTGACGACCGTGCACTCGTGGGTCTTCAACGGGGTCTCGCGACTGGACGGGCCGCTCGGGCCGGCCACGCTCACGCATGCCGACTACCTGATCGAGCTCGCGCGCTCGCTCGCACCGGAGCGGCCCGTCTGGCTGCAGGAGGTCGGCGTACCCGGGCCGGACATTCCCGTCGACCTGCAGGCCGAGTTCACCCGCCGTACGGTCGCCAACGTGCTGACGAATCCGGCGCTGTACGGCGTGACCTGGTGGTCGTCGCACGACATCGACCGGCGGCTGCTGGACTTCCCGGACCGTGAGTACGACCTCGGGCTGTTCACCGTCGACCATCAGCGCAAGCCGGCCGCGCAGGCGTTCGCGGAGATGATCGCCGACGTCCGGCTGAACGGCGTACCGCAGCAGCCGCCGGTAACCACGCTGACCGCGCCGGTCGACCTCCGGACCGAACCGGACCGGCGCGCGGAAGTTGCCCCCGGCAGCGAGTTCCACCTGCAGTGGGTCGCGGCTCGCGCGGCCGGTCCGGTGCGAATCAGCTCGTTCAGCTCGTGAGCACCTGACGCAGCTCCTGGTTCACGTTCGCGCCCGGGGCCGGGTCGTAGTTGCCCAGATGTACGGCGGTGTATCCGAGCTCCGGGTACCACTCGGCGCTCGTGCTGATGCCGGGTGCGCCGCCGGTGTGGCCGGTGACGAGTCCGCCGTTGAGGATCGAGCTGTCCACGCCGTACCCGAAGAAGTTGACGATCTCCGGCAGCCCGGGCTTGGCCGGCAGACTCCCGAGCGAGAACTTCGGCGTCACGAAGACGTCGCGGTAGGTCGGGCTCAGCAGCCTGCCGCCGGTCAGCGCCGTGATGAACCGCACCAGGTCGGGCGCGTTCGCGAACGCGTTACCAGCCGGGGTGCCGATCAGGCCGAACGCGTCGGTGGTGAGCGCGTCGTACCGCTTGCCGGACCGGTCGGTGGGGTACGGATGCGCGAACCGGCGGTCGGTCTTCCACTGGCCGAGCAGGGTGAAGTCCGACGACGCCATTCCGGCCGGGCGGAAGATGTTCGCGCGGATGTAGTCGTAGTACGAGACGCCCGCGATCTTCGCCACGATGCAGCCGAGGACGTGGAAGCCGGAGTTGCTGTACTTCGCGGCGGTGCCCGGCGCGAACGCGAGCGGCTCGGTGCGGATGAAACGCAGGACGCCGTCCATGGTCTGCTGCGGCGTCGTCCAGGTCGCGGACTCCTGCCAGTACCCGTCGAGCTGCATGTAGTCGCCGAGGCCCGACGTGTGCGTGAGCAGGTGGTGGATCGTGACCTTGTCGCCGATCCCGGACGTGAAACCGCCCAGGTACTTCGCGATCGGATCGGTCAGGCTCAGCGATCCGCGCTGCGCGAGCTGGCCGATCGCGATCCCGGTGAACAGCTTCGTCACCGAGGCGAGGCAGAAGATCGTGTCGTCCCGGTTGCGGATCCGCCGCGCCTGATCGGCGTATCCCATCGAGCGGGACAGCACCGGACGGCCGTCCTTCAGGACCAGCACAGTGCCGGAGAACGAGTCGTCGGCCTGGAGCTTGTCGAGGTACTTCTCGAGCTCACCGAGGGCCCCTCGGCCGCCGGTCTGCTGGGCCGCGCTTGGGTAGGCCCAGGCACCGCCGGCGACGACCGCCGGTACGACGGCCAGCCCGGACCGCCGGAGAAACGTGCGCCTGCTGCTCTGCTCTGCCAAGGGAGTGCTCCTCACGTGATCGATGACCACTGAGATCCAACCCACCAGGCTGTTTCGCGAGCGTTACCGCTTGCCGATCAGTACGTCGATGCCGTCGAGGATGCGGGCCAGGCCGAACTCGAGGTCGTCGTCGAGCTCGTCCTCGTACTCGGCGTTCAGATACAGCGACGCGACCGTCGGGTAGCCGCCCTCGACGAGCCTCGGCACCAGGAATCGCCCGACCTGCTCGGCCTGCACCGGGGTGCCCTCGCGGTTGCCGAGCTGTCGCGCGAGACCGGCGTAGTTGCGCGCCCAGCCGTCCAGCAGCAGCACGCAGCCGAGGTTGTCGTGCTGGCTCAGCCCGGTCTCCGCGAGCGCGGCGAGCATCACCTCGACCCAGCGCAGGATGTTCGGGGTGGTGGGCGCGCCACGGATCGGTACGTCGAGCAGCCACGGACGCTCGGCGTACTGCTTGACCTGGGCATCGACCCACGCGATCGCGGCCGCCCGCCATCCGTCCGGGAGTTCCGGCGGAAGGCCGATCGCCTTGTCGTGGACCAGCACGATCAGCTCCTCCTTGGAGCGGACGTACCGGTACATCGCGTTCGTGGTGACGCCGAGCCGGCCGGCGATCCGCTGCAGCGAGATCGCCTCGAACCCGTCCCGGTCACCGAACTCGATGCCGGTGTCCACGATCTGCTCGATCGTCAGCGCCGGCTTCGGCCCGCGCCGCTGCACCGGCTGCACGCCCCAGGAGAGGGCGAGCCCCGGCGGCAGTTCCCCGCGGTCCTCGGTCATACCTCCCATCCTGACGTACGCCGGACGGCCGCGAACAGGGGTGCTAGCACCACCTCGAAAACGGGTTCTGAGCACCGGGTGGGAGAAACTGTTCAACCCCTACGCTTTTCACATCGAAACCCGCTGGAAAGGACGCACTCCCATGAACAACCTGCTCGAAGCCCTCCTGACCCCCGACCACGTCGCCCTCACCGACGCCGACCGGAGCGCAGCCATCGCCCGGCTGGACAGCGCCGTACGGCAGGCCGCCCTCACTCCGTCGCAGGCGAGCGACCGGCAGGACCGGGTGCTCACGGCCCGCACTCGCGGCGAGCTCCGGAACGTCCTGTCCGGCGTCGCGAACGCCGCCCCGCCGCGCGGGCTGACGACGGCACTGCAGGCCGTCACCGGCGTCTGGCTGGTCGCCTGCGTGGTGCAGTTCGTGGTCTGGCTGGCGCTGGCCGTCTTCGGCCACTTCGACGGTCCGTGGTGGCTGTGGTCGGATCTCGGCCTCGGCGCGATCGTGGCGATGCTGTGGTGGACGAACGAGTCGTACCACCGCAAGAGCGACGTGCTGGTGGCGTCGTGAGTGCGCCGGTTCAGCTCACCGACGTCCGGAAGGTGCACGGCACCGGGCCTGGCGCGGTTGATGCGCTGGCCGGGGTGACCTACGGGTTCGGCGCCAGCACGTTCACCGCGGTGATGGGGCCGTCCGGGTCGGGCAAGAGCACGTTGCTGCACTGCGCGGCCGGGCTCGACACGCCGACGGCCGGTTCGGTCCAGTTGGCCGGGCAGTCGTTGCAGGGGCTCGACGAGACCGCGTTGACGGAGTTGCGGCGGGAGCATGTCGCGTTCGTCTTCCAGTCGTTCAACCTGATGCCGGCGTTGACCGTGCGGCAGAACGTCGTACTCCCGATGACGCTGGCCGGCAGACAGCCGGACGACGCCTGGGTGAGCGAGGTGATCCGGCGCGTCGGGCTCGGCGAGCGGGTCCGGCACCGGCCGAGTGAGCTGTCCGGTGGACAGCAGCAGCGGGTGGCGATCGCCCGGGCGCTGGCCGGGCGGACCGCGATCACGTTCGCCGACGAGCCGACCGGGGCGCTCGACACGACCACCGCCCTCGAGGTTCTCGGCCTGCTCCGCGACCAGTCCCGCCAGGTCGGCCAGACGATCGTGATGGTCACCCACGATCCGGTCGCCGCGTCGTACGCCGACCGCGTCGTGTTCCTCGTCGACGGCCAGATCGTGTCCGAGTCGACCACCCCGACCCCGGACACCGTCGCCACCGAACTGGCCCACCTCAGCACCACCCGCGCCCACTGACATTTCTTTGAGCCTTTGAGGGAGATCTGACTCATGTTCCGCCTTGCCGTCACCACCCTGCGGTACCGGACCGCCGCGTTCCTCGCGATCTTCGTCGCGGTCCTGCTCGGCGGAGCCCTGCTCAGCGCCGCCGGCGGACTGCTGGAAACCGGCCTCCGCCTGAACGCCCCGCCCCAACGCCTCAGCGCGGCCCCGATCGTCGTCACCGGCGACCCGGCCTACCACCCACCGGACGGCAGCGGCTCAGCCGCCTTCCCGGAACGGCACCGCGTGGACCCCTCCCTGATCACCGAACTCACCCACACCCCAGGCGTGGCGAAGGCGGTCCCCGACCGTTCGTTCCCAGCAGCTCTCACCCCCGCAGCGGGCTCGGGTGCGCTTGCGGGGCACGGATGGGGGTCAGCTGCGTTGACGCCGTACCGGCTGGTCAGCGGGCATGCGCCGACCAGCGGGCAAGTTGTGCTCGACGAGCGGTTGGCCGGAGACGTGAAGCCTGGTGAGCGGGTGACGGTCACCGTTGGGGGTGAGCCGCGGACGTACACGCTCGCGGGTGTCGCGGTCGCTCAGCAGCAGGTCGACGTACCGGCGATCTTCTTCGCCGACGCCGACGTGCCGGCCGGCGTGGACGCGATCGGGGTGTTCCCGGCGGACGGTACGTCGGTGCGCGACCTCGCCAAGCGGCTCGACCTGCCGGCCGGCGTGAAGGCGTACACCGGCGACGAGCGAGGTGTCGCGGAGTTCTCCGGCATTGCGACCAGCCTTCCGCTGATCATCATGTCCGGTGTCTTCGGCGGCATGGTCGCCGTGGTGATGGCGCTCGTCGTGTCCGCGACGATCGGTCTCTCGGTCCGCCAGCGCCGCCGCGAGCTCGCCCTCCTGCGCGCCTCCGGGGCCACCCCGCGGCAGGTCGGCAAGATGGTGATCGCCGAGACCATGGTGGTCGGCGTCCTCGGCCTCGTCCTCGGCCTGCTCTGCGGGCGGATCGCCGGAACCTGGATCTTCGGGATGCTGGCCGACGGCGGCATCGTCCCGCCGCAACTGCGCTTCGACCAGGGCCCGCTCCCGTTCGCCGGCGCCGCCGTACTGACCTTCGCCGTCCTCCGGATCACCGTCGGGTTCGCCGCCGCCCGCGCCGCCCGGATCCGGCCGATCCAGGCGCTCGCCGAGGCCGCCGTACCGAACGTCGCCCTCGGCCGGGTGCGGCTGATCGTCGGCCTGATCTTCGCCGGTGGGACCGTCGCGATCGCGCTGTCCACCCCGTTCATGGGTCCGGCCAACGCCGCGGCGATCGGCGGCCCGGCCGGCCTGACCGGCTCGATCGCGGTCGCCGTGCTCGCCCCGCTCGTCATCCGGCGCGCCCTGCTCCCCCGGATCACCCGGCTGGTGGAGAAGCGCGGTACCAGCGGCACCCTCGCCGTGATCAACCTCCGCGTCCGCGCCGTGCAGTTCGGGGCGATCCTGGTGCCGATCACGATCGCCACGGCGATTGCCATCGGCAACATCTACTCGCAGACCACCCAGCAACAGGCCGCCGTCGACGCCTTCACCAAGAACCTGGACGGCGACGTCGTGATCAGCTCCACCACCGGCGGCGTCCCCGCCTCGCTGACCGCCGCGGCCAAGAACCTGCCGGGCGTCACCAAGGTCTCCGAACTGGTCCGCAGCAAGGGCTGGATCGAGGAGCCGTACGACAAGTCCCACACCAGCGACGCCTGGCCGTTGCTCGGCCTGAGCGGCCCGGTGTACAAGGGCAAGGTGAAGAAGGGCTCGCTCGACGACCTCACCGGCGACACGGTCGCGATCCCGCCCGGCACGGCGAAGAAGCTGAAGGTCGACGTCGGCTCGGAGCTCGGCGTACGACTCGGCGACGGCGCGCTGGTCAAGCTCAAGGTGGTGGCGCTGGCCGAAGGACCGTCCGGCTACGAGTCCCTCTTGCTGCCCGCACAGTTGCTGGCCGCCCACACCACGACCGGTCTCCCCGGTCAACTGCTCCTCAAGACGGACGACAAGAAGGCCACGCTCAAGACCGACCTGTCCAAGTGGCCCGGTACGTCGATCGGCGGCCGGGTCGGGCTCGCCGACGGGCTGGACACCGGGCTCGGCGTGGACGCCTGGATCGGCTACCTGCTCGCGGCGATCGCGATCGCCTACACGGCGATCGCCTCGATCAACACGATCGCGGTCGCGGTCCTGGACCGGCGGCGCGAGTTCGGCCTGCAGCGGCTGACCGGGGCGACGCGGCGCGAGGTGTCCCGGATGCTCGGCCTGGAAGGGCTGCTGATCGCGGCGCTCGGGCTGGTCGCGGGACTGGTCACGGCGGCGTTCACGGTGTTCCCGATCGCGATGGCGACCCGCGGCTGGCCGATCCCGTCGGGGCCGGTGTGGATCCTGCTCGCCTGGGTGGCCGTCGTACTGCTGCTGGTGCTGCCGACGACCGCGATCACCGGCCGGATCGCGATGCGCGCGAAGCCGATGGACGCGCTCAGCTCACCGGTCGGGTGACGGTTCGACCCACGCGTAGCCGCCGTCTTCCAGGCGTACCACCTGGAGGCCGGCGGCCAGGCGCCGTACGTCGTCGGTTTCGATCACGCCCGTTGCCGGACCGGCGATGTCCAGGACGATCGCGGCCGCGCCCTCCTGGACCGCCGCAGTCGCGACCAGCTGGGTGTGCTGGGGCATCGGGCGGGCCGCCGGATTCCAGCGGGCCAGGCTCTCGGTGCCGGTGAACGCGAGCAGCGCGTTCCGCCCGTCCTGGCCCTGGAGCAGTACGACGGCCATGTCCGACGTCTTGTCGTGGGCGAGCCCGTTCTCGTCGTGCTCGACCTCGCCGAGCATCGCCACCACCGGCACCAGCAGCCGGGCCCGGGTGAGCGCCGCCAGCATCGCACCGTCGTCCCCCGCGGCCAGCGCCGCCGCCAGCGCCGGATCCGCCGTACCGTCGTCGTTGTCGAACCCGGTGAATGCCAAACGCCGCTCTGGTTGCACACCAGCATTCTCCCCGGTCCACTGTTTCAGGGGTACGTCAGGGCTGTTCCCCTCTTGGTTCACGGGCCATCTGTGCGAGCCTGGACATGTGCCTACTTACGACGCTTCGACGCTCCTGCCGCTCTGCGCAGGCTTGACGCTGCTCGGACTGATCGGCTCCTGGTTCGCCTGGCGGCGCCGCGGGATCGCGGCGGGGACGCGCGGAGTGGCCTGGTCGCTGCTTCCGGTGTCCCTGTACATGACCGGTCTGCTCAAGGTGCTCTGGGAAGTAGTCCGCTCGGTCGTGAGCTGGGCTGCCCACCTGATCTTCTCACCGACCGTCTGGGCCGGGGTCGCGCTGTTCGGCGTCTCGGTCGTGTTGTACGTCGTCTCCGGCGTCGCTCGTGGGCGCACCCCGAAGGAGAAGGCACCGAAGAAGCCCGCCTCGCCCGCGGGAGAGCTGACCAGCACAGGCCCAGCGCCTGCGTCGGCGACTACCACACAAGCTGCTGCGCCCTCAAAGGGGCCGTCAAAGGGGAAGGCCAAGCAGCAGGAATCGTCGGAGTTCGACGAGATCGAGGACATCCTGAAGCGCCATGGAATCAACTGAGAAGACCGCTGACCACGGTTCCCCCCTGACCATCGACTCGTTGCTGGACAACGTCCAGGCCGGCCCCCCACGCCTGGGCAGGACCCGGCTGATCGGCGTCGACGGACCGGCCGGCTCCGGCAAGACCACCGTCGCCGCCCGCCTCGAGGCCCGCGCGAAACTGCGCGACCTGAACACGTACGTGATCCACATGGACGACCTGTACGACGGCTGGACCGGAGCCGAGCGCGGCTTCGCCCTGCTCCGCGACCACGTCCTGCAGCGGCTGGCCGACGGCCGCGAGGGACGCTACCGTCGGTACGACTGGTACAAGCGCGCGTACGACGAGCTCCACGTCGTACCGAACACCGTGGACCTGCTGATCGTCGAAGGGGTCACCGCCTGCGACCGGGACGCCGCGCACTGGCAGTCACTCCGGCTGTGGGTGGAGACGTCCAACCAGGTCCGCCTGGACCGCGGGATCGAACGCGACGGCGAGGCGCTCCGCGACCACTGGCTGGAGTGGATGCGCTGGGAGCGCGACCACTTCGCCGAGCAGGCGACCCGGTCCCGGGCGCACGTGATCGTGGACGGCAACTCGTCGCTCCCGTTCGACCCGGCCCTCGAGCTGGTCACGACCTCGGTGGCGCTGCCGCCTCACGACTCGGCTGCCTCCTGAGATTCATCGCCTGACCGCGATCAGGCGCGCCTGCGGGTGGTGGGTCCACTCCCCGGCGGGGGCTTCGGCCAGGTAGCGCCGGCGGAGGTCGGCGATGTAGGCGTCGCCGTGGGCGAGGGCGCGCGCCCGGAGCGGGCCGTGCAGGTTGGCGGCGTCGAAGTACGCGGCCGCGTCGGGGTGGACCATCGGGAAGGAGACGAGTTCGTCGCGCTCGATGACCGCGCCGTGGAGGGCGGGGACGAGGGTGTCCTCCCAGGTGCTGTCGCCGCGGCCGACGACCTTGTCGAGGAGCGCGAACGGGCCGGTTTCTTCGGCGACCTCCGGCCAGTAGACGACACAGAGCCGGCCGCCGGGGCGCAGGACGTCGTACCAGGACCGGATGCCGGCCGCCGGGTCCGGAAGCTGCTGGAGACCGAAGACCGACACCACGCCGGCCGCGGCCCAGGCCGGGTCGAGCTCGGTGGCATCGGCCTGCACCACCTCTGCTCGTCCAGCCGCGCGGGCGCGGGCGAGGCGAACCATTTCGGCGGACAGGTCGAGGCCGACGAGCTTGCGGTCGGGGAAGCGTGGGGCGAGCAGGTCGAGTTCGGGGAAGGTGCCGCAGCACGGGACCAGGATCGGGCCGTCCGGCAGCGACGTACCGATCGTCTGCACCGCGGCCCGGACCCACGGCGCGAACCGCGGGACGAAGTACTGCTCATAGCCCTCGGCGGCCTCGTCCCAGCTGCGGGCCAGCCGCGAGAGCCGGTCGGTCACGCCCGCAGCCCGTCCCACGACCACTGGACGACAGCTTGGCCGTCGTCGATGTCCTCGGTGCGGTGCCGGTACATGGTGTTGAACGTCGCCCAGGCGAAGTAGTCGTGCAGCACCTGGCGGACCCGCGGGTCGGTCAGGTCCGCGTTGGTCATCGCCTGGTCGAAGCAGTCGATCGCCCGCCGGTTCATCTCGTCGTGCTCGCCGTTGCCGGCGTGCCGGCGCTGTACTTCCGCCTCGGTGCCGTACGTCGTCGTGTACGCGGGCGGTCCGCCGAGGGCCTCGCCCCAGTACGCCGCCAGCCGTTCGGTGTGATCGGGCTTCGCCCCGCCGTGGAACGCGTGGCTGACGACCGGATCGGCCATCACCAGCTCGTGCCACGCGGCGGCCAGCCGCAACAGTCCTTCGGACCCACCCGCCGCTTCGTAAACGGTCTCCATGTCGGCAGTCTGCCCCAACTCGGCGAGCTGGTCACGGACGTGCGCACGCTCCGGTTCGGATCCCGCGAGCGCGAGAGCCTGCTCGTAGGCGGTGATTGCCTCGGGCAAACGGCCGAGCCGGCCCAGCAGGTCGGCGCGGGCGACGGCGTACGGGTGGTACTCCTGCAGCCGCGGTTCGGCGGCCAGTTCGTCGAGGAGCGCGAGCCCTGCCCCGGGTCCGTCGCGGAAGGCGATCGCGGCCGCCCGATTGAGCGCGATCACGGGTGAGGGGTCCATGTCGAGGAGGACGTCGAACAGCTGGACGATCTGCGGCCAGTCGGTGGCGGCGAAGTCGGGGGCCTCGTCGTGGACGGCCTGGATCGCGGCCTGGACGGCGTACGGTCCGGCAGGGCCACCGGTGAGCGCGGAGACGACCAGCGCGCGGCCTTCGGTGATCAGGTCGGGGTCCCAGCGGGTGCGGTCCTGGTGTTCGAGCAGGACGATCGCGCCGTGCGGCCCGCTGCGGGCGTCACGGCGGGCGTGGATCAGCAGCATCAGCGCGAGCAGACCGCCGACCTCACGTTCGGCCGGGATCAGCCGGTGCAGGATGCGCGCCAGCCGGATCGCGTCCTCGGCGAGGTCCAGCCGTTGCAGGTACGGCCCGGAGCTGGCGGCGTACCCCTCGGTGAACACCGAATAGATCACCTGCAGTACGCCGGGCAGCCGCTCCGGCAGCTCGTCCGGGCCGGGGACGCGGAACGGGATCCGTGCCTCGCGGATCTTCTTCTTCGCGCGGACGATCCGCTTCGCCATCGTCGCGGTCGGCACGAGGAACGCCCGGGCCACCTCCGGCGTGGTCAGTCCGGCCAGGCAGCGGAGTGTCAGCGCGCCACGGTCCTCCGGCGCGAGGGCAGGGTGCGCGCAGGTGAAGAACAGCTGCAGCCGTTCGTCGGGCAGTTCGTCGCCGGCGGCCTGCGGCGCGGGGCGGTCAGCCTCGACCTGCAGGATCGCGAGCTTGGCGGCGTACACCTGGTCGCGCCGCAGCCGGTCGACCGCCTTGCGCCGGGCGGTGGTCATCAGCCAGCCGCCCGGGTTCGGCGGTACGCCGTCCACCGGCCAGCGGGTGAGCGCCGCCTCGATCGCCTCGGACGTCACCTCCTCGGCCAGGTCGAGGTCGCCGAACCGCCGGGAGAGCGCGGCCAGCAACCGGCCGCGCTCCTCCCGGAAGACGTGCTCGACCCGGTCCATCGTCAGGCTCCGGGGAACTCCGCGACCGGCCGGACGTCGACCGAACCGCCGCCTCGCGACCCCGGGCACTTCGCGGCCCAGTCGAGCGCGACGTCCAGATCCGGTACGTCGATCACGTAGAACCCGCCGAGCACCTCCCGGGTCTCCGCGAACGGCCCGTCGACCACGGTCCGCTTCCCGTCGCCGGCGACCTGCACCCGGGTCGAGGTGACGAGGTCGGCCAGCGACTCGGACGCGACCACCACGCCCGAGTCCCGAATCTCCTTGTCGAACCGCATCCAGTCCTCCGGCTCGCACCCGACCGGCGCGTTCCGCTCGTCGAGCTCCCCGGCGTTGACCAGCAGCATGTACTTCACGTCGTACCTCCTTGGTGGCTGTCTACACCATCACCACGAACGGGTTCGCCTTCTGTGGACAGGTTGGGTGAGGATTGCCGCATGAGTGTCTTGCCTTCAGGTGATCAGTGGGGTCTGCGCGGCGGCGGGTACGAGGGGACCGTGGTGAGTGTCGGCGGCGGGATGCGCGGGCTCACCTACGAGGGGCGTCCGGTGCTGCTCGGGTACGGCGAGGACGAGCTGGCGCACGCCGGGATCGGCCAGCACCTGTTCCCGTGGCCGAACCGGATCACGGACGGCGAGTACACGTTCGACGGCGTCACCCAGCACCTCCCGCTGAGCGAATCGGCGCGCCGGAACGCCATCCACGGCCTCACCCGCTGGGCCAACTGGCAGCGCGCCGACGACGCCTCCGACGAGTCCACCGTCGAACTCACCCATCGCCTCCACGGCGAACCGGGCTACCCGCACCAGCTCGACCTCCGCCTCACCTACCACCTGACAGACCGGCTGACCGTCACGGCATCCGCCACCAACGTCGGCCGATCCGCGGCGCCGTACGGCTACGGAGCGCATCCGTACCTCAGCGTGGGTCGTCCGATCGACGAATGCGTCCTGGAGTTCCGCGCGGCTCAGCGTCTGGAGGTCTCGGACCGGATGACGCCGACTGGCCTCACTCCGGTCGACGGAACGCCGTACGACTTCCACGAGCCGCGCCCGATCGGCGCCACCGTCATCGACAACGCCTTCACCGACCTGCCCAGCACCTGGTCGGTCTCCCTCACCGACCCGGCCACCGGCGCTCGGTCGGTGCTGACGAGCGACACCAAGTGGATGCAGCTGTTCACCGGCGAGCCGGTCGGCCGTACCGCCCTCGCCGTCGAACCGATGACCTGCCCGCCGGACGCGTTCCGCACCGGTCAGGACCTGATCGTCCTGCAGCCGGGCGACTCCCACACGACTACGTTCCAGGTGTCGGTCTAGCGCCGGCGCCGTGTTCGCGGGCGACCGCCGCCAGTTCTTTGGCGGCGCGGGTCGCCCGCGCTCCTTCGGAAGCCTGGATCGCGAGGATCCCGATCCGGTTGTCGTCGGCATCGAACAGCTGCAGCCACGCGTCTCCCGGCCGGAACCGGAGCGCGGTCACCTCGGACCACTTCAGCGTGTAGGACTTGAACACGTTCCGCACCCGCAGCCGGTCCGGGTACGCCGTCACCCGGAGCGTGGACATCCGGTACAGGATCCACAGCACAGCGCCGAAGAACGCCAGCAGCGTGATCCGCTGGAACCAGTCGAACGTCGCCCGGTCCGCCGGCGACAGCCGGAACCAGATCACCCCGAACACGGCGACCAGCGACAGCCCCATCCCGGCCGACATCCCGGACACGATCCAGGGGTGGAAGGTCAGCAACCGGTCCCGGGACGCCATCTCAGATCACCCGGTCAGATCCGGCAGGCGTGGATGTCGGTGGTGAGGATCGCGCGGGCGCCGACCTCCCAGAGCTGGTCCATCAGCCGCTGCGCGTCGGCCCGCCGCACCATCACCCGGACGGCGACCCAGCCCTGCCGGTGCAGCGGCGACACCGTCGGCGACTCCAGCCCGGGCGCGACCGCGGTGGCCGCGTCCACGTCCTCGGCGCGGATATCGTAGTCCATCATCACGTAGTTCCGCGCGATCAGGACGCCCTCGAGCCGGCGGACCAGCTGCTGCAGGCCGTTCGGCGGGACGTCCACGCCGTGCCGCTTGATCAGGACCGCCTCGGACTGCAGGATCGGCTCCCCGAACACCTCGAGCCCGGCCTGACGTAGCGTCGTACCGGTCTCGACGACGTCCGCGATCACGTCCGCGACGCCCAGCTGGACAGCCGACTCGACCGCGCCGTCCAGCCGCACGACCGACGCCTGGACGCCGTTCTCGGCGAGGTGGTCCTGGAGCACCCCGGCGTACGACGTGGCGATCCGCTGGCCGGCCAGGTCCTTCACGGAGTTCGCGACCCCGGGCCGCCCGGCGAACCGGAACGTCGACGAGCCGAACCCGAGGCCCATGATCACGTCCGCGTCCGCGTGCGAGTCGAGCACCAGGTCGCGGCCGGAGATCCCGACGTCGAGGGTGCCCTCGCCGACGTACACGGCGATGTCGCGGGGGCGCAGGTAGTAGAACTCGACCTCGTTGGCCGAGTCGGTGAGGGTGAGGTCCTTGGTGGTCCGGCGCTGCTTGTAGCCGGCTTCGGTGAGGATCCCGATGGCGGCTTCGCTCAGCGAGCCCTTGTTCGGTACTGCGACGCGCAGCATGGCGACTGCCCTTTCTGGGGTGTGAACCGGTGATCTGCTGGAGGGGGCTCCCTACAGATGTCGGTACACGTCGTCGAGGTCCAGGCCGAGCGCGTGCATCATCACCTGGGCGTGGTACAGCAACTGCGAGATCTCCTCCGCAGCCCGCTCCTTGCCCTCGTGCTCGGCGGCCATCCAGGACTCGGCGGCCTCTTCGACCAGCTTCTTGCCGATCGTGTGCACGCCGGCATCCAGCGCCGCCACGGTCCCGGAACCCTCCGGCCGCGTCCGCGCCTTCTCACCCAACTCGGCGAACAGCTCGTCAAAAGTCTTCATCGCGCGCCCAGCCTACGGGGCGCTCCCAGGAGTCCGGCCCCCAGGTCCGGTGGACGGACCATACTGAACCCGTGGAGATCTCGGTGATGCTGGCGGTGGCGGACGCTCCGGCGGCCGCGGCCTGGTACGCGCGGGCACTCGGCGCGGTCGAACTGTGGAACCTGGGCAGCGTGATCGGCCTGAGCATCGACGGCGCTCCGGTCTTCTTGGGCGAGCCGGGCAACAACATCTGGAAGACGCCCGCGGACACGGGGGCGCCGACGGTGCGGGTCGAGGTGTTCGTGGACGACCCGGACGCGTTCGTCGCGCGTGCCGTCGAGGCCGGGGCCGACGGGAGCTTCGACCCGGTCCGCGACCACGCCGTACCGTGGGGCACCCACCGCCAGGGATCGTTCCTGGACCCGTTCGGGCACCTGTGGTTCGTGGGCGACCGCTCGCCGCTAGGCGGCTGAGCGGGCCGGTCGAGGTGAGATGCTGCTGCCTGTGACTGACGACAACCGTGTGCAGAGTCCTCGGAGAGTTCGTGAGCTGGGCGTCGTCGTCGGCACGTTGCCCACCGGGCCGCTGAATGCGATCACCGACGTGCCAGGAGTGCGGGTCGGGCAGACCACGATCACGGGCGACGGGGTGAACACCGGGGTCACGGCGATCGTTCCGGACGGCTGGGAGGCGACGCTGCCGGCGGCGGTTGCTGTTGGCAACGGGTACGGGAAGTTGATCGGGACCACGCAGGTGGATGAGCTCGGCGTGATCGAGACGCCGATCCTGCTGACCGGGACGCTGAGCACGTTCCGGGTCGCGGACGCGTTCGTCAGCTGGCTCCTCGACCGGAACCCGCGGGCGACCAGCCTGAACCCGATCGTCGGCGAGACCAACGACGGCCACCTGTCGGACATCCGCCGCCGCCCCATCACGCCGGCCCACGTCCACGCCGCCCTGGACGCAGCCTCCGCAACTCTCCCCCAGGAAGGCTGCGCAGGCGCCGGCACGGGAACCGCCGCCCTCGGCTTCAAGGCCGGCATCGGCACCGCCTCCCGCGCCTTGACCGACGGAACTGTTGGTGTGTTGGTGCAGGCGAACTTTTCGGGTGTGTTGACTGTGCTGGGGCGACAGGTGCCGGCCGAGCCGATCGACTCCGACGGCAACTCCTGCATGATCGTGGTCGCGACCGACCTCCCGCTCGACTCCCGGCAACTGGGACGCCTCGCCCGCCGGGCGATCTTCGCGATGGCCCGGGTCGGCTCCGACTATGCCCCCGGCAGCGGCGACTACGCGATCGCCTTCACCACCAGCCGTACGCCGTCCTACGCCGACCGCGACCTCCGCACCCCGTTCCAGGCGGTCACCGAATCAGTCGAGGAAGCCCTCCTCAACTCCCTCACCATGGCCCGAACCACCACCGGCTTCCAGAACCACACCGCCCACGCCGTCCCCCACAACCGAATCCAGCCAACGCAGTGACCCTCTCCCGGATCACTCATCGTCTGCGCTCCCTGGCAACACTCGAACTGCTCAACATCCCCCTGCAGTACTTCCTGTGGTTCCACCTGGTCGGCCTACCGGCAACAACCCCCAACCTCGCCGGCTACGCCCTCTTCGCCGTGCTACTACTCCAAGGCGCCGCGTACTGGTTCCTGAAGCTCCGCCAAGACCCACGCAGCCCGCTACCGGGCAAACGCTGGTTTGCCCACGCCCGCCGCTGGAATGTCCCGCTACTGACGGCTGGCGTCCTTTACACCGTCTGGTCGCTGCTACAACGCCCTGGCGCCAGCACCGTGCCGGGCGTGGTTTTCGCCGCAGTCGCTGTCCTGGAGCACGTGAACTACTTCCATATCCAACTCATGTACGACACAGTCCCGGACGTCCGGTACCTCGTCGCGCACGGCCTCCGCCGCTCGCACCTGTCCCGCGATCTCAGTAGGCAACACCAACCGGCTGACGGACGGTCGTCGGGTCGGTCAGCGACTTGAGCATCAGGTCGGCGACGTCGGCGCGGGAGATCAGGTAGCCGCGGGGGACGGTCCCGCCGAGCGCTGTCCGGTAGTGGCCGGTCAACTGCTTGCTGTTGAGCTTCGGCGGTCGCACGATCGTCCACTCCGCGGCACTGCTCATGATGTCGGCCTCCATCACCCGCAGATCGGCGTACACGTCGGCCGCGAACGCGTTGATCATCGGCCAGATCACCCGCCGATTGAGGAAGTCCCCGGGGGTCGGCCCGAGCGGTGCCGCGCTGACCGCCACGAACCGCCGTACCCCGACCGCGTCCATCGCCGCGAGGATCGACTTCGTACTGCGGGACGCGACCGGCCCGTCCTTCCGCCCGCGGGCGCCGACGCCGGAGATCACCGCCGTACTGCCGTCGATCGCCTCGCGCAGCGGCTCCGCCACGTCCAGCCCGCGCACCCGCACAACCTCCAGCGACGGATGCTCCAGCTCGAACGCGGACGACGTACGCACCACCGCCGTCACCTTCTCCCCCGCCTCCAGGGCCTGCCGTACGACGTGCCCGCCGATCCCGCCCGTCGCGCCGAACACCGTGATCCGCATCGAACCGCCTCCTGTGCGCTACCGTGATTCTGATCTGCAACTCATATAGTACGGAAATCATAATATATGGAACAGAGAGAACAAGGTGACGTCCGGCACCGCCGGCGGACCGGGAACGAGATCAAGGCCGGGCTTCGCGACCTGCGGATCCAGCTCGCCCTGCTGAACCACCAGATCGGCGGCAAGCTGGCGCTCAAGGACGTCGACCTCGACTGCCTCGACGTCCTCGCGCGCAGCGGACCGCTCACCCCGAGCGCACTCGCCCGCCAGGCCGGCCTGCACCCGGCCACGCTGACGGGGATCCTCGACCGCCTGGAACGCGGCGGCTGGATCGCCCGCGACCGGGCTCGCGCGGACCGGCGGAGCGTGACGATCCGGGTGCTGCCGGACCGCAGTACGGAGGTAGTCCGGCTGTACCAGCCGATGATCGGCGCAATGGACGACGTACTGGCGGACTACAGCGAGGCCGAGCTCACGGTGATCGCGGACTTCCTCAAGCGCAGCACAGAGGCCGGAGAGCGCGCCAACGGAGCGCTATCTCAGGAGTAAAGGTCGTGGAGCTTCCGGCCGAGCTCTCTCAGCTCAGCCCGAAGCTCCTGCGGCTCCAGCACCTCCAGGGCGTCACCGAAGCGGCTGAGCGTGGCTGCGGCGTTCTGGACCGACTCGATCGGGACCGTCACCACAACGCTCCCGTCTGGCTCCGGTACGGCGGCCGCGACCGCCTTCACGAGTGCGGGGTACGAGACGTCGTACATCTTCGCGGCCAGCCTGGCCGACACCTTGAGGACCGCCTCTGCCGTGAAACGGATGCGGTCGAAGCCGTCCAGGTGCTCCTGCCAGTGCTGGGCCAGGTTGAAGCTGTCGGCGCGTTCGAACTGCTCGTCGGTCGGTGTGAGCTCAAGGATGTTCGAAACGCGGTACGTGCGTAATCCGCCGGCTGTCGCGGCTACGACGTACCAGCTGCCGTTCTTGAGCACTAGGCCGTACGGCTCGAGCAGGCGCTCGACCTCGCGGGGCTCTTCCCACCTGCGGTACAGGACACGGACACGGCGGTCGTGCAGTACAGCGTCGGCGACGGCCGCGAGCTGTGGTGAGTTCTCGGCGTCCTGGTACCAGGCGGGCAGGTCCAGGTGGAACCTGTGCTTCAGCCGACCAGCCCGGTCCCGCTGGTCCGGGGCGAGCGCTGCGAGCAGTTTGAGCTCGGCTGCGCTCGTTTCGGCCGTTAGCCCGAGTGCGGCGGCAGCACCGGGCATGCCGACCAGGAACAGAGCAGCTGCTTCCTGTTCGGTCAGGCCGGTCAGGCGGGTGCGGTAGCCCTCCACCAGGCGGTACCCACCTGCACGGCCCTGGTCGGCGTACACGGGAACGCCTGCAGCCGCGAGCGCCTCCACATCGCGGTAGATCGTGCGCAGCGACACCTCCAACTCGTCAGCGAGTTCCCGCGCCGTCAGCCGCCGACGCGTCTGCAGCAACAGCAGGATCGACAACAGCCGGCTCGAACGCATAGTCCGAGATTAGTCCGGATCACTGCCATGGGATGTCAGGTTTGCGCCCGACGCTGGACGCATGGACAAGGTGACCGGGGACTTCGACTTCCTGAACGGGTACTTCGACGTACACCACCGCACACTGAAACGGGCCCTCGCCGGGTGCGACGAGTGGCTCGAGTACGACGGGACCACGAGCGCGCGGACGTACTTCGACGGGCAGATCAGCATCGACGAGATGCGCTTCCCGACGAAGGGGACGTACGGGCTGTCGCTGCGGGTGTTCGATCCGGTGGGCAAGCAGTGGAGCATCTGGTGGGTCAACAGCACCACGACGGAGCTCTACCCACCGGTGCACGGCGGCTGGACCGCCGACGGGACGCGCTGCCGCCTGGTCGGCGAGGACACGCACGAAGGCCGACCGATCCTGTGCAGCTACGAATGGTCGGACATCACCTCAGAGACGGCACATTGGGAGCAGGCGTACTCCGCGGACGGCGGCGACACCTGGGAAACCAACTGGACCATGGACTTCACCCGGCGTCCCACTCCCCCGCCGCCGCTCGGCATCCCGAAGGTCACCGACGACTTCGACTTCCTCATCGGCCGCTGGTCCTTCCACAACCGGCGCCGGCGGCCAGTCCTCGGGGAGCCCTTCACCTGGTACGAACACGACGCGACGATGCAGGCCACGACGTACTTCGACGGGGCGATCAGCTTCGACGAAGGCTGGTTCCCGAGCGAGGGCTTCCGCGGGGCGACCTTTCGGCTCTACAACCCCGAGTCCCGCACCTGGTCCATCCACTGGATCAACAGCACCCGCGGCCAGCTGGAGACTCCGGTCGTCGGCTCCTTCGCCAACGGCGTCGGCCTCTTCGAAGGCCCGGACGTCTGGGAGGGGCAGCCCATCGACGTCCGCTTCCTGTGGACACCCGGCACCGACAAGGCCGCCTGGGAACAAGCCTTCTCCACCGACAACGGCAACACCTGGACCACCAACTGGTACATGGAACACACCCGCGTGAAGGGATAGCCCCCCGCGTGCTCCGCACTCCCACCCACCCCCCGGGCTGCCGCCCGGACTATTGCCGGCTGCCGCCGGCGGGTGACTACTCGGCCCGGGCCCGCGAGCGAAGCGACGGGGTGGTGACTGGGTGGCTGTGGGCCGTTTGGCCAGCGCCCGTGGGTAACAAGTATTTCCGCGCGGTGAGGCAGTTCACTACTGGGATCACGCGATCAAGCTCGGCTGCGACGCATGTGAGGGCTGACCACACTTCTCACACACCACCGCCAGCACTCGACGCGTCCACCCGTCACCACTCACCAGACCCTGCCTCACGTGACACGCCCGCTCAGCAGTCACCCGCGAGCGGCAGCTCGCAGAAGCCGGGCGCGAGCCCGGGGGTGGGTGGGAGCACGCGGGGGCTGATCACATCCCCTCGCTCGGCACACCCACTACGCGTCTCCCCCCACGCGTCGGACGGGTCTACTTCAGTCGGCGGATCGCGGCCAGTGTGGACAGGGCGGCTTGGGTTGCCTCGTAGCCCTTGTCTTCGCGGCTGTCGGGCAACCCGGCTCGGTCCAGCGCCTGGGGGTCGTTGTCGCAGGTAAGGACGCCGAAGCCGACCGGTACTCCGGTGGTCACACCGACCTGCATCAGCCCGTCGGTCGTCGCCTGGCAGACGTACTCGAAGTGGGGGGTGTCACCGCGGATCACCACGCCCAGGGCGACGACCGCGTCGTACCCGGCCTTGGCGGCGTGGAGGGACGCGACCGGCAGTTCAAAAGACCCGGGCACCCGGACGACGGTGTGCTCAGCCACCCCAGAGTCCTCCAGCGCGCGCAAGGCGCCGGCCAGGAGACCGTCGGTGACCTTCGGATGCCATTGCGCCGCGACGACCGCGACTCGGGCGCCTTCGACGCGGGGGACCTCGATGGTGGGTGCTCCACTGCCCGACATCAGCCGGCTCCGTTCTCTTCGGTCAGCAGGCCAGCGGGGAGGTGATGGCCCATGCGGTCGCGCTTGGTGCGCAGGTAGCGCAGGTTGTGTTCGGTCGGGTCGATGGAGATGCCGCGCCGCTCGACGACCTCGATGCCGTATCCCTGCACGCCCGCGAGCTTGTCGGGGTTGTTGGTCAGCAGCCGCACCGACTTCACGCCGAGATCGGCGAGGATCTGCGCGCCGGTCCCGTAGTCGCGGGCGTCGGCCGGCAGCCCGAGATCCAGGTTCGCGTCCACAGTGTCGCGCCCCGCGTCCTGCAGCTCGTACGCCTGTAGCTTGTGCAGCAGCCCGATCCCGCGCCCCTCGTGCCCGCGCAGGTACACGACAACGCCGCCCTCGGCAGCCACCTGGCGCAACGCCTCGTCGAGCTGCGGCCCGCAGTCGCACCGCAGCGACCCGAACACGTCCCCGGTCAGGCATTCCGAGTGCAACCGCACCAGCGTCGGCCCGTCGTCGAGCGAGCCGCGGACCAGCGCGAGCTGCTCCGAACCGTCCACCGTGTTCCGGTAGCCGTGGGCAACGAAATCGCCGTACTGCGTCGGCAACGTCGTGGTCGCGACCCGTTGGATCTGCGTCTCGTTCCGCCGCCGGTAGCGGATGAGGTCGTCGATCGACACCAGCAACAGCCCGTGCTCGTCCGCGAACGTACGCAGGTCCTGCCCGCGCTTCATCGTCCCGTCGTCGTTCACCAACTCCGAGATCACCGCCGCCGGAGTCAGACCGGCGAGCCGCGCCAGGTCGATCGACGCCTCGGTGTGCCCGGGACGGACCAGTACGCCGCCGTCGCGCCCGCGCAGCGGGAACACGTGCCCCGGCTGCACCAGGTCGTACGGCTCCGACGCGGAATCCGTGAGTACCCGGATCGTCCGGGCCCGATCGGCCGCCGAGATGCCGGTGCTGATCCCGTCGCGCGCGTCGACGGAGATCGTGTACGCCGTCCGCATCCGCTCGCGGTTGTGCGGCGTCATCAGCGGGATCCCGAGCCGGTCGAGCTCGGCGCCTTCCATCGGCACGCACACCACGCCGGAGCTGTACCGGATCAGGAACGCCAGCAGCTCCGGAGTCGCCTTGGACGCGGCGAAGATCAGGTCGCCCTCGTTCTCCCGGTCCTCGTCGTCGACGACGATCACCGGCCGGCCGGCCCGGATCTCCTCGATCGCGTGCTCGATCGTGTCGAGCTTCAGCACGGTTCCCATCTCAGCCCACCACCACAGCTTCGGGGGTTGCGGCCCGTTCGCGGTTCTGGATCTTCCACCACGACGCGAACCCGAGTACGCAGAACAGCCCGTACACGACGTACATCGTCGCCGACGGGTAGAACTTCGCCTGCACCAGCAGCGGTACGCCGACCACGTCGACGGCGACCCAGATCAGCCAGAACTCGACGAACCCGCGGGCCATCCCGTACGTCGCGAGGATCGACCCGGTGAGGATCCACGCGTCCCACTGCGGGCCCCAGGAGCCGAGCGCCTTCAGCACGAAGTACGCGATCGCGTAGAGCACCACGCCGATCCCGAGCAGCTCCAGCCGCTCCCGCATCGTCGCCCAGCGCGGCTGGACCGCCTGCCCGGCGCCCTGGTGCCGGGTCTGGTACCAGCGGTACCACCCGTACAGGCTGATCAACGCGAAGAACACCTGGCGGCCGGCCTGCCCCCAGAGGTCCTTGTCCTGCGGGGTGTCGAAGATGCCGCCGACGAACACCGTGAACAGCAGCACGTTGCCGACGATGCCGACCGGCCACGCGGCGACCAGCCGGCGCATCCCGAACAGCGCGCTGGCCAGGCCGAACACGTTGCCGACGATCTCCCGGACCAGCACCGGCGAGCCGGCGATCGTGACCTGGGAGGTCAACAGCCAGTTGATCGGGTTCACTTGTTGCCTCCAGCAACAGAAGAAGGGGTGACGCCCGCGGTCAGCAGGCGTTCGACGTACTTCGCGATCACGTCGACCTCGAGGTTCACCGTGTCGCCGACCTTGTTCGCGCCGAGCACCGTCAGCTCGAGCGTCGTCGGGATCAGGCTGACCCCGAACGTGCCGCTCGCGTCGTCGACGCCGGTGACCGTCAGCGACACCCCGTCGATCGCGATCGAGCCCTTCTCGGCGACGTACTTCAGGATCTCCGGCGAGGTCGCGATCCGGACGTCCTCCCAGCGATCACCGGGCGTCCGCGACGCGATCGTGCCGGTACCGTCGACGTGCCCCTGGACGATGTGCCCGCCGAGCCGTTCGTGCGCGGCGACCGCCCGCTCCAGGTTGACCGGCGAGCCCTTCCCGAGACCGCCGAGGCTGGTGCGCTGCAGCGTCTCGCGCATCACGTCCGCGGTGAACACGCCGCCGCCGTACTCGACGACCGTCAGGCAACAGCCGTTGACCGCGATCGACGCGCCGTGCGCCGCGTCCTCGGTCACCCTCGGTCCACGGATGGTGAGTCGGGCCGCGTCGCCGTCGAGCAGCTCCAGGGACTCGACCGTGCCGAGTTCTTCGATGATGCCGGTGAACATCTACTTTCCTCCCAGAGGAACCAGGGTGAGCCGGACGTCGTCGCCGAGGCGGGTGACGTCCGCTAGCTTGAACCGCCGCAGGTGGTCGATCGATTCCGCGCCGAGATCGCCGACCGCGGCGTACCCCGAGCCGAGCACGGCCGGGGCGACGTACGCCACGATCTGGTCGACCAGACCGGCGCGCAGGAACGCGGCGGCCAGTGTCGGGCCGCCTTCGAGCCAGACGTGCCGGATCTGCCGGTCGTCCAGCTGCCGGAGCACCTCGGCGGGATCGTGAGTGGGCAGCAGCAGGGTCTCCGCGCGGTCGTTGCGGACCCGCGCGGTCGGCGGGATCTCCCGGTCGCCGACCACGACCCGCAACGGCTGCCGCGCCACGGGTACGTCGTTCTCGTCCCGAACGGTGAGCTCCGGGTCGTCGGCCAGGACCGTCTGGGTGCCGACGACGATCGCGTCGCACTCCGCCCGCAGCCGGTGCACGTCGGCGCGGGCGAGCGGGCCGGTGATCCACCTGCTCGTCCGGTCCGGCGCCGCGGACCGCCCGTCGAGCGTGGTCGCGAACTTCCAGGTGACGAACGGCCGCCCGATCCGCACGCTGTGCAGCCACACGCGGTTGACCGCCTCGGCCTCGGCCCGCAGTACGCCCTCGACGACGTCGAGGTTCTTGCTGCGCAACTTGTCCGCGCCGCCGGCCGCCGTACGGTTCGGATCCGGTACGGCGTACACCACGCGCGCGACGCCCGCCTCGATCAGCGCGTCCGCGCACGGACCGGTCCGGCCGGTGTGGTTACAGGGCTCCAGCGTCACGTACGCCGTACCGCCGCGGGCCCGGTCGCCCGCCATCCGGAGTGCCACGACCTCGGCGTGCGGACCGCCGGCGACGGCATGGAAGCCCTCGCCGACCGGATGACCGTCGCTCGCGGTGATCACACAACCGACGACCGGGTTGGGATGCGTGCTGCCGGTGCCGCGCGCGGCCAACTCGACGGCACGCCGCATCCACGCGACATCCATCGGCGACACGTCGTTCACTACTGGGGCCCCTCGTCGTCACGGACGCACTACCGGGGCCTCGCTCGGCACATCTGCTCCGTCGCCGCAACCGTTTCACCGGTCCCGCCGGCCGCCCCGGACTCTCGCCCGTTGCCGCCGGACCCTCGCCGCCGCGTCCCGCGGGCCTCACAGCCCGCGCTCCGCGCCACCGGGCGCCAGAGCACACCCGCCGACCGCGTGCGCCTCCCATCCGGACTTTCACCGTCGGTCCCGGAATTCCACCAGGTCAACCGCTTCTTCTTGCGAAGTCACGGGTCGCGGACTGTCACCGCCGGCTCGGAATTACACCGACCCCGGAGCACGCGAGTGGGTTTCACTCGTGCCTCAAGTATGCCCCCTCCGCCAACCCCCGCCACGACCCAGGTCACATCGTGGCCCTCGGGCGGACCCTCCGGGTCAGCGCGAGGCCTGCCGCCGCGACCACACACGCCACCGCGACCGCGAGCACCAGCGGCCGGTACCCGAACGCCTCCGCCAGCCCGGCTCCGGCCAGCGGACCGGTCGCCTTCGCGATCGTGGTCGGCGTACCGAGCATGCCCGCGGTCGTGCCGAACCCGGTCGCGCCGTACCGGTCCAGCAGGATCGCGGGCGTCGCGATCGACGACACCCCGAACCCGAGCCCGAACAGCACCAGGCAGCCCACCGCGCCGGCGACGTGCCGGCCGACCACCGGTAGCAGGGCGATCGCGATGCCCTGGACGAACAGGATCAGCGAGGTGATCGTCGCCATCGGCAACCACCGGACGGACACGCTGGTCACGAGCCGGCCGGTCACCGACAACAGTCCGAGCAGGCCGGCCAGGCTCGCCGCCCGTGCCGGCGGGTGGCCGAGGGTGACCAGGTAGAGGACCAGGTGGACGGCGATCACCGCGAGGGCCGCGCTGTGCACGACGAACGCACCGGCGAGGAGCCAGAAACCTGGGTCCCTGAGAACTCTGGCCGGTGATTTCGCCGGTGTTGCGCTGGTCAGTGGCCTCGGGGTCTGCCGGGGTACGGCGAACAGGTGCAGCGGGATGGTGATGAGCGCGAGGATGCCTGCCAGTACGGCGAGGGCGGTGCGCCAGCCGAAGGTCTGCGCGAGGTAGCCGGTGAGTGGGATGAAGATCGAGCTCGCCAGGCCGCCGACGAGCGTGATGGTGAGAATGGAGTTGGTTCTTCTGGCGGGCGCGGCGACGGCGACCACGACGGCCATGGCGGGCGGGTAGAGCACCATCGCCGAGGCGACACCGATCGCGACGAACACGGCGTACAGCTGGAAGGTGTTCTGCACCTGGGACCAGCCGAGTACGGCGAGCGCGGCGAGGATCGAGCCGGTCGTCATCAGCCCGCGCCCGCCGCGCACATCCAGCCGCCGCCCGACCGGGATCGAGATCAGGCCGCTCACCAGTACGGCGGTGGTCGATGCGCCGACGGCCGTGGTCGTGGAAACCGCCAACTCCCGGCTCATCGGCCCGAGCAGCGCGCTGAACGCGTAACTCAGTACGCCGTAGCCGACCGTGGTCGTGATCGCCAGCGCAGCCACCAACAGCCGCAGTCGCTCCCCGACCGGCGCGGTGACTGCTGTCGAGTCCATCTCCAGCAGTCTTCCACCACCGGCGCTACCCGTCCCGCGATTTACCCCTCACCGGAACACCAACCAAGCAGCACTCCCCAACAACCCCACGGCTCCGACCAAACAACCTCCCGCCACCCACCACAATCCCCGCCTCCCACGCCCACCAGCCGCGGCAACTCCAACAGGAGCAACCCGAACGGGTGGTCGGGTGCTCGCGGGTGGTCGGGAGCCCGCGGGTGGTTTGGAGCTCGCGGGGGGTCGGGTGCTCGCGGGGGGTCGGGAGCCCGCGGGCGGCTGGGTGCTTGGGGGTGATTGGTTGCTCGCGGGTGGTTGAGCGCTCGCGGGTGGTCGGGCGCTCGCGGGTGGTCGGGCGCTCGCGGGCGGCTGCGAGCTCGCGGGCGGCTGGGAGCTCGCGGGTGGTCGGGAGCCCGCGGGGGGTTGGGGGCTTGGGGGTGGTTGGTTGGGGGCTGGTGGTTGGGGGCCTGTGGGGGTCCAGGGTGGTGGGAGGGGTGGGAGTTGGTCGAAGACCTCGGGGGCGTCGGGGGCCGTGGGCCAGGTGTGGGGAAGGCCGGTTGTAGCGGTGGCGAGGAGTTGGGCGGCGGCTGCGGCTGAGGTGGGGCGATCGGACGGGTCGGGCGCGGTGAGGTGGTGGATGAGCTCGGAGAGCGGGCCTACCGGGATCGACAGGCTGCCGTCGGACGTGGGACGTTCGCCGGTCAGGAGTTCGGCGGCTACGGCGCCGACGGCGTACAGGTCCTGGCGGGGGTCGGGGTCGGCGCCTTCCAACTGCTCTGGGGCCAGGTAGCCGGGGGTGCCGAGGATCATGCTCTGCCGGGTCATCCGCGGCTCGTCGAGGAGGCCTGCGACGCCGAAGTCCGACAAGCGCAGGTGCGGCCGGCCGGTGCCGGTGACGTCCAGCAGCAGGTTGGCAGGTTTCACATCGCGATGTACGACCCGCGCCGCATGTACGGCGGACAGCCCGCGCAGGAGTTGATCCAGCAGTACGGCGACGTACGCCGTCGGCAGCGGGCCGTGGTCGCCGAGCAGGGTCGCCACCGAGCCGCCCCGGACCAGGTCCATCGCGAACACGACCTTGTCGTCGTCCGCGGCCCACCCGTGCGGCGCGATCACGTGCGGGTGCTCGATCCGCAGCGACTGTTCCCGGACGAACCGCAGCAGCGTCGCGGCATCGTGCTGCCCGAGAACCTTCGCGGCCACGTACGTCGACCGCCGCAGGTCCCACGCGCGCCACACCGAACCCATGCCGCCGGTCCCGATCAGGTCGATCAGCCGAAACCGTCCCGCAAACGCCTCCACCGCCCAGAACCTACCGCCTCCCCCGGGCGAACCCGCACCGCGAACACCAGACGCCCGCCCTCACACGCGAGCCCCGCCGACCAAGCCAACCGGCGGATGTACGGGACGAGCCCCGGCCGGACATTCGGCCGAGGCTCGTCAACGGTCGTGCTGGTCAGCGGCGAGGCTGCCCGGGGTACTGCGGCCCGTCCGGCTGCTGCCCACCCGGGTACTGCGGCCCGTTGGGCTGCTCCCCACCCGGATGCTGCGGCCCGTTGGTTTGTTGCCCACCCGGATACTGCGGTCGGTCCGGCTGCTGCCCGCCCGGATGCTGCGGCCCGTTGGGCTGCTGCGGCCCGTTGGGGTGCTGCCCACCCGGGTACTGCCCGGCCTGGTGCGCGGCCGGGGTGCGGCGGAGGCGCACTACCAGCAGCAGGCCGACCAGCAGGAGTACTACGCCGCCACCCGAGAGGCCCGCGACCAGGGCGATCGGCGTACCGCTGTCGGTGTCGGAGCGCCCGGCGACCGGTGCACCCGCCTCGGTCTTGTCGCCGGAGCCCGAGCCGGAGGACTCGGACGGCGTAGCGGACGGGGACTCCGTCGGGCTGGAGGTCGGGGTGACGGTGCCGCCGTCGACCGGGGTGGCGCCGTCGACGTACTCGGGCTTGCCCGCGCCGGCGGTGCCCGGCAATCCGATGGTCAGCGTCATCGGGATCGCGAACGCGCGGTCCTCGTCCTTGCGGCTCAGCGAGACGGCGACGTAGTAGTCACCGGCCGTCGAGCTGCCGCCGTCCATCGAGTTCGGGCCTTCGCGGTTGAGGTAGCGGATCTCCTTCGTGGTGGTGCCCTTGACCGAGCCCCGCGGCGTGATGACCCCACGTCGGCCGGCATTGCCGGGGACCTGTTTCGCGAAGATCGCGAGAGCGTCCTCGCCGGTCGGTGCGATCAGCCCCATGTCGAGGTACCTCAGGGTGCCGAACGCCTTCGCGGTGGCCGCCCCGAGCTGCGGGATGCTCACCTGCGCCTGCAGCCGCTGACCCCAGTCGGCCTTCACCTTGTACAGCTGGACCTCGCCAGGCATCAGCGTGGTCTTGTAGCTGCCGGCCGCAAGGTACGGCGCGTCGGCGAAGCTCGACCCGGGGACGACCTCGCGAGGCGTGGAACCGGGCATCGGCGTCCACGTCGGGTCACCGGCCCTGGTGGGCAGGTTCGCCGTGGCGTCGACCGGTGGCTCCTCGTCGATCCGCAACTCGTACGGAACCCCCTTCATCTCGCGGTAGGCGTCGCCGGCCGACACGGTGAGGACCAACCGGTCGCCGGTCGTGCACTCCTTCGGGTAGTCGCCGGCCCAGCTGGACGCGGCACCGGTCGCGACACCCTGGTCACCGTCGAAGGCCAGCGGATAACTCCAGCCGCAGGCTTCACCACCGAGGGTGTTCAGCTTGACCTCGGCCTTCAGGACGAAGCTGCCGCCGGAGGGCCGCCGGAACGCGACGCCGGCGCGCAGGGTCGACTTCGCCATCGTGCGCTTGATCACGTAGTACTTCGCGGTCGCGTCGTCGCCGAAGGTGTCGGTGTAGTGGCCGGGGGCAAGCACCGGCGCACCTTCCTGCTGGGCACCGCCCTGCACCGGCGTGCCGGAGATCCGGAACGGGCGGAACGCACGCACCGACAACCGGTCCAGCCCGGCCTCCAGGTCGACGGTCGAGTCGGCGTCGTAGTAGTCGCCGCGACCTTCACGCGCCACGCACTGGAGCTGGCTACGGGCCTTCCCGCCGACCCGGAAGCCGACCACGTCGATCTTCAGGTCGATGCCCTGCTGGGCGATCGAGCGGGCGACCGCGCACGGCTCCGGCGCACAGGTCGCCTCGCCGTCGGACACCAGCACGATCGTGCGCTGACCGGTCGGGCCGAGGTCCTTCGCGGCCTGCTGGAGCGCATAGGCGATCGGGGTCTCGCCGTACGGCTTGTACTTGGCGATGGCGGACTGCAACTGCGGCCTGTTGCCGGTCCCGATCGGGACGGTCAGCTGGGTGTCGGTGCAGGCGCCTGCCTGGGTGCGTTTGAAGACGGTCGCGCCGTACACCCGGAGGCCGACCTGGGCGCTCGCGGGGAGCTTGGTCACCACGCTGGACAGGGCGGTCCGGGCAGCCACGATCTTCGTGTGCCCGTCGCCGGCCGGCTCTGCCATCGAGCCGGACGAGTCGAGCACGAGGACGAGCTTGCCGCCGCCCGGATCCGGGTCCGCGAGCGCCTCCGGTGCCGTCAGGCCGCCGAGAATCGCGGTCAGCGTGACGGCGAGAAGCGCCCACACCGCCAGCCGGCGGTGTCCGTGGTGAGTCGTCATCGTTTCCTCCGGTGAGATTCGCTGCCGCAAACCTTGGCAGTTTGCGATCGCAAATGTCAAGCGGCGTTGCACTGGAAATTGTCGTTCGCAAGTGCGAAGATCTTTGCAGGTGCCAACGGACGGCGCCGAGCGGAGGAGCACGAGGGATGGAACAGAGCACGCAGAACCTGAAGCAACAGGTCGAGCTGTACGGCGAGCCGCTGGGCGAGGTGGTGCGCAGAGTCACCCAGGCACTCGGCCTGACGCAGGGCGGGCTCGCGCAGGTGATCGGGCTGTCCGCGCCGATGCTCTCCCAACTGGTCAGCGCGCAGCGGGTGAAGATCGGCAATCCGGCCGTGGTGTCCCGGCTGCGCGCCGTCTCCGAGCTCGCGGACGTCGCGGTCGCCGACGCGCTGCTGCCGGAGCGGGTGGCGATCGAGCTGGCGTCGATCCGGTCGACGACCGGCGCCTACACCAGCGCGACCACGAACAACCACCTGCGCCGCCCGGGCGGCGCAGCGGGCGAGGCCTCGAGTCCGGCGGCGGGCGCGCCGACGCCGTTCGCCGCCCCCGCCGGCCTCTCCGCCGAGCGACCGGTCGAGGCCTGGCACGCGACTTATCCCGACCCCCTGGGACGCGCCGAGCTGCCCGCTCGCGCGGTCGTGCGGGAGCTCCAGGACCTGTTCCGCTCGGTCGCCTCGGCCGACGAGATCCAGCGGGCCGCCGCGGCCGCGGCGGAGGAGTCGCCGGCCGTCGCCGAGCTACTGCTTGCCTACGGCACCGGTCGGACCGCCGACGCCCTCGCGCACTATGAGCAGCATCACGGCTGATCGTCTGATATAGCACAGGCCGACTCGACTTCGGCCGCCGTCTCACGCCTCGTCGCGCTGGAATACGAACCGGGAACCCTGGTGTTGGGTTGCCACGGCGGGGCCGATCGCCCTGCGTTCGTTGACGGTGTGAGGAGACAGTTGTGCGTGCGTTTCGGCGGGTTGTCGCAGTAGTCGGGGCTATCACCTTGACGGCGGCGATGGTTGCCTGCGGCAGCGACAAGAAGGATTCCGCGGCCGGCCCGGACCTCGGGCTGATGCAGCCCGGGACGCTGCGGATCGGGACGCTGACCGACGCGCCGCCGAACGTGTACGTGAAGGACGGCAAGTTCACCGGTTTCGACAACGACCTGATCACCGCGGTCGCGGCGAAGCTGAACCTGAAGCCCGAGTTCGTCGGCACCGACTTCTCGGCGCTGCTGTCGCAGGTGAACGGCGGCCAGTTCGATCTCGGCAGCTCCTCGATCACGGTCACCGAGGCCCGCAAGAAGACAGTTGCTTTCAGCAACGGCTACGACTTCGGCTACCTCGGGCTGAACACAACCAAGGACTCCGGCATCACGAAGTTCGACCAGCTGCCAGGCAAGCGCGTCGTGGTGGTGCAGGGCACCGTTCAGGACGACTACGCCACCGGCAAGGGCCTGAACCCGGTCCGCGTGCCGAACTACAACGCCGCCCTCGGCCAGCTCAAGGCCGGTACGGCGGACGCGTGGGTCTCGCCCGCCGAGATCGGCGAGAAGATGGCCAAGGAGCAGGGCGGCGGCACGGTGATCCTGGCCGCCAAGGAGCTGAGTGACGCGCCGATGGCGTTCGCCGTCGCGAAGAACAACGACAAGCTCCGCGAGGCCGTCAACAAGGCGCTCGACGAGGTGATCGCCGACGGCACCTGGACCAAGTTGGTCGAGCAGTACTACCCGGGCCGCGCCGTACCGGCGAACTTCAAGCCGGGCAGCGGATCGGTCAAGTTCACGGCTCCCAAAGCCTGATGGACATCTGGTCCACCCTGCGTGACACCTTCCTCGACTGGGAGTCGATGAAGGAAGTACTGCCCGAGATGCTGAAGGTCGGGCTGGTCAACACGCTGATCCTGGCGGCCGCCTCGGTCGTGCTGGGCACTGTGCTCGGCATGATCGTGGCGGTCCTCGCCCTGTCCCGGAGACCGTGGCTGCGCTGGCCGGCGAAGATCTACACCGACATCTTCCGCGGTCTGCCCGCGATTCTGACCATCCTGCTGATCGGCCAGGGCCTCTCCCCCGTCACCCGGCACTGGTGGGGCCCGAACCCGTACCCGCTCGGCATCCTCGCGCTCTCGCTGATCGCCTCGGCGTACATCGGGGAAATCTTCCGGTCCGGGATCCAGAGCGTGGAGAAGGGTCAGCTCGAGGCGGCCCGCGCGCTCGGGTTCAGCTACCCCAGCGGCATGCGGCTGGTCGTCATCCCGCAAGGAGTACGACGAGTGCTGCCGGCGCTGGTGAACCAGTTCATCGCGCTCGTGAAGGACTCCAGCCTGGTGTACTTCCTGGGCCTGCTCGCGAGTCAGCGCGAACTGTTCCGGATCGGCCAGGACGCGGCCGCGACCAACGGCAACCTCTCGCCGTTGCTGCTCGCGGGCATCTTCTACCTGGTGATGACGGTGCCGTTGACGCACCTGGTGAACCACTTCGACAAGCGTCTCCGCGAAGGGCGTCCGGTGGAGGAGGTCGAGCATGCAGCACGTTGAGGCCGCGAGCCTGGAGGTCAGCGGGATCGAGCTCGCCTTCGGCCGCAACAAGGTGCTGCGCGGTGTCGACCTCGCCGTACCGGCCGGGCGGACCGCGTGCGTGATCGGCCCGTCGGGGTCCGGGAAGTCGACGTTGTTGCGCGCGGTCAACCGGCTGCTCGAGCCGGACGCGGGCGATGTGAAGCTGGGCGGCGAGTCGGTACTGCGGAGCGACCCGGACGTGCTGCGCCGCCGGATCGGGATGGTGTTCCAGCACTTCAACCTGTTCCCGCACAAGAGCGTGCTCGACAACATCACGCTGCCGCTGCGCAAGATCAAGAAGCTCGGCACCGAGGCCGCGCAGGCCGCGGCGCGTGAGCAGCTCGAGCTGGTCGGGCTCGCCCACAAGGCGACGGCGCGCCCCGGGAACCTGTCCGGCGGTCAGCAGCAGCGGGTCGCGATCGCCCGGGCGCTGGCGATGAAGCCCGAGGTGATGCTGTTCGACGAGGCGACGTCCGCGCTCGACCCGGAGCTGGTGAAGGGCGTGCTCGCGTTGATGGCCGACCTCGCCGGCGCCGGGATGACGATGGTCGTGGTCACCCACGAGATGGGGTTCGCGCGCGAGGTCGCGGACCAGGTCGCGTTCATGGATCAGGGCGTCGTGGTCGAGTCCGGCGTACCGGATCAGATCTTCGGCGCGGCCGAGTCGCCGAGACTTCGTCAGTTCCTGTCGCAAGTGCTCTGAGTGAGCCGGTCGCGGCGCACGATGGAGGTCGGAGCCACATCTGGGGGTAGCCATGCCTGTTCGCCGGTTGCTGGTCGCTGTGCTCGCCATCGGAGTGGTCGCGGTCGGGCTGATGCCCCGGGCCACCGCGTCCGCCACCGGTCAGGCCCGGACGCCGAAGTACGTCTATCTGACGTTCGACGACGGCCCGAGCAAGTACACGCCGCAGGTCCTGAAGATTCTTCGCGCTTACGGTGCCCGGGCCACGTTCTTCGAGATCGGACAGAACGTGCGTCGCTACCCGGCATACACCCGGCTGGTCTACCGGCAGAGCAACAGTGTGCAGAACCACACCTGGTCGCATCCGGATCTGCGGCACGTCTCGTGGCCGGTCTTCAGGTCGCAGGTGCTGACCGCGGATCGGGCGATCCGCGCGCAGACCGGGTACACCCCGCACTGCCTGCGGCCGCCGTACGGCGGGATGAACAAACTGGAGGCGCGCCGCGCCTCGCTCCTCGGCAAGAAGATCCGGGTCTGGACGATCGACACCCGCGACTGGTCCCGCCCGGGAACGTCGGTGATCGTGCGCCGGGCACTGGCGAACGTGCACAGCGGTTCGGTGATCCTGATGCACGACGGCGGCGGCAACCGCAGCCAGACGGTGGCCGCGCTGCCGACGATCCTGCGGACCCTGAAGGCCCGCGGGTACTCCTTCACCACGATGTCGTGCACCTGAGGCGTCCGGTATCCGTGAATTGTTGAGCCGGAAGCGGCGTGGCCGCTGGCTTTCGCCGGCAGTTCACCGAGGGTTGGTCGGGTGAGGAAGTGACCACCCACCGCCCTGGGGGGAACATGGCTGTTCGCTTGACGCGTGCGGGGAACAGGGCCGTCGGCCTGGCGATGATGATGCTGGTGAGTGCGGTGATCGGTTCGGTCGTGGTCGCGGCCGCGAAGTCGCCGCCCAAGCCCGGCACGTCCGCTCCGGCCGTCGCGGCCCCGGCTGCCGTCGTGCCCAGTCCGACGCCGCTGCCGAAGAAGTACGTCGTGCTGACGTTCGACGACGGTCCGGACGCCGAGTACACCCCGAAGGTGCTCGACGTGCTCGCGAAGTACCACGCCAAGGCGACGTTCTTCGAGGTCGGTCAGAACGTGCGCAAGCATCCGGAGTTGACCAAGCGGATCCACGACGCCGGCCACAGCGTGCAGAACCACACCTGGGACCACAGCGACCTGCGCAAGCTGACCGCGGCCAGGTTCCAGCAGGAGGTCGCGTCGACGGACCAGGCGATCCGCGCCCAGATCGGCAGTACGCCGGGTTGCCTGCGGCCGCCGTACGGCGGGGTGAGCGCGACCGTCCGGCAACGGGCCCGTCAGCTGAACAAAGACCTCGTCGTCTGGACGGTCGACTCCCGCGACTGGACGAAGCCCGGTACGGCGGCGATCGTCCAGCGGGTGCTGAAGAACGTGCACAACGGCTCGGTGATCCTCATGCACGACGGCGGCGGCAACCGCGCCCAGACGGTGGCCGCCCTGCCCGCGATCCTGAAGGCGCTCGAGGCGCAGGGCTACGGCTTCCGCACCCTGACCTGCTAGGAGAGGGCGCTCACCAGCGGTACGACGTCCGCGATCGAGGCGACGATCCGGGTCGGGCGGTACGGGAAGCGCTCGACCTCGTGCTCGCCGGTCGACCCGGACAGCACCAGCACGCTGCGCAGGCCCGCCTCCAGCCCGCTGATGATGTCGGTGTCCATCCGGTCGCCGATCATCACCGTGGTTTCCGAGTGGCCCTCGATCCGGTTCAGCGCGCTGCGCATCATCAGCGGGTTCGGCTTGCCGACGAAGTACGGCGCGACCCCGGTCGCGCGGGTGATCAGTGCGGCCACCGAGCCGGTCGCGGGAAGCGGGCCCTCCTGGGACGGGCCGGTCGGGTCCGGGTTGGTCGCGATGAACCGCGCGCCCTCGGTGATCAGCCGGATCGCCTTCGTGATCGCCTCGAACGAGTACGTCCGGGTCTCCCCGAGCACCACGTAGTCGGGGTCGCGCTCGGTCAGCACGTACCCGATCTCGTGCAGTGCGGTCGTCAGGCCGGCCTCGCCGATCACGTACGCCGTACCGCCGGGCCGCTGGTCGTCGAGGAACTGGGCGGTGGCGAGCGCGCTGGTCCAGATCGACGTCTCCGGGATGTCGATGCCGGCCACCAGCAGTCGGGCGCGGAGGTCGCGCGGGGTGAAGATCGAGTTGTTGGTCAGGACGAGGAACTTCTTGCCGGACGCCTGCAGCGCGGCGATGAAATCGCTGGCGCCGGGGATCGACCGCTCCTCGTGCACGAGGACGCCGTCCATGTCGGTCAGCCAGGTATCCACCGGTTTGGGCTCGGTCACGCTGCTCATCGTAAATTGTCGGCGCCGCCCGCCAGACTCACGACATGGGTTATCGGGAACTGTGGCGCACCCAAGGCGTGCCGGCCTTGCTGGTGTCGTCGCTGCTCGCCCGGTTGCCGATGCTGGCCACGACGGTGCCGATCGCGTTCCTCGCCAAGGACGCGAGCGGCTCGTTCCGCTGGGCCGGCGTCGTCGCGGGCGCCTATTCCGTCGGTACGGCGATCGCCGGGCCGCTGTGGTCACGCACCGCCGACCGTCGCGGGCCGCGCCGCGTGCTGCTCGTGACCGGGCTCGGCTGGAGCGTCGCGCTGCTCGCGGTCGTCCTACTGCCCGCGGGGCAGTTCCGGTTGCTGCCCGTGATCACGGTGGTCGCCGGTGCTCTCGTGCCGCCGATCTCGCAGACGTTGCGCGCTGCCTGGCCGCGGGTCGTCGACGGACCCGCCTTACGTACGGCGTACTCCGTGGACGCGACGACGCAGGAGTTGCTGTTCATGGTCGGGCCGATGCTCGGGGCGACCGCGGTCAGCGTCGCGAGCCCCCGTCTGGGAGTGCTGCTCGCGGCCGCGATGTCGGCCGCCTTCATCTGGTGGTACGTGCTGCGACAACCCGAGCCGCTCGATCGCGGTCCGCGGACGCAGGTGCCGCTGACGACGCGGCAGTTGCTCTGGCATCGGCACCGGTTGCCGCTGATCCTCGCGTTCGCTGTGTGGATCATGTCGTTCAGCGGGATCTCGCTGGCGATCGTGGCGTTCGCCGACGACCACGGGCAGCGGTTGGTCGCCGGCGTCTTCGAGACCGTCTGGGCGTTCGGCAGTCTGGTCGGCGGTGCGGTCGCGGGTGCGCTGCCCGGCCGCGGGACGTCGCACCTGTGGCGCCGGGCAGCGCTCGTCGCGGCCGGGATGCTGCTGTGCGTGTTCGCGACCTGGTCGCCGGTGTCGCTCGGGATCGCGCTGGCGGTGTCCGGGCTGACGCTGGCGCCCGCGATCGGCGCGCTCTACGGGCGGCTCGGTGCGTTGACCCCGGACGTGGCGAAGACCGAGGTCTTCGGGTGGATGAGCGGCGCGGCGACCGGCGGCGGGGCGATCGGTGCCGCGGTGTCGGGTGCGGTCATCGACGGCCTCGGCGTGCGGTACGTGTGGCTGCTGGCCGCCGTGCTCGCGGTGCTCGCGACGGTGCTGCTGCTCCGGGTGCCGCCCGAGGTGGAGGAGTCGGCGGAGCTACCGAGCGCCGGCCTGCTCGGCGAGGCCGCGTAGTTGCTCGACCATCGCGTTCGGGTCGTCGGCCGCGTAAACGGCCGAGCCGGCCACGAACACGTCGGCGCCCGCCTCCGCGCAGCGTTCGATGGTCTCGGCCGACACCCCGCCGTCGATCTCGATCCACAGATCGAGGCCGTGCTTGTCGAGCAGTTCGCGGGTGCGGCGGATCTTCGGCACGCACACGTCGAGGAACTTCTGCCCGCCGAACCCGGGCTCGACGGTCATGATCAGGATCATGTCGAGCTCGGACAGCAGGTCCTCGTACGGCTCGATCGGCGTCGCGGGCTTCAGCGCCATCGCGGCCCGTGCGCCCTTCGCGCGGATCTCCCGCGCGGTCCGGATCGGGGCGCGGCACGCCTCGGCGTGGAACGTGACACTGGACGCGCCGGCCTCGACGTACCCGGGTGCCCAGCGGTCCGGGTCCTCGATCATCAGGTGACAGTCGAGCGGCTTGTCGGTCGCCTTCGCCAGCGACTCGACCACCGGCATCCCGAGGGTCAGGTTCGGGACGAAGTGGTTGTCCATCACGTCGACGTGCAGCCAGTCGGCGTTCGACACGGCCACCGCCTCGTCGGCGAGCCGGGCGAAGTCGGCGGACAGGATGCTCGGCGCGATCTGTATCCCCATGGCGTCAATCTATCGGCCGCCCGCCTCCGCGTCCGCAGACGGTAGCTCCCCTGGTCAGCTCCGGGCCTCGCGCATCACCCAGTCGAAGGCTTGAGGGGATGACGTCACGACGTCGAGGCCGGCGGGAAGCGGTGGCCGGCGGATGACGACCACCGGGAGGTGCAGCTGTTGGGCGGCGCGGAGCTTGGGTGCCGTGGCGGGTCCGCCGCTGTTCTTGGTCACCAGTACGTCGATACGGTGCTGCTTCAGCAGCTGGAGCTCGTCCGTCTCGGAGAAGGGGCCTCGGGCAAGGACGAGTTCGCACCAGCTCGGCCGCGGCTGAGGTGGGTCGACGCACCGCGCGAGGGTCCAGAGGCCGGTGGTCGCGAAGGCGTCGAGGCCTTGCCGGCCGATCGTGAGGAACACCCGTGAGCCGAGCCCGGGCAGCAACTCCGCAGCCGCCGCGGGCGAATCGGCCCAGTGCCAGTCGTCTCCGGAGGTCCAGCCCGGGCGGTGCAGGACGAGGAAGCTGAGGCCGAGGTGGGTCGTGGCGGCCGCGGCGTTGGCGGTCATCCGGGTGGCGAAGGGGTGCGTGGCATCCACGACGACATCGACGGGATGCGCTTGCAGCCAGGCGATCAGGCCGTCGACGCCGCCGAAGCCGCCGACCCGGATCTCGCCGTCGGGCCGGCGGGCGTCGGTCGTCCGGCCGGCCAGCGACGAGATCACCTCGACGCCGCCGGCAACCAGCAGCCGCGCCAGTTCGCGGGCCTCGCCGGTGCCGCCGAGGAGCAGGACCCTCATCGGGCCCGGTCGGCCGAGTACAGATGGCTGTCCCGGAAGGTCGTTGCCGACAGCACCTTTCCGGCGATGATCACCGCGGTACGGCGGATGCCCGCGGACTTCACCTGGTCCGCGATGCCGGCGAGCGTGCCGCGGAGGACGACCTCGTCGTCGCGGGACGCGCGGGCGACCACCGCGACCGGGCAGTCGGCGCCGTAGTTCGGGACGAGCTCGGCGACCACGCGGTCGATCTGCTGCACGGCGAGGTGCAGGACGATCGTCGCGCGGCTCGCGCCGAGGGTGGCCAGGTCCTCGCCGGCCGGCATCGCGCTGGCGCTGCCGCCGATGCGGGTGAGCACGACGGTCTGGCCGAGTTCGGGGACGGTCAGCTCGCGGTTGAGCGTGGCGGCCGCGGCGGCGTACGCCGGGACTCCGGGGGTCACGTCGTACGGGATCTGCAGGGCGTCGAGGCGGCGGAGTTGTTCGGCCATCGCGCTGAAGACGGACGGGTCGCCTGAGTGCAGGCGGGCGACGTCGTGGCCGGCGGTGTGGGCGGCGGCGAGTTCGGCGATGATCTCGTCGAGGGTCAGGTTCGCGGTGTCGATCTTGCGGGCTCCGGGCGGGCAGTGGTCGAGGAGCTCGACCGGGACCAGCGCACCGGCGTACAGGCAGACCGGCGACGAGGCGATCAGGTCCCGCCCCCGCACGGTGATCAGATCGGCCGCACCGGGCCCGGCGCCGATAAAATGCACGGTCACTTGGTCACCCTCCAGATGGTGACGGTCACTTGGTCACGCTCCAGATGGTGACGGGCAGGGCGGGGCGCCAGCCGGTCATGGTGCCGATCGGGGACGCGCGCTGGACGTCCAGGCGTACGAGGTCGCCGCCGAACTCCTTGTACCACTGGATGATGAGCGCCTCCGTCTCGAGCGTGACCCCGTTGGCGACCAGGCGGCCACCCGGGGGCAGGGCGTTCCAGCAGGCGTCGAACAGCCCCGGAGCGGTGGCACCGCCGCCGATGAAGATCGCGTCGGGTGATTCGAGACCGTCAAGGGCTGCCGGGGCGGGGCCTTCGACGACGGTGACTGCGGCGCCCAGTGCTGTCGCGTTGCGTTCGAGGCGTTTGGCACGGGTGGGGTCGCGTTCGATCGCGATGGCTCGGCAGGTCGGGTGATGGCGGGACCATTCGATCGCGATGCTGCCGGCGCCGCCGCCGATGTCCCAGAGGAGTTGGCCCGGTACCGGCGCGAGGCGGGAGAGGGAGACGGCGCGCACTTCGCGTTTGGTGAGTTGGCCGTCGTGCTCGTAGGCGTCGTCGGGGAGGCCGGGAACGGTGGAAAGCACCGGCGCGTCGGGCGGGCAGTGGACGGCGATCACGTTGAGCGGGTCGACCTCGTCGGACCATTCGGCCGCTGTTGCGGTGCGGATGCGTTCGGCTGGGCCGTCCAGCTGCTCCAGGACCGTGAAAGCGCTGTTGCCGTAGCCGCGGGCTACCAGTAGCTGTGCGACCTCGGAGGGGGTCTGAGAGGTGCGGCTGAGGATCAGCAGCCGACGGTTCGGTTGTAGGTGCGGGTGCAGGCGGTCGACGGGGTTGGCCACCGTGCTGACCACCTGTACCTGGTCTTGCGGCCAGCCGAGACGCGCGCAGGCGAGCGAGACGCTGGACGGGTGCGGGATCACGTGTACGGCGTCGGAGCCGAGGAGGCGGACCAGCGTCGTACCGATGCCGTGGAAGGTCGGGTCGCCGCTGGCGAGCACGCAGATGCGACGGCCACGGTGCTCCTCAAGCAGCTGAGGCAGTCCCTCGGAGAGCGGCGAAGGCCACGCCACCCGCTCCGCACCCACAGCGGGTGAGAGGAGGGCCAGTTGGCGGGGGCTGCCGAGCAGGACCTCGGCCGTTCCCAGTGCTTGCTGGGCTGCCGGCGAGAGGCCTGGCCAGCCGTCGGGGCCGATGCCGACGACGGTGAGCGGGTCAGCCGGCATTGCCGAGAGCCTTCGTGATCGTGATGTGGATTACCACCCGGGCGGGGTTGGGGCGGGGCTGCTTGTAGCGCTTGGCGTAGCGCTCCTCGGCGTCGCGAACGTCGGCAAGGTCGTCGCTGACGACAGCACGACCCTCCAGGGTGCTCCAGCGGCGGCCGTCGACCTGCGTCACCGCAACGGAGGCCTCCCCCAGCCGGCTGATCGTCCGCGCCTTGTACGACGTACCGGAGCAGATCACCCGCAGTACTCCGGCATCAGGGTCGAGGGTGGCGCCCACCGGCGTCGCATGGACGGTCCCGTCGGCCCGGACCGTACTCAGCACACACAGGTGCCGCTCGGTCCAGAACCCGACCAGTTGCTCACTCAACACCCCGCGATCGTAGACAGGCCCGCCCGGAACGCTGCCGGGCGGGCCTGTCTGGGCGTCAGCCGATGTCGCGGCGCCGGAACGTGGCGAAACCAGCAACGGTCAGTGCAGCGGCGATACCGGTCAGCCAGAGCACGGGGGTGACGGAGAAGTCGCCGCCGGGCAGCCGCGGCGTGTGGCCGTACGGGCTCAGGTTGATCACCCACTGCGGCAGGTTGAAGATCTCGCCGAACTGGCCGATCAGCAGGAAGATCCCGTACAGACCCCAGCCCGCGGTGACGACCTTCGGCGCCAGCCCGAACAGGATGACGACCAATGCGGTCACCAGCCAGATCGCAGGCAGCTGTACGGCGGCCGCCGCCAGCATCCGCGGCACCTGGCGGGCCATGTTGCCGAGCGAAGCCCCACTGGAGACACCGGACCCAAGACCGGCTACCAGGATCAGTGCGCCGGTGCCGAGCAGTGCCATCAGTACGTGGCTCGCCAGCCACTGTGCACGCGTCACGCCGGTCGCCAGCACAGGCTCTGCCCGCAGCGCGGTCTCTTCCGACCGCAGCCGCAGCGCGGCCTGGATACCGAACGCGGACGCCAGCAGCCCCATCACGCCCATCTCGGTCGCCAGGAACGCGTCAGTGATGCCCTGGACACCGCCGAGCTTCTGCACCATCTCCTTCGCGCTGTCACTCGTGACAAACCCGTCGACATTGCTGGCGATGTTGCCGACCAGCAGCCCCAGCAGCAGGAAAGCGAATCCCCAAGCGAGCAAGGAGCCACGGTGCAGCCGCCAGGCCAGTGCGAGCGGCGACCGCAACGAAGCGGCTGCCCGCGGCGGGCCTGGTCGCGGCCGCACCAGACCGGCTCCAAGATCGCGCCGCCGGATCAGTGCGGTCGCTGCAGCAACCATGACGACCAGGAACGCAAACGGCAGCAGCAGTACGGCCCACCGGTCGCCGGCGAACGCACGAACCTGCTGGGACCAACCGATGGGAGACAGCCACGACACCCAGCCCGTACTGCCGTCCGCGGACGAGTCGCCGATGGCGCGGAGTACGTAGGACACACCGAGCACTACGGCGGTCAGTCCGTTCGCCGCCCTGGCGCTCTCGGTGAGCTGCGCCGTCACGGCCCCGACACCGGCGAACGACAGGCCGGCCGCCGCCCACATCAACCCGAACGCGAACGAGCCCCGCGCGTCCAGCCCGCTGCCGATCAGCGACAGTGCGGTCACCAGCCCGAGCAGGATGACGGTCGCCGCGGAGACGATCAGCCCGGCCGTCAAAGCGGCGTACCGACCGAGTACTCCGGCGCTGAGCAGCTCCAGCCGCCCGGACTCCTCTTCGGTCCGCGTGTGCCGTACGACGAGCATGCCCGCCAGCAGGCCGACGAGCAGCGCGCCGAACGCGGTCAGCTTGAACAGCGAGACCTCCCCGAGCGAGGACTCGTCGAAGATCCGCCCGTACAGCGAGACCAGGGCGGGCGACGCGTTCGACGTACGCGCGGCCTCGACCAGCGCGTTGTGGTCGGAGTAGAGGGCGATCGACGCCTTGGCGGAGCCGGCCGCCGACATCACGAAGACGACGATCCAGATCGGGATCAGCAACCGGTCGCGGCGCAGCGCGAGCCGCACCAGCGTCCCGGTACCGACGAAGTCGTTCATCGCAGCGCCGCCTCGGGCTCCGCGACCTCGTCCTCGTAGTGCCGGAGGAACAGCTCCTCGAGCGTCGGCGGCTGCGCCACCAGGCTCTTGATGCCGCTCGCGGACAGTTGCCGCATCACCGCGTCGAGCTGCGCGGTGTCGACCTCGCAGCGCACCCGGTTGCCCTCGACGTCGAGATCGTGCACGCCGGGCAGCTGGGCCAGCCCGTTCGGCGACCCGGCCAGCTCGGCCTGGATCGACGTACGCGTCAGATGCCGAAGCTCGGACAGCGTGCCGGTCTCGACCACCTTGCCGCGGCGGATGATGCTCACCCGGTCACACAGCGCCTCGACCTCGGAGAGGATGTGGCTCGACAGCAGCACGGTCCGGTCGCGCCGGCGTTCCTCCTCGATGCACTGCCGGAACACCTCCTCCATCAGCGGGTCGAGGCCGGAGGTCGGCTCGTCCAGGATGAGCAGCTCGACGTCGCTCGCGAGGGCCGCGACGAGCGCCACCTTCTGCCGGTTTCCCTTGGAGTACGTCCGGCCCTTCTTGGTCGGGTCCAGGTCGAACCGGCGGAGCAGATCGTCGCGCTTCTTCTCGTCCAGCCCGCCGCGGAGCCGGCCGAGCAGGTCGATCACCTCGCCACCGGTCAGGTTCGGCCACAGGTTGACGTCGCCGGGAACGTAGGCGAGCCGCCGGTGCAGCTTGGCGGCGTCACGCCAGGGGTCGCCGCCGAGCAACGAGACATCGCCGGCGTCACCCCGCAGCAGCCCGAGCAGGACACGGATGGTGGTGGACTTCCCCGCGCCGTTCGGGCCGAGGAATCCGTGCACCTCACCGGTCGCGACCTCCAGGTCGAGACCGTCGAGGGCGTGCGTACTGCCATACGACTTGTGTAGTCCGGAGACCACGATGGCTGATGTCATGATTCACAAGGTACACTTCGTTCAGAAGTTTGTGAATCTTCCTAACAGCTTTCTGACAGCTCAGAGGGGATGATGGGGCGGTGAGTGCACATCGAGACGACGATGCCGTCAAGCGGTACACCGAGCAGTTCGGCAACCTGCTGGCCGACACGGGGTGGCCGCGGATGGCGGGCCGGACGTTCGCCGCGATCCTGTCGAGCGTGTCCGGCCGGATGACCGCCGCCGAGCTCTCCGAGCAACTGCAGGCCAGCCCGGCCGCCGTCTCCGGCGCGGTCAACTACCTGCTCCAGCTGCGGCTGGCGACCCGCGAACGCGAGCCCGGCAGCCGCCGCGATGTGTACGTCGTCCAGGACGACGCCTGGTACCAGACGATGATGACCGAGGACGCCTCGCTGAGCCGCTGGTCCGAGTCACTCCGCAAGGTCCTCGACGCCTCCGGCGAAGGCACCGAGGCGCACCGCCGGATCCGCATCTCACTCGCCTTCATCGACTTCATCAGCGAAGAGGTCAAGGGCCTCAGCGAACGCTGGATGAAACGCAAGTCCGAACTCGACGCGGAACTCGAGGCGCAGTACGGCCCCAGGAGCTGACCCGCCATACGTCGAGGCCTCGAACAGGTACTGGGCGGCTGGTTCACGCGGACGGACGCGATGGAGTCCGGCTACACCGACAGCGAACTCCGGCGACGTCTCCGGACAGGGCAGTGGTCGCGGCTGTCTCGTGACGTGTATGTCGAGGACACGGGTCCGCCCGCGGGTGAGACGAGCTGGGACCGGAGCAAGCGCCTGCATCTACTGAAGACCCGAGCGGTCATCAACCGGCTGGGGCCGGGTGCTGTGGTCAGCCATCAGTCGGCGACCGTCCTGCATGGACTGCCTACCTGGGGCCTCGACCTGTCCAAGGTCCACGTGACCAAAGCCAGCGGTCGAACGCGTTCCGACAAGATCGCCGAGCTACACCGCTCGCGGTTCGAATCCGGCGACATCGCGGTCGTCGACGGCTTGCACGTGGTCACCCCGGCGCTGCTGTCGTCGAGACGGCGTGCGCGTCGTCGTACGAGGTCGGAGTTGTGCTCGGCGACGCCGCACTGCGGGAGGGCCTGATCAGCCCGGACCTACTCGTGGCAACAGCGGACCGGCACAGGACGTAGGCCGGTTCTCCCGCGGCACGCGCGGCGGCGCAGTTCGCCGACGGGCTGAGCGACTCGGTCGGCGAGTCGCGGCTCCGGGTCCTGATGGCGAACCACGGACTGCCGAAGCCGGAGTTGCAGGTCGAGATCCGCGACGCGTCCGGCCGGCTCATCGCACGGGTCGACAGCTTGCTCAACGGTGCGTGCATCGTCGAGTTCGACGGTGCGATGAAGTACGGCGATGCCAAGGACCTCGTGGCGGAGAAGTGGCGTGAGGACCGCCTGCGCGCGCTGGGCTTCGAGGTCGTCCGGGTCGGCCGGCCGGACCTGGACCACCCGTACACGACGGCAACCCGCATCGGCGAAGCAGTCGTCCGCGCCCACCGCCGCCGCGCGCCCGTGGGGGCCGGACCGGCGTTGCGGGGGCCTTGAACAGGTTATTTCCCCCTCACCACCCCCAGTTACTGTCCACGGCCCCGGCGAGTGGCTGGGTGGGGCTGGGCTCGGGGCTGGGTTACAGGTCGTAGACGGTGAGGATGGTGCAGTAGATGGGTGGGGACTCCAGGCCTGGGTAGTACAGGCGGCCGGCTTCGTCGGTGAGTTTGAAGTAGGCGGTGGAGGCGCCTACCTGGGGCGGGGCCTGCAGGGTCATGGTGACCGTGACGATATCGCCCGGTGTCGCGTCGGGGACCGGGGCCCGCGTCGGCGAGCGGAGGCGGCCGGGTGTACCCGGAACGCCCTGCCGGGTGAGCCACCGGTTGCACCACGGGCGCTCGCCGCTGTTGCGGATCACCCAGGTCTTCTCGAACAGCTCGTCGCGACGCACCTGCGTACCGTCCGGGACCGTCTCCCCCACCAGCTCCGCGCGGTCGTCCGGGTGGTGGTCGATCGGGACCGAGCCGCCGAGCAGCACCGGCTGGACGTGCCGGCGGAGGTCGCGCTGGGACATGTCGCGACCGGCCCGTACGGCGGCGTCGAGCTCGGTCAGCTGGTTCACCAGCGCCTGGTTCGCACCGAACGAGTCGTCGTACCACTCGATCAGCTCGCGGCTCGGCTTGGTGTGGCCGCGCTCGACCCGGGACAGGTGGCCCTTGTCCCAGCCCGACTCGGCGGCCGCGCGGGTCAGCGGCACTCCGGCGGCCTCGCGCAGCTCGCGCATGCGCGCTCCGATCACGTACCGGGCCTGGGCTGGGCGCACGGCGTACTCTCCGCTCTCGCCGTCACTTACCTACTCAAAGTACCAAAGATGAGTGACTGATTTCCGTTGCCCACTGCGACAATCTGATCACGCTCTGATTGTCTGCACAAAGTAACAGACCGCCCCACGCAGCACAGAGTGAAAGGCAACCGTCATGAAGCTCGCTCGACTGACCGCCATCGCCGCCCTCGGCCTGACCGCCCTCGGCGGCGCCGCGCTCCCCGCCACCGCCGCCCCGTCCGCCGCCCCCGCCACCAGTACGTCCACCAGTACATCCATCAGTACCGTCGTCAGCCCGCAGTCCCGGGCCGACGACGCGATCAACTGGTTCGCCGCCCGCAACGGATCCACCGCGTACCAGGGGTACTGCGAGAAGGCCGTCGAGAACGCGTACGGCACGACCGGTGTCTACGCGTCGGCCATCGCCAACTGGAACGACGCCGTACGCCGCGGCGCCGCCCACAAGGGCGACCTGAACCCGCCGAAGGGCGCCCTGGTGTTCTGGAACATCAGCTCGTACGGCCACGTCGGTGTCGCCACCGGCGACGGCAACTTCTGGGCCACCAGCGTCAGCGGCGCGATCGGCAAGCGCGCCCTGCCGTACTTCTCCAACTACCTCGGCTGGGCACAGCCCAACTTCTGACGCCCCCGGGCAGCGGCGCCCGACCGCCCCGCGGGCGCCGTTGCCTACTGCGACAACACCGGCGCCTTTTGGTTCCCTGCGAGTACAACTTCAAGGAAGGGAACACACCATGCGTACCGCCCTCATGCGCATCACCGCCCGTGTTGCCGTCACTGCCCTCCTCGCCGGCGTCACCGCCCTCGGCACCGGCACCCTTACCGCCAGCGCCGCCACCGGAACCGTCGTCACCGACAGCGGCACCGGCGTCGCGATCCGGTCCGGGAACGCGACCAGCTTCGGCTCGGTCGGCACCCAACCGAACGGAACGGTCGAGATCGACTGCCAGATCTACGGCGAGCCCGTCACCGGCAAGTACGGCCGGAGCCTGGTCTGGGACCACATCCCCGGCAAGGGCTACATCACCGACTCCTACGTCAACACCGGAAGCAGCGGCCTGATCGCGCCGCTGTGCACCAGCAACCCGCGCGCCGACAACGCCATCGCCTGGTACGCCGCCCGCAGCGGGTCGACGGCCTATCAGGGGTACTGCGAGAAGGCTGCCGAGAACTCGTACGGCAAGACCGCGATCTGGGCCTCCGCCATGGCCGACTGGAACGACGCCGTGAACCGCGGAGTCGCACACAAGGGTGATCTGAACCCGCCGAAGGGCGCCTTGGTCTTCTGGAACCTGGCCGCACCGTACGGCCACGTCGGCGTGGCGACCGGCGACGGCAACTTCTGGGCGACCAGCGTCAGCGGCGCGATCGGCAAGCGGGCCCTGCCGTACTTCAACAACTACCTCGGCTGGGCCTACCCGAACTTCTGATCCACCCCGGACCCGAGCACCCGGCCGCGCGCTCCGCCCCTCACGCGCCCGGGTGCTCGACCCTGTCCAGCCAGTCCTCCACGAGCGCCCGGTACAGCGCCGAGCCCGGGCCTGGCAGGAAGTGGTCTTCCTGATCGAGTACGGCGTACGTCGCGCGCGGGTAGTCGTCGAGGAGCGGCCAGGCGTCGGCGTACCCGGCGATGGTGTCCTGGCGACCGGTGACGATCAGGGTCGGGCGGTCGAAGTGGATCGACGGATCTTCACGCAGGCCGTACGTCGACGGATCACGCTGGATCCGGCCGAGGAACTCGAGGTCCGCCGCGGCCTCAGCTGCTTCGTAGTACTCGTGCTGGCGTTCACGGGCTGCGGACGGCAGCAGAAACGCGTCGGTCGGGAGCGTGCGGCGGGAGCGGTCGATGACGACACCCGGTGCCCTGAGCAACAATCCCAGGACGCGGGACGGGTCGCGCTTGACGATCCCGCGCGCGTGCAGTCCGCCGGCCGACGTACCGGCGAGCGCGAACGGTTCGCCACCGGCCACTGTGTCGATGAGCCCCGCAATGGACGAGAGCATCCCGTCCTGGTCGGTGATCGCGGGATCGGCGCGCGACTTCCCTGTGCCGGGCGGATCGACGTACACGCGCCGCCAGCCTGTGCGACGTTCGAAGACGGGCTCGTGGACGTCGCGGGCCTCGCCGGCATCGCCGCCCCAGCTGGGGAGGAAGAAGATCGGGCGGCCGGCGCCGAAGGACTCGTAGTGCACGCTGCGACCTTAGCCAGCGGGCCGCTCGATCATCGAGGGTTTCTGTTCGCAGCAGAATCCGGCGGGCGCTCGCCGGACCCGCGCTCGATCAACGCACACGGCAGCACGATCCGCTGCGGCGGCCGGGTGTCGGCGCCGGAAGCGCGGTCGAGCAACAACCGCGCCGCGCGGCGGCCGAGCTCGGCGATGTCGGAGGCAACGACCGTGACCGGCGTCGGCAGCATGTCGGCGAGCCGGAAGTCGTCGAACCCGACCACCGCCGGGTCCTGGTCCAGTTCGCCGAGGGCGCGCAGCACACCTTCGACCAGGAAGTTCGTCGAGGCGAAGATCGCGGTCGGCGGGTCCGGCCGCAGCATCACCTCGCGGGTCGCCTTCTCCGCGGCCTCCGCGTTGCCCTCCGGCAACTGGATCACCAGCGACTCGTCGACCTCGACCCCGGCCGCGCGGTGCGCCCGCCGGAAGCCGCGCAACCGGCGGCCGATCGTGTAGTACGACGGCGCGAGGATGATCGCGATCCGCTCGTGGCCCTGGCTGAGCAGGTGCTCGGCCGCGATCCGGCCGCCGCCCTCGTTGTCGACCATCACGATGTCGGCCTCGATGCCGGTGGCCGGCCGGTCGACGAACACCACCGGTACGCCGGCGCCCTCGAGGAACGCGTGGTCGCCCTGGTCGGGGACGATCATCAGCCCGGCGACCTGACGGCTGACCAGCTCCTGGATCGCGCGCTTCTCGCCCTCCGGGTCTTCGTCGACACTGCCCAGCACGACGGCGAACCCGGACTGCCCGGCGATCTCCAGCGACGCCTTCGCGATACTCGCGTAGAAGGGGTTGGTCAGGTCACCCAGCACCAGAGCCAGCGACGTCGACTTCTTGCCCGGCCGGAGCGCGCGGGCCACCTCGTTGCGCTGGAAGCCGAGCTCGTCGATCGCGGCCCGGACGCGCTGCGCGGTCTCGTCCCGGACGCCGTGGCCGCCGTTCACGACACGCGACACCGTGCCGAGCCCGACGCCGGCCCGGCGGGCGACGTCGATCATCGTCGGCCGAGCGACCTCCGGCTTGGTTGGAAACGTTTCGGACACGGGGTTGACTTCCTTTTCGGGACACGGCATCGTCACCCAACAGTAAAACGTTGGAAACGTTACCGTCCAGGAGGCCGGATGAGTAGTGCCACTCCAGGCGGAACCACCCGGAGAAAGAGCCGCGGTGGCATGAGCCGGAATGCCGGCTCCGATGTGAAGGCGGCGTACCTGTTCATCGCTCCGGCGGTGATCGGGTTCGTGGTCTTCGTGGGATATCCGCTGATCCGATCGTTCTATCTCGCGCTGACGAAGTACAACGGGCTGACGAACCCGGTCTTCGTCGGCCTCGGCAACTTCCGGAGGTTGTTCTCCACCGACCCGGCCTTCTGGCCGTCGTTGCGGGCGACCGGCTATCTGGTGTTGCTCTATGTCCCGTTGTCGCTGATCCTCGGGCTCGCGCTGGCGATGTTCTGCAACCAGCGGTTCGCCGGCGTCCGGGTGGTCCGGACGCTCGCGTACCTGCCGGTCGTCCTGCCCGCGGTCGCGACGATCACGCTGTGGAAGTTCATGCTGGACCCGCAGGTCGGGCTGCTGAACACGATCCTCGACCGGCTCGGTCTGCCGACGAGCCTGTGGCTGCAGAGTCCCAAGATGGCGATGCCGGCCGTCGTACTGGTGATGCTGTGGGGTGTGGGCGGGACCATGATCATCTTCCTGGCCGCGCTGCAGTCGGTGCCGACCGAGCTGTACGAGGCCGCCAAGGTGGACGGCGCCGGCCCGTGGTCGGTGTTCTTCCGGATCACGATGCCGATGATCAGCCCGATCATGCTGCTGCAGGTGATCCTGCAGACCACGGCGGCGCTGCAGACGTTCAACCAGCCGAAGATCCTGACCGGCGGTGGCCCGGGGTTCAGCACCAACGTGCTGATGCTCGGGATCTACAACAACGGCTTCCCGACGCTGGGCCGGATCCCGCAACTGGGATACGCGTCCGCGCAGGTGTGGGTGCTGTTCGTGATCATCATCGCCGTGATCGCCCTGACCGCGAAGTTCTCATCGATCTGGACGTACAGTGACAGCACTTCCGACTGACGCCCGCCCGGCCACGGCCGCCGATCCGGCCGTGCGGCCCGCGAAGAAGAAGCCACGCGTGATCGGTACGACGTCGTGGTACGTCGTAGCGCTGTTCATCTGCGCGGTGATGGTGGTCCCGCTGCTGTGGATGATCACGATCGGGCTGAAGAGCAAGACCGCCGTCTTCGACATCCCGCCGAAGCTGCTGCCGCACGAGTTCAACTGGAGCAACTTCGTCAAGGGTCCGCAGGCGATCCACTTCCCGCGGCTGTTCCTGAACTCGATGATCATCACCGCGCTGAGCGTGATCGGCGGCGTGATGACCGCGATGATGGCCGGCTACGCGCTGGCCCGGTTGCGGTTCCCGGGTCGCAAGGTGTGGTTCTACCTGTTCGTCGGCAGCATGCTGCTGCCCGGTGTGGTCGGCCTGATCCCGTTGTTCCAGATGTACAAGAGCATCGGCTGGTACGACACCTGGCTGCCGCTGATCGTGCCGGCGTTCCTCGGCGGGAACCCGTTGTTCATCTTCCTGGCCCGGCAGTACTTCCTGGCCATCCCGTACTCGATCGACGAGGCGGCGAAGATCGACGGCGCCGGGCACCTGCGGATCTTCGTCAGCGTGATGCTGCCGTTGACCCGGCCGGCCTGGCTGACGATGGCGATCCTCGCGTTCCAGGCGTCCTGGAACGACTACCTGAATCCGCTGGTCTACCTGTACTCGTCCGGCAAGTGGCCGTTGTCGGTGGGTATGGCGTCGTTCATCTCGCCGTTCGCCGGGAAGACGCCGGACTGGAGCTACTACATGGCCACGAACCTGCTGTACATGCTGCCGCCGCTGATCATCTTCTTCGCCGCGCAGCGCTACTTCATCCAGGGCCTCGGCGCTCTCGGCAGCACGAACCAGAAATGAGGATTGTTGTGAAGAGGACAATGGCTGTCACCGCGCTCGCATGCGCGGGGTTGCTGACGGCAACGGCCTGCAGCGGCGGGTCGGGCTCGGGCGGCTCGAGCAACGGGCCGGTCACCGTGACCGTGATGACGTGGGAGTCTGCCGACACCAACGCCGCGATCAAGAAGGCGCTGGAAGGCTTCAAGGACGACAACATCAAGGTCCAGCTCCTGGATTCGCCGAGCGGTGCGTACGGCGACAAGCTGGCGTCGCTGACCCAGGCGAAGAAGCTGCCGGACCTGTTCTGGTGCGGCAACGACACCGAGCAGCAGTACACGTCCCAGGGCCTGCTGGTCGACTGGGCGGACAAGCTCAAGAACGGCGACGGCGACTTCAAGTCCGACAAGTTCGTGCCGTCCGCGATGGACAACTGGAAGACCGCGGACGGCCAGATGGGCGGTCTGCCGTCGCTGATGAACACGTACGGCGTCTGGTACAACGCCGACGCGTTCACCGCCGCGGGCCTGCCGCTGCCGAAGGCCGGCTGGACGTGGGACGAGATGTACGCCGACGCCGCGAAGCTCGCGGGTAAGAACGGAGCGAAGTACGGTCTGGTCGCCGACCAGCTGACGAGCGCGGACGGTCCGTTCACGATGAGCATGTACTCCGTCTCCGCCGGCGGCGCGCCGTTCACCGACAACGTGAACCACCCGACGAAGGCCGAGGCCGACGGCAAGTACACCGAGGGCGTGCAGAAGCTGGCCGCCGCGATCAAGAACGGTTCGGTCGCGCCTCCCGGGTACGACGCGTCGAACGTGCAGTCGCTGTTCTCCGCCGGGAAGGTGCCGATGACGTTCGGCGGGCAGTGGCTGGCGGCCGGGTTCCAGACCGACAAGCCGAAGATCAAGTACGGGTTCGCGCCGTTCCCGCAGGTGAACACGCCGACCACGCTGTACGACTCGGTCGGGATCTGCACGCCGCAGTACACGAAGGACCAGGACGCGACGTTCAAGGTGCTCGAGTACATCAACACCAAGGTGTGGGACGCCGTACTGCCGGCCTCGCCGGTCGCGCCGCCGGCGTACACGCCCGCACAGGCGAGCTACTTCGACGCGCTGACGAAGGCGCAGCAGCCGACGGTCGTCGACACGGTCAAGGCGGACCTGGCGGCGGAGAAGACGGTCGGTGTCCGGTTCACCACCCAGTGGGCGAGCCAGGTCGGTGACCTGACCACGGCCAACTACCAGCCCATCCTGAGCGGCAAGAAGCCGATTACCGACCTCCCGAGCTACGTCGACAAGATCAACGGGTTGATCAAGCAGGGAAGCTAGCTACACAGCTTCCCAGAGTGACAGTGCGAAGCGGGCTTCACCGTCGGTCCACCATGCGGCCGGGGTGAAGCCCGCTTTGTCGAGTTCGGCCTCGACGCCGGCGCGGTGGAACTTGGCGGAGATCTCCGTACTGATCTCCTCGCCGGCCGCGAAGGTCACCTCAAGGTGGATCTCCGGGATCAGCACCTGCATCGCGCGGGTGGCGCGCAGGTGCATCTCGATCCACTCGTTGTCCGCGTCCCAGATCGCCACGTGCTCGAACGCGTCGACGTCGAAGTCCGCGCCGAGCTGCCGGTTGATCACCCGCAGGACGTTCTTGTCGAACTCGGCCGTCACACCGGCCGCGTCGTCGTACGCCGCGACCAGGGTCGCCGGGTCCTTCACCAGATCCGTTCCGAGCAGCAGCCACTCGCCCGGCTCGAGGACGTCGCGGACCGAACGGTAGAACGTCTCGCGTTCGGAGGGGATCAGGTTGCCGATCGTGCCGCCGAGGAACGCGACCAGCCGCGGCGGGTCACCCGGCAGCTTGTCGAGATGCGCGGTGAAGTCGCCGACCACGCCGTGGACGTCGAGGGCCGGGTAGTCGGCGTTGATCGCGTCGGACGCCTCGCGCAGTGCGGTCTCGGAGACGTCCAACGGCACGAAACTCGTGAGCGTGCCGTGGTCGCGGAGTCCGTCGAGCAACAGCCGGGTCTTCTCGGACGAACCCGAACCGAGCTCGACCAGCGTGTGCGCGTTGGTCAGCGTCGCGATCTCCGCGGCGCGGGCCTGCAGGATCTCCCGTTCGGCGCGCGTCGGGTAGTACTCCGGGAGACGGGTGATCTGCTCGAACAGCTCACTCCCCCGGGCGTCGTAGAACCACTTCGGCGGCAACCACTTCGGCGTCGCCGACAACCCCGCCCGCACGTCGTCGCGGAGGGCGCGCGCGGCGTAGTCCGGGGTCAGCTGTACGTCGATGAGGGTCACAGGTGTCCTTCCATCGGGGTGACCTGCACGGTCGTGGCGGTGGCCACGAGCAGGGAACGATCGGGTACTGCGTGCCAGGCGCCGTCCCCGAACGGTTCGGAGGCGACGGTGACGGAGTCGGTGGTACGGCGGACGTGGAGCGAGTGCGTCCAGGTCGTCGCGATCACCTGCTCCCCGTCCGTGAGCAGGAAGTTGAGCCGCGAGCCCGGCGCGACGGCCTCCACCTCGCGGACGACGGCCGCGACCGCGTCGGCCGGCGGCTCGCCGTCGCCGAGGCGCCGGGTGATCAGGGCCCAGAGGAAGACGGAGTCGGTCGGCGCGTCGAGGCCCAGGAGGTCGGCGACCGGCAACTGCTCGGCCAGCTTGAGCGTCGTGTCCGGCCAGCCGGCGATCCGCCCGTTGTGGCTGAACAGCCAGTGGCCGGACGCGAACGGCGCGACGGCCGGCTGTCCGTACGGCATGCCGACCGTGCCGTTGCGCACGGCGGCGAGGACGGCGCCGGACCGGATCGCCCCGGCCAGCTCGGGGAGGTTCTCGTCGGTCCAGATCGGCACGTCCCGCCGGTAGCGCACGGGTCCGCCGGACACGGCCGCGTCCCCCTCGGGATACCAGCCGAGCCCGAAGCCGTCGGCGTTGACCGAGCCGCCGCCGCGCATGTCCGACGGCGCCCAGCTTTGTTCGTACAGCGAATGCCGCGGTTCCAGGACAAGGGACGCGAGCGTGACAGGTGGGCCCAGGTAGGCCAGGTGGCGGCACATCAGAGTTCTTCGGGGCGGGGGTCGCGGGCGCAGCGGAAGCCGGCGAAGATCTGCCGGCGGATCGGGTAGTCCCAGTTGCGGAACGTGCCGCGGGCGACGACCTCGTCGGTACCGAACGAGCCGCCGCGGAGGATCTTGTAGTCCGGTCCGAAGAACACCAGCGAGTACTCGTCGTACGGCCACGCGCGGAACCCGGGGTACGGACGGAAGTCGCTCGACGTCCACTCCCACAGGTCGCCGATCAACTGCTCGACCCCGAGCGGCGACGCCCCGGCCGGATACGCGCCCACCGGTGCGGGCGAGAGATGCCGCTGGCCGAGGTTCGCGTGCTGCGGGCCGGGCGACTCGTCACCCCACGGGAACCGCCGCGTCCGCCCGGACGCCGGATCGAACCGGGCCGCGAACTCCCACTCCTCCTCGGTCGGCAGCCGCTTGCCGGCCCACTTCGCGTACGCCTCCGCCTCGTAGAAGCAGACGTGCATCACCGGCTCGTCCAGCGGCAGTCGCTCCAAATGCCCGAACCGCAGCCGCCACCACTCCCCGTCCTCGTGCGACCAGAACCGCGGTGCCACCAGCGACGCCTTCCGCACATGCGCCCAACCGGCCTCCGACCACCACTGCGGATCCGAGTACCCGCCGCCGAGCACGAACCGCAGATAGTCCGCGTTCGTCACCGGCACCGTGTCGATCACGTAGGGCTTGACGTGGACGGCATGGGCCGGTCGCTCGTTGTCCAACGCCCACGGCTCGATCGACGTACCCATCTCGAACACCCCGCCCGGCACGAACACCTCCGCCGACGGCAACGCCCGTCCGGCCGGAGGCGGGGGCGCGTCCAGCACCGGTGCACCGGCGCGCAGCTGATGCGTCGCGAGCATGGTCTCGTCGTGCTGCTGCTCGTGCTGTGCGATCATCCCGAACGCGAACGCGTTGTCCACGAGTTCACGCCCGCCGTCGAACTTCACATGATCCAGGACGTCGAGCACCTTGTCCCGTACTTCGTTCACGTAGACACGCGTCTCCGCCGGACCGAGCAGCGGCAGGGAAGGACGGTCCGCCCGCGGGTGCTGGAACGCGTCGTACAGCTCGTCGATGTCCTGTCGCAGCGGCTCCCGGCCGCCGACGTCGCGGACCAGCCAGAGCTCCTCCTGGTTGCCGACGTGGGCATAGTCCCAGACGAGCGGTGACATCAGCTTCGAGTGCTGCTTGACCAGGTCGTCGGTGTCGACCGCGTCGGTCAGCTGCACCGTCCGCGCCCGCGAGCGCTCGAGTTGCTCTCCGACGAAGGTCCGCAGGCCTTCCGCAGACAGGTTGGACAGTTGGTGACTCATGAAGCTCGCCTTCCTCGGGTGGTGTCGACGATGCGCTGCAGCCGGGTCGCGACGGCAGCGGTGAGTTCGGGATCCGCACCGGTCCGGTCCAGGACCGCGGTGCCGAGTGCCACCACGTCTCGGGCGGCACGCAGTACCAACGTGTCTCGCAAGCCCTCGCGGGCCGCCGGGAACCAGCGGCCCGCGGCCGGCTCGGCCGCGGCCAGGACCTGGTCGAGCGGCGCGGACATCAGTGCGGTGAGCAGCAGGGTCGGGGCGATCCACCCGTCGCCCGGCTGCGCGTCGAGGTAGCGCACCTCGAGATACCCGCGCGGCCGGACCGGCGGGAACAACGTGGACAGGTGGTAGTCGAGATCGTCGTACGTCGGTCTGTCGCCGGGCAACTGGCCGTCCGCCCAGGCGCCGAACGTGAGCCCGGTCGGTGCGTCCCACGTGTCGCCACGCCGCAGACACAGCACCGGCGCCTCCATCGCGGTCCGGGCCCAGGCGGCCGCCGGGTCGCCGTCGAGCGGCGGCGGCTCGGTGAACGGGGCACAGGTCCCGAAGGTGGCCTGCGTTCGGGCGGACGCCCAGCCGGTGTCGGAGCCGGCCCGGCGGCGGGAGTTCGCGAACAGTGCGACCAGCGCGGGACCGAGATCGTGCAGGGCTCGCCAGCGCAGAGCGGTCTGGTCCGACTCACCGGCGTCGAGGCAGATCTGCAGGCCGGCGGTACTGCACATCATCCGCGGGCCGTGCGGTCCGAGCCGCTGGAAGGCGTGCTCCATCGCGGCGTACCGCGGGACGGTGAGGATCCGCCGGGGAGCCCGGAACGGGTCCAGGCCGTGGTCGCCGGGCATCAGGCCGGCGTCCAGCAGCAGGGAGGTGAGCTCGGCGGCGTCGGCGGCGGTGTCGTCGATCAGCCGTGGGATCGAGTCGGTCGCGGGACCGGAGATCTCCACCTGGCCACCGGGCTCGACGGTGACCAGAGCGCCCCGGCGCAACGGCAGCTGCGGGCTGCCGCGGACCAGGGTCGCGGGGGCGTGTTCGCCCAGGGCCTTGCTCAGTTGTCCGGCGTCGAGCGGCCGGTGCGGGTCTTCCGCGTGATGCACGGTCCACTCGAGCTCGACGCCGTACAGCCGAGGTGGACCGTGCTTGAAACAGACCATCGCGACGTAGCCCTCCGCCTCGGCCCGGGAGCCGATCGGAGTCGTCGCCGGGAAACCACCGGGCGAGGTCACGTCAGCGAACCTAGCTCCGGGCCAGGGGCTGGACAACCGACCAGAAAATTACCGGTCGGTGACGCCTGGGCAACGAGTCGAGTCATGATCGAGATGTTCCCCGGCGGCACCGACAGTTTTCAGGCGGGAACCTGCACCGAACCGCCCCAGTCGTTCTGGTGCCAGCCGTCCTGCGGCGTCCACCACCAGTGGTACAGCGTTCCGGTTCCGCTCTGGGCGAAATACTGATGCTGGTCAGCGAACGCGAACGCCACCGGATCGGCGTACACCTGCCCGCCGAGGTCCTCCCACGTCACCTTGCTGGTGCCCTGGTCCCACCACCAGTGGTAGAGCGTGTTTCCGGGGCCACGAGCGACCACGTGCTGCTGTGTCCCGGTTTTGAACGCAGATGGTGCCCCGACGAACTTCGCCGGAGCACCTCCCCATTCGACTTGGTGCAGCCCGTCACCGGCGTCCCAGTACCAGTGGTAGAGCTGCCCGTCCGCGGCTTGGGTGTAGACGTGCTGCTGCCCGTTCCAGACGAACGTGGTGGGGTCGGAGTACGCCTCACCGCCCCAGTCCGCGAAATGCGGCTCGAAGTCACCCAGCTGCCACCACCAGTGATACAGGTGGTTGTCCGCGCCACGAGCGACCACGTGCAGCTGGTTGTCCCACACGTACGTGGACGGCGTACCGACGATGGGCCCTGGCGCACCTTCCCAGCTGTCGAGGCGTAACCGGCCGTCCGCGGGGTCCCACCACCAGTGGGTGAGGCCCCCGCTCGAGGAACGCGCGAAGATGTGCTGCTGCCCGGACCAGACCACTGCGGCCGGGTCACCGGCCGCGTCACCTCCCCAGTCCGCGTAGTGCGCTGCTGACTCGCCCTCGATCCACCACCAGTGCAGCAGCGTGCCCGTCGTACTTCGGGCCACTGCGTGCTGCTGGTTCTCCCAGGCGTAGCCGGTGCTCTTACCGGCGACAGGGCCTCCGCCGAGATCGTTGCGCTTCAGCCCTGCCGCACCACTCCAGTCCCAGCGCCCCAAGGTGCCGGCCGCGGTCGGGGCGAAGATCACCTCGTGGCCGGCACCACCCGCGTCGTTCCACTGGTACGCCGTGGCGCCGGGTACGACGTCGCCCGCATGCCCGGCGCCGTACGCCTCGATCTCGTCGATGAACACGCCGGTCTGGTACTTGTTGTGCATCGTCTTGTCGAAGGTCAGCCGCACCCACCGGGCCTTCGACGGAGCGAAGCCGATGTCGTACCAGATCCGTGAGGCCCCGTTCACCGAACTGACCTGCCCGCGGTTGGTGAAGTTCGTACCGTCGGTGCTGGTCGCGACCGTGATCTGGTCGGGCCGGTAGTCCGGGTACTCCTCGTAGGCGTGCACGCGTACCGTGCCGACCGTTTGCGCCCAGCCGAGGTCGATGGTGACCGCCGGGTGCACGCTGTCACCGACGTTGGCCAACTCGTACCCGAACTGCTTGCCGTCGCCCCAGTTGTCCCCTAACACCCCGTCGGTCGCCTCGTTACCGGCGTCAGGGAACCGTGTCGACGGTGCGATGCTCTTCGTGTACGTCTTCCCACCCGCAAGGTTCTGCTGCAGCAGGCTGTGCCCCACTACATCGAGCCCTTGCAGGTCGTACGGCGCTGTGCCGTCCACGGTGATCCGGATGTAGCGCGTTTTCGCATTGATACCCAGGAAGTCATCGCCACCCGGCTTGGCCAGATCGTCAGCGGGGTCGTCGGTCCGGTTCGCCGCCTCCGCCCACTTCGTACCGTCGTACGAGATCTGCACGTGGTACTTGCTGGCCCACGCGGAGCCCCAGTGCAGCTTTACGCCGTCGACCTGCGCCTGACGCCCCAGGTCGATCTGTACGCCGTTCGAAATGGTGGTCTTGGTGTACTTGAGGCCGGTAACAGGCAGCCCTGCCGAGGCGTCCAGTGCAAGAGCGCGGATCCGCTGCATGTAGCTCACGTCAGGCGAGTACTTGTCGCTCGCCTGCACCACGGCGGTCGCCAGGTCGTGCGCCAACCCCGGGTTGGTCTTGCCGAGGTGGTTGAGGACCTCCCAGTCCTCCATGCCGTCCCGCAGGGACTCGTACCGCGGTGAGGCCTCGACCGTGTTGTGCACCGTGTCCGGGCGGACGATGTACCCGTCGCCCTTGACGGTCTGGTCGCTCATCTTGAACTGCCAGTTGCCGTACGCCCAGTGCAGGTACCCGGTCGCGCCCTTGCCGTACGCGAGCCACATGGTCTGCCGCTGGTCCCACTCCGGCTGGTCGATGAACCTGTTGAGATGGTTTCCGGCCGGGATGTTGCAGTTGTAGAACCACAGCGGCTTGCCGGCCTTGCGCTCGTCGTCGAACGGCTTCGGGTTCGCGGTGTACGTGAACAGGTTCGGGATCACGATGTCCTCCGCGTGCGCGACCCTCGGGGCCAGGTCGTTCACGACCGCGTCACCGATCTTCACGTCCGGCCAGTACTGCCTCAGCTTGCTCGCGACACCGAACCAGCCCGGGTCGCCGCCGGCCCCCGGCTCGTCGCCCACGTGCATCCAGAACATGTTCGACCAGCCCTTCTCCGCCACGTGCTGACGAAGCGCCGGATAGAACTGCTTGTACCAGTTGTCCGCCTCCGGCGAGTCCCAGTACACGAAGTCCGGGAGCTGCCGGCCGGTCTCCTTCGGCGTCACCTCCTGGAGGTACCGCGGGTACTGCGGGTTGTGGTCCGGGTTCTGCGGACCGGCGCCGGTGAAGCCCTCCAGCCGGTTCACCACACCCTTGTCCAGGAACCGCTGCACGACCTGGTCGAAGCGGCTGAAGTTGAACGTGTAGTTGCCCGCGGCATCGACCTTGCTGCCGCCGTCGGTGAGCAGGTTGACCAGCGGCAGCTGCAGGTCGTTCTGCCGGTACCGCTTCATCGTGTCGGCCCAGTTGTCGATCAGCTGCCACCACTCCGGCGAGTACCGGTCGTGCCCGTAGAACAGCTTGACGGTGTCGCCCTGGCCCATGTCCCACGAGGTCAGGCCGAGGAAGTTCGTCCACATCACGTTGGTGAACTCGCTCTGGTCGGCCGGCGGGATCACCACGTTCCGGGCGTTCACCCGGATCGGCACGGTCAGGTTCCCGTTCGTCGTCCGGACGGTCGCGCGGCCGGTGTAGATGCCGCCCTTCGCGGTCGCCGGCACGTGCACCCGGACCCAGATCGACTGCGTCTGGTTCGCCGGTACGTCGATGCTCGTCTGGTTCAGCAACCGGTCCGGGAAGTCGCCCGGCGCGGTCCGGATCGTCGGTACGACGAAGTTGTCCGGCTCCCAGCCGTTGTACGAGTTGCGGTCCAGGTACTCGTACCCGACCGGGTTGTAGCTGATCTCGCTCGCCGCGATCGCGTCACCGGTCCCCTGCAGCGCGCTGAAGTCCACGCTGTTCACGGTGAACGCGGCCGGTCCGCGCAGCACGATCTGCGCCGCCTCGTAGTCGTTCTTCGCAGTGTCCAGCCGGATCTCGTCGCCCGCCTCCGGTGACCGCCCGCTGTCCTTGAAGACCGAGTTGTACGACGTCTCGGTCCACATGCCCGGTGCCGCGCCGGCGGCGTGCGCCAATGGCGCCAAGCCGGTCATCGTCACCATCAGTCCAACCGCCACCACTACTCGTGTCCAGCGCATGCCGCCAAGCCTCCGTGGCCGCGCCGGACCCGACAATCCTTTCGAGCCAGCCTGTATAGACCAATCAACCCGACCCGGGCAGGTGGTGCAGGCGATCAGGCACCACCACCGGGGCGCCGCCTACCTGTACCACGGTGGCTCTCAGGCCGAACACCTCCTCCAACAGGGCAGCCGTGAGTACGTCGGCCGGCCTTCCCTCCGCGGCGATCCGTCCGTCACCCATCACGACCAGGTGGTCGGCGTACTGCGCTGCCAGCGTCAGGTCGTGCAGCACGGCGACAACGGTCCGCCCCGTCGTGGCTGCCACGTGTACGACATTCATGACGTCCACCGCGTGTGCAAGGTCCAGGTACGTCGTGGGCTCGTCGAGCAGGAGGTGTTGCGTACCTTGGGCGAGCACCATCGCGATCCACACGCGCTGGCGTTGCCCACCGGACAGCTGGTCCACGGGACGTGCACGGAGCTCCGTCAACTCAACCGCCGCCAGGGCCTCCTCGATGGCGGCGTCGTCCTCAGCCGTGAGCCGTCCGAACAGCCCCCGGTGCGGGTGCCGGCCTCTGGACACCAGCTCGGCCGCAGTGATGCCCTCTGGAGTCACAGGCCCCTGTGGCAGCACGCCTAGCTTTCTGGCCAGCTCGCGGGCCGGCAACTGGTGGATGTCCTTGCCGTCCAGCAGCACCTGTCCGCTGCGGGGTGGGAGCAGCCTGCTCATCCCCCGGAGCAGCGTGGACTTGCCGGAGCCGTTCGGCCCGACCACGGCAGTCAGCTGACCGGTCGGCACGTCCAACGTCAGGCCGTCCACCACCGGCGCAGCGTCGTACGCCAGGGTCAGGTTCTCGACGTGCATTAGCGCCCCTTCTGCTGACGGCCGATGAGATGAAGCAGGTACGGCGCTCCACACGCGGCCGTGACCACACCAACAGGTAACTCGTACGGGCCGACCTGCGCCCATTGCAACCCGTTCCGCGCCAGCAGGTCCGCCAGGACGACGAACAGCGCTCCGAGTGTCGCAGTGGTCAGCAAGGGCGGCCGCTCCATCCGGGTAAGCCGCTGCGCGACCTGCGGCGCCACCAGCGCGACGAAGGCGATCGGACCGGCGCCCGCGGTCGCCATCGCGGCCAGCACGGTCGCGATCACCAACAGAGCCAGCCGGACGCGCGCCACCCGGACGCCGAGCGAGGAGGCGACGTCGTCGCCGAGGACCAACGCGGACAGGTCCCGGTTGAATAGCATTGCCACCGGCAACAACAGGACCACCGCGAGCAGCACCGGGATCGCGTCGCTCCACGCCCTCGAGTTGAGCGAGCCTGCCAGCCAGGCGGCCGCCCGGCCCGCGTCGTTGACGTCGCCGATCACCAGCAGCCAGGCCACCAGCGAGTTCGCCGCGGCGGCGATGCCGACGCCGATCAGCACCACCTTGCCCGCGTCGACCACACCGCGCTGGATCGACAACGCGCCCACGACCAACGTCGCGACCAGCCCGCCGAGCACGGCCGCCAGCGGGATCCCGACCTTGGCGGCGACCCCCGAGATGTTGCCGCCGCCCGTCCCCGCGAGCACGATCACCGCGACCGCACCGGCGGACGCGCCCGAGTTCACGCCGACGATGTCCGGACTGGCCAGCGCGTTGCGCGACAACGTCTGGAGCAACGCACCCGACACGGCGAACGCGATCCCCACCAGGAGGCCGGTCGCGACCCGCGGCAACCGCAGCTCCAGCACGACGAGCCGGGTCCCGCGCCGGCCGCCGCCGAGCAGTACGTCGACCACGTCCGCGACCGGGATCTTCGTCGTACCGACACTCAACGACACCACCGCGACCACCACCGCCAGGGCCGCGAACAACACACTCAACATCACGGTCCGCGACCTCACAACGCCACCGCCCGGCGGCGTACGACGAGGACGAACACGGGAGCGCCGACGATGCCGAGGACCACGCCTGCCTGGACCTCACCGGCACCGCCGACGAGCCGGCCGACGAGATCCGCCAGTACCAGCGTGGTCGCGCCGATCACGCCCGCGGCGGGGATCAGCCAGGTGTTGCGAGCGCCGAAGATCCGCCGCGCGACGTGGCCGGCCAGCAATCCGAGGAACCCGATCGGCCCGCACGCCGCGACGCCGGCCGCGGTCAACAGGCCGATCGCGGCGAGTCCGACCAGGCGTGCTCGGCGTACCGACAGTCCGAGTCCGGCCGCGACGTCGTCGCCCAGGGCGAGCAGATCGAGATCGCGGGCGTTGACCGCGGCCAGGAACGACCCGATCACCGCGAACGGCAGGACCTGCCCTGCGACGTCCAGGCCGCGTCCGGCGACCGAGCCGACGGCCCAGAAGCGGTAGCTGTCCAGCGTGTTCGCGTCGAGCAGGACGATCGCGGACGTCAGCGCACCGAGCATCGCCGCCACGGCCGCGCCCGTCAGCGCCAGGCCGATCGGTGATGCGCCGCTACCTCTCGAGGCCAGCTGCTGTACGGCGAAGGTGGCGATCAGCGAGCCGATGAGCGCGACCCAGACGGTGGCGCCGACCGAGTCGACCAGGCCGAGTTGCAGTCCGAGTACGACCGCGAACGCGGCGCCCGAGCTCACGCCGAAGATGCCGGGCTCGGCCAGGGCGTTCCGGGTGTGGCCCTGCATCAGCGTGCCGGCGATCCCCAGGCACAGGCCGATCAGTACGGCGACGACCGTGCGGGGAAAGCGCAGACTGCGGACGATGACGTCCGGGTCGGACCCGTTGTTCGCGGTCAGCGCGTGCCACAAGGCACCCGGCCCCAACCAGCGCGATCCGAACGCGAGGCTCGCGGTGAACGCGAGCAACAACAACACCACGAGGACACCCAAAGCAGCACCCCGCCGGACGACTGGACGCGGCGGTGGGACGGCAGACACGGGTAGGGGTGCGGAGGGCGGGGGCATATGGTTAGGGTTGCCTTACTTGTGAGGTGGAGAGCCACCTTAACCCGCCGCTCGTGCCGATCTGGAGACACCCGTGCGCCTGCCCCGCATCACCGCCCTGCTCGCCGTCTCGGTCAGCGCTGCCGCCCTCACGCTGACCGCCTGCGGCTCGTCCGGATCCGGCGACGACCCGGCCGCCGCCGGTGCGGCCGGCGAGGGTTTCCCGCGGACCGTCGAGCACGCGATGGGCAAGACCGAGATCAAGAGCCGGCCGCAGCGGGTCGTCGCGCTCGACACCAGCTACGTGGACGCGACGCTGATCCTCGACACCCCGGTCGTCGGGTACACCGACTACCGCACCATCAACGGGCAACTCCCGGACTACCTCGGCGACGACCGGAAGACGTACGGCTCCGAGGCCGAGTCGGTCGGCACGCTCGCCGAGCCGAACCTGGAGAAGATCGCCGCGCTCGACCCGGACCTGGTCATCACCGCGAAGGTCCGGCACGAGAAGCTCTACGACCAGCTGTCCGCGATCGCGCCGACGATCATGTCCGAGACCACCGGCGCGACCTGGAAGGACAACATCCGGCTGGAGGCCAAGGCGCTCGGCAAGGAGGACCTCGCGGAGCGGGAGATCTCGGCGTACGAGAAGGCCGCGAAGACGACCGGGGACGCGATCAACGCGAAGGCGCACAACCCGACGATCTCGGTGGTCCGGTTCGTCGACGGGCCGACCCGGCTGTACCAGAACGCGAGCTACTCCGGGATCGTGCTGAAGGACGCCGGCCTGAAGCGCCCGAAGTCGCAGGACGTCGCCGGCTTCGCGCTGGAGATCAGCCCGGAGCGGATCAAGGACGCCGACGCGGACGCGATCTTCGTCACGACGTACGCCGACGAGAAGGGGCTGAGCGCGAAGACGGCCGCCCAGTTCGAGGCGAACCCGCTCTGGAAGCCGCTGGCTCCGAAGGTGCACGACGTACCGGACCTCACCTGGATGACCGCGGTCGGCCTGCAGGGGGCGTGGTCGATCCTGGACGACCTCGCGAAGACGTTCGGCGTACCGGCGCCTGTCCGGCCGGCGTGATCGCGCTTGTAGGGTCGGCCGTATGACGGCTCTCACCCGGTGGCATGTCGGCCCGTGGACGACCCGCGGTACGGCGCCCGGCGCCGCGTTCGAGCCCGGCCGGAAGCGGACCCCCGACGAGCTGAACTTCGACATCGTCGGCCTGTCGCGGATCGTCGGACGCCGCCAGACGCTCCCCGAGGAGATGCTGGTCCGCCGCTGCCAGGCGGCGCTCCGTCCGACCGATCCGCGGGTGTGCGGCGTCCAAACGCTGGACCCGGAGCTGTCCGCCGAGCTGGCAGCCGTAGCCACGGACGCCTTCACCTGGCTGACCGAACGAGCACCGGCCGGCTACGAGTTCGTCCACACGGACGCTGTCGAACTCCAGCCGCTACTGGACCTGTCCGCGGACGTCGTCGCCGTCGACGCCGTCGTACAACTCGCCGGCGTCCCCCTCCCCGCGGCCCGCCTGGCCACCTCCCACGTACGCCGCTCCGCCACCGGCCAGTGGTACGCCGGGGACGCCGCCTGCAACTGGTCCGGCCCTCACCCCAGCTCGGCTGAAGCAGTAGCCGCAGTACAAGCGGCCCGCACCGAACTGATCCACCAGCTCACGGCTGCCGACCGCCAAGACCTGGCCAGCACAGCCGACCGCTGGCCTACCGTGCCTGTGGAGTCCGACTAACCACCAAATGCCTGCTCAGGAAGGACAACTCCGTCTCCACCACCTGTTCGTGGGCGGTGGTGAAGGGGGCGTAGTGGTTGCCGGGGACCTGGAGGACCTGGGCCTTCGAGGTGGTGGCGGCTGCTTTGAGTGTCGGAGCTGCCAGGGCTGACTTGTCGTCCTGGCAGACGACGTACAGGATCGGGCAGCGGGCGTGCGGAGCGTACTTCGCGGGCCGGTAGAACACCGCGGGGAGGACCGAGCGGGCGGCGACGGACTGTTGCCAGTCGGGGTAGCGGTTGCCGGGGCTGAGGATCTCGCTGCCGAGCTGCGCATCGGGTGTGTTGAGGAGCGCGACCGTCCCGGTTGGACCGGCGAGATCGACCAGGCGGGGCGGGCGACCCAGCCACCCGCCTGCCACGTCCAGCAACGCTCGTCCGATCAGCCGTAGCGCGCTGCCGGGAGACTGGTAGCGGGACGCATGGCGGGTGACAGTCGGGCCGTCGACGTTGGCGGACTGGGCGATCGCCGCCGACAGGCCGAGGTCCTCCGAGGCCAGCTGCACGATGTATCCGCCGGGCAGCGAGAACGCCCAGATCGCCACCCGTTCCACCCCGGGCAGCGTCTTCGCGTACGCGATCGCCGCCCGCCAGTCCTCCAACTGGTCCCGCACCTGCGCCACCTGCCGCGGCGCTCCCGCGCTCTCGCCGAAGTTGCGGTGGTCGAACGCCAGCACGCTGAATCCGGCGGCGGCGAACTGCTCCGCGAACCGATCCGTCCCCGGCTCCTTCGTCACTGCGAAGCCGCCGGTCATCACCACGCATCCGCCGTTGGTCCCCGGGTAGTGCCAGGCCGCACACGCAACGCCGGCACTCGTGAAGCTCACCTTCTCGCGCATAGCGGAAGTGAACCACGTGGTTCGCAAAGTTGTCTAGGGCAGACCCGGAGCCTGCTCCTCGCGCTCCAACGCCCGGGTCAGCGCCGCGAACCCGGCCTCGATACCGGCGGCGTCCCCACTCGTCCGCCACTCGATCAAGAACCCCCGCAACGTCCCGAGAATCAGCTCGGCCACCTCCGTACGCCGCTCCTCCGCCCAGTCGTCCGGGCACAACGCCAGCAACGTCGGCAGGTACTGCCGCGACGCCGACCGAGCCAGGTCGGCGTACCGCGCGGCGTCGTACATCGCCAGCCCGATCGCCTGGTCCAACACCCACGACTCCTCACCGATCAGCGTCGGCCACATCGACCGCACCCGCTCGGCCAGCGACCCGCCCCGCTCGGCCGCCGCCGACACCGCGCGCGTGATCCGGCGTTCGCGCAACTGCAGGACCGCCTGCGTCAGCAGGTCTTCCGCGCCGTCGAAGTGGTACAGCAGCACCTTGTGCGTCGTACCGGCCGCCCGCGCCGCGCGCCGCAGCGAGAAGTCGACCAGCCCGTTCGTCCCGAGGTCGTCCGCGACCTTGTCGAGCAGTTCCCGCCGCCGCGCCTCACCCCGCGGCGACTTCGCCGACCGCCGATACCCCGTCCGTTCCTCAGTCACCCCGCCAGTATCAGCGACTCCGTCCACCGCCGCAGGTACGCCGTCACCTCGGCGACGTCGCAGGTCGCCGCCGGGGCGAAATGGGGTCTGGAGCAACTGGAATTCTAAGTGAAGGACGCGACGAAGTAGCCGACGCCGTACGGCGCTGCGTCGTACAGCAGGTCGGCGTCGAGCGTCGTACCGGCGAGTGCACCGGCGAGGACCTGCCAGGGGGCGCGGCCGGCCGCCTGGAGGACCGCCGCCAGGTCTGGGTCGAGGGCGGCGAGTACGTCGAGATCCACGTCCTGGAAGGCCTTCGCGACCGTGGTGTCGAAGATCTCGGCGCGGGGATGCAGGTGGACAGGGGCGTGATCGCTGCGTCGGGCGGAGCCGTCGCCCATCACCAGCAGGCCGATCCGTTCGTTGCCTGCAGCAAGCTCGTGGCCGATTTCCAGGCAGCGCCCGGGGGTTTCGCCGGTCGGGACCGCGAGGTAGCTGCGGGGCAGCTCGGCGGACTTGGACTGCTCGAGCAGCCAGCCGCCGACGGTCAGCGACAGCGGCAGGACGCGCGGGCCGGAGCCGATGCGTACGTCGGGCGCGCCGTACGGGCCGAACGAACCGCCCGCGTCCGCGGCGTACGTCGCTGACGCAGGGCCGGAGCCGACGACGACGATGCTGGTCGCCGACGACAACGCGTCGAGCGCGGTCCGGCAGGCGGCGCGTAACGGCTCGAGCTCCGGCGCGGCCCCCGAGGCAAGCTCCGGCACGATGATCGGCGGATGCGGACAAACCGCCGCCGCAACGACTGCCATCAGTCCGCCCCTCCCGCGGACGAAGCCTGGCCCGCCTCCGCCGCGGCAGCGGGCGGTGCGTCTGGGTGCGTGTCCCGGCCGTGGCGGAGGAAGAGGAAGTTGTCGTCGGTGGAGAGGATGTGGAGGAGCGGGAGCTGGCGGGCGTCGGTGGAGCCGAGGCCGTCGGTGATCCGGCGCGCGCCGGGACCGGCGAGGAGGGGTGAGACCGTCAGGCACAGCTCGTCGACCAGGTCGGCGTCGGTGAGCGAACCCAGCAGGTGCGGGCCGCCCTCACACAGGATCTGTTTCAGCCCCCGCTCCCCCAGCGCCTCCACGGCCGCCCTCAGATCAACAGCCTCCTCGCCGCAGACCAGTACGTCGGCGACCTCGGCGAGGGCCTCCCGCTGTCCGGCCGGCGACGCCGCACAGGTGATCACGATGGCCCGCGTCGGCGCGTCCGTGAACATCGGGCTGTCCGCGGGCAGGTCGAGCCGGGCCGAGACCGCGGTGAGCGTCGGGTTCTCCGGCAAGCCGTGTTCGACCCGCCAGGCGCGGCGTTTCGCCCCGAGCCGCAGACCGCCGTACCCCTCGGCGCGCAGCGTGCCGGCGCCGACCAGGACGGCGTCCGCGAGCATCCGGAGCCGGCCGAGCATGTTCTGGTCGTCCTTGCTGGACAGGCCTCCGGACAGGCCGTTCACCGTCACCGCGCCGTCCAGGCTGGTGACGAAGTTCGCCCGGAGCCGCGGCACCGACCGATCGGCCACCGCGTACGCGGCGATCAGCTCGTCCTCGGTCAGCTCCGGGCCGGCCGCACGATCTCGAATCACACCAGGCTCCTTCGGGTGTACGCCGGGGTCGCGGTCTGCCGCAGTACGGCGATCAGGTCGAGCGCCTGCCGGACGCCGGCGACGTCGTGGACCCGGAACACCCGCGCGCCGAGCCAGGCCGCGACACTGACCGCGGCGAGGGTCGCCGGGCCGCGCCGGCCGGACGGCAGGTCGAGAGTCTCGCCGAGGAAGTCCTTGTTCGACATCGCCACCAGCACCGGCCAGCCGGTCGCCGCCAGCTCGTCGACCCGGCGCGTCACCTCGAGCGAGTGCAGGGTGTTCTTGCCGAAGTCGTGGGTCGGGTCGATGACGATCCCGTCCGGGCGCACACCGGCCGCGATCGCCTTCCGGGCCAGCGCGGTGGTCGTCCGGATCACGTCCGCGACCACGTCGTCGTACGCCATCCGGTGCGGGTCGGTGCGCGGCTTCAGGCCGCCGACGTGGCTGCAGACCAGGCCCGCGCCGACCTCGGCGGCGGCGCCGGCGAGCTCGGGGTCGTGACCGGACCAGGTGTCGTTGATCAGGTTCGCCCCGGCGGCGCCGACCCGGCGGGCGACGCCGCTGCGGTAGGTGTCGACGCTGATCAGCAGCTCCGGGTGCCGGTCGCGGACCGTGGCCACGAAGTCGACGGTCCGGCGCAGTTCCTCGGCCTCGTCGACGGGTTCGCCGTACCCGGCCTTGACACCGCCGATGTCGACCAGGTCCGCGCCGTCGGCGACCGCCTGGTCGATGGCGGTCAGCGCCGCCTGGGTGGCGAACGTCGCGCCGCCGTCGAAGAACGAGTCCGGGGTCCGGTTCACGATCGCCATCACCGCGAACTCCCCCGGCCCGAACGCCCGCTTGCCCAGCCGCAGGGTGCCGTCGTCTGCCACCCAACAGACTGTACGGGGCGGGCGGCGCGGGCGCCGCGCCAGACTCCGTAGACCGGACAAACCTTGTCAGGAAGGTGATTGCTGTCTATGGTGGCTGCGGGTTGGGAGAACAGCCTGCGGCCCGTGTCCAGGGGCCAACTGTGTAGCGAACACAGGGGAAGCTGATGAAACTCCCGGTACACAACCCGTCTCAGCAGTCCGCGACCGGCGTCGAATGGTTGCGCCGAGCAACGAGATTCGGGAGCTGAGGCCCGGTAGGAACGGCGATGACCTCGCCGGCCAGGATCGGTTACGTCGATCGGCACGGGCACCGGATCAATCGCACGACGTGGCGCGCCCTGTCGGCGCGGCCCGAGTACGTCGTGATCGCGAGCGACCTCGTCGACCTCGCCGGAGGTCGCGCGCCGGTCATCACCATCTGGCTGGGGCTGTACCTGCCTGCCCGCGAAGCGCCGGTCTTCGAGACCGTCCTGCATCCGATCGGCGGTGCACGGGCCCGGACGTGGAGGTGGTCCTGCCTCGCGGACGCCAGAACGGGTCATCAAGACGTGGTGTGTGAGCTGGCGAGCAGCCGGCTGTCGCACGACCGGACAGGAGGTGCCGGCCAAGACCGCTGACGAGGATCCGGCGACATCGTCGCCCGGAGGTGTGCGGCCAGAACGGCGGGCCGGGTCGCCTCCCCGCGAACGGGTGTCGCCGGCCCTGGCGTCCGATGGTGCACCGTCGGACGCCAGGGCAGGCGTGTGGAGGGTCATGCGCCGGCGTCACCACTCCCCGGCGGGCGCTCGAGTCCGGACTCGAAGGCCCGGCTGTCGACCGCCGGCTGTCCGGTCAGTTTCGCGACCAGGTCCGCGGCGACGTCGCGCAACTTGCGATTGTTGTTCTGCGAGTGCCGGCGCAACAGTTCGAACGCGGTCCGGGCGTCGCACCGCTGCTGCCCCATCAGCACGCCCAGCGCCTGGTCGATCACCGACCGCGACGCCAGCGCCTGCTCGAGCTCCGCGCCGAGCTGGGACTGCCGCACCGACCGCGCGGCCAGCGCGAGCGTTCGCGCCGCCTGGTCGGCATAGGCCACCGCGCGCTCCCGATCGGCCTCGCTGAAGGTGTCCGGACGGTCGTAGCCGTAGAGGTTCAGCACGCCGATCGTGCTCCCGTCGACCACCAACGGGAGCGCCAGCGACGCCTTCACTCCCAGTTCCTGCGCCGCGACGCCGTACCGGCTCCATCGCCGGTCGCGCTCCTGGTCCGGGACCTCGACCGCGGCACCACTGTCCAGCGCGTCCAGGCACGGCCCCTCACGGAGGCTGTACTGCCGCTCGTCGATCAGGGCCGCCCGCGGATCGCTGGCCACCAGGGTCACCGGCTCGCCGTCGTACCGTGTGGTGATCCCGCACGACGCCGGCGGCTCGACGATCTTCGCCGCGACGTCGGCGACCTTCGCGAGCAGGTCCTCCAGATCGGGACCGGACAGCAGCAGCGACTGCACCGAGCGCAACGCGTCGGCGAACGGCACCTGTTCGTCGCCGGACACTCCCCCACCTCGATCCCGCAGACCGATGGAATCCAGTACCGCCCCAGGTCGACGGCGACCGAGTCGCGACGTCCGGCAATTTCAGGGTACGCCCGGGCGCCCGCGGGCGTCCGCCGGAGCGACGACAGGCGCCTGACTGCCCAAACCTGCCACATATCCTATAGGATCTGGTCGACACCCGCCCGCGTAGAACGGCTCCCGCATGGCACGATTCACCGAGTTCGAGACGTACGACGTCCGCTTCCCCACGTCCCTGGACCTGGACGGGTCCGACGCGATGAACACCGACCCGGACTACTCCGCGGCGTACGTCATCCTCCGGACCGACGCCGGGGACGGGCTGGAGGGGCACGGGTTCGCGTTCACGATCGGCCGCGGCAACGACATCCAGACCACGGCCATCGAGGCGCTCCGCGAGCACGTCGTCGGGCTCGACCTGGAGGCCACGCTGAGTGACCTCGGCGGGTTCTGGAAGTCGCTTGTGCACGACTCGCAGCTGCGCTGGCTGGGCCCGGAGAAGGGCGTCATGCACATGGCGATCGGCGCGGTCGTGAACGCGGTGTGGGACCTGGCCGCCAAGCGCGCCGGCGTACCGCTCTGGAAGCTGCTCGCGGATCTCACGCCGGAGCAGATCGTCGACCTGGTCGACTTCCGGTACCTGACCGACGCGCTGACCCCGGAGGAGGCGCTGCGGATCCTGCGCGCGGCCGAGCCGGGACGGGCCGAGCGCGAGGCGGTACTGCGCGACCGCGGTTACCCGGCGTACACAACGACCCCTGGCTGGCTCGGGTACGACGACGCGAAGCTGGTCCGGCTGTGCCACGAGGCGGTCGCCGCGGGGTTCACGCAGATCAAGCTCAAGGTCGGCGCGAACCTGGACGACGACGTCCGCCGGATGCGACTGGCCCGCGAGGCGGTCGGCCCGGACATCCGGATCGCGATCGACGCCAACCAGCGCTGGGACGTCCCGGAGGCGATCCGCTGGATCGAGGCGCTGGCGCCGTACGACGTCTGGTGGGTGGAGGAACCGACCAGCCCGGACGACATCCTCGGGCACGCCGCGATCGCCCGCGCGATCGCGCCGATCCGGGTCGCCACCGGCGAGCACGTGCAGAACCGGGTGGTGTTCAAGCAGCTCCTCCAGGCGGAGGCGCTGTCCTTCCTGCAGATCGACTCGGCCCGGGTCGCGGGCGTCAACGAGAACATCGCGAACCTGCTGCTGGCGGCCAAGTTCGGCGTACCGGTGTGTCCGCACGCGGGTGGGGTAGGACTGTGTGAGCTGGTCCAGCACCTGTCGATGTTCGACTACGTCGCGGTGAGCGGATCGGTGGACGACCGGGTGATCGAGTACGTCGACCACCTGCACGAGCACTTCCTGGACCCGGTGGTGATCCGGGACGGGCACTACGTGGCACCGGTACGGCCCGGGTTCGGCGCGGAGATGGATGCCGAGACGCTGACCGACTTCCGGTACCCGGGTGGCAAGATCTGGACCGATCTGACGAAGGAGAACAAGTGAGCGACTTCGACGGTCTGCGGGCTGTTGTCACCGGAGGCGCATCCGGGATCGGGCTCGCGGCGGCTCAACTGCTGGCATCCCGGGGTGCCCAGGTGGTCGTGTTCGACCTGAAGCCGGACGTGGACGCGCCGCTGACCGGCATCGCGGCCGACGTCACCGACGACGGCTCGATCCGGGACGCGGTCGCCGCGGCGGCGCTGCAACTGGGCGGCATCGACGTACTCGTGAACAACGCCGGCATCGGTGCCCAGGGCGACGTGAGCGCGAACGACGACGCCGAATGGCACCGCGTCCTGGACGTGAACGTGGTCGGCATCGCCCGCGTCTCCCGGGCCGCGCTGCCGCACCTGCGGAAGTCGTCCGCGGCCGCGATCGTCAACACCTGCTCGATCGCCGCGACCGCCGGCCTGCCGAACCGGGCGCTGTACTCGGCCAGCAAGGGCGCCGTACTGGCACTGACGATGGCGATGGCCGCGGACCACGTCCGCGAGGGCATCCGGGTGAACTGCGTGAACCCCGGTACGGCGGACACGCCGTGGGTCGGGCGGTTGCTCGACGTCGCGGCGGACCCGGCCGCGGAGCGCGCGGCGCTCGAGGCGCGGCAGCCGATGGGCCGGCTGGTGTCGGCGGACGAGGTGGCGACCGCGATCGCGTACCTCGCCAGTCCGCTGTCGGGGTCGACAACCGGTACGGCGCTCGCCGTCGACGGCGGCATGCAGAACCTGCGGCTCCCGGCGGTGAAGTCATGAGGCTCTTTCCGGAAGGTCAGCGCGTCGGGCTGGGCAGCGCCCCGCTGGGCAATCTGCTCGGTGAGGTCCACGAGGCCGACGCCGTCGCCGCGGTGAACGCCGCCTGGGACGAAGGCTGGCGGTATTTCGACACCGCCCCGCACTACGGGCTCGGGCTCGCCGAGGAACGGCTCGGTCGCGCCCTGCACGGCAAGCCGCGGGACGAGTACGTGCTGTCGAGCAAGGTCGGGCGGATCATCTACTCGTCGGACAGCGCGGCGCCGGACGACGAGGGGTTCGACGTCAGTACGACGCGACGCCGGCGGTGGGACTTCTCCCGGGACGGCGTCCTGCAGAGCATCGAGGACTCGCTGCGGCGGATCGGGACCGACCGGCTGGACGTGGTGTTCGTGCACGACCCGGACGACCACTACGAGGAGGCGGTCGCGACCGCGTTCCCGACGTTGATCGAGCTCCGCGAGCAGGGCGTGATCGGGGCGATCGGCTCCGGGATGAACCAGTCCGCGATGCTGACCCGGTTCGTCCGGGAGATCGACATCGACGTGATCATGCTGGCCGGGCGGTACTCACTGATCGACCCGGACGGGCTGGACGACGTACTGCCGGCGTGTGTCGAGAACGACGTCCAGGTGGTTGCCGTCGGCATCTTCAACTCCGGTCTGCTGTCCCAGCCCCGGCCGGCTGCCGGGGCGACGTTCAACTACGAGCCGGCCGCACAGTCACTGGTCGACAAGGCCAACAAGCTGGCGGACGTCTGCGAGTCCCACGGCACCACGCTTCCGGCGGCGGCGCTGGCGTTCCCGTTGGCGCACCCGGCCGTCGCAGGCATCGCAGTAGGTTGCCGCAACGCAGACGAGGTCCACACGAACGCAACGCTGGCGCGAGCAGAGGTCCCGTCAGCTCTCTGGTCAGACCTGAAGTCAGCGGGCTTGCTGCGAGCAGACGCACCCACCCCGTAGGTAGCTTCCTACTCCGTAGGCGTTGTGCGGGAGGCGAGGTGGAGTGCCAGGCGCTCGTCCGGGTTGGTGAGGTCTACGCCGAGCAGGTGCTGAATCTTGGCTATGCGGGCCGACGCCGTGTTGCGGTGGATGCCTAGCACTGCTGCTGTCTCCGCAAGTGACGACTCTGTGTCCAGGTAAACGGCCAGCGTGGTGACCAGATCGCCAGGCTGGTCCTTGATCGGGGCGAGGAGCGCCTGCGCCGCCGGCTGGAACGTGTCGGTGCGGGTCCACGCGAGCAACAACTGCGCCAGTCCGAGCCGGTCGACATGCAGGAACCGCCCGGTCTCGGCCCGTCCCCGGGCCAGCCCGGCCGCGTCGCCTGCCTCCGCCAACGTGGTGGCGATACCACTCGGACCGGGCTGGACCCGGCCGACCCCGACGTACGTGTCGACAGTCTGCGCCAGCCTGCGCTGGACGCGGCGGATCGCGGCGGCCTGCTGCTGCACCTCGGTGGCGGTCGGCTCGCGTACGGCGGTGATCCACGCGGACCAGCCGTCACCCTGCTCGACCACCACCGCCCGCAGCCCCTCGGCGTCGAAGGCCTCCACCACGTCCGTACGCCGACCGGCCACGTCCACCTGCCCGTCGGCGCCGATCCGGATCCCGGTGTGCCAGCCGTCGAGCTGCCAGCCCAGGTCGACCGCCCGCCGTCGTGTCGCCTCCGACGGCTCACCGTGCAGCAGTTCGCCGAGCAACGACGTACGTTGACGCGCGTCCCGCTCCAGCTCCAGCCGTCTGAGCGCCAGCCGCTCCCCCACCGCGGGCGCGACCACCGACAGCACCTCAGGTACGGCGGCAACCTCAGCCGGGACCACACCGGGCAGCCGTGCGACCAGCCAGCACACAGGACCCGCGCTGAGGACTGCAACAGCGACCAGGACCGCACCGCCCTGCAGATCGACCCGGTACGGCGCAGCCCAGGCGACCGGTACTCGCGGCAGCACGTCGATGAGTGCTGCGCGGTCCGCCGGGTCCAGCGGGTCTCCGGCGAGCGTGCCGCCGTCCGCACCGGCCAGCGTCACGGGACGGTCCAGCACGGTGGACGTCGTCCGCAGTACCGAGGTGAGGTCGCGGTCGGCCCGCCTGAGCTCGGACACGGCCCGCAGTACGAGGTCCGAACGCACCACGTCGGGCTCGGCCGTCACCCGTCGCAGGTACTCGTGGGCCGCCAGCGGATCGGGACAGCCCAACACAGGCAGCTGCAACCGCTCCGCCAGCAGTTGAGCCCCACGTCCCAGCGGCTCGGTTCCCGCCAGCAACAAGGCTGCAGCACCGGCAGCCGAGGCCCGGCTGATCAGAGCATCCACTCGCCAGTCCCGGTGGTCCTCAACCACCAACACCACCAGCACTCGCCCCTCGAGTCTCTCCGGCCGGGCTCCGAGGCCCAACACCACAGAAGACCCGGTAAGCCGCACACCCTGCTCGAGCGGAGGGCCGGCCAGGACGACTACGTCTCGCCAGCCCGGGGAGGTGAGCATGGCGGTCAGCGGGGTTGTCACGAGGCTTCCAGGAGTTGGGGATCGCAGGCCAGACCGAAGGCTTCTGGCGCTACGTGCCGGAGACGGTCAGGGCGACGCCACCAGGTGGGACCGGGAAGGGCCAGTACAACGACCTCGTCGCCGGTGCGTACGGCGTCCACGGCGATCGGCTGGAGCGTGCGGTGGTCCAGGACGCACAGGAGGTCTGGCGTGGTGACAACCGGCGTACCGTCGACCAACGCGAGCAGATACTCGTTCTCGGTCTCGATGCGGATGACTGCTCGGCTGGCGGTGTCCACCACGCACAAGCTCCCCCGGCCGAACGCCGCACCCCCGTCAGCGATGACATGCCGAGCGACCTCCTCCACCCGCCCGCTCCCCAGCAACCGCCCACCCAGACCGCCGGCCACAGCAGCAGGCGACGCACCCGGCTCGAGCGCGGCATGTGCCCGCCCAAGCGCCAACGCCCGCGTGAGACTCCCCTCGACCGCGTCCACCGCCGCAGCCTCGATCGGCGTCGGCGCCAGGGCCAGCACGGCCCATCCACCGGTCTGCGCAACAAAGCTCCGCACAGCCCGCTCCAGCCCGGCAGCGTCGACGTTGTCGACCACGATCACCTGCCCGCTCGGCTCACTCAGCGCACACGGCGTCAGCGACCGGCCCGCCACCGCCCACGAGAACTGGTCCAGCCGCGGCAACGCCCGCCCCATCAGGTCCGCGTCGACCACCGGCAGACCCAGGTCCAGCGCGGCGATCAACGGCGTCAACCCGTTCAGTCCGCCGGCCTCCAGCGACATCAACCCGGTCACGTCCGCCCCGGTCCACCGGCCGACCGCCCGTACTGCAGTCTCGAACTCCCCACCGCTGGGCAGCTTCTCCATCAACACACTCGTCGCCCCGACGACACCGATCGGACTCACCGAGACGCCGGGCAGGTCCACCGCGTCCCGCAGCACCAGCTCCCCCGTCCCGAGCCGCCGCCGCAACATCCGCCCGAACGCCCCCGTGTCACCACCACCGCCGGAGCCGAGCAGCGTGACCCCGACAACCAACGCCCCCAGATCCCGCTCCCGGACGACCGTGCTCATGGCCCGATCCTCCCACCGCGGACCTCCACCACTCATCAACTGCGCCGAACCGGCCACGCCACGCTACCCCTGAGCGTGGCACGGGCCCGCGCCCCGAGGTTGCTGAGTGCTGGAAGTCCGGGTGGAACCCCGGCCCGCCGCGGAGGGGTCAGCACGGCGGGCCAGGGGGCTAGAGAACGAGGGCGTGCCGCTCGACGGGGTTGAACTCGACGTCGAGACCGAAGCACGACGGGCCGAAGACCGCCAGCGCCTCCGGCGTCCGCATCAGGTCCGGCGTCGAGATGCCCACGACCGTCACGCGCTGCCCGTAGCGCAGACCCTCGGTGGTGATCGGCTCCGCGGTGTCCCCTTCGAGGACGCAGATCAGGTCCGGCACCGTGCACACCACCTCGCCGTCCACCTCCGCGACCAGGTTCTCGTTCTGGAACCGCAACTCCAGCTGCGAGGTCCCGTCGTACGAGGTGAACCTCGCCCGACCACGCGCGAAGCCCTCGACCGTACGCCGTTCCACGTCGACGACCTTCCCGCGGAACAGCACCCGCAGATGCCTGTACAGCGTCGGCGCCAGGGCCTCCCGGACCGCCTCGACCGGGTCCTCGTGCGCCGCCCGCGCCTCCCGCACCGCGCGGCCGATCGACAGCCCGAGCGACAGGGTCCGCGGTACGGCGGTCCGCTTCACCTCGGCACCCGTCATCGAGTACTCCGCGATGTGCGCGACCCCGCCCAGCCGGATCGTGATCCCCCGCGCCAGCCACTCCATCTGCCGGTTGTCCGTACCGGTGTCGATCACCACGGTCTCGTCGTGCTCCCCCGCGATCGCCATCGGCGACCCCGGTACGCCGTACACCGAGAACGTCTCCATCTGCAGCTCCGGGAACGCCCGGCCCATCCCGTCCGCGTCGACGACGGGCAGCCCGGTCCGGGCCGCGACCAGCAGCGGGATCATCGAGTTGATGCCGCCGCACTCGATCGGCATCGTGGCGTCGGCGCGGCGGCCGAGGTGCTTCTCCAGCGCCCGCAGTGCGCCGACCGGTTCACTGCCGCGCGGGATCTTCTCCACGATCACCGTCGGCGCGCCCATCTGCGCGGTCGGGATCACGAACGCGTCGTCGTCGAGCTCGTCCGGGTCGAGAACGGTCACCGGCCCGTGTTCGCGGATCGCCTGCTCGACCAGCAGCCGCCCGATCAGCGGGTCGCCGCCACCGCCGGTGCCGAGGATCGCCGCACCGCGGGCGAGATCCCTCAGGTGCTCGATTCCGAGTTGCCGGCTCATACCGTCTCCAGGGCGCGGATCGGGTCGAGGTCGTAGCCGAAGTACCGCGGGCCGACCAGCTCGATGCCTTCCGGCGAGTGCCAGCGTTCGTCGGCGGGGGCGGCGAGCACGCTGACCCGGTGGCCGTAGCGGAGCGCCTCGGTGGTGATCGGTTCGCCGGACTCGGTGTCGAGCACGATGATCAGGTCCGGCGTCGTCGCCACCGCCGTACCGTCGAGCTCCGCGACCAGGTGCTCGTTCTGGAAGCGCAGCGTCAGCATCCGCCCGTGCGACGCGTCCAGCCCGTCGACGACCGCGTCACCGCGGGCGAAACCGGTCGTCGTACGGCGTTGCACGTCGACGACCTTGCCGACGTGCAGGAGGCGGCCGCCGAGTTCGTCCACGACCGCGGCGACCGGATCGGTGTGCGCGCGTTGCGCCCGCTCGATCGCCTGGCCGATCGTGACGCACTTGCTGAGCGTGCCGGCGACGAACGCCCCGCGGACCTCGGCGCCGGTCATCGCGTACAGCGAGACGATCGTCGAGCAGCCCATGTCGACGGTGGCGGAACGGGCGAGGCGTTCGGCCCATTCGTTGGTGACCGTGTCGAAGACGCCGCGGTTGCCCTTCTCGTCGACGATCGCCATCGGCGTCGCCTCGATCCCGGCGAGCGTCGGCAGCACCATCTGCAACTCGGGGAACGCCCGGCCCATCCCGTCACCGTCCACCAGGGGCAGGCCGAGCTGTGCGGCGGCGATCACCGGTACGGTCGAGTTCACGCCGCCGGCCTCGATACAGGCGAGGTGCGTCGGGGTCTTGCCGACGTACCTCGCGAGGGTCTGGACGGCGACCGAGATCTGGTCGGCCGACGGCAGCTTCTCCACCATCACCGTCGGCGCACCCATCATCGCGACCGGCAGTACGCACGCGTCGTCCGGGAGGTCGCCGACGGCAACGACCTGCACCGGCCCGTGCTCCTTCAACGCCTGCTGCGCCAGCAACCGCCCGATATGCGGATCACCGCCACCGCCGGTGCCCAGCACAGCCGCCCCACGGGCCAGCGCTCCCAGGTCCTCAGCCCGCAACTTCATCGCAACCACTCCACTCCGGATGCCCAGGCCATCACGCCACCCCCAGGCGGAGGTCGCCGACCGCCTTGCAGCGGATCCGGGTCGCGTTGCCGGGCAGGTACGGGATCGGGACCTCGTCGAAGTCGACGATCCGGACGGCCGCGGGGTCGGCGCCGGCCGCGATCGCGCGGTCGACGGCCTCCTGGCGGGCCTCGTCGACGACCGCGTCGCGGCGACCCGGGTCGATCGCGTACACCCGGTCGACCTCGCCGCCGACCTGCGCGATCGCGGCACCGATCGCGTTCGCGACCGCGAAGTTCTCCGGCCGGTGCACCGCGAGGCTGCCGGGCAGGTCGTCCGGGAGCAGGATCGACCCGCCGCCGACCGCCACCACCGGCAGCGGGTCCGGCGACGTACGCATCCGCTCCACCGCGTCCGCGATGTCCGCGGCCACCCGGGCGAGCGCGGCCTTCACCAGCGTCGGATCCAGGTCGGCCACCGCGTCCGCGTCACCCACCTCGGCCCGCCCGGCCGCGACCGCGATGTCGGTCGCCGTCACCGTCCGGCCGCCGAAGACCAGCGCCTCCTCGGTCAGCCGGTAGCCCACCGACCGCGGCCCGACCGTCACCTGACCGTTGCCTTCGGCCACCAAACTGCCACCGCCGATGCCGATACTGAGCACGTCCGGCATCCGGAAGTTCGTGCGTACGCCGGCCACGTCCACCTCGGTGGTCGCCTCGCGCGGGAACCCGTGGGTGAGGACGCCGACGTCGCTCGTCGTACCGCCGACGTCCACCACCGCGCACGTGTCCAGGCCGGACAGCAGCGCCGCGCCGCGCATCGAGTTCGTCGGGCCGGACGCGAACGTGGCGACCGGGTACCGGCGGGCGAAGTCGACGTCCATCAGCGTGCCGTCGTTCTGGCTCAGGTACAGCGGCGCGGAGATGCCGTGACCCTCGACGGCGCTGGCCAGTCCGTCGACGATCGATGCGGCGAGTTCGCGGAGCGCGGCGTTGATGATCGTCGCGTTCTCCCGCTCCAGCAGGCCGATCCGGCCGATCTCGTGGGACAGCGAGATCGCCACGTCGTCGCCGAGCTCGGCGCGCAGGATCTCGGCGGCACGCAGCTCGAACTCGTTGCTCACCGGCGAGAACACCGACGAGATCGCCACCGACCGGACGCCGTGCCGGCGCATGTCGTCGGCGTGCCGGCGCAGCTCGTCCTCGTCCAGTTCCGCGATGTGCCGGCCGTCGAACTCGTGCCCGCCGTGCGCCAGGTAGCTGCGCCCGCTGATCGCTTCGACCAGCCGCTCGGGCCAGTCCACCAGCGGCGGCAGGGACGCGGTCGCGGGCAGACCGAGCCGCAGGGCCGCGGTCGGCGCGAGGCGGCGGGCCTCGATCAGCGCGTTGATGAAGTGCGTGGTGCCGATCATCACGGCCTGCACCTGCGCCGGGTCGAAGGATCGCTCCGCCTGCAGCCGGTCCAGGGTGTCGATGATGCCGGCCGTCACGTCGGCGCTGGTCGCGGACTTGTTCGCCGCCAGCACGGTGCTGCCGTCCAGCAGCACGGCGTCGGTGTTGGTGCCACCGACATCGATGCCGATACGCATTCAGATCCTCCCAGGTTGTACGGCGGTAGTGATTCCGGTCGGCGCACTCTCCATGGTGCGGCTGGTACCGAGGCCGCGGATCAGGCCGAGCTTGCCCGCGACGACGTACGCGAGGAAGCCGACGACGAGCGAGTTGATGCTCGGCAGGCCCCACGCGACGTACTTGCCGATCAGGGCGGCGCCGATCCAGATCACCAGCGTGGCCGGCACCCACGTCGGGGCGGTCGCCGGCAGGGTGCCCGCGGTCCGGGTCGCGTCCAGGTCGGGGCGCCAGCGCTTGACCACGAAGTACTCCGCGACCATGATCCCGGCGATCGGCGGGAACGCGACCCCGAGCACGATCAGGAACTCGGTGAACTTGTCCAGGATCCCGCCGGCCGCGAGTACGCTGCCGAGAACACCGACCGCCAGTGTCACGACGGCCCGGTTGACCCGCCATCCGAAGACCGTGCCGATGAAGTTCACCACGCCGAGACCGGAGCTGTAGAGGTTCCAGTCGTTGATCTTGATCGTGCCCAGGATGATCACCAGCGTGCCGACCCAGCCGACCGACGAGGTGACGATCGTGATCACGTTGGCCGAGCCAACGGCATGCGCGAGCAGTACGCCGACCAGGCCGATCACGTACTCGCCGAGGGTGATGCCGAGGACGGTCTGCTTGACCACGTCGCCGACGCTGCGGTTGTAGCGGGTCATGTCCGGGGTAATCACCGCACCGACGATGAACCCGCCGGCGACGAGCGTCGTACCCTGCAGCAGGCTCAGGTGCGGACCCGGCGGCGCCGACGCGACCAGCGAACCGAGGCTGTGGTCGGACAGCTCACTGATGATCGACCATCCGACCAGGACCAGGAACGCCGGCACCGTCACGTAGGCGACCCATGCCATCGAGTGGAAGCCGCGCAGCACGACGAGCGTCACCGCGAGACCGAAGACGAGCGACCAGCCCCAGGTCGGGAGTACGCCGATCAGCTGGCTGAGGCCGGCCGCGGAAACCGCGGACTGGATCCCGAACCACCCGATCAGGCTGATCCCGATCGCCAGCCCGATCAGCGACGACCCCGCCTGACCGAACCCGGTCCAGCGCGCGATCACCGACGTCTGCAGTCCCTCACGCGCACCGATCACGCCGATCAGGATCGCGACCAGCTCGAGGATGACCGCGCCGAGGGTGAGCGCCCAGAACGCGTGCCAGAAGCTCATCCCGAACCCGAGCGTCGCGCCGAGCAGGAACTGGCTGAGCGCGGAGATCTGCCCGAACCGCTGGGTCGCGACGGACCACCACGAGTAGCGCGCGTGCTCCGGGACCCGGGCGAGCGCGTAGTCGTCAGCACCAACAGAAGAACCGGCCATGGTGGAACCTCCAGCTCTGGGATTTCACCGAACGTACGTCTGCCGGCGGCCCTGCCTCACCGTCCAGTGTGCACACCCGGCGCGTGCTGACTGTGCATCTCGCCCAGCTCGGTACTCTTGTCGCGATGGCCGGACACTTACCCGACTGCGGAGCGCGACTGCTTCGCGTCCTCGGCGTACTCACCGTGGTCGCCGGTGTCTTCGCCATGCACGGCCTCACATCGAACCACGACGCCGCGATGGCCGTTCACATCGCGCCCGTTGCCCCTGCCGACGTGCATGTCACTCCGGCCGAGGAGATGGCCGGCATGGGCGGGGCGTGCGTCGCGGTGCTGACCGGGCTCGTGCTGCTGCTCGCGCTCATGCTCGGGCTGCGCAGCCTGTTGGTATGGCGTGCGGTGGAAGTGCCGGCCTACGCGCCGGGTCGCGTCCGGAGCGAGCGATCGCCGCCGGGACCGGTGCTGTCTTCCTTGGGAGTACTGCGGATATAGGCCGACGTGCGCCTGCTTCCGCCGTACCCACAACTACCCAAGGAATGTGATGACGCACGTCTACCGTACGACCGCTGTACTTCTCCTGTTGCTCGGCGCAACCGCTTGCGGCTCCTCGGACTCCGGGTCGATGCCGGGGATGAGCCATTCGAGTACGTCGGCAACTCCGTCGGCGAGCCACAACGACGCGGACGTGATGTTCGCGTCGCAGATGATCCCGCACCACCAGCAGGCCGTCGTGATGGCCGACTCGGCGCTGCGGAAGGCGACGAACGCGGAGGTCAAGCAGTTGGCGACCGCGATCAAGGCGGCACAGGACCCGGAGATCAAGCTGATGTCCGGGTGGCTGACCGCCTGGGGCAAGCCGGTCCCGACACCTGGCGAACACGCCGGTCACACCATGACCGGGATGATGAGCCCGCAGGAGATGGACGACCTCTCCAAGGCGGACGGCAGCATGTACGACCGCATGTGGGTCACGATGATGATCAAGCACCACCAGGGCGCGGTCACGATGGCCAAGACCGAAGAGACAACCGGCAAGGACACAGCCGCCGTCGCTCTCGCCAAGAAGATCCAAGCAGCCCAGACCACCGAAATCACCACCATGCAACGCCTACTGCGCGGACTCCCAACAGCCTGACGACCGCGGAGCAGGCGCAGGTCGGGGCCGGCCGCCGGTCCGCCGGTCCGTCCGTCCCCGTCAGGATGCTTGCCAGCTGACTCGAAGGTCGTCTCGGCGACCGAGCTGTTCTACCCGGTGGGCGACCCGGTTGCTCTGCTCTTCCAGGGCGACCGGGTCGTCCGCCTCCAGGTGCAGCATCAGCTGCTCGGGGGTCGAGCGGATCGTCCAGGTTGCGGCGCCCAGGTCGACCACCAGCTCGTCGGGGGACTCGGACAGGACCCGGAGTCCGCCGGGGCCGTGGCCGAGGTGGCTGGTCAGCTGGGCTAGGTAGCGATCGGCGCGCGCGGTTTCCACGTGGGCTTCGAGAGCAGGCACGGCGGACTCCTTTTTCGAGACACTGTGTCTCGATCATAGGCAGAGTGGCCAGCTAGAATCCAGATATGCCGAAGTTGTGGGAGCACACGATCGCCTCGCATCGGTCCGCCGTCCAGGAGGCGATCCTCGACGCGGCCGCCGTGCTGGTGGCCGAGGGCGGGCCGGCCGGCGTCAGCATGGCGGAGATCGCGCAGCGGGCCGGGGTCGGGCGGGCCACGCTGTACAAGTACTTCGGGGACGTCGACGCGGTGCTGTCCGGGTGGCATCAGCGTCAGGTGACCGCGCATCTGCGGCAGCTCGAAGAGGTGTGGGAGCGGACGAAGCGGATCGACGACGTACTCGAGGCCTACGCCTTCATCTGCCACGAACACCCACCGACGGCAGCGCCGTCGTTGCATCGGGAGCAGCACGTCGACCACGCGCGTTCGCACCTGATCGACTTCGTCGCGGAGCGCCTCGGCGACGTGCGGACCGACGTACCGAAGAAGGAGCTGGCGGCCTACGCCGTGCACGCCCTCGGCGCGGCAGGCGCCGTACCGTCGAAAGCGGCGGTACGGCGCCTGGTGGCGGTGACTCTGAGCGGACTACGCGACGAGCCGCCGCGGTGACAGGTCCAGCCGGCGGAGGAGCTGCGCGTTGAGCGCGACCACGATCGTCGAGATCGACATCAGCAGCGCCCCGACGGCCGGTGAGACGACCACCCCGGCGAAGGCCAGGACGCCGGCGGCCAGCGGGACCGTGATCACGTTGTACCCGGTCGCCCACACCAGGTTCTGCCACATCTTGCGGTAGCTCGCCTTCGACAGCTCGATCACCGACAGCACCGCGCGCGGGTCGTCCGCGGCGAGCACCACCCCGGCCGACTCGATCGCGACGTCCGTCCCGGCGCCGATCGCGATCCCGACCTCGGCCCGGGCCAGCGCCGGCGCGTCGTTGACGCCGTCGCCGACCATCGCGACCTTCAGCCCGCGCGCCTGCAGTTCGGCGACCTTGGCGTCCTTGTCCTGCGGCAGTACCTCCGCGAACACCTCGTCGATCCCGAGCTCCCGCGCGACCGCATCGGCCACCTGGTGTGCGTCACCGGTGATCATCGCGACCTTCACGCCCCGCTGGTGCAGCGCCGCGACCGCCTGCCGGGACTCCTCGCGGACTTCGTCCTCGAGCGCGATCGCCCCGAGCACCTGCCCGTCCCGCACGACATGCAGGACCGCGGCACCCCGCTCTTTCCACTCCGTTACCGAGGCCGCCAACGCGTCCGGCTCTCCGAGACCGTTCTCCCGAAGGTACGCCGGCCCGCCGACCGCGATCTCAGACCCGTCCACGACCGCCTGCACACCCCGCCCGGTCAACGACCGGAAGTCCGAGGCAACAAGCCCGCCGTTGCCACGAGCAACCCCACCGCCGCCACCGCCCGCCGTCCCGTTCGTCGTGCCGTTCGTCGCGCCCCCGCCGACCCGGGCGGCGGCGGGGTGAGTCGCGTGTGCTCGGACGATCGCCTTCGCCAACGGGTGTTCGCTGTCCGCCTCGACCGCCGCGGCCAGCGCCAGCAGCTCGTCCTCCGAGACCGCTCCCACGGCGGCGACCCCGGTCACGGCCGGCTCGCCCTTGGTCAGCGTGCCGGTCTTGTCGAACAGCACCGCGTCGATCGTCCGCATCCGCTCCAGCGCCAACCGGTTCTTCACCAGTACGCCGGCCCGCGCGGCCCGCTCCGTCGAGATCGCGATCACCAGCGGGATGGCCAGCCCGAGGGCGTGCGGGCAGGCGATCACCAGCACGGTCACGGTCCGCGTGACGGCCTCGTCCAGCTTGCCCAGCAACGCCCACACCACGAACGTGATCAGCCCCGCGATCGAGGCGAAGTAGAAGAGGAACGCCGCCGCCCGGTCGGCCAGCGCCTGCGCCCGGGACGAGGACGCCTGCGCCTCGGCGACCAGCCGCTGGATGCCGGCCAGCGCGGTGTCGTCGCCGACCGCGGTGATCTCGACGCGCAACGCGTTGTCGGTGGCAACGGTCCCGGCGACGACCGGGTCTCCGACGGTGCGCGACACCGGCCGCGACTCGCCGGTGATCATCGACTCGTCGACCTCCGCCTGCCCCTCGATGACCGTTCCGTCGGCAGGCACGCGTCCGCCGGACCGCACCAGTACGACGTCACCCGCCTCCAGCTCGTGCAGCGACACCTCGACCACACCGTCGTCGGTCACCTTCTCGGCCGAGTCCGGCAGCAACGCGGCCAGTGCGTCGAGCGCTCCGGAGGCGGCGCCGAGCGCCCGCATCTCCAGCCAGTGCCCGAGCAGCATGATCACGATCAGCAGCGCGAGCTCCCACCAGAAGTCCAGGTCGAACCCGCCGAGCTTCAGCGTCGTCACCCAGGAGGCGACGAACGCCACCGTGATCGCCATCGAGATCAGCAGCATCATCCCGGGACGGCGCGTCTTCAGTTCGCTCCAGCCGCCGGTCAGGAACGGCTGCCCGCCGTACAGGAAGATCACCGTGCCGAGCACCGGCGCGATCAGCCCCGAACCCGGGAACTCCGGCGGCATGTACCCGAGCAGATCCCCGAACATCGGACTGAAAACCACCACCGGCACCGCCAGCACCAGGCTGATCCAGAACCGATCCTTGAACTGCGCCGCATGATCCCCGTGCCCACCATGCCCGTCGTGCCCACCGTGGCTCATCTGGCCTTCGTGTCCACCGTGCTGATGCTGCTCGTGCTCGTCCATGCCTCAGACCATACCCCTAGGGGGTATCAAGTTCAAGCGCACAGAGAAGCCCCGCCACCCGACGGGGTGACGGGGCTGGTACCGCGACCTACAGCGGATCGGTGTCGGAGAGTCCCTCTGGTGTCAGGTCCAGCCAGCGGGTGATGCCGATGTCGCGGAGGAACGGTACGTCGTGGCTCGCGACGACGAGGGCTCCGTTGTACGACGCGAGCGCGTCCTTCAGTTGCCCGATGCTTGCGAGGTCGAGGTTGTTCGTCGGCTCGTCCAGCATCAGCAGCTGCGGCGGTGGCTCCGCGAGCAGCAGCGCCGCCAGCGTCGCCCGGAACCGCTCCCCACCCGACAACGTACTGACCAGCTGATCCGCCGCCCGCCCGCGGAACAGGAACCGCGCCAGCCGGGCCCGCCGCTCCTGGTTCTCCGTACTCGGTGCCAGCAACGCGAGATTGTCGACGATCGACAGGTCGTCCCGGAGCAGGTCCAGCCGCTGCGGCAGATACCGGAACGGCACCACCGGCAGCTCCCCCGCCACGACCGACTGCAGCAGGGTGGTCTTCCCGGCGCCGTTCCGCCCGGTCAGCGCGATCCGCTCCGGTCCGCGGATCTCCAGGTCGACGTGTGCCCCGGTCCGCAGTACGTGATCCTCCAGCCGGAGCACGATCCGGCCCGCGGGTACGGCGGTCTTCGGCAGGTCGACGCGGATCGTGTCGTCGTCGTGGACCTTCTCCTCCGCGTCGGCGAGCGCCTCCTGTGCGGACTCGAGCCGCTCGGACTGCATCCCGAGGTGCTTGCCGGCCGACACCTGCGCGGACCGCTTCAGCCCGCCGGCGATGATCTTCGGGATCCCGCCCTGCTCGAAGGCCCGCTGCCCCCGGGCCCGGCGCTGGTCCATCTTCGTCCGCGCCTCGACCAGATCCTTCTTCTGCTTGCGTACGTCGGCCTCCGCCGCCCGGAGCATCCGCTCCGCGGCCTCCTGCTCGATCGCGACCGCCTCCTCGTACGCGGTCAGGTTGCCGCCGTACCAGGTGACCTCGCCCTTGCGGAGATCGCCGATCTGCTCGACCCGGTCGAGCAGCTCCCGGTCGTGCGACACGACCAGCAACGCACCGCGGAACTGGTCGACGGCGTCGTACAGGTGCCGCCGCGCCCGTAGGTCGAGGTTGTTGGTCGGCTCGTCGAGCAGCAGTACGTCGGGTCGCCGGAGCAGCTCCGCCGCGAGCCCGAGCAGGATCGTCTCGCCGCCGGACAGCTCGCCGACGCTGCGGTCGAGGCCGATCGCGCCCAGGCCGAGCTTCCCGAGCATCGCCTCGGCGCGTTCGTCGACGTCCCAGTCGTCGCCGACGATCGCGAAGTTCTGCTCGGAGGCGTCACCGGACTCGATCGCGGTCACGGCCCGCCGTACGGCGTCGATGCCGAGCGCCTGGTCGACCCGCAGCGACGTGTCGAGGGTCAGGTCCTGCGGCAGGTACCCGAGCTCGCCGGCGACGCGGATCGCCCCGCGCTGCGGAGTCAGCCGGCCGGCGATCAGCCGGAGCAGCGTCGACTTGCCCGCGCCGTTGCGGCCGACCAGCCCGGAGCGGACCGGGCCGGCGACGAACGTCAGGCCGTCGAAGAGCACCTCGCCGTCGGGCCAGGCGAAGGACAGGTCGGTACAGGACAGGGAAAAGCTCATGAGGTGTCGACTCCCACTGAGGTCTCGGACGAGATCGCGCGCCAGAACGGCGGCGATCGATCGGCTGCAGAGAGGACCTCAGTTCGACAACTCGAACCCCTGTCGTCGGGAATGTGACTCCTGAAGCTTACGGAGTCCGGCCGGACCGTTCAACCGTTTTCGGAGTGCTTGCGCCAGGCAACCACCACCAGATCCACCAGCGCGACCCCGGTGAGCAGCCCGAACACGATCACCCAACCGAACGGCAACCCGAACCAGACCGCCAGCACGGTCGACGCCGCGAACAGCGCCACCCCGAACGCCGACAGCACGACCCGCAACGTCAACGCGCTACGAGGTGGCGGCGGTTCGTACATGGCCCTAGGGCGCCTTGCGCAGCCAGGTTTCGACGCCGGCGATGTGGGCGGTCATCCAGGCCCGGGCCGCCTCCGCGTCGCCGCTCTCGATCGCGTCCAGGATCGCGGCGTGCTCGGACAGCGTGCGCTCGACCGCCCCGGCCTGGGTGACACCCCGCCAGATCCGGGCCCGCTGGGTGGCACCCGAGACGCCGTCGAGCAGCGAACAGACGACCTGGTTGCCGGTCGCCTCGGCGATCCCGCGGTGGAACTGCAGGTCGTTGGCGACCAGTTCCTCGACCCCGGCGTCCGGCGCGAGATCACTGCACAACAGCCGCAGCCCGGTGACCTGCTCCGGGCTGATCCGGGTCGCGGCCAGCGCGGCGACGCCCGGCTCGAGCAACCGGCGTACCTCGAAGAACTGCAGCACCGAGTCGTCGCGGTGCAGGTCGACCATGAAGCTCAGCGCGTCCAGCAGGTGCGCGGAGTCCAGGCTGGTCACATAGGTCCCGTCGCCGTGCCGGACGTCCAGCACGTTGACCAGCGTGAGCGCCTTGACGGCCTCCCGCAGCGAGTTCCGGGACAGCCCCAGCCGGGCGGCCAGGTCCGCCTCCTTCGGCAGCCGGTCCCCCGGTCCGAGCTCCCCCGAGGTGATCATCCCCTTGATCTTGACGATCGCCTCATCCGTCAGCGCCATCCCCTCAGTATGGCGCCGGCGGTGCCGGCGCCCGAGGGCGGAAGGCCAATCATGCCCAGGTGGACTGATTCGGAGCGTGACGTTGGCCACACTTCTGCACAGTGCTGATCATCACCCGCGGCGAGTGCACAGTTGCATACAGTGGGCAGCCACGCTCACCGGAGCATCCGGACGCGACCGGAAAGGGTGCCGGAAATCCACAACTGCAAGGGGTCTCGGACCCCCGGCCGTCGCTCTCCGCATCCGGCAAAGGTGAGAGGAGGGCGTGTGGCCTGAAACACCTTTGTGGGCAGTGTTTCAGGCGCCGATGGATCGTCCCGCCGACGCCCGACCACTCGACACACTGGTCCGGTGGTCCCCGGCTGTGGAAGTACTCCGCGTGCTATTAGCCTTTGCTTGGGGCACCACCCATAACATCAGCATTAACCAACCCGTGGTACCGGACCCGAAATCGGAAGAGGCGAACTGCCAAGTGGCCACCGAGCCATCAGACACCAATCCCCTAGCAGCCTTCGGTGCGAACGAATGGCTGGTCGACGAGCTGTACGAGAAGTACCAGCAGGACCCGAATTCGGTGGATCCGGCGTGGCACGACTTCTTCAAGACGTACAACCCCGATGGTGCAGCGAAGCCGGTGACGACCACCCCGGCCGACGCTCCCCGACCGGACCCGGTGTCCGACAACAAGACGCCCGAGGCGCCGAGCCGCGGTACGGCGACGTCCGCGCCGGCTTCGAGCGCACCCGCGGCGACCACCGCCGCGACCCAGCCCACCCCGGCCGCTGCGCAGGCCGCCCAGCCGCAGACCCAGCCCGCAGCGAAGCAAGCACCGGCGAAGTCCGGCGCCCCGACCGGAGGCACGGTGAACCAGCCGCCCAGCGCCCAGGCCAAGCCGGCCCCCGCGACCAGCGCGGACTCCGAGCGGCAGATCCTCCGCGGCGCCCCCGCGCGCACCGCGCAGAACATGGAGACCAGCCTCACGGTCCCCACCGCGACGAGCGTCCGCCAGGTGCCGGTCAAGCTGCTGATCGACAACCGGATCGTCATCAACAACCACCTGAAGCGCGCCCGTGGCGGCAAGGTGTCCTTCACCCACCTGATCGGGTGGGCGCTGGTCAAGGCGCTGAAGACGCTGCCGGAGATGAACGCGTCGTACGACGAGACCGACGGCAAGCCGACGCACGTGCAGCCGGCCCACATCAACCTGGGCCTGGCCATCGACATGCAGAAGCCGGACGGCACCCGGCAGCTGCTGGTGCCGTCGATCAAGGCCGCCGAGTCGATGACGTTCGCGGACTTCTGGATGGCCTACGAGGACATCGTCCGCCGGGCCCGGGACAACAAGCTCGCGCTGCCGGACTTCCAGGGCACCACGATCAGCCTGACCAACCCGGGCACCATCGGCACCCAGCACTCGGTGCCGCGGCTGATGACCGGCCAGGGCTGCATCATCGGCGTCGGCGCGATGGAGTACCCGCCGGAGTACCAGGGCGCGGCCGACGAGACGATGGCCAAGCTCGCGGTCAGCAAGGTGATGACGCTGACCTCGACGTACGACCACCGGATCATCCAGGGCGCCCAGTCGGGCGAGTTCCTGCGCCGGATCCACCAGCTGCTGCTCGGCGGCGAGGGCTTCTACGACGAGATCTTCCAGTCGCTGCGGATCCCCTACGAGCCGATCCGCTGGGCCGCCGACCTCCCGCACAGCCACGAGGAGGACATCAGCAAGCAGGCCCGGATCCTGGAGCTGATCCACGCGTTCCGGGTGCGCGGCCACATCATGGCCGACACCGACCCGCTGGAGTACAAGCAGCGCAGCCACCCGGACCTGGACGTCGCCACCCACGGCCTGACGCTCTGGGACCTGGACCGCGAGTTCGCCACCGGCTCGTTCGGCGGCGGCGACCGGCGGTTCATGAAGCTCCGCGAGATCCTCGGCATCCTGCGCGACTCGTACTGCCGGACCACCGGTATCGAGTACATGCACATCCAGGACCCGGAGCAGCGCAAGTGGATCCAGGAGCGGGTCGAGCGCCCGCACACCAAGCCGCCGCGCGAGGAGCAGCTGCGGATCCTGGCCAAGCTGAACGAGGCCGAGGCCTTCGAGACCTTCCTGCAGACCAAGTACGTCGGTCAGCGCCGGTTCTCGCTCGAGGGCGCGGAGACCACCATCCCGCTGCTCGACGAGCTCTGCGAGGAGGCCGCCGGCGCCGGGCTGGACGAGGTCGCGATCGGGATGGCGCACCGCGGCCGGCTGAACGTGCTGGCGAACATCGTCGGCAAGTCGTACGGCCAGATCTTCCGCGAGTTCGAGGGCAACATCGACCCGCGGACCGTGCAGGGCTCCGGCGACGTCAAGTACCACCTGGGCGCGGAGGGCGAGTTCGTCTCCGAGTTCGGCGACAAGATCAAGGTCTCGGTGGCGGCGAACCCGTCGCACCTGGAGACCGTCGACCCGGTGCTCGAGGGCATCGTCCGGGCCAAGCAGGACCTGCTGGACCGCGGCGCGGCCTTCCCGGTGCTGCCGGTGCTCGTCCACGGTGACGCGGCGTTCGCCGGCCAGGGCGTGGTGGCGGAGACGCTGAACCTGTCCCAGCTGCGCGGCTACCGGACCGGCGGCACGATCCACGTGATCGTGAACAACCAGGTCGGCTTCACCACCTCACCGGCCTCGTCCCGCTCGTCGATGTACTCCACCGACGTCGCGCGGATGGTGCAGGCGCCGATCTTCCACGTGAACGGCGACGACCCCGAGGCCTGCATCCGGGTCGCGGACCTCGCGTTCGAGTACCGCCAGGCGTTCAACAAGGACGTCGTCATCGACCTGGTCTGCTACCGCCGCCGCGGTCACAACGAGGGCGACGACCCGAGCTTCACGCAGCCGCTGATGTACGACCTGATCGAGCAGAAGCGCTCGGTCCGGAAGCTGTACACCGAGGCCCTGATCGGTCGTGGCGACATCACGATCGAAGAGGCCGAGCAGGCGATGCAGGACTTCCAGCAGCGCCTCGAGCGGGTGTTCGCCGAGGTCCGGGACGCGAAGAACGAGCCGGAGACGCCGGCGCCGTACGTCACCGTCCCCGTCTACCCGAACAAGCCGGAAGGCCCGGACGCGACCGCGATCAGCCGCGAGGTGCTGAAGAAGATCGCCGACGCGTACACCACGCTGCCGGAGGGCTTCACCGTGCACCCGAAGGTGCAGCCGCAGCTGCAGCGCCGGGCACACGCGATCACCGAAGGCCCGCTGGACTGGGCCAGCGCGGAGATCACCGCGTTCGGTTCGCTGCTGCTCGACGGGCGTCCGGTCCGGCTCGCCGGCCAGGACAGCCGCCGCGGTACGTTCGTCCAGCGGTTCGCGGCGATCATCGACCGGGTGAACGGCCAGGACCACGTCCCACTGCAGCACCTGGACGACGACCAGGCCAGCTTCTTCGTCTACGACTCGCTGCTCAGCGAGTACGCCGCGCTCGGCTTCGAGTACGGGTACTCCGTGGCGCGACCGGAGGCGCTGGTGCTCTGGGAGGCGCAATTCGGCGACTTCGTGAACGGCGCCCAGTCGGTCATCGACGAGTACATCTCGTCCGGTGAGGCGAAGTGGGGCCAGAAGTCCGGTGTCGTGCTGCTGCTGCCGCACGGCTACGAGGGCCAGGGCCCGGACCACACCTCGGCTCGGATCGAGCGGTTCCTGCAGCTGTGCGCCGAGGACGCGATGACCGTCGCGCAGCCGTCGACGCCGGCGTCGTACTTCCACCTGCTCCGCCGGCACACGCTCGGCGAGGAGCACGTCCCGATGATCGTCTTCACGCCGAAGCAGCTGCTCCGGCGCAAGGAGGCGGTGTCGCAGCCGGAGGAGCTGACCCACGGCACCTTCCGGCCGGTGCTCGGCGACGCCGAGGCGGAGGCGAACCCGGCCGCCGTCGAGCGCGTCATCCTGGCCTCGGGCCGGATCGTGTACGACCTGCTCGCCGAGCGGAAGAAGGTCGAGCCGGACAAGATCAGCACCGCGATCCTCCGGGTCGAGCAGCTGTACCCGCTGCCGCACGAGGAGATCGTCGCGGAACTGGCGAAGTTCCCGAACGCGACCGAGATCCGCTGGGTCCAGGACGAGCCGGCGAACCAGGGTCCGTGGCCGTTCATGGCGCTGAACCTGACCGAGCACCTGGGCGGCAAGCCGTTCTACCGGGTGTCCCGGCCGGCGATGTCCGCTCCGGCGGTCGGCTCGCACGGTGTGCACGGCACCGAGCAGGCCACGCTGCTGAAGCAGGCGTTCAGCTGACATGTACTTCACCGACCGCGGGATCGAGGAACTCGAGAAGCGGCGTGGCGAGGAGGACGTCACGCTGGCGTGGGTCGCCGAGCGGCTCCGTGAGTTCGTCGACCTGAACCCCGAGTTCGAGACCCCCGTCGAACGCTTCGCCACCTGGCTCGCCAGGCTGGACGACGAGGACGAGTAGTTAATCTGTGCGAATGCCCTTCGCCACGCAGCCCGTACGACGGGTCGCCGCGGCGGAGGGCGTTCGTGTGTCCGGGGCCTGGCCGCACACGATTCCCGCCGTACGCCAGCTCCTGACCGACGGGCTGGATCTCGACCCGGGGGTGACGTTCCTGGTCGGGGAGAACGGCGCGGGGAAGTCGACGCTGGTCGAGGCGATCGCCGTCGCCTTCGGCCTGTCCCCCGAGGGCGGCTCCACCGGCGCCCGGCTGACCACCCGCGCGACCGAGTCCTCACTGGCCGACGACCTCCAGCTGACCCGCGGGGTCGGCGGCAAACGCGCCGGGTTCTTCCTCCGCGCGGAGACGATGCACGGCTTCTACAGCTACCTCGAACGCAACCCGAAGGAGTCCGGCCCGCCCGAGCCGGTCTTCCACGAGCTCAGCCACGGCGAGAGCTTCCTGACCCTCATCAACGACCGCTTCACCCGCCAGGGTTTCTACTGCCTCGACGAACCCGAGTCAGCCCTCTCGTTCTCCAGCAGCCTCGCCGTCGTCGGCGTCCTCGGCCGCCTCGCCGAGTCCGGCTCCCAGGTCCTCTGCGCCACCCACTCCCCCGTCATCGCCGCCCTCCCCGGCGCCACCATCCTCGAAGTAGGCGACTGGGGCATCCGCCGCACCACCTGGGACGACCTACAACTCGTCCAGAACTGGAAGTCCTACCTCCAGGCCCCCGAGCGGTACCTCCGGCACGTCCTCTAGTCCGTGTGTGGTGGTCGGGTGCGGAGGGGTGGGTCGGGGGCCAGAGAGCCGTCGGGGGCGATGTGTTCGAAGATCTGGTCGACGAGGTTGAGGACGTGGGGGTCGTCGACCGTGTAGATGTGGCGGCGGCCTTCGCGGCGGGCGGTGATGATGCCGGCCAGGCGGAGTTTGCCGAGGTGCTGACTTGCGGTGGCGATGCTCACGCCGACCCGCTCCGCCAGGGTGCCGACGTCGTACTCCCCCTGTGCGGCCAGCGACACGAGGTGCAGCCGGACCGGAGCGGAGAGCATGGCGAAGGTGCCCGCGGCGGATTCGAGCTGCGCCTTCGTCGGATCAGGGTTGGTCATCGCGCAGTCATTGTGACCGGTCGAGCGGTCCGTGGGCAGTCCGGCGTGCCGAGGTGAGCACGGTCTCATACTTTCGCAATTGCGAAACTATCAAAACGGTGGCAGGCTGGAACCATGCTCCGAGCGATCCGCCCCGTGCTGTTGCTGCTCCTGGTGGCGATCCCCGCGGTCGTGCTGCGCCTCACCGGCACCCATCCGCCGGCAGCCGCCTCGATCGCGATCTTCGGCCTCGCCGTGGTCGCCGCGTCGTTCGTGCTCGCCTGGGCCGCCGAGGCCGCGGAGATGGACATCTCGGGCGGCCTGGCGATCGCGCTGCTCGCGGTGATCGCGGTGCTGCCGGAGTACGCGGTGGACCTGTACTTCGCGCACACCGCCGGCTCGAACCCGGACTACGTGCAGTACGCCGCCGCCAACATGACGGGGTCGAACCGCCTGCTCCTCGGCCTCGGCTGGTCGGTCGTCGTACTGATCAGCCTGTACGTCGCCTCGCGGCGCAGCGGGCGCACCGTGAAGTCGCTGGTCCTCGACTCCGGCTACCGCCGCGAGCTGGGCTTCCTCGCGGTCGCCGGCGTGGTCGCGTTCGTGATCCCGGTCACCGGGCAGATCCACCTGGTGCTCGGCGTACTGCTGCTCGCGTTCTTCGCCTTCTACCTGTACCGCGCGGCCACCGCCGGCCACGACGACGAGCCGGACCTGATCGGCCCGGCCGCGACGATCGGGGCCCTGCCGCGGCTGCAGCGCCGGATCCTGGTGACCTCGATGTTCCTGGTCTCCGCCGGGGTGATCCTGGCGGCCGCTGAGCCGTTCGCGGACTCGCTGGTCGCCGGCGGTCAGGCGCTCGGGATCGACCAGTTCCTGCTGGTGCAGTGGCTGGCGCCGCTGGCGTCCGAGGCGCCCGAGTTCATCGTCGCGATCCTGTTCGCGTGGCGCGGCAAGGGCGCGGCGGCGCTCGGCCTGCTGATCTCCGCGAAGGTGAACCAGTGGACCCTGCTGATCGGCAGCCTGCCGATCGCGTACGGCATCGGCGGCGGTGGCGCCGCGCTGCACCTGGACGGACGGCAGGTCGAGGAGTTCCTGCTGACCGCGACGCAGACCCTGCTGGGCATCGCGATCCTGCTGAACCTGCGCTTCCCCCGCTGGGCGGCCTGCACGCTGCTGGGCCTGTTCGCCGTCCAGTTCGCCGTACCAGGCCAGACGGGTCGCTACGTGATCAGCGCGATCTACCTGGTGCTGGCCGTCGGCGCGGCGATCCACAACCGCAAGCAGCTGATCCCCACGATCACCGCCCCGTTCCGCCGTACCGCCGACGTCGCCGAGGCGGATCGCGAGCTCGTCAACGCCTAGCGCTAGCTGGCCTGCTGGTCGCCGAGGATGTCGGGGGTCAGGACCGGCGGGCGGGTACGGCGTTCCTGCGGGCCGGGGCGGCCGCGGCGACGGCCGGAGAGGAACTTCTCGCCGGCGGCGGTGCCGGTGAACTTGGTCCGGCGGGCCCACTCGCGGCACTGATCGATCACCGGGCAGGACGTCAGGCAGATCGCCTGCGCCTTCCGCTGCTCCCACGGGCTGGCCGTCTCGTCGTACGACGGCGCGTGCCCGACACACGCGGCCTTCGTCATCCAGTTGTCGGCCGGGTCAACGATCACCGTCAAAGTAGGCCTCATCAGCTGCTCCTCGTCGCTCGGGCGGTAGGAACAGCCTCACCCCATCGCGTTGCCTCGGTGCGACGCGAATGTTTCAGGCATGAAACTTAGTGACGGACCATGCGGATCTCCTGGAGGTCGAAGTACGGGTCGTACTTCGCGGTGCCGTCGGGTGCGAAGCCGTGGCGCTGGTAGAAGGCGCGCGCCCGGGTGTTGCCCTCGAAGACCCACAGGAACGCTGGCTGCTTGCCCACGGCAACGTCCAGCAGGCGGGTGCCGAGGCCGGTCTTCCAGAACGCCCGGCGGGTGTAGATCGCCTCGAGCTCGAACGCGACCGGCGCATCGTCGTCCCGCCCCGGTCCGGTGCCGATGAAACCGGCGACCCGGTCCTCGACGGGCGCCGACGGGTCCGGGTTCAGCGCGATCCAGCGGGTCCGCCCGGCGCCGAGGTTGGCCTGCCAGCGTTCGGTACGCCGGGCGATGTCCGACGTACGCTCGAGCAGCACGTCAGCCGGCACGAGACCGGCGTACGCCTCCCGCCAGCACAGCAGGTGACACCACGCTCCCGCTTCGGCGTCATCGACCGTCGCGGGCCTGATCTCGGGTTGATGCACTCAGACAGTAAAGACGATCTTGCCGAAGACGTCGCCCGCATTCATCTTCTCGAAGCCGGTCCGGGCGTCGGCCAGCGGGAGGACGGTGTCGATGTGCGGGGCGATCCCGGCGTTCGCCATGAACTGGACCAGCTCGGCGAGCTCGGTGCGGGTGCCCATCGTGGAGCCCTGGACGCGGAGCTGGAGGAAGAAGATCCGGTTCAGCTCGGCCGACTTCGGGGCCTGGCCGCTGGTCGCGCCGGAGATCACCAGCGTGCCGCCCTGCTTGAGCGACTTCAGCGAGTGCGACCAGGTCGCCTGGCCGACGGTCTCCATCACGGCGTCGACCCGCTCCGGCAGCCGCGCACCCGACTCGAACGCGTCGTGCGCGCCGATCTCGAGCGCCTTCGCCCGCTTGCCCTCGTCCCGGCTGGTCGCCCAGACGCGGATCCCGGCGGCCCGCGCGAGCGTGATCAGCGCGGTCGCGACACCGCCTCCCGCGCCCTGCACGAGCACGGTGTCGCCCGGCTTGAGGCCGGACTGGGTGAACAGCATCCGGTACGCCGTCAACCAGGCGGTCGGGAGGCATGCCGCCTGCTCGAAGGACAGGCCGGCGGGCTTCGGTACGACGTTCCGCGCCGGTACGGCGACCTTCTGGGCGAGGGTGCCCTGGTACCGCTCGCTGAGCAGTGACCGCTTCGGGTCGAGCGTCTCGTCGCCCTTCCACGCCGGGTCCGAGACGACCGCATGTACGACGACCTCGTTCCCGTCCGGGTCCACGCCGGCCGCGTCACAGCCGAGGATCATCGGCAGACTCTGCTCGGCCAGCCCGACGCCCTTCAGCGACCACAGGTCGTGATGGTTGAGCGCAGTCGCCCGTACGTCGATCGTCACCCACCCGTCCGGCACGGCCGGCTCGGGGCGCTCCCCCACCTCCAGGGCGGCGACGGGGTTCTCGGCGTCGAACTTGGCAGCGTAGGCAGCAAGCATGCGAACCACCTTAGGCCCCACGACCCCGCCCCTCAGTAACCGACATCACCACCCTCCCCAGCCGAAGGCCAAGGCCTTCGGGGGGTGCCACGAGAGCCTGCCCTCCTGGTTCGAGGGTCGGCGGACGCTCCACCGGACGCGGGCGGCGCACACTCCACCGGACGCCGGTGACGCACACTCCACCGGGCGCGGGTGGCGGACGCTCCACCGGACGTCGGGTGGCAGACGCTCCACCGGACGCCGGGTGACGGACGCTCCACCGGACGCCGGGTGACGGACGCTCCACCGGACGCCGGGTGACGGACGCTCCACCGGAGGCGGGGCCGGACGCCCCGCCGGAGATGGGTGGGGTGGTGGGGGCGGGTTACGGGCGGGCTACGCCGTCCGTCTGGGCGGCGGTGGCTACGGCGGTTGCTACGGCGGGGGCGACGCGGGGGTCGAAGGGGGACGGGATGATGTAGTCCGGGCGGAGGTCCTCGGGCGTGATCAGGTCGGCGAGGGCATTGGCGGCGGCGAGTTTCATGCCTTCGGTGATGCGGGAGGCGTTGGCGTCGAAGGCGCCGCGGAAGATCCCGGGGAAGGCCAGGACGTTGTTGATCTGGTTGGGGAAGTCCGAGCGGCCGGTGGCGACCACCGCGGCGTGCCGGTGGGCGATGTCGGGGTGGACCTCGGGGTTCGGGTTCGCGAGCGCGAAGATCATCGCGCCGGGTGCCATCCGCGCGACGGCCTCCTCGGGCACGGTGCCGCCGGAGACCCCGAGGAACAGGTCGGCACCGGCCAGCGCGTCCACCAGCCGGCCGGACAGCCCGCCGGTGTTGGTGTCGCGGGCGAGCGACAGCTTGACCGGGTTCAGGTCGGAGCGGTCCTCGTGCAGGACTCCCTTGCTGTCGACCACCGCGAGATCGCCGACGCCCGCCTGCAGCAGGATCCGCGCACACGCGACCCCGGCAGCGCCCGCCCCCGAGATCACCACGCGGATCTCGGAGATCGCCTTGCCCGTCACCCTGAGCGCGTTCTGCAGCGCCGCCAGTACGACGACCGCCGTACCGTGCTGGTCGTCGTGGAACACCGGGATGTCGAGCCGCTCCTTCAGCCGGCGCTCGATCTCGAAGCAGCGCGGCGCGGAGATGTCCTCGAGGTTGATGCCGCCGAACGTCGGCGCCATCCGCGCGACCGTCTCGACGAACTCGTCCACGTCCGTGCAGTCCAGCGCGATCGGCACCGAGTCGACGCCGCCGAACTCCTTGAACAGCAGGGCCTTGCCCTCCATCACCGGCAGCGACGCGGCCGGACCGATGTCGCCGAGGCCGAGGACCGCGGTGCCGTCGGTGACGACCGCGACCACGTTGGACTTCCAGGTGTACCGCCGTACCAGCGACGGGTCTTCGGCGATCGCGGTGCAGACCCGCGCGACGCCGGGGGTGTACGCCTTGGAGAGGTCGTCGGCGTCGCGGACGTGGATCGACGACGTGACCTCGATCTTGCCGCCGCGGTGCAGCTCGAACACGGCGTCACCGCCGAACGCGTCGGCAGCAGTCCGGTCAGAGGGAACGGGAGACTCAACAGCTTGGGCGACCATGCGGGGACCCTTCGGGAAATCGAGCGGAACGTGAAGTGGTGGGCGTTCGATGAGGGTGCGTCGAACGGCGCCGTTGCCAGGGGGTCACCCGTCTCCCACGAGTAAACCACAGCACCAACTGGTCTGCTGTGAGGGGCCCCACATCATCCCGGGGTGTGCCAGGATGCGGGGATTCACAACCCCTGTCGAGGAGAATCCGCGATGAACATCGTCCCCACTCTCCGCAAGCGCCGGGCGCAGGCTGTCGCCTCGGTCGCCGTACTCGCGCTCGCGCTCACCGCCTGCGGCGGTTCCGGCAGCGGCGGATCCGACGACAAGGCGAAGGCGGCCGGCATCACACTGGTGAAGCCCGGCAAGCTCACCATCTGCACGCATCTCCCGTACAAGCCTTTCCAGTACAAGGACGGCACCAAGGTCGTCGGCTTCGACGTCGACCTGCTCGACCTGGTCGCCCAGGACCTCGGCGTGCAGTACGACGTGGTCAACATCGAGTGGTCGCAGGTCACCTCGGGCGCCGCCTTCCAGGCGAAGAAGTGCGACATGGGCATGGGCGCGATGACGATCACGCCGGCCCGCCAGGCGGCGATCAGCATCACCGACCCGTACATGGACGCCACCCAGGTGCTGATGGCGAAGAAGGACTCGGGCATCAAGTCGCTGGCCGACCTGCGCGGCAAGAAGCTCGGCGCGCAGGCCGACACCACCGGTAAGGCGTACGCCGACAAGAACGCCCAGGCGAACGGCTACACGGTCATCCCGTTCAACGACCTCGCGCTGCAGGAGAACAACGTGAAGTCGGGCCGGGTCGATGCCGCGATCAACGACAACGGCGTGCTGTACGACTACGTCAAGGACAACCCGGACATGGGCGTGGTCGCCGAGTTCAACACCGGCGAGCAGTACGGGTTCGGCGCGCTCAAGGACGGCAGCGGCCCGAAGCTGGTGGCCAAGTTCAACGAGCTGCTGAAGAAGGCGAAGTCGGACGGCAAGTACAACGAGATCTACAAGAAGTGGTTCGGGGTTGAGCCGAAGAAGTGACTACCCAAACCGTTGACCGAAAGGGACTGAGCCCGCGGCAGCGGGCCCAGCGGTCCCGCTGGATCCAGTACGCGATCCTCGTCGTGCTGATCGTCGCCGCGGTGTTCTCGGCGAACTGGCACCAGATCGCGAGCGTGTTCTTCCGGCCGTCGTTCATCAAGTCGACGTTCGAGAACGGGGTCCTGCTGGCGTTGGTGAAGACGCTCGAGTACACCGCCGGCGCGTTCGTGATCGGCCTCACCGGCGGCACCCTGCTGGCGTTGATGAAGCTCAGCCAGGTGGCGCCGTACCGCTGGATCGCGACGGCGTACATCGAGTTCTTCCGCGGGCTGCCGGCGATCGTGGTGTTCATCGCGTTCAGCCTGCTGCCGCTGGCGTTCCCGGGGCTGACGATTCCCTGGGACCCGTACGGCGTGGTCTGGCTGGCGCTCGGCATCGTCGCGTCGGCGTACATGGCGGAGGTGATCCGGGCCGGCATCCAGGCGGTGCCGAAGGGACAGGTCGAGGCGGCCCGCTCGCTCGGCATGCCGGCCGGGCTGGCGATGCGGAAGATCGTGCTGCCGCAGGCGTTCCGGATCGTGCTGCCGCCGCTGACCAACGACCTGATCCTGCTGGTCAAGGACTCGTCGCTGGTGTTCATGATCGGCGTCGCCGCGGACGGGTACGAACTCACCGGCTTCGGCCGCGACCTGGCGAACACGGACTCGAACCTGACGCCGATCGTGGTCTGCGGCTTCTGCTACCTGGTGATCACCCTGCCGCTGGGCATCCTCGCCCGCCGGCTCGAGGCCCGTACTGCGAGGACCCGCTGATGGCACTGGTGGAAATCAAGAACCTGCACAAGTCGTTCGGCAGCAACCACGTCCTGCGCGGTATCGACTTCACCGTCGAGCAGGGCGAGGTGGTGTGCGTGATCGGCCCGTCCGGGTCCGGCAAGTCCACACTGCTGCGCTGCGTGAACCTGCTGGAGGCGCCCCAGGAGGGACAGGTGATCGTCCGCGGCGAGGACATCACCGACCCCGACTGTCACCTGGACGCGGCCCGGCAGCAGATCGGGATGGTGTTCCAGCAGTTCAACCTGTTCCCGCACCTGTCCGTCCTGGGGAACTGCACCGTTGCCCAACGCACCGTTCTGAAGCGCACCGAGGCGGACGCGGACCGGGTCGCCCGCGCGAACCTGGAGCGGGTCGGGCTGAGCGACAAGATCGACGCGTACCCGGCCCAGTTGTCCGGCGGCCAGCAGCAGCGGGTCGCGATCGCCCGGGCGCTGTCGATGGACCCGGCGCTGATGCTGTTCGACGAGCCGACGTCCGCGCTGGACCCGGAGCTGGTCGGCGACGTGCTGACCGTGATGCGCAAGCTCGCGCTTGACGGGATGACCATGCTGGTCGTCACCCACGAGATGGCGTTCGCCCGCGAGGTCGCGGACCGGGTGGTGTTCATGGACGGCGGCGTGATCGTCGAGCAGGGCCCGCCCGCGGACGTGATCGGCGCCCCGAAGGAGGAGCGCACCCGCACCTTCCTCCGCCGGGTCCTGGATCCGACCCACGTGGAGACCTGAGAGCAAGCTGAGTCACGCTGTGTGTCCGGGTGATCGACGGATACGCAGCGTGGCCCCGGTCAGACCACGCACCAGACTACGAATAGGTCTCTGTTCCGGGTTGGTCCGTGCGTTGTCCGCAGGGCGCTGTGTCAAGATGCGGACACACGGCACCGGGCCGACCGGTGCCCGGTTTTGGAGGACCAGATGTCTGTCCTGCGAAGGACGCTGGTGCTGTCCGGCGTCCTGGTTCTCGCAGCCGCCGGCTGCGGCTCGAACTCACTCGAGAACGGGGGCTCGTCCACGTCGCCGTCGACCGCTCCGTCCAGCGCCCCCTCCAGCGCACCGGCGAGCAACGGCCCGGACCTGAGCGGCTCGCTGCCGCCGAAGATCAAGGCGGCCGGCAAGATCGTCGTCGGCGTCGACGCGACCTACCGGCCGAACGAGTTCCTGCAGGGCGGCAAGACCGTGGTCGGCATGGATGTCGACCTCTTCAACGCCGTGGCGCAGAAGTTCGGGGTCACGGTCGAGTGGCAGCCGGCCACGTTCAGCACGATCATCACCGGCGTGCAGGGTGGCAAGTACGACATGGGAATCTCGTCGTTCACGATCAACGCCGAGCGCAAGAAGCAGGTCAACATGGTCAGCTACTTCAGCGCCGGCACGCTGTGGGCCGTCAAGAAGGGCAACCCGAAGGGCGTGAACGCCGACGACGCGTGCGGCAAGACCATCGGCGTGCAGACCGGTACGACGCAGCAGCAGGACGACCTGCCGGTCCGGCAGAAGAAGTGCAAGGACGCCGGCAAGCCGGCGATCAACGTGCTGCCGCGGGACAAGCAGGATCAGGCGACCGCGGACCTGGCGTCCGGCAAGACCGACGCGATGCTCGCCGACTCCCCGGTCGTGCTGGACGCGATCAAGCAGACCAACGGCCAGCTCGAGCAGCTCGGCCAGATCTACGACGCGGCGCCGTACGGGTACGTGGTCCCGAAGTCGGAGACGGCGTTCGCCCAGGCGCTCGTCAAGGCGCTGCAGGCACTGAACACCGACGGCACCTACAAGTCGGTTCTGCAGAAGTGGAACAACGACTCGGGTGCGATCACCGACTTCGCCGTCAACCCGTGAGCTGAGAGATGAGTACCGAAACCGAAGCCCGGCCGCAGGACGCTCCTCAGCGGCCGGGCGCGATCGAGGCCGTGCCGGTGCGGCATCCCGGCCGCTGGGTCGCGATCGCCGTGATCGCGGTGCTGGCCGCGATGCTGCTGCACCTACTGGTGACGAACAGCGCCTTCGACTGGAAGTTCGTCTTCCAGGCGATGAACCAGCAGCCGGTCATCAACGGCTTCCTGAAGGGCACGCTGCTGGTCACCGCGCTGTCGATGGTCGTCGGGGTCGGCGGCGGCGTACTGCTCGCCGTGATGCGGCTCTCGGACAACCCGATCCTGTCCGGTGTCTCGTGGGTGTTCACCTGGTTCTTCCGGAGCATCCCGCGGTACATCCTGCTGTTCACGATGGGTACGCTCGGGATCCTGTTCCCGAAGGGCATCGCGCTCGGTGTGCCGTTCGACTGGAAGCTGATCGACTGGTTCGGGCTGTCCGGCGACTGGCGGTTCCTGAACCTGGACGCGAACCAGGTGTTCACCGGCCTGGTCGCCGGTGTGATCGGGCTCGGCCTGTCCGAGGCGGCGTACATGGCGGAGATCGCCAGGGCCGGGATCATGAGCGTCGACAAGGGCCAGGCCGAGGCCGCGCAGGCGCTCGGCATGAGCAGTGGCAAGGTGATGCGCCGGGTGGTGCTGCCGCAGGCGATGCGGGTGATCGTGCCGCCGACCGGCAACGAGACCATCGCGATGCTCAAGGACACCTCGCTGCTGGTCGCGGTGCCGGTGATCGGCGAGCTCTTTTACCAACTGCAGTCGATCGGCAGCAACTTCTACAAGACGTTCCCGATCGCGGTGGCGGCGACGCTGTACTACCTGGCGGCGACCAGCGTGCTGATGGTCGGGCAGTACTTCCTGGAGCGGCACTTCGGCCGCGGGTTCGGTACCAAGGCGCCGCGCGCTGCGCGTCCGGCCGGGGCAGGAGGCGCCTGATGCCGCTGGTGCACGCGGTCAACGTGACCAAGTCGTTCCACCACAACGAAGTACTGAAGGGCATCGACCTGGACGTCGAGCGCGGGCAGGTGGTCTGTCTGCTCGGCCCGTCCGGGTCCGGGAAGACCACGTTCCTGCGCTGTATCAACCAGCTCGAGACGATCGACGGCGGCCGGATCTGGGTCGACGACGAGCTGATGGGGTACGCCGACCGGGACGGGAAGCTGTACCGCTTGAAGAACAAGGAGATCGCGGCGCAGCGGCGCGAGATCGGGATGGTGTTCCAGCGGTTCAACCTGTTCCCGCACATGACCGCGCTGGAGAACATCGTCGAGGCGCCCACCCAGGTCCGGGGAGAAGCGAAGAAGGGTGCCCGCGAGCGGGCGATGAAGCTGCTCGACCGGGTCGGCCTGGCGGACCGCTGCAACGCCTACCCGGCGCAGCTGTCGGGCGGTCAGCAGCAGCGGGTGGCGATCGCCCGGGCGCTGGCGATGCAGCCGAAGCTGATGCTGTTCGACGAGCCGACGTCGGCGCTCGACCCGGAACTGGTCGGCGAGGTGCTCGCGGTGATGCGCGAGCTCGCGCTGGACGGGATGACGATGATCGTGGTCACCCACGAGATGTCGTTCGCCCGGGAGGTCGCGGACACCGTGGTGTTCATGGACGGCGGCGTAGTCGTCGAGTCCGGCCCGCCACAAGACGTGATCGGCAACCCGCAACACTCCCGCACGAAGACCTTCCTCACCCGCCTCCGCTCCGAACACGAACACCCGTAGTACTTTTCTCGCCTCGATCGACCCCGTTCGCCGTGCATCAAACCCTTTGAGGTTGGATGATGTACGGCGAGTGGGTCGATACGAGGGAGACGACGTGAGCAGCAGCGCAGGGGCCGCCGAGGTTCGCCTGAGTATCCCGGCGGACAGTGCGTACATCGCCGTGCCGCGGTCGGTGGTGGGTAACCTCGCGGCCCGCAACGACTTCACGCTGGACGCGATCGACGACCTGCGGATCGCGGTCGACGAAGCGTGCGCGCTGCTGCTGCCGCAGTCCGCGGACGGGGAGCTGGAATGCGTGTTCCAGATCGCCCCGCCGCAGCTCACGGTGCGGACGAGCGCCGTCGTGCCGAACGGCTGGCGGCCGGACACCACCTCGTTCGGCTGGACCGTGCTGACCGCTCTGGTGGAGTCGGCTGCCGCCGAGACCATCGACGGCCGGCTGACGATCACCGTGACGGCCACCGCCTCCGCCACGGAGAGCTTGTGAGCGAGCGAACCATGAGCACAGCACCGCTATCGGTCAGGTCTGCGCCGAGCGCCAGCGAGGCGAAGGCGTGACCGACGAGCAGACACAGGAATCGCCTGATCTCCGGACCCGGACCGCGGACCTGTTCCAGCGGATGGCGGCCGGGCCGCGGGATCCGGCGTACCCGGTGGCGCGCGACGGCCTGGTCGCGCTGCACATGCCGCTGGTGGAGCACCTGGCCCGCCGCTTCCGGAACCGCGGCGAGCCGTACGACGACCTGGTCCAGGTGGCGACGATCGGGCTGATCAAGGCGATCGACCGGTTCGACTCGGACCGCGGCGTCGAGTTCTCGACGTACGCGACGCCGACGATCCTCGGCGAGATCAAGCGGTACTTCCGGGACAAGGGCTGGGCGATCCGGGTGCCGCGGCGGCTGCAGGAGCTGCGGCTGTCGCTGACCGCGGCGACCGCCGAGCTGACCCAGGAACTCGGTCGGGCGCCGACGGTGGCCGAGCTGTCCGACCGCCTCGGGCTGTCGCCGGACCTGGTGATCGAGGGCCTGGAGTCCGCGAACGCGTACAACACCTTGTCCCTGGACGCTCCCGATCAGAACGAGACCGACGCCACCACTGTGCTGGACGGGCTCGGCGGCGAGGACGAGGCGCTGGAGAGCGTCGAGTACCGGGAGTCCCTCAAGCCGTTGCTGGCCCAGCTGGACACCCGGGAGAAGCGGATCCTGACGTTGCGGTTCTTCCGCGGGATGACGCAGTCCCAGATCGCCGAGGAGATCGGGATCTCGCAGATGCACGTCTCCCGGCTGCTCGCCCGGACCCTCACCGAACTCCGGACCGGGCTGCTCAAGGAGTAGTGCTACAGGACGTGATCGTTGGAGTCACCAGCGGTCAGGGCGTCGGTCGACGCCTTCTGGAAAACGCACACCAGGATCGCGACAGCGAGTACGGCGAGGCCGGCGGCAACTGCCTTGGAACCGCCGTCCCACAGGCTGTAGGCGATCAGCAGCTGGATCAGCTGCGTGAACACCGTCGGCCCGCGGCTCCAGCGCGCGGCCTTCCAGAGGCCGCGGACCGCGACGAAGACGAGGCCGGCGCCGTACACCAGGAAGAAGCCGGTGGTGGTCAGTCCGAGCACCAGGCGGGAACTGTCGACCGTCAAGGCTTGGGCAATTCCGAGAACGATGAGCACCAGCCCTTCCACAGCGACCACTACCGCCGCTAATTTGAGCGGTCTCGGGACTGCGGCAACTGGGGAGTCGGTCGGCACTTCACCAGCTTAGTGCCGTCGGCCCGGGCGGCACGCGAAACCCCGGCCCCACAGGGATTTGAGGTTCTGCGTAACCAAAAGATGGTTGGAACGGTTACCTGCAGTGAACGGGTACATGCAGACGGGCCGCTTCGTCCGATAACCGGATGAAGAGTGCCGCTGCGTGCCAGTTCGGAGTGTTAAGGAAGCGTTGTGATCGGATCGACAACTCAATAACCCTTGTTTCGATCCCCCAAGATTGGGAACATGGTCTCGTTCGTGAAAGCGTTCACAACGAACGCGGGCACCAAACCCCGTGCCTCACGAACCGACGAGTACAGCACCGCTGATTGGGCACAGACCTACCCGTCAGCATACGTCAACTACTGAGAGAGATGGGATCCGCCATGGATTGGCGCCACCGGGCCGTATGCCTCGACGAGGACCCGGAACTGTTCTTCCCCATCGGCAACACCGGGCCCGCGATCATGCAGATCGAGGAGGCCAAGCAGGTGTGCCGTCGCTGCGACGTGCGTGAGCAGTGCCTGGCGTGGGCGCTGGAAGCCGGCCAGGACCACGGAGTCTGGGGCGGCCTGAGCGAGGACGAGCGTCGTGCGCTGAAGCGCCGCAACGCCCGGCAACGCATTCGCACCGCCTGAGCAAGTCCTCTTCGAGGCCCCGCGGAACGCACCGCGGGGCCTTTGTGTTTCCCCGTTGCGTGGTGAGCACAGTCATTCGCTGACCGGGATGTCCAGCGTGATCTGCGTACCGGGCTTCCCGTCATGCCGGGAGCCGAACTCCAGCGTCCCGTCGAGCTCGCCGATCACCAGCGTGCGGACGATGGACAGGCCGAGATTGCCGGAGAGTTCGCTGTCGAAGTTCGTCGGCAGCCCCTTGCCGTCGTCGAGTACGTCGATGTGCAGCCGGCCGAGCGCCCGCTCGGCGACCAGCTCGATCGTCCCGCTGGCGGCTCCCCCGTCGCGCGCCCCGAACGCGTGCTCCACCGAGTTCTGCATCAGCTCGGTCAGCACCATCGCCAACGGAGTCGCGACTTCGGAGTCCAGCACGCCGAACGACCCGGTACGTCGTGTCTCCACCGCGGTCGCGACCGTCGACACGTCCGCGACCATCGCCCCGACCCGGTCCGCCACGTCGTCGAAGTCCACGTGCTCGTCGAACGACTCGGACAGCGTCTCGTGCACGATCGCGATCGACCCGACCCGGCGGACCGCCTCGGCCAGCGCGTCCTGTCCTTCCGGCACCGTGATCCGGCGGGCCTGCATCCGGAGTAACGCGGCGACCGTCTGCAAGTTGTTCTTGACGCGATGATGAATCTCCCGGATGGTCGCCTCCTTGGTGACCAACTCCCGTTCCCGGCTGCGCAGCTCCGTGACGTCCCGGAGCAGGATCAGCGCCCCCACGTGCTGGCCGTCCGAGCGCAACGGGATCGCCCGCAGGAACAGCGTCGCGTCGGCGTTCTCGATCTCGATCTCCTTGGCCGCCCGGCCGGTGACCACCGATGCGAGCACGTCGTCGACCTTGTGTCCGGAATGCAGCAGCTCCGCGGTGATGTCCTTCAGCCGGGAGCCGACCAGATCGGTAACCAGCCCCATCCGCCGGTACGCCGACAACGCGTTCGGGCTGGCGAACGTCACCATCCCGTGCCGATCGACCCGGATACAGCCGTCACCCACCCGTGGGGTGGTGGACAGCAGCCGTTCGCCGCCGTACGGGAAGATGCCGTCGGTGATCATCCGGGCCAGGTCCGTCGCGCTCTGCAGGTACGCGATCTCCAGCCGGGACGGGGTCCGGACGCCGAGCAGGTTGGTGTTCCGGGCGATCACCGCGATCACCCGGGAGCCGCGCCGTACCGGGATCGTCTCGACCCGGACGGGTACGTCGTCGCGCCACTCGGGGTCGCCCTCGCGGCAGATCCGGCCGCCGTCGTACGCCTGGTCGAGCAGGTGCCGGCGGCCGCGCGGGATGAAGCTGCCGACGATGTCGTCGAGGTACGCGGTGGGCCCGGTCGTGGGACGCATCTGCGCACCGGCCCAGAAGCCCAGCCCCTCGGTGTCCGGGAGCCAGAGCACCAGGTCGGCGAACGACAGGTCGGCGAGCATCTGCCAGTCCGAGACGAGCAGTTGCAGGCGGTCCAGGTCGGCCTGGTCGAGCGTGGTGTGGTTGCGCGCCACATCGGTCAAAGACGGCACGGTCCGATGGTATCGATCGGCTTATACCAGGGTGATCAGTGGTCCGCTCGACAAGTTGGCGTGTGTGGGTGTTGATTGAGCAGCGACAGATGAAAGGATGCTCGGGTGGAGTCGACGTACTGGCAGGACGTGATGGCCGCGGACTACGCGGTACCGCACGACCGTACGCTGACCGATCTCACCGAGGAGCTCGTCCGCGGTCTGGCCAGCACCAACCCGCAGGTCCGGGACGCCCTCGCCTACCCGACGCTCGCCACCTGGCTCGAGCGCGGGGTGTACGACGATCTGCTGCCCGGCTTCGGGGACGGCCTGTGCGCCGGACTGAACTACGGGCTCGGTGAGGACGGTACCGATACGGTCTTCCGCCGCTCGTTCACCGCGCTGACGCTGGCGGAGGTGATCCACCGCGACAACGCCGAGTTCCTGGTGCACGACGAGGTGGTGATGCGCTGGGGCGACCGGCTGGCGACCTGGCTGCTGCGCGAGCGCGACCTGCGCGGCTACGTGCAGGACTGCGGGTGGGCGCATGCCGTTGCCCACGGCGCCGACGCGATCGGTGCGCTGGCGCGGTCCCGGCATTGCGACGCGGGTGTGCTGCGGGCGCTGCTCGACGTACTGGCGGACCGGATCGTCAAGGAGACGCCGTACCGCTGGGTGCACGAGGAGCACGACCGGGTGGCGCACGCGGTGATGACGATCCTGCACCGGAACATGCTGTCCAGTGACGAGCTCGAGCGCTGGCTGAAGCCGATCGCGGCGACCGCGGGGCAGCAGCCGTTGATGCACGAGACGCTCCCGGAGTGGCCGTCGCCGAACGTGTTCAACGCCCGCGGCGTGCTGCACGTCCTGCTCAGCCAGCTCGCGATCGGCGTGAAGGGGTTCCCGATCCCCGGCGACGACGAACTGTTCGGCCGCCCGATCGAGGCCCGCGCGGACCTGCTGCTGATGCTGACCGAAGCAGTGCAGGCCTCGCAGCCGTACATCTACCGGCCCGCGACGACCTCTTAGGGCTTCACCGCGACCGTGGCGACCACGGCGCGATGGTCGGTGCCGTGGATCGGGTACGTCGTGAAGTCCTCGGGCTCGACCTGTCGCGTCACCACGACGTGGTCGATCTGCGTCCGCAGCACGGCGGGCTGGTCGGCCGGCCAGGTGCCCTGTAGCCCGCCGCCGACGGACGGCCCGACGCTGCGGCAGTACCCGCCGAGCGCGGCCCGGAACTCCGCGTGGTCGGCGGTCGCGTTGTAGTCGCCCGCGATCACCGTCGGTGGATCCTGCGAGCACCACTCGCGAACCTTCAGCAGGTCGTGCGCCCAGGTCGTCACGGCGTCCGGGAGCGGCGGGTAGCCGTGGTACGCGATCAGTCGGGCCGCGCCGAGGTTGCCACCCGTCACCACGACGTTCCCGAACGTCGTCCCGGGCTCGGACCTGAACGCGACGTCGCCGAGCGCCGGTGACACCAGCACGCTCGTCGCGCTCGGCGCCGCACCGCTCGGCTGGGCGGTGTATCCCTTGTACTGCTGGTCCTGCAGCAGCGCGCGGATCTGCTCGCGGACGTCGGCCTGTGCCTCCGGCAACGAAACCAGATCGGGCTTCCGGTCACGGATCAACTGGGCCACGTCCGCGGCCCGGGCGCCGCCGCCGAGCACGTTCGCGACCATGATCGTCAGCACCCGCGCCCCGGCCGGCGCCGGCCTCGCGGAGGAGAACTGCCGCGGCGCGGTCAGCGCGGCACCGCTCAACGCCAGTACGCCGATCAGCGCCGACGCGATCCGCCAGCCCCGGCGTACCAGCATCAGCAGGGCCAGCACCAGGACGACCGCCAGGGCCTGCGGGCGGAAGGCGGCGACCTGCGTGAACGGGGTCAGCTCGTCGAGCCCGAACAGTTCCGGAAACAGCGGCAGAGCAACGATGATGAGGAACAGTACGGACAGCACGAGCCGCCGGACGAACCATGCCTTTTCGTTATCCATGCACCTGGCCGATGGTCTGGTCGCTTGTCCGGACGAACGGTAGCGTGCTCCGTTGCGCCTGTGTGTCCCTCCGAGGAGGTTTGCAGTGTCCCGATTGTCCGCGATCAGACCCGCGTACTGGATCTCCGGTGTGCTCCTGGTGGTGGCTATTGTCGTACCACTTCTGGTGCCGACGTACGCCAGGAAGGACCCGCACCTGTGGGGTTTCCCGTTCTTCTACTGGTACCAGCTGCTGTGGGTCTTCCTGTCCGCGATCCTGGTCAGCATCAGTTACCGTCTGCTCCGCGCCGAGGAGCGCCGGCGCCGGGCCGAGCAGGGCCTTGGCGACCCGGACAAGGACGGTGAGCAGTGAACACCAACATCGACTGGGTGCAGCTGATCATCGTCGTGGTGATCTTCGCCGCCGTCACGGCGATGGGCTTCATGGCCGCTCGCTGGCGCAGCGCCGGCCACCTCGAGAGCCTCGACGAATGGGGTCTTGGCGGTCGCGGGTTCGGCACGTTCATCACCTGGTTCCTGCTCGGCGGTGACCTGTACACGGCGTACACGTTCATCGCCGTACCGGCCGCCATGTACGCCACCGGTGCGATCAGCGGGTTCTTCGCGGTGCCGTACACGATCGTGGCGTACCCGATCGTGTTCATCTTCATGGCCCGGTTGTGGTCGGTCTCGCACCGGCACGGGTACGTGACGCCGGCGGACTTCGTGCAGGGACGCTACGGCAGCAAGCTGCTCTCGCTGGCGGTGGCGGTCACCGGCATCCTCGCGCTGATGCCGTACATCGCCTTGCAGCTGGTCGGTATGCAGGCCGTGTTCGAGACGATGGGCCTCGGCGGCAACAACACGCTGGCCAAGGACCTCCCGCTGCTGATCGCGTTCGCCGTACTGGCGGCGTACACGTACTCGTCGGGTCTGCGGGCGCCGGCGATGATCGCGTTCGTCAAGGACTTCCTGATCTACGTGGTGATCCTGGTCGCGATCTTCTACCTGCCGCACGTGCTCGGCGGCTGGGACGGGATCTTCAACGCGGCCCAGGAGAAGATGGCCAAGCCGAACCCGGTGACCGGCAAACCGACCGGGGCGTTCATCCCGGGCGACGCCGGCTACGTGTCCTACTGGACGCTGGGCCTCGGTTCCGCGATGGCGCTGTTCATGTACCCGCACTCGGTGACCGCGGTCCTGTCCACCAAGACGCGGAACGTCGTACGGCGCAACGCAGCGATCCTCCCGGCGTACTCGCTGCTGCTCGGTCTGCTCGCCCTGCTCGGCTTCATGGCGATCAAGGCGAACGTGAACGTGAAGGGCCTGGACGGCCTGGCGAACCCGCAGCTGGCGATCCCCCGGCTGTTCGACCAGGAGTTCCCGTCCTGGTTCGCGGGCATCGCGTTCGCGGCGATCGCGGTCGGCGCGCTGGTACCGGCGGCGATCATGTCGATCGCGGCGGCGAACCTGTTCACCCGGAACATCTACCGCGCCTTCATCAAGCCTTCGGCGACGCCGAAGGAGGAGGCCAAGGTGTCCAAGCTCGCGTCCCTCCTGGTGAAGGTCGGCGCGCTGGTGTTCGTGCTCGGGATGGACAAGACGATCGCGCTGAACCTGCAGTTGCTCGGCGGGATCTGGATCCTGCAGACGTTCCCGGCGATCGTGGTCGGGCTCTACACCCGCTGGTTCCACCGGTACGCGTTGCTGGCCGGCTGGGCGGTGGCGATGGTGTTCGGCACGATCTCGGCGTACAACGTGGTGAACCCGGCGACCAAGAAACACTTCGGCGGATCGCTGGCGAAGATCCCGTTCACGGACACCCAGGCGTACATCGCCCTGACCGCGTTCGTGCTGAACGTGATCGTGGTGATCGTGCTGACGTTCCTGTTCCGGGCCTTGAAGGTCGCCGACGGGCAGGACACCACCCACCCGTCGGACTACACCGCGGACCGGGGCGACCCGGGCGTGGCCGACGTGATCGAGGAAGGGCCGGCGCCGGTCAAGCCCTGAGCCGTTGTCCATGGCGGCGGTCCGGGACTCCCGGGCCGCCGCTACTTCTTGCGGTTAAGTCGACACGCTGCGGGGTCAGCTTGCCCGGTTTCGGGCCGCTGATTCGGCAGAATCACCCCCGTGCTGCTGGTCCTCCTCGTCATGGTGCTCGCGTGCGGGGCGGCACTCGCGACCGGCGGACGCTTCGGCAACCTGGCCGGCAACACGTTGACCGGCGTCCATTGGCTCGCTGCGGCAGCGATCGGCCAGCTTCTCGGCTCCCTCATCGGCGGTACGGCGTACCCGGTCGGGCTGATCGGATCCGCCGTCTGCATCGCGGTCTTCCTGCGTCTGAACCTGCGACATCCCGGCGTCGGCCTGCTGGCGTTGGGCTTCTTCTGCAACGCGGTCGTCGTCGCACTGAACGGCGCGATGCCCGTCTCCCTGCGCGCCTTGGAACGCGCGGGCGTCGGCGCCGCGGTCATCACGGACGCCCGCCACGAGATCGCCGGCCCGACGACCCGCCTGCGCTGGCTGGGAGACGTCGTACCCGTGGCCCTTCCGAACCTGGGTCAGGCGATCAGCCCAGGCGACGTGTTGATCGCCGCCGGCGCCGGGCTGCTGCTGTACGCCGGCATGGGCGCCGACGGCCGCGTCCCCGCGTCGACCGCCCCGGTCTGGGACGACCTCGAACCGTGCGCCGGTACTCCGGCCCTGCTCCAGCTCTCCGCCAAGGCTGGCCGCGAGCTCTCCTCCTCAGAAGCGGAAGCCGCGCCCGACGACCCGCCGGAGTGAGTCCACCACCACCGGGTCGTACTCCGCCCCGATCCCCAGCCCGATCGACTCCATCGCCTTGTCCGGCGACTGCCCCGACCCTTCCCCCACCAGCTGCTCGTAGGCCAGCGCAACGTTCACGATCCCGCTCTCCACCGGGATCGACGAGTCGTTCGCCCGCCCGTGCCGGTACGGATCGTTGGAGTGCCGCACGATCTCGGCCACATGGTCCAGCACCCCCGACCGCTCGATCACCGCCGCCCCGATCTCCGCCGCCCGCTGCCGCTCCTCCCGGGTCCGCAACAACGAAGCCCCACCAGGACTCGGATCCGCCAACGCCAACTGCCCCACCCCGGACAGCAACGCCGCATACTCCAGCGCCTCCATCCGCGCCGGCGTCAGCCCCAGATCGTTCCCGATCGCCACCGCCAGCGCCGCGGTCCGCGCATTCTGCCCCGGACTACTGAACCCAGCAATCTCCGTACTCCGAGCCATCGACCGCACCGTCGTCCGATAAGTCCGCTGCGCCGACGAATACCGCCGGAATGCGAACTGGGTGAACAGCAACGGCACCAGCACCAACGGTGGCGCCCAGAGGCCGACGATCGACGTTCCTGCCGCGAGCAGCATGCCGCTGATGGCCATGGCCATCCCAATCCGTGCGGTCACACCGAGCTCATCGCGTAACGCCGCGGGGAACGGCTTGCTGTTCCGCTCGGTGGCCTGTCCCGCTCCGACAATGGCATCGAGGGCTGCCGCCGACGAGACCGCGAGCAGCATCGCCCCGCCCAACGGCAGCGCGTGCTGCACGGAACCGTCCCACAAAAGCTCATCAGGGGCGATCGCGGCGAAGACCACCGCGGCCGCACCGACCGACAGCAGTCGACGGCACGAGACGACGGCGTCCCACCAGAGTCCGGCGATGATCCGTGGCAGCACACCGATGGCGGTGGCAACCACCGTCACGGCCACGATCTGCGCGACCTCCGGGGGGACCGGCACGTCCGGAGGTCGCAGCAGGCAGTAACCAAGAGCGGCACTCGTCGCGATCGGGGCCCGGTTGCGCGTCAGATCGACCCTGAACTGAACCATCTCGCCGACGGCGATCAGCACCCCGAAGGTGAGTGCGACCGGCCAGTCGGTGACCCCACGGTGGGCGGTCATGGCGATACCCATGATCCCGAGCACGGCGCCCGCGACCAGGATCACCACACCGCTTCCGGAACTCCGGTACCCGAGCCCCTCGGTCTCACTCGACACACTCATTCCGGTCCGGCCGCCGATCCGGTGGCGCCGCCGCCGCTGCCGAGACTCAAGTCGTCGTGATCAATGGGCGTGACGTGCTCCGCGTTCGGGGCAGGCTGCTCAACCGCGGCGGGCCTCCAGCCGTCGCGTTCGAGAACCTCGACGAACGCGTCGACGAGTCCTGGATCGAAGTGGGTGTACCTGTCCTGCCGCAGGATCGCGATCGTCTCGGCCACGGTGCGCGCAGGTCGGTACGACCGCGTCGAGGTCAGCGAGTCGAAGGCGTCGACGATCCCGATGATCCGCGCGAAGTACGGAATGTTCGTGCCGCTCAGCCCCGCCGGATACCCCGTCCCGTCGTACTTCTCGTGATGGTGGAGGACCGCGGACTTGACCTCCTCGAGGAACGGAATGTTCCCGATCAGCTCGACTCCTCGAGCGGGATGCAGCCGGATCGCGTCCATCTCGGAGTCGTCCAGCCGCCCAGGTTTACGAATGATGCTCGTCGGCACGCCGACCTTCCCGACATCGTGCAGAAGTCCGGCGTGTTCCAGCGCCTGCTGCCGGTCACTCGGCAACTCCAACTGCCGGCCGAGCATACCGACGCCTTCGCTGACCCGCTCGGAATGGCCACGGGTGTACAGGTCCTTGGTCTCGATGACCTGAATGAACGCGCGGAGTGTCGCGGCCTGCGCCTTCTGCTCAGCCTCGTACTGCGACAACGCCCAGCGGGCAACCAGCAGCGGGCCGAGGATGAGTACCCCGGCGATGATGTTCAGTCCGCCGATCCAGATCACGCCCATCGACAGGCCCAGCAGTCCGTATCCGAGTACCGGGATCGCGGTCGTCCGGACAACGTACCGAAGAAACTCCCGAACCCCGTTCGGGCCGCGTTCCAAGCCGAGCACCATCGAGATCAACAGAGCATTCACCAGTTGCAGCGCGACGCTCGCTACGGTCGTCGCCATGATGGCACCCGGGATCCGGTCCAGCACCTCGGCTCCCACAGGACCGCCGAGAGCGGCGTACGCGAGCGCGCCGCCACCGGCCGACAGCACACGCTGAGCACTGTTGAAGATGCGTTTGATCGCCGGCGCCGGGGCTTGAACGAGGGATCCAGCTGCGGCGACCACAACCGCGGCGCCTGGCCCCGCAATGACATAGACCGCGACGAGAACAACGGACACCAGTTCGATCTGTCGCTGTGTGTGCACCGATCGCAGCGAGCTCGCGACGAGCGCGACAACACACAGCCCAGCTACAACCAGGGGGTTATCGAGGCTCGACAGCGCCAGACCCAACGCTGCGAGAGCAGCAGCCGCTGTCACCGAGACAACGAGCCGCAGCGTCCCGACCCGAGGGCGCCACGTCATCCCATGCCCTCCACGACAGAAGGTTCACCAGTCCCAGACGTCGCCGGTCATAATACGTCACCTCCGATCAGCGGTCGCGGTCTTACGTACGGCGATCACCGGACGTAGGGGGCAGACAGCTCTTCGCTGACTCGTCTCAATTTTGCTCATCAGGCCCGCGCCGAAACACTGTAAGCCCAACCGTGACCCGCCGGAGAACGTGAGGAACCCGGCATGGTATGAGAGACTGTGACTCTTTGCAGTTGTTTCAAGGAGGCTTAGGAATGGGAAAGACCGGCCGGAAGCGCCGTGCACGCAAGAAGAAGGGCGCAAACCACGGCAAGCGCCCCAACGCCTGACGCAGGCGGCTACAGACAGCGAGGACCTCGGAGAAATCCGGGGTCTTTGCGATTTGGTCACAGGTTTAGAGCAGACCAGCTAATCAGAGGTCCTGTATTCGAAGAGTCTTCAGTCGCATACTTAATGCGATCTTTCAAACGATCGTTGGACCTTCGGCGCTCCCTGTGGACAACCGGCAGCACGCGGTGGCGGATCCCCCTAGAGTTAGCTCCGGAAGTTTCCGGTACTGACCGATATGGATCCGAGGAGGGCGGGAGTGAACGAGCCGGCTACGCCGACGCTGAGCGAGCTGCTCCGTACCTTCCGTACTCGTGCCGGTCTCACCCAGGCCGCCCTCGCCGAGCAGGCCGGCCTCAGCGAACAAGCCATCAGCGTCCTGGAACGCGGCACCCGCAGCCGCCCACGCGCCGACACCGTCCGGGCCCTCGTCCAGGCACTCGCCCTGACACCCTCCGAAGCCGACCAGTTCCGCACCGTTGCCCGCGGCAAGCTCGGCAAGCCGCGCACGCAGCCGAAGGATCCCGCGACCGACCAGGCCCCGACTCCCTGGCAGCTGCCACCTGCCGCCCCGGACTTCACCGGCCGCGCCGCGCAGGTGGGCGCAATCCTTTCAGTACTTCGCGATCCGCCGTCCGTCGGGCTCGTCGCCATCACCGGGATGGGCGGCATCGGCAAGACCACTTTGGCCGTCCACGCCGCCCACAAACTGGCCGACAGCTACCCGGACGGCCACCTCTACCTGAACCTCCGCGGCTACGGCCCGGGCGAGCCGATGACTCCGACGGACGCCCAGCGTCACCTGCTGCGCTCGCTCGGGTCCGACGTGGCCTCGATCCCCGACAACGTCGACGAGGCAACGGCCTTGTTGCGGAGCCAACTGGCCGGCCGGCGTGTGCTCATGCTGCTCGACAACGCGGCGGACATCACCCAGGTGCTGCCGCTGCTGCCGGGGCATGCAGGGTCCTCGGCGATCATCACCAGCCGGGGCTCGTTCGCCAATCTCCCGGGTGCCCGGCAGATCCTGCTGGACGCCCTGTCGGAATCGGAGTCGGTCGATCTGCTGGCGGGGGTGATCGGCCAGACCCGGGTCGTCGCCGAGCCCGGCGCCACGGAGGTCCTCGCCAGGTACGCCGGCCGTCTACCGCTGGCGATCCGCTTGGTCGGCGGCCGGCTCGCAACCCGGCCGACCTGGCCGATCCAGCACTTCGTCGACCTGCTGAAGGACGAGGAACGCCGCCTCGACAGCCTCGGCTCCGACGAGACCGGCGTACGCGCCAGCATCGCCAGCTCCGTGCATTTCCTGGAAAGCAGCGACCGCGACCTCGACCGCCAGGCGGCTGCAGCCCTACCGTGGCTGGCGATACCGGACGGCTCCGACATCACGACCGGCGTCGCGGCCGCGCTGCTCGAGGTCCCGCTCAGCCGCGCCGTCTCGATCGTCGAGCGCCTCGTCGACCTGAATCTGCTGGAATCCCTCGCCCCAGCGCGCTATCGCTTCCACGACCTCATCCGGGCCTACGGCCGGGAACTCGCCGAGCGGATCGGTTCGCCGGCCGAGCGTGAGGACGCACTGGATCGAGTTCTCCGGTACTACATCGAGGCAGGCTGGACTGCACAAACCTTCACGCACCCGACCAGCCCAAGGCTGCCCTTGGCGACTGCTGGAGTCAGCGGGCTGCTTCCGAGCTTCAGCAGCCGGGAACTGGCCTTGCGCTGGTTGGACGCGGAGCAGCGCAACCTCATGGACCGCTATCGGCAGATCCGCCAGTCGGGTCACGGGGACAGTGCGCTGCTCGCGGAGCTGCCACTTGCACTGTTCGGCTATCTCGAGTCCCGACGACGGTGGCAGGAGATGCGTGAGCTCGGGGCCGGCGCCGCAGAACTCGCCCGCCGGCACGGCCGACTAGCGACCGCCGCTTGGCTGCAGCACGACAGCGCCATCCCGGACGCCGAGAACGGTGCCGTCGGCGCGGCAATCGACACCATCCAGGTCGCCCTGCAGATGTTCGCCGCGATCGACGATCTCTTCGGTCAGGCACGGTGCTGCTCGTCCCTTGCCTACCTGCTCGGCATGGAGGGGCAGATCGACGACGCGCTGGCGTACGGGCGAATCGCACTGTCGTTGAGCCGAACGATCCATGACTCGACCCTCGAGGGAGTCGCGCTGATCGCGGTCGGCAGCCTCTACGACCGCATCGGAGACTTCGCCCGGGCGGACGAGGCCTTCGCCGCAGGCATCGCGCTGGCCGAGCGGGCAGGTGACACCCGAGCAGTCTTCAAACGGCGCGCTAACGCGGCCTTCGCCCATGTCCAGGTCGGTCGGTACGCGGAGGCAGTCCAGATGGGCCTCGCCGGCCTTGGTCTTGTCGAGCAGGCAGGCGATGCCACCTTTCAGGCCGAGGCGCACCACACTCTCGCGATCGCGTACGCCGCTCAGGGAGACTTCAGCACGGCCGTCAGCCACGTCGAGGCCGGCCTGCAGACGACGCTCATCACTCACGACACCGAGCGAGAAGGGCGGCTGTACGTCGAGTTGGCGAGAATCGAGGCCGCGAGGAACAACACGGCCTCCGCGAACGAGCAGTTGAACAAGGCCATCACGCTGCTTCAGAACGCACCCAAGGTTTACCTCGCAGATGCGCGCCGGCTACTGGAAAAACTCCACCGTGGAGAAAAGGCCGACTACGAGATCCCCACCTTCGCGCTCTGACCTGATTACCAAATCAGTCGGTGGTGGTGATGGTGGTCGTTTCTATTTGGATTTGGGTGAGGCGGAGGAGGATTTTCTGGCGGAGGGCGTCGGGGGCGTGGTCGGAGCCGCAGGAGCGGTGGACCAGTTTCTTGACGCAGCGTTCCAGGTCGTACTCGTCGAGGCACGGGGCGCACTCTTCGAGGTGCTGGCGGATCTCTTCGGAACTGGCGTCTTCGAGTTCGTTGTCGATGAAGACGTAGACCCGCTGCAGGATCTCCCCGCAGTCGGCGTCGTGGGGCTCGCCGCAGCTCACGACTCCTCCTTCTCCGCGGTCGCGTCGGAGTCCGACGTCGCCGCGTCCGTGCTGTCGTCCGGCGGGATCAGGCCGCGATCCCGGGCGTAGTCGCCGAGCAGGTCGCGCAGCTGGCGCCGGCCGCGGTGCAGCCGCGACATCACGGTACCGACCGGGGTGCCCATGATCTCGGCGATCTCCTTGTAGGCGAAACCTTCGACGTCGGCCAGGTAGACGGCCAGCCGGAAGTCCTCCGGGATGGCCTGCAGGGCGGACTTCACGTCGGAGTCGGGCAGGTGCTCGAGAGCGACCGCCTCGGCCGACTTGAGGCCGCCGGGAGTGTGCGACTCGGCAGCGGTCAGCTGCCAGTCCTCGATCTCCTCGGTCGGCGATTGCGTCGGCTGCCGCTGACGCTTCCGGTATCCGTTGATGAAGGTGTTCGTCAGGATCCGGTACAGCCAGGCCTTCAGGTTCGTGCCCGGCGTGAACTGGTGGAACGAGCTGTACGCCTTGGCGAAGGTGTCCTGCACCAGGTCCTCGGCGTCCGACGGATTACGGGTCATCCGCATCGCCGCGGCGTACATCTGGTCCAGGAACGGCAGCGCTTCGCGCTCGAACCGCGCGGTGCGCTGCTCGGGAGTCTCGGTCGTGGTGGGAGTCGGCATCGGGATCGAGAATACCGGGATCTTCCCAGAAGTCCTCGCCGGAGCCTCGCTCGTCGCCATCATGACCGTCACAACACGCCCGGCCACGGGGGCATTCCCGGGTGCTAGCCGGACACCTCGCGGCCGACCCATTCGAACACAGCTTCGACCAGCAGGTCGTACGTCTCCTGCTGGTCGAGCTCGGCGCGCTTCGGCACCTTGAAGGAGTGGTCGGCGTCCGGTACGACGGCCATCTCGGTCAGCGGCGGGAACTCCTCCGGCGTACCGAAGGGGTCCCGCTCCCCCTGCACGACCAGCGTCGGCAGCCCGGCGCCGAGCAGCTCGTCGACCCGCGACTTCTCCGGCTTCCCGGGGGCATGCAGCGGAAAGGCCAACGCCAGTACGCCGGAAGCACCGAGGCTGCTCGCGGTCCGGCAGGCCACCCGGGCGCCGGCGCTCCGCCCGCCGATCACCAGCGGCGTACGGACCCGGAGCTGCCCGATGATCGCGATCCACGCCTCGTCGAGCACCTTGGGCGCCGGGGCGAGCTTCTTGCCCGCGCGCCGCCAGGGCTGCTCGATCAGGAACACGTTGATGTCCTGCTTCGGCAGTCGCGCGGCCAGTGCGGCCAGGTCGCCCGACTCGATCCCGGCCCCGGCACCGTGACCGAGGGCCAGCGTCGCCACCGGGCGGCGGGCGCGGTGCGCCACGATCCGGGCCTCGCCGTGCGGCGTCCCCACAATCCGTTCGTCGGTCACCCGCCCCATCCTGTCATCACCCACCCCGCGATCCCCGACCACACACCCGGCGACGACGCCGCGGTTGCCCCCTCAAGTGGAGGGTTGCCCCCTGGAATTCCAACGGGGCAACCCCCCACTTCAGGGGCCAACCCCTCAAGTGGAGGGTTGTACGGGACGGGTTGTGCGCAAGCTGTCGGCCCGCCGGAACCGGGGAAGGCGCCGGGGGTTGCACGCGGGACGCGGGCGGCGTGCGGGCGGGGCGCGGAGTACGCGGCGTGCGGGGGGTGCGGGGGGGGGTGCAGGGGGTGCGGGGGCTGAAGGCGGAGTGTGCGGGGGGGTGGGTGGGTCAGAAGAGGGTGGTGGGGGTGTCTTGGGGGTCTTCGGCGTCGGGTGGGAGGGGGTCGAGGAGGTGGGGGCCGTTGTTCTTGACGGAGCTGACCGCCTTCGAGACGGCGTATGCCTCGAGGCGGCCCGGGGCGGCGGGGACGAGGAGTTCGAGCAGGTCGTCGGGGTCCGAGGACAGCGGGTCGAGCCAGGCGTCGTACCGCTCGCGTTCGACGAGCAGCGGCATCCGGTCGTGGATCCGGCCGAGGTCGTCGGTGGCCGAGGTGGTCAGCACCGTGCAGGTCCAGAGCCAGGCCGCGTCCTGCTCCGGGTCGGCGACCGACTTGTCCCGCCAGATCTCGTACAGCCCGGCCATCGCGAGCACGCTGCCGTCCGGCGGGTGGATGAAGTACGGCTGCTTGACGGGCTTGCCGTTCAGCTTCTCCTCGGCGGTGTACCACTCGTAGTACCCGTCGGCGGGGAGGATGCAGCGGCGGCTCTGGAACGCCTTCTTGAACGCGGGCTTCTCCGCCACGGTCTCCATCCGGGCGTTGATCAGCCGGCTGCCGATCGAGGTGTCCTTCGCCCAGGACGGCACCAGCCCCCACTTGACCGTGGTCAGCTTCCGCACCGTGGTGTCCGGCTGCTCGCGGTCCTTGCGCTCGACCACCGCCATCACCTGGTTGGTCGGCGCGACGTTGTAGTTCTCGCCGAGCTCCTCGACCGACTCGCGCACGTTGCCGGCCTCGATCTCGAACTCGGCGACGAGGTCCGACGGCGACCGGCTGGAGGCATACCTACCGCACATGAGGACCAGCCTAGACCGGGGCCGTTCACATAGTCTGATCTATATAACTGTGCCTATACTTGTCGCATGAGTACTCGGACGGCCACGATCGGCGAGGCGTTGTTCGGGCTGGCCACGGTCGCGATCCGGCGCCGGCCGCGGACGCTGAGCCTGACCGCCGCCTCGGTGCTGTCGACGCTGGAACGCACCGGCCCGCGGCGGCTGACCGACCTGGCCGTCAGCGAAGAGGTGACCCAGCCGTCGATGACCGCGCTGGTCACCCAGCTCGCCGACCAGGGCCTGGCCGAGCGCCGCCGGGACGCGGCCGACGCCCGCGTGGTGCTCGTCGCGATCACCGCCGCCGGTAGCCGCCGGCTGCGCGACATGCGGGCCGAGGGCGCGGCCACGATCACCGACCTGATCGACAAGCTCGACGACTCCGACGCCGACGCGCTGCACGACGCCACCCCCGCACTCCTCCGCCTGATCCAGTTGGCGGGCGAGGACCAGGACAGCCGCACCCCGTTGCCGAAGAGGTGACCAGATGAACTACGACGCCGAAGCCCGGCGCACTTCCCACCCGCCGATCCGCCGCCTCGGGGAACCGGCGATCGTCGTCGGCCTCGACGGCTCCGGCACCAGTTGGGACGCGTTCGCCTGGGCGGCCGGCGAGGCGCAGCGCACCGACGGCCGCCTGGTCGCGGTCTACGTGATGCCGTACGCCGATCCGACCGCCGCCCTCGGTGTTCCGTACGACTACGCCGCCGCGCAGGACAACCGCGAGCAACTGGCCGCCGAGATCGAGGCGGAAGCGGAACGCCGCGCGCAGGAGACCGGCGTACAGCTGAGCTTCGTCAGCGAGTTCGGCGACGCGATCGGCACGCTGTCGAACGTGGCACGGGAGGTCGACGCGCGACTGGTCGTGGTCGGCCGGTCGGCGAAGCGCTGGCACCGGCTGACCGGTTCCCTGGGCCACCGGCTCACCTGCCGCAAGGACGCCCCGGTCGTCGTCGTGGTGCCGTGACCACCCCACCGGAGGTCGGCCTCCGGGTAGCGAGATATACTTAGCATTGCTAAGCAATTTTCTCTCTCCTGGGGAAGTGCTGTTGTGACTTCACGTCGTTTCTCGGTCGAGAAGGACCACCCTCGGTACAAGTGGGTGGCACTGTCCAACACGACGCTGGGCGTCCTGATGGCGACGGTGAACTCGTCGATCGTGATCATCTCGCTGCCGGACATCTTCCGCGGCATCAAGCTCGACCCGCTGCGACCGGGCAACGTCAGCTACCTGCTCTGGATGCTGATGGGCTTCCTGGTGGTGACCGCCGTACTGGTCGTCACGCTCGGCCGGCTCGGCGACATCTACGGCCGGGTGAGGATCTACAACCTCGGATTCCTGGTCTTCACGATCGGCTCCCTGGCATTGGTGTTCGATCCGCTGACGCAGGGAGCCGGTGCGCTCTGGCTGATCGTCTGGCGGGTCGTCCAAGGTGTCGGCGCCGCGATGCTGTTCGCGAACTCCACCGCGATCCTCACCGACGCGTTCCCGGCGGACCGCCGCGGTTTCGCGCTCGGGATCAACCAGGTGGCCGCGATCGGCGGCTCGTTCATCGGGCTGATCGTCGGCGGCGTCCTGGCGCCGGTCGACTGGCGGCTCGTCTTCTTCGTCTCGGTCCCGTTCGGCCTGCTCGGCACGGTCTGGTCGTACCACAGCCTGCGCGAGACCAGCGCCCGTACGGCGGCCCGGATCGACTGGTGGGGCAACGCGTTGTTCGGGGTCGGCGTGACCGCGATCCTGGTCGCGATCACGTACGGGATCCAGCCGTACGGCGGGCACGAGATGGGCTGGACCAGTCCGTGGGTCCTCGGCGGGCTGATCGCCGGACTCGTTCTGCTGGTGGCGTTCTGCATCGTCGAGTCGCGGACGACGGATCCGATGTTCGACATGTCGCTGTTCCGGATCCAGGCGTTCTCCGCGGGCAATCTCGCAGGCCTTCTGTCGTCGGTCAGCCGTGGCGGACTGCAGTTCATGCTGATCATCTGGCTGCAGGGCATCTGGCTGCCGCTGCATGGCTACAGCTTCGAGAGCACGCCGTTGTGGGCCGGCATCTACCTGCTGCCGTTGACGATCGCGTTCCTGATCGCGGGACCGCTGTCGGGCTACTTCTCCGACCGCCTCGGCGCTCGCACTCTGGCGACCGGCGGGCTGATTCTGGTCGCCGTGAGCTTCGCCGGATTGATGGCGCTGCCAACGGACTTCAGCTACTGGGCGTTCGCCGGCCTGCTGGTCCTGAACGGCGTCGGCTCCGGCCTGTTCTCGGCGCCGAACACCACCGCGATCATGAACAGCGTGCCGGCCAACCGCCGCGGCGCGGCGTCCGGCATGCGCGGCACATTCCTGAACTCCGGTACGTCGCTGTCGATCGGCGTGTTCTTCACGATGATGATCGCCGGGCTGGCGACGACGCTGCCGCGGACGCTCACCGACGGGCTGCACGCGCACGGCGTACCGCAGGCCGTTGCCGCGGGCATCGGGAACCAGCCGCCGGTCGGCAGCCTGTTCGCGGCGTTCCTCGGGTACAACCCGATCGGCACCGCGCTGAACGCCGTACCGGCGTCGGCGATCAAGGGCGCTGACCTGGGCACGCTGACCAGCAAGCAGTTCTTCCCGGAGCTGATCTCCGGGCCGTTCCACCACGGTCTGGTGATCGTGTTCGCGGTGGCGATCGCGATGTCGCTGGTCGGCGCGGCGGCGTCGCTGTTCCGCGGACCGCGGTACATCCACCTGGAGCCGCAGCCCGAAGCGGTGCCGGCGGTTCAGGAGTCCTGAACGATCACGTGGCCGTCGTCGATCGCGGTGGCCAGGGTCGTCCGGCCGGCCAGCAGTTCGTCGGCGATCTTCGCCGCGATCGTGACCACCGCGTCCGGCTCAGCCTCCGGTACGACGGCCATCGACTCGAGGTCGACCCGGCAGCTGCTGCCCTCGACCCGCAGCTCGACCACCCCGCCGAGCTCCCGCACCAGCGCGGCCAGCGGAAGCAGGTACCAGTGGTGCCGCACCGCGTCCGTCTCCTGGTGCGCGGCGAGCAAGGGACTCCCCCACGCCGCCAGCGCGGCCACGACCGGCACGAGCTCACGCCCGCGATCGGTGAGGTCGTACACCCGTACCGGTGCCGCCGGCGCGAAGGTCCGGCGCTCGACGACCCCGTCGGCCTCCAACTCCTTCAACCGGGCCGCGAGTACGTCGGTGCTGATCCCCGGCAGGTCCGCGTGCAGATCCGTGTACCGCCGCGGGCCGAACGCCAACTCCCGGACGATCAGCAGCGTCCAACGTTCGCCGATCACGTCGAGTCCACGGGCGACGGCGTCGTACTGCGCATAGCTCCGGCGAGGCATGCCCACCACCATAGCTTGGACCTCCCAAGCGCGTACTTGGAATAACCAAGTACGATGCCGCCCATGGAGTTCAGGCAGTCCACCAAGCTGACCGGCGTGTGCTACGAGATCCGCGGCCCCGTGGTCGAGCAGGCCAACGCCCTCGAGGCCGCCGGCCACAGCATCCTCCGGCTGAACATCGGCAACCCGGCGCCGTTCGGGTTCGCCGCTCCGGACGCGGTCGTCGCGGACCTGATCGCCCGGCTCCCGCAGGCCCACGGCTACACCGACGCACGCGGCATCAGCTCGGCCAGGCAGGCGCTGGCGAAGCACTACGCCGACCGCGGCATCCAGGGCCTCGACGAGCGGTCCGTGTACCTCGGCAACGGGGTGTCCGAGCTGGCCGGTATGGCGATCCAGGCGCTGGTCGACACCGGCGACGAGGTTCTCATCCCGAGCCCGGACTACCCGCTCTGGACCGCGGTCACCCGCTTCGCCGGTGGCGTTCCGGTGCACTACCGCTGCGACGAGGCAGCCGGCTGGCAGCCCGACCTCGACGACATCGCGGCGAAGATCACCTCGCGGACGAAGGCGATCGTGGTGATCAACCCGAACAACCCGACCGGAGCGGTCTACTCCCCCGACGTCCTGCGGCAGATCGCCGAGCTCGCCCGTCGGCACGAGTTGATGGTCTTCAGCGACGAGATCTACGAGCGGATCGTGTACGACGGCGCGAAGCACCACCACTTCGCCGCGCTGGCGCCCGACCTGGTCTGCCTGACCTTCGGCGGGCTGTCGAAGAGCCACCGGATCGCCGGCTTCCGGGCCGGCTGGCTGATCGTCTCCGGCCCGCGCGCGGCCGCGGCCAGCTACCTCGAGGGTCTGACCATGCTGGCCGGGATGCGGCTCTGCCCGAACGCGCTCGCCCAGCACGTGATCGAGGCCGCGCTGACCGACGACACGATCGACGATCTGGTCCGCCCGGGCGGCCGGCTCGAGACGCAGCGGACGACCGCCTGGCAGACGCTGAACGAACTTCCCGGCGTGTCCTGCGTCAAACCCCTCGGCGGTCTGTACGCGTTCCCGCGGATCGATCCGGAGGTGCACCGGATCAAGGACGACGAGCGGTTCGTGCTGGACCTGTTGCTCCGGGAGAAGATCCACATCGTCCAGGGCACCGGGTTCAACTGGCCGGACCCCGATCACGTCCGGATCGTGACGCTGCCGGAAGCTGGTGACCTGGAGGTCGCGATCCGCCGGATCGGCCGGTTCCTGGACAGCTACGAGCAGTAGGGAGACGTCATGCGAGTCGTGGTGCTGTGCGGCGGCGAGAGCTCGGAGCGGGACGTGTCCCGGTCGTCGGGCTGGGCGGTCGCGAAGGCGCTGACCGAGCGCGGCCACGAGGTCATGCTGATCGACCCGGCGGCGCCGGAGCCCATCCTGGCCAAGCAGGTGTCCGCCGACGATCCCGCCGTACCAGTGCCGTCGGCGCCACCGTCACCGTCGGAGCGGGCCGCGCTCAGGGAGCGGATGTACGCCGCCCTCACCGGTGGGCGTGTCCTGGAGGAGCTTCGGCGGGCCGAGCGGGTGTTCCTCGCGCTGCACGGTGGCTGGGGTGAGGACGGGCACGTGCAGGCGCTGCTCGAGCTGGCCGGCGTGCCGTTCACCGGTGCGGGCCACGACGTCTGCGCGGTCGCCTGGCACAAGGGCCGGTGCCAGGCCGTGCTCGAGGCGGCCGGGATCCCCGTGCCGCCGCGGGTGCTCTACAACGCGTCGGAGCAGCCCGAGCCGCCGGTCGCGGTCAAGGATCTGCTGGCCCGCGGACCGGTGGTGGTCAAGCCGGTCGCCGACGGGTCGAGTGTTGCCGTGCGCAAGGTCGACTCGCTGGAGGCGTTGCGGACCGACGGCGAAGTACTCGTCGAGCCCTTCCTGAGCGGCCGCGAGTTCACCGTCGCCGTGATCGGCGCGACGACACTGCCCGTGGTGGAGATCGAGCTGACCACGGCGGTGTTCGACTACGAGGCGAAGTACCAGCCGGGCGCGGTACGGGAGGTCTGCCCGGCCGACATACCGGACCACTTCGCCGAGCAACTGCAGGAGCTCGCGCTCCGGGCGCACCGGGCTCTCGGGTTCGGTACGACGTACTCCCGGGCCGACTTCCGCTGCGACGCCTCGGGTACGCCGTACTGCCTCGAGGTCAACGCGCTGCCGGGTCTCACACCGGGCAGCCTGGTCCCGGTCGCCGCGAAGGGCGCCGGGATCGGGTACGCCGAGCTCGTCGAACGGTTGCTGGCGGCAAGCGGCGGCGGATCGCCCACCCCGTGTTAGGCGATCCGCCGCCGGTTGAAGTGCGCCCGGGCGCCCCCCTGTAGGCGTCCGGACGCAGGTCTCAGGTTCTGGCCAGCTCGTCGAGGAGCCTCCCGGCCATGGCGTCGCTACCGGGCAGGCCCTCGATCCAGGTCCGGGCCAGCTGCGGTACGTCGGTGTCCAGCCGCCACTGGGTGATCAGGGCTCGTACCGTCGCGACCTGCTCCGGCAGGTTCGGCTCGCGGCCGACGAGCGCCGCCGCGCGGCGTGAGCCGACGCGGCCCAGTACGTCACCGCCGCAGAAGACGATCCGCAGGCATTCCGCGACGTCGACGAGCCGGAGCTCGCGGTCGAACGGCGATGTGCCTTCCGGATTGAGCGGTTCGACGACCACCAGTGCGTGGGTTTGCGGTACGGAAGTTCCACGGAATTCCGCCTCTCGGTAGAGCTCGCCCAGCCGGGACCGCAGGTGCGCCAGGCTGGACAGCCCGGTCAGCGGGTCCTCGCAGGACAGCGAGTGCAGGTAGACAAGAGATGCCTCGGCCCAGCTGGAACTGAGTGCGCGTACCGCGGCGAAAGCCGGCTCGCCCCCGGCGATCGAGCGGTACAGCGCACTCAGCCCATCAAGTGCCTCCACCAGCGAGACTCCATCGGCCGCGAGGCGGCGTCCGGTCTCGTCCGACGCAGGCACGACATCGGCACCGTCGGTGAGCGCCTCCGCGATTGCGAGATAGGCGCTGTGATCGGTACCAGCTGTGCCGAGCGGTTCCCTCCGGCCGCTCGGTTGCCCAGGTGACGACACTTCCGGCGCGATCCGGGCGGGCGACCCCGCCAGGTTCAGGGACTTGGCCGGACGCAGGTCGAGCCGTCGACGGATGTCCGCGAACAGCGACATGGTCCTCCTCAACTAGCCCCGTCAGTCTCCCGACCGGTCGGCCGGAAGCGTCGTACGCCGAAGAGACAGACGCCGTGACGGTTCATGACGCGGATTTCCAGAATTTTTTTGGCGTAACTTCTGCACTGGCGATGTCGTAAGGAAAGAGGCACAGTTTCCGCGTCATGGAAGATGCGCTGATCCGTCCTACGTGGGAGCCTTGTCTCCGGCGGTACGTGACGGTCCGTCACGTCGTCGTACACAGAGTTAGCGGGGAGATGGATGGAGACGCCAGAGGGTCCGAGTGACGCGGAGTTCATCGCGCGCGTCCGCAACGGCGACCTGGAGGCGTACGGCGAGCTGTACGCGCGGCACCACCACGCGGCCGAACGGATGGCCCGCCAACTGGTGCCGGCCAACGACGCCGACGACCTGGCCAGTGACGCGTTCGCGAAGGTGCTGGACGCGCTGCGCGCGGGCGGCGGCCCGGACGTCTCCTTCCGCGCGTACCTGCTGACGACGGTACGGCGGGTGCACGTCGACCGGATCCGCTCCGGCAAGAAGGTGCAGTCCACCGACGACATCGCGTCGTACGAGCGGGAGCCGGAGACGTTCGACGACCCGACCGTCACCGGGTTCGAGAGCGGTGCGGCGGCGAAGGCGTTCGCCAGCCTCCCGGAGCGCTGGCAGGCGGTGCTCTGGCACACCGAGGTCGAGGGCGAGAAGCCGGCCGCGATCGCGCCGCTGCTCGGCCTGACCGCGAACGGCGTCTCCGCGCTGGCCTACCGCGCCCGCGAGGGCCTGCGGCAGGCGTACCTGCAGCAGCACCTGGCCGACGTCGCCGGTGACCGTTGCCGCTGGACGACCGAACGCCTCGGCGCGTACGTCCGCGGCGGCCTGACCAAGCGCGAGAACAAGAACGTCCGCGAGCACCTGGACGAGTGCGCGAAGTGCACCGCGGTGTACCTCGAGCTCGTCGAGGTCAACAGTGCGCTGCCGGCGCTGCTCGCCCCCGCCCTGCTGGGCACCGCGGGCCTCGGCTACCTGGCCGCGGCCTCCGGCGCGAAGGTCGGCCTGGTCGGCTTCTTCGTCACCGGCTGGAAGAAGGTCACCGAGAACAGCACCCGGACCGCCGTCGGCGCCGGTGCGGTCGTGGTGGTCGCGGTCGCCGCGGTGCTCGCGGCGATGGCGCTGACCGGCAACCACACCCCGCCGGCCGCGATCGACCAGCCCTCGCAGCCGTCCCAGCCGACCGTCCCGCCGGCCAACCCGACCAACAACCCGACGCAGCCGCCGGTCAAACCCCCGGTCAAACCAACCGCGAAACCGCCGGCGACGAAGCCCACGCAGCCGCCGGCGTCCAACCCGACGACGGCCCCGACGTCGGCGCCCACGACCGCGCCGAGCACGCCGACGCCCACCCCGACCCAGACCACGACGGTGCCGACCCCGCCGCCCACCAAGCCGACACCCCCGAAGCCGACGCCGACCACGCCGATCCATTACCCCGGCATGGTCACCATCAGCATCCCCCGCGGCGGCGGAGCACCCCCGCAGGGTGCGGGCGGAGGAGCGCCGGCGGCGAAGGGCGGCAACGCCCAGGGCAACGGCGCGCCCGCCTATGCGCTCGGCGGTGGCGCGCCGGTGATGGAGCGCAGTGGTGGGTCGCAGGCAAGCGCGGCGGCTGCCGCCGGTTCCGGCGTGCAGTTCGTGATCACGATCAAGCCGCCGGCCAAGAACCCGAACCCGGTGGTGATCCGGCTCACCTACGGTGCCGAGCTCGAGTGGCCGCTGAGCACCAACCCGCCGGGCTGGACGTGTGTGAAGTCGACCGGCACCTGCACGGCGGCCAACTCCGCGAGCCCGCAGCCGATGGCCGTCACGTTCGACGCCCCGACCGGTGGCTCGGCCGCGGACCGCACGTTCACGGTCAGCGCCAAGACCGGCCGGCTGTACGACTCCGACGCGGCGACCGTGCAGCCGAAGGCGAGCACCGACGAGAACCTGCTGAAGATCCACGACGGCAAGGCCGACCCGGACGTGCACCACCGGATTCTCACCGTCGCCCCGCGCGCCAACCGGACCAAGGTCACGCTGAAGATCACGTACGGCGACGCGCTGGCGTGGCCGATCGCGGCGAACCCGGCCGGCTGGAAGTGCTCGCAGACGACCAAGACGTGTACGGCGGCCGACCCGGACAAGCCGGCTCCGCTGGCGGCGGACTTCGACGTACCGGACAAGTCGTCGGCGGCCGCACGGACGTTCACGGTGGCGGCGCAGGCCGACCTGGTCAGCGATACCGACTCCGAGGTGCTGCCGGCCGTGCGACAGGACGAGTCGCTGCTGCAGATCCTCACGCCGACGCCCAGCCAGGACCCGGATCCCCTTGTCTACAACAGGTTCCTGAAGGTGAACGGCGCGCAGGGCCAACGGGTTGAACTCGACATCTCCTGGGGCCGCAACCTGATGTTCCTGACGTCGCTCGATGCCGGGTGGACCTGCGACCGGACCAGCGACATCCGGCGCGCGACCTGCTGGACGGACAACTACAAGAAGCCGCTGAACTCGGAGTGGAACGCGTGGTTCCCCGGCAACAGTCCGGAAAACGCGATGACAGTGCACGCCCGGGTGGGCGGTCGGGAGGATACGGACAGCGTGCAGATCCCGCCGTCGCAGTCGCGCCGGTGATATTCGGGTTGCCGCGGTCCCTTATGCTGGTTGTTGTTCGCGTTGACGGAACCGAGTAGCGCCGTACTGCACGTCCGAGAGAGTCGCCGGTAGCTGGGAAGGCGATGCGTGCAGCGGTGGCGAAGACACTCCTGAGCGACTGCTGTGCAAGAGGCCGGGCCCGTCGGGTCCGGTGAAGGTGTGGTGGCACCGCGAGATTCCCCTTCGCCCACACCTCCGGGGTTCGAGAAATGACCTGGAGGTGAAACAGCAATGCGCATTCTCAGCCATGAGATCCCCTCAGCAGTGGGCCAGACCGTCACGGTGGCCGGCTGGGTGCACCGAAGACGACGGCTCGCCGCCGTCAGTTTCCTGATCCTGCGCGACCGCTCCGGCCTGGCCCAGATCGTCGTCAAGGGTCCGCAGGAACAGCTGGACTCGTTGGGCGAGGAAACCGTCGTGGAGGTGACCGGTACGGTCGCCGCCAACGCGCAGGCGCCCGGCGGTGCGGAGATCGTCGAGCCGGTGATCACACCGCTGACCGAGCCCGCGGAGACGCCGCCGATCGAGTTGTGGCGGCCGACCGTCGGCGCCGGGCTGCCCGTCGTACTCGACAACGCGCCGGTCGCGCTGCGGCATCCCGTCGTACGTGCCGGCTGGGAGATCGCGGCGGCCGCTCTCTACGGGTTCCGGGAGGCCTTGAACGGTCAGGGTTTCACGGAGATCCAGACGCCGAAGATCGTCGGTACGGCGACCGAGTCCGGGGCGAACGTGTTCGCGCTGGACTACTTCGGCGGACCGGCGTACCTGGCGCAGTCGCCGCAGTTCTACAAGCAGCAGCTGGTCGGCGTGTTCGAGCGGGTCTTCGAGGTCGGCCCGGTGTTCCGGGCGGAGCCGCACGACACGGTCCGGCACCTCGCGGAATACGTGTCGCTGGACGCGGAGTTCGGGTTCATCACCGACCACCGCGACGTGCTCGCCGTACTGCGGTCCACGATCGCCGCGATGCTGGCGGCGGTGGAGACCCGGGCGGGCGGTGCGCTGGAGCGGCTCGGCGTGACGGTGCCGGAGATCCCGGTCGACGTACCGGTGGTGCACTTCACCGAGGCGTTGAAGATCGCCGGCGCGGACCCGGAGGAGCCGGACCTGGCGCCGGCGGACGAGCGTGCCGTCGGCGAGTGGGCGTTGCGCGAGCACGGCAGCGAGTTCGTCGCGGTCGAGGGTTACCCGATGGTGAAGCGGCCGTTCTACACGCATCCACAGCCGTCGGACCCGCGCTGGTCGAACTCGTTCGACCTGCTGTTCCGCGGCGTCGAGCTGGTCACCGGCGGACAGCGGCTGCATCGGTACTCGGAGTACGTCGCGGCGCTCGCGGTGCGGGGCGAGTCGGCCGAGTCACCGGCGTACAGCTCGTACCTGCAGGCGTTCCGGCACGGGATGCCGCCGCACGGCGGGTTCGCGATCGGGCTGGAGCGCTTCGTGGCCCGGCTGACCAAGGCGGAGAACGTCCGCGAGGTCACGCTGTTCCCCCGCGACCTGCACCGGCTGACGCCCTGATGGCCAGATCATGAACGACAGCACCGAGTCGGTTGTCGCCGAACTGAACGTTGCCCTGGGCACCGACTATCGGGTCGTGCGGCAACTGACCGGTGGTCTGCAGTCGACCGCGTACGTGCTGACCGGCGACGTCGTCCTGAAGTGGACGGACAACCCGGACTGGGCTCCCCGGGTCCGGCGGGCGGCCGAGCTCGTCCGCCGCGCCCGGGCGGTCGGCTACCCCACGCCCGCCTGGCTCGCGGTCGGCACGACCGCGGCGGGATCGCCGTACCAGTTGCAGGAACTGGTGCCCGGCAGCGCGCCGGTGCTCGACGAGGCGCTGGCGCGGGAGCTGATCGGGATCTGCGAACTCCAGCGGGACCTGATCCCGGAGGATCACGACGTGACCTGGTCGGCCTGGGCGCAGGGCGTCGTCTTCGCCGGCTGGGACGGCGTGTGGGAGCGCGTGCTCGGGTACGGCGACGAGGCGTCCGAGCTGGTACGTCGGTACGGCGAGCTGTGCCGGCCGTACCGCGACGACGTACTGCCCGGGCACGACTTCGTGCACGGCGACCTGAACATGGGCAACCTGCTGGTGTCCGAGGGGCGGATCACCGGCATCGTGGACATCGAGGCCGCAGGCAGCGGAGCGCGGGCCTACGACCTCGTATCGCTGGCGTCCTCCGCGGCCCGCGACGGCGCCGCACCCGGCGTCGACGGACTGTTCCTCGAGGCGGCGTTGCGCGCGAGCGGCCGGCCCGCGGTCGCGATCTGCGCCGCGGCGGCGTTCGCCTCCGTTGCGGAGTTCGTCCATGATCGCGGGACCTACTCCCAGGACCTGGTGAACCACGGCGGCCGCCGACTACTGGAGTTGCTCAGCTGACCGTGACCGGCGTGGTTGTGCTGGGTTGGCTGGTGTTGGTCACGTTGTCGATGCTGCTGGCAACGACCCGGTAGGCACCGGCTGCCGGCGTCGCGGTCCAGGTCACCTGGTAGCTGGCAGCCGCGCTGGTCGACGAGCCGATCAACGTCCAGTTCGCACTAGTGCAACTGCCGGAGTAGCCGGCGCAGTAGTAATACGCCACCGACTTCACCCCGGAGCCGGTCCCGTCGTCCGCAGACCCGCTCAGCACGGCACCGCTGCTGACAGCGACCGTGATGTTGAACGGGGCCGAGACCGCGGACACGAGGCTCGGCGCAGTTGCCGTGATGGTGAGCCCGATGGTCGCTTTGTTGATGACCACCCCGGTAAAGGTGGCCAGCCCAGAGGCGTTGGTTGTCGCCGTCGCGCCGGCATCGATCCCAGCAGGCGAGGATGCCAAGCTGACGGCGATCCCGGAAGCTCCGGTTGCGGTGCCGAACTGATCCTGCACCTGGACAGTGATCGCGGGCGAGAGCGCAGTACCGGCAAACCCGTTGCCCGGTCCCTGGGCGAACGCGAGCTTGGCGGGCGCACCTGGGTCGATGACGATCGGGCTGTTCGATGACCCAGCGGTGTCTTTGGTCGTCAAGACACTGAAGGAGCTCCCCAGGTACGTCCCGGCGGCCGGGTTGGTGATGCCGTCGATCCTGACGGTGCCGGAAGCGTTCTTGAGGTCGCAGGTCGACCCGGCGAGAGCGATCAGGACGACGGCCGCGCTCGGCTTGGTGACACTGGTCGTGCAGTTGCCGGTGAACCCGCCGGGCAGGGTCACCACCGGCGTGGTCGACACCGTGAACAGGCTGTTGAACGTCACTGTGATCTTGTCTCCGGCCTTCAGCTCGCCGGTCGTTCCGTTGCTGGGAGTGAAGTTGACGTCCCAGCTGGACGTCGCCCCTGCAGCTCTGCTGCCCGGGGTGAAGACGACAGTGCTCACCGCGGCGAAGGCAGCTGGGCTCTCAACGACGCCGATCGTGACCAGGACCGCAACCAGGGCGATCAGCCAAGTGCGTTTGATGCTCATCAGGAGTGTCCGTTCACGGTTGGGCGGGTGACGGTTGGTGGGGTGGTGTCGACGGTGAGCTGGGTGGCGGGGCTCGGGGTGCTGAGGTTGCCTGCGGTGTCGGTTGCTACGGCGACGATGCGGTACGGGCCGTCGGCGGCGAGTGGGGCGGTGGAGTTGACCGGGAAGCTGGTGGATGCTGCGGTGGACGAACCGATCGCGGTCCAGTTCGCGCTGGTGCAGCTGCCGGTGGCTCCGGCGCAGTAGTAGTAGGCGACCGAGGCGACGGCGGAGTTCGCGTCGGTGGCGGTGTCGGTCAGCGTGACGACCTCGTTGTTGACGAAGGTGCCGTAGGTGACGGCGGCGTTCGCTGCCGGTGCGGCGGCCGTCGGCGCGGTCACGTCGTACAGGACCGAGTTGTCCGTGCTGGTCGACGCGGTGTTGCCGGCGCCCGCGGCGTCATGGGCGACGTTGGCGGCGATCGACACGGCGACCGTGCCGGTGCCGGCCAGTCCGCTGACGGCGATGTTGTACGTCGTACCGCTGCCGGTCACCGTCGCCGTCGCACCGGCCGGGGACACCGTGACGTCTGCGCTGGTGAAGTCGCTGACGGTCTCGCTGAACACGGCGGTGAAGTTGATCGGTGCGGCTGAGGTCGGATCGGCCTGGCCGGCGGCCTGGTTGACCGTGACCGACGGCCGGGTGTTGTTCACCGTGACGTTCGCACTCGGCGCACTGGTGGCTGTCCACGTGACGAGGACTGCGGTGACCGTGTAGTGATATGTACCGTCTGCCACTGCTGCGTCGGCGCACGACGTACCGGTGGTCGGCTGCGACGGGGATGTTCCGCAAGCGGCGGCCGTCGTACTGTCGCTGTCGCGCACCCGCGTGACGTAGTAGCCGCTCGCCTGCGCGGACGCCGTCCAGCTGAGCTGGACCGTGCCGAGACCGGGTGTCGTCACCGCGGTGACGTTCGTCGGCGGGTTGAGCGTGCCGGTCGCGGCGCTACCGGTACCAGTGCCGGCCGCGGTCCAGAAGGCCCAGGCGGTGCCACCACCTGTCAGCGCGAGGAGGACGATGCCGAGCATGAGCAACAAGCGTCGAGTCATGGTCAGCTCCCCTGTCCGGCGCCCGAATAGGTGAACGTGACTGTCGCGCCTTTGCAGCCGTCCTGGTTCGAGGCTGTGTCGAGCATCGCGACCTGCGGCGCGGATCCGATCGGCACGACGGCGGCAGCGTTGCCCGGAACGGTCAGCGGATAGGTCCCGGAGTACTGCGTGATCTTGTAGTCGGCCGGTCCGCACGGCTGGTTGTGGCTGATCGCGTACTGCGTGCGCGTCACCGAGGCGAGGGCGACGGTCAGGTTCGTCACGGAGATCGGCTTCTTGTTCGGGTTGGTCAGCGTGAGGCCGAGCGGCCGGGAAACACCCGGAGCCAGTGCGCCGGACAGGTTGCCGCTGATCGTGAACGGCTTCCCTGTGCTTTGTACGACGAGTTGCACGCTCGCGTAGGCGTACAGCGGGGAGCCGGACTGGCTCTGACCGGATGCGGTCAGGTAGAGCGTGTAGGTGCCGTCGTTCGCGGTTGTGGGTGTGGTGATCTGCAGTGTCGACGAGGTGCCGGTTGCCGGGTTCGGTGAGTAGACCGCGGTCGCGCCCGTGGGCAGGCCGCCGACGACGCCCAAGGTGATCGGCCCCGGGAAGTTCGTCCGGGTCAGTTGCAGGGTGTACACGGCGGTGGACCCGGGTGCGAGCCTCACCGACGCAGGAGTCGCGGACAGCGCGATCGAACTCGAGACCGGCGCGTTGACGGTCAGGGTGGCCGATACGGTCCCGCTGACCTTGCCGCTGGCGCCCTGGACGGTGAAGGTGAACGATCCGATCGGTGTCGTGGACCCCGTGTTCATGGTCAGGGTGGTCTGCGCCTTACCGCCCGAAGCGAGCGTCACCGACGGCGGGCTGAACGTCCCCGACGCACCACTCGGCAGGCCGCTCGCGCTGAGCGACACCGCTCCCGTGAAGCCTCCCGTCGAGGTCACGCTGACGGTGTACGTCGCGGTCTGGCCGCGGGTCACCGACTGCCCGGCCGGTGAGATGCCCAGCGACAGGCCGGGTTTCGCCGGCTGCGCGGCGTACGCCAGGCCGGCCACGGCGAGCACCAGGCACAGGCCGGCGATCACGAACCTGATCACCCGGCGCGGCGCCGTACGCGTGCCTCGCATCCGTTGCTCACTCCCCCCAAGAACTGCTGCGGTCCCGGCCCGGACGAGGCGCTGGGTCGATGAAGCACCTCGCCCGGGAACCCGGGAAACCGCGACGACGAACTAGTTGCTGGACAGCGTCAGCGTGATCGTGGCGCCCTTGCAGGAGTCCTGGTTGGCTGCGGTGTCGGCGAAGCTCAGCGTGCCTCCGTTGGTCAACTGGACGCCGGACGCGCCGGCCGCGATGGTCTGGTTCTCGGCCACCGGCGCGATGGTGAACCAGGTCGGGTCACAGGTGCCGGAAGCGGTGACGACCGAGGTCACCGTGCCGACCTGCAGGCTCGACGAACCGCCGTTGTCCGCCGTGAACGTGACGGGCGTGCTGCCGCCCGGCGTCAGACCGTCCGCGAAGCTCGCGTGCAGGGTGATGGTGCCGTTCGACGACGCGGTCGCCGCCGAGCCGGTGCCCGAGCCCGTGGTGCTCCAGTAGGCGAACGCGCTGCCGGCGCCGATGACGAGTGTGGCGGCTGCGGCGATCAGGATCTTCTTCTTGCGGTGCATGGCGGTTTCCCTTCCCCCCGACCCCCAGTGGGCCGTCTCCCCGGAAGGCTGTCAGGAGTGGCCGCGGGCCGTCTGTCGGGCGATCGGTCAGTTCTTGTCGGTCGATCGGTGGTATTCAAGTGCTGTGGATTTCGAGACTGAACGGACCGTTCTGGCCGCCGTCGACGACAGCCGGATCGTCGACGATCTACGCGAGCTGGTGCGGATTCCGAGCGTGGACGGAACCCCGGCCGAGGCCGACGTGCAGGCGTGGTGTGCCGCGCGGTTGCGGGCGCTCGGGCTGACGGTGGACCACTGGCTGCTCGACCTTCCGGTGGACGATCCGGAGTTCCCCGGCATGGAGGTCGAGCGGGCCGAGGCCTGGGGATGCGTCGGCGTTCTCGGCGGCGCCGCGACGCCGGGGCTGATCCTCAACGGGCATGTCGACGTGGTGCCGGGTACGGCGTTCGACGCGCGGATCGAGGACGGTGTGATGTGGGGTCGCGGGACCTGTGACATGAAGGGCGGCGTGGCGGCGATCTTCGGCGCGGTCGCCGCGATCGTTGCCTCCGGTGTCCAGTTGCGGCAACCGCTGGCCGTACACACGGTGATCGGTGAGGAGGACGGCGGCGCCGGTGCGTTCGCGACCCTGCGGCGCGGACACAGTGGCGCGGCCTGCCTGATCGCGGAGCCGACCGCGGGCGCGGTGATCCCGGCGAACGCGGGCTCGCTGACGTTCCGGCTGGAGGTGCCGGGGCTCGCGACGCACGGCTCGACGCGCAGCCGCGGGGTGAACGCGATCGAGAAGTTCACCGTGATCCAGGCGGCCCTGCAGGAGCTCGAACGCGCACGCAACCGAGATCCGCATCCGCTGCTCGCGCACCTGGATCTCGCCAACCCGTTGTCCGTCGGCACGATCGCGGCCGGCGACTGGGCGAGCACGGTGCCGGATCACCTGGTGGCGGAGGGTCGGTACGGCGTACGGCTGGGTGAAGGCGTTGCGGAAGCGCGGGCCGCGTTCGAGGCGGCGGTGGCGGACGCATGCGCGAAGGACGACTGGCTGCGGGAGCACCCGGTGCTGGTGAGTTGGCCGGGTGGTGAGTTCGCGTCAGGCATGCTGCCGGACGGGGACCCGCTGCTGGCCGACACGGTCCAGGCAGTGGCTGACGTTCGCGGGGACGCCCCGGCGGTGCAGGGGGCGCCGTACGGGTCGGATCTGCGGCAGTACGCCGCCTCAGGCATCCCGACGTTGCAGTACGGCCCGGGTGACGTCCGGTACGCGCATGCCGCGGACGAGCACGTCGTACTGGCCGACGTACTGCACGCTGCCCGGGTGTATGCCCTGCTGGCTGTCCGGCGCTGCGGTTGATACAAATCCACCATGGTGCCGCTGCGGGGACGGTCTGAGGAGCTGGGCAAGCTCCTGGACGCATTGCGTGCAGCAGGCAACGGACGAGCATCACTGGCGGTTGTCAGCGGTGAGCCAGGGATCGGCAAGTCAGCGTTGCTGGCGGCGGCTGTGGAGCAGGCCGAGCGGCAGGGCTTCCTGGTGGCCAGTGCGGTTGCGCACCAGACCGACAACATCAGCCCGCTCGCCTCGCTCGCTCCTGCGCTCCGGAGCGGTGCAGAGCCGCTGATCGACACCGACCAGTTCCTGGAACTGGCTGGCCTCAACACGCAGCCCTTGTGGCTGGCTGAGCGGTTGGCCGACCTCATAGGGCGGCGGCTGGCCGGTGTACGCGCGCTGATCGTGCTGGACGACGCACAGTGGTCGGACCCGCTCACGGCGTTCGTACTGCGGGTCGTGATCGACAGGCTCCCCGCAGCACAAGTGCTGTGGCTGCTAGCTACTCGGCCCTCTCCTGGCGGTACGACGGACCAGCTGGTCGAGGCGGTCAACGTACCGGTGCACAGCATCCGGCTGGCGCCGTTGACCGCGGAGGCGATCCAGGACCTCGCCGCGGACCGGTTGAACCATGCGGTGGACCCGTCGCTCGCCGTACAGCTGGCCGGCGTACAAGGGATCCCGTTCCTGGCCGAGCAGCTCATTGCCGGGCTGTACCTGAGCGACAACGACCTGTCCGCGGGGCTGGTCGAGGGTGTACGTCGGCGTACGGCTGAGCTGTCCGAGACGAGCCGTGAGCTGGTACGGACGGCGGCTGTCTTCGGGAGCGAGTTCCAGCTGGAGGACGTCGCCGTACTGATGGCTGCGCCGGTAGCGCGGCTGGCAGCGCCGTTGGAGGAGGCGATCAAGGCAGGGCTGCTGGTTGACGGCGGTTCGGTACTGCGGTTCCGGCACGAGCTGCTTCGCTCCGCGGCGCTGGCCGACGTACCGCCGTCTGCTCAGCGGGCGCTGCACGGGGCGATTGCGAACCAGTTGATGGCTGCGGGGCGTGGTGCTGCCGCAGCCGCGCCGCATGTGCTTGCTGTAGCGCAGCCGGGTGACGTGGTGGCTGTTGAGACGCTGAGGGAAGCGGCGCGGGACCTGCTGGCCACTATGTCGACAACAGCCGCCGAGGTGATCCAGCAGGCGTTCGAACTCACCAGGGTGGGTGATCCGCTGCGGGCTGAGGTCGGTGTCGACGTGGTGAGCGTATTGCTCGCTGCCTGGCAGTACGACCGTGCGAAGGCGTTCGCGGACGACCTGCTGCGCGATGCGACGCCGGACCTGCGGGCGACGCTGCTTCTGCATCTCGCGCCCTTCCGCCGTCTCGACGTGCATGACCTGACCGTTCCAGGTGCAGCACCCGAGCTCGCCGAACGCCTCGCCGGCCATCGCGCTCTCGCAGGTGCGGAAGCGCCGTCTTCAGCAACCGATCCAATTGCCCAGGGGCTGCAACTGGTGGCTTCAGCTGAGCAGGCCCGGGCTGAGGGGCGGTTCGGCGAGGCCCGTGAGCTGTACGGTGCGGCACGCCGGGCGCCGGTCGGTCTCGGCAGCCTGCCGGCTACGCAGGTCGAAGTGGGCGAGCTGTACTGCCGTGCCGAGACGGACGACCTGCCTGCCGCGCTGGAGCGCGTGCGAGAGCTGATGACCGCGGGCGACTCGTGGGCCGCTCCCCAGCTGGCTGTGCTGCGGGCGCGGCTCGAGTACGCGTCCGGCAACCTGCGGGAGGCAGAAGACGCCGCACAGTCCGGTCTGCGCTGGATGGACCAGCTCCACGACCAGACCCTCGCCCCAGCAGCAGACCAGGTCCTCGCGCTGATCGCTCTGCTCCGCGGGCACCTCAGCCAGGCACGGAAGCTTGCGGGTCACGACCCGACCATCAGTGCCTTGCTGGCCATGGCAGACGGTGACCCGCAGGCAGTAGAGCGCTTGGCCGGCACGCCACACGACGTCCCGGAGCGCATCGGCTTACTGCTGGAGGCCAACGCGTGGCGCCAGCTGGAGCAGCTGCAGCCGTCAGCAGCAAGCCGTGGCGCACTAGCGGTAGTAGCCGCTGGCAACGACGTTGAGCAGCTGGCCGCGGCGTTAGAGGTCGTCCGTACTACTCACCGGCCGTTGCTGGTCGCACAGGTCGCGGAGCGGTACGGGCGGGCTGCTCTGGACGCGGGCGACCGTACGACCGGCGTACGGGCGCTGGAGCAGGCCCTGGACAGCCTGGCTGCTCTGGGCGCGACGGCTCCGGCCGGACGGATCCAGGCGGTGCTGCAGGCAGCCGGAGTCCGGCGGCGTCGCTGGGCCGCCGTACCGCCGCGGGCTCAGCAGGGGTGGGAGTCGCTGACGCCCATGGAGCGTCGGGTCGCCTTACTGGTGGCGGACGGTCATACGAACCGGTCGGCGGCCGACGAGCTGGTGGTATCGGCCAGTACGGTCGGGACGCATCTGCGAGCCGTGTTCGGCAAGCTCGGGGTGAACTCGCGAGTGCAGCTGACCCGGTTGGTGCTGGAGCGGTTCGCTCCTCCCCCGAACGCATGAGATTCGGGTGCACCGCGGGAGCCGGCGCCCCGAGCAGATTCATGCGTTCACGCGATCCGCGGGAGCAGGCTTGAGCGGTTTCCTTCTATCAAGCAACCACGAAGGGAAACGCGAGATGAGTGAGAAGACCCCCACCGTCGTCCTGGTGCACGGGGCGTTTGCGGAGAACAGCAGCTGGAACGGGGTGATCGCCGAGCTCACCAGCCAGGGCATCCCGGCGATCGCGGTCGCGAACGAGCTGCGCGGGCCCGCGCTCGACGGCAGCCGCGTGGCCGCCCAGGTTCGCGAGATCGACGGCCCGGTCGTGCTGGTGGGGCACTCGTACGGCGGTGCCGTGATCACCGCCGCCGCTGCCCAGGCCGACAACGTGTCCGCGCTGGTGTACGTCGCGGCGTTCGTCCCGGAGGAGGGCGAGAGCCTGCAGGACCTCCTCGGCAGCTTCCCCGCCAACGACTTCGCCTCCGGTCTGGTCCCGCACCAGCTTCCGGCCGGCGACGGCGAGGAGACCTGGCTGAGCATCGACCGGGACAAGTTCCCGGCGCTGTTCGCGGCCGACGTCGAGGACGCCGAACTGCTCGGCCGGACGCAGCGCCCGATCGCGGCGGCGGCGTTCGACGAGAAGTCCGGTACGGCGACCTGGAAGCGCCTCCCGGTCTACGACCTGGTCGCCACCCACGACGAGGCGATCCACCCGGAGGGCCAGCGGAAGATGGCCGCTCGCGCGAACGCGACCACCGTCGAGGTCGACGGCTCGCACGCCGTCGCCGTCTCGCAGCCGAAGGCGGTCGCCGACTTCATCGCCCAGGCCGTCCGCTGAACGAACCTGCCCGGCTCAGGGATTCCTGAGCCGGGCAGCAGGTGTCAGTCGTCGAGAGACTGGTAGATCGTCGTCCAGAAGTCCTGCATGATCTGCATCGGTGTCGCGGTGGACGCGCCGACCTGGGTCAGCAGGATGCCGACGACCTGGTTGACCGGGTCGGCATACGTTGACGTACCGGAGCCGCCGTCCCAGCCGAACTGGCCGACCGGGGCGTAGTCGCCGCGGTACGTGCGAACCGCCATCCCGAAGCCCCAGCCGCCGTGCTGGCCCTGGCCGAACGAGATGTGCACGTTGTCCCGCGCCATCGCCTCCCGCCAGGCCAGCTGCTCCGCCGTGAGCCGGTTGGTGGTCATCAGCTCCACCGCCGGCCGGGACAGGATCCGCTCGCCCTGGTGCTTGCCCAGGTTCAGCAACATCCGGAAGTACGCGTAGTAGTCGTCGGCGGTCGAGTTCAGCCCGCCGCCTCCGCCCTGGAACGCCGGTGGCGTGCTGTGCCGGCCGCCCTCGGCCTCGTCCCACACGTGGAACTCACCGCTCGCCGGGTCCGGCACGTAGAGCGGTGGCAGCCGGTGCAGGTCCTTCTGCGGTACGTAGAACCCGGTGTCCTTCATCCCGAGCGGCCCGAACACCCGCTCCTGCAGGAAGTCGCCGTACGACTGGCCGGAGACTCTGGAGACCAGTACGCCGAGCAGGTCGCTGCTGATCTGGTACTGCCACAGCTCACCGGGCTGGTGCATCAGCGGCAGGGTCCCGAGGCGGCGCATCCATTCGTCCTGCTCGGGCATCGGCTCGGGCAGGTTGGGCGTGAGGCCCTGGGCGAAGACCTCGTTCATGATCGGGGTACCGAGCGAGGTCATGTCCATGCCGAGCCCGAACGTCGAGGTCAGCACGTCCCGGACGGTGATCGGCCGCTTCGCCGGCACCGTGTCGTCCAGTTCGGAGTTGATGGTGCGGAGCACCTTGCGGTCGGCGAGTTCCGGCAGCCAGGTGTCGACCACGTCGTCCAGCCGGATCCGGCACTCGTCGAGCAGCACCATCGCGGCCGCGACCGTGACCGGCTTGGAGGTCGACGCCATCCGGAAGACGGTGTCCCGCTGCATCGGCGGGCCGCCGTCGTGGCGCATGGTCCCGAGGGTCTCGACGTACGGCTCGGCGTCGCCGCGGCCGACCAGGGCGACGACCCCGGGAATCTTCCCGGAGTCGACGTACCCGGACAGGACCTCGTGCAGCCGCTTCTCGGCGGCCGCGGAGATTCCGTTCGTTGCCATCAGTGGTGTTCCCTTCGGTCAGAGGCTGTGGGCGACGATGTCGCCGACGGTGGTGGTCGCCCGGATGGTGAGCTGGGCGGCCTCGGAGTTCTTCAGCGAGTTGTTGATCCGGCCGGTGGTGGTGCCGGCGTCGAGCGCGGCCGAGACACCCGCGGCCGCGCCGACCTCGATCTCGCCGACGTCGGTGCGCAGCTCGAGCGCGCCCTGCTCGGCCTCGGCGATCCGGATGTCCCCCTTGCTGGTGCGGACCTCGGCCGGCCCGTTCAGGTGGCCGATCGCGACGTCACCGGCGACGGTGGCGACCCGGGCGCTCGCCACGTCGGCGAGCTTGATCGAGCCGTGCGAGCTCTCGACGACCACGGCGCCGAGCGGCCCGCTGGTCTCCAGTTCGGTGCTGGCCGCCTTCACCTCGACCTGGGACCCGGCGGGCAGTTCGACCTGCACCGCGACGGACCCGGACGGGCCGAAGTACTGGTTCTTGGTGACGACCGTGATCCGCAGTACGCCGTCCGCGTACTCGACCTGGGTCGCCTCGGCCGCCTTGACGTCCCGGCCCTTCGACGGGTCGAGCGGCTGTACCTGGACGGTGCTGTCGGTCCGCTCGGAGGCGGCGAAGCTGATCCGGCCGGCGGGGATGTTCAGGACTGCGGAGATGGCCTCGGGGGTGTTGAAAGTAGACATGGTGTTGCCTCTCTGACGGTTGCGAACGTTGTTGTTGTGACCACTCTGGAAGAGCGCCCTGACACCGGGCCGCCGTCGCGCTGACACGCCGGCAGTCGCGGTGGAAGGACATGTCAGCAGCCGAGCCGGTCGGCGATGACGCCCAGCACGTCGTCCAGGTCGCGGCGCATCCGGACCCGCAGACCGAGGTCGGCGATCCCGTCCGCGAAGCCCGGATGGCTCGGGACGACGCGGTGTACCCGGTGGGTGACCAGTGCGCCGGCGGAGCACGCAGTCACGGCGTAGATCCCGGCGTACCAGCTCTGCACCGCCAGCGTGGAGCTCGCGGGATCGACGCGGATCACCGCCGGCGCGACCGGTCCGGCGAGCTCGGCCCGGTAGACGCCGGTGTCGGGTGCTGCGACCACGGTCATGGATCCTCGGCGGGCGGCCGAGGCGTGGGCGAGGACCAGCAGATTGTCGTAGCCGACCCGGCCTTCGGAGACAGCGAGCAGCAGTCCGGCGACGGCTGCCGGTGGTGCGGCGACTGTTCCGTCTACTGCCCAGAGCGCGGGGAGGTCCATGGCCGGAAGCTTCGGCGTCAGGTCAGGCCGGGACAATCCGGTCGCCGGTCTCCCGGGACAGATCTGTGCGGGCTGACCTGCGGATTCGTGCTTCTAGGACTGGTGTCCCGGGACGGGACGGGACAGGCCTGCACGCGCCGCCGGGACCAGGTAGTCGAGGCCGTGGGAGATAGCGAGGTCCAGCGCCGCCTGGAAGTTCTGTGCTGCGGTGTCCGGGTCGCCGGTGGCCAGACACGCCTCGGCGTACGGCAGGAGACCGCGGACCAGCCGGTCCGGCTCGCCCGCCTGCTCGAGAATGCGGACAGCCTCGGCCTGCCTGGTCGCGGCCTCGTCCCGACGTCCCAGGTGCAGCAGGGCGACGGCTACGTCGGTAAGGCTGTTCGCTTCGAACAGCGCGTGCTGGGTCGCCCGGCTGATGGCGACAGACCGCTCCGCGAAGTCGAGCGCACCCTGTAGGTCTCCCAGTCCCAGGGCCGCGCGGCCGAGCACGTCCAGACACATGCGCGCGGTCTGACGGTCGCTGTCGCGGGTGGCCTCCAGTACGTCGGCAGCGATCTCGCGGGCGGTGTCGTACTTGTCCAGACGCAGGAGCGCGTGCGCGAGCGTGGCTCGCACCCGTAGCCGCACGAGGGCCTCCTCAGGTGGGAGAACGGCGACCGCCTGCTCCAGGAAGTCCACTGCCTGCGCGGTGTCGCTGTGCTCGTAGAGCTCTCCCAGCTGAAAGAGGGCCATCGCCTCGCCGACACGATCACCGTCCATCAGTGCGCGCGCAGCCCGGAGTTCCACGCCCGCCTGCGTCGGCAGTCCCATCCGCAGGTGCAGGACGCCCAGGAGGTAGTGGTGCGAGGCAAGAACCCGACGGACACCGAGCCGTTCAGCAGCCGGCGTACTGGCCACGAGCGCGTCCAGCAGCTGTCTCGAACCGCCACGGCGTCCGTGGGCGATCGTCACGATCTGACCGAGCCCAACGGCCACGGTGTCGATCCGCAGCTGTACGGCGAGCGTGAACGTGGCCATGAGGTTGTCCCACTCGGTGTCCAGCCAGCTGACGTCGCTGTCGAGATCGGGCAACGCCGCAGGCGGCTGCGAGACCGTGACCGGCAGTGGGAAGACAACCTGGACAAGCTGCTTCACGGCGATCAGGCAGGTCAGGTAATAGTCGCCGAGCCGGGTGATCGCGGGCACCGGATCCGCCGCGGGGTCGTCCGCGCGGGCAGCCTGGCGGAGCAGGTCGTGCATGCGGTAGCGGCCCGCGGCCGGCTCCTGGACCAGGTGCGCGTCCACCAGATCCTCCAGGAGCGAGCGGGCGTTCCCCAACGGGATCCCGGCCAGCGCGGCGGCGCCGTACGCGTCGATATCGTCGCCCGGCACCTGCCCGAGCAGCTGGAACATCCGCCGCTGTGCCGGATCCAGTTGCCGCAGTGACATCTCGAAGACGTCGCCCACCGCCAGCTCGCCCTCCCGCAGGCGTTCCACGAGAGTGTCGAGCGTCCACGCGGGACGGTGCCGTAGCCGGGCGGCGACCACTCGGATCGCGAGCGGCAGGTTCCCGCAACGCCGCAGGACCTCGTCGATGTCGCCCGGCCGGGTCCCACCGGCCGACTCGGTCAGCAGCTGTACGGCGTCATCGGGCGGCAGCACGTCCAGCGAGACCGGTCGTACGCCGTCCAGCTCCACCAGCCGCCGGCGACTGGTGATCACGACGAAGCTCTGGCCGGCACCTGGCAGCAGGTCCCGGACGTGCTCTGCGTCGGCGGCGTTGTCCAGCACCACGACCGCGCGCCTGGTTGCCAGCTCGGACCGCCAGAGGGCGGCCCGCTCGACCAGTCCGTCCGGGATCCGGGCCGGTGCCAGGCCGAGAGCGGTCAGCAGCACCCGGAGTGCCTCGGACGGCTCGACAGGCTCCCGCCCGGGTGTGAACCCGTGCAGGTCCTGGTAGAGCTGCCCGTCGGGGTGGTCGGCGGTCAGCAGGTGTGCGGCGTGCACGGCCAGCGCGGACTTGCCGACACCACCCATGCCGTCGATCGTCACCACCGCCGTACTGCGTGCTGCCTGCAGGAGGGTTTCCAGCTCAGCACGGCGACCTGTGAACGCCATGACGTCGTGTGGCAGGTCATTGCGTACCTGTGGGGCTGCAGGCGGATCTGTCCGTGGCCCGTCGGTCTTGGCACGCTCCCACACGTCCCGCAGCGGACGGGGGTCGCGGCCGGCGGCCTTGCACAGGGCAACCACCGTCGGCCACGGCGGCACGGCCTGACCCGAGAAGTACCGCGAGAGCGAGGAGCTGCTGGCGTTGATATCGCGGGCCAGCTCCCGCAGGCTACGTCCGGTCAGGTCACGCAACTGCGACAACTGCCCTGCCAACTCGCCCCGCATACGCCCTCCTCCCGGCGGCCCGAGTCTAGAGACCGCCCGAAAGGATGCGCTGCATCGCCGCGTGGCCGGCCGGCAGCCAGGTCGGCTTGCCGCCGCGGAGACCCTTCACCCCGGCGGTCCCGATGGCGATCAACGACAGCGCGCGGGCGGCGGCCCAGGCGCGGGCCCGGCGGTAGGTCGCGTCGTCGACCGGGTAAGCCTCGAAGAAGCGGTCCACCGAGCCGTCGGGCAGCAGCAGCCAGGCGGCCGACAGGTCGGTGGCCGGGTCGCCGTGGGACAGGTCGCCGAAGTCGACCACGCCCGCGAGGGTGCCGTCGGCAACGACCACGTTCGCCGGATGCAGGTCGCTGTGCAGCCACACCGGCGTACCCGTGTACTCGGGCGCCGCGACCCCGTCGGCCCACACCTCCCGTACGCCGTCCTCGACGGCGAACTCGTCCGCCCACTTCTCGAACCCTTCGGTGTGACCGCGCAGCCCGTCCCCCCGGCCCGGGGTCCGCGGCGCGTCGGCGGGGGCCTCGGTGTGCAGCGCCAGCAGGAAAGCGGCCAGGCTGTCGGCGGCCTGCGGCGAGCTGATCGGCGTACGGTCGGCCGGCTCGCCGGATACCCAGGTGGTGACCAGCCAGGACTTGGGGAAGCGGTCCGAGGGTTCACCGAGCCGCACCGGGGTCGGGACCGGCAGCGGGACCCGGGCGGCGATCTCGGGGAGCCAGCGGTGCTCGTTGAGGAGCGGGACGGAGGTCGGGTCGTTGCGGGGGATCCTCAAGGCCAGGTCCTCGCCGAGGCGCCACATCTGGTTGCCCCAGCCGCCGTCCACCTCCTTGAGCTCCAGGTCGGCCAGATCCGGGTGCTGCTCTTTCAACAGGGTCCGCACGAGTTCCTCGTCCAAGCTCATGGAGCGTCAGACGCGTCACAGCCGTGCCTGGTTGGGAATAGGTCCACGAAGTGGGCAGTTGCCGACTGTCATGCGCATTGATGTGTGGTCCGACGTCGTCTGCCCCTGGTGCTACATCGGCAAGCGCCGGCTCGAAGAGGCTCTTGCCGGCAGCGGCGACAAGGCTGAGGTCGTCTGGCACAGCTTCCAGCTCGACCCCTCGTCGACGAACGACGACCCCCGGGACCTGGCGACCCGTCTGGGCGAGAAGTACGGCCGCGGCCGCGAGTGGGGCCTGCAGGCGAACGCCCAGGTCACCGAGGTCGCTGCGGAGGCCGGTCTGGAGTATCACCTGGACAAAGCGAAGCCGGCCAACACCGTCGACGCCCACCGCGTTCTGCATCTCGCCCGTGAGCTCGCCGAGACCGGTGAGGTCCCTGCCGACACGCAGGGCCGTCTCAAGGAGCGGCTGTTGAAGGCGTACTTCACCGACGGTCTCCCGGTCGGTGACCACACCACCCTGACCGAGCTGGCCACCGAGGTCGGCCTCCCCGCCGAGCGGGTGCGCGAGGTCCTGGCGGGTACGGCGTACACCGAGGAGGTCGCGGCGGACCAGGCGCAGGCCCTGGCGTACGGCGCCAACGGCGTGCCGTTCTTCGTCATCGACGAGAAGTACGGCGTGAGCGGCGCGCAGCCCGTGGAGGTGTTCCAGGAGGCCCTACGGCGGGCGAACGCGGACCGTAAGCCGGTGACGCTGATCACCGCGCCGGGCGCGACGGACGGTGACGCCGCGTGCGGGCCGGACGGATGCCCGATCTGATCAGAAGGTTCAGCGGTGGGTACCGGACCTCGTACGAAACGTGGTGTATGAAGGAGGCATGACTGTCGTGCGCGCACTGGCCAGGCCGTTGCTGTCCGTCATTTTCGTCGTGCAGGGCGCAAACTCGATCCGCAACCCGGAGCCGCTGGTACCGAAGGCGCAGCCGGTGACCGATCGGCTCGTGCCGATGGTGAAGAAGGTGGCGCCGCCGCAGGTGGGCGAGCGCATCCCGGACACCACCGCGAACCTCGTCCGGCTGAACGGCGCGGCGCAGGTGCTCGGCGGTGTCGCGCTGGCGACCGGTAAGGGCCGCCGGCTCGGGGCGTCGCTGCTGGCCGCGTCGCTGGTGCCGACAACGCTCGCCGGTCACGCGTTCTGGCAGGAGAAGGACAAGACGGTGCGCACCCAGCAGCGCGTCCAGTTCATGAAGAACCTCGGTCTGCTGGGCGGACTGCTGCTCGCCGCGGTCGACACGGAGGGCAAGCCGGGCGTCGCCTGGCGCGCGACGCACGGGGCCAAGGCGGCCAAACGTGAGACGAAGCGCGGCGCGAAGACCGCCAAGCGGGAGGCCAAGCAACTGGCCCGCGAGGCGAAGCACGCGGCCCGACTCGCCAAGGCTGAGCTGAGCTGATCCCGGCGGGGCATCGTTCTAACCTAGACCGGTGTCATCGTACGGAAACAACGGTCAGTGGCCCCAGCAACAACCGCCGTACCCACCTCCTCAGCAACCGGGCTACCCGCCGCCGGGCTATCCCCCGCCACCGGGCTATCCTCCGCCGCCGCGTAAGCGGCGTGGTGTGATCTGGCTCGTCGTCCTGGCGGTTCTGCTGGTGATCGCAGTACCTGCCGGGTACTTCGGGTGGCGGGCCTTCTCCAACCGCGAGAGCGCGGGCGGCGCACCGCACGGCAAGACCATCACGCCGGGCCAGCCGGTCACCGCGCAGACGCTCGGAGAGGTCGACCCGGCGACGTTCTTCGAGGGCGTGGCGAAGCGCCAGATGACCCAGCCGCTGGCGCGGCTCAAGGTGTCGCATTTCGACGACACGCAGAAGTTCCTGAGCCGGACGGGCAACTGGGTGATCGTGGACTCGGCGATCGACCACAAGACCGACAAGTACTACTTCGCCCAGACCTTCCGGAGCAGCCCGAACGACGACGAGCCGACCAGCGCCATCTGCAAGGGCGGCAAGAGCTACAGCTGGAGCCACATCGTCAAGAAGTGGCAGGTCGTCCCGTTCGACAGCCCGGAGTGCTACAAGAAGCCGTACACGTCCACCGGCGACAGCCTGTTCTCCAGCGGCCTGACACCGGACCAGGCCGACAAGGCCCTGAAGACACTGCGCAGCTACGACGGGTTCGTGAACCCCGCCAAGCCGACGCTGCTGTCGGCCGGCGGCCGGACGTACGTACGGCAGGTGGTCGACTTCAAGCCGGTCCTGGTCGGTGACGACCAGGGCTACGCCGGTACGGCGATCACGATGTGGGCGTTCCGCGACGCCGGCGAGGACCCGGTGAGCTGGCCCTGGTCGAACCCGTGGCCGCTCGGCGTCGGCATCCACGCCGTCTACTACCTGGACACCAAGACGCTGCTGCCGGTCGCCGTGTTCGAGAAGGGCATCGGCGCCCCCGCGCACGGCAGCGACAAGCCGATTCCCGCTCCTGGCATCCAGGTGATCAACTACTCGTTCCCCAAGACCCTGCCCGCACCGGTCCTGAACAACTCCCCGCAGTACCTCTCGCTGCTGCTGCCCCAGGGCTGGAAGGTGCAGTAGCGATAGGCTCAGGCTCGAGATGACGAGCCTAGGGAGTGGCATGAGCGTGGATGAAGGCTGGCCGGCACCGCCGGCCGAAGGTGCTGTCACCGGACGGGTCACCGTGCCCGGGTCGAAGTCGATCAGCAACCGGGCCCTCATCCTCGCCGCGATCGCCGACGGCCCGTCGAACCTGACCGGCCTGCTCAACGCCCGTGACACCACCCTGATGCGGTCCGCGCTGGTCGCGCTCGGCGTAGGCATCACCGAGAGCGGTGCGACGGTGACCGTGACGCCGGGCTCGCTCAAAGGCCCGGCGAGCGTCGACTGCGGCCTGGCCGGCACCGTGATGCGGTTCGTGCCGCCGGTCGCCGCGCTCGCCGACGGCGTGGTCGCGTTCGACGGCGACGAGTACGCCCGCGAGCGCCCGATGGACGTCATCCTCGGCGCGCTCCGCGCCCTGGGCGTGCAGATCGACGACGGCGGCACCGGGCGGATGCCGTACTCCGTGTCCGGCACCGGCTCGGTCCGCGGCGGCAAGGTGACGCTGGACGCGTCCGGGTCGAGCCAGTTCGTGTCCGCGCTGCTGCTGGCCGGCGCCCGGTACGACGAGGGCGTCGACATCCGGCACGACGGCAAGCCGGTGCCGTCGCAGCCGCACCTGGACATGTCGGTGGCGATGCTCCGCGAACGCGGCGTCCACGTCGACGACGCCGAGCCGAACCGCTGGGTGGTTGCCCCCGGCACCGTTCGGGCGCTGGACACCGCGATCGAGCCGGACCTGTCGAACGCGGCGCCGTTCCTGGCCGCTGCCGTCGTCACCGGCGGCTCCGTCACCGTGACCGGATGGCCCGCGGCGACCACGCAGCCCGGCGGGCAGCTGCCGGAGATCTTCACCCGGTTGGGCGCCGAGGTCAGCCGGGACGCGGACGGTCTCACCGTGCGCGGCACCGGGAACGTGCACGGCTGCGACCTCGACCTCAGCGAGGTGGGTGAGCTGTCGCCGGTGATCGCCGCGGTCGCCGCCTTCGCCGACGGGCCGTCGTACCTGCGCGGCATCGCGCACCTGCGCAACCACGAGACCGACCGGCTGGCGGGGCTGGAGGCCGAGTTCAACGCGCTCGGCGGCGACGTGACGCAGCTCGAGGACGGGCTGGCGATCCGCCCGAAACCCTTGCACGGCGGGCTTTTCCACACCTACGGCGACCACCGGATGGCGCACGCCGCCGCGGTCCTCGGCCTGCTCGTCGACGGCCTCCGGATCGAGAACATCGGCACGACCGCGAAAACCCTGCCCGAGTTCCCCGACATGTGGTCGGGACTCGTGCGCTGATGTCGCGGTACGACGAGGAGGCCAAGTTCGACCGGCCCAAGCGGCGCACGCGCCCACGGACCAAGGACCGCCCCTCGTACGACGGTGCCGCCGAAGGGTTCGTGATCACCCGTGACCGCGGCCGGTACACGTGCTGGGTCGGCGACCGGGAAGTCACCGCGATGAAGGCCCGCCAGCTCGGCCGGAAGGGCGTGATCGTCGGCGACCGGGTCAAGCTCGACGGCGACGCGAGCGGCGACGAGGGCACGCTCGCCCGGATCGTCGAGGTCGTCCCCCGCAAGACGCTGCTGCTCCGCTCCGCCGATGACGACGACCCGGTCGAGCGCCCGCTGGTGGCGAACGCGGACCAGCTGGTGATCGTCGTCGCGGTCGCGAACCCGGAGCCGCGCACCGGCCTGATCGACCGGTTCCTGGTCGCGGCGTACGACGCCGGCATGCGGCCGCTGCTCTGCCTGACCAAGACCGATCTCGCCGACCCTGATCCGCTGCTGTCGATCTACCGCCCGCTGGGCGTCGAGTCGGTGGCGACCCAGCAGGGCGGCGACCTGCGCGAGCTCCGCGAGCAGCTGCACGACCGGACGAGCGTCCTGGTCGGCCACTCCGGCGTCGGCAAGTCCACGCTGGTGAACGGCATCATCCCCGGCGCCGGGCGGGCCACCGGCATCGTCAACGAGGTCACCGGCCGGGGGCGGCACACCTCGACGAACACGGTCGTACTGCGGCTGCCGGACGGCGGCTGGCTGATCGACACCCCGGGGATCCGCTCGTTCGGGCTGGCGCATGTGGATCCGGACCAGCTGATCCACGCGTTCCCGGACCTGGCCGAGCTCGCCGAGGACTGCCCGCGCGGCTGCACGCACACCGAGGACGCGCCGGACTGCGCCCTCGACGAGGCGGTCGCGGAGGGTCGCGCCGACGCCGACCGGGTCGCGTCGTTCCGGCGCCTGCTCGCCAGCCGGACAACTACGTAGGCACGGCTACTTCTTGGGGAGGATGTTGCTCCAGACCGCCTTCGCGCCGGCGTCGCCGGTGCGGATCGTCTGGTAGATGACGACGACCGCCAGCACGACGACAGCCGCGCTGACCACGAGCTGGAGCGGGCGGCTGTCGACGGCGCCCGGGCCTCGACGAGTTGTCGGCAGCAACAGGAACGCCGCGACGACCAGGACGGCGAACGCCAGCACGAGCCAGAGCAGCAGGTTCCCCCGCGAACGGTGCACGGCGACCAACTGGCGCAGCTGCGGGAGCGCCGCCACGAACGCGTCCCCGCTCTTCTTCGCCACGAACGCGCACACCAGCGCACCGACCCCGAGCACCAGCGCCGGCCAGCGCAGGAACGAGCGCCATTTCGGCACCGCGGCGAAGGCCATCGCAGTGAGCGCGCTCACCGGCAGCACCACCACCGCGAGATGGATCACCAGCACGTGGAGCGGCAGGCTCCCGAAGCGCTCGAACATTGACGCCTCCCGGCAGTCTTGAGGTCAGGTCCAGACATCAATGGCACGTTCGAGGACCCGATTCGGTTCAATCCTGCCGCAACTTGTCCCGGACACCCGGAGCGCTCCGGAGCAGTTCAGGCTAGCCTTCCGGCATGCCTTCGCACACGGATGACCTGCGGCTCGCCCACATCCTGGCCGACGACGCGGACTCGACCACGATGGACCGCTACAAGGCGCTCGACCTGCACGTGGCCACCAAGCCCGATCTGACTCCGGTGAGTGAGTCGGACAAGAAGGTCGAGGACGTGATGCGCAAGACGCTCGCCCGGGCCCGCCCGCGGGACGCGTTCGTGGGCGAGGAGGACGGTACCTCGGGCTGGGGCGTCCGGCGCTGGGTGGTGGACCCGATCGACGGCACCAAGAACTACATCCGCGGCGTCCCGGTCTGGGCGACGCTGATCAGCCTGATGATCGAGGACCAGGTCGTCGTCGGCGTGGTGTCGGCGCCGGCGCTCGGCAAGCGCTGGTGGGCGTCGTACGGCGACGGCGCCTGGACCGGCCGCGCACTGCACTCCTCGCAGCCGTGCCGGGTCAGCGACGTGAGCAAGATCGAGGACGCGTCGCTGTCGTACGCGTCACTCAAGGGCTGGGAGAAGATCGGCAAGAAGAACCAGTGGGCCGAGCTGATGGACACGGTCTGGCGGACCCGCGCGTACGGCGACTTCTGGTCGTACATGCTGGTCGCCGAGGGCGCGGTGGACATCGCCGCCGAGCCCGAGCTCAACCTCTACGACATGGCCGCGCTGGCGATCATCGTCGACGAGGCCGGCGGCAAGTTCACCTCCGTCGACGGCACCCCCGGCCCCAACGGCCCGAACGCCGTCGCCACCAACGGCCGGCTGCACGACGAGGTCCTCAAGCGCCTGGAGTAGCCGGGTTTCGCGACCACGTATGGTGGCCGGTATGCCCTTGGACTACCCCATCGCGGAGCAGACGCTGGACAACGGCCTGCGGGTCGTCGTCAGCTCGGACCGCGCCGTCCCGATCGTCGCCGTCAACCTCTGGTACGACGTGGGCTCGCGCCACGAACCGCCGGGCCTGACCGGGTTCGCGCACCTCTTCGAGCACCTGATGTTCCAGGGGTCCCGCAACGTGGCCTCCGGTCAGCACTTCAGCCTGCTCGAGACCGCCGGCGCGAGCCTGAACGCTTCGACCTTCTTCGACCGGACGAACTACTTCGAGTCATTGCCCAGCGGCGGCCTGGATCTCGCGCTCTGGCTCGAGGCGGACCGGATGGGCTACCTGCTCGACGCGGTGAACCAGGAGAACCTGGACAACCAGCGCGACGTCGTCAAGGAGGAGAAGCGGCAGAGCTACGACAACCGTCCGTACGGTGACTCGTACGAGCGGCTCGTCGGTCTCGCCTTCCCCGAGGGTCATCCGTACGCGCACATGACGATCGGCTCGATGGCCGACCTGGACGCCGCGTCGGTGGAGGACGTGCACGCGTTCTTCCGCAAGTACTACGGGCCGAACAACGCGGTCCTGACGATCGTCGGCGACGTCTCCGAGGCGGACGCGTTCGACGCCGCCAAGCGGTACTTCGGGCACCTGCCGGCGATCCCCACGCCGCCGCCCGCGCCGGACGGCACGATCGGCCCGATGACCGACGTACGGCGCGACGACGTGACGTCCGACGTACCGTCCGATCTGGTCACGATGATGTTCCGACTGCCGGTGGACGGTACGCCGGAACTCGACGCGGCCGGGCTGGCGCTCGACATCCTCGCCGCCGGGCAGAGCGGCCGGCTGAACCGGCGGCTGGTCCGCGACGAGCAGATCGCGCAGTCGGTGTCCGGCGGTGCGCTGCCGCTGATCGGCGGGGTGTCGTTCGGGACGCTGACCGGGATCGCGTCGGACGGCGTGGACCTGCAGAAGGTCGAGGACGCGCTGCTCGAGGAGATCGAGAAGCTCGCGACCGACGGCGTGACCGAGGACGAGCTCGCGACTGTGCAGGCGCAGGCCGAGCGGGACTGGCTGGAGCAGCTCGCCACCTGTGCGGGCCGTGCGGACGAGATCTCGCACCACGCACTGCTGTTCGGCGACGCGAACCGGATCAACACCCGGATCGACCAGGTCCAGGCGGTCACGGTCGACCAGGTGCAGGCGGCCGCCGCCAAGTGGATCCGTGCGTCGGGGCGGGTGCAGGTCACCTACCGCCGCAGTGCAACTTCTTCGGGAGAGACTGGAGGCCAGGAGTGAACCAGGTACTGACCACCCCGCCGCCGGTCGGCGCGCCGCGGCCGTGGAAGTTCCCGGAGGCGACGACCACCCGGACCAGCTCCGGTACGCCCGTGCACGTGTTCGACCGCCCCGGGCAGTACGTCGCCACCGTCCGGGTGACGATCGCGATGCCGCTGATCGCCGAGCCGCGGGAGCTCGAGGGGGTCGCGACGATCATGTCGCGGACCCTCGACGAGGGCACCGAGCTGCATTCGGCCAACGAGTTCGCCGCCGCCCTGGAGCGGCACGGCGCGGCGTACGGCGTGGACGTCAGCTCGGACGCGCTGCACGTGGAGATCTCGGTGCCGGTGTCGCACCTCGCGCCGGCAGTGGAGCTGCTGGCGGAGGCGATCACCAAGCCGGCGTTCAACCAGGCGGACGTCGGGCGGCACGTGACGATCCGGCTCGGCGAGATCAACCAGGAGCGCGCGAACGCCGGGTACCGGGCGCGCGAGGCCTTCGCGGCGCACCTGTTCGCCCCGTCGATGCGGCGGTCCCGGCCGACCGCGGGTACGCCGGACACGATCCGGCCGCTGACCAACCTCGAGGTCGCCGAGTTCTACCGGAACAACATCGGCCCGGAGCGCGCGGAGATCCTGTTCGCCGGCGACGCGGCCGGTGTGGACGTTGCCGGGATCATCGACGCGGCCTTCGGCGGCTGGACGTCGTCGGCCGGTACGGCGCTGGAGACGCCGGAGCCGGTCTACCTGACCGGGAGCCGGATCGTCCTGGTGGACCGGCCGGGCTCGGTGCAGAGCCAGCTGCTGATCGGCTGCGCCGGACCGGACCGCCGGGACCCGGCGTGGGGCGCGGCCGCGGTCGCGAACCACGTGGTCGGCGGGACGATCACCTCACGCGTGGACACCGTGCTGCGCGAGGAGAAGGGCTACACGTACGGCACCCGCACCAGCTTCTCGGCCCCGCGCAAGGGCGGCACGTTCAGCCTCGGCGGCGCCGTACGGACCGAGGTCACCGGGGCCGCGATCACCGATGCACTGCGGATTCTGCGCGAGGCCCGTGACGGGCTGACCGAGCAGGAGGTCCAGGAGGCGAAGGACAGCCTGATCCGGACCGCGCCGCTGCGCTACGAGCAGGCCGACTCAGTTGCCCAACAGGTCGGCAGCAACATCGCGAACGGCGTACCGATCGACTTCGCCGACACGTACCTGACCAACATCGCCGCCACCACCGCGGCCGAGGCGACCGAGGCCTACCGCCGGTACGTCGGCACCGACGGCCTCCTGGTGGTCGTGGTCGGAGAGGCCAAGGACGTCCGCCCCCAGCTCGAGGGCCTCGACCTGGGCGAGCTCATCGACCTGTAGCCGCCGGGCTGCCCCCGATCGGTCCGGGGGCGGCCTCCGGTCAGCTCGTGATGTAGTTGGAGAGCTGCTCGCGCTCGAACTCGAGCTCGCCGATCCGGGACTTCACCACGTCGCCGATGCTGACCAGTCCGGCCAGGTTGCCGTCGACAACGACCGGGACGTGCCGGATCCGGCGGTCGGTCATCATCCGCATCAGGTTGTCGATCAGGTCGTCCGGTGTACAGGTGTGCACCTCGGAGGTCATGATCGCGCTGACCCGGACGTCACCCGCGTCCGGCGTACCGTTCCAGAGCCGCACGATGTCGCGCTCGGACACGATCCCGGACACCGTCGATCCGTCCGCGCTCACCACGACCGCGCCGATGTTGTGCTCGGCCAGCAGCGCGAGCAGCTCGGTGACAGTGGCTTCTGGGGAGATGGTGACGACCTGGTTGCCCTTGCCGCGCAGTACGTCGTTGATCTTCACGGAGCCTCCTGCAGATCGAGGGACCAATACCCCACGGTAACGGCAATCCGGTGATCACCCCCGGTGACAACGACAGACAAACGCGGCCGCGGCCTGGCGTTTAGGTGTTTGAACGCTCAAAGGCCTGGCACTGCGCGCCGTCGCTACTTACGGTGACTGCAGTCCGGGTGTGCGGAGGGGTGCGCCCGGCTCCACGGGAGGCACTACATGAGCAGGTACACCAAGGCTGTCCGGCGGGGGGCGCTGGGAACGGCGATCGCCGGAGCAGTCGCGCTGACCATCGGCGGGGTCGCGCGGGCCGACAACATCGTCGACACCATCGACTCGTCCGGCGCGGTCACGCTGGTCGCCGGCGACCCGGCGTCGACCGGGTCGGCCCAGATCAAGGTGGTCTCCACGAACGGCGCCCAGGACGAGACCGGTTGCAACATCGACACCGGCGAGCAGTTCGCGATCACGTTCCACACCCCGGCGGGCGTCACCGCCGTACCGGCGTCGATGCCGTTCACGTCCTGCGACGTGTTCCAGACCGTGACGTTCCGCGCTGCGGCCGGAGCGGTGAGCGGACACGTGACGGCCGAGATCACGACCAACACCACCGGCACCGGTACGTACAACAACAACGTCGACATCCCGATCACCGTCAACGCCCCGGCTGTGCAGGACGCGGACGGGGACGGCGTACCGGACGCCACCGACAACTGCCCGGCGGTCCCGAACGCCGACCAGGCGAACGCGGACGGGGACGCACTCGGCGACGCGTGCGACCCGAACTCGTACGCCCCGGTCGCGTCCGGAGCGCCGGCCGACGTGAACGGCTTCGAGGGCTCGCCGCTGAGCACGTCCGGTGCGTTCACCGATGCCGACGGCAACCAGACGCTGACGGTCGCCAAGGTCAGCGGCGACGGTACGGTCGCCGACAACGGCGACGGCACCTGGTCCTGGTCACACAGCACCACCGACGACGCGGCCGGTGACGTGGTCGTCCGGGCGTCCGACGGCGAGCACGCGCCCGCCACCGAGACGTTCCACTGGGTCGCCGCGAACGTCGCGCCGACCGTCACCTCGGTCAGCGCGACCCGGGTCAACGCCTGCACGGTCTCCGTGAACGCACCGTTCACCGATCCCGGTACGGCCGACACCCACACGGCCTCGATCGCCTGGGGCGACGCCGGTACGACGACCGTCGACCCGGCCGTCTCCGCCGTCACCGGAACGCACACGTACACCGCCAACGGCACCTACACGGTCGGCGTCACGGTCACCGACGACGACGGCGGTTCGGGCACCGGAAGCGCCGCGCCGTTCGCGACGCTGAACACGCCGAGCGCACTGATGCAGCCGATCAACGCCGCCGGGACACGCAGCGTCTTCAAGCTGGGCAGCACGATCCCGGTCAAGATCACGGTCACCGGATGCGACGGTGCGGCGGTCAAGACGCTGGCGCCGTCGGTCTCGCTGACCAGGATCGACGCGACGCCCGACGGCAGCGTGAACGAGACCGCGGTCGACGTCGCGGCCACCAACGGCCTGCAGATGCGCTGGTCGGACCCGTCGTACATCTACAACCTGTCGACCAAGCTCAGCCAGCAGACCGGTGCTGCGCTGACGGCCGGCACCTATCGGGTCACCGTCTCCGACAGCAGCTTCGTCGACTCGGTGTCGGCGGACTTCGACCTGCGGAAGTAACCCCGGTACGGAACCGGTCGTGCGGGCGGTGAGGAGGGGGACCTCCCGCACGACCGGTTCAGCCCTCGTCGCGGAGCAGGTCGATGGCCGCCTGGCGGTCCTTGACGCGAAGTTTGCGCAGGACCGTGGAGATGTGCACGCGGACCGTCGTCGGCGAGAGGAACAAACGCTTGGCGACCTCGTCGGTGGTCAGGCCTTCGCCGAGCAGGCCCATCACCTCCCACTCGCGGGACGTCAGCAGGGCCGCCTTCGTCCGCCGGGCCGAGCGCCGTCGGCCCGGCTCCCGGAACTCGTCGAGGATCCGCGCGACCAGCGACCGCGGGATCGCCGCCTCACCCGAGAGGACACCGCGCAGTGCCTCCGGCAACCGTCCGGGATCGGTGTCCTTGAGCAGGTAGCCGGACGCCCCGGCGCGCAGCGAGTCGAACAGGTCGTTGTCGTCGCGGGACACGGTCAGCATCACGATCGCGATATCCGGCAGCAGCCGGGAGATCTCCGCCGCGGCGCGGATCCCGCCGCCGGGCATGTGGATGTCGAGCAGTACGACGTCCGGCTGGTGCTCCTCGGTGAGCCGGACCGCCTGCGGGCCGGTCGCTGCCTCGGCGCACACCTCGAAACCGCCGGCCTCCAGGGCCTGCCGGATGTGCGCCCGAAGCTGCGGGTGGTCGTCGGCCATCACCACCCGAACCGCGTCCTCTGTCACCACCTGACCACCACCGTTGTTCCCTCGCCCGGCCCTGTCGTCAGTACGAAGGTACCGGGCAGCGCCTCCGCGCGCTCGCGCATGCTGATCAGGCCGAACCCGGTGTGGCTCTGCCGCGAATCGAACCCGGGCCCGTCGTCGGTGATCCGCAGCAGGCTCCCGTCGGCGTCCCGGCTCAGCTGGACGCTCACGCGGTCCGCCTTGGCATGCCGTACGGCGTTCAGCACCGCCTCCCGGGCGATCCGGACCAGCGCGTGCCGTTGCGGGCGGTCGACCACGATCGACTCGTCCACGTCGAGGTCGAGGGTCACGTCGTACCGCTGGGCCAGCTGTGCGAGCGTGCGCCGGAGTACGGTCCCGAGCGGCTCGTCGTCCGATCGGCCGAGGGCTTCGAGCATCTGCCGGGCCTCGTCCAGCGCCCGGTCGCTCGCGGCCAGGATCCGGTCGCCGCGCGGTCCGTCGAACGTGGCGATCTCGGACCGGATGTACCCGAGCTCCTGCAGTACGCCGTCGTGCATCTCGCGGGCGAGCCGCCGACGGTCTTCGACGACGGCCATCTCTGCCTGCAGGGCCCAGTGCCGGCTGATCTCACGACCGGCGGCGACCAGCAGAAGCAGGTACGACGCGGTCCGCAGCACATCGCCGGAGTACAGCCAATCGGGACGGTCCGGTGGGAACAGGAGGAAGTTCAAGCGTGCGAACGCACCTACTGCGCAGGCAGGTCCCAGCCAGCGTAGGAGCGCGTCGTCGCGGCTCCGGGCCTGCACCATGAACGCCACCGCTGCTACCGCGAAGAAGCCGAGGGTCAGGAGCTGTGGGACCAGGAGCTCACTGGCAGCGGCAACATCCGGCAGTGCGGCCCTCCGCCAGTACAGCAACGCGCTCAGCAGGAGCATGCCGGCAACAGCGGGCGCCAGCGCCCAGTGCCGCCAGCCGCGACGCCGTGCCTGCTTGGCCGGCACCAAGGCGGCCCCAGCGATCAGCAAGGTCCCTACGATCCGCAGGGTCGGCGGGAGCCAGCTCCCGAATGCGCCTACGTTGCCCTTGACAAGCGTGACACTGAGCAGGGCGTTCGCAGTACCGAGAACGACCAGTCCCTGAACCAGCAGGAGGTCCTGCCAGGTGTTGGTACGCCGGAAGCGCCCGTAGACCAGGAAGGCCAGCAGCAGGGCTACGCACGCGTTGACGGTCTCCAGCACCAGGTGCGCCGCGGGACTCTGGTACCCGAGCTTCCCCTCGGCGAGCGCGACCGCGGCGAGGCAGAGCACGACGACCGCGAGCGCCACGCTCCCCCGTGCCGCCCACACCCTCCCCACCACCCGCTGCCTCGTCACAATCACAGACCGTACCCCTCCTTTTCTGCTGGTGGGTTAGGACCTGTCTGGTAATCCAGCGCCGTAGCGAGGAGGTGCTCGGTGCGGTAGCTCGGCGCGCGGGGGCGAAGGGTTCGATGCGGAGCATCGTTCCCTTTGCACCCGTGCGGCGAGCTGCCGTGCCGAGTGCCCCGCAGTAGGCGCTGGATTACCAGACAGGTCCTAGTCGCAGGATCGCAGGTACGGCGGTCGGATAGGCTCCTCAGGTTTCCGAGAGGGGTGTCGGGTGGGGCTCCGTCAGGATCTGGCCGTACTGCGGCATCGTGACGTCCGGGTGTTCGTGTCCGCGCGGTTCATCTCGATCCTCGGGTCGTCGATCGCTCCGGTGGCGCTGGTGTTCGCCGTACTCGACGTCTCGGACTCGGCGAGCGCGGTCGGGACCGTGCTCGCGGCGCGGAGTATCCCGAACATCGTGTTCCTGCTGCTCGGCGGCGTGATCGCGGACCGGTTGCCGCGGCACCTGGTCCTGGTCACCGCGAACACGATCAGCGGCCTCACCCAGGGGCTGGCCGCCACGCTGGTGCTCAGCGGGCACGCGACGATCTGGCAACTCGCGTCGATCGAGGCGGTGAACGGGATCGCGTCCGCGTTCGTGATGCCGGCGATGACCGGGATCCTGCCGTCGATCGTGGACCGCGCCGAACTCCCGCAGGCGAACGCGATCGCCGGGTTCGCCCGCTCGTCGGCGATGATCGGCGGCGGTGCGGTGGCCGGCGTGATCGTCGGCTTCACCGGGCCCGGGATCGGGCTCGCGGTCGACGCGGCCACCTTCCTGGTCGCCGCGCTGCTGCTGTCCGGGTTGACGATCCCGCGGATCGAGCGGGCCGCCAGTTCGCTGCTGACCGATCTGCGCGAGGGCTGGCACGAGTTCGTGTCCCGGCAGTGGGTGTGGGTGATCGTGCTCGCGTTCGCCCTGCTCAACCTGATCTACACGGCCTGCTTCCAGGTCCTCGGCCCGGTGATCGCGGACCGTACCTTCGGCCGCGCCGGCTGGGGCGTGGTGAGCGCGTGCTTCGGCGCCGGACTCGTTGCCAGCGGCATCATCATGCTCCGGCTCAAGCCGCGACGCCCGCTGCGCACCGGGATGATCGGCATGCTGTGCACGGTCCCGGTGATGCTCTGCCTCGCGTTGCTGCCGCACTTGTGGGCGATGGCGATCGCGGCGTTCGTCCTCGGCGTCGGCTTCGACATCTTCGGGATCAGCTGGGAGACCGCACTCGGTCAGCAGATCCCGATCGACAAGCTGTCCCGCGTCGCGTCGTACGACATGCTCGGCTCGTTCATCGCCGGCCCGGTCGGCCAGCTCACCGTCGGGTACGTCGCGGTCGCGGTCGGCACGAAGGCCGTCGAACTGTACGGCGCGGCCTTGTTCGTGCTGATCACCGTCGCCACGCTTGTGGTCCCGTCGGTGTGGAACCTGCGTAGGGTGGACCTGTGAGCTCAATCGTTCCAGGACCGAAGAAGAAGCTCGAGGAAGAGATCACCGCGGCCCGCTCCGGCGCGAAGCCGCTGGACGCGAGCGCCCTCAGCCCGTCCGCGCCCCGCCAGGAACAGCTGACCGGCCTCGACGTCTTCCCGGATTCCGTGCGTACGGCGATCGAAGCCGAACACATCCGGCTGACCGCGCTCGACACGAACCGCCGCAAGACCGCCGACCGCGCCGTTCCCGCCGTCGTCGAGGCCCTGGACTCCCTGCTCGGCGAGATCACCGACCGACTCGGCAAACCGCGCCTCTTCGGCAAGCCCGCGGCGCTTCCCGAGCCTTCGTCGGAAGCCGCCGAGCTCCTCGGCATCCCAGCGGACTCAGTGGACACCGGGTCCGGCCGCGCCGCCGTACGCACCCTCAAACAACTCCGCGCCCAACTGAAGGACCTGGAGACCACACCGGACCACGACCGGCTGACCCGCATCTCCACCCTCACCATCCGCCTCTCCGTAGCCCTCGAGGCGTCCCCCGGCTCCGCAGCCCTCGTCCCGCAGGCCCTGAACCGCTACACCCAGGCGATCCCCGACCCCCAATGGAGCCAGACCTTCCCCGAGAAGCTGGACTCCTGGAAGCAGGCCCTCAGCTAGCCAGCACCGCTGCGAGGCCTTCCTGCAGATCTCTCACGAAGTACTCCGGGACCTCCAGCGACGGGAAATGCCCGCCGCGCTCCGGCGTTCCCCAGCGCACGATCCGCCGGAACCGCCCCTGCGCCCACGGACGCGGATACTTCTCGACGTCCCGCGGGTAGACGGTGAGCGCCGCCGGCACGTCGACCCGCAGCGCCGGATCCAGCGAGTTGTGACTCTCGTAGTAGATCCGCGCCGCCGACGCCCCGCTCCGCGTCAGCCAGTACAGCGTGACGTCATCGAGAATCCGATCCCTGGAAAGGGTCTCGAACGGACTGTCCTCGGTGTCCGACCACTCGGCGAACTTGTCCAGCAGCCAGGCCAGCAACCCGACCGGCGAGTCCACCAGCGAGTACCCGATCGTCTGCGGCCGGGTCGCCTGCTGCTTCGCGTACGCCGCCCGGTGGTGCCAGAAGTCGTACGTCTCCTCGGTCCACCGCCGCTCGTCCGCCGTCAGCCCGTCCGTCGTCAGCCCCGGCGGCCCCTGCGCGAACGTCGAGTGGATCCCCAGCACCTGCTCCGGGAATCTCCCGCCGAGCACCGTGGTGATGTTCCCGCCCCAGTCCCCGCCGTGCGCGACGAACTCGCCGTACCCGAGCCGTCCCATCAGTTCCACCCACGCAGCCGCGATCTTCTCGGTCCCCCACCCGGTCACCGCCGGCTTGTCGCTGTACCCGAACCCGGGCAACGACGGCACCACCACATGGAACGCCGGTACGCCGTCGTCCTTCGGATCCGCCAACTCGTCCACGACGTCGACGAACTCGGCAACACTGCCCGGCCACCCGTGGGTCAGGACCAGCGGCGTGGCATCGGTACGCGCGGATCGCCGATGCAGGAAGTGGATCCCCAGCCCGTCGATCGTCGTACGGAACTGCCCGATCTCGTTGAGCCGCTCTTCGAACCACCGCCAGTCGTACGCCGTACGCCAGTACTCCACGAGTTCGACAAGATCCGCGAGCGGAACGCCCTGATCCCAGCGCCGCGGGCCGGTGCCATGCACCGTCTCGACCTCCGGCAACCGGGCGTTGGCCAACCGCGCCCGCAGGTCGTCGAGGTCAGCTTGGGATGCGTGAGCTTCGAAGGCTTGTACGTCGTTCGGCATGTGATCCTCCTTGGGAACCGGCTAAGACGGTTCTAACACGAGCATCCTCGCGTAGGCAACCGGCTAAGCTGGTTCCATGCCTGCTGGATTCCCTGACTTCCGCCTCGGCACGGTCCTGGCGACGAGCTTCACGGCGACCCTCACCGAACGCTGTGGCGAACCCGTCGAACGCATCCCCACCCCCGAACGCCTCGTCGACTGGCTCGCCGTGAGCGGTCTCGCCGTCAACGGCTGCACGCCCACCCAACTCGACCTCGCCCGCGAACTCCGAGAGTCGATCCACGCCGCCGCTACCGCCGCGGCACTCCGGGAAACCCTCCCCCCGGCCGCCGTCGAAGTCATCAACACCCGCAGCACCCACGGTCAGGCTGCCGCCGTCCTGACCCCCGACGGCCAGCGCGTCTGGCACCTCGAAGCTTCCCGCATCGAGGACGCCCTCAGCGTCATCGCGGCCGACGCCATCACGATCATCTCCGGCGAACGAGACGGCCGACTCGCCCTCTGCGCCTCCCCCACCTGCCAGGCCGCCTTCTTCGACACCAGCCAAAGCCGCACCCGCCGCTGGTGCGACATGAACACCTGCGGCAACCGCCAAAAGAAAGCCCGTTTCAACGCCACCCACCAAAGGAAGAGCTAACAGGTGCCGCAGCCGCGCGAGACGAAGGCGTCATCACGACACGTCCAGTCCTTGATGAATGATTTCCACAGCCAACCGGGGAGCACTGGCCGACGGTCGCCCCAAATCTGTGGATAACAAATATCCTTAAAAATAAGGGGATTCCGACTTTGAAAACTGTCGGAGCCGCCAGCTAGAGTTCTTTGCATGGACATTCTCGGCGGACGCTCAGTGGTTGCCATCGGCAACCACGAGGTGCTGCCCGCCCTGGACAAGGTCGACGCCGACATCAACCGGCTCCTAGGCATCCGCCTGCAGTTGATCGCCCGCGCCGAGGCCGACGGCCTCGCCCAGGAGGTCGGCGCCCGCGACACCGTCGAACTCCTCACCCTGCGCCACCGCCGCGACCGCGCCGAGGTCTGGCGCGACGTCCGCCTCGCCCGCGCCTTGCCGAAGTACAAAGCCGTCGACACCGCCCTCACCCACGGCGTCGAATCGGCCGACGGGACGGTACTTCCGATGCAGACCGCGCAGGCGGCCGCGATCATCACCGAACTCGAACGCGTCCGCCCCCGCGTCGCGACAGAAGCCCTCGACGTCACCGAACACCAACTCGTCGGCCTCGCCGCCACCCACAGTCCCAAAGAACTCCGCACCGCCGCCAAACAGCTCTGTGACCGGATCGACTTCGACGGCCCCGAACCCGAGGAGCAGAAGGCCTACGCGCGGGAGTCGCTGACCCTGTCCACGGCGGAGAACGGGGTGAAGTTCACCGGTTTCCTGGCCAACGAGAACGCCGAACTCCTCCAAGCGATCGTCCACACCGGCGCCCGCCCCCACAAAACCGCCGACGGGGACCACGATCCCCGCCCCCGCGACAAACGCCAGGCCGACGCCCTCACCACCGCCCTCACCGTCGCCGCGAACGCCTGGGACACCGACACCGCCGGCCACGGCGCCAAAGCCAACATCACCGTCACCATCGACCTCGACGACCTCCGCTCGGCGACCGCGCACGCGACCGGCCAGACCATCTACGGCGACGACCTGTCCGCGGCGACCATCCGTCGTATGGCCTGCGACGCGAACATCATCCCGCTCGTGCTGGGCTCCAACTCCGAACCCCTCGACGTCGGCCGCCGCGAACGCCTCGTCACCCGCCACATCCGCCACGCCCTCATCGCCCGCGACCACGGCTGCGTCGTCTGCGCGGCACCCCCGGTGATGTGCGACGCCCACCACCTCACCTCCTGGCTCGCCGGCGGCCCCACGAGCATCGACAACCTCGCCCTGCTCTGCCGCCGCCACCACGTAGACCTCCACAACAACCGCTGGACCATCACCATCACCAACGGCCAGGTCCACGTAGCCCGCCCCACCTGGGCCGACCCAACCGCCGCAACTGATGCCCAGCCACCCGGCCCGATCCCCACCCGACCCACGCCTACAAACCTCCCGCAACCTCCAGCCGCAGGCCCCACCCGACCCACGGCCGCAAACCTCCCGCAGCCTCTGGACGCGGACCTCGGCCGACCTGCAACCACCGACCCCGCACGCCCCGCAGACGCAGACCACACGAGACCGCCCGCCGCGGCCCCGGCACACCCCGATCCCCCACCCGCCGACACACACCACGAACCCTTCGACGCACCCGAGCCACCGGGCGCCGCACCCACCTGCCCCGGCCACCCCCACATGACCCCAGACAACCCATGGGGTGACACCGACCCGCCCACCCCACGAACCAACCGCTGGAAAGCCGACGAAGCAACCCTCACCGCAGCAGCCCGCTTCGCCGTCTGGGGCGACCGCACACCCACCAACCCGGCCACCGGCCCACCCCCTTTCGCCACGACCTGAGCCCCAGCCTCAGTTCGAGCAACACGCCATCAACCCGTCGGACGCGGGTGCCCACGGCCCGCGTCCGACAATCCCGCACGCCTCCGATCAACCAGCCGACCTCCACAGAACCCCCTCCGCCTCCCACGCTGCACGCCCACGCACCATCGGCCCCCGCGAAGGCCCCAGGACACAACCGCCACAAGACGATGACCGCCAACCCCACCCGGTCCCTCCCCTGAGCACCCGTGGCGATCGTCCCGCCACCCGCCCACCTCGCACACCCCACCGAAGCGTCACGACACCACCGCCTGACACCACCGCCTGACACCAGCACCAGCACCAGGTCACCGCAGCACACGCGCATCCGCCCCGGGCGGCACCACCCAGACGCACCCTGGCGCGCACGACCCGGCCGGCATACGCGGGAGTTCCTGCACCACCGCGCGTCCCGCCCCTCCCCCGACTACACCACCCGGGGCCACCCACCGCCGCACATCACCCGCCGCGCAGCCGCAGAAGGCGCGAATTAGCAACCATCGCGGCCTGATCTCGCTGTCCTACCTCACCCGGTAAAACAGCACCAGGCCCGGCCACTCGCGCGCCACACCACCTCATGCGCCCCAGAGCGCAGGACCAGGCCGGAGTACGCCGGAACTTCTACGCCGCCGCGCGTGCTCACCGCAGCACCCGGCGCCATCGACCTCCGCCGGATCACAGGCCACCGCGCACACGCCTAAGGCGGCAACAAGACAGCCGCCGCGAAGCGGTGACCCTCATCCCCACCTGCGCCGCCACGCCACCACCCGGCGCCGTCCACATCCGCGGCACCGCCACCACCCGGCGCCGTCCATCTCCGCGCGGCACTGCCCCCGCCCCGCACCTCGCCGAAGGCGCGAACAGGCAGCCGCCGCGAAGCGGTGACCCTCATCCCCACCTGCGCCGCCACGCCACCAGCCACCTCCGCGCGGCACGCACGCCGCGTACCCGTCGCAGGCGGTAACAGACAGCCGCCGCCAACCGGTGACCGGCGGCTCCACACGGGTCGTCGCCGCAGCAGCCAGCGGCACCAACCCCCGCGCCAATACCACCATCTCCTCCCGCACTCCGCTACAGGCAGCACGGCAGCTGGCGCGACGGCGCGAGCCCGCCCTCTCCAGCACCTCACGACGTGGCGCCAGCTACCTCCCTGCGGCGCCGGCCACCGAGCACCGCGCCGGAGGCGGGCAGGGGCAGGCGGGCGGGGAGGTAGGCGGGCAGGAAGTAGGCGGCAGGAGGTAGGCGGGCAAGGGTAGGCGCCGCGGAGCGGTGTGCTTTGTGGGCGGGGAGGGTGGTGGTGGGTCAGCCAGCCGTGGGTTAGCCCTTGATGGCGCCGCCGAGGGCGAAGGCGCCGCCGAGTTTGCGGCTGAGGAGGAGGTAGAGGAGGAGGACGGGGGTGGTGTAGATGAGCGAGTACGCCGCCAGCTGTCCGTAGTTGGGTTCGCCGTACTGGCCGAAGAACGTGAAGATGCTGACGGAGGCCGGCAACCGTTCCGGCGACAGCAGCAGCATGAACGGGACGAAGAAGTTCCCCCACATGCCGATGAACGTGAAGATCAGCACCACCGCGATCCCCGGCCACATCAGCGGCAGCACGATCGCCCACAGCGCCCGCATGTTACCGGCGCCGTCCACCCACGCGGCCTCTTCCAGGGAGATCGGTACGCCGTCCATGAACGTCTTCGTCAGCCAGATCGCGAAGGGCAACGCCGAGGTCGCCATGAACATGATGGTCCCGCCAATGGTGTCCACCAGGTTCAGCTGGACGAACAACCCGTAGACAGGCACCATCACCGCGGTGATCGGCAACCCGGTGCAGAACAGCACCGTCAGCAGGAACGGCCGGTTGAACCGGGTCCGGAACCGCGACAACGGGTACGCTGCCAGCACCGCACAGATCATCGTAAGCAGCGCGGCCCCGCCGCACAGCACGATCCCGTTGAGGACCGGACGGTACGTCGTGTCGGTGTTCAGCACCGCCCTGAAGTTCTGCAACGTCGGATGCGTCGGGAACTCGACCCGCAGCCCCGCCGTCCGGTTGATCGAGGCGAACAGCACCCACAGCAGCGGGAGAACGAAGAGTACGCCGATGGCGAGCAGGACGAGGTTCGACGCCAGCTTGCTCATCTTGTCCCGGGCTATCACGCTGCCTCCGAGTTGAGTCCACGTAGGTAGATCAGCGAGAACACCGCGCCGATCGCCAGCATCACCAGGGCGATCGCCGTACCGTAGCCGATCTGGGAGAAGCTGAACGCCTGCTCGTACATGTACAGCGGCAGCGTCTGGCTCTTGGTGCCGGGGCCGCCGCGGGTCATCGCGTAGATCAGGCCGAACACGCTCAGCGTCTGCAGCGTGATCAGCATCAGGTTGGTCATGATCGCGCGGGTGATCATCGGTACCGTCACGAACGCGAGCCGCCGCCAGCCGCCGGCGCCGTCCATCTCGGCCGATTCCTCGATCTCACGCGGGATCTCGCTCAGGGCGGCGGAGTACACCAGCATCGAGAACGCCGTACCGCGCCAGATGTTGGCCAGCGACACCGCGATGATCGGTGCCCCGTACAACCAGTCCTGACCGGGCAGGCCGACCGCGTGCAGCATCACGTTCAGCGTGCCGTCGTCGTTGAAGAACGCGCTCAGCAGGTACGCCGCGACCACCTCGGGCAGCACCCAGGCGCCGATCACCGCCGTACCGACGAAGTTCCGGACCACCTTGGTGGACTTGCGCATCAGCAGCGCGAGACCGAGGCCGAGGGTGTTCTGACCGATGATCGCGGAGATCAGCGTGAACACCAGGGTCAGCCAGATCGAGTTCGTGAACGCGCTGCTGCTGAACGCCTTCCGGAAGTTGTCCAGTCCGACGAACTTCACGTTCGCCGCGCCGGTCCCGGTGAGCGCCATGTTCGTGAACGCGGCGTACACGCAGTAGATGATCGGGCCGGCCAGGAAGACCAGCATCAGTCCGATGGCCGGCGAGAGCGGCAGCATCCGCACGAGTTTGGCCCCCCGCGGCCGCTTGCCTGAAGCAGTGGCAGCGGCCGCGGTGGGCGCGACAGTCGTCGTCACAGGGGAAAGACCTCCGAGCTACTGGCCAGTGCTCTTCGTCGTCGTACTGTCCTTGCCGCCGACGATGCCCTCGACAGCCTGGTCGTAGTTCTTCGCCGCGTCGTCCGGCGAGGACTGCCCGGTCATCACCGACTCCATCGCGGTGATGATCTCGTTGGACACCTTCGGGTACTCCGGCAGCGCCGGGCGGTACACGGTCACCGAGACCAGGTCGGTGAAGAACTTCGTGCTCGCCGAGGAGGCCTTGTACGCCGCGTCGTCGGCGACGTCCTTGCGGACCGCGATCTGCGCGCCGTCGGTCGCGTACTTCGCCGCGTTCTTCTGCGTCTGCAGGGTCTTGATGAAGTCCCAGGCCGCGTCGGGCGACTTGGCCTTGGCCGGGATCGCCCAGGTCCAGCCGCCGGAGAGGCTGACCTTGCCCTTGCCGCTGCCGTCCTGGGTCGGCATCGCGGTCTGACCGAGCACGGTGCTCCACTGCGGCCACGGCTTCGCGCCGGACTTCAGCCAGTTGTTGTAGACCCACGACCCGTCGAGGTCGATCGCGAGCTTGCCCTGCGGCAGCAGCTCGGTGCCGACCTTGCTGCCCATGTTCGGGTTCAGCGCGTCCTTCGGCGACGGCGCGAGGCCCTCGCCGAAGACGGTCTTGACGAAGTTCAGCGAGTCCTTGAAGCCCTGGCTGCCGACGACCCACTTCTTCTGGTCGTAGTTGTACAGGGTGTCCTTGGTGCCGTAGAGCAGCATCTCGAAGCCCTGCATGGCCGAGGCTTCACCCATCGGCTTGCCGGAGTACATGTTGAACGGGATGACACCGGGCACCTTCTGCTTGATGGTGCGCGCCGCGCTGAGTACGTCGTCCCACGTCTTCGGCTGCCAGTTCTCCGGGAGCCCGGCCTTGGCGAAGATCTGCTTGTTGTACCAGAGTGCCCGCGTGTCGGTGCCGTCCGGTACGCCGTAGGTCTTGCCGTCCTGGCCCTTCGCGGCGCCCTTCGCGCTCTCCTCGAACTGGCTCCAGTCGGACCAGCCCTTGATGTAGTCGTCGAGCGGCTTCAGGTACCCCGCGGTGATGTCGGAGTTGATCAGGAAGGTGTCCTCGTAGACGATGTCCGGCGCGGTGTTCGCCGACCGCATCATCAACTGGATCTTGGTGTAGTAGTCGTTCTCACTGGCGACGACCGGGACGATCTCGACCTGGGACCCGGGGTGCGCGGCCTCGTACTCGGCCTTCACGCCGGTGAGGAAGGTCTTCATCACCACGCCCGGACCCCACTGCTGATACGCGATCTTGATGTGCGCGGGACCGGCGCTCTGGGAGCTGCCGGCGTCCGGCTTCTTGGTGGTCGAGCCCTGGCTGCAGGCCGAAACCGCCAGCAGCAGCGCGGACGTGACCGCCGCTACCTTGAAAAACTTCCTTGACATCATCAGGTCCACCTTCGGGCAATCGTTGTCATCCCGGTACTACGACCCAAACCCTGCGGGCTTTTCCGCGACCGTAGGAGTCCGCGTCAAGGGAAGTCAATGCTTGACAGACAACGTTGTCGTTCCCGCTACACAGTCACGCGGCAACCGGGACGTAACGATCCGGTCACCGCGTTTCCATACCCCGACTTTGTCAGGCCGCCACCGTGCGCGCCTCATGACGAGCCGGTACGGCGTGTCGCCGGCCGCGGAGCGCACCGAGTCCGCAGAGCAGCAGCCCGGCAAGCAGCCAGCAGCTCAGGACCACGAGCGGGCGGCCGCTCCCGGCGCCGTCGAAGAAGCTGACCGAGCGCAACGCCGTACCCGCGGCGCCCGGCGGTAGCAGCTGGCCCAGCGTGCCCCAGCCGCTCGGCAGCATCTCCGGGGCGCTGGTCATTCCGGAGAGCGGGTTGCCGAGCAGCATCATCACGGCACCGCCGAGCGCGAGGCCCGCCGTACCCAGCAGCCACTCGAGGCCGAGGAGGGTGAGGCTGATGGCCGCGATCGACATCACGATCACGCCCGCGTTGCCGAGGTAGCTGCCCTCGAACGACCCCAGCCAGTACTGCAGTACGGCGGCGAGCGCGAGCCCGCCGGTGACGGCGAAGGTGACCGCGCCGATCATCCGCTTCGGCCCGGACCGGACCAGCTGGGTCAGCGCCGCTGCCGCGATGATCCCGCCGAGTACGAGCGGCAACGCACCGGCGGCCAGGCCGGCACCGCGCGGATCGTCCTTCGGCAGCGGTACGACGTCGGTGACCTTCGCCCCACCGTCCGGGTGCATCCGCCCCGCGAGCTGCGTGAGGACCTGCGCGACCGCGGGCCCGGCCGCCGAGGCGGTCAGTACCTCGGGCTGCGGCCCGTCGAGCACGATCGCGCCGTACGCGTCCCGGTCCTCGATCCGCTGCACGGCCGCCTGCCGATCCGGTACTGCGGTGAGCTCGAAGCCGCCCGGCAACGCCTGGTCGAGGGTCGTCTTCACCTGGGCGACCGCCGGCGCCGGGCCGGCCACCGCGAGCGGGACGTCGCGCGGCGCGGACCGGGCGGACGGCCAGGCGAACGCGATCAGGAACACCGTGAGAACCGCGGTCAGCAGCACGATGACGGCGATGAGAGGCGGCCGGCGACGGTCGGCCGCGTGCGCTTCGGTGGTCATGGCGGGACTCTCCCTCAGGCAATAAAACCGAATGATCGTTCTTTATGAGCGTTGCAACAGCTCCGCGGCTTGTCAAGAACGGACATTCGTTTTATGTTGCGGGCGTGCCCAAGGTCACCGAGGAACACCGGCTGGCGCGTCGCGCGCAGATCGTCGCGGCCGCCCGTACCTGTGTGCTCGAGGAGGGCTTCCACAAGACGACGATGGCGGACGTGATCCGCGCGTCCGGACTCTCCGCGGGCGCCGTCTACGGGTATTTCAAGAGCAAGGAGGAGATCGTCGGCGCGATCGCCGAGGACGCGCTCAGCGCGATCGACGAGCTCTTCGAGACGATCCTCGCCTCCGAGGGGCCGCTGACCCCGCTGACCGCGCTGGAGGCCGCGCTCAAGCACGTCGTCGTGATCGCGGAGCGCCCCGGCGGCGACGTCACCCGGGTGGCGGTGCAGGCCTGGGCCGAGTCGCTGCGCAACCCGGCGGTCAAGGAGACCGCGGTGGCGAAGTACACCCAACTGCGCGAGCACTTCGTGGCGGTCGCCCGGCGCGCGCAGGCCGACGGCACGGTCGACGCCGACGCGGACCCGGAGCACATCGGGCAGGTGCTGTTCGGCACGCTGCCCGGGTTCATCATCCAGCGGCTGCTGATCGGGGACGTGACGCCCGAGAGCTACACCGAAGGGCTGCGGGCGTTGCTGCGCTCGTAGCAGGGTGGAGTTTCACCCACCCCGTCCGGCGGTCCAGCACCCTCGGCCGGTACGCCGTTGCTCCGTAGCGTCGACGCCATGAGGAAACGGACGCAGGAAGCAGTCGACGGGACCGGGTACTCGGTCGTCCTGCAGGAGGTACGACGCGTGTACGGCCGCGGCGGGAACGCGGTGACGGCGCTCAACGGGATCTCGATGAAGTTCGCCCCCGGGACGTTCACCGCGGTGATGGGTCCGTCCGGGTCGGGCAAGAGCACCTTCCTGCACTGCGCCGCCGGGCTGGACCGGCCGACGTCGGGCAGCGTGTACATCGACGGGCTGCCGCTGGCCGGGCTCAGTGAGCGCAAGCTGACCGAGCTGCGCCGGGAGCGGATCGGGTTCGTCTTCCAGTCCTTCAACCTGCTGCCCACGCTGAACGTCTGGCAGAACGTCTGCCTGCCGCAGGAGCTCGACGGCCGCCGCCCGAACAAGACCGCCGTACGGCAGGTGCTGGAGCGGGTCGGGCTCGGCGACCGCCACAAGCACCGTCCGGGTGAGCTGTCCGGCGGTCAGCAGCAGCGAGTCGCGATCGCGCGGGCGCTGGTCGCGCGGCCGGCGGTGATCTTCGCGGACGAGCCGACCGGTGCGCTCGACACCCAGACGGCGGCCGACGTCCTCGAACTGCTCCGTGAGCCGGTCCGGACGCAGGGCCAGACGGTCGTGATGGTCACGCACGACCCGGTCGCGGCGTCGTACGCCGACCAGGTCGTGTTCCTCGCCGACGGCGCCCTCGCCGGCAGCCTGACCGCCCCCACCGCGGAGCAGGTCGCGGACCGGATGACGCACCTCGGCGCACGATCGAACCTGCAGGTGGTGGCGGGATGATGCGCCTCGCCCTGCGCACGTTGCGCTACCGCATGAGCGGGTTCGTGGCGACGTTCGTCGCGGTCGTCTTCGGTACGGCGATCGTGATGGCGTGCGGCGGGCTGATGGAGACCGGCATCCGCTCGAACGTGGAACCCCAGCGTCTGGCCGCACCCACCTTCGTCCTCACCGGCAAGCAGTCCCACCTCCGGCCCGGCGCCGAAGACGCCACTCCGCTCCCGGAACGCGTCGGCGTCCCGGTCGACCTGCTTCCCCGGATCCGTTCCACCCAAGGCGTCACCTCCGCCGTCGGCGACTACACCTTCACCGCAATCACCCCCAACACCACCGAAGGCCACAACTGGTCGTCGGCAGTGCTTGCCCCCTACCACCTCAGCTCTGGGCACGCACCGCGGTCCGGGCAGGTAGTGGTTTCGTCGGGGAAGGTAGGCCAACAGCTCACCTTCCTCGTCAACGGCGAGCCCCGCACCTTCACCATCAGTGGTACGGCGAAAGGCCCCGAGGGCCACGCGTTCTTCTCCGACGGAGATGCCGAGCGGCTGGTCCGCAACCCCGGCCGCTTCGCCGACATCGGCGTACAAGTTGCCCCTGGCACCGACCTCGACGGCGTCCGCGAGCAGCTCGAAAAGCTGGGCGACCTGACCGTCGCGGCCGGCGTCGACCGCGGCCTCGCCGAGCATCCCGACGCCGAGTCGCACCGCACCGCGCTGATCGCGATCGCCGGCTCCTTCGGCGGCATCGCGACCATGACGATGATGTTCGTCGTCGCGTCGACCCTGGCGCTCGCCGCCCAGCACCGCGAACGCGAGTTCGCCCTCCTCCGCGGCATCGGAACCACCCCCGGCCAGGTACGCCGGATGATCCTCGGCGAAGCCCTCCTGGTCTGCCTGCCGGCCGTCGTACTGGGCTGCCTCCCCGGCATCTTCCTTGGCCGCTTCCTCTTCACCCAGCTCGGTGAACACGGCGTCGCATCCCCCGTCGTCGAGTTCTCCCAAGGCTGGATCCCGTTCGCCGCCGGCGCCGGCGCCGCAGTCCTCGCCGCCGTCGGCGCAGCGTTGATCGCGGCCCGGAAGTCCGCCAGGATCCGACCGGTCGAGGCCCTCGCCGAGGCCTCCCTGCAGCGCAAGTGGTTCTCCTGGATCCGCTTGTTCTTCGGCCTGATCGCGCTCGGCGGCGGACTCGCCCTGCTCATCGTCACCGCGACCGTCATGAGCGGACCACTGGCCGCCTCGACCGCCGGCCCGTCCGTCCTGTGCTGGGCCATCGGCGTCGCCCTGCTCGGCCCGTTCTGGACCAAGGCCGTCCTGGCGTTCTGGCGCTGGCCGGTCCAGGCGCTGACCCGCGTCAACGGACGCCTCGCGATCCGCAACCTCTCGGCCCGCTCGGTCGCCCTGTCGGCCGCCGTCGTACCGGTGATGCTTGCCGTCGGCATCTCGACCGCCAACCTGTACATGCAGACCACCCAGGTGCACGCCTCCTCCGAGGCGTTCACCCGGGACCTCCGCGCCGACGGCGTCCTGGTCTCGGACGCCGGCCTCTCCGCGAGGCTCCTCCAGCAGGTCCGCGCAGTACCGGGCGTCGCGAGCGCCTCGGCGTACGTCCGCAGCATGGGCGCCGTCGACGACCCGCGCAACGCGCCGTTCGACGAGGACGGCGCGCCGGTGGTCGGTGTCGACGCGCAAGGCGCCGACGGTACGGCGCCCGTCCGGCTGACCGCGGGTTCGCTCACCGGCCTGACCGGGCTGACGGCGGCCGTACCGGAATCCATGGCGAGCAAGACCGGACGCGGCGTCGGCTCGGACATCACGATGACGCTCGGCGACGGGACCACCGTGAAGCTGCGGGTGGTCGCGACGTTCGCGGCCGAGCGCGGGTACGAAACGATCATCCTGCCCGCGTCGCTCGTTGCCGCGCACACGACGGACGGTCTCACCCGGCAGATGCTGGTTCGGGCCGCGCCAGGTGCCGACATCCGTCCGGCGCTCGCGAAGCTCGCGGCCGCCCATCCCGGCGTCCAGGTCGCGGACCGCAGCGCGCTCGTGGCCACGAACGTCGAGGACCTGCAGACGCAGGCGTGGGTCAACTACATGCTCGTCGGCATGCTGATCGCGTACACCGCGGTCTCGGTCGTCAACACACTGGTGTCGACGACCCTGCGCCGCCGCCGCGAGTTCGCCTTGCAACGCCTGACCGGCTCCACCCGGTTCCAGGTGCTGCGGATGCTCACCACCGAGAGCACGCTGGTCACGCTGATCGGCATCACTCTCGGTACGGCGGTGGCACTGGCCTGCCTGCTGCCGTTCTCGTCCAAGGTCTCCGGCAGCGCGATCCCCACCGGTCCGGCCTGGATCTACCTCGCGATCGCGGGCGCGGCCGCCGTACTCACGTTCGGCTCGACGCTCGTCCCGGCCACCGCCGCCCTCCGGCACTCCCCTACCCAGCCGAGCACCACTGACTAGTGGATAGGTGTCGGCTCGGCCACCGGTTGGAGGGCGATCGTGGTGGCCTGGATGATGCCGGCGTTCTCCCGGATCCACGGGGAGAGGACGACCTGGAGGTCCTCCAGGTCGCGCTCCTCCAGGATCACGCCGGGGACCGGGACGCTCGCGCCCAGCTCAGCGAGGACCGGGCGCAGGTGCTGGTCGGCGAGGAGCTTGTGACTCGGGGCGGCGGACACCGTCACCGGGATCACCACCGAACCGGCCAGCGCCGAGGGCCGCAGTACGTCCAGGAAACTCTTCAGCAGGCCGGTGTAGCTGCCCTTGTAGACCGGCGTCCCGACGACGATTACCGAGGCAGCCGACACCAGGTCGATCGCAGTCGCCAACTGCTCGGAGGGGCCGCCCTGGAAGATCGCCGGCGCGAACGTCACCAGGTCGATCAGCTCGTCGATCCGGTACGGCGTACCGAGCTCGGAGGCGAGCAGTTCCGCGACCGATGCCGCGGCGGCGGCCGTCCGCGAACCGGCGCGCGGATTACCCACCACGGTGACCACGGACTGTGGCCACTCCAACCTGACTGAGGACATCCGACCCATCTCCTGAACCTCGGCAGCAACTCCTCCTGTGCAGCGTAGTCAAAGTCGATCGCGCTACTGGACTTTCTCACCATCCGAACGCCGGCCCCGCAGCTTCACCACGACGAACCACCCGACCGCCAGCACGGCCCCGGCAAGCACTGCCTTCTGGAAGATGCCGACCGACGACTCGACGACATGCCACCGCTCGCCCAACTGGTAGCCGGCCACGATCAGCAGCGTGTTCCAGGCGAGGCTGCCGATCGCCGTCAACGGCAGGAACACCGCGACCCGCATCCGCTCCACCCCGGCCGGCACCGAGATCATGCTGCGCACCACCGGGACCAGCCGTCCGATCAGCACGGCCTTCGCGCCGTGCCGCTCGAACCACTGCTCCGCCTTGTCGACGTCGCGCAGCTTCACCAGCGGCAGCTTGCCGGCGATCGCCCGCGTCCGGTCCCGGCCGAGCACCGCGCCGACGCCGTACAACGCGAGCGCGCCGACGACCGATCCGAGCGTGGTGAACACGATCGCGCTCACCAGCCCGAGGTCGCCGCGCGCCGCGGCGAACCCGGCCAGCGGCAGGATCACCTCGCTCGGCAACGGCGGGAACAGGTTCTCCAGCGCCACCGCGACTCCGGCGCCGGCCGGTCCGAGCTGCTCCATCAGATCGATCGCCCATCCGGCCACGCCGCCCGTCGGCTCCGTCAACGCCTGGTTCGTCGTCATGCCCACGAACCTATTCGGCGATGACAACCCGCACACTGCGGACAACCACCGTCCACACCGGGGGACAACCCCCGGCGGCGCGGACTTGTGCGAGCCTTCTACCTATGACTGTTGAGCATGCGCCACGGGTCACGACCGCTCCGGACCGGGAGGCACTCGGCCGCGCCGCTGCTGCCGAGGCCGCCGTGGTAGTCCGGAAGGCGATCGCGGAGAACGGTCAGGCCCGCGTGATGCTCGCGGCCGCGCCGAGCCAGACCGCCACACTGACCGCACTCGCCGAGGAACCGGAGCTCGACTGGAGCAAGGTCGCCTGTTTCCACATGGACGAGTACGTCGGACTGAGCCCGGAGGCGCCGCAGTCGTTCCGCAACTGGCTGCACCGGACCTTCCTCGAAAAGGTGCCGCAGGCAACCTTCCACGAGCTGGACCCGGATGCCGACAGCTACCCGATGGGCGACGAACCTTTCGACCTCGTACTGTTCGGCCTCGGCGTGAACGGCCATCTCGCCTTCAACGACCCGCCCGCGGACTTCGACGACCCGCACCCGACCAAGCGGGTCGCACTCGACGAGACCAGTCGGCAGCAGCAGGTCGACGAGGGCAACTTCCCGACCCTGGCCGACGTACCGACACACGCGATCACAGTCACGATCCCCCGCCTGCTCAACGCCCGCACCCTGATCGGCTCCGTCCCCGGCGCAGTCAAACGCCAGGCCGTCCACGACACCCTCACCCGGCCGATCGGCCCGAACCACCCCGGTACGGCGCTCCGCACCCACCCCGACGTACACCTGTTCCTCGACGCGCTATCCGACCCCGAGGTGTAGCCCGCCGGACGCGTCCACGACCTGCCCGGTGATCCACCCCGCGGCGGGCGACGCGAGGAACGCGACGACCTCGGCAACATCCTCGGCGCTGCCCAGCCGGCCGAGCGCCGTCTGCGCGACGATCAACTCCGCCAGCCCCGGCACTTCGAAGACCGCGGCGTTCTCCTGGTGGCGCGTCGCACCGGGAGCGACGGCGTTCACGGTGATCCCGCGTGCGCCGAACTCCTGGGCGAGCGTCCGCGTCATCGTCTCGAGTGCGCCCTTCGTCATCGCGAACGAGGTCTGCGCAGGGTTCGCCATCCGGGTCGCGACCGACGAGACCGACACGATCCGCCCGCCGTCGGCCAGCACCGCCAGCAGCCGCTGGATGAGAAAGTACGGCGCCCGTACGTTCACCGCCATCAACCGGTCGAACGCCTCCTCGGTATCGGCACCGATCGGCCCGGCAGGTGATGCCGCGGCGTTGTTCACCAGCACGTCCAACCGCCTGCCGGCCAACCCGGGCGTCAACTGGTCGAGCACCGCGGAGGTATCACCCGGCACGCCGAGCTCGGCCCCGACCAGGAATCCGCGCCCATCGATCCGGGCCAGCGTCTCCTGGGCGCCGGCCTTGTCCCGGTGATAGTGCACCGCGACCTCGGCCCCCGCCGCGGCCAGCCGCTCCGCAATCGCCCGCCCGATGCCCCGCGAGGCACCGGTCACCAATGCCACCCTGTCATTCATGTTAGAAACTATCATGTTGTTAGTATCTACCACATGAGTCTGAGGGACCGCCAGCGCGCGGACACACGGCAGCGCATCCAGCGGCAGGCGCTCCGGCTGTTCACCGACCGGGGGTACGACGCGACCACGGTGAACGACGTCGCGGACGCGGCCGGTGTCTCGGCGATGACGGTCTACCGGAACTTCCCCACCAAGGAAGACCTGGTGCTGTACGACGACTTCGACCAGCAGATCGCGGAACTCCCCGCTGACGGCTCCCTCACCGACCGCATCGGCCGGACGGTGCTGACGATCCTCGACCGCTCGGCGAACGATCTCCTGCTCGCCCGCCTGCAACTGATGATCAGCACACCGGCACTGCAGGCCCGACACCTGGACAGCCAGTTCCGTCTGCAGGAAGCGTTCGTCGGCGCGATCGATCCCACCCTCGAGTACGCCGCCCGCGCGGCCGCGAGCGCCGTACTCGGGGTGACCCACACCGCGCTACTCCGCTGGGCAGCCGGCAACGGCGAGGCCGACCTCGCCGACCTCTTCCGCGAAGCCTTCACCTCGGTCTTCGACCACGCGCCTTAGCCGCCGCCTCGAGCCGTACTCCGGTGGTGTGGGCGGGATCAGGTCAGTTCGGGAACCCGCAGATGGGCGATCGCCAGTTCGAACTCGCAGACGTCGAGGACTTCGGCGCCGGCGTCCTTGGCGGTCGAAGATCGCATCGAGGCGGCGGCCTCGCGGGTCTCGGCCATCGCTTCCCGGCTGTCGTACGTCACCGACGAGACCGAACGACCGGACGCCCGGTCGACGAGCAGGCTGGCGCTGCAGAAGCCGGCCAGGTCCTCGAGCCTCGGCAGCAACGCCAGCTTGTAGACGTCGATCGCCCGGTCCATGTCTGCGGGATCCGCCTTCACCCAGGTAGCCCGGATGCAGGCGCCGGCCGCCGAACGGTGATCCCGGTGCAGGACGGCGATCTCCCACTCCTGGACGTCCGGGCTTCCCCCGCCCATGGTCTCCGCGAGCTGGTCCCGGATCGGGCGGAGTGCTTCGTCGGTGGCCCGCATCGCCTCCTCCGACTGCCAGGCACTGGTGGCGATACACCGGCCGGACTCCCGGTCGACCATCATGGACAGTCCGATGCAGCCGTCCATCTCCATCAGCGTGGGCATCACCTCGTCGCGCAACTGCGCGATGCCGGCGTCGATGGACGTCGGCGCGGCCGTGATTGTGGTGGAACGCGCGTACACGATCCACCCCCTTACGCTCAGGGCAGCGCCCCGGCGGCGCCGCCGGTTCGAAACCCACACTGCTCCGCTCCTGCCCACCTGGCAATGCCCCACGCAAGCCGCCGGTGATTGACTGTCCCGATGACTGATCTCGGGCGAGCGCGGGCCACTCGGTGGTGGGTGCGGGGACGACGCGTCCGGTCGATCGAGCGAGCCGCCGCGTTCGTCGACGACGTCGGGTTCGCGTTGTTGTTCCCGACACCGCGTGCCGTCGTACCGTCACTGTGGGAGGCGGTCGCCGGCGAGGACGAGGAGCCGTTCGGCTCGGGGATGGGCAAGAACGAGCAACGCGTCTGGACGTGGAAGGACGAACTGCCCCGTCGCGGCCTCGCCTGGTACGGCGCGTACCTCGGCGGCCGGGGTTCGTTCCTGTCCCCGGAGCTCCTCAGCGCGCTCTATCCGGCCGCGGGCCACCCGAGCGACCACCAGTCGCTGGAGCTGTCGCCTGCCGCCCACGAGATCGCCAAGGCCATCGCCGACGAGCCGCTGCCGAGTGCGACGCTGCGAGCGCTGATCGGTGACCGGAGCCGCTACCAGCGCGCGATCACCGAGCTCCAGCGCAGTCTCCTGGTCACCACGGCCGGCGTCCACGAGAGCGGATCCGGCTGGCCCGCAGCGTTGGTCGCCTTGACCTGTGAGCAGTTCGAGGTCGGCGGCGGCACCGACCACGCACTCGCGAGCCGGCGATTCCTGGAGACGGTGCTGGAGACCACGCCAGGCGAGCTCGGCCGCGCCTTCCGGTGGCCGGTGGCGCAGGCACGAGCCCGCCTGGAGGAGTTGGCCGAGGACGGCGGGGCGACGTACGACGGTGCCCGGTACCGAATCCCCTAGTGGTGCTCGGCGAGGTCGAAGACGTTGCCTTCGGGGTCGGCGAGGGTGATCCAGTGGGTGCCGTACTCGGTGTGCTCGTCGAGGCGTTTGGCGCCGAGGCCGACGAGGCGGTCGACCTCGGCGGACCAGTCGGCGGTGGCGAGATCGAGGTGCAGGCGGTTCTTGCCGTTCCGCGGCTCGGGGACCTGGAGGAACATCAAGGTCGGACCGGCCGCGGTGGTGATCTTCGCGAAGTACTCGTTGGCCTCCGCCTCGACCTCGGTCGACAGCACGGCGGCCCAGAAGGTTGCCAGGGCCTTCGCGTTGGTGCAGTCGACGGCGATGTTCGCGAGAGTGATGGACACAGGATTTCAGCCTTTCAGGACAGGGATCCGCTGGATCGGCCAGCAGACCTCGGTGCGGTAGTCGGCCGGATCGGGGACGTCCCCGGGGCCGATGGGATACAGCTCGCGGATCGGGCCGGGCGCGATCTCGCAGTACTCCGCGACGTGGCTGCCGAGGGCGCCGTACGTCCGGTCGAAGTCAGTCATGTGGCCGGCGTGCACGGCGATCGCGAAGTACCCGCCCGGCAGGTCGACGAGCTCGACGCCGTCGGCGGCCGGCTGGTCGAGCGGGACCGGGTGGAACGCGACCACCTCACCCTCGTCCTCGGTGAAGAACTCGTCGCTGTACGTCGCCCCGGAGCTGCCGCTGATGTGGCCGGCGACCTGCCCGAGACGTCCGTACGCGAACTCGCACCACGGGCCGATCTCGTCACGCAGCACCTGCCCGCGGACCCCGTACGCACGGAACGGCGGGATGAAGCGGTACTGGATGTCGAGCACCGGCTGCCCCGGGGTGAGCAGCTCGCGGAGTGAGGCGACGACGTCGCGGGTGTGCGCGAGCTCCCGCTCCATCCGCTCGAGGTGCGTCCGCAGCGTCTCCTCCCGGGCCGCGCCGTCGCCGGCCTCGACGACGGCGCGGACGTCCGGCAGCGGCATCCGCAGCTCGCGGAGCCGGCGGATCAGCTGCGCGGTCTCCACCTGACTCGTCCCGTACCTCCGGTAGCCGGAGGAGGAGTCGACCGAGACCGGCGCGAGCAGGCCGATCTCGTGGTAGTGGTGCAGGGTCTTCACACTCAGGTGGGTGAGTCGCGAGAACTCACCCACCGTCACCGTCGCCGTCATGCGACAAGCTTCCACCCTCCGGTAACCGGAGGGTCAAATCATCCGCGGTACCTTCCGATCACCTTGGTGAAGTCCCAGGGGTTCTGGGAGATGCCGGAGCAGCTGTCGGCGCTGCCGCCGGTGCAGGGGCGGTCGCGGTTGACGGACCAGAAGGTGAAGCGGGCCAGGTGGTGCGCCGAGGCGTACGCGAGGTTCGACTCGAAGTCGGACAGGTTGACGCGCTCGCCCGCGTTGTCGGTGAGGCCGTTCATCGACGAGATGCCGATCCTCCGGTACGCCGCGTCGTCGCTCAGCCCGTACGCCGCCTTGACCGCGTTCTTGAGCCCGTCGGCCGCCTGCTGCGTCAACGCACCCATGTTGGTCGAGCCGCCGCCGAAGTCGAACGGCATGATCACCCAGCCGTCCAGGTTCAGCCCGGACGCCGCACCGCGGTTGATCAGGTCCAGCCCGTTCCCGTCCGGCCCGGTCTGCGTCGTACCGAACGTCAGGTACGTCGTGATCCCCGGGTTGTTCTGCTCGACGATCTTCAGCGCGTCGACGACCTTCTGCCGGACCGCGGCCTGGGAGAACTCCTGGTCCTCGATGTCGATGTCGATCGCCTTCAGCGACAGCGCGTTGATCACCTTCTGGTACGCCGCGGCCAGCTCGCTCGCCGTACCGCAACTCTGCCCGAGCTTGTTCCCGGACCACCCGCCGAACGACACCACCACGTCGCCGCCGTTCGAGCGGATCGTGTTGATCGCCTGCTGATCGGCCCCACCGGTCAGCGCGCGTGCGCCGTCCCACTGCGGGTTGCAGTACCCGTTGGACAGGATGAACGCCATCGTGAACCACTTCACCCCGGTCGCGTTCATCACGGTCGCCGGGTTCGGCGGATCACCCCAGCCTTCGTACAGGTACGGCGCCGCCGCCATCGGCGCACCGCCCGTACCGCCGTCCGCGGCCGGCACGTTCCACTTCTGGTTGGCGGTCCCCGCGCAGGTCCACAGCTGCAGCGGCGTGCCGTTGGCGGAGTTGTTGCCCGTGACATCGAGACACTTGTTCGCCTGCGGGTTCACGAGGTCGTGCCCCGAGGTGTACGTCCACTGCTGCGCACCTGACCCGTTGCACGTCCACAACTGCACCCGCGCACCGTCCGCGACGGAACCACCGGACACGTCGAGGCACTTGCCCAGCGCCCGCAACGTCCCGTCACTCGACCGCGTCCATTGCTGGGCGTTCGTGCCGTTGCAGTCGTAGAGCTGCACCTGCGTACCGTCGGCGCTGTTGGCCGCAGCAACGTCCATGCACTTCCCGGCCAAGCCGGTAACGGCACCTGTGGCTGCTTCTGCCGGCGAGGCAGACAGCAGCAACCCGCCACCCAGCACCAACGCCGCGGCGGCGGCAGCTACGCGCCTCACGACACGATCCACTTCTGGTTGGCCGTCCCCGCACACGTCCACAGCTGCAGAGGAGTGCCGTTCACAGAATTGTTGCCGGTGACATCAAGACACTTGTTCGCCTGTGGATTCACCAGATCTCTCCCGCTCGTGTAGGTCCATTGCTGCGCAGCCGACCCGTTGCACGTCCACAACTGGACGCGTGCGCCATCGGCGACCGAACCGCCAGAAACGTCAAGGCACTTGCCGAGCGCGCGGACAGTCCCGTCACCAGGACGCTGCCACTGCTGGGCGGCCGTACCGTTGCAGTCGTACAGCTGTACCGCCGTACCGTCAGCGGTCGCAACACCGGCAACGTCCATGCACTTTCCGGCCAGCCCAGTGATCTGCCCAGCGCCACTACCAGTGCTCTGCGAGCCGGACCAGGTGAACGTCGCGGACGTCTGCGTCGGCAGCGTGTAGACGAACGACTGCGAGCCCCAGTTCACCCGCACGGACTGCGAGCTGCCCGTCGTGTTGTAGGCGATCAGCGCCTTCGAACCGTCGGGGTTCTTCCACGCGACGTTCTTGACCGAGCTGTTCGCGGTGGAGTCGATCCGCAACGCTCCGGGCTTCACGAACTTCGTCAGGTGGCCCATCGTGTAGTACTCGACGGTCTTGGTGACCTGTCCCCGCTGGCTGTCGTTGCGGTGCACGGTGACGAGCCCGGTGCAGACGTTACAGCCGGCGCCGACGTACGGCAGGTGGTTCTCATCGAGCGCGATACCCCACTTGACCCACGACTTGTCCCAGTTGCGGGTGTAGTCGATCAGGTTGTTCATGTCCTCGGTCTGCTGGTTTCCGATCCAGGTACCGCCGGAGTGCTCGGTCATGTACGCGTTGACCGACGGATACTGGTTATGGATCTGCGTCTGCAGGTTCACGTCGCCGCCGTACCCGTGCCAGGCGATGCCGCCGAAGTTCGGGTCACTCCGCAGCGCCGCGTCGGCAAGCGGGACCGAGCCGAGGTCGTTGTAGTTGCCCCAGTTGTAGTCGAGGATCAGGACCTTCGTCGTGAGTCCGGCGGCGTGCAGTGCGGGCAACAGGTTGTTCTTGGTGAACTCGAGCAGCCCGGACCCGTTCCAGTTCATCGACGCGTACCCGGTGCTGTCGGTACCGCAGCAGGTCGGCTCGTTCTGCACCGAGACGTAGTCGATGTGGTTGCCCTGGGCCTCGTTCTGCTGCAGGTACTTGACGAAGTACTGCGCGTACATCGGCGCGTACTCCCACTTCAGCCACCCGCGGTGCACGAAGTCGTTGTTGTCCTTCATCCAGGCGGGTGCGCTCCAGGGTGAGCCCATCACCTTCAGATTCGGGTTGAGTTGGCGCGCCTGCTTCGTGAGCGGTACGACGTCCGCCAGGTCGTGCTGGATGCTGAAGTCGTTCAGGTCGCAGCACGTGTCGTCGTACGAGTAGTTGAACCGGGCGAGGTCGGACGCGCCCATCGGGTTCCGGACGAAGGACAGGCCGATCCCGTTCACCGGGTCGAACAGGTCCTTCATCACCTGGTCCCGAGTGGCGGCCGAGATCACGCCGCTGCTGTTCAACAGCCACGCGGAGCTGTCCGCGAACGACGCACCGCCGCCCTCGAAGGACTGGTACGTCGTGTTCTCGTCGACCGTGACGGTCTGGTTCGCGGAGCCGCCGGCCTGGCCGAAACTGACCGGGGTCTGCTGCTGCAGTCCCCGGGTCACGTTGCGGCCGCCGGAGTCGTTGGTGGTGGTCAGCCAGACGTTGACCTGCTCGCCGGCGGCCTGGGCCGGTGCGGCGGTACCGAAGCCGAGACCGGCGGCGGCCACGCAGAGCGCAGCGACGACGGGCGGCAGGAAGCGTTTCATGGGGGCGGTTCTCCCTTGTTTCAAAGGAAGTCATGACGGCGTCTGCCCGCGCCGCAACTGATGGTCACCACGAGAGAACCATCCGTACACAGCCCTGTCAACGGCCCGCGGAGACTTTTTTCAGGTCGTTGAATTAGTCCAGGGCTTGACGTGGGAGCGTTCTCACGGCACGCTGCGGCGCACATCCACCCTCATTCAGACGCCCCCGAAATGAGGTACATCAATGAAGCGTTCCCGCTTGCTCGCGCTCGTCGCGATCGGTGCCGTCGCGGTCGGCACCGCCCTCCTCCAACCGGCCGCCAGCGGCCACCAGCAGGCGTCCGCGGCCCAGACCGCGACGGTCTGGGAGGACAACTTCGACGGCCCGGCCGGCCAGGCCCCCGACCCCGCCAAGTGGCGGTACGACATCGGCGGTGGCGGCTGGGGCAACAACGAGCTCGAGTACTACACCAACTCGACCCGCAACTCGGCACTGGACGGCAACGGCAACCTGGTGATCACCGCCCGGCAGGAGAGCGGCGGCTTCAACTGCTGGTACGGCCCCTGCCAGTACACGTCGGCCCGGCTGCTCACCGCGCAGACCTTCACCCAGACGTACGGCAGGTTCGAGGCCCGGATCAAGATCCCCCGCGGCCAGGGCCTCTGGCCCGCGTTCTGGATGCTCGGCGGCACCAACTGGCCGAACGACGGCGAGATCGACATCATGGAGAACATCGGCAAGGAGCCGGCCACCGTGCACGGCACGATCCACGGCCCGGGATACTCCGGCGCGAACGGGATCGGTGCCGCGTACAACCATCCGAACGGCTGGTCGTTCGCCGACGACTTCCACACGTTCGCGGTCGACTGGGCGCCGGACTCGATCACCTGGTCCGTCGACGGCGTGCAGTACGAACGCCGGACGCCGGCCGACCTCGGCGGCAACACCTGGGTCTTCAACCACCCGTTCTTCATGATCATGAACGTGGCGGTCGGCGGCGGCTGGCCGGGCAATCCGGACAGCACCACGGTGATGCCGCAGACCATGACGGTCGACTACGTCCGGGTCACCACGCTCGGCAGCAGTTCGAGCGGATCACAGATCACCGGCCTGGCCGGCAAGTGCCTGGACGTCGCCGCCGCCAACTCCGCCGACGGTACGCCGGTCCAGCTGTACGACTGCAACGGTACGAACGCCCAGCAGTGGACGCGTCCCGGCGACGGGACGATCCGTGCCCTCGGCAAGTGTCTCGACGTGAACGCCGGCTCGCTCGCCGACGGCGCCAAGGTACAGCTCTGGACCTGCAACGGAACCGGCGCGCAGCAATGGACCTACAGCTCCGCGCACGACCTCGTGAATCCACAGGCGAACAAGTGCCTCGATGTCACCGGCAACAACTCCGCGAACGGCACACCCACACAACTCTGGACCTGCGCCGGCACAGCCAACCAGAAGTGGATCGTCTAACGGACAGCGCCTCCGTCGCGCAGTAGCCGTACTACGGGGAGGGTCGCGGCGCCGAGGGCAACGGCGTCGCGACCCAGTTCGCACAGCACGATCGACACCTGCGCGTACGGCCGGCGGAGCGCGTGCTTGCCCACTTCGGCGCGCAGCGTGTCCAGGTACTTCTCCCCCAGCAGCAGCCCGGCCCAGCCGCCGAGCACGATCCGCTCGGGATTGACCAGGTTCACCAGGTTCGCGAAGCCGGCCGCCAGGTAGCCGATCGTGTCGGCCACAACAGTTGTCGCAGGCTCCTCGTCCGACTCCAGGAGCTCAACGAAAGCAGCCTCTTCGTCTTTGACCACAGTGCCGCCGGCCAGCCGATACCTGTCCAGGACGCCTTCCGCGCCGACGTACGCCTCGAGGCAGCCGAGCGCCCCGCAGCGGCACTGCCGACCGTCGTACACGATCGTCATGTGGCCCCACTCCCCCGCGCTGCTGCGGGCGCCGCGGTAGCTGGATCCGCCGGCCACCAAGGCGGATCCGGCCCCGGAGCCGACCAGCGCGACGACCGCGTCGGTCGCACCCCGCCCCGCGCCGAACCACATCTCCGCCTGGCCGAGCATGTTCGCGCCGTTGTCCACATGCACCGGAATGTCGGTGCCCTCGGCAAGCATCGAGGCCAGCGGTACGGCGTCCCAGCCGAGCGTCTGGGCGTCCACGACCGCGTTGTCCTCGACCACTCCGGACACCGCCACGCCCAGCCCGAGAACCTGCGAAGGCTGTACGCCGGACGACGCGATCACGGTCGAAAGCCCTTCCAGGACGTGCTTCACGACCTCCTCGGGTGTCGGCGAGCTGATCGGGTGGTCGGCCCGGGCGAGCACGTTCATCGCCAGGTCGAACAGCTCCACCCGGACCCGGGTCTCCCCGACCTCGGCGCCCACGACGTACCGGAAGGTCGGTGCCACCCGCAACAGCACCCGTGGCCGGCCGCCTTCGGACTCGACCGACCCGGCCTCCTCGACCACTCCCTCGGCGATCAGTTCCGCGACCAGGTTGCTCACACTCGCGGCGCTCAGCGACGTCCGGACGGTCAGCTCCTGGCGGCTCAGCGGGCCCTCGCGATAGATGCTGGTGAGGATCACCGAGCGGTTGGACCGGCGCATGTCGCGCACCGTGGTCCGGCGTACTTCCATCCTCGACCTCACACCGTGATTGACACAGCCGGCCCCGCGCAGGCCGCTCGCCCCGAGTTCATCACGTCGCCTGCGGCGGCGGAAGATCCCCCTTCTTCCAGGTCGTGAACTAAGACGCGATTCGTTACCGCTCCGTGATTGACGAGCCCTCCCCGGCTCGGCTTTCATCTACGGAACCGCTTCCGAAACCGGTTCCGACAATTTCCGGCAAGCTCCGGCCAGTTCAGCCCCGACCGCCCGAGGGGAGTCAGCGTGTCGATCACGATCGCCGATGTCGCGCGCCGTGCCGGCGTCAGCAAGACCACCGTGTCGCGCGTCCTCAACGGCAAGGGCGAGCTGGACCTGCGGACCGCCGAACGCGTCCGGCAGGTGATCGAGGAGCTCGGGTACGTGCCGAGCGCCCGCGCCGTCGGACTGGCCCGCGGCCGGACCCGGATCGTCGGGATGCTGGTCCCGTCACTCACCTGGCCGTGGATGGGCGAGGTGCTGCAGGGCGCCGTCGACGTGGTCGAGAGCGAGGGCTACGGACTGCTGCTGTTCACCTTCAACCGGGGTGCGGAATCCATGCAGCAGTTCGCGTCCCAGGTCTCGTCGCAGTCCTTCGACGGCCTGCTGGTGATCGAACCCGAGGGCACCCTCACCTACATCGAGCAACTGCACGCGCGCGGCCTGCCGGTGGTCCTGATCGACGATCGCGACCACCGCCCGCAGTTCCCGTCCGTTGCCACCACCAACTACGCCGGCGGCGAGTCCGCCGCCCGGCACCTGCTGGAGCTCGGCCGCCGGCGACCGCTGGTGATCACCGGCGTCGAACGCTTCGGCTGTACCCGCGAACGCCTGGACGGTTTCCGCGACACCTACGCGGCGGCCGGCATCGAGCTCGACCCGGGACTCGTGCACGAGGGCGACTTCACCTACGAGAGCGGGCGCCGCGGCGTCCAGCGGGCACTCGGCGAACACCTCGAGTTCGACGCCGTGTTCGCGCACAACGACCTGTCCGCCGGCGGCGCGATCCAGGCCGTCCGGGAGACCGGCCGGAACGTGCCGGGCGACGTGTCCGTGGTCGGTTTCGACGACATCCCGTACGCCGGGCACACCGAGCCGCCGCTGACCACGGTGCATCAGCCGATGCGCCAGATGGGCCAGGCCGCCGCCCGGATGCTGATGGGGTACTTCGGCGGTACGCCGCTGCCGGACGCCCCGCAAGTACTGCCGACGACGCTGATCGTCCGCAGTTCAACCGCCCCGAAACTCAGGTCCCACTAGAACTCCGGCGGCGGGGCAGCTGCCCCTGCTCCGTCGCCGGCGTACTCGCTCGAACGGTTGTGAGCTCTTCCCATGAGAGCGCTTTCACGCCACTATGCACTGGCCCACCGGCTCAGGGTGGGCCATCCGCCAACGGAACACAGGAGGAACCGATGCGAGCACGACGCACGGTCTCGCTGGCCCTGACGGGCCTGCTCGCCGCAGCCACCCTGGCTGCTTGCAGTAACGGGGACGGGAAGGCCGCCGGCAGCAGTTCGGGCAGCGGCGCGACCGTACTGAACATCGGCATGCCGAACGGTCCGCAGACCCAGAACAACAACCCGTTCCTCGGCTCCTCCGCGGGTGCCTCGCTCGGCTACCGGTGGATGATCTACGAGCCGCTGGTGATGATCAACGGGATCAAGCCGACCGAGCCCGGCAAGCCGTGGCTGGCGACCGAGTGGAAGTGGGACGCCAACTACACCAAGCTGTCGTTCACGATCCGCGACGGCGTGAAGTGGTCGGACGGCCAGCCGCTCACCGCGGAGGACGTGGCGTACTCGTTCCAGCTGCGCAAGGACCACGACGCGCTGAACACCGACGCGATCCCGTACGGCACGATCACCGCCTCCGGCAACAAGGTGGACCTGACCTTCACCCGGTCCCAGTTCACCAACCAGAACAAGATCCTGACCGTGTTCGTGGTCCCGAAGCACCAGTGGTCGATGATCGCCGACCCGACCCAGGACACCCTGAAGGATCCGATCGGCACCGGCCCGTACACGGTCAAGTCGTTCACCCCGCAGACCACCACGCTGACGCTGCGGGACTCGTACTGGCAGGACCTGCCGAAGGTCAAGGAGCTCCGGTACACGTCGTACAACGACAACAACGCGCAGACCACCGCGCTGGCGAACGGCTCGTCCGAGTGGAGCTTCGTGTTCGTCCCGAACGTGAAGGCCGTCTACCAGGACAAGGACCCGAAGAACCACAAGCTCTGGTTCCCGGCGAACCTCGGCATCCACGGCCTGTGGATCAACACGACCCGCAAGCCGTTCGACAACCCGGCGCTGCGCCGCGCGATGAACCTGGTGATCAACCGCGACGACATCTTCAAGCAGGGTGAGGCCGGGTACTTCTACCCGAAGGTCGAGTCGATGACCGGCATTCCCACCCCGGCCGGTGAGTCGTTCATCGCGCCGGAGTTCAAGGGCAAGAACCACTCGGTCGACGTCGACGGGGCGAAGAAGGAGCTCACCGACGCCGGCTTCAAACTCGACGGCGACACGCTGAAGGACCCGACCGGCAAGCCGGTGACGATCACGCTGACCGACCCGGCCGGCTGGTCCGACTACATCACCGACCTGGAGATCATCAAGGACAACCTGTCCACGATCGGCATCAAGGCGACCGTCGACAAGGCCAACCAGGACGCGTGGTTCAAGAACATCGACACCGGCAACTTCGACGCCGCGATGCACTGGACCAACGGTGGCGCGACGCCGTTCGACATCTACCAGAACATCATGGACGGCAAGATCCTGAAGCCGGTCGGCAAGGGCGGCGTGAGCGGCAACTACGGGCGGTTCAACAGCCCGGAGGCGACCAAGGCACTGGACCAGTACGCGAACGCCGCCGACGACGCGACCCGGACCGCCGCGCTGAACACGCTGCAGAAGATCATGGTCGAGCAGATGCCGATCATCCCGACCTCGGCGTCCAACGTCGGCGGCCTCTACAGCACCAAGAACTGGGTCGGCTGGCCCGACGAGCAGAACCAGTACGGGCCGGCGCAGCCGACCCAGCAGAACGCTCTGCAGATCATCCTGAACCTGAAGCCGGCCGGCAGCCAATGACGGTCACCGAGACCGAGGTGGTGCTGGAGGCCGAGGGTCTCACCAAGCACTTCCCGGTACGGCGGGGCGTGCGCGACCTGTTCAGCCGCGAGCACAAGGCTGTGCACGCGGTCGACGACGTCGAGCTCACGCTCCGCCGCGGCCGGGTGACCGCGCTGGTCGGCGAGTCCGGTTCGGGCAAGTCGACCGTCGCGCGGCTGATGGCGCAGCTGTACGGGCGGACCTCGGGTGAGATCCGCCTGCACGGCGAGCCGGTCACGGTCCGCGGGGGCCGGAAGTTCCGGGCGTACGCGCGCAAGGTGCAGCTGATCTTCCAGGACCCGTTCGCCTCGCTGAACCCGACGCACACCGTGCGGTACCACCTGACCCGGTCCTTGAAGATCCACGGACGTGAGGGGGACCTCGAGCAGAACCTGCGGTCGTTGCTGGAGCAGGTCCAGCTCACTCCCCCGGAGCGTTACCTCGACAAGTTCCCGCACGAGCTGTCCGGCGGTCAGCGGCAACGCGTCTCGATCGCCCGCGCGCTCGGCGCCGACCCCGAGGCGTTGCTCGCGGACGAGCCGGTGTCGATGCTCGACGTGTCGATCCGGCTCGGCGTCCTGAACCTGCTCCGGGACCTGAAGGAGCGGCTCAACCTCGCGATCCTCTACATAACCCACGACATCGCGTCGGCGCGGTACTTCGCCGACGAGACGCTCGTGATGTACGCGGGGCGGATGGTCGAGGGCGGCGACTCCGAGACCGTCACACAGCACCCGGCGCACCCGTACACGCGACTGCTGATCGAGAGCGCGCCGGACCCCGACCGGCTCGGGCAGCTGAGCACTCCGGAGGACCAGGCCGGCGGCGAGCCGCCGAGCCTGATCGCGCCGCCGGGCGGCTGTCGGTTCAACCCGCGCTGCGTGCACGCGATGCCGAAGTGCTCGACCGAGCTCCCGCCCCGCTTCGAACTGCCGGCCACCGGCCACTGGGCCGCCTGCTGGCTCTACGAGGAAGGAACGGCGAGATGAAGTTCCTCCTGCAGCGGCTGGCGTTCTACGTCTTCACGGCGTGGGCGGCGCTGACCATCAACTTCTTCATCCCGCGGCTGATCCCGGGCGACCCGGTGACGTCGCTGATCAACAAGTTCCAGGGCCAGCTGAGCACCGACGCGATCCACTCGCTGTACGTGCTGTTCGGACTGGACAAGAACGCGTCACTGTGGAGCCAGTACGTCGACTACTGGGGCCAGGTGTTCCACGGCGACCTCGGGCTGTCGTTCACGTTCTTCCCGACACCGGTTTCGGAAATCCTGAAACAGAGCCTGCCGTGGACGATCGCGCTGGTCGGCATCACGACGTTCGCCAGCTTCCTGATCGGTACGTCGCTCGGCGTGATCGCGGGCTGGCGGCGCGGCTCGATCATGGACGGGTTGTTGCCGGTGACAACGTTCCTGTCCTCGATCCCGTACTTCTGGCTCGGCCTGCTGGCGATCGCGGTGCTGGCCGGTCCGGACAGCTTCTTCCCGTCCTCGGGCGGGTACGAGCCGGGTCTGGTGCCGTCGTGGAGCTCCGGCTTCATCGGCAGCGCCGTACAGCACAGTCTGCTGCCGGCGATCACGATCCTGATCTCGTCGGTGAGCGGCTGGATCCTGACCATGCGCAACATGATGGTGACGGTCGCGTCCGAGGACTACATCACCGTCGCCCACGCCAAGGGCCTGCCGGAGCGCCGGGTGATGGTCAGCTACGCGGCCCGGAACGCGCTGTTGCCGAACGTCTCCGGGTTCGCGCTGTCGCTCGGCTTCATCGTCGGCGGCACGCTGCTCGTCGAGATCGTGTTCTCGTACCCGGGCATCGGCTACAACCTGTTCCAGGCTGTCGGCGCCAAGGACTACCCGTTGATGCAGGGCGTCTTCCTGGTGATCACGCTGTCGGTCCTGGTCGCGAACCTGCTGGCCGACGTCGCGTACCTGCTCCTCGACCCGCGCACCCGGAAGGAGGGCTGATGACCGCCACCATCACCGCGGTGACTCCCACGACCGTGGCTCCGGCCAAGCGCCGGCGGCTGCGGTTCGTCGCGAACCCGAAGGCCGCGACCGGCCTGGTCGTCCTCGCGTTCTTCTGCCTGATCGCGATCATCGGGCCGTGGATCGCGCCGTACGACCCGTCCGCGCGCAGCGACGACCTGATCCAGGCACCGTCCGGGAAGCACTGGTTCGGCACGACCCACCTCGGGCAGGACATCTTCAGCCAGGTCCTCGTCGGGACCCGGGGCGTGATGTTCGTCGGGCTGCTGGCCGGGCTGGTCGCGACCGCGTTGTCGATCCTGATCGGGGTCAGCGCGGGCTTCCTGGGCGGGGCCGCGGACGACGGGCTTTCCGCGCTGTCCAACGTCTTCCTGGTGATTCCGGCGCTGCCGCTGATCATCATCGTCGCGTCCACGATCCCGTCCGCGGGTGACCTGATGGTCGCCCTGGTCATCGGGTTCACGTCCTGGGCGTGGGGTGCGCGGGTGCTGCGGGCACAGACGTTGTCGCTGCGCCGCCGGGACTACGTGGAGGCGGCCCGGGCGACCGGTGAGAGTACCTGGCGGATCATCACGTTCGAGATCATGCCGAACCTGACCGCGATCATCGCGTCCGGTTTCGTCGGCACGGTGATCTTCGCGGTGATGTCCGAGATCACGCTGGCGTTCATCGGCATCTCGACGATCTCCGAGTGGAACTGGGGCACGATCCTGTTCTGGGCGCAGTCCCAGCAGGCGCTGGCCCAGGGCGCCTGGTGGTGGTTCGTCCCGGCCGGACTGGCGATCGCGATCCTGGGTACGGCGCTGTCGCTGGTCAACTTCGGCATCGACGAGTTCGTCAGCCCACGGTTGCGGTCGAGCGGTCACACTCGCATCAAGACCAAGGACGGGCACTCGGTCCGGATGCGGGTCGGATTCACACCCGTGCTGTCGTCGTCGCGGGAGCCCGTGACCCCCGTCGTACGGCGGCGTGAGGAGGAGGTCGCGTGAAGACGCCCGTACTGGAGATCAAGAACTTCCACGTCGACTACGGACTCGGCGACGAGGCCGTGCAGGCTGTGCGAGACGTGACGCTGACGTTGCATCGGGGCGAAGTACTCGGGCTCGCCGGCGAGAGCGGCAGCGGGAAGTCGACGCTCGCGTACGGCGTGACGCGGCTGCTCCCTCCCCCCGGGGTGATCAGCGGCGGGGCGGTCGTCTACCACCCGCCGTCGGGCGATCCGTACGACGTGATGGCGCTGACCGACGCGGAGCTGCGGAAGTTCCGCTGGGCGGAGACGTCGATCGTGTTCCAGGGCGCGATGAACTCGCTGAACCCGGTGCACAAGGTCTCCACCCAGATGCTCGACGTGATCAAGGCCCACGAGCCCGACCTGTCCGCCCCGGCCCGGACCGCCCGGGCGCAGGAGATGCTCAAGCTCGTCGGCATCTCCGCGGACCGGATGGACGCGTACCCGCACCAACTGTCCGGCGGCATGCGGCAGCGGGTGATGATCGGCATGGCGCTCGTCCTCGAGCCGCAGGTCGTGATCATGGACGAGCCGACCACCGCCCTCGACGTGGTCATGCAACGCCAGATCCTCGCCCAACTGGTGGAACTGCGCGAACGGCTCGGCTTCTCGGTCCTCTTCATCACCCACGACCTCTCGCTGCTGGTCGAGTTCTCGGACCGGATCGCGATCATGTACGGCGGCCGCATCGTCGAGGAGGCCCGGTCCGCCGACCTGTACCGCGACTCGCTGCATCCGTACAGCGAAGGCCTGTTGCGCTCCTTCCCGGCATTGCGGGGAGAACGGCGCGAACTCTCCGGCATCCCGGGTTCGCCACCCGATCTGCGCGGCATGCCCACAGGCTGCTCCTTCCACCCGAGATGCCCGCAAGCCTTCGACCGCTGCTCCGTGGATATTCCTGTCCTGGAGGTCGCCCGCAACGCTCCCGACCGCTCCGTCGCCTGCTGGCTCCCCGGCCGCACCGCCTAGAAAGGCACCTATGACCCTGCCCACGGGACTCCCCGCCACCTTCCGCTGGGGCGTCGCCACCTCGGCGTACCAGATCGAAGGCGCCGTCGAAGAGGACGGCCGCACCCCCTCCATCTGGGACACCTTCTGCCAGGTACCGGGCGCGATCGACAACGCCGAGACCGGCGACGTCGCCTGCGACCACTACCACCGGATGCCGGCCGACGTCGCCCTGATCAAGGACCTCGGCCTGGACACGTACCGGTTCTCGGTCGCCTGGCCGCGGGTGCAGCCCCGCGGCAAGGGCCCGGTCAACCCGGCCGGCATCGGCTTCTACGACAGGCTGGTCGACGAGCTGCTTGCCCAGGGCATCGACCCGTGGGTGACGCTGTACCACTGGGACCTGCCGCAGGAGCTGGAGGACGCGGGCGGCTGGCCGGTGCGGGACACGGCGTACCGGTTCGCCGAGTACGCGATGCTGGTGTTCGACGCGCTCAAGGACCGGGTCGACACCTGGACCACGCTGAACGAGCCGTGGTGCTCGGCGATGCTCGGCTACGCGTACGGCGTACATGCTCCGGGGCGGCGCGAGTACCCGGCGGCGCTGGCCGCCGTACATCATCTGCTCCTCGGCCACGGGCTCGCGACGTCGCAGATGCGCGAGGCGTCACCGCGCAAGCTCGACATCGGGATCACGCTGAACGTCGCCACGGCGTACCCGGCGTCCGACGCCGCACCCGACGTCGACGCCGCGCGCCGGGCGGACGGGATGGGGCGGCGCCTCTACCTCGACCCGCTGGTCAAGGGCGAGTACCCGGCCGACGTCGTGGCGGACCTCGCCCGCGAGGGCGTGACGCTGCCGGTCGAGGACGGCGACCTGGCGATCATCTCGTCGCCCATCGACGTCCTCGGCGTGAACTACTACTTCAGCCAGAAGTTCACCGGGTACGCCGAGGACGGCAGCACCACCGACGCCGACGGCAAGCCGGTGAGCCGCGACGTACCGCTCGGCAAGCCCCGCACCGCGATGGACTGGGAGATCGTCCCCGAAGGCTTCACCGACCTGCTCGTCGGTATCGCCCGCGACTACCCCGGCCTCCCGATGGTCATCACCGAGAACGGCTCCGCCTTCGAGGACGTCCCCGACCCCGACGGCTTCGTCGACGACACCGACCGTACGGCGTACTTCACCTCGCACCTCACCGCCGTCGCCGACGCCGTCGCCCAAGGCGCCGACATCCGCGGCTACCTCGCCTGGTCCCTCCTGGACAACTTCGAATGGGCCTACGGCTACGCCAAACGCTTCGGCATCGTCCGCGTCGACTACGAAACCCAGACCCGCACCCCGAAGGCCAGCGCCACCTACCTGAAGGAACTGGCAGCTCGATGCCGCGCGAGGTGAGGACCGGATCCTGGCGATCCGGGCAAGTTCATGACGGGGCTTCCGCGAGGCGGATTTCGACGCCGAGGTCTTCGGCGCGTTTGCGGGTGTCTTCGGACAGGTCGGTGTCGGTGATGATCACGTCGAGGTCCTCCAGGCTGGTCACCTGGAACTTCGACGTGGTGCCGTACTTCGTGCTGTCCGCCAGGAGGACCGTGGTGGTCGCGGACGCCATCGCGGCGCGTTTGAGTTCCACCTTGTCGAGCGTGGGTGCGCTGACGCCGCGCGACACGCTCCATGCTCCGGTGCTGAGGAAGAACAGGTCCAGGTTGACCGCGGAGAGGGTCGCCGCGGCCAGGCTGCCGCTGCTCGACGCACTCTCCTTGTCGACCGCCCCACCGGTGTGGATCACCTCGATGTCCGGTACGTCGAACAGCGCCGTCACCGCGTAGAAGTCGTTCGTGACGACGGTCAGATCGCGCCGCCCGCCCAGGTACGCGACGACCGACTCGCACGTCGTCCCGGCATCCAGATAGATCACCATGCCGTCGGCGATCAGCTCGGCCGCGGCCGCGGCGATCGCCCGTTTGCGCGGCAGTTCGAGGACGGCGCGCTGCCGGCGTTCCTGCGGTGGGACCTGACCGGCCGTCCCGACCAGCCGGACGCCACCCTGCACGGACACGACCTGCCCGGCCGCCTCCAGCGCCGCGATGTCCCGCCGGACGGTCATGTGCGAGACGCCGAGGTGGTCGGTCAGCGCCCGCGTGCTCAGTACTCCGTCCCGCCGCAGCAACTGGAGCACGCGCTGGTGCCGTTGCTCCGGAATCAGTGGTCCCGTGCTCTCCATGAACAGAACTTAACAGAACTTCACATCGCCCGTTGACGGATGTTAATCGCTGAAATAATCTGTGAAACCATGTTCACAAAGTTGAAACGACTTCAGGCCATCGCCGACACAGGCGTGATCCTGATCGTCCGGCTCGACGACGCCGAGGAGGCCTACCAGGTCGCCACGGCGGCCGTCGCGGGCGGCATCCGGGCACTGGAGATCACCTACTCCGTCCCGAACGCCCTGCGAGTCATCGAGCGACTCACCGCCGAGAACCCGGACGTCGTCGTCGGCGCCGGGACCGTGCTGGACGGGCATTCGGCGTACGCCGCGATCCAGGCCGGCGCCCAGCTCCTGGTCAGCCCGAACCTGAACCCGGACATGCTCGCCGTCGCCAACCGCTACCAAGCTGTCTCGGTCAGCGGCGCGTTCACGCCGACCGAGATCGTGAACTCGGCCGAGGCCGGCGCGGACCTGGTGAAGCTGTTCCCGGCCGAGGTGCTCGGACCGCAGTACGTGAGATCCGTTCTCGCTCCGCTCGCCCACATCCCGGTCGCTCCGACCGGCGGCGTCACGCCGGAGAACGTCGGCGAGTGGTTCGCCGCCGGTGTCTCCGCGGTCGGGGTCGGCAGCTTCGTCACCAAGGCCGAGCACGCACCGGGCGACTACGCGCCGGTGACGGTCGCGGCCAAGACCTTCCTCGCGGCGGTCGATCACGCTCGCGGATGAGCGCCGCACCAACCCCTCCCGGGCCGATCCGGCCTACAGTCTCCCTAGGAGCACCGCCATGCAGGACTCAACGATTCAGACCGGCCCAGCCGCCGCCTCTGCCGACAGCGGGCCGGCGCCCGCGGACCGGCCGACCCGCGTCCGATGGTTCTTCATCGGACTGCTGGTGGTCGGCGGGGTGGTGAACTACCTCGACCGCGGCACTCTCGGCGTCGCGAACACGACGATCGCCCAGGACCTGCACCTGAACACGATCGAGATGGGCGTCCTGCTGTCGGCGTTCGCCTGGCCGTACGCGATCGCCAACCTGCCGGCCGGATACCTGGTGGACCGGTTCGGCGCGAAGGCGATGTACGCGTGGGCCGCCGGCCTGTGGTCGGTGATCACGATCCTGACCGGCTTCGCGCGCAGCTTCTCCTTCCTGTACGCCGCCCGCGTCGCGCTCGGCGTCGCGGAGTCCCCGTTCTTCACGTCCGGTCTCAAGGTCTCGCAGCGCTGGTTCCACAAGGAGGAGCGGTCCCTGCCGCTGTCCTTGATCAACACCGGTTCGCAGATCGCCAACGCGATCGCCCCACCGTTGTTGACCTTCCTGATGTTGACGATGAGCTGGCAGGGCATGTTCATGGTGGTCGGCGCGTTCGGCCTGATCGTGGTCGGAGTCTGGGTCAAGCTGTACCGCAACCCGACGGCCGCCGAAGAAGCCGCGATCAAGGGGCTCGGCGAGGAAGCCGCCGCGGAACAGCAAGCAGCGAAGGGCTCCTGGGGCTCACTGCTCAGGCAGAAGAACACCTGGTTCATGGTGATCGGTGCCTTCGGCATCTTCTACACCGTCTGGGTATACCTGACCTGGCTCCCCGGCTACCTGCACACCAGCCGCGGGTTCAGCCTGACCAAGACCGGCTGGATCGGCGCGCTCCCGTTCCTGTGCGGCATCGTCGGCGTACTGACCGGTGGGCTGATCTCCGCGTGGGCGATCAAGCGCGGCGTCCGGACCCTGACCGCGCGGAAGATCCCGATCGTCGGCGGCGCCGTACTGGCCGCGGCCGCCGTACTGCCGGTGGCGTTCGTCAAGAGCGACGTGCTGAGCATCGCGCTGCTCTGCGTCGGGTACTTCGCCGCGCAGATCCCGATCGGGGTGATCTGGACGCTCGCATCGGACCTCGCGAAGCCGGCGCAGGTCGCATCGCTCGGCGCCATCCAGAACTTCGGCGGCTTCCTGGGCGCGGCGCTGGCCCCGACCGTCACCGGGTTCATCCTCGATGCCACCGGCAACAACTACAGCCTGGTCTTCGTGGTCGGCGGCGCACTGCTGCTGGTCGGCGCGACGTCGTACGGTGTGTTCGTGAAGGACCGTCGTGACTCCTAGAGTCTTCTTCGTGATCGGACCCGCCGGCTCCGGGAAGTCCACCGTGAGCCGGCAGCTGGCCCGACGGTACGACGCGGCGTACCTGGACAAGGACACCGTGGCGACCGCGTTCACCGAGCTTCTGCTCGAGCAGAACGGTTCGGACAAGGACGACCGGGACCACAACGCGTACTACCAGTCGACGATCCTGCCGCTCGAGTACGCGACCCTGCTCCGGCTGTGCGCCGACAACCTCCACGTCGGGCGTTCCGTCGTACTCGATGCACCGTTCGGGCGGTACTTCGGGGATCGTGACTACCTGGTGAACGCGACCACGGACTGGCCGGAGGCCGAGCTGGTCGTCGTCCATGTCACCGCGGAAGGGCACGCGGTCCACGACCGTGTCGCCCACCGTGGATTCCCGCGCGACACCTGGAAGCTCGCGCACTGGGACGAGTTCTGGACCGCAGCCACCAACACCCCGTGCGAGTGGTCCGGCGCCACCCACATCCTGCTGGACAACTCGGCCGACACGCTCGACCTCGGCGGCTTCGAGGAGGCGCTGCACGCGCTTATCGCCTGACGCCTTGTCTTGCTGCAGACTCGTGGGATGAGCCTTCCCGTCATCCCCGCACCTGCCGCGGCCACCACCGGCGACGGCACGTTCACTCTCACGACATCCTCCGGCGTCACCGCACCGCCAGAACTCGAGGCAGTCGCGGCCCGCTTCGTCGCCGCCGTGGAACTGGACACCGGTCTCGCCTTGGCCGGCTCCACGGGCATAACCGCCGAGCTCAGGCCGGTGGACGACGTACCGCCTGCCACCGGCCTGCGCGCCGACGGCTCGGTAAGCGCGGACGAGCGTTACGGGCTGGAAGTTTCGGAGGCCGGCGTGGTGGTGTGGGGTCCCACGCCGGAATCGCTCCACCGCGGTCTCACGTCGCTCCGGCAGCTGATCTCGGCACACGTGCACGACGGTACGGCGGTCCTCCCGGCGGCCCGCGTCGTCGACGGGCCGCGGTTCGCGTGGCGGGGGTTGTCGCTCGACGTCGTACGGACGTTCCACGAGCCGGACGAAGTACGACGGATCATCGACATGCTCGACCTGTACAAGCTCAACGTCCTGCACCTGCACCTGACGGACGACCAAGGCTGGCGGGTCGAAGTACCTTCACGGCCGTTGCTGACCGAGGTGGGGGCGACCGGGGCGATCGGCGACCGCCCCGGCGGGTACTACACCCAGCAGGAGCTGGCCGACCTCGTCGCGTACGCCGCCGACCGGTTCATCACCGTGGTCCCCGAGATCGACATGCCCGGCCACACGGCGGCCGTCTTCAAGGCGTACCCGGAGCTCGGGCCACAGGAGCAGCGCACGATCGAGCTCGGCAACGGCGACAAGCTCCACCTCGGCACCCTCGACCCCGGACGCGACGAGACCTGGACGTTCGTCGAGGACGTACTGGACGCGGTCGTCCCGCAGTTCCCGTCCAGTGTCTACGTACACATCGGCGGCGACGAGACCTGGGGCATGTCCGACGAGGACCACGCCGCCTTCGTCGAGAAGGCCGCCGCACTCGTCCGGGAACGCGGCAAGCGGGTCGTCGGCTGGCAGGAGATCGCCCGCGCGAAGCTCGACCCCGCCGACGTCGTCCAGTACTGGCTGGACCTCGACATCGACAAGATGGGCGAGAACCCGGACGCCCCGACCCCGCCCGAGGACCTCCTCCCGGTCCTGGTCGAGGCCCTCCGCAAGGCCAAGCACGACGCCCCGAAAGCCCTCGAACAGGGCGCCAAGCTGATCGTCTCCCCCGTCACCTGGCTGTACTTCGACCGCCCGCACGCCGACACCTCCGCCGACCCCGAGCAGGAGAAGGCCCGCGAACGGCTCGGTCTCGAGTTCTACGGCGCCGCCTCCCTCGAACACGGCATCTCCTGGGACCCGGCGGACATCGTCGCCGCGGAACAGATCGCCGGCGTCGAGGCCGCCATCTGGTGCGAAACCGTCACCAGCTCCAGCGACCTCGAACTCCTGCTGCTCCCCCGCCTCTCCGGCCTCGCCGAGAAGGCCTGGTCTCACCGGACCACGACCAACTGGCCGAACTACGCCACCCGCCTCGCCCACCAGTCCCCCACGTGGCACAACCGCGACTGGACCTGGCTGAAATCCGTCGAGGTCAACTGGAGCTAGCCGTCCGGAAGATCGCGTTCACCTCCTGCTGCAGCGCGACGTCGTTCCACATCGGGTGGTGCGGCGCCGCGTTGGAGCAGACGATCGTGCCCCACGCGCCGGCCGCGGCGGAGAGCCGGGCAGCCCGGCGGCAGATCTCGGCGCCGACGGGTCCTTCCTCGAACCGGCCGTGCAGCGGGGTGTACCCCACCCATCCCTCGCCGAAGACCAGCGGGATGTCGCGCTGGGCCGCAAGGTCCGCCGCGGCGTCGATCCACAGTTCGAGGACCGACGTCATCTGCGCGGCGAAGAGGGCGTACCGCTCGTACAGCCGGCGATCCCACTTCTCCGGGTCACACCAGTCGTGCACGTAGACCTCTCGCGGCCCGACCACGGTCGCCTCGAGCCGCCACCGGTCCTCGGCCGGCGGTGTCCATTCGCCCAGGTCCGGCGCATCGGCGCGGAGCAGCTCGCGGCGGGCGAGCTCCTGCGGGAACGGACGGCTCGGATCGCGAAGGGCGAACACGTCGAGCAGTTCGTCCAGTACGCCGTACACGTAGGGATGGAACACCGCGACGTCCGCGTTGCGCGGGAATCCACGGAGTTCGCCGACCGGGACCCGCGCGTAGTTCACGGTGACCGGTGTGTCCGGACGGCGCGACTTGAACCGGTCGATACCCCGCTCGAGCGACTCCTGCAGGCCGAGGACGCGCCTGACCGATCCGTCGGGCAGCACATCGGCCAGATAGCCGACCTGCACCTCGTTGTGCAGCTCGACGAACGCGATCCGGTCCGAGAGGTTGCGCTCGGCAAGGAAGTCGACCATGTCCGCCAGGCTGTCGGCCAGCGCGACGGCGCGGTCCTCGGGCGGGACACGACGCAGCGCGTCCCACCACCGCCGGTCCGCCGACATCGAGGAACTCTGCTGGTACTCCCAGCTGGACAGGATGACGTAACAGTCGTGCCGCTCGGCGGCCTGGAACAGCGCGACCAGCTGATCGCGACCGTTCATACCCTTGGACGGTGCCAGGTCGTACCAGCGGGTGCGCTGGCCGTAGTCGCCGCCGAGTCCCTGGAAAGCCAGGTCGTCCGTCGGCAGCCCTGATCCGAAGAGCAGGAAAGGCATCGCGCAGATCCGTACCGTGTTGTATCCACGGTCGACGGCTTCGGCGAACGCACGGTCAAGGTCCTCGAAGACCTGGCCCGGCCCTGTCCTCGTGTACCAGCTGAAGTCCCACAGGGTGATGGTCAACTTCTCGGGGAGGAAGTTCACAGCGATGGCTCCTCTGATCGGACGACGAGACGCGTGAGCGGCTGCGGTACGAGCTGTACCGAGCGCAGCGCCAGCACCTGCGCTGCGGGATCGGCGACGTGTTCGGAGCGGCAGCCGGCGAGCAGCGTGCGCGCCGGTTCGGACACGAACACCGGTGCGTCGCGGTGCCACGGCATCAGCTCGAGCCGCAGGTCGACGGTGTCGCCGGCGACACGGGTCGCGAGCCGGCGCAGGCCGACCTCCCAGCGTGGCCCGTACCAGAACTGATCGGCCACCAGTTCGGACCCGAGGTAGAGCCTGCCGACGTCACCGACCCAGTCGATCTCGAGCAGCGTCTCGCAGTCCTCGGCGATCGCGTCACGCGGGATCGACAGGCCGTACACCGCCGCTGCCGCGAACGCCTCGTCATCAGGCGCCGAGGCCCGCCCGGTGCGCTCGTCGATCGAGGGTTTCCACCGGCCGGCGCGACGCTGCAGGACGGCCCGGAGTTCGCTCGGGGACTGCTCCGGGAGCTCCACCCGCACCACGCCGGCGATCCCGGAAACCGTTGCCTTGGGCACCGGCGTACCGTCTTCCGCGGCCGGCACGACCGGCGGGATCACTCGTAGCGTGACCGGCGCCGGCGAGGACTGCACCTCGAGTCCGTCGTCGGTGCCGATCGCCGGAACGGAACTGATCACCAGCCGGTCCCGGCCGGCCAGCCGTTCGACGGAGGCCTGGCACGACGACTCCTCGTCCAGCACCAGGATCCGGACCGTCGACGTACGACCCGCCAGCTCCACCACGCACTCCGGCCCCGGCGTGAGGTCGCCGACCCGGGTCAGGTCGCCCTCGACCGTGACACTGCACTCCCCCGCGATCTCACCGGCCGACGCCGTCTCGACGTGGAAGCCGGGCGCGACTCCCGCTGTCCGGAAGCAGACCAGCAACGGACCGTCGTCGAGGTCGACGAGCGCCTGGACCTGCGCGGTCAGACCGAACAGTCGTACGCCGCCGACCGTGATCGCCACCGGCCAGGCGAAGTGTTCACCGGAGCGGATCGTGACAGGACGATCCGGTACGACGATCCGCCGGCCGCCCGCCATCACCTCGAACTGCACGCCGTCATGGTCGGGCAGCGTCTCCACGGGCTGGTGGTTGTTGACGAACAGATAGGCGTCGGAGCCGTCGGTCCGCAGGCACCAGCGAAGGTCTCGGGTGTTGGAGGTGTCCGCGGGCGCATCGTCGGGCAGCTGTAGTTCGAGCGGTGCCAGATCCGCGCCCATCGTGCTGAGCCAGTTCGCCTGGCGACGCAGCAGTTCCCAGTGCGGCCGCAGCTGTCCGTATTCACCGATCGGCGCCTGGAAGTCGTAGGTACGCACCGGACAGTCGTTGGGATAACCCGTCGCATGGGACTCCTGGAACGTCGTCTCCTGCCCGATCCGCTGGGTCCCGCCGTGGTACATGTAGAAGCCCTGCCAGACAGACCCGCTGCCGATCTTCACCAGCGAGAGCGCCGTCACGTCCGCAGGCTGGATCCACGGCCTGCGGTGGTACGACGTGTACATCCCGCCGCCCAGCTCACACGTCGCGAAGGGGTACTGCGACACGTCCATCGTCGGCTGTTCCCGGGCGGCCGCGATCTCCTCCGCGTCACGCAGATCCGCACCGATGGAGTCGTCGTCTCTACCGGCGCTGAAGAAGTAGTGTGCGCGGCTCTGCTGCGGCCAGGCGGCGTCGCTGTCGTCCCACGCTGCCTCGCTGTACCCACCGAACAGCGGGAGGACCTCCCGGTCGGGCAGTTGCGCGTGGCCCCATCCGGTCGCCGTCCAGAACGGCGCGTCGATGCCCGCGGCCCGCGCCATCCGTTTCAGCGTCGCCAGGTGCGCCGGGTTGTCGTACAGCTCGTTCTCGACCTGTACGGCGATGATCGGGCCGCCCTGGTCGTAGTGCAGACCGTCGATCTGGGCCGCGATCTGCCGGTACAGCACGTCGACGAGCGCGAGGTACGCCGGATCGTCGGTCCGCGGTACGCAGTCGGCGGCCATCAGCCAGTCGGGGAACCCGCCGTACCTGGCCTCCGCATGTCCCCACGGACCGATCCGCAGGCAGAAATCGAGGCCCGCGTCCCGGCATGCCTCGACGAACCGTCGCAGATCCAGGTCGCCGGACCAGTCGAACTCGCCCCGGCGCTCTTCGTGCAGGTGCCACAGCACGTACGACGACACGACGGTGATCCCGCCGCTCCGGAGCTTGCGCAACTCGGCGGACCACTCGGCGGCCGGGTACCGGCTGAAGTGGAACTCCCCCATCACCGGGATCCACGGCCGGCCGGCCCGCACGAGATATTGCCGGTTGGCACCGAGTTCCTGGTCGCCCATCACGACCGCGTGCTCCCGGCGAACTCGTGCGGTCGCCTTGATCGACCGCACCGTGATCGCATCCGTCATCTCAGTTCTTCACCGATCCTGCCGTCAGTCCGTCGAGGAGTTGTTTGCGCAGCATGATGAACACGACCAGCGACGGGATCGCCGCGAGCACCGATCCGGCGAGGACCAGGTCCACCTGGTGACTCTGAGCGCCGTACACGGTCGCGAGACCGAGCGCGAGCGTGTACCGGTGCGGATCCGAGACCACGATCAGCGGCCAGAGGAACGTGTTGTAGCTGTTGAGGAAGTTCCACACCGCCAGCGCTCCGAGCGCCGGACGCAGCAGCGGCAGCACCAGCCGGAGGAAGATGCCGAACTCCGTGCAGCCGTCGATCCGGCCGGCCTCGATGATCTCGTCCGGGACGGTCTGCTCGATGTACTGACGCATCATGAATATCCCGAACGCCGGTGCTACCCAGGGCACGATCATCGCGAAGAACGGCTCGGTCAGGCCGGTCTTGGTCAGCACGACGAACAGCGGCAGGACGACGACGGCGTACGGCACGGCCAGCGACGAGAACATGATGTCGAACAACGTGCCCTTGCCCCGGAACCGGTACTTCGCAAAGGCGAACCCCGCCAGCGAACACACGAGTACGGCGACCGCCGTCGATGCGACCGCGACGATCAGCGTCGTGTAGAACCAGCTGACGAACGGCTGCTGCTGGATCAGGTGCACGTAGTTGACGAACGTGGCGGGTGACGGGAGGAGCTTAGGCGGGTACTGGAAGATGTCGCTGCGTTCCTTGAAAGACGCTGACAGCGCCCACAGCATCGGCAGGATGAAGATCGCCGCGAGCAGGACCAGGAAGCCGTACAACGCGACTCTGCCGACACTCGGCCGGCCGGAGCGGGCCGGGTTCGCGGCGGGTGCGCGGGTTGCCGTGGCCATCACTTGCTCCTTCCGACGCCGAGGGCCCAGTTGGCCAGCCGGCCGAGTACGAACACGATCACGAACAACGTGAACCCGGACGCGGCGGCGTACCCGATCTCCTGACGCTGGAACGCGGCCCGGTAGACGAACTGGGCGACCGACATGGTCGCCCCGTCGGGACCGCCGGCGGTGAGCAGGTACGGCTCCTCGAAGATCTGCGCCGACCCGACGAGGACGACCACGACCACGAACGCCGTCACCGGGCGCAACGACGGCACGGTCACGTGCCAGAACCTGGAGAGCGGCCCGGCGCCGTCCACCTCGGCCGCCTCGTACAACTCCCGCGGAACCCCCTGCAGGCCGGCCAGGAAGAAGATCGTCAGGTACCCCGTCCAGCGCCAGATGACGAGGATCGCGACGCTGACCTTGGCCCAGCCCGGACTGCCCAGCCAGTCGATCCCGCCGAACCCGAAGACCGCCTTCAGTACGGCGTTGATCAGCCCGAAGTTCTTGTCGTACAGGAGCTGGAAGACCAGCGCGATGATGATCGGCGACAGCACGACCGGCGTGAAGTAGATCAGCCGGAACATGTCCCGGCCGCGCAACCCGCGGGCGTTCAGCGCCTGCGCGACGAGCAGCGACGCCGGCACGATCACCGCGACGCTGAGCGCGACGTAGATCGCGGTGTTGCGCAGCGACTGGAAGAAGTCCGCATCGGAGAACAACCTGCTGAAGTTCGCGAAGCCGACCCACTGCGGTGACCCGAAGCCACCCCACTCCGTGAACGACAGGTACGCACCGACCCCGATCGGCACGATCAGGAACAGGGCGTACAGGACGTAGAACGGCGAGATGAAGACGTACGGCGCGATCCGCGGCCCGACCCGGGCGAGCCGCCGCGCCCGCGGGCGTCCGTCCGGATCCCTGCCGCCCGGCGGAGCCGACCTGGTCACCGACAAGGTGCCGCTCACTTCGTCTGGCTCTCGTACTGGGCCATTGCGTCCTTCACCGCCTGATCGGCGCTGATCGCCCCCGTCTGCGCCTTCTGGATCGCTCCGCCGAGCGCGTCGATCAGCGTGGTCGCGTCGGCGCTCTGGTGGAACGGCGGCGCCTGCGCCGCGATCTCCTTGTAGATCGGGAACACCTTCTGCCCGCCGAGATACGCGTCGGTGTAGGTGTTGAACTCCGGTGCGTCGTACAACGACTTCATCGTCGGCAGATAACCCGCCGTCTTGAACCGCAGCAACTGACCGGCCTTGGTCAGGTACGTGTACTTCACCAGGTCGATCGCGGCCTGCGTGTTCGGCTTGTCCTTCACCACCGCGAAGCCGGTGCCGCCGAGCGCCGCCCCGACACCGCCGCCCGCGCTGAACTTCGGCAGCGTACGGACCCGCCACAGGCCCTTCTGCTTCGGGACGTTCGCCTGCAGGCCGTAGACGTTGTACCAGTTCGGCATGAAGGTCGCGATCAGCTTCTCCGACTTGAGCGCCGCGGCGTTCGGCGCGCCGTACGGATCCGGGACCATCGTGAAGAACCCGCTCTTCAGCGAGTCGGCCATGAACTTGATCACCGCCACCGCCTCGGGGGTGTCGATCGTCGGCTTTCCGCTCTCGTCGAAGAGGTTCAGCCCGCGCTGCTGGTACAGCTGCCGGAACGTACCGAGTGCCGCTCCCGGCTCGCCGTTGCAGCAGATACCCAGCGCCTTCCCGGCCGCCAGCGCGCCCTTCGCCGCCGCCTGCAGCTCCTCCCAGCTCCCGACGTCCTCGGGAATGCCGTACTTCTTGAACAGGTCGGGGCGGTAGTAGAGCACGGTCGGGCACGTGTCGGACTCCAGCGCGTACGCCTTCCCGTCGACGGTGTAGTCGGCGAGCCGGAGCAGGTCGCTCTTCTGCTCGTCGTTGAGTTCGCTCGACCAGTCGACCAGCACGGACGGCGCGATGTTCTGCTTCATCATCCGCGGGAACTGGCTGACCTCGAGACCGGCGATGTCGGGGGTGCCCTTCTTGGCCTGGGCCTGGGCGATCAGCTTCGTCACCACCGCGTCGGCGGCCAGCGACGTGACACCGAGCGAGAACGTGAACGGGTAGGTCTTGGCCGCGTTCGCGGCCTTCGCCGACGCCGTGTAGGTCTTCACGTACCCGGGGTCGTGCGTCCAGAAGTCCAGCTTCACGGCGCCGGACTGGGTGGCTTTGCTCTTGCCACCGTCACCGCAGCCCGCCACCAGCGGGGCCGCGGCGACACTGCCGGCCAGCATCCCGGCCGAGCGGAGGAAGTTGCGGCGAGACATGTCAGCCATGGTTGGTCCCCTCGACTGTGGAGTTCCTCATTGCGGAGGATCTTGCTGCGGACAGCCGAAGCTGTCAATATTAATTCGTAAATTACGAGCAAATCGAGGAGCGCGGATGCGGCTGGCTGGGCGGGTGATCGTGGTGACCGGGGCCGCGTCGGGGATCGGTGCCGCGTGCGCCGAGCGGGCGGTGGCCGAAGGTGCGCAGGTTGTGCAGGTGGACGTCAGGCCCTGCCCGGAGCTGCCGGGGAAGGCGATCGCCGTGGTCGGTGACGTCGCGGCGGCGGACACCTGGGCGGAGGTGCGGTCGCGCGGGCGCGACGAGCTCGGCCCGATCGACGGCCTGGTCAGCAACGCGGTCGTCGTCGACGTGAAGCCGGCACACGAGCTCTCGCCGCCGTCCTGGCAACGACAGCTCGACGTCAACCTGACCGCCGCGTTCCTCGGTTTCCGGACGCTGTACGACGACCTCGTCGCGGGCGCCGGGTCCGTCGTACTGGTGTCGTCGGTGCACGCGATCGCCGGCCTGCCGGGGCATCCGGCGTACGCCGCGACGAAAGGCGCACTGGTGTCGCTCGGACGCCAACTCGCGGTCGAGTACGGTCGGGACATCCGTGTGAACACCGTGCTCCCGGGTCCGGTCGTGACGGCGATGTGGGACCGCGTCGACGCCGAGGGCCGCGAGCGCAGCGCGCAGGCGACCGCGCTGAAACGCCTCGGGCAGCCGGACGAGGTGGCCCAGGCGGTGGCGTTCCTGCTGTCGTCCGAGGCATCGTTCGTGACCGCCGCGAGCCTGGTGGTCGACGGCGGATGGTCGGCAGTGAAGGACTCGGCGTGAGGGAGAGCAGGATGACGGGGATCCAGCGTGGGCTGCACGGACAGATCGTCGAGGAGATGGCGCAACGCATCCTGTCCGGGACGATCCCGGAGGGCGCGACCATCAACGTGACCGAGCTGCAGGCCGACCTCGGCGTCAGCCTGACCGCCGTCCGCGAGGCGCTGAAGGTGCTGACCGCGAAGGGACTGGTCGACGCGCGGCAGAAGCGCGGCACGTTCGTCCGGCCGCGCACGGACTGGAACCTGCTCGACGCGGACATGATCCGCTGGCACTTCAAGGACGCCGACGCCCGTCCGGAGTTGCTCGAGGAGCTGCACGAGGTCCGCGGCATCGTGGAGCCGGCCGCCGCCCGGCTGGCCGCCGTACGGGGTGACGACACGCATCTGGCCGCGCTGGACGCGGCGCTCGCGGCGATGGAGTCCGCGGGCGACGACCTGGCCGCGGTGGCCGCCGACCTGGCGTTCCACCGGGCGTTGCTCGCGGCAACGGGTAACGAACTGCTGACCAAGATGGAAGTGATCATGGAGACCGGGCTCGCCGACCGCGACCGGCTGGTGCACAAGGTCAAGCCGTCCGACGACCCGGTGCCGAGCCACCGGCGGGTCGTGGAGGCGGTCCGCGCGCACGACCCCGAGGGCGCCGAGCTCGCGATGCGCGAACTGCTGGCGAAGGCGGCCGAGGACCTCACCGAGGTCCGCGGCTCGAAGGGGCGCCGGTGAAGATCGAGAGGATCGAGACGTTCCTCGTCCCGCCGCGCTGGCTGTTCTGCCGGATCGAGACGAGCGACGGCGTCGTCGGGTGGGGCGAACCGGTGGTCGAGGGCCGCGCCGAGGTAGTACGGGCGGCGATCGACGTACTCGCGGAGTACCTGATCGGCCAGGATCCGCTGCAGATCGAGCGGCACTGGCAGGTGCTGACGAAGGGCGGGTTCTACCGCGGCGGGCCGGTGCTGAGCAGCGCGGTCGCGGGGCTCGACCATGCGTTGTGGGACATCGCGGGCAAGGTGTACGGCGCTCCGGTCGCGGCGCTCCTCGGCGGCCGGGTGCGCGACCGGGTCCGGGTCTACGCGTGGGTCGGCGGCGACGAGCCGTCGTCGATCGGTGAGGCTGTCGCCGAGCAGGTCGCCGCGGGGATGACAGCGGTGAAGATGAACGCCGGCGGGCAGCTCCAGGTCTCGCCGTCCGTTGCCGAGGTCAACGACATCGTCACGCGGCTGGCCGCCGCGCGGGCCGCCCTCGGTGATACCCGTGACGTCGCGATCGATCTGCACGGGCGGGTCGGCGTCGCCGGAGCGCGGCGGATCCTGCACGCGGTCGAGGGCCTGCAGCCGCTGTTCGTCGAGGAGCCGGTGCTGCCGGAGCAGATGGCGCATCTCCCCGAGGTCGTCGCGACGTCGACGGTCCCGGTGGCCCTGGGCGAGCGCCTGTACCACCGGTCCGACTTCCTGGCGCCGTTGAACGCCGGCGTCGCGGTCGTCCAGCCCGACGTGTCGCACGCCGGCGGGATCTCCGAGCTGCGGCGGATCGCCGTACTCGCCGACGTGCACGGCGCACTGCTCGCACCGCACTGCCCGCTCGGGCCGATCTCGCTCGCGGCGTCGCTGCAGGTGTCGTTCAGCACGCCGAACTTCCTCATCCAGGAGCAGAGCCGGGGCATCCACTACAACGTGACCAGCGACCTCACGTCGTACGTCGTGGATCCGGCGCCGTTCAGCTGGATCGACGGGCACGCGGAGTGGAATCCCCTGCCAGGCTTGGGAATCACCGTCGACGAACAGGCCGTCCGCGCCGCGGACCGGACCGGCCACGCCTGGCGCAACCCGGTCTGGACCCACGACGACGGATCGTTCGCCGAATGGTGACTGTCATCCGAGTGGCAGATCGAGTACGGCGTCGGGTACCGACGTGCTGTTGGTGGTGCGGATGCTGTTGAGCTCCGCCGACGTCAGCGCCCGCTTGTAGAGGCGGACCTCGTCCATGGACCCGTCGAAGTGATGTGCCCCGTCCAGCCGCTGCCCGACGTACATCTTGAACGGCCGGCCGGGGCTGACCGATCCGGTCGGGGCCGCGACGCTCGCGGCCTGCGTGCCGTCGACCCAGATCGACAACGTCCCGGCCTTCCGCTGCAACGCGACGTGATGCCAGGCGTTGTCGTTGTAGGCCTTCGCGGTCTGCACGGAGGCGGTGTTCCCGCCGGTCGTGATCAGTCCGCGAATCCGCCCGTCGGCGGGCTCCGCTCTGAGCCAGAACTGCGAGAACTCGTTGATCCCGTAGCCCCAGAAGATCGCCTGCGGTGTGCTGGACGCGCCGTACCTGATCCACGCCGTCGCGGTGAAGTCGCCGGCCCCGACCGCGAGCGACTCGGCGTACGGCAACTGGATCGCGTCGTCGACGCCGTCGAAGTCCCGCGCCTGCCCGAACTTGCCGCCGGTCGCCACCGGACCGCCGCGCAGGTAGCTGTCGTTCCCGTACCCGGACACGTCCGGGGTCGTCGGACCGAGTGGCGCGTCCGGGTGGCCGATGTCGTTCTCGGTGAACCGGGCGAACCTGATCTGGTCGCGGGCGTCGACCGTGCCGCCCTCGTACAGCAGGCCGATCTCGCCGGTGTCCAGGACCGCCAGATCCGAGTAGCCGGACCAGTCGTCGGTGATTCGGGTGCCGTCGGCAACGGACTGCCAGGTCTTCCCCTCGTCGAAGCTCGATCGGATGGTCATGTACCGGCGACGGTCCGGGTCGGCCGGTGCCGCGAACAGGATCCGGTTGTACATGTCGCCGCGGTCGACCGCGCGCAACCGTTGCAGCGACCCCTGGACGACAGGCGTGGTCAGCCCGGAAACCGTGGAAAACGGTGCGGAAAACGTTTCGCCTCCGTCGTTGCTGACCGCGGACATCCGGCTCGCGCCCGACGTACCGGCGTTGTTCCGGGCGCCGGCGTACACGCCGCCGTCGACCTTCTCGACGACGCTGATCTCCTGCGGGGTGGCGTCCGAGCGAAGGTCGGTCGCGCCCTTGTGCCAGGTCACGCCGTGGTCGTCGCTGTAGACGAGCTGGCCCGCGTTCTGCCCGGCGCCGTTGTCGTAGTTGGTGCCCGCGACCAGCCGGCCGGCGTGGGTGCCGCGGGTGAGCTGGATGCCGTGCACGGGACCGGTCGCGTACCAGCCCCACGCCGGGTCGTCGATCTGGTCGCCGATGTTCTTCGCCGTGGACCAGGTCCGGCCGTCGTCGTCGCTGGTCTGGACGTACGGCGTCCGCGGGCGGCTCGTCGTACCGGGGTCCATCGTCGAGAACAGGACGATCCGGCCGGTCTCGTAGTCGACGATCGGCGCGGGGTTGCCGCGGGTGGCGACCGCGTTCGGGTCGGTGTCGGTACCGGACAGGACGGTCTGGGTGGCCGACCAGGTGCGGCCGTCGTCGTCGGAGCGGCGCATGACCAGGTCGATCTCCTGGGAGTCCGCGCACCAGGCGCGCCGTGCCTCGGCGAACGCGAGCAGCGTGCCGGCCTTGGTCTTCACGATCGCGGGGATGCGGTAGCAGCCGTAGCCGGCATCCCCCTTGTCGAACAGAACGGTGGTGGTGACGGCTGCCTGGGCGGGTGGAAGCGGTACGGCGAGGGTCAGCACGAGCGCCGTCGCCAGAGCGGTGAACCTGGGCATGAGCGGATGCCTCCTGAAAGTAAACAACGGGGCGGTTGTTCACTAGGAAATTCAGCCACAGATCGGGCGTCCACACCAGAGGTCATGGGACGTCCTATGTCTGCGCTGTCACATAGATTGGGAATCATGGACCTGCTTGCCGAACTCCGGAGCCGGAAACTGCTCGCGATCATCCGCGCCGACCGTGCGGACACCGCGCTCGACTGCGTCGAGACCCTTGTCGAGGCGGGCATCACCGCACTCGAGATCTCCCTCACCACCCCCGGCGGCGTCGAGGCGATCGCGAAGGCGCGTTCGCTGTACGACCCGCACATCCTGATCGGGGCCGGCACCGTGGTCACCGCCGACCAGGCCTCGGCGGTCGCCGAGGCGCAAGCGGACTTCAGCGTCACCCCCGCGATCACCCGCGGCGCGCACCGCTCGGTGGAGCTCGGCCTCCCGCTGCTCTGCGGCGCCCTCACCCCGACCGAGGTGATCGCCGCGCTCGACCTGGGTGCCACCGCGGTCAAGATCTTCCCCGCCAAACTGCACGGGCCCGGCTACCTCTCCGAGCTCCGTGCCCCGCTCCCCGACGCCCCGCTGATCGCCGTCGGCGGCGTCGACGCCCAGTCCGCCCCGAAGTACCTCGAGGCCGGCGCGCTGGCGGTAGGCGTCGGCTCGCCGCTGCTCGGCCCCGCCGCCAACGGGGGCCCGCTGTCCGATCTGGCGATCCGTGCCGGCACGTTCCGTACCGAACTCGGCATCTGACGGACCCGTCCCCGCTTGCGACCCGCCCGGTCGCCCCAGCTCCCGGAGTATGTGAGATGACAGATCTGCTGACGCTCGGCGAGACGATGGTTTCGGTGCGGACCGCGCGGCCCATGCGGCTGGGCGGGGACGCGCAGCTGTCGATCGCCGGCTCCGAGAGCAACGTAGCGATCGGTGTGGCCCGGCTGGGGCACGACGTCACCTGGTTGAGTGCCGTGGGCAACGACGAGCCGGGCCGGTTGATCCGGCGCACGCTACGCGCCGAGAACGTCGACGTCCGGGTCCGGTTCTCCGACGAGGCGTTCACCGGGTTCATCGCGTTCGACCAGCCGTCGCACGACATCACCCGCGTCAGCTACCACCGCCGCGGATCCGCCGCCTCCACGCTGACGGCTGAGGAGACCACCGCCGCGATCGCCGCACTGTCGCCGACGTTGCTCCACGTCACAGGTATCACCCCGGCGCTCTCGGACACCGCCCGAGCCGCGACGCTGGCCGCCGTACGCACGACCGACGCGCAGGTCTCCCTCGACGTGAACTACCGCGCCCGCCTCTGGTCCCGCACCGAGGCCGCGGCAACCCTCCGCGAACTCCTCCCCCACATCCAGACCGTCTTCGCCTCCGACGACGAACTGGATCTGCTGTCCGACGCCGAAGACCCGATCGCCGATCTACTGCAGACAGTGCACACGGTCGTCGTAACCGCCGGCGGTAAGGGTGCCTGGTCGCACACCCGCACACCCGAGCCGCTGACCATCCACCGCCCCGCGCTGCCCGTCACGGTGGTCGACAGCATCGGCGCCGGCGACGCGTTCGTCTCCGGCTACCTCTCCGCCACCCTCGACAACCTCTCCCCCGAGGCCCGCCTCGACCGCGCCACCACCTCCGGCGCCTTCTGCGTCACGGCCTACGGCGACTGGGAATCCCTCCCGACCCGCGAAGACCTCACCCTCCTCACCCACGCCCAAGGCACCGCCCTCCGTTAGGGCGTGCGGCGGAACTGGGCACGGCACTCTCCCGGCGCCTTGCCGGTACGACGTCGTCCGGGAGCTCACCCGCAGCTCACCGGCCAGCCGGCTGATCGTCCGCCCGGAAGCGCCGCTCTACTGATCCTCCGCGGGAAACAGGATCGGGCTGAGGAGATAACGGGCGCGATCCGGTGTCGCCTCGTTCGACAGCACCGGGAGGATCGCGGCGCGCAGGCCCTCGATCAGCTGGTGGAGTTCGGCCTGGGTGAGCCAGATGCCGTGCTGGCGATAGCCGACCAGGTCCGCGATCGGGTCCGCTCCGTCGCGTTCGGTGTACGCCGTGAACTCCGCCAGCAGCGCGGCCATCGCCGTCGCGAACCCGCGCCGGTGGTCCTCGACCGTCAACTGCTCCAGTTCCTCCGGCGTGATCGACGCCCGGTCGGCCTGGAGCCGGAACCGTCGCTCGACCGCGCCCCGGACCCGCCGTTCCTCCGCGACCTCGAGGATCCCGCCCTCGGCGAGCAGCTCGACATGCCGATACAACGTCGCCTTCGACACGTCCGCGATCCGCTCACCGAGCTCGCCGGTCGTCAGCTCCCGGCCGCCGCGCAACGCATGCACGATCCGCAACCGCACCGGATGCCCCAGCAGTTCCAACGGACCCATGGCGCAACGATCTCACGTCGTGTTACCTTTCTCAAACGATGAGAAAGGTAGAACGATGACCGCCTGGACTCCCCCGCCGTACGCCGATCCGGCCGCCTTCACCGAACGCGACATCACCCTGGACGCCGACGGCCGCACTGTTCCCGGCACGCTGACGCTGCCCAAGGAGCCAACCGGCCGCGGTGTCGTCCTGCTGACCGGCGGGGGTCCGTGGGACCGCGACGAGACCAGCGGACCGAACAAGCCGCTGAAGGATCTCGCGTGGGGCCTGGCGACGCAGGGCATCGCGGTACTGCGCTTCGACAAGGTCACCGCGAACCGCCCCGAGGCGATGGCGGCACCCGGCTACACGATGACGTCGGAGTACGTCCCGCACGGGACCGCCGCCGTACGGCTGCTCGCCGAACACGTCGACCGGGTCTTCCTCGTCGGGCACAGCATGGGCGGCAAGATCGCCCCGAAGATCGCCACCGAGGAACCGCTGGTGGCGGGCGTCGTGATCATGGCCGGCGACACCCAGCCGATGCAGTACGCCGCCGTTCGCGTGATGCGCTACCTGGCGTCGTCGAGCCCCGAGGCAGTGCCGCCGGAGACCATCGCAGTCTTCGAACGCCAGGCGCTCGCGGCCGACACCGTCACCGCGAACACTCCGTCGTCGGACCTTCCCTTCGGTATGCCGGCGTCGTTCTGGCTGGATCAGCGCGATTACGACCCGGTCGCGACGGCCGCGAAACTCGACGTACCGATCCTCGTCCTGCAAGGCGGTCGCGACTACCAGATCACCGTCGCCGACGACCTCCCCGCCTGGCGCGAAGGCCTCCCCGACGCGACCATCACGGTCCTCGCCGCCGACAACCACTCCTTCTTCGCCGGCACGGGTCCGTCCACGATGGCCGACTACTCGGTCGCCCAGCACGTCGACCCGGAGGCCGTCGCCGCGATCACGGCCTGGCTGGCCGAGCACGCCGGACGGCTTGATCCGGAGAGCTGAGCGTAGGTCCCGGACAGGTTGGGACCTACAGCCATGCTGGATGCGAAGTGCCCGACACACGTTGGTGGTGGAGGTGGTTCCGATGTCCGGACGACTGACAGCCCCGCCCCAGGACCGGCGCAGAACGACGCAGCCCGGTCACTCCGCAACGGTGCGCGCGTGGGTGGCTCTGGCTTTCTACCCGCTCAGCTTCGTGGCCGCGTTCGTCGTCGGTGAAGGTCTGCTGTCGTGGTACGGGTATTCCGACCAGGGCGCTCCGCTCTGGGCAACTGTCGCCGCGGCCGGCCCCGCCCTGCTGATCTTCGTGATCCCGGGAATCTTCGCGGTCGCGTACGGGCTCCAGGCGGTCCGCCAAGGCAACCGCGAAGGCCAGACACCGGCACTGGTCGGCGTCGCGGTCGGCGCCGGCATGATCGGGATGAACGTCGTGGCCGGGGTCATCGCTGCGTTGACGTGACCACGACGGAACCCGGATCCGGGCCCGCTCTACGACAGCAGCGCCGGGTCGGACTCCAGTTCGCGTTCGGGCTCGAGCGGGAGCACGATCTTGAAGACCGTGCGGCCCGGCTCGGACTCCACCCGGAGGTCGCCGTGGTGCTTCTTGACCACGATCCGCCAGGAGATGTCCAGGCCGAGCCCGGTCCCCTCGCCGATCGGCTTCGTGGTGAAGAACGGCTCGAAGATCCGCCGCCGGATCTCCTCCGGGATGCCGGGTCCGGTGTCGCCGATCTCGACCACGGCGTACGCGCCGTCCCGCCGGGTCCGCAGCGTCAGCGTCCCGGAGCCGCCCATCGCGCTGACCGCGTTGTCGATGATGTTCGTCCACACCTGGTTGAGCTCCGCGGCGTACGCCGGGATCGCCGGCAGCTCCGGGTCGAACTCCTTGACGATCTGGTACCCCTGGAGCTTGCCCGACATCATCACCAGCGTCGACTTGAGCAGCTCGCGCAGATCCACGGTCTGGTACGGCGCCCGGTCGATCTGCGAGTACTGCTTGGCGGCGCCGACGAGCGTGGAGATCCGGGTGACCGAGTCGTCGATCTCGTTCATCAACGACTCGGTGTCGATCGTGTACATCAGCCACCGGACGGCACCTTCGAGGTACTTCGGGCCGACCGCCGTCAGCACCTCCTCCATCCACGGCACGTCGAGGCCGGCCTGTGCCAGCACCGGCGCGACGTCCCAGCTCGCCTGCACGTCGTGGTCGTCCAGCCAGTCGGTGAGCGTGTCCTCGCGATCGGACAGCTCCAGCGGCGGGACGTCCTTGTCCTTGTTCTTCTCCAGCCGCTCGACCGCGTCGTCCTGGAGCGCGACGATCTGGTGCAGCTTGGTCGCGTCGAGCGTCCCGTCCGCGAGCATCGCCAGCTTCGACCGCATCCCGGAGACCCGCTGCCGCAGGGTCGCCGCGGCCCGGACCGCCGCGGCCGCAGGGTTGTTCAGCTCGTGGGTGAGGCCCGCGGACAACGAGCCGAGGGCGAGCAGCCGTTCGCGTTCCCCGAGCGTCTCGTTGGTACGCCGCATCCCCATCACGAAGCCCTCGATCAGGTGCACCGCCATCGGGAACCAGGTGTTCATCATCGTCGCCATCGTCTCGGCGCTGATCACGAAGAACTCCGACGGCTGCGTCACCTGCATCGTCGCCGTGTACGACTTGTGGTCGTTGGCACCGAAGAACGCGTTGAACGCACCGGAGTAGACCCCGCGCTGGCCGGTCCGGTTGATCTCGACCAGCTCGCCGTGCGAGAGCTTGCAGAGCCGGATCTCACCGCTGAGCAGGACGTAGCAGCAGGTCGCCTCGTCGCCCTCGTTGAAGACGATCCCGTCGTGCACCTCCTCGACGTACCCCGCCTCGGAGAGCCAGCCGAGCTGCTCGTCGGTGAGGCTCTCGAAGAGGAACAGCGTGCGCAGCTCGTCCGGGCTCAGTCGCCGCGGCTCGGTCTGATCGGTCATCAGAGCATCTCCAGGTATCGGTGCACCAGTGTCACGGCCATCGCTCCGTCGCCGACCGCGGAGGCGACCCGCTTCACCGACTCGGCCCGGACGTCGCCCGCGGCGAACACGCCCGGCATGCTCGTCTCGAGGTGGTACGGCTCCCGGTCCAGCACCCAGCCCGGCGGTCTGCCGTGCAGGTCGGGGCCGGTGAGCACGAAGCCGCGCTCGTCGCGGAGCAGGTCACCGGGCAGCCAGTCGGTCCGCGGCGCCGCGCCGATGAACACGAACATCCACTCCGTGTCCACCTCGCGCTTCTCCCCGGTCTCGCTGTTCAGCAGGGTGAGATGTTCCAGGTGCTCCGAGCCCATACAGGAAACGACCTGCGTGCAGGTGTGCACCTCGATGTTGTCGATCGCATCGATCTGGTCGATGAGGTACGACGACATCGTCGCGGTGAGCGATGGTCCTCTCACCAGCATATGCACGCGTTTCGCATGCCTCGAGAAATAGACCGCGGCCTGACCGGCCGAGTTCGCGCCGCCGATGATGTAGACCTCCGACCCGGCGCAGGCCGGCCCCTCAGTGGTGGCCGAGCCGTAGTAGATGCCGCGGCCGCAGAGATCGTCGACGCCGGGGGCCTGGAGGGTCCGGTACGAGACACCGGTCGCCAGGATCACCGAATGCGCCGAGATCTCGCTGCCGTCCGCGAACCGGAGCCGGCGGGCGTTCCCGAGCGTCTCCAGCCCGACCACCTGCCGGGTCGTCAGCAGCTCGGCCCCGAACCGGACCGCCTGCCGGCGCGCCCGGTCGGTGAGCTGCGCGCCGGACACGCCGTCCGGGAAGCCCAGGTAGTTCTCGATACGGCTCGACTGTCCGGCCTGGCCGCCGGTCGCCAGTTGCTCGACGAGGACGGTCCGGAGCCCTTCGCTGGCGCCGTACACCGCGGCCCCGAGCCCGGCCGGGCCGCCGCCGACCACGACCAGGTCGTAGAAGTCCTGCGCGGGCGCTGTGGTCAGGCCGACGTGTTGGGCCAGCTCGGCCTCGGACGGCGCGACCATCACCGTTGCGTCGGGCGTGATCACGACCGGCAGCGTCGTACCGTCGACCTCGGCAGCGTCGAGAAGTCGCCTGGCCTCTTCGTCGTCGACGTTCAGCCAGCGGTACGGCACGGCGTTCCGGGCGAGGAAGTCGCGGGCAGCGAACGACGGCGCCGACCAGCGGTGGCCGATCACCCGGGTCTCGTCGCCGGACGGCTCCGGGGTCGCCCTCCACAGGTCGAGCATCGCGTCGACCACCGGATACAGCTTCTCCTCCGGCGGGTTCCACGGCTTCAGCAGGTAGTGGTCCAGGTCGACGACGTTGATCGCCTGGATCGCGGCGTCGGTGTCGGCGTACGCCGTCAGCAGCACCCGGCGGGCCAGCGGGAACAGGTCCATCGCGGCCTCGAGGAACTCGATGCCGGACATCTGCGGCATCCGGTAGTCGGCCAGCAGCAGCGCGACCGGCTCGCCGCGGAGCTTCAGTTCCTTCAGCGCGTCGAGCGCCTGCGCCGGGCTCTCCGCCCGGACGATGCGGTTGTCCTCGCCGTACCGGCGGCGGAGGTCACGGGCTATCGACCGGGAAACGCCGGGATCGTCGTCCACGGTGAGGATCACCGAGCGGGTCGTTGACGCTGTCATGCCTCCTTCATACCAGCGACAACCCACAAACCAGGAGCGGTAATCCACAGGCCACGGCCCGGTCCGCGGGCGGCTACGGACCGGGCCGGGTCGGGCGGGCCTGTTACGGCAGGGAATCGAGGTACGGCGCGTGGCTGTTCCGGAACTCCCAGTCGTAGTAGTGGTCCCAGTTGATCGACCACGTCATCAGGCCGCGGAACCCGGGCGAAGGACCGCCGCGGAGGCTGTAGCCGCCGCAGTTCTGGCCCTTCACCAGGCAGTCGAGCGCCTCGTGCACGGCTGCCGGGGCGGTGTAGCCGTTGCCCGCGCTGACCGCCGCCGGGAGCCCGAAGCCGATCTGGTCGTCGCGCAGTCCCGGAAACGTCCGGCCGGTGTTCGCCACCGGGAACCCGGCCTTGACCATGTCGGTCATCGCGATGTGGAAGTCCGCGCCGCCCATGGTGTGGTACTGGTTGTCGAGCCCCATCACGGGCCCTGAGTTGTAGTCCTGGACGTGCAACACGGTCAGGAAGTCCCGCACCGCGTCGATCACCGGCAGGTACGACCCGGCGCGGTTGTCGTTGGATCCGCCGTAGAACTGGTATCCCACCTGCACGAAGAACGTCTCCGGCGCCATCGTCAGCACGAACTTGTCACCGTACTTCGCCTTCAGCGTCTTCAACGCGGAGACGAGGTTCACGATCACGGGGGTGGTCGGATTCTTGAAGTCGGTGTCGCCGGCGTCGAGGTACAGCGAGTGCCCCTCGAAGTCGACGTCCAGCCCGTCCAGCCCGTACTTGTCGATGATCGCGCCGACCGAACTGACGAACGTGTCCCGGGCCGCCGTCGTCGTGAGCTGCACCTGCCCGTTGGCGCCCCCGATCGAGATCAGCACCTTCTTCCCGGCCGCCTGTTTGGCTCGGATGGCAGTGATGAAGTCCGCGTCGCTTTCCACCTCCGGGCACTCGGCCGCCGGACAGCGGTTGAACCGGATGTCCCCCGATGTCGGACTCGTCGGCTCCCCGAAAGCCAGGTCGATGATGTCCCACTCGTCCGGTACGTCGGCCATCCGCACGTATCCGGACCCGTTCCCGAAACTCGCGTGCAGGTACCCGATCAACGCATGCGTCGCCGACTCCGGTCCCGCCTGAGCTGGCAGGGCCGCACCGGTGAGCAACACCCCGAGAACCACCGCAAGCCATCGCATGGTCATTAAGTAGAGACGTTCCGTAACTCCCGGTCAATGCATCGGCACGGCGGGTATCCGACGCTGTCGGATACCCGCTGGCAGATTCTCGCCAGCGGCTGGTTGAAGCCAAAACCGTGTAGTCGGGGCGATCGGTTGGCAGGCTCTTCGGCGTCCGGGCTCGGGGGCGGGCGGCCGCGGCGACAGCCACGGCCAGGACTACATGCCGTGGAGGCATCACGTGAACCATCCCAACCTGCGCCGGCGCGCCGCACTGCTTGCGGGTGCCGCGCTGATCACCACCGCCTTGGTGGCTCCACCAGGCTCGGCAACGCCGGCCACCGCCACGCCTACCGTCAACCGCTTCGGCTTCGCACCGGGGCGGTACATCGTGACGCTGGCCGACAAACCGCTCGCAACGCACCAGCGCGACATCAGCAACGGGAAGGCGTACCGCAGCTACCTGAGCAATAAGCACGCACAGGTCGCGGCCGCCGTCGGAGCGAAGATCGACCACGACTACTCGGTGACCCTGAACGGTTTTGCGGCCGCGCTGACCTCTAAGCAGGTCAACGAGCTGAGCAAGACGCCTGGAGTCGTTTCTGTCGTTCCTGACCAGTTGCACCACGCCCTGGACGACCGCAACCCCACCGACTTCCTCAAGCTCTCCGGAGCAAGCGGTGTCTGGAACAAGCTCGGCGGTACGGCGAACGCGGGCAAGGGCGTCGTCGTAGGAGTGGTCGACACGGGCATCTGGCCCGAGAGCGACTCCCTGTCCGCTCCCAAGCTCGGCACCGAACCGCCGACCTCAGCCGACCCGTACCGCCCGTACCTCTCTGGTTCGACGACTGTGATGGAGAAGGCCGACGGCAGCACCTTCACGGGCAGCTGTGAGACCGGGCAGGACTTCACCGCCGATCTGTGCAACACCAAGCTGATCAGCGCGAAGTACTTCGGCGACGGCTGGCTCAGCCTGATCCCGCCGGACCGCCGAGCCGACTACGTGTCGCCGCGGGACGGTGAGGGCCACGGAACGCACACCGCGACGACGGCAGCCGGCAAGGCCGACGTAGACGTCAAACTGGGCGGCCGCGACCTCGGCACGGTGACCGGTGTGGCCCCTGCGGCCAAGATCGCTGTCTACAAGGCACTGTGGTCGGGCAAGAACGCCAACGACTCCGGCGGTCTCACCTCGGACATCGTCTCCGCGATCGACCAGGCAGTGGCCGACGGCGTCGACGTCATCAACTACTCGGTCGGCTCCACGATCGAGTCCCCCGCCACTGACCCGATCCAACTGGCGTTCCTGTCGGCCGCCTCGGCCGGTGTCTTCGTCTCCGCTGCCGGCGGCAACTCCGGCCCGGACGCGTCGACCCTCGACAACACGTCCCCGTGGGTGACCACTGTCGGCGCCAGCACGGTCGCGCCGTGGAACGGGACCGTCGTACTGGGCAACGGTCAGAAGTACGCCGGTGTCAGTACTACCGTGGCGACCGCCACCGGCAGCAAGCCCCTTGTCACTGGGACTGCCGTCAAGAACGCAGGCGCCAGCGACGCGGACGCACTGATCTGTCTGGCGAACACGCTGGATCCCGCGAAGACAGCCGGCAAGATCGTGGCGTGTGACCGCGGTGTCAGCGCCCGTGTCGACAAGTCCGCCGAAGTACAGCGGGCAGGCGGCGTCGGCATGGTGTTGCTCAACCTCTTCGACCAGGACGTGGTCGGCGACTCCCACGCCGTACCAACGGTGCACCTGAACACGCCGGGCGCGTTGTCGGTCCGTTCGTACGCGGCGCAGTCCGGAGCGACGGCAGAGCTCGTACCGGGCAACACGACCAGTACGACGACGCCGTACCCGCAAATGGCCGACTTCTCGTCGCGCGGCCCGTCTCTGTCGAGCAAGGGCAACCTGCTGAAGCCTGACCTCGCCGCACCGGGTGTGAACGTGCTGGCGGCCGTAGCACCGCCGACCAACGGGGGCCAGAGCTACGCGTTCCTCTCCGGTACATCGATGGCTGCACCGCACGTGGCCGGTCTGGCTGCGCTCTACCTGTCCAAGCACCCGGACTGGTCGCCGATGGCGGTCAAGTCAGCGCTGATGACGACCGCGGGCGACGTACTGACCTCTACTGGGGCTGTTGACACCAACCCGTTCGACGCGGGCGCCGGTGAGGTGCAGCCGTCGAAGATGCTGGACCCGGGTCTCGTCTACGACTCCTGCGACACGGACTGGCTGGGCTACCTCGAGGGTACGGGCGTCAAGACCGGGACCGGCGTACCTGCCATCAACCCGAGCGACTACAACGCCCCGTCGATCTCTGTGGGGCAACTGCTGGGCACGCAGACCATCACGCGCCGCGTGACCGCCGTGACCCCGGGGCTGTACCGGGCGACGGTTTCTGTGCCCGGCATGAAGGCCGTGGTCACCCCGTCGATCCTGAACTTCAGCAAGGCCGGTGAGACCAAGTCGTTCACGGTGAAGCTCACTCTGGACACCGGCGACTCCGGTACGACCACCAACGGCTGGCTGACCTGGCAGGGCGCCGGCAAGACCGTACGCAGCCCGATCGTCGCCGTACCGACCTCTGTGCTCGCCCCGACCGCGGTGACCGGCACAGGCGCCTCCGGCTCCACGTCATTCACCGCCACCGTTGGCAAGGCCGGCGTACCGATCCGGGCGTACGGCGTCGTGTCGGCCCCGTCGGTAGCCGGCGCGGTCCCGGCCGGCGCTGCGGACGCGGACCTGCCCGACTACCCGGTCACGGTGACCTCACAGACCAAGGCAGTGCAGTGGAACATCAAGACCGTCGACCCGGCCGGGAGCATCTGGCTGGTGCTCTACAAGGTCGTGAACGGTCAGATGCAGGCCCTGTCGTTCGTAGGCGACGGCTCGAACCAGGCCTCGGCCAGCCTGGCCGCACCGACACCTGGCGTGTGGGGCGTACTCGCCATCACCTTGTCGAACCCGCCTGGCGCCAGCACGACGCAGTACACGATGCAGACGAACGTCGTGACCGGCGGTAGCTCGCTCAAGGTGACACCGTCGTCGGCACCGGGCGCATTCAAGCCGTTCCAGGTCACGGCCTCGTGGTCGGGCCTGCCGACCGACAAGCGGTCCACCGGGTTCATCGAGTTCCCGAACCGGGCCGGGACGGTGGTGACGATCAACTAGATCCAGCGGCGGCGGGCAGCTTGAACGCCCGCCTGGAACCGGGTCTGCGCGCCGAGAGCATCCATCAGCGCGCGGACCCGGCGCTGTGTCGTCCGCGGACTGATCCGCAACCGCCGGCTGATCATGTCGTCCGTGGCGCCGCCCGCCAGCAGCATCATCACGTCCCGGTCCGGCGCCCGCAGCTCCGCCACGCCACCGTCGGCCTCGAGCTCGGGCATCGGCACCGCAAGCCCCCACAACATCTCGAACGTCGCAATCAGCCCGTCGAGCAACCCGGTCGACCGGATCAGCAGATGACACTCCGCCGGCGCCCGCTTGGTCAACGCGACCAGCGCCATGTTGTCGTCCCCGAGCACCATCTTCATCGGCATCTGGGGCAGCACCCGGCTGTGCTCCCCCGCCGCCCGAAGCTCCGGCAGCACCGCCATCACCTCGTCGGACTCGAACACCTCGAACCCGTAGATCGCCCGGTACGCCAGCCCGTCCCGCAACCGCTCCAACTCGAGCTCCTGCTGCGACGCCGGCGGCGCCGAGTACGGACCGCGATCCAGCGCCCGGATCTGCTCCCGGCAACTCCGCTGCATCTCCTCGTACGCCGCCAGCAACGTCGGCCCGTCCTCGATCAACTCAACCTGATTCCCGTCCAGCACCGGCTTCCCCCGAGCCGCCCGCAACTCCTCCACAACCCCCCGAAGCCGCACCACCTGCTCGTCAAGCTCATCCAGCGGATCCCTCACCCCCGCACACTAAACCGCGTGAAGTAAGTACCCCACCCACTGTCTCAAACGCGCCTCAACCGATCGTCAGGATCTTGTTCACAGTGAACGCCTGCCCATGATCAGCATCCCCCGGGAACCACACCCGATACGCGATGGTGGAGGGCTGCTCGAGGGCTGGACCGCGGCGCTGATCGACACGTACTCTCCGCCGCCCAGGCATGCGCCGGGGCAGGCGCTGGCTGATCTGGCGGTAACGATCGCCGATGGTGGAGACGCGTTGCGGTGCTGGACCTGGCGATCGCCGCGCTGCCCGACCCCGGAATCGGGTTCACCCCCGGCTACGGAATCGGCGAGAACGCCCGGCAGACCATGCGGTCGAAGGGGTCGTAGGTCTGGTTGCGGGTGTAGGTCGGGTTGCCGGTGGTGTCGAACCTTTGTTGGCGGGTGAGGCGGTCGTAGCCGTCGTAGGCGTTCTGCTCCACCACCTGCAAGCCGACATCCGACGTGGTCGTCCGCCCGAACACGTCGTAGCACTGGTTCACTGTTGTCGACCCGGTGACCGTTTTGCCGAGGCGGTTGCGGTCGTAGGTCATCGTCGACACGGTCGCGCCGATGGTCTGCTTGGTGGTGTTGCCGGCCGCGTCGTACTCGTAGGCCTCGTTGTCGCCCTTGTCGACACCCGACTTCGTGACGGCTGCGAACTGCCGGGCCGGGGTGTAGCTGTAGGTCGAGGCCTGATCCAGATAGTCCGAGCTCCCCGCCTTCAGCACCTTCTCGACGTCGAGGGAGCGGTCGCCGTCTGGGGTGTCGAACAGCGAGTAGCTTGAGGTTGATTCGTCTCGTCGCACGGGACTAGGTAAGGCTCAATGCCATGTTCGGCGGCTACTCCAATAGAAATTCGAAACGGTCTTCCCATCCAAGGTCAATGTCCTGTTGAACGACCTCTTCCAACACCGCTTTGATCCTCGCGAACAACTCTTCCCCTAGTCGTGATCTACTGACCGCAGAATTTGTCCAGACCAATCTCACAGGACGCGGCACGTCGGCCAGCAGTCGGTCGCGCAGCGCGGCAAGATTTCTTCCGTAGTAATCACCGAATTCCAACTGTCGCTCGAGGATTCTGTGAAGGTCGCGCTCGGAAAACACATCGCGCCCATCGATCAGAACTGTGCCCATAGTCACCAGCCCGGAAGTTGATACAGCCGCTCATGGTGATCAGGAGTGACATACGCCAGTCCATCGTTCGAATAGAGTAGACGAGTCCCAGGCTGCTTCGCCCTGCGCATTGCGTTCGATAGGCCAAGGTCAGCTTCGTAGCAGGTGCGGCCTGCAGCAGTGGGGAGTCCGATAGCTGCCGGGTCCCTGAACACGTCACCCCCAAGTTGACCGCCTGAAACGTAGTTGCCAAGCGCCTTTCCAGGTTCCCAGCCGGCGGCGGCCGCCTGCTCCTTGGTTACGTAGTTCGCAGGTAGCTTCCCCGTAACCCTGAGGCTCTCCATCAACGGATTGGCCAACTGCGCCACTGCCAGATCTTCCGAGAGCTTGGCCGCCAAAGCCGCGTTCGCTGCTCTTGATGCTCGCCACGCATCTACGGTGGCTACGATCCCTCTCCCGACGCGAGATACACCGGCAGCTCCAGGAATGGGCACGAACATCAGGAGGTCGAGGATCTCCCAGCCGCTTCCGGGATGACGGTATGGCCCGTATTTGCCGACGAAGCCCTCGGGCATGACGCAGCCGGGTCCGCCGTTGCAACCGGCCATTTCGAAGAACCGGTCCGGGTTGGGACGGGCCACAGGTTCCGACTGTGTGGTCTGTCCAGTCGTGCTGCTCGCCGCGGGTGGGGGCGTCGGGTCGGTCGTGGTCGGTGAGGCAATGGTGGGTGGAGTGGGATTGTGCCGGTCAGCCATCGAGTCGATGGCGTAGTGGCCGTTGAGTTCAATGCGGCTGATCGGGTTGCCGCCGCCGAACATGTACCGGTTCGCGTTCCACGGATCGGTCCCCAGCCCGAGGTCGGACAGGGCGCCGTTGAACATGTCGCGGGTGAGGAACCGGTTCAGGCCGGGGTTGTACTCCCGGAACCCCATGTCGTAGGTGCCGGTCGCGCCGTCGAAGCGGGCGGAGTTGAACCGGTACGGGTTGACGATGTCGGCATCGTCGCTAGCGGTGCCGGTGATCTTGTCGTCGCCGGTGGTGCCGGGTCCTGTCGGGCTGCCCGTACGCGGTATACCGATAGGTCGACGCGGTCGACCCTGACGAGTCCGTCAACGTTTCGACGTCGCCGTGCGGGTTGGTGCCGTAGAACGTCTTCTTCGACGTCGAACCGTTCACCGGAGCATCGACCAGCGACAAGTTCTCGCCGGACGCGCCGTACGCATACGACCTCGACGTCTTCCAGGTCCTGGTGCTGTCCTTCTCCTCCTCGGCCGTCAGCTGGTTCGCCAGACCCACGAACGTGTACCTGGTCGTGACCGAGGCTGCGGTGCCGACCTTTTCGGACTGAGAACTTACGCGGTCGGCCGACGGTCGAGATTGTAGGCGGCTTTGGTCCTGCAGTGCGCCGTCGGAGTAATCGCCCAAGGCCTGGGGTGCGCTTGGCGTCGTCGCCGGGCACGGTCCGGGTGCGATCGACTTACTGGCCGAGCTGGTTGTAGCCGCGGGCTTGCGGTGACGGCGGATCCCGTCACCGTCTTGGCGCTTACCGGCCACGATCTGGTCAACTTCGTCACGATGGCGGCGCACCTGCCAGACGGATTCGCAACTTCTCGGGCGATGCCTCGTTGGAGTCATCTGGCTCCTCGCCGGTCAGCGCACTCAAATGGGTAGGAGCCAAGGCGTCAGTTGCTGACCTCGCGATCCAGTTGCCGCAAAGCGGGACCGATGAGAAGTTCATCAACAAGATCGATGATGTCGTCGCCCATCAAGCCATAGAGATCGTCATAGCCACCCCAGAAGACCCCCGCTTCGTCGATCATGAGGGTCATGTGCGAGTACTCACCGGCCGGCGTAACTGATCGCCCAATGCCCTCAGCGTAAGCAAGACACCAACCTACGTCCGCACGCCGAGCAGCGTCGTGGCCGTCTATCCGCACGCTCTTACGGCCGTCCTCAGAATGGATCGTCAGCCCCGAGAACTCGCTCAGGAAATTCCTGGCCGGAGGCACCAGCACATGGCCCGCCGATTCCAACTCACCAATCATGCTGTCGACGTCTACATGCCGACCTGGACGCCAGCCAGCTCGACGCAGCAAGTCCTTCGCCCCCATCACTGGCCTGGCACCCAGGGTGCGCAATTCTCGCACGGCGGGAAGTAGTCACCAGTCCTGGTATGCACAGTGTAGAACACTAGCCGGTCAATGATAGCGGCCTCTGCAGCAGGATCGGCAACGCCTTCGAGTTGTCGCACACAAGCCGCAACTTCGGCACAATTGTTCGCCAGCCGATGCTCCAGCGAGGGATTGGGCACGAATCCCGTTGCCAGAACCTGTGGCAGGTTCTCGTCCACAATTGTCTCTGACCGGTCCCTGAGACCCCGGCCTTCTCCAAGAGCAACGCACGCATGGCAGCGGGACATCTCAGCGCGTCCGGCGTTCGGGCCAAGACGGCGCCTCCAAGCCTCGAGGGGAAGCCCAGCCGTTCGGCAGAGGCGTGGGTGCGTAGAGGGCAGGTGGTTCAGCGATGCCATTCCAGAAGAACCACAGGTGGCCGCTAGCCGGGCAGCGGTACATGATCGTCGACTCCGTGTACAGATCCTCGGCATCGACCAATCCTTCGAACGCATCGAAGTCGGCGTCAGAAAGACATCGCCACTCATCTGGATTCGGAATTGACCCGCTCGTCGACAGCACATGACCGCAGACGCACGAGAACTTCGCCACGATCAGCCTCCAAGAATGATGATGTCGGAGATGTTACTCGTGACCCCTTGGACTCGGGCCAGGAGTGCGGCTGGATCGACATCTGTCAGCGGCGACTTGCTCAGGTCGAGGGCATCGTCCTTGCTCAGCTCACTGCGGCCCTCCCGCTCGGCCCGGGCCCGGTTGACCCAGTTCCCCCAGCGTCACGGCGACCACACCCAGGTCCCTGGCGACCTGCGCGACCGGATTCCCGCCTCTTCGACGATCCGGACCGCTCCCTCACGGAACTCCCGGTCGCACTTCTTAGGCTTCTCAGGCATCTCGATCCCTATTGTCGATGCCGCTACGCTCCCGGGAGAACGTCACTACCCTGTACGACTGCACGTCCTGGTCAGGCCGACACGATCACACCAGCCACATCAGTCACGCCACGGTCCACCTGAATGGTTTCCATTTCTGAGGGTGTCGGGGCCGAACGCAAGCTATCAATCAGGCGCCACAAAGCCCGCGCTCTCAGCTTCGACGTTACGAAGCTGCGCCGCCACCAGAACGTTGCGTGCGAGCGGGGACAGGTAGACCGTCGAGTCGCCAGCCACGATGAACAGGTCGGAACCGTCCCAGCCTTGAGGATCGAGTTCCGACCCCACGCCCAGCGATCGCGGTGCGCCGCATCGTCCAATGACCTGGAGGAGGGAAAGGTTTATGGCTGCCGGATTGCCAGTGACGTCACGGACGTGACGGACCAGCCAGTAAGCCCGGCCCGCGACAGCACGGCCACAAATGCAGGACTCACTAAGAAGAGCGCAGCCCAGTAGGTGGGGACCAGGTCCCCAATCTTGCCCGCATCTGCCACCCCATGGAGATTCGCAACTCCGGCTTGCGCCGCCAGCATGAGGCGCGGATATGTTCCTCCCAGGTCACCTAGATCCACTCGAGCCCAGCGCGGATCCTTGACATCGAGGCGCGCAACTTCGGGACCTGCCAGCTCAGTAGTGGACATCGAAACCGTACTTTCCGCCCATCATGCGACCGAAGTCCAGGACCTGGGCCTCGTTGGGCGAGCCGCGCAAGAAGGCACCCCAATCCTCAGCGTCCTCGGCGCTCCATCCTTGGTGCTCGATCCTCGGCACCCACGTGCCGAACTTGGGCGCGTTAGCGTCGATGCCCAGACGGGCGAAGTCCTGACTGAACTCTACGGGCAAGACGTGGTGCGCATCATCGCCGAGGCGGTGGCGCCGATGGTCTGCTTGGTCGTGTTGCCGGCCGCGTCGTACTCATAGGCCTCGCTGTCGCCCTTGTCCACACCAGACTTCGTGACCGCGGCGAGCTGACGGGCCGGGGTGTAGGTGTAGGTCGAAGCCTGGTCCAGATAGTCCGAACTGCCCGCCTTCAGCACCTTCTCGACATCGACGGAACGGTCGCCGTCAGGGGTGTAGAACAGCGAGTGCGACGAGACCAGCTTCCCGGCGCTGGTCTTCTCGGACAGGATCCGCTGCAGACCGTCCTCGTGATACGTGTACGTCGCCACGTTCCCGTTCGGTTTCGTGAGCGTGGAGCGCCAACCATGCGGGTCGTCCGAAGCCGGGCATGACCTGTGGTACTCCGGAAAGCACAAACGCCACGGCGGAAACATCCAGGTCCTGACCAGCCCGACCGGCTATCCCGAATGGGTCAGCGAGGTCGAGCCCGGCTCGACCCACGACATCACCGCCGCCCGCGAACATGCCCTGCCCGCCCTGTACTCAGCCGCCGCCTGCGGTCTGCCCACCCTGACCGACAAGGGCTACGAGGGCGCCGGCATCGGCATCATCGTCCCCACCAAGGGCCGCAACCTCGCCTCCGACAACCAGACCCGCAACACGATGATCAACCCACTCCGCGCACCCGCCGAACGCGCCAACGCCCTACTGAAACGCACCTGGAAAGCACTCGAACGCATCACCCTCGACCCCTGGCGAATCGGCCCCATCACCGCCGCCGCCCTCGTTCTCCTACACCTTCAATGCCCAGCCCGGTGAGAAAACCTCGCTGCCGTTAGGACCGAAGAGACCGGGACTGTTGATCGGAACCTGGAAAGGTTCGCCCTGGGTGACATAAGGGGGCCTCGCCAGGCCAACTGTATGAAGGTGCGCCAAGTCTGGTTGATGAAACTTGATCAATGGTAACTGGTCAGGTCGCCGCGGCGTGATTACTGAGGTGCGGGTAGCCAACTTACATTTCGCTGACCACCTGACCAGTTACGCCACAATGAGACCTCGCGAAATACGAACGCCAAGATGCTCCAGATCATCGGCGCCTCCTCAACACACACGCCTCACCGCATTCTAGAATGCTCCGTATCGTTGACAGTGACGGGAATCCAGTCCATTTTCGTCATCCTGCCTTCGACACCACGATCGACCAGATATCACCCACCGCCGGGAAATCATTACCCGATGTTTCATTTACGACAAAAATCGAGACATGAGAATCCTCGACACGATATGAATCGTATCCCGACTGACTATTACCTTCCTCCAGAGAGGCGCCTTTCCGCGCAACCTCTACACGCAAGTCTACAAAGGAAACCGTTCGGGAAGTCTCGACAAATGCAGCCTTCAGGGGCTCGGGAACGACAAGCCCACCACTCGCGAGCCGATGAACTTGCGCGGCGAAACTCTCACATATCCCGCCAAACAAACTGAATTCCAGGAGTCCATAATCCATGCGCAGGGACCGCTTCCTGCGATCCGCGACGCACCGCTCACCAAGCGCGTCTCGAATCTGCTCGGCCGAACTTCCGACCCCTACGCCCGCAACCAGCCCTGACACGGCCATCTGTGCAAGGAACTCGGCGCCACTCACCTAATCTTCTCCAGTGCTTTAATGAGGAAATTCATTTCGGCAGCCCTGTTGATCAAGTTACCCCAATTATGAGAATTCATGCCCGCCATGGCTGACCCAGCCTTGTCGATCAAATCAGCCCTCAGATAAGGATTCCCCATAATCGCATTACGTGCTGCGTCGATATCCCGCGCGCTCGCCATACCGGTACTGAGACGAATACCTTCGAAGCCAACTCCGCCGGCCTCGGTCGGAAAGATTCGGACCTCCGAGCCTCCGACATGGATATGTGCACCCTTCGTCGCCCAGTCCGACGCCGCAGGAGAGATCCTAATGTTCGGCGCCGCACAGTTGTGGACCAGGACCGCATCTTCGCCTGCCTGCACATAGTACGTGTGGATGCCCGCGACGGTCAGGTTGTAGGCCGTCAGATCGTTGGTACTGATCGTGCTACCTGTGACTGTGACGGCGTCACCGTTGGCACTGCGGAGATGGTCTCCTGGTCGCAGGTCGATCGCGGAGACCCATTCGCCGCGGTTCTCGACCCAGAACGGGTGCTGGTCCGTCGCGTGGATCGTGCTGCCGTTCGAAAGTCGTATGGCGACCATGGTGTGAGCACCGGCGTGCCTGATCAGGTCAATCACCTTCTTGGCTGCCGTCAACCCGGTGATCAGGTCGGTGGCGATCACCATGTCACCGAGTGCGACGTCTTTGATCGCCTAGATCTCCGCAGTCACAAGCCCGCCGGCGCCGTACACCTTCTTACTGATGTAGCCCGGGTCGGACGTGGTTGGGGCCGTCTTCGACGTGTAGTCCGTTGCAGGTGATGCGTTGCGCAGCGCGTCGATCGCCGTGGTTTGGTTACCGGCCTCGTCGTACTCATAGCTGGTGGTCGGAATCTTCGTGACGCTGCCGGTGGTATCGAATTTGCGCTGGCGGGTCGGCTGGCGGTAGCCGTCGTAGGTATCCTGCTACACCACCCGATGGCACCATGGATAGCTGCCAGCGGGCTCGTTATTACTGCTTGTGCCAGGCTTGATCGGGGTTCAAGGCACCGGTCTCGAAGGACGTCGTGGCAGCACGTACGGCAGCGTCGATAGAAACGACATGCCTGGCCGGATAGTTGCCAGCCTGCCCACCAGCAAAGATCATGACTTCCGATTGAGAACCGAGTCGATCAACAAGCTGCCAGAAGGTCTCGTTGTCAAAAGGTGGCGTACACCACCAGCCCGCCCGTCGCGGAGCCACCACACGCGATGTGAGCCTCTCCCCGCCCACGCCGCGCCGCGCGTGCCGAGCGCCTCCCCCACGCTCAACCCACAGAAACTGTTTCACGGTTCGCCACCGACCGCGGGCAACTATCGGCGCGGGGCCTCGTAGATGAGTTTGAATCGGTTGAAAGCATCGGGCCAAGGCGCATCCGTGGGCAGCACCGGAGCAAGAGCATCGAACACCCGGCGGACCGCTTGACCCTCGTACTCTGACAACCGCGGGGTCGCCTGCAACACAGCACCACCTGACGGCAACTCGACCGCATTCGCGAACGCCCCACTCGTACGAACCGCATTGATGCCACCCAGCCGCTGCAGAACGCCCGCCGACGTGACGGTCAGCCACGAATAGCCTCGAACCTGCGAGTCCGACAACGGCAACGTGTCCTCCGGGAAAGTCGCCCTCGATGCCTCAAGGGGTGTGCGCGTCCCGGCGCCGCTCGTGTCATCGGCAAGGAACCCGAACACAGCCGGCCACCGCTCGACCTGCGTGAGCAGAAACTCCCGCCACGACTCAGATACCTCGTCTGGGATCGGGTCGGTCTCACCCAGCGTGCCAACTGTGTATGTAGCGTCTACCCGTAACCACTGCCGCGCTTCCGGCGGACGTTGCCGGTAAGCCGAAATCGTCAGGCTGGGGACTCCGGCATGTCCGAACCTATTCAGGGTCGAGAACTTCGCCGACATCTCCACAGACACGTCCGTCGCCTGCGACAAGAACCGTTCCCAATTCTTCGGCGACCACGCGCGCAGCGACTTCGACAACCGCCGCTCCCCCTGCCCGATCACCAGTAGCGAACACCACCGCGAACCAACCGGCCCAAACGGCCCACCCGCCGGATCACGCAGGGCCTTCGACGCCAAACCCTTCGCCGGGAGTTCGGCAACGAACTCGCCCGCAAGCCGCTCTGCAGCCATCGTGAACCAATCCACGACCCGCGGACCTACCTCAGCAGAACCTTCCGGCAGCAGATAATCCAGCTCCGCGCGAAAGCCACGCGCCGACTTCAACCGTGTCGCCTCATCTGCCGCCGACATCTCATCAGCCACCCTGCGCCACTCCCATAGGTGTTCCCCTCCAAATCGCGTAGGCCACGAACCCCAGAACCGTGAGTACTCCGGCTGCCGTCTGACCAGTCGTCTTAGGATCCAGCGTCGGCACGGACCGCGGTTCCTCGTCATCCTTGTCCCTGCTGAACGTTGGATTCCTTGGCCCCCGTAACTTCACAGAGTAGGGATCGGAGTTGCCGTAGTCATACAGCTCCACGCCATCCTCGCCTATCTTCGACTCGACACTGATCAGCTCGCGCGGATTCGATCGGTTCGGCCGCTCTCGTGGGTCGAGCGCATACCCAGGTTGAACCCTAAATTCGCTGCCGAGTTGCTTCTGAAGGTAGTTTACATAGTCGACTTGCGCCTTCCCATCGTCCTCAGCGGCGCCGCCGCCGTGCTTGACCTCCCAAATCCACACGTCCTGCGGGGACCCATCCTTAGATTTCGGGCCCCACTGAATCACGTCCGCATAGCCATTCTGGTCGCCAGGGTTGACAAACGAGCCGCCCGCGACCAAGTTGTCCTTTCGCGACGTCGTCACGCGTCCGCGCTCGGGATGCTCCAACTGCGTTTGGTCGGCCGTCGCATCGACCGCGGTGTCATGGCGCTCGTTCCAGACTTCGTGCCACTTCAGTGGGTCGCCGTTTTCGTCGATGGCGTAGTGGCCGTTGAGTTCGATGCGGCTGATCGGGTTGCCGCCGCCGAACATGTACCGGTTCGCGTTCCACGGATCGGTCCCCAGGGAGAGGTCTTGGAGGGCGCCGTTGAACATGTCCCGGGTGAGGAACCGGTTCAGGCCAGGGTTGTACTCGCGGAACCCCATGTCGTAGGTGCCGGCGGCGCCGTCGAAACGGGCCGAGTTGAACCGGTACGGGTTGACGATGTCGGCATCGGTGTTCGCGTTCCCGGTGATGGCGTCATCGCCCGTGGTACCGGTCTTGTCAGGCTGGCCATACGCGGTGTAACGGTAGGTCGACGTGGTGGACCCGGTCGAGTCGGTCAACGTTTCGACGTCGCCGTGCGGGTTCGTGCCATAGAACGACTTCTTCGAAGAAGTCCCATTCACCGGCGAATCAACCAGCGACAAGTTCTCACCGCCGGCGCCGTACGCGTAGGACTTCGACGTCTTCCAGGTCCCGGTGCTGTCCTTCTCCTCCTCGGCCGTCACCTGGTTCGCCAGACCCACGAACGTGTACCGGGTCGTGACCGACGCCGCAGTGCCGACCTTCTCGGACTGGTTGACCACCCGGTCGAACGGGTCGTAGGTCTGATTGCGGGTGAACGTCGGAGTCCCGGTCGTGTCGAACTTCTGCTGCCGGGTGAGGCGGTCGTAGCCGTCGTAGGCGTTCTGCTCCACCACCTGCGCACCCACGTCGCTGCTGGTCGCGCGGCCGAACACGTCGTACCGCTGATACACCGTCGTCGAACCCGTCACCGTCTTGGTGAGCCGGTTGCGGTCGTAGGTCATCGTCGACGTCGTGGCGCCGATGGTCTGCTTGGTCGTGTTGCCGGCCGCGTCGTACTCGTAGGCCTCGTTGTCGCCCTTGTCCACCCCGGTCTTGGTCACCGCGGCGAGCTGACGCGCCGGGGTGTAGCTGTAGGTCGAAGCCTGGTCCAGATAGTCCGAACTGCCCGCCTTCAGCACCTTCTCGACATCGACGGAACGGTCGCCGTCAGGGGTGTAGAACAGCGAGTGCGACGAAACCAGCTTCCCGGCGCTGGTCTTCTCGGACAGGATCCGCTGCAAGCCGTCCTCGTGGTACGTGTACGTCGCCACGTTCCCGTTCGGTTTGGTGATCGTGGAGCGCCAACCATGCGGGTCGTAGGTGTAGGACCAGGTATCGGTGCTTGTCGAGGTCGAGCCGGCCTTGACGGTGTCGACCAGGTTCCGGACATCCCACGTGTAACCCGTGTAGCGAGACACACCGACCGTGTTCGCGTCCGCCGGGCGTTGGGCGTTGGTGGACAAGACGTTCGAGTCGAGGTCGTAGGTGTAGTCGGTGGTCGCCTTGCTGGTTGCGCCTTTGAGTTCCTCGACCTTCGAGGTGCGGCCGAGACCGTCAGAGGTGACCTTGTAGGTGTCGGTCGCGGCGTTGGGGTTGTTGTCCTTGACCTCGGTCTGCTGACCGTTCTGATCGTAGTTGTAGGTGAAGGACCGGTTGTCGACCGGGTTGGTCGAGACCAGCTTGATCGCGTCCGCCGACACCACACCCGTCGCCGACGGCGCCAACGTGATCGTCTTCGCGACACCGTTCGGGAACGAATAGTTCCCCAGGTTCACCCACGGAGTGGCGGCGGTGCACGCCTTCTGATCGACCGTCTTCGTCGCCGCGCCAGTGGAGTGGTTGATCGTGTACGTCGCCGCCGTGGTGGCGTCAGTACGGACCGGGCACGAGGCGTAGACGTCGAACGAACCTGCAACGTCGGGCAGTACCCGCCAACTGAAGGTGTCCGTTGAGCCCGTTGCCGCAGCGTGAGTCAGGTAGTTGGTGCCTTGGGTGTTGGTGCCACCGGTGACAGGTGTCCAAGTGCCGGTCGAACTGGTTTGCCAGGCGTCGGCATTGTCGACGATGTCGACCGGCTGCTGGGCTGCGGTGTCGGAGCGGGACTGCAGTGCGCCGTCGGGGTAATAGCCCCACGCCTGGGTGCGTTTGGCGTCGTCGCCGGGCACTGTCAGCGTGCGGTCGGTTTGCTGGCCCAACTGGTTGTAACCGTAGGTTGCGGTGATCTGCCACGGGTCCGTGGATGTCTTGATGTCACCGGAGCCGTAGTAGGTGAAGTTCGTCCACTGGCTACCGGAACTGCCGAACGTCGGCTCGGACTGCGCCTTGATCTCACCGGTCGGCCAGTACTGGATGAACGTGGACGACGGCGTCTTGTACAGCGTGCTGGCTGTGTCGAACGCCGACTTGTTCTGCACCGGCCGGTTGTTCTTGTCGTACACCGTTTCCGAGTACAGGCCGCTCGGCCGGGTCACACGGGTGACATTGCCGACCTCGTCGTACGCCGTCTTGGTGACCTGCTGGACCTGGTGCCCACCGATCGGCGTGTGCGGGACGCTCACCTCGATCGGCTGGCCGGCCTCGTCGTACTTGGTCGTCTTCGTATGGCCGCTCTGGTCGATCTCCGACATCACCAAACCGTCGGCGTCATACACCTTCTTACTGGTGTACCCGGCTGCGTCCGTGACGGCGGTCGGACGGTGGTTGAGGTCGTAGACGGTCTTCGACGTGTAGTCCGTTGCGGGCGATGCGTTGCGCAGCGGATCGATCACCGTGGTCTGGTTGCCGACCTCGTCGTACTCATAGCTGGTGGTCGGGGTCTTCGTCGACCCGTCGGAGTCGATGAACGGGGTCTCGACCTTCAGCACCTGACCGATCCGGTCATAGCTGTACTTCGCAACGAAGTCGTTCGGGTCCGTCGTGGTCGCGACACCCTTCGGCGCGGTCTCGGTCACCTTCCGGCCGAGGACGTCGTAGGTGTAGGCGAGCTGCCGGCCGGTCGTGTTGTTGTCCGGCAACGTCTTTGTCAGCACGTTGTCGGCAGCGTCGTAGGTCGACACCGACTGCGCACCGTTGGGTGCGGTCTCCTTGATGACGTTGTCGTTCAGGTCGTAGTCAGTGGCCGTGGTCCGCACCGCGGTCCCGTCGTACGGCTTGGTGACCTTGGTCGGGCGTCCGAACGCGTCGTACTCGGCCGTGGTCAGCCGCTGCTGCGCATCCTTGACCTGCACCACGTTGCCGCGGACATCATAGGTGAAGTCGGTCTTCGCGAGCTCCGGATCGGTGATCGACAACGGGTAGCCACTGGGGTCGTAGTTCGAGTCAGCGCCGTACTGGGTCGCGTTGCCCCGGGCATCAGTCGCCGTGGCCAGGGTCCCGGTCGAGTTGTAGATGTACGTCGGGCCGTAGCCGCGGCCGTTCTTGACGGTCTTGACGTTGCCGTTCGCGTCGTACGTGAAGTTTGTCGTCCGCCCGGCGGCGCTCTTCTTCGACATCAGCACCGTCGGCTTCGCACCCGTGGCCAGTGTCTGGTAGGTCAGGAGCACGCCCGGCAGTCCGTTCTTGACCGCCATCGCGTCCTTCACGATCAGCGGGTAACCGGTGTCCGGGTCGTACTCCCAGGTCGACACCGCACCGTTCGGCTCCTGCAGCCGGATAACGTTGTGGTCCTTGTCCCAGGCCAGCAACGTGGCTTTGGTTCCGCCGGCCGCGTTCTGGTTGGCATCGATGATGCTGGTCGTGCGGCCGAAGACGTCGACTCGGTACGTCGTGACCGACGGTGTCGTGCCGTTGATGTCGGTGACGGTCGCGACGAGGTCCTTGGACGGCGACGAGTTCGGATCGGTGTAGTCGAACGTCGTGTCGTTGCCCCGCCGATCGGTGTACTTCTTGGCCCAGCCCGCGAGCCTGGAGTTCTCCGTCGACGTGAAGTAGTCGACCTTCGTCTCCGCGTTGCGCGGGTCCTTGATCGAGATCAGCCTCGCGTTGCTGTTCGTCGAACTCGAACTGTAGGCGAACTGGAACACCTTGACGGGCGCACCCACGCCGAACGTCGCGGTCGCCTCGTCGAACGCGCCGCCGTCCTCGAGCTTGGTCAACTGATGCGAGCCGTTGTAACTGAACTTCAAGGCCCGGTTAGAGATGTCACGGATCCACACCAGACCTGCCGTGTCCCAGCCAAGCCGCAGGACCTGTCGGTTACGGGCGTCGGTGACCGTGGTCAACTGGCCGTTGGTGTCGTAGCTGTACGACATCGTGTTGCCGTTGCGGTCCACGACCGAGGTCTGCCGCCCAGTGGTGGAGTTGAAGTAGAACCGGGTCCCGTCCGGACGGGTGAACACCCACCCGTGCGCATCATCAGCAGTCTTGTCACGGCGCAACTCGAGGGCGACACCGGCCGGCCGCGTATACGTGGTTTCGAGCGTGGTATCCGTGGCGACCCGGTAGAACTGCGTCGTACCGTCCCCGTCGATGAACGACACCACGTTGTTGTTGTTGACCAGCAGACCACTGCCCAACCTGGCCAGTGTCGCCGGCTGCACCGAGACCCCGTACCCGGCACCGGCATCAAGGCCGTCCAGGGAGTTGTAGGCCAGCCTCACGAACGCTGACGGACCGATCGACGGGTTCGACAACGCGTCGTACGACCACACAACATTGCCGTTATAGAGGTTCGTCAGCAACTGCGAGCCGCCGCCGGTCTCCTCACCGGCATACGACAGATACTTCTCCAGCCCCAACTTGGTCGAGGTCGGTTCCTCGACATACCGGTCCACACACACCAGACCCGAGATCACCACCGCGCAACCCTGTGAAGGCACCGTCATGTTCGCCGACGGATGATTGGTCTTGGAGTACCAGTCGGTCCCGGTCCACAAGTCCAGGTACAGGTCGTAGGCCTGCCGCTTCGTGCCGCTGTCGGAGTTGATCGGCACATGGATCGGAAGCTGAAGCACCACCGACTCACCTGGCGCCAACGCCTTGCCCAGCGGCACGAACCTGTGACCGCTGGACACCGTGAGGTCGTCCCAGTTCGGCACCGTGCTCGGCGTGGCCCACCGAGACGACAACTGCAGCGTCGACGGCCACGTCTGATTCGACGTGTTCGTCACCGTGACGGGAGTCGTCACATCGGTGTTCGGGTTGAACCGCTCAGGAATCTCGTCGGCCTGATACGTCTCGGCATCGTTCTTCGCCAGATGCTCGATCCACAACCGCGGACGGAACAGGCTGTCCGGCGACTCCCCGTTCGTAATGGACACCAGCTGCTGCCCGGTCCCGCCGGTCTCATCACGGGTCCTCAACAACAGCCCGTGGTTGTCACCCGGGTTGTCGACCCACGACTGCAACTTCGTCAGCAACGCCGGGTTGCCGGCGGCCGGGAAGGTCAGCCGCTGTGCATTGCCGTCAGGACGCACCGATCCCAGCGTCGCCGGGTCATAGTCACCGCCCCCGGTGGTCCAGTTGATCGTGGAGGTCGCCTGGTTCCAGGTCGCCTCGGTTTCGACGAAGTCCCTGTTCAGTCCGTACAGGTCGAAGTCCGCCCGGCCGGTACCGGTCCCGTAGTTCGAGTACAGCTCCACCCGGGCGTCGGTGACCTTCGTCCCCTGCGTGATCGCCGACGTGTCGAACTTGAACACGCCCCGCTCGACCCCGTAGGTCGGATGGTTGTTACCGACCTGCACCCAAAATCTGGTGTTCCCGGTCCCGCCGTCCGGACGCGACAGGTTCACCGTCGGCTGCGTCTTGCTCAACGTGGTGTCGGAGATGTCGCCGCCGAACGACTGCAGGATCCGGCCCTCGCGCGGCGTTGTCACGGTCTGCACGTTCGACGCGGCCTTGCCGTTCGCTGCGCCGTCGCCGACGGTGCGGGCCACGACCCAGTAGTTGTACGTTGCCGGATCGGGGCTGCCGGTGCTCGTGAGCGTGGACGGCTTCGCGGAGGTGTCGGTGAACGAGGTGACGTCCGGCGGTACGGTCCCGACCAGCTCCACCGCGGCCGGGGACGTGGTCGAGAAGTAGTCGCTCACAGGCGTGGCACAGCCGTTCGCCGGCAGCGCGCGGCAGCCGCGCCAGATCTGGTACTCGACCAGGTCGTCCTCATCGGCAGGCGTCGGGTCGATGTACTTGTTCCAGGTCAGTTCGGGACCGGAGGCGTTGATCGTCGACGGCGGGTTCAGTGTCACCCCCGGCTCGTCGTAGGTGATCGTCAGGTTCGGCCGTGCGGCCGTCTCACCACCGAAAGTGTCCTCGCTCGCCGAGTAATACAAGCCGCCTGCAGGCGCGGTCGCCGGGTTCTCGTCGACCGCCTTCAGCATTACGCCGTAGTTCGGCGACTTACCGTTGATCCACGACTGGACGTAGCTGCCCATCGCGTACGAATGCCAGCCGTCCCGGTCGCCGGCCTGCTTGGTCGCCGTCGAGTACTTCGTCCACTTCATCGCATCCGCAACCGGGACCGTCAACGTCCCGGACTGGTCACGAGTGATCTTCACCTGCGTCGTACTGCCCGGACGCGAATGGATCGTGCCCAGCGTGTACCACTGCGCACCTCCAACGACGCCGGCGCCCTGGTCCCACGTCGTGGCCTGCGTCGTCACCTGGCCGTCCGCAGTCGCACCAACCAGAGTCGTCGGAAGCTTGCCACGCGCCGAACCCTGGAAGTAGAAGCCCTGCACCTGGTAGTCGCCGTCACTCGGCACACGCGCATTCCAGGTGAACGTGTCCGGCGTCGTCCCAGTCGGCGCAAAAGAGAACGACTTGTTGAATGCACTGTCGTTGCTCTGGTACTTCCACAAGCCTTCGTACGACGTCGACAACGTGTCCTGATCGTCCACCTGCACGACGTTGCTCGCGTACGTCCCGTCGAAGAACGTGTTCATCGATGACCACGTCGCCGTCGACTCCGACCAGTTCTGCGTCACCTTCACCGCCGCAAAGGGCAGCTTGTAGTCGCCGCCGAAGCCCGCCCCGTAGTGCAGGTTCAGATCGGCCGACCGGATCGTCGTGGTCGCCGGAATCATCGACAGGTCGAACTTCACCAGGCTCCGCCACGTGTTGTGGCTCGCGTCGTCGCCGACCAGCATCGTCGAGTTCGTGCCGTACGTCGTCGTCGCGTTCGCCTCGGAGATCGACGTGTCCTGCGCCGCCGCCGGATCCGGCACCACCACGATCGTCGGATCGATCACGACCGGAAACACGCGCTCCTTCGCCGTCAACCAGGACTGATCCGGCTTCAACGTCAGCAGCGTCTTGCCGCCCTGCTGGCTGACGGTCTGCGTGATCTTCTCCGAGTACCCAGGCTGCCCGAGCCGGTTCGCCGCTGACGAGTCGTACATGTTCGGCGCCGGGATCACGTACTTCGGACGGGTGTCGCCGTTCTTCTTGAAGAACCCGATCGACCCGTCCGGAAGTGCCTTCGCGGTCAGACCGCTGGTGTGCAACTCGAACGTGTACTCGTCCGCGGCGTCGGCGGCTGCCGTCAGTACCACGGTCTCCTTCACCCCGGTGCGCGACACGTAATACCGCACGTCCGCCGTACCGAACACATCGGCGAACGCCACCGACGAACCCTTCACCAACGGCGTCAACGGCCGCTTCTCCCCGGCCGCGCCGAGGCTGATCGACTCATCGCCGACCTCGAACGACAGCAATCGGTCACTGGACTTCCCGAACCGCGTCCGGAACGAGTTCTTCGAATTCTCGAACGAATCGTCGCCCGACCCCGGCGTCACCGTCGTGTCGATGTCCTGCCACTTGCCCTTGGAATCCTTGTAATGCACAGGCTCCGTCGACAGCTCAACCTGTGTCGTGCCGTCCGACATCCGGTAGCTCGTCGACGACGCCGTACGCCGGTCCTCGAGCTCCCGCACTCGTGTTGGCTTCGCGGCTGCAGCTGACGTCGTGGAGGCCTTCGCGATGCGCGCGGGAAGTGGCGGCGCCAGCGGCCCGACAGCCGCCCGAGGCGCTTGCTGTACGGCGCTTTGCACAACCTGCTGTGGATGCGCGAGGGCGGTGGCGGGAACTCCGAATGAAGCCGGGAGAGACAGGACGAGGGCATACGTCAGCAACCTGCGGGCGCGGCGCATCGACACTCCAAGACTGGGCGGATATCCGGCGCACCCCGAGCGACACCGGCGAGAGACGAAGAGATTTTTATCCTTCGAAAGCAGGCCTGGACAAGCCACCGCCGGCAGATTGCAGGAAGCTGCAGCGACACGCAGTTCGGCAGGCCTGGCGTGGGTCTGGCGTGTTAGGGCCCGCAGCTCAGGCAGGGCCAGGGTTGGCCGCAGTGGGTGCAGAGGCCTTCGGGGGTTGGGGGTGGGAGCCAGACGGTGGGGGTTGGGGTTGTGGGGGTGGTGTGTTCGCTTGTTGGGGGCGGTAGGGGTGTGGGGGTCCAGTGGAGTTGGGTGCGGGCGTCGGGGGCGTGGGTGGCCAGCAAGGCGGGGATGCCGGCGTCCCAGGTGGCGGTGCTGGGCCACGGGCCGCGCCAGCGGAGGGTGGCTGCGCCGTCGGACCACTCCACGCCCTCGGCGAGGATCGCGGTGGGGTTGGTATGGCGGACCAGACGGAAGAGGCGGGCCTGGGGCTGCAGCGGGTTCACCTCTTCAGAGTCGCCCAGAACGCACTGCGGACAACAGGTGTTTGCTGTGGGCTGTGGGAACAGCCCACAGCCCCCATGCCCTTGTTTTGAACGGTTTTGTCGGCGAGGGCTTGTAGCTTTGCCGGCACGCACCACATGAGCTCGAAGCACGAACGGGGTGGTCCTGTGACTTTCGGTTCCCTACTGCGGCAGTGCAGGCAGACGGCCGGGCTGAGCCTGCGGCAACTGGCAGCACAGGTCGGGTACGACCACAGCTATCTGTCGCAGGTGGAGCGCGGGCAGCGGCCGGGCTCTGCCGACCTGGCGCGGCTCTGCGACGAGCAGCTCGGCACTGCCGGCCGGCTGACTGCCACGTTCGCGCAAAGGCCTGCACGAACACGACAGCAGGCAGACGCGTTGGAGGCAGGTTCGTTGGAGGCAGCTTGGCGAGGGCTGGTCGGCACACTCGACGCCGGCGCTCCCGCCGAGCTGTTCAGCGACTGCCGTGCGGTGCCTCCGGCCGCGCTGCTGCCAACCCTGCTGGCTCAGCTGCGCGGTGCGGACGGCACGGAGGCAGTCGAGCTGAGCGCCCTGATCGCGGAGACGCTGACAAGGCAGGACGACCGCAGTACGGCGCGGCGGTGGTGGTGGGCTGCCCGAAGCGCCGCAGACAGCGTCGGCTACGGAGGGACAGTGCGCGCCAGGGAGACACTCTGCGGGCTGTCCGAGCGCCGCGCATTGCCCGAGCTACTGGAGTTGGCGGACGAAGCGGTTGGCCTCGATCGTCAGAGCTACCTGCCGCGGGCAGCGCGCGCGTTGGTCCTCGCTGAGCTCGGCCGGCGTCAGGACGCACACGGCGCGTTGCAGGAGCTGATCGGCATCGGCGACGAGCTCGCACCGACGTACCAACTGCACTGGGCGGAGGGACGCGTATGCACTCTCCTTGGGTACGGCGTGGCCGGCTGTGTGTTGCTGGAGCGCGCGCGGGAGCTCTGCCCCGAGCTCTGGGTCGGCGACCGCGCCAGGCTCGACCTGTGCCTCGCGGAGTGCCTGGCGGTTGCGGGAGAGCCCGCAGCCGGCCTGGCGATGGCCCTGCGTGTGCTGGTGGAGCTACCGGACGAGTGGCACGACTCGTTGGTGTACGACGCCGCCGAGCGCGTGCTGCACGTCGTACAGGCGCAGCCAGGCTCGGCCGAGCTGACGTGGTGGTTGGCGCGGAGTGGCCGGAGTGTGGGCGGCGGGTCGAGGTGGAGGTGAGGGCAGGGGTAGCGTGCGGCAAGTGACAGGTGAACAGGTAGTGACAGACGCATGGGACTACGCGGTCGAGCTGCGGAGCGACCCGGCCAGCGCGGAGGCTCGGGCTGCCGTGCTCAAGGACCCTGCGTTCGGGCAGTCCTTCACTGACCACATGGTGGTCGCCAACTGGTCAGCCGACCGTGGATGGCACAGCCCGAAGGTCACGGCGTACGCACCGCTCTCGCTCAGCCCTGCTGCCGCTGTCTTCCACTACTCGCAGGAGATCTTCGAGGGCCTCAAGGCGTATCGGCACCCGGACGGGTCGGTGTGGGCCTTCCGCCCGGACCGGAATGCCGCCCGGTTCAGTGCGAGCGCTGAGCGGCTTGCACTGCCTCACCTGCCGGAAGAGGAGTTCATTGCGGCCCTGCGCGCGTTGGTGACCGTCGACGAGGCCTGGGTGCCGTCGGCCGCGGACGGGGAGACCAGCCTGTACCTACGGCCGTACATGATCGCCACCGAGGCAGCTCTGGCTGTCCGGCCGTCCCACGAGGTGCTGTTCGGCGTCATCGCTTCACCCGCCGGCCCGTACTTCAACACAGGCCCCAAGCCGGTGTCGATCTGGCTGACCACCTCCACGATCCGCGCCACCCCCGGCGGGACGGGCGCGGCCAAGTGCGGCGGCAACTACGCGTCCAGCCTGGCAGGCCTGGCCGAGGCGGTCGCGAACGGTTGCGAGCAGGTCGCGTTCGTCGACGCCGTCGAGCACAAGTGGCTCGAGGAGATCGGCAGCATGAACATGTTCTTCGTGTACGCCGACGGCCGGATCGCCACGCCGGAGCTGTCCGGCTCGATCCTCGAAGGCGTCACCCGTGCCTCGGTCCTCGAGCTCGCCGCCGACCTCGGCCACCCGGTCGAGGAGCGCCGGATCTCCGCCGACGAATGGCGCGACGGCGTCCGGACCGGCGAGATCACCGAGGTCTTCGCGTCCGGCACCGCCGCGGTGATCACCCCGATCGGCCGGCTCGCCTGGCCCGACGGCGACCTCACCATCGGCGACCACTCCGTCGACCACGGCGTCGGCCCGGTCACCGCCAAGATCCGCAGCACCCTGCTCGACCTCCAGTACGGCCGCACCCCCGACACCCGCAACTGGCTCACCCGGCTGGCCTGATGCCGTTTGTCCCCGGCGCCGGTTAGGTTGGCGTCATGGCCGAGTCCAAGGGGAAGTCTCCGGCGGTCGAGCTGGAGGTCGGTAGTCGGACGGTGCGGATCTCCAATCCGGACCGGGTGTACTTCCCTGCGCGGGGTGAGACCAAGCTGGATCTGGTCAACTACTACCTCTCGGTCGGGGACGGGATCGTGAACGCGCTCCGGGAGCGGCCGTGCATGTTGCACCGGTTCCCGGAGGGGGTCGCCGGCGAGAAGGTGCACCAGAAGCGGCTCCCGCACGGGGCGCCGCCGTGGATGGAGACCGTCCGCGTGAAGTTCCCGCGGTACAACCGGACCGCGGACGAGCTCTGCGTCACCGAACTCGCCCACGTGGCGTGGGCGGTGCAGATGTCGACGGTCGAGTTCCACCCCTGGAACTCGCGGCGCGCCGACACCGAGAAGCCCGACGAGTGGCGGATCGACCTGGACCCGATGCCCGACTGCCCGTTCGATCGGGTACGCCGGGTCGCGCACACCGTGCACGAGGTCCTCGACGAGCTCGGCGCTGTCGGCTACCCGAAGACGTCGGGCGGCAGCGGGATCCACATCTACGTCCGCGTCGAACCGGCGTACGGTTTCAGCGACGTACGGCGGGCCGCGCTCGCGTTCGCGCGTGAGGTGGAGCGGCGTACGCCGGAGGACGTGACGACCACGTGGTGGCGTAAGGACCGCGACCCGCGGCTGGTCTTCGTCGACTACAACCAGAACGCCCGCGACCACACGATCGCCAGCGCGTACTCGGTGCGCGGCAACCCGGAAGGCACGGTGTCGACCCCGATCCGCTGGGACGAGGTCGACGACGTGAACCCGAAGGACTTCACGATCGCGACCGTCCCCCAGCGGTACGCCGACCTCGGCGACCTGCACGCGACGATCGACGACCATCCGTACTCGCTGGACACGTTGATCGAGTGGGCGGATCGCGACGAACGCGAAGGCGCCGAGGCCCCGCCCGAGGACTAGTACCAGACAGGTCCTAACCAGCGAGCCCGTGGTGCAGCAGATCGGTGAGCACGTCGATCGCCGCCTCGTCCGTGATCGTCTGCCCGTTCGCAGGGTTCACCACGAGCCAGGTATAGGCGAAGCCCTCCATCAGGGCGTTCATCGCGGAGATCGCGACCAGCGGATCGGCCGGCGGATCCGGCAGGTGGGCGAAGTGCTCGATCATGTGCTGGTCGTCGTCGGCCATGATCCGCTGCAGCCGCCGTCCCAGCTCCGGGTCCAGCATCGCGGCCTGCTTCACCGCGATCATCTCCGGCAGATGCGCCTTGTAGAACCGCCAGAACGCCGAGACGTGCCAGCGAATCGCTGACAGCTTGCTGAAGTCGGGATCGTGCCCGGAGTCGTCGAGGACCGCCTCGTCCACCTCCGCGAGCATGTCGCGGAGCAGCGCCTCCAGCAGCTCTTCCTTGCTCGCGAAGTGGTTGTAGAACGACCCCGTCGCGCGCCCGGCCGCCGCGGTGACGTCGGTGATCTTCGTGTTCAGGTAGCCGCGCTCGGCGAAGACGTCGCGCGCGGCCTGCTTGAGCGCCGCCTCGGTCCCGGCCGCCCGCTGCCGGCGGCTCACCGTGTCCGTCACGAGTACCTCCTTGACAACGAACCCTAGTCCTGCACACACTGAATCTGAATTCAGTGAATCACAATTCACCCAAGGGGACGAGATGAACATCCTGATCGCGGGCGCCGGACCGACCGGACTCACCCTCGGCATCGAGCTGGCCAGGCGCGGCATCGCGGTCCGCGTCATCGACAAGGCGACCGAGTACTTCGAAGGCTCCCGCGGCGACGGCCTGCAACCGCGGACGCTCGAGGTGTTCGAGGACCTGGGCGTCCTGCACGAGGTCTTCGCCCAGGGCCGCGCCGTACCAGTGCTGAAGATCCACGTGGGCGGCAGGTTCGCCGGCGAGCGCCGGATGGCCGACCCGGTCGAGCCGACCTCGGACGTCCCGTACCCGAACGGCTGGATGATCGGCCAGTCCCGCACCGAGCGGATCCTCCGCGACAAGCTCGCCGAGTACGGCGTGAGCGTCGAGCTCGGCACCGCGATCACCGGGTTCACCCAGAGCGCGGACGCCGTGACCGCCGAGCTCTCCACCGGCGAATCGCTGCGGGTCGACTACCTGGTCGGCGCCGACGGCGGGCGGAGCTTCGTCCGCAAGCACCTCGGGATCCCGTTCGAGGGGACCACCGACGAGTCGATCCGGATGCTGCTCGGCGACGTCGCGGCCGACGGGCTCGACCACGAGTACGGGTACTGGTTCGGGTCGCAGGACAACCCGATGGAGGGCATCGTGATGACCCCGCTGGCGGGCGGCGACCAGTTCCAGTTCGGCACGCCGATCGAAGGCGACACGTCCCTGGAGGGGCTGCAGGCGCTTGTGGACAAGTACGCCGGCCCCGGTACGGCGAAGCTCCGCGACCTGACCTGGTCGACCGTCTGGCGCCCGAACGTGCGGCTCGCGGCGAAGTTCCGCGTCGGGCGGGTCTTCATCGCCGGCGACGCCGCCCACGTACACCCGCCGACGGGCGGCCAGGGCCTCAACACCGGCGTCCAGGACGCGTACAACCTGGCCTGGAAGCTGGCCGACGGACGCGAGGAGGTGCTGGCGACATACGAGACCGAGCGCCGCACCAACGCCAAGCGCGTCCTCGGGATCAGCGAGGAGCTGATGCAGAAGCACGTCGACGGCGACGAGTCGGCGCTGGACCGCGGCGAGAACACCCGCCAGCTGGACATCTCGTACCGCGATCCGGCCGACCACCGGCCACTCGCACCAGGTGACCGGGCGCCGGACGCTCCGGTGACCGATGCCGAGGGCAACAAGATCCGCCTGTTCGAGCTGCTCCGGGGCCCGCACGAGACCCTGCTGCGCTTCTCCCCCACCACGCCGGCCGCGCATCCGCACACCGTCGACATCACGTCCCCGGAGGCCTTCGCGATCTACCACGCCCAGCCGGGCGACGAGATCCTCATCCGCCCGGACGGGTACCTGGCCTAGGATCCCTCACGTGCAGACCCTCGAGGCCGCCGCTGCCTACGAACGTGCCGTCGAGCTGGCGACGCACGGACGGCGGCAGCTGCTCGGGATCACGGGGGCGCCAGCGGCCGGCAAGTCGACGTACGCCGAGCAACTCGCCGCGAAGCTGAGCGCCGACGGGCACCGGGTAGCGCTCGTCCCGATGGACGGGTTCCACCTGGCGCAGTCGGTGCTCGAGAAGCTGGGCCTCGCCGACGTGAAGGGCGCGCCGCACACGTTCGACGGCCTCGGTTTCGTCGCACTGCTCCGGCGGCTGAAAGCGTCGCCCGACGAGCAGATCTGGGCACCGCGTTTCGACCGCGGCATCGAGGACTCGATCGCCGCGAGCATCGGCGTCGCCCCAGACGTCACACTCGTCCTGACCGAGGGCAACTATCTGCTCCTCGACGAGTCTCCTTGGTCGACGATCCGCACGCTGCTCGACCAGTGCTGGTACGTCGACGTACCGGAGGACCTGCGCCACGAACGTCTCGAGGCACGACACCGGGCGTACGGCAGATCACCCGAGGAAGCCCACGAGCGGACCTACGGCTCCGACGAACGCAACGCACAGCTGATCGCGGCGACCGCACAGGCCGCCGACGCGATCATCCAACCCGTTCGATAAAGGCCACGACACCGTCCGGGTAGCCCGGAGTTGTGGTCTGTTCCTGTTCTCCGACCACACTCGTCGTCGGCGAACCGGAAGATAACTTTTCGACACAGGACGAATACGCGGGGTGTGACCCCTTGGCCGGGTTAACGTCAAAGTCCCCCCCAACGTGTGGAGGTCCCACTCCCCCCGGGACCCACACGGACAAGCGCCCCGATCACCGATCGGGGCGCTCTGTTTTCTTCCCACTTTCTTTCCACGCCGGTGTCGATTCCTCCCCTCCTGGTTCGACGTATCAGTGAGAGCGACCAAAGGAGAGGGTCAGAATGAACACCACCACCGACACCCGGAACATGATCATCACGATGCTCGCCGAGGGCAGCCCGGTCTGGTACGTGGCCGGCATGGTGAACATGCGCAGCCACGACGTCTACCTGATCGGCCGCGAGGCCGGGTACCCCGACAAGGCCAAACTGCGCCGAGCCGTCTGGGCCGCCCGGAACCGGGTACCGCAAGCCGCCTGACCCAATCCCTCAGGCCGCTCGAACCGCCGCCGTCCCCTGCCCGGGGACGCGGCGGTTTCGCTTGTCTAGGGTGAGCCCGTGGACGATGTCAGCGTTGTGGATTACCACACGGCCGGGGAGCCGTTCCGGATCGTGACCTCGGTGGAGATCCCGGGGGCGACGGTCGCGGACCGTCGGGTCGCCGCGCAGTCGTCAGAGGCGATCGACGCGGTCCGGCAGTTGCTGGTGAACGAACCGCGCGGTCACGCCGACATGTACGGCGGCTTCGTCGTACCGGGCGACGACGACGGCGCCGACTTCGGCGTGGTGTTCTGGCACAAGGACGGGTACTCGACCGCCTGCGGGCACGGCACGATCGCACTCGCGACCTGGGCCGTGGACACCGGCCTGGTCCCCGCCGGCGATGTCGTCATCGACGTACCGTCCGGTCGCGTCACCGCGCACGTCGGGCCCGATGGTGTTGCCTTCCGCAACGTTCCCTCGTACGTGCTCCGGCGCGGGATCCAGCTCACGACGTCGCGTGGAGAGGTGACGGCGGACATCAGCTACGGCGGGGCGTTCTACGCGTCGGTCCTCGCCTCGTCGGTCGGCCTCTCGGTGACACCGGCGTCGTACGCGGACCTGATCGCGATCGGCCGCGAGATCAAGTGGGCACTCGACCCGGTCGCCGTCCACCCGACCGACCCGCGGCTGAGCGGCCTCTACGGCACGATCCTGTACGACGACCTCGGCTCGTGGGCGCACGGCCCGTACCAGCGCAACCTCGCGGTCTTCGCCGACGGCGAGGCGGATCGTTCGCCGTGCGGCTCCGGTACGTCGGCTCGCCTGGCCCTGCTGCACGACGAGGGCCGGCTCGAGCCCGGGCAGACGCTCCGCCACGACTCGATCGTCGGTACGTCGTTCCGCGGCCGGGTCGTCTCGGAGGCACCCGAGGGCGTGATCACGGAGGTCGTCGGGAGCGCGTACCGCACCGGCAGCGCGACGTTCACGCTCGACCCGCGCGACCCGCTCGGCACCGGGTTCGTGCTGCGCTGATCTCAGATTGCGACGCTGCTTGTCGCGCGGGCCCGCTAGGTTGATCCTCATGATCTTCATTACCGCGAAGTTCCGGGTGAAGCCCGAGCACGCCGAGGACTGGCCGTCGATCACCGCCGACTTCACCGCCGCGACCCGCGCGGAGCCGGGCTGCCTGTGGTTCGACTGGTCACGCTCGCTCGACGACGCCGACGAGTACGTGCTGGTCGAGGCCTTCGCCGACGACGAGGCCGCGACGCGGCACGTCACCTCCGACCACTTCAAGGCGGCCCAGCAGCACCTCCCGCCCTACCTCGTCGAGACCCCGCGCATCGTCAACTTCAAGGTGCCGCAGGACGACTGGTCGGAGCTCGGCGAACTCGCCGTCTGATCAATCAAACCGGCCGGCTCCGGCGTCAGTAGAACCAGTCACTCCTTTTCAGAAGCGTAGAGTGACGGAACTGTTACTGACCGAAACGGGGAGTGGTCGTGCTCAGGACTGTTGGTGCGATGGTGGGCTGCGCGGCGCTGGTGGCCGGCGGGGCAGCGGTGGAGACGAGCCCACAGCAGACGATCCAGGTGTGGCTGACGCCGGACCTGGCCGGTGCCGAGCGGTTCGCGGCCGCCGTCTCCACACCGGGCAGTTCCCTGTACCACCACTATCTGAGCCCTGACGAGTACACGGCCCGGTTCGGTCCGTCGGCAGCCGAAGCTGCGACGGTTGTTGACCAGCTGAAGGCGCGCGGCCTGACAGATGTGAAGGTCAGCAGCGACCGCTCGTACGTCTCAGCTTCCGGCCCGTCGGCGACGGTGCAGTCGCTGCCGGCGATGGCGCTCGGCATGACCGGGCCGGGCGGTACGAGCTCCGCGTCGGCTCGCACGGCACGAGCCGCGAAGCCGACCTGCTCGCAGTACTGGGGTCAGCACGTGCAGACGGTCAAGCCGGCGTACCGCGGTCTCACCAAGGCGTCGCTGCCGATCTGCGGGTATTCCGCCGGTCAATTGCGTACGGCGTACGGCGCGAGTCGGGCCTTCACGGGCAAGGGACAGACCGTGGCACTGACCGAAAGCCTCGCGCCGACAGAGATGCTCCAGACGCTCCGCGAGTACGCGCGCCGGAACCACCTGCCGGCGCCGAAGGCCGACCAGTACAAGGAGATCCACCTCGGCGGTAGCTGCGGTCAGGCGTCGCGGAGTGCCGCGCCGTACAACGACGAAGCGGAGATGGACTCCGAGGCCGTCTACGCGATGGCGCCGGACGCCAAGCAGCTGATGGTTGTCGGAGGCGGCTGCGACGAGGACCAGGCCCTGCTCAACGCGGTCGCCGCCGTCCTGCAGGGCGACGGCCACCGCCCGAGCGCCTCGATCGTGTCGAATTCCTGGCAGATCCCGATCGGCGACGTACCGCCGAAGACCGTGCACGCCCTCGCTGTTCGCGCAGCCGCCGAAGGCGTCGGGCTGTACTTCTCGTCCGGCGACACGACCGGGCTGACCACCACCGCATCGGATCCGTTCGTGACAGCGGTCGGCGGTACGACGCTGGGCCTCGACGCGCGGGCGAAGCGTGTGTTCGAGACGGGTTGGTCGAACGAGACGGCGATCCCGGACAGCGGCAAGTGGAGTGGCGTGGGGCTGACGTCGGGCGGAGGTGGGACCAGCCTGGTGTGGGCGCAACCGGCGTACCAGAAGGGCGTCGTACCGGCATCGATGTCGCACGTCCGGATCGGCGGGCGGACCGTGGTGAACCGAACGGTGCCGGACATCTCCGCAGTCGGCGACATCGACACTGGCATGCTGACGGGCTACACGGACTCGGACAGCAAGCGCTACGTGACGCAGGTCAACGCAGGGACCAGCCTGTCCGCACCGTTGGTCGCAGGTCTCGTCGCCGACGCGCAGCAGGGCCGCCATGCGTTCGGCTTCATCAACCCGCTCATCTACCGGCTGCACGGCACCCCGGCGTTCCGCGACGTCCTGCCGCTGCCCGCGACAACACCCCAGCAGAACCGCGCCGCCTTCACCCCGGCCGACGGCACGGACAGCGCGTCCCTCGACGTCTTCGACTCCCACGACCGCGCGGAAACCGATCAGGTCACCGTGAAGGGTTATGACACCGTGACCGGAGTGGGCACCCCGAACGGCCTCCCCTTCATCCTCGGCCTCCGCCTGACCGGCAACCCCGGATAAAACCGAAGGCCCGGACCATCAGGTCCGGGCCTTCGTTCCGTAGCGGGGGCAGGATTTGAACCTGCGACCTCTGGGTTATGAGTAGGCACGGAGGTGTCTCAGCGCGTCGCGACAGTCCCGAACCATCAGC
>NZ_JBFBBI010000010.1:0-118957 GCF_040682535.1 Kribbella sp. NPDC051137
GAGCATCCAGCCCACCACGCCTGTCGCCGATCACCCGAGACACGTGTCGCCTATGTCGTGAGACACCTGTCGCCGATGTCCTGAACCACAACACCCTCACCGGCTCTCTGAGAGATCACACTGCTCGCCGTGGCGAACCATGCCGGGTTCGTCGCCGGACCTGCCACTCGGTGCGGTCAGTTGAGATTCTTGCCGAGGAAGGTGACGAGCTCGGTTGCGTGGTCGCCGTAGTAGCCGAACGGTCCGACGTCGGTATAGCCGGCCGACCGGTAGAGGGCGATTGCCTCGGGCTGCCGCGGCCCCGTGCTGAGGATGACCTGATCGCAGCCTGCGTCGAGGGCTGAGCCTTCGAGCCGGGCGAGCATCCGCCGGGCGAGTCCGCGGCGGTTCCACTCCGGGACGACGTACAAGCGCTTGAGTTCTGCCTTCGACCCGTCGGTTCGCCGCCAGGCACCCGACGCTGCGGGTACGTCGCCGGCATAGCCGACGAAGAACGATCCGGCCGGCGGTTCGAACATCTCGGGCGCGAGTTCGTCATCGTCCCTTCCGCCGTACCGCTCGACGTAGACAGCCTGGAGCTTCTCGATGAGCATTTGGGCGTCGCGGTGGTCGTACGGGACGCGGACGATCTGGAAGGAGCTCGTGCCGACGGTGTTCATGGGTCGATCCTCAGGTCGTGGTGGGTCAGAAGGAATCCCGCTTGTTCCTGCAGGATCTCGAAGCGAGACTTATGGCTGTGGATGTCCGGCGGGTGATGATCTTTCGTTCGGTGGCTCGGGTCGGTTCGATCAGCGCGGCCGCGCGGGAGCTGGGCTGGACCCAGCCCGCGGTCAGCCAGCATCTGGGCGCTCTGGAACGCGAAGTCGGTACGCCGTTGTTGCTGCGCGGACCGCGCGGCGTCAGCCTGACCGAGGCGGGCCGACTCCTGCTGGCACGCGCGGAGGTGGTTGCCGGGCAGTTGCACATGGCCGACGAGGAGCTGGCCGCGGTGGCGCAGGTGCGCAGGGGGAACGTCCGGCTGGCGGCGTACCCGTCCGCGCTTGCGACGCTCGTTCCGAGGGCGATGGCAGGGCTGCAGCGGCGCTATCCGGAGGTTGACGTCAAGCTCGTGGACGCTGAGCCGCCGGAGGCGCTGGCGCTTCTCGAACGGGGCGACGTCGATCTGGCGCTGGTCTTCGGCTACGAGCCACAGGCGGACCTTGGGCTGGTGCTCCGTAGCCGGCCCGTCGGAACCGAACCGGTACGCCTGATCGTGCCGCGCCGGAGCCGCTACGCCAGAGGACGCTTGACAGTCGCCGATCTGGCCGGCGAACCGTGGATCGTCGGTTGCGTCCGCTGCCGGGCCCACCTCGTCGACTTGTGCCACCAGGCAGGTTTCGAGCCCATCGAACGACACTCGACCGACGACTACGTCGTACGGCAGAACCTGGTTGCCGCAGGCCTGGGCGTCACGCTGCTCCCGGAGGCTGCCCTCACCGCCTTCCGGCACCCGGACGTCGTCGTACGCCGTAGCGAGGCGTTCGGCCGCCGGAGCACCAGCATCGTCTATCGCGACGGCGCCGATCTCGTGCCGGCCAGCGCAGCATTCATGGCCGAACTCCTGGCCGCACATCGGCCGCTAGCAGCGGGAGCACCGACGCCAGCATGACGACGGCCGCAACGCCAAGCATCGCCCGGCTCTCCACGTGGACCCCACCGAACCCACCAACCAGTCCGCCGACCGGCAGCATCGCGTACACCAGGAACCGCCGTACGGCGTTGACGCGCCCGAGCATGTCCGGCGGAGTGACCAGCTGACGCATCGTGAGCTGGCCGATCGTGTACACCGCGCCGGATGCCCCGGCGATGAACTGCCCGAGGCCAACCACGAGAGGGGCAGCGACGCCGAACGGCGAGGTCAGCAGCCCGATCGCCGGTGCGCTCACGACGATTGCCCACAGCACCGATCTGCCGAATCCGAGGCGCTTCGCCACCCGGCTCGCCAACAGGCCGCCGATCACCCCGCCGAGACCCGCGAGCATCGCGAGCAGGCCGACAAGAGCGGGTGAGAAGTGGAGGTCCCGCACCAGGGCCAGCACCAGTGACGCATCTCGAATCGCCACCGCAAGAGCGCCGATTCCCGATGTCAGGCAGAGGGCCACCAGCACCCTGTCCTGGCGTACGTAGGCCAAACCGCTCTTGATGTCGCCGACGATGCCACGTCTTCCGCGAACTCTCGCTGTCCGGAGCGACGGCGAACGCAGGAACAGCAGCAAAGTACCCGAAACCGCGTAGGAGACCGCGTCCACCGCGACAGCCAGCGACGCGCCGGCGAGCTGGACCAGCCCGCCGCCCAGACCGTTGCCCGCGATGCCGGCCACCGAGCTGTTGACCGAGAGTGCACTGTTGCTTGCCGCAAGCATTTCTGTCGGGAGAACCTTCGGCACCAGGGACGCCGAGGCCAGGTCGTTCACCACCGTCTGGGTCTGCACCAGCACGACCACGCCGTACAGGACCTGCATCGACAACAGGTGGAGCAGGCCGAGGACCGGGACGGCGCCCAGACAGCACGCCCGGCCGAAATCGGTGACGACGAGGACTGCCCGCTGTGGCGAGCGGTCGATCAGAGCACCCGCCACCAGGCTGAACAGTACGTGCGGCACTGCGTTGAGCGCGGTCAGCACACCGATCTCAACCGGGGAGGCATGCAGCAAAACCGCCGCGAGCAAAGGGATTGCGAGCGTGGTCACACCGGTGCCGAGGGCCGAGATCAGATGAGCGCCCCAGAGCTGCCGGAAGTCCGGGAAGTCCCGCAAGGCCGCGAGCCGGCGAGACCGAGTGATGGTGTTCACAGTGTGCCGACGACACAGTCGCCGCAAATCGTTCCGTTGCTGGGCGTCATCTCCTGACGGCAGAACAACGGGTCTCCTGTCACGACTGTTCGAGCAGCGTCCGGTAGTCCGCGACCGCGGTCGCGGATCATGTGGGCGATCGGCAGGTTGGCTCTGTTCGACATGTCCCGATGCTGCGACTTGATGCTGACCTGAAGTCAAACGCTGACAGCCGCCGACCCCGCGCACCGCCGCGATCACGCAGCCATAAGCGAAACTTTGTGGATCTCCAGGGACAACAGGGATTCTCTTTGGGTCGCACTGCCGTCAGGATCGACGTATGTCGACGATCGGGCGAGTGGCGGGCCGAGGTCGGAGTGGAGGCCGGGTGCGCCTTCCTCGAGTTCGAGCTGCCGTCCGATCACTCCGAATCGCTGCTCTTGTGTGCACTTCTGTGGCCGCACGACGGACAGAACGATCAGATGGCCGCATGGCAGATCCGCGCCGGACAGCCTTGGCGGCCGTCCGACGGCGTCGTCGCACGGACCGAGCTGATCAGAATCGATCAGCCGATCAGCTAGCCGTGATCCGACTTGACTTCATGTCGACCTGAAGCCGCAAAGTCGAACCGGCCGTGCATTCATAGTCGATTGATGAATGGGCAGGCGCCCACTTATCGTGGGCGTTCGCCCACTCGTACGGGTGGAAGGAGAGCTGTCATATGTCGGGTGCGGAAACCACTGCGCTCACAGGGCCGGTGCTGGACGGACGGGTCGTGCGGCTCGAGCCGCTGACCCAGCGGCACGCCGCCGATCTCGCGCTGGCCGGCGAGGAGGACCGTGGCTCGTACGACTTCACCTGGGTTCCGACGGCCACTGAGGTCGGCACCTACATTCACGATCAGCTGGAGCGTGCGGCGGCCGGCCGGATGGCGCCGTACGCGATCATCGACAAGGCGGTCGGACGTGCGGTCGGGCACACCGCGTACTGGGATCCGCGGCGCCGGCCGGACGGAAGCGGTCTGATGGCGATCGAGATCGGCTTCTCGTGGTTGGCGGCGTCGGCTCAGGGGCGCGGTATCAACGCCGAGGCGAAGCTGCTCCTCATCGATCACGCCTTCACGGTTTTCGAGGTCGCACGGGTCGATCTGAAGACCGATGCGCGCAACGAGCGGTCCCGGGCAGCCATTCACAGCGTGGGCGCCACGTTCGAAGGGGTGTTGCGCAGCTGGTCCCGGTCCTGGGCACCGGGTGAGGCGGGCAAGCTGAGGGATTCGGCGATCTTCTCGATCGTGGCCGACGAGTGGCCGCAGCGGCGCGCGGAGCTGGTGCGACGTGTCGAGCATCAGATCGAAAACGCCGGCCGTCAGTCGCCGACCGCCCTGGGGACAGGTGCGGTGATTCAGCTGGAAGGCGCCCTGAACGTTCGAGCTGTCGCCGGCCTGCGTACCTCCGATGGACGCCGCTTGAACACTGGGGTCCTGTACCGCAGCTCTGCATTGTCGAATCTGACCGACGACGACCGTGCCACCCTGGAACGCCTCGGCGTCCGGACGGTCATCGACCTTCGGGGCCCGGCGGAGCAGGCGAAGGCCCCCGACCGGCTGCCCGCGGGGGCGACGGCGATCAGTGCGCCCATCGACCAGGACGACCTGGACTTCGCGAAGATCGACACGATGCTGGAGCGCGACGGGTTCTCGGCGCTGATGCGTGACCGCGACAAGGTGGACGCGTACGGTCCGTTCTATCGGATGTACAGCTTGGTCAACAGCTACGACGACCCCAAGTTCGTACGGAAGCTGGCGGCGTACAAGGCGGTGTTCGACCAGTTGCTCGACCCGGGCCGCGATGGCGCGGTCCTTGTGCACTGCACCGGCGGCCGGGATCGCACCGGCATAGCGATCGCCATTCTGTTGCGCGCTCTCGGGGTGTCCGGTGAAGTGATCGAAGCGAACTATCTGGCGTCCAACGGCCTCCTCCAGCCGGAGGCCGACAGGCCGGACAGCACGGCCTTCCGCCAGTTCACCTTCTCCAACGTCTACGTCCAGCCGGCGTCCAACCGGACCGTCCAGAAGGTGGCCGCAGAGCTTGGGGAGAGCCCCGAGCACATCTACGACGCCGTCCGGCTGCGCCCCGAGTTCCTCCGCAGGTTGTGGACGACCATCGACCAGGTACACGGCTCCTTCGACGAGTTCCTGGCCGATGTCATGGGCCTGACCCCGGACCGGATCAACCGACTCACCGAACTGATGACAAGTGAGGACCGATAGACAATGGCTGACCTGCACTCGGCTGACTGGCTTGTTCCGGTCGTCGGTGACCCCATCCCGAACGGAGCTCTGCTGGAGGCCGACGGCGTGATCACGGCCGTGGGCCGGAGGGCCGATCTCCGCAAGCTCGACCACGATCACGAGCAGCACTGGGACGGGGTCATCATCCCCGGTCTCGTCAATGCGCACACGCACTTGCAGTACTCCCACATGGCGGCTGTCGGAAGCCGTCGCTATGCCGACTTCCCGGAGTGGGTCACGCACTTCCAGGCAGCTTTCGCTGAGCCCGGTCATGACTGGTACGCCGCTGCACTGGAGGGAGCACGGCAGGCGATCGCAACGGGAACGACAGCAATCGCCGACGTAGTGACGAACCCCGAAGCACTGCCGGTGCTGCGCAACATCGGCGTCAAGGGAATCGCGTACTGGGAGTTCCTGTCCTGGGCGAACGCTCGCTCGCCCGAGAGCGCACGCACCCACGCCGAGAAGATGATCAAAGAACACCAGGATCTCCCGATCGGCCTGTCACCGCACGCGCCGCACACCCTGGACGAGGACGTGCTCGTGGAACTCACCGACATCGGTCACGAGTTCGGGCTGCGCCGGCACGTCCACGTCGCGGAATCGCTGTCCGAAGTGGAATTCATCGGATCCGGGTCGGGCCCACACGACCAGGCGCTCCGGCAGTGGGGGATCGACGACTTCGCGCTGCAGCGTCGGCAGGGCAGCGGGTTGCGCCCGGTGGACTACCTCGATCGGCTCGTGCGGCTGGGGCCGGACTGTCATATCGCGCACGGCATCTATACCGATGCCGACGATCGTGCCGTTCTCCGCCGCCGCCGGACCGCGGTGGCGTTGTGCCCGCGGTCCAACGCGACGATCAGCCTCGACGAGGCGCCCGTCGCCGACTACCTGCGCGAAGGCAACCTGGTCGCGGTCGGGACCGACTCGCTGGCCTCCACGCCGTCCCTCGACCTGCTGGCGGACCTGGCCGAACTGGCCGCGATCGCTGCCCGTCAGGGCTACCGGGAGAGCGACCTCGACAACCGACTCCTCGAAGCGGCCACACTCGGCGGCTCGAAGGCGATGGGACTCGATCAGACCGCGAACCCTGTTGGCGCGCTCGCTTCCGGCTGGTCCGCCGACTTCGCCGTCGTCGCGGTCAACGAGCCTCGCCAGGTGGTTTACGAGGGCGCCGGCCAGGTAACCGCGACCGTCATCGACGGAAGCGTCCGCCATCGGGCAACGTCGCGTTGAAGCGGAAACATTGAGGCGCTGCGACCGGGGCCGCAGCTCTCACCAGCCGGGTGTGACCGCTGAGGGCGGCGTCGCCAAGGGTGAGCTGCACAAGTACTTCTCGGACTTCGACACGTTCCTCGCCGAGGCGATCCGGCGCTGACACTTCGCTGCACCGGCTGTTCGGGCGATGGCTGGCGTCGTGACTCTCGGCAGCAGTTGCGTAAGGCAACAGTGGCGCCCGATCTGGGAGCATGAGCCGATCTTGTGACCGGCGCCGGTCATAAGTGTTGCTTTGAGATCCCCCAGGAACAACGGCTGTTCCTTCGGGCCGGTCGTGGACCGATGATGGGATCATGTTGACGATCGGACTCATCGGCGGACTGAGCTGGTACTCCACGCTGGAGTACTACCGAGTGATCAACGAGGAGATCCAAGGCCGGCTAGGTGGCCATGCCTCGGCGAAGATCGTGCTGCAGTCGCTCGACTTCGCCGAGGTCCGTGAGTATCAGCAACGTGAGGACTGGCCCGCTGCCGGCAGGCTGCTCGCCGAAGCCGGCCGGCGCTGTCAGGCCGGTGGCGCAGACCTGATCCTGATCTGCTCGAACCTGATGCACAAGAACGCTGAGGCGGTTGACGCTGAGATCGACGTACCGCTGCTGCACATCGCCGACGCCGTCGCTCAGCGGGCGCGCGGCTTCGAGAAGGTTGGCCTGCTCGGAGCCCGGTGGATCATGGAGGAAGAGTTCTACGCCGGACATTTGCGCTCGGCCGGTGTGGATGTCGTGGTTCCGGACGCGGACGGCCGGGAACTCGTGGACCGCGTCATCTTCGAGGAGCTCACGCAGGGCAAGGCGCTGGAGTCGTCGCGGACGGCGTACGCCGAGATCATCGCTCAGCTGGTCGAGCAAGGGGCCGAGGCGGTGGTCCTGGCCTGCACCGAGATCGAACTGCTGATCGGCGCAGCGGATTCGCCGGTGCCGCTGCTGGACTCGATGCAGATCCACGCCGAGCAGGCCGCGATCCTCGCGCTCGGCCGGGCATGAGTCGCATTCTCCTGCCGGCGACAGTTGGCAAGGTGAGGAGCGGCAACGAATGACGAGTTGGCAGAGCTCGTGAACGAGTTGCACACGACCCCGACACGGCTGAGCTGATGGCTGTCCCGCGTATCCAGGCTACTGGCTGGATCTGCTCCGCAGCCTGCGCGCCGGTGGCATGCTGATGGTCGACAACGTCGTATCCCACGCGGACGAGGTTCGCGAGTTCCGCACCCTGGTCGCCGCGGACGCGGGATCGATCGAAGCCCTCGTCCCCATCGCCTCCGGTCTGTTGCTGGTTCTTCGGGTGCAGCTCGCCGATAGGGTTTAACGGTGGCTGAAGTACAAGACCTCGAACGCTACGATCGTGCCCGTCCGTCGTACCCGGAAGCGTTGATCAAGAGGATCGCCGCCGCCGGTCCGCGGGTCCTCGACGTGGGTTGCGCGACCGGTACCGAGGCACGGCAGTTCCGCGACGCGGGCTGCGTGGTGCTCGGCGTGGAGCCGGATGCGCGGATGGCGGCGTACGCAACGAGCAGCGGGGTGAACGTCGAGGTCTCGACGTTCGAGGAGTGGGACCCGGCCGGGCGGTCCTGGGACGCTGTGGTTGCCGGCACCTCCTGGCATTGGGTCGGCCAGGTCGAGGGCGCCCGGAAGGCCGCGGACATGCTGCGGCCGGGTGGTCTGCTCGCACCGTTCTGGCACGCGACTACGGTGCCGCGGCCTGTCCAGGAGGCCTTCGTGACCGCCTTCTACCGGGTTGCTCCGGACTCGCCGGTGGTCCTCTGCGTGGATCAGCAGGGCGTCGAAGGCTACCGGAGGATTCTCGACCAGGCGGCGGACGGGATCCGCCGGTCGGAAAGGTTCGGTGAACCTGAGTACTGGACGTTCGACGGTGAACAGGTCTACACGCGCGACCTGTGGCTCGAGCATGTCGCGAGCTGGGGTGTTGTGCGTGCGCTCGGTGCAAAGGGCGTCCGCGAGATCCAACAGGCGGTGGGCCAGGCGATCGACGCCGAAGGCGGTCGCCTGACCGTCGGCTGCACCAGCGTGGTCATCGGCGCTTGGCTGGCGGCATGAGTACGTAGCGAGCAGGTCCGTGATGCTCTGAGCGTTACCGCTGGGTGCGGAAGTGGATGCGTTCGCCCTGCTTTCCGAACAGGCTGAGCAGTTCGGTTCCGCCTCGCCCGGCGGCGCCGAACCAGTGTGGGATCTGGCAGTCGAACTCCGCGGCCTCGCCTGCTCCCATGAGGAAGTCGCGGTCGCCGAGCCGGACGCGGAGCCGACCACGGAGTACGTAGAGCCACTCGTAGCCGCCGTGTGTCCGGAGGTGCGGCTCGTTGTCATGGGCAGGGATGACGAGCTTGTGCGTCCGTTTTCGCCCACATCTTGCTTGCTGCCGGCAACGAACTCGCGCTGGTCATCGCCCTGGCCGAGGACGTGTCCGCAGCTCAGGCCACCGCCGAGGCCGCCGTCGAGGAGTTCCTCACCCGCCTGCTGCGTCCAGCATCTTTCTGAGGTGATCAAAGGGCTGCACGCCCGTCCGTTTCGGTGCCCGCGAGCGCTGACGTGCCCACCATCAGCCGCGTTAGTGCATTGAGCATCCGGAGCGCGGTCGCCGGCACGGACGCCGAGCGGCTCGCCCGTTTCGACGGACAAGCTGCTTCTCTGGTAGGTGAGGCTGCACCTTGACCGCCCGCGGGCGTGTGCACGTGAAGTTAGCTGCCGGTGAGTAGGCGGCGGGTTTCGGTGATCTGGGTTTCGATGCGGTTGAGGTCGGTCGTCGTGTAGCGGTCGCCTCGGATGATGAGCTGCCGGTACGTCTCGGCGGGGTGGTCGAGGTTCGCGTGTTCGAGGTCCTCGAGGCCGGTGAGTGCCCCGAGTCGGCGGCTGCGCACTCTGGCGTCCGCGGCCTGTGCGATCACCTCCTGGATCTCGTCCCAGCCGATCCTGTGCGGCTCGGAGATGGCGAAGAGCTGTCGGTTGCGTTCGGCCTCGTCGGTGATTCGGAGGATCCGGTACAAGCCGCCGGACTCGGCCGGTGGGATCCGCTCGCCCGCCAGGGCCAGCGTGATCAGCTTCGGTGATCCCCAGGTCGGATCGACCGAGTGGTATGCCTCGGCCGCGGCGGAGGCGGCGTAGTAGGCGGCGTCGGTGTTCCGCAGCCACTCGAGGTTCGCGGCGCGGTTGTACAGAATCGATCCGAGCACCCGTCGGTCCTGGCGCGAGTTGCTGACGGCGATGACGCTGCGGAGGTCTCCGGGCTGGAGCATCCGCATCGCCTTCCGGTCCGCGAATGCACCAGCGTAGTGGAGTCGTGCGGGACCCACTCAGCCGTTATCCCGTGGTGCTCTCGCGGATTTCGAGGGTGTAGTCGGCGGAGAGCCTGGTCGGGGCCGACTGGTCGCCGTCGAGGCGGTTGAGGAGGAGGCGTACGGCGTTCTTCGCGATCTGGGTCTTGTCGGGGCTGACCGTGGTGAGGCTCGGGGTGCTGTAGCGACCGTCCTCGATGTCGTCGAAGCCGACCAGCGCGATGTCGTCGGGGACGCGGAGGCCGCGGCTGAGGATGGTGCGGAGGGCGCCGAGCGCGAGGAGATCGTTGTAGCAGAAGACGGCGTCGGGTGGCTGGGGGAGGGCGAGCAGGTCGGCCATCGCGGCGGCGCCGTCGGCGCGGTGGAAGAACTCGGTCGGCCGGACGAGCTCCGGAACCACCTCGCGCCCGGCCGCCTGCAGCGCCGCGTGGTACCCCTGGGTCCGGAGCTGACCGGTCTGCCGGGTCTCGTCGAACTGGTCGCCGATCGCCGCGATCCGTTGCCGGCCGAGCCCGAGCAGATGCCGGGTCGCGAGCTCGGCGGCGCCGACGTTGTCGATCATGATGTGGTCGAGCCCGCCCTCGACGACGCGCTCACCGAGCAGTACCACCGGCGTCGACGACGGCCGGTTGCGCAGGTCGGCGCCGCCGAGTGCGAGCGGGTTGAAGATCAGTCCGTCGAACATCGCCGCCCGGTTGCCGCGCATCACCAGTTCGCGCTCACGGACCGGATCACCGTCGGTCTGGTCGACCACGACCGTGTAGCCGGCCTCGGCCGCCTGCTCGATGACCGCCCGGGTGAGCTCGGCGAAGTACGGTACGTCGAGCTCGGGCAGGACCAACGCGATCAGGCCCGATCGGCCGTTCCGGAGCGTGCGGGCGACCGCGTTCGGCTGATAGCCGAGCTCGTCGAGCGCCTGCTGGACGCGGGCCCTCGTCTCCGGCGCGACCTGCGGGAAGTCGTTGACGACGTTCGACACCGTGCGGACCGAGACGCCGGCCCGCTCGGCGACCTGGCGGAGTGTGGCGGCCACCCTGCACCTCGTTCCGTGGATGACGGGGTCTTGACACTTGCAACGTTGCAAGCCTAGCGTCTCCAGCATCACTTGCAACGTTGCAAGCTCAGCGAATGTCATGAGGGACACAACATGACCAATCTTCTTTCGCGCCGCAGCCTGTTCCGTGGAGCCGGCGCCGCGCTGGTGGCCGGCGGTCTCGGTGCCTGTGCTCCGGGCAACACCACCGGCGGCAAAGCGCTGCCGAGCGTCAGCGCGACCAAGCCGCCGTCGGGCGAGATCACCATCTGGGACCGCACCGGCGACCTGTACAAGGTGTTCGACAAGGCGATCGCGTCGTTCACGGCGAAGTACCCGCAGGTCAAGGTCAATCACGTGGCGGTCGACGTCAACGCCAAGCTCCCGGCCACGCTGATCAGCGGCGCGGGTGTCCCCGACGGCGCGTTCTACGACGACGCGCTGCTCACCGGTGTCGCGCCGCACCTGTATGACCTCAGCCAGCTGATCGAGCAGTACAAGTCGGACATCGCGCCGTACAAGCTCGGCGTGGTGACCGTCGACGGGAAGGTCGTCGCGGTGCCGTGGGACCTCGACCCCGGTCTGCTGTTCTACCGCGAGGATGTCGTCACCCAGGCGGGCGTCGACCCCGCGGCCCTGACGACGTACGACGACCTGCTCGGCGCGGCGCGTACCGTCCGGGAGAAGTTCCCGAAGGCGAAGCCGATCCACCTCGAGAACGACCAGTTCCTCGCGCAGTTGTGGGTCGACATGTTCGCGAACCAGCAGGGCGGCGCGATGGTCGGTGCCGACGGCAAGCTCACGATCGACTCCGATCCGTACCGGAACGCGCTGACGTGGCTGGACAAGGTCCGGTCCGAACAGCTGGGGACGCTGGCGAAGTACACCCAGCCGACCGATCTGCAGACGCAGGACAACGGTACCCAGGTGTTCGTTCCGTGGGCGCAGTGGTTCGTGTTCGCGCCGGAGCAGTTGCTGAAGGCAAGCAAGGGCAAGTGGCGGGCGACTGCGTTGCCGGCTTGGCAGGCCGGCGGGGCGCGGGCGGGCGTGATGGGCGGTTCGTCGTTCGTCATCCCGGCGAAGGCGAAGAACCCCGAGCTGGCGTGGCGGCTGTACGAGCACCTGGTCTTCAGCAAGGAGGGCTACACCGCGGTCTACGGGTCGAACGACGTGTATCCGGGTGGTCTGAACACCTCGATCCCGTCGTACCTGCCGGCGCTCGATCCTGCTGCTCCGCTGTTCAAGCCGCTCACCGCGCTCGGCGGGCAGGACCTGTGGAAGGTCGCCGTCGACGCAGGCAAACAGGTGCCCGGTGGCTATACGATTCCGACCTGGTGGGGGAAGGCCGTCGACTACTTCGGTGTCAACGTGCAGAAGTTGCTCGCCGGGCAGATGAGCCCGGACGAGGTGCTCAAGACGTCGGCGACGCAGATCCAGAAGAACCTGATGGGGCCCAGCTGAATGGCGACCCTCACCGAGGCGTCCGCGACCCGGCGGGCCGCACGACGAGTACGGCGGCGCCGGGTCCCCGCCGCGCCGTACCTGTTCGTCGCGCCGTTCATTCTCGTGTTCGCCGGGTTCAGCGCGTACCCGATCTTCTTCGCGTTGCAGTTGAGCTTCACGAACTGGCACGGCGCCGGTGCGCTGAAGATCATCGGGCTCGCCAACTACCGGTACCTGCTGACCAGTCCGGACTTCTGGCAGTCGATGGCGACGTCGGGGGTGCTGTGGCTGCTCGTCGTCCCGGTGCAGGTGCTGATTGCTCTGACGATCGCGGTGGCGTTGCGCAAGGCGCGGTTCCGTGGCGTTTTCAGTGCCGCGCTGATCGCGCCGTTCGTGACGCCGCTGGTGGCGATGGCGCAGGTGTGGATCATCTTGTTCGACAAGGACTTCGGCGCGGTGAACCACGGATTGTCGGCCATCGGATTGCCTGCAATCGGCTGGCTGACCACCGCGGCCGGCGCCAAGGTGACGGTCGCTCTGCTGGTGCTCTGGCGGACGACCGGGTACGCCGTCATCTTGTTGATGGCAGGATTGTCGACAATCCCCTCGGACGTCTACGAGGCGGCGACGATCGACGGCGCGAGCGCCTGGCACCAGTTCTGGTCGATCACCGTGCCGCTGGTGACGCGCACGCTGAGCTTCGTCGTCGTGATCGGCACGCTGACCGTCTTCCAGCTGTTCGCCGAGCCGTACGTCGTGACCGGCGGCGGCCCGTTCAACGCGACCAGGACCGCCGGGCTGTACCTCTACAAGCACATCACGAACTCCGACCTGGGCCTCGGGGCTGCGAACTCGATGCTGCTCGTGGTCATGGTGCTGGCGTTGTCGCTCGCGTCGATCCGCCTACTGCGCTCGAGGGAGGACTCATGAAACACCCTGAGCGGTCGGGTGGGGTGCGGCTCGGAGCGCTTGGACGCTACGGCCTGCTCACGCTCGCCGGTGTCGTCAGCCTGGCGCCGCTGCTGTGGATGATGGTCTCGTCGCTGAAGCCCGGTGCGGACATCATTTCGAGTCCGTTCAGCTTCGACCCCGGCCAGCTGACGCTGACGAACTTCCGGTCGATGCTGGACACGATTCCGATCGGTACCGGTTTCCGGAACACGGCGATCGTGGTCCTGGTCAAGGGCGCACTGACGATGATCTTCTGCCCGATGGCGGGTTTCGCGTTCGCGAAGTACGTGTTCCCGGGCAAGCGGGTGTTGTTCGCGACCGTGCTCACCACGTTGATGCTGCCGACCCTCGTGCTGCTGATCCCGCTGCTGCTCGAGATGAGCCAGCTCGGGTGGGTGAGCACGTTCCAAGCGCTGATCCTGCCTGGCGCGATCGACGCGTTCGGGGTGTTCTGGATGCGGCAGGTGATCCTGGCGATCCCGGACGAGCTGCTCGACGCGGCCCGGGTCGACGGTGCGAACGAGCTGCGGATCTTCGCGAGCATCGTGGTACCGGTGATCCGGCCGGGCCTGGCGGCGCTCGGCGTACTGACCTTCATCAACATCTACAACGACTTCGTCTGGCCGGTGGTCGCGGTGAACGACGAACAGCACCAGACCTTGCAGGTGATGCTCTCGGCGCTCGCGCAGAACATCCGTTCGGGACAGCTCGGCGCGGACTGGACCAGCGTCTGGGGTCAGTTGCTCGCGGCAAGCACCGTCGCGGCGATCCCGGTGCTGATCGTGTTCGTCGTACTGCAACGTCACCTGATCAAAGGCGTCATGGCCGGCAGCTTGAAGGGCTGACTTATGGAAAACACAGCACGTCCTGAATATCCCCGCCCGCACTTCGACCGGTCGTCTCGCTGGCTGAACCTGAACGGCGAGTGGGACTTCGCCCGCGAGCCCGATCGCTTCACCGAGACGATCACGGTCCCGTTCCCGTGGGAGCACCCGGACTCCGGGGTGGTCGCGCACTGGCTGCCGACGGCCTGGTACCGGCGGCGGATCGAGCGACCCGCGGACTGGGCGGGAGAGCGGACCATCCTGCACTTCGGTGCCGTCCACCACCAGGCGACGGTGTGGGTGAACGGTGCACTCGCCGTCGCGCACACCGGCGGGTACCTGCCGTTCGAGGCGGACATCACCGACCTGCTGGACAACGGCGCGGGCGAGCTCGTCGTCCGGGTGGATGCGCCGGTCGACAAGCGGTTCATCCCGCACGGGAAGCAGCGCAGTCTGCCGGCCGACGACTACGACGGCTGCGCGTTCACCCCGTCGAGCGGGATCTGGCAGACCGTCTGGCTCGAACCGCGACCCTCCGAGCACATCTCGAAGCTGGAGCTCCGCCCGACGGAGACGCTCGACGGCATCGAGGTGACGATGACCGGCCCGTCACCTGTGCACCTGGAGATCCCGGGTGTCGTCGTCCGGGAGTACGACGAATGGCCGGGGACCGTGACGCTGCCGATCGCCGAGCCGCAGCTGTGGACTGTTGACAATCCGCATGTGTACGACGTGATCGTGATCGCCGGCGCCGACACGGTCCGTGGCTACACCGGACTGCGGAAGGTCGAGTGGCACGGCAACAACCTGGTGCTGAACGGCGTACCGACGTACGTCCGGGGTGTGCTCGATCAGGGGTTCTGGCCGACGGGTGGGCACGCGGCGCCGAGCGACGAGGCGTTGCGCCGGGACCTGGAGCTCGCGCGGGCGGCCGGGTTCAACCTGGTACGCAAGCACATCAAGCTCGAGGACCCGCGCTGGCTGTACTGGGCCGACCGGCTCGGCATGCTGGTGTGGGCCGAGCCGCCGTCGACCGGACGTTTCACGGCCGAGGCGGTTGCCGCGTTCGAGGAGGTCGCGGCCGGGATGGTCGCGCGGGACGGCAACCATCCGAGCATCGTGATCTGGGGCGGGTACAACGAGGAGTGGGGTCTGGACTGGGACGTCCCGGGCGATCCGGCGAAGCAGGATGCGGTACGGCGGATCTATCGGCTGCTCAAGGCCGCGGATCCGAGTCGTCCGATTGTCGACAACTCGGGGTGGGCGCATGTCGAGACCGACCTCGTCGACTGGCACTACTACGACGAGAACGTGGGCTCGTGGGCCGCGATCGTCGACCGGTTGATCAACACCGCGGACGGCCGCTTCCCGGTGCGGTTGGGGCCGGAGTTCGTGGCGGAGAAGGCGATCGCGGCACCCGGCTTCGACGGGACCGACAAGATCCAGCTGAACGGCGAGTACGGCGGCGGGTCGACCAGCGTGGAGCGCGGGTGGCACCTGCGGTGGCAGACCCAAGAGCTACGCCGGCATCCGCGGAACGCGGGCTACATCTACACCGAGCTGTACGACATCGAGCACGAGACCGTCGGCATCTACACCTACGACCGCCGGACGAAGGACCTCGGCGGCGTCGTCCCGTCCGACGTCCACGCCGAGACCGTCCTGATCGTCGACCTCGTCCCGGAGGCACCGGGCCGGGACCTCGTGCTTGCGGCCGACTCGATGTCGATCGCGGTCCGTGTCTCGCATCACGGTGCCGAACCATTGCTCGGCACCCTGCACTGGTCGTCCGGATCGGCAACCGTGGACGCGAAGCCGTTCACCGTTTCCGATCCGACCGAGATCACGGTGACGCAGCCCGGCCGCCTCTACGTCTGGCTCACCGACCCGTCCGGCACCACCGTCGCTCGAACTTTTGTCGACGTCCGGCGTGACTGACCCGCACCACGAGCAGCGGCCCTTCGTTCGAGGAGGCTCCAGCTAAGGCAGGAATCGGTCCGCGGTCAGCGGGATGCTGCGGACCCTGATGCCGGTTGCATGACTGGCGGCGTTCGCGACCGCTGCCGCGGTGCCGACGATCCCGATCTCTCCGATGCCGCGTGACCCCATCGGGGTGAACGCCGGAGTCTCCTCCTCGAGCCAGTCGGCTTCGACTCCGGCGACGTCGGCGTGGGCGGCGACGTGATAGGTCGCGAGATCTTGCGTCACGACATGACCGAACCGCGGATCTCGTACGGACTCCTCGAAGAGCGCCGCCGACATGCCCATCACCAGTCCGCCGAGGAACTGGGAGCGTGCGGTCGTCGGATTGATGATCCGGCCGACCGAGTACACACCCAGCAGCCGCGGAACCCGCACCTCGCCGGTGTACCGGTGGACGCGCACCTCGGCGAAGACGGCACCGAACGAGTGGAACGCGAACTGATCCGCCTCAGCTCCGCGGACCGGAGCGGCTTCCGACCGGAGACCGGCGGCAGGCTCGTCACCATGATCCGATCGAAACTGCTGCGCCGCGGCCGCGATCGCCGAGCCCCACGAGCTGGTGCCGGACGAACCGCCCGCCACGCTCGCCGGCGGCAAGGAAGAGTCCGCCATCCGGAGCTCGATGCGTTCCGCGTCGACGCCGAGGGCGTCGGCGGCGATCTGGGTCAGCGCCGTCCGCGCTCCCGTACCGATGTCGACCGACCCGATCGAGACCGCGTACCGGCCGTCGGGCAACGTCTCGACCCGAGCTGCGTTTCCGGACTGGATGTACGCCGGATACGTCGACGAGGCAACGCCCGTGCCCACCCGCCACTCGCCGTCCGTGACGCGACGGGCTTCACGTGGCCTGTCCGACCAGCCGAACCGCTCGGCACCGCGGTCGAGACACTCCAGCAACCTCCGGTTGTCGAACGGCCTACCGGTCTCGGGATCCACGCTCGGTTCGTTGCGCCGGCGCACCTCGATCGGGTCCAGGCCGCACGCCTCGGCAAGCTCGTCCATCGCGACCTCGCCGGCGAACATGCCCGGCTCCTCGCCCGGCGCCCGCATCCAGGACGGCACCGCGACGTCGAGGACGGCCAGCCGGTGCCCGGTACGGCGGTTCGGTGCGGCGTACATCATCCGGGTCGGTACGGCGGTCTGCTCCGCGAACTCGCGCAGCCGTGAGGTCTGCTCCTGCACCTGATGCTCGATCGCGGTCAGTCTGCCCTCACGATCCGCGCCCAGCCGGACGTGCGAGATGGTCGCCGTACGGTAGCCAGTCAGCGCGAACATCTGCTGCCGAGTCACTGCCAGCCGTACCGCCCGTCCCTGGGCAGTACGGGCCGCAAGTGCCGCTGCCATCACGTGCGCATGCGGCTCGCCCTTGCTGCCGAAGCCGCCACCGACGTACGGAGCCGAAACCCGCACCCGCTCCTGCTCGAGCCCGAGCATCGGGGCGAGGGCCTTCGCAACGCTGTGCACGCCCTGGGTGGAGTCGTGCAGCATCAGTCCGTCGCCGCTGTCGTCGCTGTACCACCGGGCTTCGGTGGCGTGTGGCTCGAGCGGGTTGTTGTGCTCGTAGGCGGTTCGGTACGTCTGATCGATCACGACCTCCGCCGACGCGAGCGCTGCGTCGACGTCTCCTTGGTCGGTGTCGGTCTCGGACGCCGGATTCACCTTGTCCGGGCGGTATGTCGCGTTGTCGGCACGCAGCTCGACCTCGGCGTCCTCGGCGTCCTGCTCGATGCGGACCAGGCGCGCACCCTCGCGCGCGGCCTCGGAGGAGTTCGCCAGCACGACCGCGACGATCTGCCCCCGGAAGGCGATCCGGTCGTCCTGCAGAATGGCGAGCTCGCCGTTGCTGGTGTCCTCGAGCTTCGGGGCATTCGTGTGGTCGAGGACCGCGACGACACCGGGATGGTCGAGTGCTTCGGTCGCATCGACAGCGACGCGGCCGCGTGCGACCGTGGACTGCACCAGCCATGCCCAGAGCGGCGCCTCGACTGGGTGCTCGACGGCGTACGTCGCTAGTCCGGTGACCTTTTCGGCTGCGTCGACCCGTTCGAGTGCCGTGCCCATCAGGCGCGCCCTGAGCGGCTCAGGATGGACTTCCGGCGGGTTCGTCATCGGAGTACCTCCGGAACCAGCCGGCGAAACGCGAGCATGGTCGCGTTCCGCACCATCGCGACCTTGTAGCCGGCTCCGGTGGCGGTCGAGGCGTCGGCGAGCTCGGCCTCAGCGGCATCGCGGACGGCCGCTTCGGTCAGCTGCTGCCCGCGCAGAACGTCCTCGGACCGGGTGGCCCGCCACGGCTTGTGTGCGACACCGCCCCAGGCGATCCGGACGTCCCGTACGGTGTCCGCGTCGAGGTCGATTCCGGCCGCGACGGACACGAGCGCGAACGCGTACGACGCCCGGTCCCGCACCTTGACGTACGTCGATGTACGGCCGACCGCGCTCGCCGGCAGCTCCACGCCTGTGATCAGATCGCCATGGTCCAGGCTCGTGTCGCGGTCCGGCTCGTTGCCGGGCAACCGGTGAAGGTCCGCGATTGGTACTCGGCGTTCACCGCCCCTGCCCAGGACGACAACGACGGCATCGAGTGCGGCCAAGGCCACTGCCAGGTCCGATGGGTGAACGGCGACGCAGGACAGGCTGGTGCCGAGGATCGCGTTGTAGCGGCCGTAGCCCTCCGCCGCCGAGCAACCAGTCCCCGGCCGGCGCTTGTTGCACGGGGTGGTGACGTCCTGGAAGTAGACACAGCGCGTGCGTTGCAGCAGGTTTCCGGCGGTGGTCGCCTGGTTCCGGATCTGTCCGGAGGCACCGGCGAGCAGAGCCCGAGCAACGGCCGGCCACTCGGCCCGGACCCGCGGATGAGCGGCAAGGTCGCTGTTGAGTACGTTCGCGCCCACTCGTAAGCCGTCGGTGTTGTCCTCGATCATGTCGAGTCCCAGATGCCGGATGTCGACCAGCACCTCCGGCGTTGCGACGCCGAGCTTGAGATGGTCGACCAGATTGGTGCCGCCGGCAAGGAACGCGGCTCGGGGGTTGTCCGATACCGCTGCCACCGCATGCGCCGCATCCGTCGGCCGTACGTATTCCAGCTGCTTCATGTTCCCGCCACCTCACGGACGGCGGCCAGGATGCCGACGTACGCACCGCAGCGGCAGAGGTTGCCGCTCATCCGCTCGCGGATCTCGCTGTCGGTCAGCGTCTCGAGGGACGTCGGCACGGTGAGGTCGTCGGTCACGTAACTGGGTTGACCGCGTGCGGCCTCGTCGAGCATGCCGACGGCGGAGCACACCTGGCCCGGAGTGCAGTACCCGCACTGGTAGCCGTCGTGTGCCACGAATGCCCGCTGCATCGGATGCAGCCCGTCCGCGGCGAGTCCGGCCGCGGTCGTCACCGTGGCACCTTCGTACGACAGCGCAAGGGCGAGGCACGTCAGGTGCCGGCGTCCGTCGAGCAGCACCGTGCATGAGCCGCACTGGCCGTGGTCGCAGCCCTTCTTCGGCGAGATGTTCCCCAAACGCTCACGCAGGGCGTCCAGCAACGTCGTACGGGTGTCAACGGGAATCCGATGCGTGGCCCCATCAACGATCAGCGTGACGGTGGCATCCATTCCTTGCGGGTGCCCCACGTCACCAGCCATAAACCACGACGACGATCGGGGCTAGTGGTCTCGGGTTGCGATGTCTGGGTACTCGAGGACGAGGCCTGAGGTGTCGAACGTCAGGGTGCACCCGAAGTCGAAGGTGGGCGACTCGTAGTGGAACACGTACTGCTCGGCGGAGGATCGCAGCAGCGTGTAGCGCTGCTCCAGGCGCTCCACACTGAGGTCGTCGGCGCGGACGAAAGCGGCCGGGACGTCGAGTGGTGAGCCTGCGACGAAGGTCAGCCTGTGTACCGGGAGTGTGTTCGTGACCGCCGACGACTCGAAATCCACGTCGAGGCAGCCGTCGAGGTCCGGTCGTGGGGAGCCGTCGACGGTCCAGGTGTGGCCATGTCGCTCGAGCACCGTCTCCCGGTCGCCGGCAGCTGTTGAGTTCATCGCACGGACTGCGGTGGTCGCCCAGTCGGCGGCGACGGTGATGTCGTAGCCGACGGACCAGGTCGAGTCGTTCTCGCGTGCCGTCGTACGACCTCGCAGGCGACCGGGGGCCGTGAACAGCACCTCGAAGCCGCGGCGGGCGCCTGTGTGGATCCACGAGGCGGCGGCCGGCAGTCCCTGGAGTTCCATGACGAGGGAGCCTAGCTACAGCGGTCAACTCGTCCGGGTGGCGCGGTCCAGTTCGTGTTCGAGGGGTGCGGCGAGGTAATGGTCCAGGGCGAGGGCTGCGGAGGCCTGGGGCCAGTTGAAGGCGCGGTGCTGGTCCTCGTAGTAGCGGACGCTCGCTTCGCGGCCGACGAGTTCGCGGTACCGGTCGCGGATCGCGTCGACGCAGGTCGCGATCTCCTCGGGCGTACCCATCCGGCCGCGGATGGTGGTCTCGGCCGGTGCGACCAGGCTCATGATCAGCGGGATCACCCGGCCGAGATCCTGCGCCCGGGCCTCCCGGAGCTGCCGAAGTCCCTTCGTGTCCTCGTCCGGGTACAGGTCGCGCTGCAAGGCGCCTTCCGGGAGCAGCCCGGTGTCGACGGCGCGCTGCAGCAACGCATCGTCGGTGCAGGTCGCCTTGACGCAGCCGACCTGCCCGCAGTCACAGGGGTACTCGGATCCCGGTACGACGAGGTGCGACACCAGTCCGCCGGCATCCGGTCGGTCCCAGACCAGTTCGCCGCCGCGCATCTGCGCCACCCGGATCGATCGCCCGACGAGCACCGTGAGTACGTCGTCCCCGGCGCCGCCCCACCAGTAGTGCTCGACGGCCATCGCGCGGACGTTGGGCTCCACCCGCACCGGGAGTGGGAGCCGTTCCTGAAGACCGGCGCGCAGTTCGTCGCCGTCGACGTCCGCCACCAGCGGGGGAGGTTGCCGGTGGAAGACCTCGGCCCAAGGTGTGGTCACGCCGACTCCGAGCACGGCCGCGACGCCGGCCTCGTTGACCACGTCCTCGACGAGTCGCGCCGCCTCTTCGATCCGCTCATGGTGGTTGCGGCCCTTGGCCGCGGCGGTCCGCCAGGCGATCCGCTCGCCCCGCAGGGTGAACGCTCCACACGAATTGCTTTCCGGGTGCAGATGGGCGCCGACGACCAGCCGTTGCTTGTCGGGTACGTCCAGCGGTACGACGGGACGGCCGGCCCCCTTGGGCGTCAGCCGTGCCGCCTCGATCAGCGCCCCGAGCTCGATCAGTTCGGTGACGGTCTTCGTGATCGTCGTGAAGGTGACGCCGGTGGCCGCCGCGAGTTCCTTGCGGCCGACCGGCCCCTGACGGACGATCGCGCGCATGATCGCCGAGGCCGTCGCGTTCCGCTGACGCACCATGAGCTCAGTCCGTACCGCCCCGGAAGCCACTGCTCAATACTAAGCGGGTCAGGCCGGTGCCGGAGGTGGCACCGGTCCACGGAGCAGTGGATCGTCGGTCTCGCGCATCCAGCTGTCGAGGCGCCGGGCGAGTCCGGCCTGGACCGTCGCCACGGCCGGGTCGCCCGCCAGGTTGCGGAGTTCGTGCGGGTCGAACATCAGGTCGTGCAGCCGCACGCCCGGCACCGGCTGGTCCGCCCAGCCGGCCTCCGTCCACAGGGTCTTGCTGCCCGAGGCGTCCACGTTGTCGAGGTTCGGCCGGTCCTGGTCGTCGAACGCCTGGACGTACAGCCATCGGTCGGTCCGGATCGCCCGCTGCGGTTGATAGGCAGCGTGGTACGTGATCTCGGCGAACGTCTCCTTCCGAACCGGCCGCCCCTCGAGCGTCGGCAACAGCGAATGCCCTTGCAACCACGACGGCGGCTCGATGCCGGCCAGCTCGCACAGCGTCGGGAACACGTCGACCTGGCTGACCAGCGAATCGACCCCGAGACCGCCCGGCAGCCCGGGCGCGCGCAGCATCATCATCACGCCGGTCCCGGTCGCGCCGAGCGTGCATTTCATCCCGGGCATCGCCAGCCCGTGATCGGTCGTCACCAGTACGACGGTGTTGTCGGCCAGGCCTTCCTCCCGCAGCGTGTCCAGGACCGCGCCGAGTGTCTGGTCCACCTGCGCAACAGCCGCGTGGAAGGACGCCATGTCACCCCGGGTGGCGGACGCGTTCGGCATCGTCGGAGCCGGAGCGGTCCACCGCTCGTCACCGCCGGGATGCCCGAAAAGCCACTCGGCGCCCTTCATCGTGTGCGTTTCGAGCAGACCCACCGAGAGGAAGAACGGCTGGTCGTGGCGCCGCCGCAAGTAGCTCACCGCCGCGTCCCGGCGAGCCGGTGCCAACTGGTCCGCAGTCGGCAGCTCCTCCTGATATCCGATGGTCTGTGTCGCCGCGCCAGGCCCGCTAGCCTCGTGCTGTACGCCGACCAGCGCGGACGTGTACCCGTGCCGGTGCAGGGTGTGCACCAGGTGCCGGTCATAGTCCTTCAAGCGGTGTCCGCGATGAGCGAGGCCCAGCATTCCGGCGCTGTGCGCCCACTGGCCTGTCAGCAGTCCGGCCCGGCTCGGCGAGCAGGTCGGCGCGACCGAGTGCGCGTTCCGGAACACCACGGACTCCTCCGCGAACGCTTGCAACCTCGGCGTCCGTACCGGTGCGCCGTACGGCTCGATGTATCTCCCGGTGTCGTGCGTGTGGAAGTAGACGATGTTCGGTCGCCGCATGGCGAAGGTTCCTCCTGGGGAAAGGTCAGCGGGACGACTTGTACTGCGTGTACAGCTCTTCGGCGATCTTGTCGCCGCCGGCGCTCTTCCACTTCTTGACCGCCTGCGCCCAGTCCGAAACAGGTTTCCGGCCCTGGATGATGTCGTCGGACACCGCGCTGATGTCACGGTTGAGCTGACCGCCCTTGCGGCTGGCGGTCTCGGAGTACATGCCGTCGACGGGGTTGGCGAGTGCGTCGGGGCAGACCTCCTTCATCGCGTTGAAACAGGTCTCGGCGCTGCCCTTCCGCTCCGGCAGGAAGATCGCCCACGGCCCGTCGGCCTGGTACTGCAGGGCGAGCTGCGTCTCGCTGAAGCCCTTCTTCGTCAGTACCGGATCGCCGTCGCGGACCTGGTAGTCGATGCCTTTGATGCCATACTTCCGGAACAGGTACTCGATCGTGCCGAACGGAGCGGCCAGGTAGTTCAGATACGCCAGCATCGTCTCCACCCGGTCCTCGGCCGACTTGCTGACGGCGGTCACCGACAGCGTTGGCGCACCCAACCAAGTGTGGCCGGTGCCGGACCCGTCGTGCGCCGGTGGCGGGATGATCGCGATCTCCGCCTCCTCGTCCATCGTCTGCAGGTACGTCGGCCAGCCGCTGAACGTGGCCTGCACCAGCGGCCCGGTGCCGTTGCCGAACCGCGTCTTCCGGTCCTGGTTCTGACTGGTGAACGCGTCGGGGTGGATGTAGCCCGACTTCCACAGCTTCTGGACCAGCGCCAGCGCTTCCTGCTGGGCCGGGTCCTCGAAACTGCTGACCAGCTTGCCGTCCGCCTCCTTCCAGGTGTTCGCGATGCCGAACATGTTGCGGACGTACCCGGTGGGCAGGTCGGCCATCGCGAACCGGTTCTTGTGTTTGTCGGTCAACGCCTTGCAGAGCTGGACGAAGTCGTCGGCGCTCTTCAGCTCGGCCGGGAGACCTTGCGCGTCCAGGATGTCCTTGCGTGCGTACAGCACCTCGGAGCTGATCGCGCCACGGGGGATCGGGACGCCGTAGACCTTGCCGTCGAAGATCGTCGCGTTCCAGCTGGTGGTGGGCAGGTTGGCCAGGTACGGGTACTTGTTGATCTTGTCGCCGGACAGGTACGGCGTCAGGTCGACGGCCTTGGCCGCGAGCATCTGCGGCTTCTGCGGCACGTTGCCGATCGAGAAGATGTCCCCGAGGGTGCCGCCGGCAACGGCCGTCGCGAACTTCTGGTCGTAGTCGACCGACGGAGTGAGGTTCAGCTGGACCGGCGACCCGACCTGCTTGTTGAACTGCTGCCAGAACGCGTTCTGCTCGAGCTTCGGCGGGATCGGCGTGTTCGTACTGGTCATCACCGCGATCGGCTTGCCGTCGCCCGGCGGCTCCTTGACCGCCTGTACGGGGTCGGCCGGGTAGTGGACGAACGCGTCGGGGATGCCGTACTGCGCTCCGGACAGGTCGGCCTTGACGCCGCCGTACCGCGTGTACGTCGGCAGGACCTTCGCCTTCGCGGCGGAGTCGTTGGACCCGGAGGCTCCGCCGCGCCCGGTGTTGGAGCAGCCCGGCAAGGTCGCTGACAACCCGAGTGCCGCGCCGGCGCCGAGCAGGGTCCGCCGGGACAACGGCTGGGAATCGAACTTCGGCATGGTCTTCCGGTCCTTCCACAGAGACGGAGGTGTGGGCGGTCAGCCCTTGACGGCGCCGGTCAGGACGCCCTTGGCGAAATGCCGCTGGATGAACGGATAGACGCAGAGGATCGGGACGACCGAGATCATCAGGATCGCCATCTGGATCGTCGTCTGCGGTGGGACGGATTCGGCTCCGATGCCGAGGTCCTGGCCGCCGAGTTCGACCCCGTTCACGACGTACGTCCGCAGTACCAGCTGCAACGGCCACTTGGCGGAGTCGTTCAGGTAGAGCAGTGCGCTGAAGAAGCTGTTCCAGTAGCCGACCCCGTAGAACAGCCCGACCACGGCGACCACGGCCTTGGACAGCGGAAGCCCGATGTGCCGGAACATCTTCCACTCGGACGCGCCGTCGACCCGGGCGGCATCGAGGATCTCGGCCGGCAACCCGGCGAAGAAGGAGCGCACGACGATGACGTTGAACGCGCTGACGCAGGTCGGCAGGATCACCGACCACAGGCTGTTCAGCAGACCGAACTGCTGGACGACCAGATAGGTGGGGATGAGCCCCGGATTGAACAGCAGGCTGACCAGGACCAGCATCAGCAGCGCCTTGTTGCCCAGCGTTCCGCGCCGGCTGAGTGCCCAACCGAGGGTGCAGGTCAGGACCAGCGAGATCGCGGTGCCGACGAGAGTGATGAAACCGCTGACCATCAGCGCCTGCGTGACGGTACCGCCCGCGAAGATCGACCGGTACGCCGACAGGTCGATGCCGTGCTTGGGAAAGAGGACGAACCCGCCGGCCTGGGTCACTTCGCGAGGGGTCGCGAGGCTGGTCGAGATCACCGACACGAACGGGAGCACCACCAGGGCGCTGATAACGGTCAGGAAGATCCCCTTCACGACCCGTTCCGGCATGCCGGGTCGTGGCATGCCGTCGATCACGGCGTGCCGGCGCGGCCTCGAAGGAGCGTCGTCCGAGGACCTCGCGGCGGTCAGGGTCGTCGTCATCCGCGGTAGATTCCTTCCTCGCCGAGCCGGTGGGCGATCTTGTTGGCGGCCAGGACGAGCGCGAGGCCGATGAGGCCTTTCACGAGTCCGACGGCGGCCGCGACTCCCCAGGCGCCGCCGAGGATGCCGTTGTTGTAGACGTAGGTGTCCAGCACCTCGCTCGCCTCGGTACCGACCGCGGGTTGCTGCAGGATGATCTGCTCGAAGCCGACCGACAGCGAGTCACCGAGCTTGAGGATGAGCAGCAGGACGATGATCGGCCGCAGGCCCGGCAGTGTGATGTGCATGATCTGCTGCCGGCGGCTCGATCCGTCGACGGCGGAAGCCTCGTAGAGCGACCGGTCGATCTGGGACAGCACGGCCAGGAAGAGGATCGTCGCCCAGCCGGTGTCCTTCCACATCACCTGCGAGGTGAGCAGCGCGCGAAACGGCTCGGCGTTGCCGATGACGTGCACCGGGTCCAGGCCGTGCCCGCGCAGCCAGTTGTTGATCATGCCTGTGCCGCCCAGCACCTGCTGGAAGATCGCCACCACGATCACCCAGGACATGAAGTGCGGAAGGTAGAGGATCGACTGCACGAGCTGGCGCAGTCTGTTCGACAGCAGGGTGTGCAGGGTGACGGCGACCACGATCGGCGCCGGGAACACGATCACCGTCTGGATCAGCGTCAGGATCAGCGTGTTCTTCACCGCGGTCAGGAACTCCGGGTCGCCGTTGACGACCACCGCGAAGTTCTGTACGCCGTTCCACAGACTCTTGCCGATCCCGAGGTACGGCTGGAAGTCCTGGAACGCGATGACGTTGCCGAACAGCGGGTAGTACTGGAACGCGAGGATGACCAGCATCCCCGGGATCGCGAGCAGCAGCACCGGATAGTCCCGCAGCAGGCGCTGCCCGAAGGACCGCCGTCGTCTGTGCTCCATCGCAAACCCATCGTTCGGCTTCTCGTGGAGCCACGAGATTCGCACTGCCTCGAATAATTTGTCAAGGGCGTATTTTTAATTCGCTCTCGAAAAATATCGAGAGTCGTGATAATAGGTATTATCTTCTTGACGAACTGCCTGGCACAGGGGTTGCATGACGGCTCGACCGATGACCGTCGACTACTCGAGGTGCGTCATGACCGACCCCTTGTCCGTGCCGGGAATCTCCCGGCGAAGCCTCCTCCGCGGCGCTGCCCTGGTGCCGGCCGCCGCCGGACTCGCCGCCGGTTCGGCGGCCGCCGCGCCGGACACCGACTTCGACCTCGTGCGGCGCCAGTGGCTCGGGACATTGGTTGCCCCGGACAACAGTGACCCGGTGGTCGCCCGGTACGTCCGGGACTCCGCGGCCGTCGCGGCGGAGCTGTGGCGCACGATGAACACCTCCGCCACGCGCTCCTTCTTGTGGGCGGACCTGGACAGCAGCACGATCCCCGCGGTCCAGCGCAACAACATCGGCAGGTTGCGGCAACTGGCGCTCGCTCTGAAAACCCCAGGCTCCGCGCTGTCCGGCGACGTCCGGTTGACCGCGGACCTGATCTCGGCGTTCGACTGGTTCCTCGCCGAGAAGTACGGGGTGACCGCCATCTACGGCGGCTGGTGGGACTGGCAGATCGGCATCCCGCTGGCGCTGAACGACTTCTGCGTCCTGATGTACGACGACCTGTCGGCGGCGCAGATCGCGACCGCCATGGCGGCGATCGCACGCTACGAGCCCGATCCGCACGTCATCGGGTCCGGCAAGGCCACCAGCGCGAACCTGAACTGGACCTCGGCGGTCACGCTGATGCGTGGGGCATTGAGCCGGGACGCGGCCACGATGAGCCTCGCCAAGTCCGCCTGGGCAGGCATGTTTCCGTACTCGAGCGCCGGTGACGGCTTCTACACCGACGGCGGTTTCGTCCAGCATGTGCACTACTCGTACAACGGCAGCTACGGCGTCTCGCTGCTGCAATACCTGACCTACGGGCTGGTCGCGGCCCGCGGGACGGCCTGGGCGTTCAGCCCCGAGGCGATCGACCGGGTGATCAGCTGGGTCCAGGACAACTACCTGCCCTGGATGTACGACGGGGCGTTCATGGACATGACCCGCGGGCGAGCGTTGTCGCGGTTCTACGAGACCGACCACCGCATCGGCCGGCTCACCACCGCCACCCTGCTGCAACTGGCGCAGGCGTTCCCGCCCGAACAGGCGCTGGAACTGAAGTCGCGGATCAAGTCGTACCTGACCGAGGACACGTTCCAGCCGTTCTTCGTCTACGACCCGATCCCGATCGAGCAGGTCCGGACACCGTCGATCGCAGCGGCTCGCGCCGTACTGGCCGACAGTTCGATTCCGGCCGCCGGCGATCTGGTCACGACCAGGGTCGCCACGTCGATGGCACGCGCGGTCCACCGGCGACCTGGTTTCGCCTACGGCATCGCGATGGATCGGCACGCCATCTACTCGTTCGAAACCGCGAACAAGGAGAACGAGCAGGGCTGGTACACCGGCGAAGGTGCGGTCTACGTCTACGTGCCGGAGCAGGTCGGGCATTGGGGCGACATGTACTGGCCGACGGCCGACAAGTACCGGATCCCCGGTGTCACAAGGGATCTTCGTACGCTGCCGAGTGGCGTCAGCCGGTACACGTTCAACGAGTGGGCCGGCGGTGCGGTGCTCGACGATCGGGCCGCCGTGGGCATGCAGCTGAACCCGAAGGGGCAGACGCTGCGCGGCAACAAGTCGTGGTTCTGCATGGACGATGCGGTGGTCTGCCTGGGCTCGGGCATCTCCAGCACCGACGGGTACGGCGTCGAGACCGTCGTCGAGAACAGGAACTTCGGCGCGTCCGGTACTGCTCGGTTGACCGTCGACGGGCGCGCGGTTGACGCCGGCGCGACCAACAGGCGCATGGGTTGGGCACACCTCGACAAGGTCGGCGGGTACGTCTTCCCGGAGCCGACCGAGGTCGACGTTCTCCGTGAGGAGCGGTCCGGTCGCTGGACCGACATGGACCTTCGCGGCGTGTACGAGGACCCCACGCTCTACACGCGCCGCTTCGTGACGATGTGGATCGACCACGGCACCGATCCGGCCGACGCACACTATGCCTACGTGCAACTCCCGGCGGCGTCGCGGACTGCTACGGAGCAGTTCGCCCGGCGCGGCGCGGTCGAGGTGCTGGCGAACACGCCGGCGGTCCACGCCGCGAGGCGCCGCGACCTGGGACTGACGATGGCGAACTTCTGGGTGCCCGGCGCGCCGCCGGCCGGCGGCATCTCCGTCGACCGCACCGCGTCCGTTGTCGTCAGCGACTACCGCGGCGTGCTCAGTGTGGCCGTCTCCGATCCGACACAACTGCTGACCGGCAACGTCACCGTGCAGGTGGGCGTTCCGGCTCGGCAGTACGTCGGCGGTGACGCGAAGGTCCACGCCTTGACTCATGGGAGTTCGGTGTCGCTGACCGTCGACATGACCGGCTCGGCGGGTCACTCGTACGTCGCTCGTTTCCGCCGCTGAGACCTCACCTTCGATCCAAGGAGTCAGAGATGCCGTCATTCGAACGCGGGATCGCCCGTCGACACGTCCTTGCGGGTTCTGTCGCAGCCATCGGTGCATCGCTCGTCGCCGGTTCGCCTGTACCAGCACGGGCGGCCGGGGCTCCCCGTCGGGGGGTAGCGCTGGAGCTGGACACAACGACGTACGTTGAACTGGACGCCGATTTCCTCAACACCCAGACCGCCCACTACGCGCGGATCAAGCGGATGCGGGACGGGCGCTTCATCCTCTTCTATCAAACCTCGCAGCAGGCGTGGAGCATCTACTGGACGACCAGTCGCGACCTGAAGCACTGGGCCGCGCCGCAGTTGCTGTTCGCGACGCGCAAGATCCTCGACGGGGCCGACGACCGGTGCTACTCCAGCGCGGACGCCCGGGTGCTGGACAACGGCGACATCCTCGCCGTGTCCTCGTTCCGGGCGAACAAGGGCTTCAGCACCAACATGAAGCTCGACGGGCTGATGATGCGCCGCAGTACCGACAACGGCCGTACCTGGGGGCCCGAGCAGGTGATCTACGTCGGGGCGAACTGGGAGCCGTTCATCCACCAGACCGACACCGGTGAGGTCCAGGTGTACTTCACCCATTCGGCACCGAAGCGGGTGGTCGAGAACGTGACAGGCTCGACCGGAGTCGCGATCATCCGCTCACACGATCGCGGCCGTACGTGGACGCCCAACGTCACCGATTACCCGTACGCCGCCGACCGGGTCGCGCAGCAGTACACCCGTACCACCGACGCCGGCGTCAAGATGTTCACCGACCAGATGCCCAGCGCGCTGCAGACCCATCCGCACGGCCGGATCGCGCTCGCGATGGAGTCCCATCTGGCCAACGGCGACTACATGATCTCCCTGGCCTACACCGCGCGGAACTGGCCGGACGCACTGGGCATGGACGAACCGGGACCGGCCGACCGGCAGAGCAACCTCTTCCTCGGCGCCGCCCCGTACCTCGCGCGTTTCCCGTCCGGCGAGACCGTCCTGTCCTACAACCAGGGCTCACGCCAGTACCTCCGCCTCGGCGACCGCGACGCCCGCGAGTTCGGCGATCCCCAGGCATTCCTGCCCGGCAAGGGCTTCTGGGGCGCCACCGAACTGGCCGGCCCCCGGCAACTCCTCACCACCATGGCCAACGTCCGCCCCGACGGCAACAAGATCATGATCGCCGTCCTCGACCTGATCAGCCACTGACGGACTTCCTGATGTTGGCCGCGGGTGCGATCGTGGCCCGCGGCCAACGGCAGGTCAGCTGATGACGGGGGAGCCGTACAGCTCCCAGGTGTACGGCGAATTGCCGTCGTCGGTCACGTCGTACTGAAGGGTGCCGTCGGCGGTCCAGCCGCCTGAGGGGAGGCTCCCGGTCTCGGTCGCCCCAATGCTCACACTGCCTGAGTACTGGGCGTCGACGGACGCCGTGTAGTAGCTGCTCGCATAGGTCTTCTCCGCGTCGTACCGTTCGAGCCGAACGTCCAGCCAGACCATGTTGAATCGCGTTCCACCGATGAGGCCGTAGCTGCCGGACCAGCTGAAGTAGGCCTGAGCATGGCGATAGGTGCCCGATCCGCTGACGCAGAGCTGGACAGTGAATTTGACGTCCGGTTTCCCGGGCAGGCTGACGTTCCTGGTGTTGGTGTGGCACGCAGTCGTGGCGCTCGCCGGACTGACGCCCAACACGGTGATCCCTATGAACGCGACTGCGGCGGCCAGGGCCGTGGTGGCGAGCCGTTTGACGATTCTGCTCACAATGCTCCTTGTCGTTGCTTCCATCTCTGGGCAGCAAGTAAGACGAGATAGCGGGCCCAAATGTGACGCGTGCGCCTTCCCGGCGGGGCTACGCTCGAGAGCGTGGCGGGGTGGTCGTTGTTGCGGGGTTGGTTTCCGGTGGTGGTGCAGGTTGTCGCCGGTGGGGTTCTGGTGGTTGCGGTCGGGTGGCGGGATCGGCGGTGGCGGTGGCGGGTCTTGCCGGTGCTTGTCGCGGTGACGGTGGTGCTGGGGTTTCTGGCGGCGTACCCGGGGGCGACGGCGGTTCGGCAGGTGGATCCGGTGTCGTTCTCGGTGTGGTTCTGGCTGGCGGTCACCGCGGGGGCGTTCCTGGTGCTGGTCGTGGGGTGGCGTACTGCGCGGTGGTGGCGGCGCGGTGCAGGCGTAGCGGCTGTGTTGCTGGCGGCGTTCGCCTGTGCGAACGGGATCAACCAGTTCGTCGGCTACTACCCGACGCTCGGTGCGGCGCTCGACGACTGGACACACAAGCCGTTACCGGGGCAGACGTCGTTGCCAGGTGCGGTGCACGCTGCGGGTACGGCGAACGTCCCGGCGGCGGGGAAGCTGGTCGAGGTGACCGTTCCGGCGACGTACAGCCATTTCGAGCACCGGCAGGAGCTGGTGTATCTGCCGCCGATCTGGTTCGTCGGGCACCGACGGCCCGTCTTGCCGGTGGTCGAGTTGATCGGCGGTGAGCGCGGCGGCCCGGGGGACTGGGTGCGGCTCGGCGACGCGGTCCGCATGTCCGACGACTACGCGCACCTGCATCGGGGATACGCGCCGATCCTGGTCTTCGCCGACGCGACCGGGCGTTTCGACAACGACACCGAGTGCGTGAACGGTCCGCGGGGCAACGCCGCCGACCACCTGGCGAAGGACATCCCGCAGTACGTCGAGAAGACCTTCGGCGCCTCGCGGAACCCGCAGCAGTGGGCGGTCGGCGGGTTCTCGATGGGCGGGACGTGCGCGCTGGACCTGGTGGTCGAGTACCCGCACGTGTTCAACCACTTCGTCGACATCTCCGGCGATCTCACGCCGTACACCGGGACTCCGGCGCAGACTCTCAAGGACCTGTACGGCGGGAACGTCGCCGCGGAGCACGCCAACGAGGCGCTCCGGGTGATGCGCGCGCACGGCCGCTACACGAACGTGACCGGGGTGTTCCTGACCAGCACCGAGGAGGTCCGTCACCAGCACGAGGCGCAGGAGCTGTCCAGGGCGGCGGCAGCCGTCGGGATCAGGTCCTTGGTCGAGATCTCACCGGGGACGCACACCTGGCAGTTCGCGGGACCGGCGTTCGCGACGGCGTTCCCCTGGCTGGTCGACCAACTCGCCCACCGCGCAACCGCCTAGGCAGGTCAGTCGCTGCCGGGACCCGGGGTCTTGCCGATCGGGCCGCCGGTGCCGGTGGAGGTCGTGGGAAGGTCGCGCACGCTCGCCAGGTTGCCGACGGCGGGATGCGTCCGGCCCATCGGTCCGGCAGCCAAGGCGGCGAAGAGGTTCAGCGTCACCTTCTGGGCGAACGCCACCGACACCGGCACGACGCCGTACTTCGGGTCCGGGCCCTGCAGCGCGCGGACCCACTCGATCGACCCGGTGGCGAACACGCCGGCGCCCGACTTCACGGTGTAGTACGTCGAGTCCGAGAACGTGTGCCGCTTCGCGCAGGTCGTCGGCGAGTGCGCCACCACCTGCAGGTTCGCCGACGTCCCCTTGAGCGGGTACGCCCGGTCGGCCTCGTTGCCGACGAGCCCCGGGTACGCCGATCCCGCCTTGGCGCCGGTGCCCGCGAACAGGAAGAACTTCGGGTCGCGGACCGTGAACGAGCCGGTGGCCGGGAAGCACTCGTACAGCATGCCGACGAGGCTGTTCTCCGGGTCCGGGAACGGGTTCTGCCGCCAGTTCACCGTGGTGTCGGGCGCGTTGTGGATCGGGTCCAGGCCCGCGTCCTTGTAGTCGACGATGATCCGGTTCGGTCCGTGCGGATCGGCGGCGTACCGGATCCGCCGGTAGATCGAGTTCGCGCCGAGGAAGGCCAGGTTCGTCCCGGCGTCCCGCGCCTTCGTGACCGCGGCGCGCATCGGCAGCGACCAGTACTCGTCGTGGCCGCCGAAGACGATCGCGCGGGCGCCGGCGAGCAGCCCGGGGTCGGCCTGGAGGTCCACGCTGGTCGCGTACGCGAGCCGTACGCCGCTGCGCTCTGCCAGTTGGACCAGTGGCAGGTTGTCGTGGAGTACGCCGCGCGCCGGGTTGTAGGCGTACGGGCGGTCGAAGGTGACCATCAGCGAGCGCCGATCGTGCGAGTGCTTGGCCGGTCCGCCGTACAGGTTGTACCCGCCCCAGCCGTTGTAGGCCTCGTCGGTGTTGACCCCGGCGACGATCAGCACCGCACCACGCGCCGAGTCCGACCGGATCACGATCGGTACGTAGTTCTCCCGGCCGGTCGATGCCCGGAGCAACAACAGGTAGCTGCCGGCCGGCCAGCCCTTGGTCTGCACGGTCGTCGTCGGTGACCAGTTGATCGCGGTGACCATCCGCTCCTTGGTCAGGATCGGCTGCGGCTGCTTCCTCCCCGGGAGCTCCGGCGAGGTCCAGATCAGCTTCGCGCCGGCCCCGCCGTACCACCCGATCCGGAAGGCGCGCACCGTGAACGGATGCCCGGCCGAGGTCGCGAACAGCCGGAACGGCTCACCGCTGCGGACACTCACATGATCGGCATACCCGGACAACTCCATCGGCTTGGCCACCAACTTGCCCGGAATCCGCCACCCGACCTCAGCGCCCTTCACCGGCCGGCTCGTCGTACCGCCAGGAGTCGGTGTCGGTTCTTCGGTCGACGCCTTGTTCGCCGCCCCCTGACAACCGGTCACCAAAGTCAACACCAACGCGCCGACCCCCAGCACCCGCGCAGCCCCCATCGGACCCCTCCCCATGATTCCCACTCCAGGCTTGAGACGCCCGATCACCCCGATTGGTTGACCAACCCATTGTCCAGTGGTTGGCCTAGTCTGGTGTCGGTGTTCGAGGTAAGGATGACGGGGTGAAGCAGACGTCCGGGCCGCGGTTGTCGTCGCGGCTCTATGAGGAGTTGCGGCGCGGCGTCATCACGGGCGTGTACTCCCAGGGGCAGCGGCTGACCGAGCAGAGTCTGGCCGCGGAGTTGGGCGTGTCCCGGATTCCGTTGCGTGAGGCGTTGCCGCAGCTCGAGGTCGAGGGTTTCATCCAGAGCTTTCCCCGGCGTGGCGTCGTCGTCAGTCGGTGGACCGACGAGGCCGTGCACCACGTGTTCGACGTACGGATCGCGCTCGAGGGCCAGGCCGCCCGGTTGGCGGCGCGGCGGGCGGCGGACGGGAAGGCCGAGCTCGACCGGTTGTGGGAGCGGCTGGAGGAGTCGGAGGCGCAGATCCGCGCCGGTGACGCGCTCGCGGTCGCCCAGGCGAATGCGGACTTCCATCAGGAGGTCGTGGCCGCGACCGGCAACGCCTTGATGTCGTCGCTGATGGCCGCGGTCGCTGGGCGCCTGGTGTGGATGTTCTACCTCTCGATCCGCAGCGACCCGACGAGCCCGAGCCCCGAGCACCGCACCGTCACCCAGGCGATTGCTGACGGCAACGAACTGCTGGCCGAGTCGATCATGCTCGCCCACATCGAGTCGGGCCGCGAGCCGGCGCTCCAGATGCTTCGGGAGAGCCGCCCGGAGGCCTGACCGGCACTCCTCAACTCTATCCTTCAACCGGCAAAATGTATACATTTTGTCCCTGAAGACCGGCTATGCCGAGCGCGCAGGGGTGAAATGAATACAAAATCTGAGGATTGGTGGCTCGACCGGGTCAGCCTGGAGGCGGCGGTCGTCCAGCGGGCCGACGGGGTGTACGAGACCCAGGTCGACAGCAGCGCCGTGCGGATCGAGGGCGGGGTGATCGTCGACGTACGGCGTGGTGAGCGTGTGCCGGCGGATGGGCGGCCGGTGTTCGACGCGGGCGGGATGTTGTTGATGCCGGCGATGCGGGACATGCACATCCACCTCGACAAGACGTTCTACGGCGGGCCGTGGCGGGCGCCGATCCCCGGGCGGTCGTGGCTGGCGGAGGAGGAGCGGCTGCTGCCCGAGATGTCGGAGCAGATCCCTGTGCGCAGCAACGCGATCCTGGACCTGCTGATCTCCCGCGGTACCACCGAGGTGGCGGCGCACTGCAACGTCGACCACATCGTCGGGACCCGGAACGTCGAGCGGCTTCTCGACGTACTGCGGTCCCGCGCGGACGTCGACTGGACGGTGATCGCCTACCCGCAGCACGGGCACCGGGACGGCACGGTCGTGCCGTTGCTGGAGGAGGCGCTCGGGCTCGGTGCGACCGTCGTCGGCGGTATCGATCCGGCACGGATCGAGGGGGATGTGGCGAAGGCGCTCGACGTGACGTTCGGGCTGGCCGTGGAGCACGGCGCCGGGATCGACTTCCATCTGCACGACGGGGGCAGTCTCGGGCTGTACGAGATCTCGAAGATCCTGCACTTCGTCGAGGCGACGGGCTGGCAGGGAAAGGTTGCCTTGAGCAACGCGAATGCGCTGTCCGGGGCGTCGCCGGACACGGTCCGGGTGCTGGCCGAACGGTTGGCCGCTGCTCGGGTGAGCGTCGGTACGACGGTCGGCGTCAGCGGCCCGTTGCTGCCGTTCGCCGCCTTGGCCGAGGCCGGCGTCGACGTCCGCCTGGGCAGCGACAGCATCATGGACATCCTGACGCCGTTCGGGCCGGGCGACCTGGTCGAACAGCTGTGGATCCTCGCCCAGCGCCTCGGCGCGTACGACGAGTGGGGCATCGCGCAGACCCTGCACTACGGAGCGGGCGAGGCCGGCCGCTGGCGGGCCGACCGTACCCGCGGCTGGCCGGCCGCCGGCGATCAGGCGAGCTTCTTCCTCACGCCCGCGACGTGCTCCGCCGAGGCGATCGCCCGGCGTACACCTCGGCGGCACGTCTTCCACCGCGGCGTGCAGGTGTACGCCGGAAAGGATCTGTGACCTGTGATCATCCAGAACGTACTGCTGCCGCACCGGACCGGGCGGTACGACGTACTCGTCGACGGCGCGACCGTCTCCGCGATCGCGGACAGCATCGAGGCGGAGCCCGGCGTACGGGCGATCGACGGGACCGGCAAGGTGCTGCTGCCCGGGTTCGTCGACGCGCACTCGCATCTGGACAAGTCGATGCTCGGCCGTCCCTGGTACTCCCGGAAGCCGCGGGACCTGAAGCAGTTGCTCGCGGACGAGCGGGCGATGCGGAGCGCGCCCGACTGGGACGCCGCGACCCAGATCCGGCGGAACGCCGACGTGATGATCGCGAACGGCGCTACCCATACGCGGGCGTTCGCGGACGTGGACACGGAGATCGGGCTGAGCGGCGTCGAAGGGATGCTGCAGGTCCGGGAGGAACTGCGGGGCGCGTTGACGATGCAGGTGATCGCGTTCGCGCAGAGCGGGGTGAGCGGCCGGCCGGGAACGGCGGAACTGCTCGACGCGGCGCTCGCCGCGGGTGCGGACATCGTCGGCGGGATGGATCCTTGTTCGTACGAACGGGATCCGGTCGAGCACGTCGACCTGATCTTCGAGCTGGCCGAGCGGCACGGCGCCGGGGTCGACATCCATCTGCACGAGCCCGGCGAGCTCGGGGCGTTCTCGGCGAGCCTGATCATCGAGCGGGCGAAGGCGGTCCAGTTGCCGCGGCCGGTGGTGATCAGCCATCCGGACTTCCTCGGCTCGGTGGCTCCGGACCGGGCGGCGCGGATCATCGACGACCTGGCCGAGGCCGGGATCGGCGTGACGACGTGCGTACCGTCGGGTGGTCCGATGCCGCCGTTGAAGGCGCTGGCCGAGGCGGGTGTCGCGGTCGGGGTCGGTTGCGACGGGCAACTGGATTCGTGGGGTCCGTTCAACCGGTCCGACATGTTGCTGAAGGTGTATCTGCTGGCATGGCGGTGCGGTTTCGGTGGCGACGACGACCTGCAGTTCGCTGTGGACCTCGCGACCTCGGGACGCGTGATGGGGCTGCCGGATCACGGCGTCGGTGAAGGCTCTGCCGCCGACTTCGTACTGTTGCCGGGTGCAACGGTTGGTGAGGCGGTCGTGGGGCTGCCCACCGAACGGGTCGTGGTCAAGGCGGGTCGTGTGGTTGCGGAGGAGGCCGCAGATGTCGGCTGAGCCGATGGCCGTCGATGCTGTGCAGGTTCCGCTCGGGCATTCCCGGGACGTGTCCGGGCTGGCTCGGCTGGTCGCCGACGGGCGGCTGCGGCCGGACGAAGTCGTGGCGGTGACCGGCAAGACCGAGGGCTGCACCCCTGGCGAGACCAGCCGGGTCGATGCCGACCAGGCGATCCGCGGTTTCCTGTCCGAGCACGGCAGCCGTCCCGACGACCAGATCGCGCAGCTCCCGATGGTCTTCACCTCGGGCGGCATGGGCATCCTCACGCCGCAACTCGTCGTGTACAGCCGGAGGCCCGCGGAACCTGCCGCGGACGGTGGTCCGCGGCTCGCTCTCGGCACGGCCCGGACCGCGCGGATGCAGCCGGAATGGACCGGTACGTCGCGCGTCATCGAGGAAACCGCCGCGGCCGTCCGGGCTGCGGCCGCCGAGGCAGGGATCGCGCCGGAAACGGCGGAATACGTTATCGGAAAGGCGTATCACGTTCCGCGACGCGCGCTCGCGGCGGCGCGGGCCGAGGGTCGGGCGATTCCGGAGTACGACGACCACACCCTGTTCCGCAGGACGAGCGGCAGCGCGGCGCTTGGAATCGGTACGGCGGTCGAAGGCCTTCCGGTGCTGGACGGGGACGAGGTGGGCGTCCGGATGGACGTGTGGGCCGGCCGCGCTTCGGTCTCCGCGAACGAATGGGAAGGCGCCGCCGGCGGTCCGGACACCCAGCTGATCCTCCTCGGCAACCGCGCCGGTGCCGGCGGCCGGCTGCGGGTGGGCCACGCCGTGGTCGCCGACATGCTCGACGTCGACGCCCTCCCACGCGCACTCCGCCGCGCCGGCATGGACGTCGGCACCGGCCCGCTGACCCCGGAGCAACGCGCCCGGGTCATCGCCGTGTACGTCAAGATCGGCCCGCCACCCGACGGCCTCCTACGCGGCCGCCGCCAGGTCGTCGAGAACCCGGCGTACGGCACCGAGGTCAAAGCCGCCGTCGCCGGCATGTTCGCGGGGTGGCTCCAGGACAACCTCATCTGGATCTCCGGCTCAGCCACCCACCAGGGCCCCGCCGGCGGCGGCACCCTCGCCGCGGTCGTCGACGTCGAGGACCAGAGGTCGGGAACTAGTCGTCCAGCAGGAGACGGAAGGTGACGCTCTGTTCGGCGAAGCCGAGGTGTTCGTAGAATCCCCGGGCGCCTTCGTTCGCTGCGTAGGCGCTCACGGCGACCGCTACGGCCTCGTGTGTGCGCGCCCAGGTCATGAAGCTCGTCACCAGGGCCTGGCCGACGCCGCTCGTGCGCACTGCGCTGTCCACGTAAAGGCTGCGGATCTCCGCGGTACGCCGGTCGAAGCGGGTCGGCGACGGGGCGGAGAGATAGCCGACGAGATGGCCTCTGATGTTCTCTTCGTACCTCGCGACGAGCACGACGGCGGAGGCTCCGCCGATCAGCCGGACGAAGTCCTCCCGGGCGTGGCGGGCCGGCCAGGTGATGTCCACGAGCGGGTCGTGCGTGCCCGCGTCGTCGCGGAACAGGCTGGACTCGAGGCGGACCAGCGCGTCGAGATCGCTCAGTGCTGCCTCGTCGACGTCGATCCCGGGACGGTTGGACATTGCGCGATGCTATCCCGGCGTCGGCCGGTCGGGAGTGCGAGCGGAGTCGTACGATCGGTTGATGGACCTACTGCGGGTTGAGGAGTTGGCGGCTGTTCATCTCGAGCTGGCGCGGAAGAGTGACAACGGGCGGAGTGCCACGACGTTGTACGGGCGCGGCGGTGCGCGGCTGCGGCAGACGTTGATCGCGCTGGACACCGGGCAGACGCTCGGTGAGCATCAGAGTCCGGGCGACGCTTCGCTGATGTGCCTGCAGGGCGAGGTCGTACTGCGGTCCGGCGACACCGAGGTCGAGCTCCGGGCCGGTGAACTGGTCGCCGTTCCGCCGCAGCGCCACGACGTTCACGCGCGGGCCGCGTCCGTCCTGCTGCTGTCGGTCGCCCTGCACTGACGCCGTCGACAGAGTTTGTCGTCAGCGGGCACAAGAACGTCCCGCGGCGGCCGGATTCTGCGGATGATGACGGTATGGCTACCTACTTCACGGCCCGCGACGATGCCGGTGCTCCGCAGCAGTCCGACGACGAGCAGTTGGACAGCGCGATCACGCTCAGTGGCGGCGACTTCCGGGTGCTGATCGAGCTGGTCTGGGGGAAGTCGGCGGACGACCTGCCCGACGACGAGCAGCGCTGGGTGGAGACCTCCGTCGAAGGGCTCGCCCGGCTGGGGGACCGGTTGGCCGGCGAGATCGCCGATCGCGACCAGGACGAACTCCAGGACCTGGCGACACCCTGGGCGGAGCTGGTCCCCGAGCTCGAGGCGGCCGACCTGGTCGACTTCCTGACCGACCTGCAGCACCTCAGCCGGCACGCGAAGGCCGACGGGCTGCACGTCTACTCGCTGCAGCTCCGCTGACGGTCAGTACACGGCGTCGATCTCGTGCTCGGTCGCGTCGTACGTGAACCTGTCACCCGCGCGCAGGCCTCTGATCGCGCCGTAGAGCGGGGCGTCGGTGGTCATGCCCTCGTACGTCGTCCCGTCGCACTCGAACGGCGAGCTGATCACGCCGACGACGTACGAGCTGCCGTCCAGTACGACGATCGCGCCCGGCCGGACCTCGGCGGCCGGGCCGAAGTCCAGCTGCTCGGCCTCGCTGACCGTGCTGTGTGCGCGCTCGCCGACGTGCTCGAACAGCCCGCCGAGGTCGGCGGCCTCGTCGGACTGGGACTGGTCGTCGACGGAGAACGCCGAATCGGGATCGAGCCGGGCCGCCGAGTCCTCGCGGCCGACCGCGGCGTCGGTCGCGCGCAGGTGTTCCTCGAGGTGCGCCAGCAGCGCGTCCTTCACCCGGAGCTTCGCCTTGTCGTCCATCGCGGCACCCTCTCGTCGATCGTCGCCGGACCCGTACCAGTGTCGCGCAGGACGGCGTGCGGCGGGCGACAGAATTCATTGGCGGTGGCAACATGTCTTCCGACGTGACACGTGGGCCGCTGCTGCATCCAGTCCTCCGGTTGACGATCGCGCTGGTCGTCGGCGGTGCCGTCCTGCTCGTTGTCGGCGTGTTCGGAAACTTTCCGCTCGGCGTTCTCGCCGGGATCGCCGCCGCGACCGCCGCCTTCGTCGGCACCGGGATCGTCGTGCTCTGGCCGATGTCGGCGGACGAGACCCGGGCGTTCGCGCGGCGTGAGGACTTCCGGCCGTTCGCCGAGGAGCTGATCGTGGTGATCAGCGCGCTCGCCAGCCTGAGCGGCATCGGCGTACTGCTGGTGCTCGGCAACTCCGGGACCCGGCACGCGGCCGCGGCGGTCGGCCTCGTCGGGGTGTTCACGACCTGGGCGACGGTGCACCTGATGTACGCCGCCCGGTACGCCCACCTGTACTTCCGGGAGCCCGAGGGCGGGATCGACTTCAACAACGCCGCCGAGGTCCCGTCGTACCGGGACTTCTTCTACTTCAGCTACAACCTCGGCATGACCTTCCAGGTGTCCGACACGAGCGTGTCCACCAGCGCGATCCGGGCCGTCGTACTGCGGCACTGCCTGCTCGCCTACGTGTTCTCGACGGTGATCCTGGCCGCGACTGTCAACCTGGTCGCCGGCATCGCCTCGAGCTGAGGTCCCCGAACCGCCGGTCCGGGCTGACAACCTGGCCGCTCGATGATTGAATGGACAGGCGATATTGAATATCTAGTCACCTGGAGCCGCCGTGGGACGCGTTGCCTTCGTGCATACCGGAGCTGTTGTCATCCCGACGTTCGCCCGGCTCGCGGCGGAGCATCTGCCGGGGGTCGAGGTGCAGAACCTGCTGGACGACAAGATCGTCGCCGACCTCGGTGGGGGCGCGGACGTCGCGCGGCGGCTGGCGGATCTCGGTGACGCGGCGGTCGCGGCCGGGGCGGAGGCGTTGATGTTCACGTGTTCGTCGATCTCGCAGTACGCGGGACCGCTGGCCGAGCGGCTCGGCGTACCGGTGTATCGCGTCGACGAGGCGATGGCGGACGAGGCTGTCGCCGGCGGCGGGCACGTCAGCGTGATCGCGACATTGCCGACGACGGTCCGGCCGACGGCCGCGTTGCTCCGGGAGCGGGCCGAGTTGGCGGGGCGCGCGGTGAAGATCGACGAAGTCGTCGTGGAGGGGGCGTTCGAGGCGGCGGTGGCCGGGGACCGGGCGCGGCACGACGCGCTGGTCGCGGCGGCGATCGACGCTGCGTCCGGTGACGTGATCGTGCTCGCCCAGGCATCGATGGCGTCGGCTGCCGAAGGTGCTTCGCGTCCGGTGCTCACCAGTCCCGGCTCCGGCATCCGCCGCCTCGCATCCCACCTGGGCCGGTCGGCGGGATAGGTCAGTCGGCTTTCCGGCCGGCCGCGAGGCGGTCGAGGACCCCGTAGCCGGCGAGCGTGAAAGCGCCCAGCGCGACGAGGAACAGCACCACCGCGACGCTGATGCTGAGCGGGCGGGCGATCAGGCCGCCGACGGCAAGGACTGCGCCGATCAGCGCGAACGTCACGACCAGGCGGCGGCTCATCGGCTCGTTGATCATGCCTGGAGGCTAGCGGCCCTTCCGGTCACCTCTTGACGGTCGGCCGGTTTCTGGGGCAGTGTTTACAGCGCTGTATTACAGCGCTGTAAAGGAGGAGTTACTTGCGCCCGGACATCGTCATCGTGATGACTGACCAGCAGCGGGTGGGGCTGACGCGGCGGAGCGGGTATCCGGTGGACACCATGCCGTTCGTCGACGCGCTGGCGGCCGGTGGGACGGACTTCCGGAACGCGTACACGGCGGCGCCGGCGTGTGTTCCGGCGCGGACCAGCCTGCTGACCGGACGGTTCCCGAGTGCGCACCGGGTCCGCCAGAACAGCAACGCACAGTACGCGTACTACGACCAGGACCTGCTCGACGTACTGCGGGCTGCCGACTACCAGCTGCACTTCGCCGGCAAGCCGCACATGCACCGGGGGCCGGCGGACTTCGACACGTACGCCGGGCCGTACTTCCACACCCACGGACCCGAACGGACCCCGGAGGAGACGGCGTTCGACCAGTGGCTCGACCGCCTCGACCACGGTGTCGCCGACGAGCCCACGCCGTACGACGTCACCACGCAGCTCCCGTACCGGATCACCTCGGACGCACTCCGGGCGATCGACGAGGCGGACCCGGACCGCCCGGGCCTGTTCTGGGTCTCGTACCCCGAGCCGCACAACCCGTACCAGGTTCCGCAGCCGTACTTCGACCTCGTCGCGCCCGAGGACGTCCCGGACCGCCTGACGGGGCCGGAGGCAACAGACGTCAAACGCGGCACCTACTCCTGGCTGCGGAAACTCCAGGAGGACAAGCGCCCCGGGTACGACGACAACTGGCGCCGCTACACCGCGAACTACCTCGGCATGTTGCGCCTGCTCGACGACCAGATCAGTCGCCTGCACGACGGCCTGGCCAACCGCGCCAGACCGCGACTGACCGTCGTGCTGGCGGATCACGGTGACTACGTCGGCGAGTACGGCCTGCAACGCAAGGGCGCCGGGCTGTCCGAGTTCCTGATGCGGATCCCGCTGATCGTCAGCGGCGAGGGCATCGCGACACAGCAACGCGACGAACCGGTGTCGATCGTCGACGTCCTCCCGACGATCTGTGAAGCCGTCGGCCAACCCATCCCCGACGGCGTCCAGGGCCGCAGCCTGCTGCCACTCGCGCACGGCGCCGAGGCCCCGGACAACGAATTCGGAAACATCATCGCCGAGCAGGGCTACGGCGGCCGCGCGTACGACGTGACCGCCCGCCCGCCGCTGCACTTCAGCTACGAAGGTCCGACGTTCGACGAGCTGAACACGGTCACGCAGTCCGGCGCCGCCCGGATGCTCCGCAGCGGCAACTGGAAGCTCGTCGTCCACGCGGACCTCGAAGGCGAGCTCTACGACCTGGACACCGACCCGGCCGAGCTCGTGAACCTCTTCGACGACGAACGGCACCTGGCCGTCCGGGCCCGCCTGCTGCACCAGCTCACCCGCTGGCAGGCGCGGCTGACCGACGACCTCCCGAACGGCAACTACACCCCGCTCCGCCTGCCCCACAACTGGCGGTGGGCTCCTCAAGGAGAAACACCATGAGCACATTCAGCCGCCGTACCCTGCTGGGACTCGGCGCCGCCACCGCCGCCGCGATCACGATCCCCGGCTGCTCGGGGAAGTCCGGCCCGATGCGGGTGTCCTGGTACGGCCCCGACCCGGTCGCCAAGGCGCTCAACAAGGCGCTCGACGCCTGGAAAGCGAGCGGCGGCGCGGACTACACCGCGGAGAGCGCCCCGTTCGACGACTACTGGGACAAGCTCGCCACGCAGACCTCCGGCGGCAACGCTCCCGACGTGCTGCGGATGTCGATGAGCTACTTCAGCGACTACGCGGGGCGGGGCGCGCTGAAGGACCTGAGCTCGTCCGGCATCGACACGTCCGGACTGGACAAGGACGTCGCGGACAGCGGGCAGTCGGACGGCAAGAACTACGGCATCGGGCAGAGCTCGATCAGCTATGCGATGTACGTCGACGAGGCGGCCGTGAAGAAGGCCGGCGGGACGGTCCCAGCGCAGGGCTGGACGTGGGACAAGTTCGCCGAGTTCGCCCGCGACTACAGCGGGGCGGTACAGGGGTCCTACGGGTCGACCGACCAGGCCGGGAACTTCCAGCTGTTCGAGGTGTACGCCCGTCAGCACGGCACCGAGCTGTTCTCCGACGACGGCGGAAAGCTTGCCGCCAGCAAGGACACCGTCCAGGAGTGGTTCCAGTACTGGGCGGATCTCCGGAAGGCGAAGGCCGCGCCGGGGCAGAACGTCAGCGCCGAGACGACCGCGATCGAGAAGTCGCTGGTTGCCAAGGGCAAGGCTCCGCTGCAGTTCGGCTGGGTCCAGCAGGTCACGTTCTACCAGCCGGTGGTGAAGAACCCGTTGTCCGTGCTGCCGGTGCCGCAGGGTACGGCCGGCGATCTGAAGGGCCAGTTCGTCAAGGGCCTCGACCTGTGGTCGATCTCGTCGGCGAGCAAGCACCCCGAGGACGCGGCCAAGTTGATCGGGTTCCTGCTGAACGACGAGAAGGCGATCAAGGCGATCGGCATCCTGCTCGGCGTACCGCCGTCGAAGAAGGCGCGCGACCTGGTCGCCGCCGACGCCGGATCCGCCGGTGCCCGGGCGATCAAGTACGTCGAGGACATCGCGGACAAGGTCGGTCCGTCGCCGAAGCCGTGGCCGAAGGGGTACGGCGAACTGCTCACCGGGTTCGGCCGGATCGCGGAGAACATCGGTTTCGGAAAGAGTGATCCGGCGAAGGGCGCGCAGGAGTTCGTCGACCTGGCCGGAAAGACCCTCGGACAGTGATGGCCCGACTCCGGCAGAGCGTCCCGGCGTACCTGTTCCTGCTGCCCTGGTTGGTCGGACTCGTTGGCCTGACCATCGGGCCGATGCTGTTGTCGCTGTACTACTCGTTCACCGACTACGCGCTGCTCAACACGCCCGAGTGGCAGGGACTGCACAACTACACGGCGCTCTTCCACGACTCGCGGTACCTGCAGTCGCTGAAGGTCACGTTCATCTACGTCGGCGTCTCGGTCCCGCTCGAGATGGCGTTCGCGCTCGCGGTCGCCGTACTGCTGAACCGCGGGCTCAAAGGCCTCGCCGTCTACCGGGCGCTGTACTACGTTCCGAGCCTGCTCGGCGGCAGTGTCGCTATCGCCCTGCTCTGGCAGCAGATCTTCGGCAGCGACGGCCTGCTGAACGACATCCTCGGCGTGTTCGGGATCCACGGCCGCGGCTGGATCTCCGAGCCCGGTACGGCGTTGTGGACGCTGATCGTGCTCCGGGTCTGGCAGTTCGGTGCGCCGATGGTGATCTTCCTGGCCGGGCTGCGGCAGATCCCGGACGAGGTGCTGGAGGCCGCCGAGGTGGACGGTGCGGGCCGGTGGCAACGATTCTGGCGGGTCACGCTGCCGTTGCTGTCGCCGGTGGTGTTCTTCAACCTGGTGCTGCAGATCATCGGCGCGTTCCAGGCGTTCACGCCGGCGTTCGTGATCAGCGGCGGCAAGGGCGGCCCGTCGGACTCGACGCTGTTCTACACGCTGTACCTGTACCAGCAGGCGTTCGGCAACTTCAAGATGGGGTACGCCGCCGCGATGGCCTGGGTGCTGCTGCTGATCATCGCGGTCTTCACCGGGCTGAACTTCGTCCTCGGCCGCACCTGGGTGTTCTACGGAGACGAAGGGGTACGCCGATGAAGCGCGTCCTGGCGCACGCCGGCCTGACCGCCGGCGCGCTGATCATGCTCTACCCGCTGCTCTGGATGGTCAGCGCCTCGCTGCGGAAGAACACCGAGATCTTCAGTCGTCCGGGGCTGATCCCGGAGCACCCGACGCTCGGCAACTACGCGCTCGGCTGGTCCTCGACCGGGACGAGCTTCGGCGTCTACATCATGAACTCGCTGATCATCTGCGCGGCGGTGGTGATCGGCAACCTGCTGACCTGCTCGCTGACCGCGTACGCGTTCGCGCGGATGACGTTCGTCGGCCGGAAGACGCTGTTCGGACTGATGCTGGCGACGCTGATGCTGCCCGCGCACGTGACGCTGATCGCGCAGTACTCGATCTTCCGGAAACTGGGCTGGATCGACACGTTCTGGCCGATGATCGTGCCGAGCTTCCTGGCCACCGACGCGTTCTTCGTGTTCCTGATGGTGCAGTTCATCCGGTCGATCCCGGTCGAGCTGGACGACGCGGCCCGGATCGACGGCTGCGGGTACTGGGGGATCTACCGTCGGATCATCCTGCCGCTGCTGTCGCCGGCGCTGGTGACCACCGCGATCTTCTCGTTCATCTGGACCTGGAACAACTTCTTCAGCCAGCTGATCTACCTGTCCACCAGGACCAAGCTGACGGTGCCGGTCGCGCTGCGCGGCTTCCTGGACGCGACCGGCAGTTCGGAGTGGGGCGCGCTGTTCGCGATGAGCGTCGTCACGCTGGTGCCGGTGGTCGTGGTGTTCGTGATCTTCCAGCGCCGGATCCTGGCCGGAATGGCTCATACCGGTCTCAAATGAGATCCTGCCAGCTATGAGGCCGCGCTTGACCGATGTCGCCGAGGCGGCCGGGGTGTCGATGAAGACGGTGTCGAACGTCGTCAACGGCGCCGAGCACGTCCGCGAGGAGACCCGGCAGAAGGTGCTCGCCGCGATCGACAGGCTCGGCTACCGGCCGAACATCGCGGCCCGGAACCTCGCCCAGGGCCGCAGCGGCGTGATCGCGTTCGCCGTACCGCAGCTCGACCGGCCGTACTTCGCGTCGCTGGCGGCGCGGATGCTCGACGAGGCCGAGACGTTCGGCTGGATCGTGCAGTTCCACCAGACCGGCGGACGCCGGGAGGCCGAGCTCGCCCTGCTGAACGACCGGCATCCGGCACGGCTCGACGGGATCGTGATGAGCCCTCTCGGCCTCACCCCCGAGGACGTCCGGGACCGTGCTCCGGGACTCCCGCTCGTACTGCTCGGCGAGAAGGCCGGCGTCGAGCACCACGCCGACCACGTCGGGATCGACAACCGGGACGCCGGCCGGGTGGCGACCGAACATCTGCTGTCGCTGGGCCGGCGCCAGGTGATGGCTCTGGCGCCGGGCCCGCGGATGGACGACGAACGCATCAACGGGTACCGGGACGCGCTCGCCGCGGCCGGGCTGCCGGTCGACGAGGACATCGTGCTGCCGACCGGCGGCCTGCGCGGTCAGGACGCCGAGCGGACCCTCGGCGACTGGCTGGACTCGGGCCATCCGGCGCCGGACGCGGTCTTCACCGCGACCGACTGGCTCGCGATGGGCGCGGTCCGGGCGCTCGTACTGCGTGGACTCCGGATCCCGCAGGACGTCGCCGTGGTCGGATTCGACGACATCCCGTACGACCTGGCCACACTGCCGACCCTCACCACCGTGGCCCCCGACCGGGTCGCGATCGCGCGCCTCGCCCTGCAGGCGTTGCGCGATCAGCGGCCCGGCGGCGACCCGGTCCGGCTGCAGGCCCCGTTCAGCCTGGTGGTCCGCGAGAGCACCGCCGGTATCAGCTAGCCCGCGAGCGTCAGCGAGACGGTCGCCTTGTTGATCGTTGCCCCGAGCATCTTGCTGTCCTTCGGCGAACCCGCCACCGAGAACTCGACGTCGGCGGCGTTCCGGCCGGACCAGCCGACGTACCGGGTCGCGACCCAGCGGGTCGTGCTGCCGCTGCGGTACGTGTAGACGACCGTGCTCACGCGCAGCGGGCCCTGCCCGGTGGTCGACCTCATGGTCACGGTCGACGTACCGACGATGTGCAGGCCGCGGGTGTTCTTCAGCGACCTGATCTTCTGGTTCAGCGCGGTGACCGTGCCGAGGTTGCCGTTGTACGCCGTGTCGATGCGGATCATCCGGTTGTGCGCACTGTCGTCGAAACGCGCGTGCCAGGTCGAGAGCTGGACGAGCCGCCAGTTCGACGGCAGGACGGCGCTCGCGTGGTAGCCCTCGCTGGAGTGGTTGAAGTACCGCAGCTTGTAGGTGGCGGCCGAACTGTTGCTCGCCGCAACGGACGGCGTCGCAGCGTGGCTCGGCAACGCCCCGCCGAGCAGGAGTGCACCCGCACCCGCCAGTGCCGCCGCGCCGGTCACGATCCGCTTCATCATGTGGTTCCCCCAGAACTCTGCGCGGCCCCTTGTTGAGCGGCGCATCCACTGAGACACCGTGGAGCCGCGAAAGGTTGGGAGCGATTTCCAACTTGTTGACCACGGACAGTGCTGACTCCATACTGCTTGGACCGCCGTCGGCGGGCTGCTGTGGGGGCAGCTGGGGATTCATGGGGACGAGGGGGGCTTTGCTGTGCATGCTTGGAAAGCATTTCGTGCCGTGCTGGTGACGGCTGTCGTCGGTGCCGGGCTGGCGACGGTGCCGGCGATCTCGGACGCCGTGCCGCCGTCGAGTGCGATCGAGGTCGGGGCGACCTCGGTCGCTCGTGGCGCGACGTTCACGGTCACGCAGACCCTGTACAACGACCGGGACTTCACGATCACCGGTGGGAAGGCCGGGCTGTACGCCAAGGAGACGTCGCTGCCTGCCATGGTCGATCTGGTGTCGTGTCCGGGTGCCTACGCCTGCGACACGCTCGGGACCAGCGTCCGCGGCGGCGTCGGCGACGTACCGCCGGGCGAGTCCCGGACGGTGACCTTCACGTTCCGGGTGCGGGACGACGCCCCGCTCGGGACGATCACTCTGCAGCACCAGTTCATCGGGGAGAACTACGCGTTCGACATCCTCGACGGGCCGGCGCTCACGGTCACGCAGCCGGCGACCGCCGCGGATGTCGCCGTCCGCATCTCCGCCTCGGTGCGGAGTCTGCTGACCGCGCGGATCACGTACACGATCACCGTGCAGAACAACGGGCCCGGTGACGCCACCGGGATCCGGGTCGTCGGCACCTATCCGGCCGGACTGGTCTACGCGGGATCGAGTTGCACCCGCGTTGGTACGACGAGATCGGTCAACTGTGACGTCGCCTCGCTGGCGGCCGGTGCGAGTACGACGCGCACGCTGACGGCCGACACCACCCTGCTCACGGTGGGTTCGCTGACCGCGACCGCCCAGCGTACGGCGAGCTCGCCGGACGACCCGGTGGCGACGAACGACAAGGCGAGCCGCACCTGCACCGCGCTCACCGGGCTCGTCGTGCGCTGCTGACAACTCACTGACACACCGAAAACGGCCGGCGGCCGCGGGTTCTCGAGTCCCGCGGTCGCCGGCTCTTGTGTTCCCGGTCTTGCATCCGGGGGTGGCTGAGGTTTACGGTCCGGGTTAACGTTTAAGTGAGTGTTAGTGAGCACTTCTTCGAAACTTGGAGCAACTATGATCAGTCGGCGACGGTTTTTGCAGGTGACCGGGGCGGCGATCGGCGCCTCGACGCTGGCGGCCTGTGGAGACGGCGGCGCGTCGAGCGGAGGTGCGAAGGCCTCGAGCGAGCTCAAGCTGCCGACGTACAAGCCGTTCGAGGGGCTGCACCCCGACCTGGCGGGGGCCGAGTCCGGCCTGGAGCCCGGGTTCCTGAAGTTCCCGGCGGACGCCGTGGCGAGCGTGAAGACGCCGCCGCTGAAGAACGCGGTGACCGCGCTCACCGAGACGTTCGCGACGCCGCCGCCCCCGATGGGCAGCAACCCGATGTGGCAGGCGCTGAACCAGGCGCTCGGCGCCGAGCTCAAGCTGACCATCGGCACCGACCCGGGCTACCCGGAGAAGTTCGCCACGCTGCTCGCCAGCGACTCGCTGCCGGACCTGATGTGGCTGCCGCCGAACCAGGGCATCCCGAACGTCGGTCCGATGCTCGAGGCGAAGTTCCAGGACCTCACCAAGTACCTGTCCGGTGACGCCGTCCTGGAGTACCCGAACCTGGCCGCGCTGAAGCCGGCCTCCTGGCGGACCGCCGTCGTCAACGGCAAGATCTGGGGCGCCCCGATCCCGTCGACGCCGTTCGGCCAGGTGATGATGGGCAACCCGCGGACCTGGCAGAAGGTCGGCGGGCTGCAGTGCTCCACGGCCGACGAGTTCTTCGCCAAGTGCAAGGAGCTGACCAACGGCACGAACTACGCGCTCGAGCCGGCCATCATCAACATGCTGCACATGTTCGGCGAGTGGTTCGGCGCCCCGAACTCCTGGCGGGTGAACCAGGACCGCTCGCTGACCCACCTGTACGAGACCGACAACTACAAGGCCGCCGTCGAGTACGCCGCCAAGCTGTGGGCCGCGAAGGTGTTCTACCCGGACCTGAACCTGGCCGACGCGACGCCGAAGACCGTCAACGGGCAGATCGCCGCGCAGGTCGTCGTCGGACCGCGGGCGACCGCGGACTTCCGCAACCTGGACCCGACGCTGTTCGTCGACACGATGATCCCGTTCGGCCACGACGGCAAGGCGAAGCCGACGTACGACATGGGCTACGGCACGGTCGGGTTCACGCCGTTCAAGAAGACCGACGAGGGTCGGATCCGCGAGCTGCTCGCGCTGATGGACTACCTGTCGGCGCCGTTCGGCACCAAGGAGTACCTGCTCAAGAACTTCGGCGTCCAGGGGCAGCAGTACCAACTCGACGCGCAAGGCAACCCGGTACTGACCAAGGCCGGGAACCAGCAGGCTCCAGGGCTGGTCAGCGCGCTGCAGATCATGAACTCGCCGGAGAGCGTGATCTTCAACCCGGCGTTCCCGGACGACACGCGCAAGATCTACGAGACCGAGCAGAAGCTGCTGAAGTTCGCGATGCGGAACCCGACCGCGGGCACGTATTCCGACACCAACAGCAAGGTCGGGCCGAAGCTGACCGCGGCGTTCCGGGACACCATCGTGGACATTGTCACCGGGCGGCAGAAGCTCGACGCGTACGACGCCGCGCTGAAGCGCTGGAAGTCCGGCGGCGGTGACAAGATGCGCGACGAGTTCGCCGCCGTGCTGCCCGCAAGCGTGCCGGTGTCCTGATGCTGAAGCAGAACTCGCCGAAGCGGCAGGCCAGGAACGGCCTGCCGCTGAAGGCGAAATGGGCCCGGGACTGGCAGATGGTGCTGATGATGATCCCCGGCGTGGTCTTCCTGCTGGTGTTCTTCTACCTGCCGGTGCTCGGCAACGTGGTCGCGTTCCAGGACTTCCAGCCGTACCTCGGCATCATGCACAGCGAGTGGAACGGCCTGCAGAACTTCGTCAACCTCTACGCCAACCCGGACTTCTGGGACGCGTTGCGGAACACGCTGCTGCTGGCCGGCGTACAGCTGCTGCTGTTCTTCCCGGTGCCGATCGGGCTGGCGCTGATCGTCGACTCGCTGGTCAGCAACCGGCTTCGGAAATGGTTCCAGACGATCGCCTACCTGCCGCACTTCCTGTCCTGGGTGCTGGTGGTGACGCTGTTCCAGCAGTCGCTCGGCGGGGCCGGGTTCGTCAACAACCTGCTGCGGCACGCAGGGCTGGACCCGATCCCGTTCATGACCAACCCGGACACCTTCCCGCTGCTCGTCGTCGGGCAGCTGATCTGGAAGGACGCCGGCTGGGCGATGATCATCTTCCTGGCGGCGCTGACCACGGTGGACGTCTCGCTGTACGAGGCGGCCGCGGCGGACGGCGCCGGGCGCTGGCGGCGGATGTGGCACATCACGCTGCCGTCGCTGCGGACCGTCATCGTGCTGCTGCTGATCCTGCGGATCGGCGACATCCTCAGCGTCGGGTTCGAGCAGTTCATCCTGCAACGCGACTCGGTCGGCCCGGGCGCCGCCGAAGTACTGGACACCTTCACGTACTACGCGGGGGTGGTCGGCGGTGACTGGAGCAGCGGCGCCGCGGCCGGTCTGGCCAAGGGCGTCGTCGGCGCGTTGCTGCTGTGGGGCGCGAACACGCTGGCCCACCGCCTCGGCGAACCGGGCATCTTCCAGAAACGAGGCGTTTCATGAGACCGGTCTGGAAGGAGCAGCCGTCTCCCGCATACCAGGCGATCAAGGCCGTCATCCTGGGCGGCTTCGCGCTCGCCATCGTGATCCCGATCCTGGTGGTCATCTCGACCTCGCTGGCCAGCGACCGGGACATCATCAAGGCCGGCGGGTATGTCCTCTGGCCGTCGCATCCGACACTCAAGGCGTACCAGACGCTCTTCTCCGGCGGGCTGATGGGCCGGGCGATCCTGGTCAGCGTGTTCGTCACGGTGGTCGGTACGGCGATCGCGCTGGCGGTGACGATCGCGCTCGCGTACGCGACGTCGCGGCCCGTGCTGTTCGGACGGCCGGTGCTGCTGATGGTGCTGTTCACGCTGCTGTTCGCGCCCGGCATCATCCCGATGTTCCTGGTGGTGAAGCAGCTCGGGTTGCTGGACAGCCTGTGGTCGCTGATCCTCCCGGGCGCGCTCGGTGCCTTCAACTTCGTCGTACTGCGGACGTTCTTCATGAACGTGCCGGGCGAGCTGCTGGAGAGCGCCCGGATCGACGGCGCGAGCGACTTCACGATCCTGCGGCGGATCATCCTGCCGCTGTCGAAGGCGGTCGTCGCGGTCGTCGGGCTGTTCTACGCGGTCGGGTTCTGGAACGCGTTCTTCAACGCGCTGCTGTACCTGAACGACACGTCGAAGTGGCCGGTGCAGGTGATCCTGCGGACGTACGTCCTGCAGGGCAAGTCGCTGTCCGCGGACCAGCTCGGCGTGACCCCGCTCCCGCAGCCGCAGTCGCTCCAGATGGCCGTCGTGGTGGTTGCCCTGGTCCCGATCGCGATGGTGTACCCGTTCCTCCAGCGGCACTTCACCAAGGGCGTCATCACCGGTGCGGTCAAAGGCTGATCTGCAAGAATCGACATATGTCCTCACCTTTGGCTGAGCGGCCGACGCTGCGGATGGTGGCGAAGGAGGCCGGCGTCTCGGTCGCGACCGTGTCCTACGTGCTGTCCGGGCGGCACCGCAGCCACACGATCAAGGACTCCACCGCGGACCGGGTCCGCGAGGCCGCGTCCCGGCTGGGTTACCGGCGCAACGACGCGGCCCGCGCGATCCGGACCGGCAAGTCGGACCTGGTCCTGCTGTCGCTCAGCTACCTCGCGGACCCGTGGTCGCAGGCGGTCGCGGCCACGGTCAGTACGGCGGTCACCCCGCTCGGCAAGACCGCGCTGATCGTCGCGGACGGCGATTGGCGGACCGTGCTGGCGAACCGGACGCCGGACGTGATCTTCATCGACAGCATCAAGCCGGACCCGTCGCAGGCCGAGGAGCTCGCCGCGTTCGCCGCCCAGGGTGTGCAGATCGTGGTGTTCAGCGAAACGCTGGAGCCGCAGGGCTTCGACGTGATCCGGTCCGGCGCCGAACCGCGCTGCCACCTCGCGGTGCAGCACCTGCTCGAGCGGCACGACCACATCGGCGCTCTGACCTCGCGGACCACCGGGTTCGCCCGGTTCGACGCTTATGTGAACACGCTGCGCGCCGCGGGCAAGCCGGTGCACAGCGACGACGTCGAGGTCTTCGAGCAGCACCCGGAGGGCGCGTACCGGGCCGCGATGGCGCTGCTGTCCCGGCCGGACCGCCCGACCGCGCTGTACTGCACGACGGACTTCGCCGCGATCGCCGCGGTCCGGGCGGCGCACCGGCTGCGGATCGACGTACCGCGGGACCTGGCGATCATCGGGGTCGGCAACACGCCCGAGGGCGAGACGCTGGACCCGTCGCTGTCCACGGTCGGACCGGTCGGCTTCAACGAGGCGCTCGCGGAGATCATGGTCGGGCGGCTGACCGACCGCGAAGGCGCGCCTGGTGAAGTGTTCGATTTCCCCTGGCAGTTGATCGTCCGGGAGTCTTCTTGAGGCCCAACGTCGTACTGATCTGTGTCGACGAGTGGCGGGGCGACGCGATGTCGTGTGCCGGTCACCCGTACGTCGAGACGCCGCACCTGGACGAGCTGGCGCGGAACGGCGTGCGGTTCAGCCGCGGGTACTCCGCGACGCCGACGTGCGTGCCGGCGCGGGTTGCGTTGTTCACCGGGCAGTCCCAGGAACGGCATGGGCGGGTCGGGTACACGGACGGCGTACCGTTCGACGTCGCGCATCCGGTGACCGTGCAGGGGGAGTTCCGGCGCGCCGGGTACCACACGCAGGCGATCGGGAAGATGCACGTCTGGCCCGAGCGGGCGCGGCTCGGGTTCGACGACGTCGTACTGCATGACGGGTTCCTGCATCACTCGCGGAGGGCGCATCGGCAGCAGTTCGGGTTCTTCGACGACTACGTGCCGTGGTTGCGGCGGCAGCCCGGGGTGTCGCCGGACGAGGAATACTTCGACCACGGGGTGAACTGCAACTCGGTGGTCGCGCGGCCGTGGGACAAGGCGGAGTCGTTGCACCCGACGTCGTGGGTAGGTACGCAGACGATCGAGTGGCTGTACCGGCGGGACCCGACCCGGCCGTTCTTCCTGTACCTGTCGTTCCATCGGCCGCATCCGCCGTACGATCCGCCGGCGTGGGCGTTCGACCGGTACGACGCGTTGCCGCCGTACCGGCGTGAGCTGGGGGACTGGGAGAGCTCGTGGGACGAGTTCCGGCGGGACGGGGACTACCAGGCGTCGATAGGGGACCTGCCGGACCGGGTGGTGCACCGGGCGCGGGCCGGGTACTACGGGCTGATGGCGCAGATCGACCTGCAGCTCAACCGGATCCGCGAGGCGCTGGTCGACATCGGGGTGTACGACGACACGATCATCGCGTTCACGTCCGACCACGGCGAGATGATGGGCGACCACCGGATGTTCCGGAAGTCGGTGCCGTACGAAGGGTCGGCGCGGGTGCCGTTCATCGTCGCGGATCGTGCCTCTGCCGGTGGCGCGGTACGCGGCGGGGTGGTCGATCAGGTGGTGGAGTTGCGCGACGTGATGCCGACGCTGCTGGACCTGGCCGGGGTGCCGGTGCCGCCGTCGGTGGACGGGGTGTCGCTGGCTCCGTTCCTGCGCGGGGAGACTGTCGAGGTGCGGGAGTGGCTGCACGGGGAGCACCTGCACTTCGGGCAGTCGCTGCAGTGGGTGACCGACGGGAAGATCAAGTACGTGTGGGGGTCGGAGCGGGGTGTCGAGCAGCTGTTCGACCTGGCCGAGGACCCGGGGGAGCTGCACAACCTGGTCTCGTCCCGGCCCGAGCTGCGGGACCTGTGGCGGTCCCGCCTGATCCAGGACCTGACCGGGCGCGAGGAGGGTTTCGTTGCCGACGGTGACCTGGTCACGGGTCGGCCGGTGACGCCGATCCTCAACCACACAAGGGAGAAACTTGCGCAAACCACCGGGTGACGGCTGGTCGCTCGTCGACGTCGGCGAGTCCGACACGACGGTCTACCGCCGGGGCGACGTGTACGCCAAGTGCTGCGCTCCCTCCGGCGTCGCCGAGCTGGCCGCCGAACGTGACCGAATCCGCTGGCTGTCCGCTACCGGGTTGCCGGGAGCAACGGTCCTGGACTGGATCGAGTCGACCTCGGAGGGAGCTTGCCTGCTGACCTCCGCGGTGCCGGGCGTGCGCGGCGACGTCCTCCCCACCGCTGCGCACGAGCGGGCGATGGGCGGCCTGGGGCGGGTTCTTCGGGAGTTGCACTCGTTGGAGGACTGCCCGTTCGAGCGGCCGCTCGCGGAGGTGATCGCGTCGGCGGCGGACGTCGTACGGCGGGGTGCGGTGAACCCGCAGTTCCTGACGGACGAGTGGCGGAAGGTTCCGCCGGAGGAGTTGCTGGTCGAGGTCGTTGCCGAGAGCACCTACGTGGAGAGCGTGCTGGAGCCGGTCGTCTGCCACGGGGACGCCTGTCTGCCGAACGTGTTCTTCGACCCGGAGACGCTCGAAGTGACCGGACTGATCGACCTCGGGCGGCTCGGTCTCGCCGACCGGTACTCCGATCTCGCGCTCACCACGATCCAGCTCCACGACGAGTGGTCCGCGGATCCGCAGCCCTTCCTCGACGCGTACGGCGTACCCGAACCGGATTCGCGCCGCCTGCACTTCTTCCGCCTTCTCGACCCGCTGACCTGGGGCTGACATGGACGTCCAGATCGTCGCACTCGCCGTCTCCCGGCAGCACGCGTTCGAGGGGCGTCCGCAGGACGGTCCCCGTCCCGATCCGGAGCCGGTCGCCCGGACCGGGATCGAGGTGCGGGCCGGGCTCGGCATCGTCGGCGACCGGTACTACGGCCAGGCCGTCCACAAGAATGCGGCGGTCACCTTCATCGACGCCGCCTCGCTCGACGAGGTCGAACGCCTGCTCGGCCTGCCCGCGCCGCTCGACCCGCACCTGACCCGTCGCAACATCACCCTGCGCGGCTTCCCGATCGACGACCTCGCCGCCCGCCGCGCACCCGACGGCTCCCGCGTCCCGGGCCGCCGCTTCACCGTCGGCGGCATCACCTTCCAGGCGAACCGCCCGGCCAACCCCTGCGCCTGGATGGACGCGGTCCTCGCCCCCGGTGCGATGCGCGCCCTCCGCGGGCACGGCGGCATCCGCGCCACCCCACTCACCTCCGGCACGCTCCGCCTGGGGCCGGCCACCCTCACCGTCCTCGACTGACCCAAACCAGCACGGCATCTTTGAGAAGCCACCGGTCATTCCAAGGCCACCGAAACGGTTGGTGGCTTCTCAAAGATGGCTGGAGGAGTGTCCTCGGGAGCGTGAGGGCGGCCGGGGTCAGGCTCGGCGGGCGCCGGGGGTGCCGTTGTCGGTGATGAAGGTGGCGAGTGTGTAGAGCGGCGCGTCGGGCCGGCGGACCGTGTCGGAGACGCGGAACTCGGCCCGCCAGCGGTCCGGCGTGAGGTCGACGCGGATGTACCCGCGCTGGTTGTTCTGGAGCTTCAGGTGCGGGTTGTCCGCGGTCGGCCCGTAGACGGTGTTCGGGACCGAGTCGCCGCCGCTGGTGATCGACGTACCGAGGTACTCCGTGGCCAGCGTCTCGGAGTCGGGGTCGGCGAAGTCGGCCTTCAGGTCGAACACCCAGTTCCTGTGCGCGTCGCCGGTGATGACGACCGGGTTCGACGGCCGGTGCTCGGCGATGAATCCCATCAGCTGGTTGCGATCGGCAACATAACCCTCGCCCCAGTTGTCCTCGCCCGAGTACTCCAGCCCCGAGCCTGCCTTCCGGTCGTACGGCGCGAACTTCGTCTGGTTGCCGAGGATGTTCCAGCGTGCGGTCGACGACGCGAGGCACTGCTGGAGCCACTGCTCCTGGGCGTCTCCGAGGATCGTCCGGTCCGGGTCGAGTGCGCCGGGCGCGTAGCCGCCGATCGCCGTGGCCGCGGTCCACTGTGCCTGCTTCGAACGGTACTGCCGGGTGTCGAGCAGGTGGAACTGCGCGAGGTCGCCGTACCGGATCCGCCGGAACAGCTGGATGTCCGGTCCGGCCGGCAGCGACGACCGGCGCAACGGCATGTTCTCGTAGTACGCCTGGTACGCCGCCGCGCGCCGGGCCAGGAACACCTCACCGGATTGGCCGCCGCCCGTGGAGTTGGCGTAGTTGTTCTGCACCTCGTGGTCGTCCGGTACCACGAGGAACGGCACGTTGGCGTGCGCCACCTGCAGTAGCGGGTCGGTCTTGTACTGGCTGTGGCGGATCCGGTAGTCCGACAGTGTCTGCAGTGTGATCGCCGGCGCGTGTGCGCGGCCCAGCCCTTGGTCGGCGCCCGATCCCTCGTAGATGTAGTCGCCGAGGTGTACGACCAGGTCCAGGTCGGAGTCGACGATGTCCCGGTACGCCACGAAGTACCCGGCCGGGTAGTTCTGGCAGCTCGTCACGGCCAGCCGCAGCTGTGCCGGCGAGGCGCCGTACGCGGGAGTGGTCCTGGTCCGGCCGACGGGGCTGATCGCCGTCGCGACGCGGAACCGGTAGAAGTACTCGCGGGCCGGGCGCAGGCCGCTCACCTCGACGTGCACCGAGTGCGCCAGCTCGGGCGTCGCCTCGGCGGCACCGCGGCGGACGACCCGGCGGAACTGCTCGTCCTCGGCGATCTCGTACCGCACGCCGAAGGACTGCGGCGGCATACCGCCGCTGCCGTCGGCCGCGAGCGGTTCGGGGGCGAGCCGGGTCCAGATCACGAAGCCGTCGGGCAGCGGATCACCGGACGCGACGCCGAGCTGGAACGGGTGGTCGAACTGCGCTGGGACGGTGGTGGCCGCGGCCGACCGGGCGACGGCGGAACTGCCGGTCAGGGCTGCGGCAGCGCCGAGGCCGCCGATGGCCAGCAGGCCGCGCCGCGTCAGTTCGGTGGACGGTTGCTCTGGGGTGCTGGGCGGGGTCATACTCGCGACGCTTTCAGAGCAGCGCCGCCGGCCAGGGCAACTCCGCGCGACTCGCAGGCGAACTCTGGTCAGCCGACTCGGGAGTTCACCTCGGCGCTCTCGCGAATCAGCGTGGTCGGCTTACCCGCAAGCGCCACAGGCAGCAACGTCCGCAGGCCAGGCATCCGCAGTACCCTCAGCAACACGCGCCGGGCGACCAACTCGAAGCGGGACTGCGGGAGGAACCAACGAGCCGTCGACCGAGCCACCTTCTGCTTCTCCTCCACCACCGGCCGCCACACCCGCTCGTACTCCGCCATCCCCTCCTCGATCGAGGACGCGTCCACCAGTTTCTCCGCCAGCAGATACGCTCCCGCGATCCCGAGTGACGCCCCCTGCCCGGCAAGCAGCGACACCGCCCCGCACGCGTCGCCCACCAGCACGACCCGCCCCGAACTCCAGCGCGGCATCACCACCTGCGACACCTGGTCGTAGTAGATCTGCTCCGGCTCCGGGCACAACGCCAGCGCCTGCGGCACCACCCATCCCAGCCCGTCGTACGCCGACCTGATCGCGGCCCGGGTGTCCTCCGGTACGACGGGATCCGCGGTCCGGTGCACCGCGAACGACGCGACCCGCCCGTCCCGCAACGCGTAGAACCCGAACTGGCTGCCCATCGTGTCGGTCAGGCAGAACCGCTCGCCCACCTCGTCGTGGATCGCCGGCGCGTCGAAGCTGTACGCCGCCGTGTGGAACCCGAGGAACCGGACGTACGACGACCCGAACACCTCCCGCCGTACGGCGGAATGGATGCCGTCGGCACCGACCAGCAGGTCACCGTCCAGCGTCGACCCGTCCGCGAGCCGCACCTGTACCCCGTCCGCGTGCGACGTCACGCCGGTGAGCGTCGCGCCGTACCGCAGGTCGACCGCGCTCGGCAGGTGATCGCGGAGCACCTGCTCGAGGTCGGGACGCATCACGCTGAGCAGGTCGCCGTCCGCGAACTGCCGGATCGTGATCCCCGCCTGTTTGCGGCCCTGTTCGTCGACGAGGGTCGCCTCTTCGACGTAGTACGCGACCTCCTGCAACGCCGGCAGCAGGCCCATTGCGGCCATCGCGTCGTACCCCGGGCCGAAGAAGTCGATCATGTAGCCCTGCGGTCGTGGGCCGGGGCTCCGTTCGAGGACGGTGACGTCCTGGCCGAGCGTCGACAAGCGGTGTGCCAGCGCGAGTCCGGCGATCCCGGCCCCACAGATGATTGCGTGCATTCAACTCACCAGCCTTTGCAGAACGGTTCTGAGGGCCGGGTCCTCCGGTCCGAAGGTGCGGTGCAGGAGCAGGCCGTCGATCGCGGCGGCGAGTACGGCGGCGGTCGCGGCCGGCTCGGCGACCTGGTGGATCGTGAGCCAGTCGGCGACGCGGGCGCGGAAGTCCGTCACCAGTCCGGCGATCTGCGAGCGCAGGCGTTCGTCGCGGGTCGCCGCCAGGTAGGTCTCGGTGAACAGCAACGACGTCGGGTCGCTGCCGTCGTACTGCTCGAGCGAGGCCAGCAGTGCGTCGATCCCGGCGGCCGGGGTGGTCGCGGCGGTGAACACTTCATCGGTGGCCGTGAGCACCTGCCGCATCGCGCCGATCGTGGCCTCGACGAGGACGTCCTGCACCGACGAGAAGTGGTAGTGCACGACGCTCGGTGTGACACCGGCCCGCTCCGCCAGGATCCGGGTGCTGACCGCGGACCACCCGCGTTCCGGGATCAACTCGACAGCGGCCGCCATCAGCCGCAGTCGTACTTCCTGACCTTGTCTCGCGGTCGGCGCCATTCGTCAACCTCCAGGGCGATCGTCCTGTACGATCGTCCTGATCGTAGACCCGAGAACAGCCCGGGCACAAGACCCGGGCTGGAGACGGAACTACTTGCGGCCGAACTTCCACCACTTCGGCTTGTTCATCTTGATCTCGTCCGGCTCCATCGGCGGCGGCACCGGCGGCCGGGACTCCTCGGTGAGGAAGTTGCCGGACTCGGTGTCGTACGGCGTGACGCCGAGCTTGCGGCTGATCTCCATCACGATCGGGATCGACCGCGGCCCGTCGTTCAGGTAGAAGGTGATGTCGCGGACCTCGACACCCTTGCCGATCGTCATCTCGACGTCGAAGTCGGCACTTCGCAGCGCCAGCCAGGACGGCTTGCTGGTGTCGACGTCCGGCACCAGCTCCCGGACCGCGGCCACCACGTCGGTCGAGGACCCGACCGAGGGCGGCTCGTAGTCGACCGGAATGTCGTCGAGGCGCCGTACGCCTCCTGGCCCGCGCATCGCATAGACAGCCCAGCTCATACCCCCAGCATGCCAGGTGATCAGGCCCGCCGTCCGGGGTGGCCGGGTAACCGGTCGGGTGCGGTCCGTAGCGCCGGTCGCGAAACGGTGTCAATAGGTGCAATCGGGTTCTCGGGGTGGCGGTCCAGGCCGTAATATCAGCCGGCGGTCGGCTCGGGGGTCTGTGCCGGCCTTTCTGATGGGGACCGGTGGAAGCCGGTACTGGGGAGAAGCGGACACCTATGGCGGACGAGTCGGCGCCCAAGCCTGGGCATTTCCTGCCCGGCGGCGACGGGAACCGGACCACACCGGACAACCGGAGGCCGGACGGATCGGCACCGTTGGCTGCACCCACACCCCGACTCGGCCGGGACGACCAACCGGTCCACCCGCAGCTCCGCGGCAGCCGGATCGACTCCCGGAGTACGACGCTGTCCGGCACCCGGCTCGGCCCGCCGGCGGCGGACGACCGCGCGGCCGCGGCGTACCGGGAGGTGTTCCACCCGGAGCCGATCCCGTTCGTGCCGAAGAAGCGCTCGAAGGGCCTGGTCGCGCTGATCGTCGTCGCGGCCCTGCTGCTGCTCGGCGGCGGCGCCACGTTCGCCGTCAAGGTGCTCTCGAACTACGACGGCTTCGTCGCGAACCCGCTCGGTACGCCGTCCGCGAAGCCGGGCGACGGTCCGGGCGGAGCGCCGACGACTGCCGCGCCGGTCGGCAAGGGCACCCCGGACGCCGACATCGTCGGCAAGAACCCGATCTACTCCGCCGGGAAGCTGGCGGCGGTGAACTGCCCGGAGCCCGCGTTCCGCCCGACCTCCAAGGAGAACGTGCGGTCGTACTACCAGGCGCTGACAGCCTGTATGGACAAGGCCTGGGAGCCGCTCGTCACCAAGGCCGGCTTCGAGTTCCGCTCGCCGCGGCTGATCGTCTTCGACGACGGCGAGGAGACCGCGTGCGGCGTACAGGACGAGGATCTCGCGTCGTACTGCCTGGACGATCAGGGCGGCAGCGTGACGATGCCGTGGCAGAAGATCGTCGAGGACTACCCGAAACACCGGGCCGCGACCCGGGTGCAGATGGCGCAGTCGTTCGGCTTCGTGTACGGCGCCCACGTGCAGAACCTGACCGGGATGGCCGCGGCCGCGGGCAACCTCGCGGACACCGCGGCGAACAAGACCGCCGAGCTGGAACAGGACCGGCGCGCGGCGCTGCAGGCGTCCTGCTTCGGCGCGGTGTTCTTCGGCGCCGCGCGGGCGAGCTTCCCGCTGCGCGGCGAACTGCTGCAGCAGTGGAACGACCAGATCCGGCGCAGCGGCGACGAGTTCAGCAAGGACAAGGTCCGCGACCACGGCTCCAGCAAGAGCCACACGTTGTGGATGAACCAGGGCTTCGCGACAACCAGTCCCGGCGCCTGCAACACTTTCGGCGCAGCATCCGCCAAGGTCAGCTGAGCAAGATGGGAACGATCGATGCCTGACTCCGTCCCGAAGCCGGGCCACTTCAGTACCGGCGAGCCGCCCGCCGGATCCCAGCCGCTGACCCTGAAGACCGCGCAGCCCGTCGGTCTCGGCAAGGCGCGCCCGGTGGCGTACGACGACTCGTCCGTACGCCGGAAGGCCCGCCCGCTGCCGACCGAGCCCGGCACCGAGAGCGACTACAGCGGCCCGCCGACCGCACCGCTCACCGGCACCCCGTACACCCCGCTCACCGGCACCCGCCGCCCCGGCGGTCCGCGCCCGAGCGGCTGGCACTCGAACCCGTCCCGCTCCGGCGCCCAGTTCACCGCCGAGCCGCCGCCGCTGAAACCACCACGCCAGTACTCACGGCCGATCATCGCCGGCCTCTCGGTCCTGGTCGTCGTCATGCTGACGGGTGCAGCCGTCGGCGGCTTCAAGCTCGTCGACTCGTACGGCCTCCAGCGCCCGCTCTCGCAGCCGTCGGTCAAGAAGTCGGAGGCGCCGATCCCGGTCCCGCCGGACCCCACCGTGACGGTCACGGTGCAGGGCATCCCGGACATGGTGCGACTGCAGAAGAACAAGATCTACACGGCCGGCGGCGTCGTGTCGGTGAGCTGCAAGGAGCCGGCCATCAAGCCGAACTCGCAGTCCACGATCCTGCGCTACTACCAGGCGCTGCTGCCCTGCCTGAACAACGCGTGGGCGCCGATCGTGAAGAAGGCCGGGTACGACTTCCGGTCGCCGAAGGTGAAGCTGCAGACCAGCCAGGTCACCGACGACGAGGACTGCACCGGCGAGTCGGACACGGCGTACTACTGCAGCGCCGACGAGAGCATCAACATCAGCTGGAAGGAAGACCTCAAGTACTACAAGGCCGAGCCGCAGGCCGCGCGGGTGTGGATGCTCGACACGATGGCCCACGAGTACGGCCACCACGTCCAGCAGATGACCGAGATGATCACCGCGTCGTTCTCCCGTGAGGGCTGGACGAAGTCGAAGGCGATGAAGCTCGAATGGGCCCGCCGCCGCGAACTGCAGGCGACCTGCTTCGGCGCGGCCTTCCTCGGCGCCAACAAGAAGTCCCTCGGCCTGTCCGGCGACAAGCTGAAGCTCTGGCAGTGGGAGGCGCAGCACTCCGGCGACGAGTACAACCCGAAGAAGGTCCGCGACCACGGCTCCCGGAAGAGCAACTGGGCCTGGTCCGGTCCCGCCTTCGACTCGGCCAACCCCAAGGACTGCAACACGTTCACGGCTTCGGCCGCCAAGGTCAGTTGATGCGCCGGGTCGGGGCGCTGGTGGCGCTCGTAGTACTGGCGGCGACCGGCTGCGCGCGGACGGAGCCGGCCGCCGTACCGACGCCGGCGGTGACGGCGACGCCCACGCCTACTCCGACGGTGACACCAACGCCGACTCGGACGAAGGCGACGACGCCTTCGTCGCCGTTGAGCATCGACCTGACGAGCCTCGTCGTACACAACAAGCTCTACACGGCCGGCCGGGTGCCGGCGGTGCGATGCGTGTTGCCGCGGCCGCGGCTGACCACGAAGGCCGGTCTGGTGGCCTACGGCAACGTTTTTGTCGCCTGCATGAACAAGGCCTGGGATCCGGTCGTGGCGAAGGCGGACGCGGTCCAGGCATCGGTCGAGCTGATCCCGTACAGCGCACGCCACCCGAAAGCCACGCCCGCCTGCACAGACCCGCCGGGCAACGCCGACGCGTTCTACTACTTCAGCGGCTTCACCGGGAAGATCTGCTTCGACACAGACATCTACCTCGACTCGAAGGACCAGGAGTTCAACCTGGTCAACTTCGAGCAGCTGCTGGCCCACGAGTACGGCCACCACGTCCAGTACTCGGTCGGGATCCTCACGCTGTACGACGAACTCATGCGCGGCAAGTCCGAGGCCCGCCAGCTGGAGGTGATGCGCCGCAAGGAACTCCAGGCCAGCTGCCTCGGCGCCGCCTTCCTCGGCGCGAACAAGCGCACGTTCGGCCTGTCCGGCGTCCGCCTCAGGTACTGGCGCTGGGTCGTCAGCCACGTCGGCGACGAGTACAGCAAGGTCCGCGACCACGGCTCCCGCAAGAACCACTCCTACTGGACCACCCGAGCCTTCACCTCCACCACCCCCGCCACCTGCAACACCTTCACCGCCCCCGCCAAACGGGTCAGCTGACCCATGCGCCGGGCAGTCACGGTGATCGGACTCCTGGCGGCGGCCGGTGCCTGCATCGCCGCGGTCGGCACGCCGGAAGCAGCGCCGCAAACCTCGACTGCCGGCCCGTCCTACACGTTGTTGGAAGACGCCGACCTGGTGCACAACCAGCTGTACGCCGCGGGGCAGGTGCCTGCGGTGCCTTGCCATGTGCCGGACAGGCCGTTGAAGACGCACAGCGACATACAGCTGTCCGCGGACGCGATGCTCGGATGTCTTGAGCGCGCCTGGACGCCAGTTGTCGAGCGGGCGGATGCCAGCTTCTCACCGACCGCGCTGTACGTCGTGACGGTGGGCGCACAGACTGGCTGCGGCGAGTTCGACGGCGGCGACGACGCGTTCTACTGCCCGGACGACTCGGACATCTACCTCGACTGGACCCAGCACGTCGAGGAGAGCCCCGACGATCGGCCGTACGAGTCGGCGTACCTGCTGTTCGTGCTGGCTCACGAGTTCGGACATCATGTCCAGCAGTTGGTCGGCATCATGGCGGACGACGATGACAGCCTGGAACGGGGCCGCCGCCTCGAGCTCCAGGCATCCTGTCTGGCCGCCGCCTTTCTCGGCGCGAACCAGAACACGCTCGACCTGCACGGCGACCGCCTCGACGGCTACGAGGACGCGGCCTACTTCGGCGACCACGACCACGGCTCCGACAAGAACAACAAGCTCTGGTCCAAGGCCGGCTTCGCCGCCAAGTCCCCCTCCGCCTGCAACACGTGGGCCGCCCCCGCGAAACGAGTCAGCTGAGATGCGACATACGGCGATCCTCCTGGTTGCGCTGCTCCTCGCCGGTTGTGCACAGCAACAGGCCGCGCCGACGCCATCGCAGTCGCCGTCTCCGTCACCGGTCGGATCGCCGACGACGGCGTACGTGCCGCTGCCGGATCCGTCCTTGATGGGGAACAGTCTTTACAAGGCCGGACAGGTGGACGCCGTCAGATGCACCACTCCGACCGCGCGACTGGCGACCAAGCAGGCGATCATCCGCTACGCGACTGCCTTCGTGCGCTGTCTCGACCGGGCGTGGGCGCCAGTTCTCCAGCGGGTGCACTTCAGCTTCAGTCCGGTGGTGGCGGTGTACTCGGCCCCGACCGGCAGCAAGTCAGGGTGCGGCGTGATGGAGAGCAAGGTTGCAGCCCTCTACTGCGATGAGACGCGCAGCATCTACTTCAACTGGCCGCGCTATATCGTCAAGGAGGCGCAGGATCAAGAGGGTGGTCGTGCTTCGGTTCAGTACCTGATGGCGCATGAGTACGGCCACCACGTGCAGCAACTGACTGGGCTGACGAGCGGCTACGCACAGAAGTACTGGGCTGCGGAGCCGGACGCGCAACGGGGTGAACAGGACCGCCACGAGATGCAGGCGCACTGCTTCGCCGCCGCGTTCTTCGGGGCGAACCGGGAGACACTTCGGCTGAAGGGTGAGCGACTGGCCCAGTTCGGTCACCCCGGGTATACGCCCAGCGGGAGCGCGGACCACTTCCTCGACTGGCTGAAGCGCGGATTCGCCGTGCGCGGGCCGCGGGACTGCAACACCTGGACGAAGCCGGCGGCTGCCAGCAATCTCAGCTGAGCTTGAGTTTGAAGCCTTCGTGGGTGTTTTCGAAGCCTAGGTTGGTGTAGAAGCGGTGGGCGTCGGTGCGGGACTTGTCCGAGGTGAGTTGGACGAGGGTGCAGCCGCGGGTGCGGGATTCCTCGACGGCCCACTGGATGAGGGTGGTGCCGAGGCCGGCGCCGCGGGCGGTGCGGGCTACCCGGACGGCTTCGATCAGGCCGCGGGTGGAGCCGCGGCGGGAGAGGCCGGGGATGATCGTGAGCTGCAGCGTGCCGATCACCTCGTCGTTGCGTTCGGCAACTACGAGGAGCTGGTTGGGATCGGTGTCGATCTGTTCGAACGCGGCCAGGTACGGCGTCAGGTCGGCGGTCGACTCACGGGTGGCGCCGAGTTGGTCGTCGGCGATCATCGTGACGATCGGGGCAACGTCGGCGGCGGTGGCGCGGCGGATCACGAGGTCGTTCATGGACCCAGGATCGCAAACGGCTGAAGCGGTTCAGCCGCCGGGGTAAGGACCGAAGTACCGCCATGGTGATTGCCTTACGCAAACACTTTTCGTTGCCCGCCTCGCCGAAAGGCGTTGTTTGCCTCGGGCATCAGCGGGTAACAGTCATACTGGACACCACTGCATCCGCCCGTGCCGGGGTTGGGGCAGTTATGCGCCGACAGCGGATGCGGGCCAGTCCTGAAAGGTCATCCGAATGTCAGCGTTAGCGATTGACTTCACCCAGCCGTTCGAGGATGCGTTCAGCAAACTGCTGTCGTTCATCCCGAACCTGCTGGGCGGCCTGGTCATCCTGGTTGTCGGCTACTTCGTCGCCAAGGTGCTCGGCAAACTCGTCGGCAAACTTCTCGGTCGGGTCGGGTTCGACAACTGGATGGAACGGGCCGGCGTCTCCGGTGTGCTGCAACGGTCGGGCACGGGGCTGACCGCTTCGGCGATGCTGGGCAAGGTCGTGTTCTGGTTCGTGTTCCTGATCAGCTTCACGATGTTCGCCTCCGCGCTCGGCGTGCCGGAGATCTCGAACTTCATGAGCGACATGCTCGGCTACATCCCGCGGATCTTCGCCGCGATCGTGATCGTCTGCCTGGCGGCGCTGTTCGCGAACTTCCTGGCCGCGATCATCCGCGGTGCCACCGGCAACGAGACCCTGGCCAAGGTGGCGCGGTACGCCGTCCTGGTGTACGCCGCGTTCGCCGCCCTCACCCAGCTCGGTGTCGCGGTCCAGCTGACCGGCAACACGCTGCTGATCGTGCTCGCGGGTGGCGCACTCGCTCTCGGCCTCGCTTTCGGTCTCGGGGGCCGCGAGATGGCCGGCCGGGCGCTGGGCAACCTGTTCTCGAAGGACAACATCCAGAAGCCGGCCGCGGACCCGACCACCATGGGCTCCAACGGTACGGCGGAGTACCCGGCCCAGGGCACCGGCTACCAGGGCAACTACGAGGGCGGCTACCAGCAGCAGCCTGAGCAGCACCCGGCCGCCCACAGCGCCGGCTGGTCCAACGGCAACCCCCAGAACGGCAACTGGCAACAGGGCCAGTAACTGTTCCCCAGGCGGGCGGCAATCCCATGGGTTGCCGCCCGTCGCCTGTGTTCAGCTCTTGTCGGGGCCGGCGCGGCGGACGTCTTCGACCTTGGTCATGGCGGTGCGGAGGTCGGACAGCCAGCTTTCGCTGTGCTGGGCGACGAGTTTGACGCACCAGCCGAGGGCGTCGCTGCGGGAGCGGGCCACGCCGGCGTCGACGAGGGTGTCGAGGACCTGGCGTTCGGGCTGGCGGAGCCGCGTCATCACGGGGGCGGACAGCGACGTGAAGACGGTCCTGGTGTCGCCGCAGCGGACACCCCAGGCGACCTTGCGGCGGGCGGCGTGTTCGAGCTCGCGGGCGATCTCGATCCGGCGTTCGCGGGTGTCCTCGCGGAACTGCTTGATCCGGCCTTCCTCGGCGGCGGAGCGCTCGGCGGCGCTGACGTCCTTGTTCTGCTCGGGTGCGGGGATCCGGCCGACGATCAGGATCTCGTCCCGATCGATCGACAGCTCGGTCTCACCGTCGAACCAGTCGCCCGGCAACCGCCCGGTCAGCCAGCCCCGCACCTTTTCCTGCTCGGTCTGCGTACTCATGTAATCATGATTACATCAATGCAGACCGAGCTCAAGCGGTCAGTGGTATCGCACCGTGTACGCCGCATGCGCGTCGCCCTGCGACAGGCCGACGTTCGACACCCCGATCACCAGCGTGTGCCGGGTGACGTCGTTCCGGTAGGTCACGTACGTCGTACCGGCCGCACCCTCGGTGCCGATCCGCGTCCAGTGCGAACCACCCCTGGCAGCTACCGTGTGCAGGCTCCGCACGGCGGCCGGTGTCGCGTAGTACGCGGTCCACTTCGCGTCGCCGCGGCCCCACGCGCGGACCAGGTTGTCCGACCACTGCACCGCGTTCCACGCCTTCGGCTCGTTGCTGAACCTGGCGGTGTACGCCGCATGCCAGCCGCCGGCGCCGCGCAGCCCGACGTTCTGTACGCCGATCGTGAGATTCCCGCCGCGTGCGTCGTCGTGGTACGTCACATAGATGGTCCCCGCCGCACCTTCGGTGGAGACGCGGCGCCAGTGGATCCCGCCCGGCGTCGCCTGCCCGAAGAGCGTGCGTGAGGTGGTTGTCGAGGCATAGCAGTTGGCGGCCGCCGTGTTGCCGCTGCCCCAGGCGCGGACGAGCCGGTCGGCGTACGTCGTCGCGGAGACACCGGCCACCGAGCCGGCGCACGTGGCTGTCGTACCGGCGTTGGCCGGCGTCGCGCCTGTGAGGACGAGCGGTGCGGTCACCGCCAGAGCCGTCGTGGCGCCAAGACCCATGATCCTTCGAATCATCATCGACCTCCCGAGTGGATGTGGTCCTACTGAGTAGGACGCCAGATCGCACCCGGGAGTTTGCCGCCGATGTCGCTGCAACATGTCTGCAATGTCAAGCGGCAGGAGACGGCGCGAACCCTGCGCGTAAGCGCTCCTGAGCCGCGGCTCCGGCCGCGGTGTGATCAAGTCCGAGCAACGCCGCACCGACCACGGGCGGAACGTCGACCACCCGCGGTACCGCCTTCGGGGCGACGTCGGCGAGCAACCGGGTGACCCGGTCGAGGAGTACCGGGTGCCGGGCGGTGAGGACGCCGCCGCCGAGTACGACGGTCACCGGCTCAGCGAGCAGGTCGAGCCGCCGCAACGCGCTGGACGCCATCGCGACGATCTCCGCGGCCTGCTGCTGAACGATGCCTAGGGCAACGATATCTCCGGCGGTCGCGACCTGGAAGAGCACCGGCACAGCCTCGAGCTGCCGATCCGAGGGCAGCTCGCCGAAGTGGAAGGCCTCGATCACCGCGTTCAGCGACGGCTTGCCGAAGTGCAGCGACAACGCGGTCACCAGCGCGGTCGCCGGACCGCGCCCGTCCGCGGCACGGGACGCCGACCAGAAGGCCTCCTCGGCCAGTTGGGCGCCGCCGCCCCAGTCGCCGGTCAGCTTCCCCAGCGCCGGGAACCGTGCGGTACGGCCGTCCGGCAACATCCCGGAGCAGTTGATCCCTGCGCCGCACACCACGGCGACACCGCGCGGCTCGTCCACTCCGGATCGCAGCAGCGCGAACGTGTCGTTGGCGACGTACACGGACTCCGCCCAGCCGCGCTCCTCCAACACGGCGGTCAGTTGCTCGACCTCGATGGGAAGGTCCGCGTTGGCGAGGCATGCGGACAGCTGTTGCACCACGGGTACGTCGCCGACGTGCAGTCCAGCCGCCGCGGCCGCAGTACGGACAAGCGGCTCCAGCCCGTCCACTGCGGCAGCAGGGCCGATCTTCTGCGGCTCGAACCCGCCGCCACGCGCCGTGCCGAGCACTGTGCCATCAGCGGCGACCAGTGCGACGTCGGTCTTACTGTTGCCGGCGTCGAAGGCGAGCACGCCGCCCGGGACTAGCGCGCCCACGGCAGGTACGCCTTGTTGTGCGCCAGCAGCTTGTCCGTGAGTTCCTGTGCGATCGAGATCTGTCCGACGAGCGGATGGGCCAGCAACGCGCGGAACACGCGGTCTGCGCCACCGTGCACTGCTGCCTGCAGAGCAAGGTCTTCGTACGCCGTCACATGTGCGACGAGTCCGGCGTACAGCGGCTCCAGCGGGGACACCGCCGCCGGCTGAGCCCCCTGCGCGTTCACTGTGGCCGGTACTTCGATCACGGCGTCGTCAGCGAGGAAGGAGAACGTACCGTTGTTGAGCGTATTGACCACTTGTATGTCGCCGGTGTCGTTGAGCAAGGAGGACGCCAGCGCGACGGCGGCCTCCGAGTAGTACGCCCCGCCCCGCTTCTCGAGCAGTGCGGGCTTCTCGTCGAGCTGCGGGTCGGCGTACATGTCCAGCAGCTCCTTCTCGAGCGCAGCGACCTCGGCTGCGCGTGAGGGCTTGTGGAGCAACTCCTGCACTACCGCGTCGTGCTGGTAGTAGTAGCGCAAGTAGTACGACGGTACGACGCCCAGCTGCTGTACGACGTCAGCCGGGAGGTGAAGGTCGTCCGCGATGTCGGTGAGGTGCTTCCCCAGTAGCTGAGGCAGCATGTCCTCGCCGTTGACGCGTACGGCGCGTTCCCAGGTCAGATGGTTCAACCCGACGTGATCCAGCGACACCTCCTCCGGCGTGACTCCCAAGAGAGCGGCGAACCGGCGCTGGAAGCCGATCGCCACGTTACACAGCCCCACAGCCTTGTGCCCGTGCGACAGCAGCGCCCGTGTCACGATCCCCACCGGGTTGGTGAAGTCGATGATCCACGCATCCGGGTTGGTACGCCGTACGCGTTCCGCGATGTCCAACACGACAGGGACCGTCCGTAGCGCCTTGGCGAGCCCGCCGGCGCCCGTGGTCTCCTGGCCGACGCAGCCGCACTCCAACGGCCACGTCTCGTCCTCGTTGCGCGCGGTCTGTCCGCCGACGCGCAGCTGCAGCAGTACTGCGTCGGCGCCGTCGATACCCGCGTCCAGGTCGGAGGTGGTGATCACACGACCCGCATGTCCCTGTTTGGCGAAGATCCGGCGCGCCAACCCGCCGACGAGGTTCAGCCGGTCGGCCGCGGGATCGACCAGCACCAGCTCCGACACCGGCAACGTGTCCCGCAGCCGAGCGAACCCGTCAACCAGCTCGGGCGTATAGGTGGATCCGCCACCGACGACTGCGAGTTTCACCTTGGTCTCCTACAGGATCGGTGGACCCGCGGTGTCGAAGACCTCGTCGCGGGTGGTGCTCAATGCGGACTGCAGTGCTCCGGAGAGCACGGGGTCGATGCTGATCGCGGTCATCAACAGCTGCGGCCGGGGCACGGCGAGCTCGGCGAGCTCGTCCTGGACCAGCCCGCGTAGGCGTTCGCCGCCCGCGGTGATGACGCCGCCGGCCAGCACGATCAGCTCCGGGTCGACGACCGCGACGATGGCGGCCAGGCCGACCGCGAGCCGGTGCGCGAACTCGTTCAGTACGGCGTCGCCGGCGCCCTCGGTCTGCAGCGCGACCGCGATCGCGGCCTCCGCCGTACGGGCCTTCATGCCGTGTTCACGGGCGAGCTCGAGGACCGGTTCGCCACCGGCCAGCTCCTGGAAGCCGCCGGCGTTGTTGCGGCCGACGTCGCGGACCAGCGGCGTACCCGGAAGCGGCAGGAACGCGACCTCGCCGGCGCCGCCGGTCGCGCCGCGGTGCAGGCGGCCGTTGATGACGATCGCGGCGCCGATGCCCTCCTCGCCCCAGAGCAGCACGAAGTTCTCGTGGTTCTGGGCGTGGCCGACCCGTTGCTCGGCGACGGCGGCCAGGTTGACGTCGTTCTCGACCTCCAGCGGTACGGCGATCGCCGCGGCCAGCTCCTCGAGCAGGTGCGGGGCGTGCCAGCCCGGGAGGTGGGTCGCGTACCGCAGCCGGCCGGTGGTCGGGTCGAAACCGCCCGGTGTGCCGATCGAGACCCGGCGCAGCCGCTCCCGGCTCAGCCCGGCCTCGCCCGCGGCACCCTCGATCGCCTTCACGACCCGGTCGACCGTGCCCTTGGCGCTGCGGCCCGGGGTGGCCAGCTCGTAGCGGCCCACCACGTTCCCGGTCAGATCGGCGACCGCGGCCCGGATCCGCGTCGGCGTGACGTCCAGCCCCGCGACGTACGCGATCTCGCCGTTGATCTCGTACAGCTGCGCGTTCGGCCCTGGCCGGCCGGCGGTGGTACCGCTCGGGCGCACCAGTCCGGCCGCTTCCAGGCGGGCGAGCAGCTGCGACGCGGTCGGTTTGGACAGCCCGGTCAGGTTGCCCAGCGTGGTCCGGGAGAGCGGTCCCTGGCTGAGCAGCAGGTCCAGGGCGGCGCGGTCGTTCATCGCGCGCAGCAGGCGCGGCGTTCCGGGTGTCGTGGCCATGAGCCAACCCTGCCTCCCTTCGCCGCCCGCGGGTACTCGGCGCGCTGAACGTCCAGACTGTTAGGAAAGTTTCCTATTAGCGCGAGACGGTACGGCGGACGAGCGAAGGTGTCAATACGCCTGGTCGGCGAGCAAGGCGAACGAGACCAGCCAGTGCGTCGACATGAAGTCCCCGTCCGTCACGGTCGGCAGTACTGCGTCGACCTGACGATCGGCCCCGGCCCGCAGCACGTCGGCGACCTCCGGCAGTGCGGGAGCAATCGTCCGCAGCTGCCAGGCCCGCGACAACGCCAGCCCACCCAGATGTGCCAACTGCCCATCACCAGAGTCGTCGGTGACCGGCACCTCCAGCAGGTGCTGGTGTGCGTCAACACCCAGCCCAGGCAGAAACGCAGCCAGCCAGCTCCGGAACTCCGCGTCCGACAGCACCCGCCGCATCAGCTCGGCTTCGGACAACGCCGGCGACAAGAAGTCAGTCCCGGACGGTTCGAAGCACGTGTCGTACGCCGTGTCCTCGCCGTACCACTCCAACGCGCGTGTCCGGACCGCCTCCACCACATCCGCCCGCCCCAGCACGCCGTACGCCTCATGCAGCAGGGCGAGTGCAAAAGCCGAGTTGAGATGTACGCCGTGCCGCACCGGGTACGCCTGCTTCGGCAGCCACGCCAGTACTAGGTCCGCGATCACCTCACCCAGCGGAGCAAGCGCCGCAGCCCAAGGGGTGTCACGCGCGGCAGCAACGAGCATGGCGGCCCACGCCCATCCATACGGACGCTCGTACGACGGACGCGCTCGCAGGTAGGCAGCCTCGACAGCAATGGCCTCCGGTGTCAGGCGCTTGTTCAGCAGCTCCGCCGGGCGTGGGCCGACCTCGTCCGGTGCCAGCGTCAGCAACCGGACCAGGGACCACTGCATGTGCACGCTGGAGTGCCAGTCGTACGACCCGTGGAACGCGGGGTGCAGACGATCCGGCGTCACGTCCACGTCGTCCGGACCGGCGGATGCGTGCTGGGTGGCGTACGGGTAGGTGGTGTCGAGTACCTGGCAGGCGATGCCGGCCCACGCGGCGGCGTACTTCATCAGACTCCTCAGAACGCGAAGACGTACATCAGGACGATGTTGCAGGCCAGCAAGGGGATCGCGGTCGGGATCTGGGCCTTGATCGGGCCGTACTGGTCCTTCATCTCCAGCAGCGCCGCCGGGACCAGGTTGAAGTTGGCGGCCATCGGCGTACACAGCGTGCCGCAGAAGCCGGCCAGCATCCCGATCGCGAACACGACCGCAGGGGTGCCGTGGAACTGCTGCACCAACAGCGGCCAGCCGACCGCCGCGGTCATCACCGGGAACGCCGCGAACGCGTTGCCCATGATGATCGTGAAGATCGCCATGCCGATGCAGTACAGCGCGACCGCGGCGATCAGCGAGCCCTTCGGGATCAGGTGATTGGTGACGTGGCCGACCGCCTTGCCGACGCCGGACGCGGTGAACAGCAGACCGAGGGTGGCCAGCATCTGCGGCAGGATCGCGGCCCAGCCGATGTGCTCGAGCAGCCGCCGGCCCTCGTGCAGCGGCACGGCCGGGGATTTCGGCCGGAACAGCACCATGCCGACGATCAGCGCCAGGATCGACGCCACACCGAGGCCGATGATCGTCGCCGAACCGGACTCCAGCAGCAGCTTGCCGTTGCCCAGCTTCACCTTGGCCAGCCACGCGCCGAAGATCGCCGCGACGACCGGGATCACCAGCGCCGGCAGGAAGAGCTTGTTGCCGAACTTGTTCGCGAAGTGCTCCCGCTCGGCGGGCGTCGTCGTCCGTTCCTGACCCCGCGCCGGGAAGCCGAAACCGGCCAGGATCGCGATCGCGATCACCGCGAGGCCGAGCACCCAGGCAGGGGCCTGCTTGTGGACGACGAACGTGCCGTAGCCGAAGGACACTCCGAGCAGCCCCCAGAACGCCGCGCTGCCGAGCCGTTTCGGATTGCCGCGGTCGTTGACGACCTGCAGCGCGATCAGCACGAACAGGATCCCGCACAGCCAGTAGAACCACTCGACCTTGATCATCGCGCGGCCTCCTCGGCCTCGAGGTCCGCCTCGGCCGCGAGCTTGTCCAGCTGGCGGTCGAGCAGCCACAACCGGGTGCCGTGGATGAGCAGCGCGCAGATCGCGGTCGGGATCGCCCAGACCGCGATGTCGATCGCCTCGAGCTTCAGGCCGTACGTCGTGTCGACGAAACCGGTGATCAGCAGGATCGAGCCGACCGCGACGAAGATGTCCTCACCGAAGAAGACCCCGACGGTGTCGGAGCTGGCCGCGAAACCCTTGATCTTCTCCTGCATCTTCTCCGGCAGCTTGCCGTACCTGCGCTCGGCGGCGCCGGCCGCCATCGGGTGGATCAGCGGCCGGACCGCCTGCGCGTACCCGCCGATGCTGGTCAGGCCGACGGCGGCGGTGCCCTGCCGGATCACCATGTAGAGGGCGAGCAGGCGGCCGGTGGTGAGGACCTTGAGCTTGCTGATCAGCTTGCGGGCCTGGTGCTGCAGCCCGTAGCGCTCGATCAGCCCGATGACGGGCAGCGTGACGATGAAGACGGTGACGGAGCGGCTGCCGGCGAAGCCGTTGCCGAACGCGTCCAGGATCTTGACCGGAGACAGGCCGCCGATCAGGCCGGCCACGATCCCGGCCGCGGTGACGACCAGCATCGAGTTGATCCGGAGCGCGAACCCGACGACCACCACCGCGATGGCGAGCAGAACCCACATGGTTCCTCCCGGGGGAACAGGGCGATTCCGCTCACCATAGGAGATTGTTGAACGATCCTGCAATGGATCATTCGAACAAATTCTCCACCGGTTCCACCCGGACGATGCCCTCGGCCTTGGCCGCGAGGTCCGGATCGACGGTGATCAACGCGTCCGCCTGCAGCCGGGCGACCGCGACGTACTCCGCGTCCCGAAGCGTGTCCCAGTCCTGGTCACGGGCGATCTTCCACGCCGTCCACCGGGACATCCGGTCACCGAGGGTGCGGATCTTCAGCTCGGTCATCCGGGTGTGCAGCTGCCGGGCCTCCTTCTCGGTCCGGGTGCCCAGGCGTACGTCGCGGAGCAGCCGCTCGAGCGCCTCCGAGCGGATCGCCGCAGGCGCGACCAGCTGATGGTGTGGGGCGACGGCCAGCTCACCGTCGACCAGGTGCAGCAGAGTCGGTGCATCGATCACATAGCGCGTCATGCACCTCAGACTGCCCTAGGGCAGGCGCCAGTCCACCGGAGCGGCGCCCTGCTCGGCCAGTAGCGCGTTGACGCGGCTGAACGGGCGGGAGCCGAAGAACCCGCGGTCCGCGGACATCGGGCTCGGGTGCGCGCTCTCGACGTACGGCGTGCTGCCCAGCATCGGCTTGAGCGTCTGGGCGTCACGGCCCCAGAGGATCGCGACCAGTGGGCCGCCGCGGTTCACCAGTGCGTGGATGGCCTGCTCGGTGACTGACTCCCAGCCCTTGCCGCGGTGTGCGCCGGACTTCCCGGGCTGCACGGTGAGCACTCTGTTGAGCATGAGCACGCCCTGATCGGCCCACGGCGTCAGGTCGCCGTTGGACGGGGCGGGAACGCCGACGTCCGCCATCAGTTCGCGGTAGATGTTCTGCAGGCTGCGCGGGATCGGCCGTACGTCGGGAGCGACCGAAAAGCTCAGCCCTACCGGGTGGCCGGGCGTCGGGTACGGGTCCTGGCCGACCACGAGCACCTTCACCTCGGCGAGCGGGCGGTGGAAGGCCCGCAGTACGTTCTCGCCGGCCGGCAGGTACGCCCGGCCCGCAGCGATCTCCCCGCGCAGGAACTCGCCCATCCGCGCCACAGTGCCTTCGACCGGAGCCAAAGCCTCGGCCCAGTCGGGCGCCACCAGATCCGCCAACGTCTTAGGACTCACCCGCCACAGTCTCGCAGTACTGCGGTTCCTGGTGCACCCCGGGCTGTCGCCTGTTGTTCGCGTGTCGCTCAAACGCTGGTGTCACTACGGAAGGTACAAAGGTCGCGGCCCCGCAAAGTATGAGTTTGCGGGGCCATTGCTATGTCGCCAGGCGGCGGAGGGCCGCGGCGTAGCGGGTGGCTGCGTAGTGCTGGGCCTTTCGGGTGACAGGACCGGCCAGCCGCGTGTACCAGGTGGCGGGGCGGCTGTAGGCACGGATGGCGACGTACACGCCGCCAGCATCGCGGGTGACGAGGAAGGACTCCTCACCGGACTCCGGGTGGCCTTCCAGAGTGCCGTAGGCGAAGCCGATACGGTCTGGTTCGTCGACGGTCCAGACGACGCGACAGGGGACAGGAAGACCCAAGCGGCTCCGGAGCCGCTTGTTGAGGAGCCCTGGGCCCAGTAGCCCCAGGGAGTTGGTGCCGACCCGGGGCGGTGCGTCGGTCGCGGTCATCGGCAGTCCGGCCGCCCGCTGCATCCGCCATGCCAGCAACGCGTCCGCGGCACGCTGGAACACCTCGTCCCCATCGCCGAGCCGCTCGCGGTACTCGAGCCGGTGGTACCCCTCAGGCGTCTCGTCGTACTGCGTGCACCCCACCTCGTCGTACGTGAACTGCAACCCCGCCAGGTCATCCAGCTTCATCGAACTCCTCCCGTCGCATTGCCAGCACCCCGCACAACCCAAACCCAACCGCATTCGCCACCCCATGCGTGGCGACCATCCACTGCAGCGGCAGGTACGGCGTGTCCGCCACGTGCCCCAGTGCCCAGGTCACCGCCAGCAGCATCGTGACGACCAGAACTGATCCCGAGACGACCAAGAGGATCGCCGTACTGCGTTCTGCGCGGCGCGACCGCTTCCAGAGCTTCCAGCCGACCAGCCACATGCCCGTGGTCAGTACGACGGCTCCTGCCAGCTCAACCGGGTCGCCGAGGAAGAAGCCGAGCAGGACGATCACTGTGCCTAGCGGGACGCTCACGGCGGCCAGCCCGTCAGCCGAGAGGTACGCCATCAGGGCTGCCGTGAATCCGGCGAAGTGGAAGTGGGCAACTGTCAGCGACAACACGGTCAGGTTGAAGCCGAAGAGCTCGTACGACGACCTCTCGGCGACCAAGGCGAGCGCGGCGATCGACGGTGTGGCCAGAGCGGTGTAGAGCGCGACCTGGCGCGCACTGAGCTTCCTGTGCTGCCAGAAGTGCTGTGCGGCGAGCACGATCAGTACAAGCGTGCCGACGCAGTAGATCGACGCCAGCGCGATCGACACCGCTCCACGCGGCAGCCACAGCGACACCGCGCCCGGAACCGCGAACGCGAACCACCAGCGGGTGCTGGTGGTTCGCGTCGGGAGGAGGGGCAGGCCGAGGGGTAGGACGATGAGCATGCCCAGGCTCACCACCGCATGGACGAGGACGGTCAACTGCTCTTCAGGCCGCTGGTCTTGTCCTGCTTGATCGCGTCGAACAGGGCCTTCGCCTTCTCGGTGTCCCACTTCACCGCGACACCGCGGCCGTGGCCGAGCTGGTAGTTGTCGTTGCTGGTCGGCACCGTCAGTGTGATGCCACCACTCCCCGAGATCGCCCGCATGCCGTTCGCGAACCGGACGAAGTCGAGCAGGCTCATGTCCTTGTCCACGGTCAGCGCGTCGACGCCCTTGGTCGCCACGTTGTAGTAGCGGACCGGGTTCAGGAACGTCGCCGGCGAGCTGGCCTTCTTCGCGATCGCGCCGACCATCTGGCGCTGCCGCTCGACCCGGCCGAAGTCGTTCTTGCCGTCCGCGTGCCGGGAACGCACGTACCCGAGCGCGTTCGGGCCGTCGAGCTGCTGACAGCCGGCCGGCAGGTTGATGTGCGCGAGCTTGTCGTCCATTGCCTTCGGCAAGCACATCTTGATACCGCCGATGCTGTCGATGACCGACGCGAAGCCGCCGAACCCGACCTCGACGTAGTGGTCGATGCGCAGGCCGGTGACGTTCTCGATGGTCTGGATCAGCAGCGCCGGGCTCTTGCCGAACGCGGCGTTGATCTTCTGCCGGCCGCTCACGCCGGGGATGTTGACCGCACTGTCCCGCGGGATGCTGATCAGCACCGTCGGGCCGGACTTCGGGACGTGCATCAGCATGATCGAGTCGGTCCGCGGCGGGCCGGCGTTACCGCCGGTGTGCAGCTTGGCGCGCTCGGCGCGGGTGAGGTCCTCGCGGGCGTCCGACCCGACCATCAGGTACGTCGTCCCCGGGGTCGCGGCCGGCCGGTCGCCGGTCGGCATCGCGTCGATCTTGTCGATCCGGCTCCACGCGTAGAGCGGGACCGCGATCAGCATGAGCACGAACAGCAGGACGATCAGTCCGACGGTCCGGAGGAACCAGTTGCGCCCCGAATGCCGAGAACTCAGCTTGGGGCGGCGCGGCGGCGGGTTCGCGGTTCGCGGGTCGAGGCGCTGCGTTTCACTCATAGCCACGACCGTATCGGTGCCTGGGCCCGAAACACGTCACCCCAGTGAATGGTTTTACACGTCGGAAAGTCGACGGCGCCTCCTTCAAAGGGAGGAAATCCGGCCCGAGACCGAACCGGAGCGCCGGAAGCTGACCGGCGACATCCCCACTCTGGCAGTGAAGAGCCGGCTGAAGTACGCCGGATCGTCGTACCCGACCCGCCGCGCGACCACGCTCACCGCCAGGTCCTCCTCGGCCAGCAGAACCTTTGCATTGCTGAGTCTGGTGGCCAGGATCAGTTCATGCGGAGTTGAGCCTGTCGTGCGCCGTACTGCGTCGCGTAGCTCCTTCATTGTGATTCCCAGCGCGCTGGCGTAGGCCTGGATGCTCATCGGTGTACATGCGAGCTCGGCGAGCCGTGCGGCGACGTCGTCCTGCGGCGGCGCCTGCTGGCTCAGCAGGTCGTACAGCGCGCCTGTGATCTGTACCGCGTTGTGCTGTCTGCTGACGCGCAGCAGCCGGGTGAAGGCGCGGTCGACGGCTCGCGGGTCGGCGTGCCGGCGTACTGGTTGGTTGAGGTCGAGGTGTCCCAGCGACGTGAGTGCTTCGGTGGCTGGGCCGCTGAACAGCGTCCAGGCGTGCCGCCAAGGGGTGGCGGGACGGTAGCCGTGCAGGACGCCTGGGAAGAGTGTGAGCAGTGCGGGCGCACGTACCTCGTGCAGTTGACGATCTGGGCCGTGGAGCAGGTGGCCGTGTCCTTCCTTGAGCCACACGAGGGCGTGGCAGCCGAGGGCGCGTTCCGGTGCTGCACGGGAGTCGTGGGTCTGCTCGCCGGTGCCCAGGCAGAAAAGTCCAAGCTGGCGCTCGACGGCGCCCGGGGTCAGGTAGATCGACCAATCGTGCATGTCACAAGAGTCCAAGAGGCGGGTTCAGCTGTCCATTCCGTTCGGGGAGCGGGACGGCTGGAATGGAGGTGTGCTGACGTCTAACGGGTATGTGCTGGATGAGGAGCGGCTGGGTGAACTGGTCGCGGTGCCGGAGGGGGAACGTGGGGATCGGGAGCTACTGCGGGCGCGGCTGCGGCGGGACGGGTATCTGTACCTGACCGGGCTGCTCGATCCCGCCGTGGTGTGGGCGTTCCGGGAGTACTACTTCGGGCTGACGGGTGCTGCCGCGGACAGGGCGGCGTACCGGAAGGTGCTGTTCGGGGAGATCGTGCCTGGGCCGGAGTACGCGGCGTTCTGCAGGCAGCCGGCGTTGAAGGACTGGTTCGCCTGGTTCCTCGACGGGGAGCCGTTCCTGCACCGCCGGAAGATCATCCGGCAGACGGCGCCGGGGGAGAACGGCATCGGTACGGCGACCCAGGCGCACTACGACCTCTTGTACCTGCGGGAGGGGAGCGACCAGGTGCTGTCGGCGTGGATCCCGCTGGGCGACTGCCCGGTCAGCCGCGGTGGACTGACGTACCTGGCGGGCAGCCACCACCGCGTAATCGCCGAAGAGGCGGCCGGTCGCTTGAAGCGCCCGGCGGCGTCGATGACCGCGGACCTTCCTGCGCTGGCGACGGAGTACGACGCCGACTGGCTGGTCGCGAACTATCGCGCCGGGGACGTCGTCGTACACACCGCGCACACGATCCATGCGGCGCTCGACAACGTGTCCGACGGGATGCGCTTGTCCACCGACATCCGGTACCAGCGTGCGGACGACGCGGTCGACGCCCGCTGGCAGCAGCACTGGCACGACCGCGACGGTCTCTGACGGCACGCTTCTCGCTAACGACAATCATTTCAGTTAAGGTGGGCGCGGACGTGCGAACCGAGTCTGAGGAGAGTCGTGAACCGGAACGAACTGATCACCGGCGTGGCGGAGAAGGCGGGCATCCCGCGGAACCAGGCGGAGAAGGTCCTGGACGCGCTGGGCGACGTGGTCACCGAGGCCGTGCAGCGCGGTGACAAGGTGTCGCTGACCGGCCTGCTGAGCATCGAGCGGGTCCTGCGCGCGCCGCGTACCGGCCGGAACCCGCAGACCGGCGAGCCGCTGGACATCCCGGCCGGGTACTCGGTGCGGCTGTCCTGCGGGAGCCGGCTGAAGGCGGCCGCGCGCGCCGGGCGCTGAGCCGCCGGCTTGTCCACAACGAGCCGATATCCCGTCCCTGGCCGACCGCGAAACAGGTATGTTCGCTGGCAGCAACTCCACTCGCGACAAGGGGCCAGGGATGACAGCAGGAATCGACGGGTCGGCCGCGGTGCGCCCGCAGGACGATCTGTACCGGTTCGTGAACGGGGCGTGGCTGGCGGAGCACGAGATCCCGGCGGACAAGGCGATCCACGGCGCGTTCCACGCGCTCTGGGACACCGCCGAGCAGGACGTCCGCGCGATCGTCGAGAAGACCGTCGCGGCCGGGCACCCGGAGGGCAGTGAGCCGCGGAAGATCGCCGACCTCTACAGCAGCTTCATGGACACCGAGACGATCGAGCGGCTGGGCGCCGACCCGATCGCCGACCAGCTCGCGCTGGTCCGGGGCGTCACCGACGTGGCCGGACTCGTGTCGGTGCTCGGGCAGCTCGAGCTGCAGGGCGTGCCGGGTGTCTTCCACTACTGGGTCGACGCCGACGCCAAGCAGTCCGACCGGAACATCGTGCACCTGACCCAGGGCGGCCTCAGCCTGCCTGACGAGTCGTACTACCGCGAGGACGCCTTCGCCGAGATCCGGACGGCGTACGTCGCGCACGTGGCGAAGCTGGTCGAGCTGGCCGGGCTGCCGGATCCGGGCGGTGCCGCGGAGCGGATCCTCGAGCTGGAGACCCGGATCGCCGGTGCGCACTGGGACCGGGTGAAGGAGCGGGACGTCCAGCTCACCTACAACAAGCTCGACCGGGCCGGTCTGGACGCGCTCACGCCGGGCTTCGACTGGGCGACCTGGCTGGCCGGTGCCGGCGTGCCGGAGGACGCGTTCGCCGAGGTCGTGGTCCGCGAGCCGGACTTCCTGACCGCGGCGGCCGGCGCGCTGCAGGAGGTCGACGTCGACCGGTGGAAGGAGTGGCTGAGCTGGCGGATCGTGCACAGCGCGGCGCCGCTGCTGAGCCAGGCGTTCGTCGACGAGAACTTCGCCTTCTACGGCAAGACGCTGACCGGTGCGCCGGAGCTGCGGGAGCGCTGGAAGCGCGCGGTCGGCGCGGTCGAGTCGGCGCTCGGTGAGGCGCTCGGCAAGCTGTACGTCGCGGAGCACTTCCCGCCGGACGCCAAGGCCCGGATGGTCGAGCTCGTGCAGAACCTGGTCGCCGCCTACCGGCAGCGGATCGAGGCGCTGGACTGGATGGGCCCGGACACCCGGCAGCGGGCGCTCGAGAAGCTCGGCACTTTCGTGCCGAAGATCGGGTACCCGGACGAGTGGAAGGACTACTCGGCGCTCGAGATCGACCCCGCCGACCTGTTCGGGAACGTCCGCCGCTCGGTCGCGGTGGAGACCGCGCGGGACCTCGACAAGCTCGGCAAGCCGGTCGACCGGAACGAGTGGCGGATGACGCCGCAGACCGTGAACGCGTACTACAACCCGCGGATGAACGAGATCGTCTTCCCGGCCGGCATCCTGCAGCCGCCGTTCTTCGGGCTGGACGCCGACGACGCCACCAACTACGGAGCGATCGGCGCGGTGATCGGCCACGAGATCGGCCACGGCTTCGACGACCAGGGCTCGCGGTACGACGCGGACGGCAACCTGAACGACTGGTGGACCGACGAGGACCGCTCCGCGTTCGAGCAGCGCACCGACAAGCTCGTCGCGCAGTACGACGCCCTCGAGCCGGCCGAGACCCCCGGCCAGAAGGTCAACGGCAAACTCACCCTCGGTGAGAACATCGGCGACCTGGGCGGCCTGTCGATCGCGTACGTCGCCTATCAGCTCTCGCTGAACGGTGACGAGCCGGACGAGGAGATCCAGTCCGGCGCCGAGCGCTTCTTCGCCGCCTGGGCACACGCCTGGGCGACCAAGACCCGCCCCGAGGAGGCCGCACGGCGCCTGACCATCGACCCGCACTCACCGCCGGAGTTCCGCTGCAACGCGGTGGTCAAGAACATCGACGCGTTCCACGCGACGTACAAGACCACCGACACCGATGCCATGTGGCTGTCACCCGAGGACCGTGTCCGCATCTGGTGATCAGCACTTCAGCGGTGTCTGGTTGAAGGTGTTGGCCGGGTCGTAGGCCGACTTGAGGTCACGTAGCCGGGTGAGCTTCTCGGCGCTGTACGCGCGATGGACGGCGGCCGGGTCGTCGTCGGCGAGCGTGTTCACGTAACTGCCGCTGGTGTAGGGCTCCAGGGTGCCGGCGTAGGCGCGGGCCGCCGAGATGCGGTCCGCGTCCTCCGCGGGATCCGTCCAGTCGTCGCCGGTCGTGAACTCCACCAGCGCGTCGCGGTGGCTGTACGCCGTCGCGTCGTCCGGTACGTCGCCGATCGCGCCGCCGTTCAGCGTCATCCGTGCCCCGGGCAGGTCCCGGGACAGGAACGCGTCGATGGCGGCGTCCGGTAAGGAGCGCAGGTAGTGCCCCTTGCAGTACCTGCGCAGGGCGTGCCGTTCGTCGTCGTCGGACTGGGTCTGCAGGTCGAGGTAGCTGAGCTCACGCACGGCCTGCCTGATCGGCCGGCCGATCGCCTGGTACGACGGGAGGAGCCGGAGCCCTTCCTCGACGTCGCCCACCCACACGTACCCGATGCTCGCAATCGGCCGTCCGTCGCGGCGGCCCACCCTGGCCACGGGCGTCGCCGCCCGCGGAGCCTCCGCGAACAGGTCCCGCCAGCCGCGCAACGCCGTACCGCCGTCGTCCAGGTCGTAGAACAGGTCCACGGTCAACGCCTGCGTCCCCGCCGGATGCAGGCGGAACTCGAACTCCGTCACCACCCCGAAGCTTCCGCCGCCACCGCGCAGTCCCCAGAACAGTTCCGGGTGCGAGGTCTCGCTGACTCGCAGTACGGCGCCGTCCGCGGTGACCAGCTGGTACGACACCACGTTGTCGCAGGTCAGCCCGTACGCCCGGGCCAGCCACCCGACGCCGCCGCCCAACGTGAGCCCGCCGACGCCGGTGTGGGAGACGTTCCCGGCCGTCGTCGCGAGGCCGTACCGCTGACTGGCCACGTCGAGAGCGCCCAGCAACGCCCCGCCGCCGACCCGCGCCCGACGGCTGACCGGGTCGACCTGCACCGAGTTCAGGCCGGACAGGTCCAGTAGTAGACCGCCTTCCACCACGGGGAGCCCGAGGAAGCTGTGCCCGCCGCAGCGCACCCCGATCTCCAGACCCGCGTCCCGGCCGTACCGAAGCGCGGCCACCACGTCCGCCGTACTCGCACAGCGCGCGATCAGGGCCGGGCGGCGGTCCACCATCGCGTTCCACACCGCCCGACCGGAGTCGTAGCCCGCGTCACCCGGTCGGGTCAGAAGCCCGTCGAAGGCCGCGATCGTCATCGCCGGACCACCGCTCGTACGAGTCCCTGAACCGACGCCCGCCGGAACCAGGCGAGCACGGCCGCGACCAGCAGGTACCCGAGCGGAATCGCCGGGGAAGCGTCCAGCGCGAGGATGTTCGTCAGCGTCGCGCCGACGAGCAGGAACGACAGGCCGAGCGCGGCGAGACCGCACAACCGCGGTACGAGCAGCCCGAGCGCGCCGGCCAGTTCCAGGAGACCGACCACGTAGCGCAACCACTGACCGGCGCCCACCGCGTCGAAGAGGTCCACCATCACCTGGTCACCCGACAGCTTCGGCAGGGCGGCCATCACGAACATCGCCGCCAGCACCACCTGCACCACCCACAGCACCGCGGTCCCCGTCCGGGCCCTGCGCGCCGTCGTCATCGTCGAACTCATTGCTACCTCCAAGGGTTGATCCGGTACGACGACTCTCGTGCCGGCGACCCACGGACCACATCCGTGCCGACCACGGATCCACTACGGAAACCCCACCGATCGGTCATGATGGGGCGCGTGAACCAGGTGTCCGCACGTGAGGCCGAGGTACTGGCGGCGCTGGCCGGCCACCGGTCGAACGCGCAGATCGCCCACGCTCTGCACATCTCGGTGCGGACGGTCGAGAGCCATGTGTCGTCCCTGCTCCGCAAGTACGGCGCCACCGATCGCCGCGAGCTGGCCGACCTGGTCGCAGCCCAGCGAGAGCAGGACACACAGGAACCACAGGGCACGCAGGAACCACAGGGCACGCAGGGTGTTTCCGGGCTGCCGGCGGGGCGGACCTCGTTCGTCGGGCGGGCTGGTGAGACGGCGGCGGTGCGTGAGGCGCTCGGGCGGGCTCGGCTGGTCACCTTGCTCGGGCCGGGCGGCATGGGCAAGACGCGGCTGGCCGCGGTCGTGGCGGCTGAGCTCGGCGGCGCCGGGGCGTTCGTGGATCTGGTGCCGGTGCGGGACGCTCAGGCGACCGGAGCGGTGGCTGCAGCGTTGGGGTTGACGGAGCGTCCGCCGCAGAGCCTGGAGCAGGTTCTTGTCGAGCACCTGCAGCAAGGGCCCTCGTTGCTGGTGCTGGACAACTGTGAACACCTGGTGGACGAGGTCGCGGAGCTGGCGGAACAGCTGCTGCGGACGTGCCCCGAGCTGCGGATTCTCGCCACGAGCAGGGAGCGGCTCGGCGTACCGGCGGAGACGGCCGTACTGCTGCCGCCCTTGGACGCGGCGACCGAGCTGTTCGCGGATCGGGCGCGTGCGGTCGACCCGCAGTTCGCCGCGGAGGACGAGGACCTCGCGGAAGTCTGCGCCCGGTTGGACGGCATGCCACTCGCGATCGAGTTGGCCGCTGCCCGGATCGGCTCACTCGGTGCGGAGGGTCTGCGTGCGGCCCTCGACGACCGGCTGCGGCTGCTGGCGGGTGGGCGCGGGATGGACGCCCGCCACCGGTCGCTCGCGGCGGTCATCGGCTGGAGCTACGAGCTGCTGGATGAGCAGGAGCGGCTGCTGTTCCGGCGGTTGTCGATCTACGTCGGCGGGTTCGACCTGGACGCGGCCGGCGCGACCAGCCCGGAGCTGGCCCGCGGCGAGGTTGCCGATCTGCTGGGCCGCCTGACCGACAAGAGCCTCGCTGTACGCCGGGGATCGCGCTGGCGGCTGCTGGAGACGATCCGCGAGTTCGCCCGCGAACAGCTGACCGCGGACGAGCTGGCGACCGCCCAGCACCGCTGCCTCCACTGGGCGGCCGACACCGCCGCCGCTCTGGAGAGCCGACTCGATTCCCCCGACTGGCAACGCCCGTACGACGAGGCCTCCGCCGACCTCCGCGCCGCGCTGGCGGCAACTTCGGCGGAGCCGGATCAGACGGCGCATCGGCTGGCGAGGGCGCTGGGGCATCTCGGGTTCGGGCGCAGGCAGTTCCGGGAGTCGATCGGGGACTACCGGGCGGCCGCCGAGCGAGCGTCGGACGGTGTCGCGGCGGCGCTGGACCTGCGGTCGGCAGCCGATGCCACCTTGGCGATCTCGGATGCGGAGACCGGCGTACGGCTGCTGCTGGACGCCGCCGAGCGTGCGGTTGCTGACGGCAACGTTCGGGCGACGATGCTCGCGCTCGCCGTGATCGCGGTGAACCGCTACCCGACCGGCTCGCTGTACGACGTACCCGCCGAGCGCAGCGAACACCTGCTGCGGCAGGCGATCGAGTGCGGGCGGCCGGGTGACGCGCAGGTGACCGCGCTGCTCGCGACGGCCAAGGCGTGGGAGCACGGCGGCCGTCGGATCGGCGCCGACGCGGAGCTGGCCCAGGAGGCGGTGGACGCGGCCCGCCGTACCGGCGATCCGGTACTGATCGCGGGCGCGCTGGACGCGCTGACCGTGGCCGCCGGGAACGCCGGCCGCCTGCGCGACGCCCGCTCGTTCGCCGTGGAACGCATGGGGCTGGTCGGCCCGCTGCCGCGGCACGAGCCGTACGCCGCGGCCGAGATCATCGACGCCTTCCACGTCGCCCCGACCACAGCGACGGCTGTCGGCGATCTGCGGGCCGCCGTCGCGGCGGTCGGCGCACCGGACGACCCGGTCGGCGACCACCCGTACATCTCGCTGCCCCGGCTGATCCGGGTGACCGCGCTGACCGGCCGGTTCGACGCCTGCGTGGCACACGCGGACGCGCTCTGGGAACGTTGGCAACGCGCGGGCGCCCCGCCGATCGAGTGGATGGCGTCCGCGTTGTCAGCAGCCGCGATGGTGCACGGGCTGCGCGACGACGGGCTGTTCGAGGTCTGGCAGGCGCGTGCACTCGAGGTGGCCCGGTGTTCGGACCTCGAGGACGCCCCGTGGCTGGCGGCGCCGTACACGTTCGTCCAGGCGCGCGTCGCCGTACAGCTAGGTGCCGCCGAGCAGGCGCCGGCCATCGTACGGCGGGCGTTCGCGCACTTCGCCGAACGCTGGTGGGCGCCGTACGCACGCTCCGCCGCCGCCGAACTCGCCGTGATCGCCGGCCTGCCCGAGGCCCCGGATCTGCTGGTAGCCACCGCCCCGGACGCCACCGAGAACAGTTGGGCCGCCGCCTGCCGAACCCGGGCAATCGCCCGCTCCAGCGGGGACCTCGACGCCCTACGCCAGGCGGCCGCCACCTTCGACCGGATCGGCGCGCACTTCGAACACCTCAGCACCCTCGTCCTGCATCCCGACCACGCCACGGAAGCTCGGCGTGAACTCGCGGCTCTCCAGGTCCACTAGGTGGTGGCTTTCGGCAACGAGTGTGAGCCGGTCCGTGGCTAGTTTGGTCTCGACCAGATTCTTGACGGAGGGCTGATGACGGTGGGTGCGCGGAAGCTGATCGGGACGGTGGCCGTTGTCGCGACGGGCGCGCTGGCGGGCTGCTCGAACGGCGGGTCCGATGTCGCGACCTCGCCCGCGCCGGCGTCGTCCACCACGACGTCCGCGAGCGCGACCCCGACCTCGCCCGGCTGGGCACCCACGGAGCCTGCCATCCCCAGCGATTCGGCGTCACCCACGACGTCCGCGACGCCGAAGAAGTCCGCGACCCCGGCGAGCTCGAGCGTCGCCGGCGTACCGGACGCGGCAGGCATCAAGACCGCGATGGCACAGACCGTCGAGACCAAGCAGCCGAGTGTGCATTTCGTGCCCAGCACCGTGAAGGCCACCGTTCCGGACGGCGAGGGCGGGAAGCTCACCGCGGTGGTCGGCACCCGCTCGAACGCCGCGGACAGCGGCGGCCAGGTGGTGTTCTTCTTCCACGGCACCAAGTTCGTCGGGTGGGACGGCGACACCGAGACCTCCGGCGTGACCAGCCTGGCGGGCGCGGGCCAGGGCGTGTTCACGATCAAGTACACGCACTTCGCCAAGGACGACCCGGCGTGCTGCCCGTCGCTGAAGCCGGTGACGATCCACTGGAGCTGGCAGGACAACGACGGCTTCGCCCCGAGCGGAGGCACCCGCCCGTACGTCGGCACCCCGGTCGCCATCCGCCTGAAGGCCTAGCCGCGGCAGCCGGTCGCGGCATATCGTCCGGAGATGCGCAGATCGTCGGACTTCACGTCGCGTCTCGTGCGCACCACTGCCGCCGCGGGCGAGATGCCACCGGTCGAGAGCGATCTGCGGCACGCGATCCTGACCGGTGACCAGCCGCCGGGTACGGCGGTCCCGATCGACGAGGTCGCGGCCTTCTTCGGGGTCAGCGCGATCCCGGTTCGCGAGGCGCTGAAGACGCTGTTCGGGGAGGGCCTCGTCGAGCATCGCCCGCACATCGGGTACCGGGTCGCCAAGCTGACCTTCCTGGAGTTCCGCGAGCTGTACGACGTACGCCAGGCGCTGGAGGCGGCCGCGTTGCGGGCCGCCGCCGTGAACGCGACCGCCGCCGACCACGACCGGATCCGGGCCACCCACGACTCGCTGGCGGCGGCGAGCGCCGCGGGCGACCGGGAGTACGCGGCGGCGACCCGGCGCTTCCACTTCGCGCTGATCGAGCCGTCCGGGATGCGCCGGCTGATCCGGATGTACGAGACCGCCTGGAACATCACCGAGCCGGCCCGGCCGATGTCCCGGGTCCCGGCGCACGAACGGGCCGAGTTCCGCACCGACCACGAGCGGCTGATCGGCGCGTACGTCGCCCGCGACGTCGAGTCGCTGATCGCCGAGTCCGAGCGGCACTACGCGCATCTGAAGGCGGCGATCGCGGAGTTCGCCGACGACCCGGAATGCTTCGCCGACCCGGCCTGACACCGGCTCCTATATTTGGCGGCCATTTCCTATATTTGACCGTTTTACATGGCGGTTCACGCCCGGCGTGGCTAGCTTTCGGTGCACTCGGCCGCGCGATCCCGCGCCGCGGCCAGGCCCCGAGGAGGCCAGCATGGTGACCGAACCCCGTGTACCCGCGGACATCATCGACGCGGCAGGCTACCCGTCCGAACCCGGCACCTCGCGCGCTGCTGCCGAGCGTGACTACCACCCGCGACTGACGAACGCGGACCTTGCGCCGCTGAAGACGCAGACCTGGCGCAGCTACAACATCTTCGCGTTCTGGATGTCCGACGTGCACAGCGTCGGCGGCTACCTGACGGCGGGCAGTCTGTTCGCACTGGGGCTGACCAGTTGGCAGGTGTTCGTCTGCCTGATCGCCGGCATCTGCATCGTGCAGTTCTTCTGCAACCTGGTCGCCAAGCCGAGCCAGCAGGCGGGCGTTCCGTACCCGGTGATCAGCCGGGTCTCGTTCGGCGTGCTCGGCGCGAACATCCCGGCCATCATCCGCGGCCTGATCGCCGTCGCCTGGTACGGCGTACAGACGTTCCTGGCCGCGGAGTCGCTGAATATCGTGTTCCTGAAGCTCTGGCCCGGCTTGGGTCCGTGGGCGGACGCGACGGTGCACGGATTCGCCGGGCTGTCCGTGCTCGGGTACGTCAGCTTCGCGATCCTCTGGGTCGCCCAGGCGGCGCTGTTCTGGCGCGGGATGGAGACGATCCGGAAGTTCATCGACTTCGCCGGCCCGGCCGTGTACGTGACGATGCTGCTGCTCTGCGGGTACCTGCTGGTCAAGTCCGGATTCCACATCGACCTGAACCTGTCCAACCACAGCCTGACCGGATGGGCCACGATCGGCACGATGCTCAGCGCGATCGCGCTGGTGGTCTCGTACTTCTCCGGCCCGATGCTGAACTTCGGCGACTTCGCCCGCTACGGGAACAGCTTCAAGAGCGTCCGCCGCGGCAACTTCTGGGGCCTGCCGGTCAACTTCGTCTTCTTCTCGCTGCTGACCGTGCTGACCGCGGGTGCGACGGTCCCGGTGTACGGCGAGCTGCTGACCGACCCGATCAAGACCGTGGAGCGGATCGACAACACGTTCGCGATCCTGCTCGGCGCGCTCACGTTCGTCACCGCGACCGTCGGCATCAACATCGTCGCGAACTTCATCTCGCCGGCGTTCGACTTCTCGCACGTCAGCCCGCAGAAGATCAGCTGGCGGATGGGCGGCATGATCGCGGCGGTCGGCTCGGTGCTGCTGACGCCGTGGAACTGGTACAACAACGACACCGCGATCCACTACACGCTCGGCATCCTCGGCGCGCTGATCGGTCCGCTGTTCGGCATCCTGATCGCGGACTTCTACCTGATCCGCAAGCAGAAGCTGGTCGTCGACGACATGTTCACGCTCGACAAGGACGGCGCGTACCACTACCGCAAGGGCTACAACCCGGTCGCGATCCAGGCCGTCGTCGCCGCCGGTGTCGTGTCGGTCGCGTCGGTCCTGGTACCGCGCTGGATCGGCGAGGCGCTGTGGATCAGCGACTACAGCTGGTTCATCGGCTGCGGCGCCGGTTTCGCGCTCTACTCGGTGCTGGCGCGCCGCGCCGGTGTCGCGGCCGAGGAGGCCTGATGCGGATCAAGGTCGTCAACCCGAACAGCACCGCGTCGATGACCGCGCTGATCGGCGAGTGCGCCCGAGCCGTCGCCGGTCCGGGAGTCACCGTCGACGCGGTGAACCCGCCGCACGGCCCGGCCGCCATCGAGAGCCACGCCGACGACGCCTACGCCGTACCGGGGCTGCTGCGGGAGATCGTGGACGGCGAGGCCGCCGGGTACGACGGGTACGTGATCGCGTGTTTCGGCGACCCGGGGCTGAAGGCCGCGCGCGAACTCGCCCGCGGCCCGGTCGTCGGGATCGCGGAGGCCGGCATGCGGACAGCGGCGTACCTGGGCCGCGGCTTCAGCGTCGTCACCACGCTGGCGCGGACGGTCGGCCACGCGCACGACCTGGCCGAGGAGTACGGCGTCGCCCGGCAGTGCCTCGGGATCCACGCGTGTGAGATCCCGGTCCTCGCGCTGGAGACGGACCCGCACGCGCGCGCCACGATCCTGCGCGCGTGCGAGGAGGCGCTGGCACTGGACGGCTCGGACGCGATCGTGCTCGGCTGCGCGGGGATGGCGGACCTGTGCCACGACCTGTCGGCCGAGCTCGGCGTGAGCGTGATCGACGGCGTCGCGGCGGCGACCGCGACGGTCGAGATGCTGGTGCGGATGCGGCTGCGAACCGGCAAGCTCAGCGAGTTCGCGCCGCACCCGCGCTACCAAACGGTCTAGGACGCCATCCAGTTCTGGATGCCCTCGACGGTGCGCGGCATCGCCTCGGAGAGGTTCTCCGGGGTGCCGTCGGTGATCAGGACGTCGTCCTCGATCCGGATGCCGATGCCGCGCAGATCCTCCGGCACGGTCAGGTCGTCGGCCTGGAAGTACAGGCCGGGCTCGACGGTCAGCACGTACCCGGGCTGCACGGTCCCCTGCCGGTACTTCTCGTTCCGGGCCGACGCGCAGTCGTGGACGTCGAGGCCGAGCATGTGGCTGACGCCGTGCAGCGTGTACCGCTGGTACAGGCGGCTCTCCGGATCGAGCGCCTCCTCGAGGGACACCGGCAGCAGCTCCATCGCGTCGAGGCCGCGGACGACGACCTCCATCGCGGCCTCGTGCCCGGCGCGGAACGCGGCACCCGGCGTGAGCGCGGCGATGCCGGCGTTCTGCGCGTCCAGGACCAGCTGGTACAGGTCCCGCTGGCGCGGGGTGAACTCGCCGTTCACCGGGAGCGTGCGGGTGATGTCGGCGGTGTACAGCTGCCGGTTCTCCACACCCATGTCGAGCAGCATCAGCGTGCCGTCGTTCACCGGGCCGTCGTTCTCGATCCAGTGCAGCGTGGTCGCGTGCGGGCCGGCCGCGGCGATCGACGTGTAGCCGACGTCGTTCCCCTCGGCGCGGGCGCGGCGCCAGAACGTGCCCTCGATCCAGCGCTCGCCGTACTGCCGGACCTTGTCCATCTCGGCGAGGACGTCGGAGAAGCCGCGGTGCGTGATCGCGACCGCGTCCCGGAGCTGGTCGAGCTCGTACGCGTCCTTGACCAGCCGCAGCTCGGACAGCGTCGCCGCGAACTCCCCGTCCTTCAGCTGATCCGTCCGCGCGCCGCTGAGCAGCGCGGCGATCGACTCGTCCTCGGCGCGCCGGACCCGGGTCGGTACGTCGCCCTTCAACGCGTCGGCCAGCTGGTCGACGTGCCGGGTCTCGATCCCGAACTCCTTCGCGGTCTCGGTCAGCGACGGGCGCCGGCCGGCCCAGAGCTCGCCGTACATCCGGTCCCGCCAGAACTCCTCGCCCTGGGCGCGGTCGGCGCGCGGGCGGAAGTACAGCACGGAGTCGTGGCCGGTGGTGCCGTTCGGCTCGAGCACCAGGACCGCGTCGGAGGTCTGGTTGCCGGTCAGCCACACATAGTCGGTGTGCGGCCGGAAGACGTAGTCGGTGTCGTTCGAGCGGACCTTGTAGGTGCCGGCCGGGATCACCAGCCGCTCGCCGGGGAACGCCTGCGACAGGGCGTCCCGGCGCTTCGCCGCCCACACGCCGACGTCGCTCAGTGACAGATCGTGCCGCTCGGAGTCGGCCCACCCCGAGTTCATGAACGCGCGCAGCTTCGGGCTCGGCTCGTTGTCGTGCGACGCGGTCTTCGGGGTGGCGTTCTCGGCGGCGTTCTCGGTCATCCTCGACCAGTCCTCATCTCGCTACGGGTGCGGTTGGTCCCCGCGCAGAGTTCCGCTGTCCGGAAGCGCCTCCGCGGGGTCGGAGCCGATGCGGGTGATCGCATTGTGCTCGTCCACGAAGACTACGCTCGGTTCGAAGACCTTGGCCTCGGCAGTGTCGAACATCCCGTACGCGATCAGGATCACCAGGTCGCCCGGGTGGATCAGGTGCGCCGCGGCGCCGTTGATGCCGACGATCCCGGACCCGCGCGGCCCTTCGATCAGGTACGTCGACAGCCGGTGCCCGTTGGTGATGTCGACGATGTCGACCTTCTCGCCGGGCAGCAGGTCCGCCGCGTCCATCAGCTCCGCGTCCAGCGTGCACGACCCGACGTAGTCCAGGTCCGCCTGCGTCACGGTCGCCCGATGAACCTTCGACTTCATCATTTCGCGCCACATGAGCGGCAATGATCCGACGTACCCACGCTGTTGTCAGTGGTCGCAGTCACGTCGGCAACTTTCTGTGCGGTTGCGGTGTCTCAACCGGTGCGCTGCCGACGGGGGAGCGCTTGACGGAGGGGATCGAGATGAAGCGGTACGGCGTGATGGCAGGGGTCGCTACGGGGGTCGCGGCGCTGGCGGCGGCGGGGGCTGTGTTGCTGGGGACGACCCAGCCGAGCAGCGCGGCGGAGACCCGGCAGCCGGTCAAGTTGGCGGCTGCCCAGAGCAGTACGTCGGTGACGTTCGTGAAGCGGTACTTCGAGCGGAAGTACCCGCACGGGTACCTGTCGAACGCCGTACTGCCGAAGACGTGGCGGGAGGTGCACGTGGCCGCCCACCAGACCCGCTTCGACGACACCGCGAACAGCCGGATGATCCGGTTCAACACCTGGTGGGGCCCGCAGACACCGCAGAACGCGCTGAAGCAGAAGATCGCCGCGCTCAAGGGCACCCGCGGGCTGCACATCGTCGGTACGTCCACCGTCGGCATGCCGTCCACCGCCGGGCAGGGCCGGCTGACCGTCAGCACGATCGTCTACACGTACAAGAGCGGCAGCACGACCCGCTGGGTGGCCACCCGGTACGTCGCCCAGAACGGCCGGAGCCTGACCGACGCCGAGATCACCGTCGCGGGCCGTCCCGCCGACAGCAAGACGCTCGGTCTGGTGCTGAACAAGGCGACTCAGACGCTGGTCATCACTCCCTGACGCCGGAGGTACACGGCCGTCACGCGACCGTGCAGTCGTCGAGCAGGAGCCAGCCGTCGGGGCTCCTCTCGCCTTGCGCGGCCAACTGGATGCCTGGCCGGTTGCCGACGGTCGTGTCGACGATCGCGACCGCCCAGCGATAACGGCCCGAGCGGACGGTGGGAACCGTCGGGCTGAAGGTGTATCCGGTCGGGGTCCCCTTCAGCCAGTTCGCCGGCTCGGCGGCACGGTCGACGAAGAGCTGAGCCACCGACAGGTCCGCCGGGTTCAGCAACGCGAAGGCCGGCTTGTACTTGTGGTTCCACGCCGGGATGTTGTTCGGCAGGTAACCCCAGCCGTCGTTGGTCCACCGGTGGCTGATCGTCGCGGCGTGGTTCGTCTGCACGGCCCGCGGCAGCGACAGCGTGTCCGGGTACAGCCGGTAGGAGCCCTCGGCAACGAACGCGTCGATCAGGTCGTGCGCGTCGGTGAACCAGGTCCTGGTCTCGTTGCCGACCCGGAAGTCCATCATGTTGACGTGCGCCTCGGCGGAGTCGTCGAACTCGCCCTGCCGGACGTCGTGCACGGTCTGGTACCCGCGCGGATCGACCTTGTAGTTCATCGATCCGACGATCCAGCCGCCTTCCATGATCACTGGCCGCCGGTACCGCCACTGCGCCGCGAGGTCCTTCTCCCACTGCTGGTAGTACCCGGTCATGCCGAAGGCGTCGTGCCGCAGTACGCAGCCCTTCTCGAACGCCGAGTTGAGCAGGTCGGCGCTGCCCGGTGCCGGGGCTCCCCAGGCCGTGGAGACCGACGGCGGATCGCCGGGCTTGTGCCAGCCGATGAACCGGTGGTAGTTGATCGCGACCGGCACCTTCGAGAACGCCCGCAGCCACAGATCGATGCTCCAGTGGAAGACCGGTTCGCGGTTGGCGTCGTCGAGATAGATCAGCGAATGCCCCTCGCCCCACTTGCCCAGCCCGTACCCGTCCATGAAGTCGACCACGTCGGGGTCGTTGAACTTCGCCCCGAACGCCACCAGGAACTTCTCGTACTTCGCCTGGAACACCGGGTCATCCGGGTACGCCGTCCAGACCGTGTAGCTGCCGGTCTTCGTCTCGTACCCCTGCGCGCCGGCGGCCCGGACGTACGCCGGCGTGAAGTCGGTGGTCTTGTCCCGGCTGTCGGTGACCACCCGGAACGCGAGCTTCATGCCCCGGGCGCGGGCGGTGGCGATCAGGGCCTTCAGCTTCTCGTCGGTGTCCCAGCCGTAGACGCCCTCGGCGGGGTTGAGCACCGACCAGGCGATCCGCATGTACAGGGTGTGCGCGTACTCCTGGATCTGCACCGGTGCGGCCAGCGCGTCCAGGGACGTCCAGTAGTCGTCGGCGACGCCGGTCGAGCCGTACAGAACCCAACCGGACAGGGGGTTCTTGAGCACGGTGGTGGTGTCGGCGGTGACGGTGGCGAGGCGGTTTCCCGGGATCGTCCGGTCCGGTGCCGCCGCGGCCGTCGCGGTGGACAGCGTCGGCAACGCGAGGCCGGCGGCTGCGGCCGCACCGAGTCCGAGAGCGGTACGGCGGCTGACGTTCGATGATTCGTTCTGCATGGGCGGTCCTCTCCGAGGTCAGAGCACGGTTCGGTATTCCTGGCGGATCTTGTCGCCGCCGTTCTTGCGCCATTTCTCCACGGCCGGCTTCCAGTCCGTCATCGGCCGGCGGCCGGCGACGATGTCGTTGCGGACGTCGGCGATGTCCTGGCCGAGCTGCTTGCCGACCTTGTCGGCGGTCGGCGAGATCAGGTTCTTGCAGGGGTTCTCGAGCGCGGTCCGGTTGACGGTCCCGTTGGCCTCGATGTAGCGCCGGACGTACTCCGGGTCCGCGTTGGAGACCGTCAACCCCGGGCCGGCCAGGTAGTTCCACGGCACGGTGAGGTCCCGGGTGCCCTGGTCGGTGAGCACCGGGAAGCCGTTCTTGTCCAGCGTGTGTTCGGTGCCTTCCACGCCGTAGTGCAGCAGGGTGTACTCCTCGCTGCCGAACGGCGCGGCGAAGAAGTTCAACGCACCGAGGAGTTCGTGCACCCTGGACTCGTCGTTGCCCTTCTTGCCGATCAGCGTCGATCCGAAGGTGACGTTGTCGTAGTAGGTGACGGCCTTCTGGCCCGGCCGGCCGGCCGGGATGTACGGCAGCGGCTTGCCCTCGGGCATCCCGGTCCAGTACCCGAGGTACCCCGGCAGGCCGTCCTGGACGAAGGCCGCCTTGCCGGCCTTGAATCCGTTCGTCCGGGCGGTCCCGTCGATGCCGTCCGATCCCGGGACCTGCAATTTGTTCTTGACCATCCTGGCCTGGAACTCGATCGCGGCGGCGTACTCGTCCGTCTCCACGTCCGCGGTCAGTTGGCCGTTCTCGTGCCGCCAGCCGTACGGCACGCCGAACATCATCGCGATGATCTGGAAGTACGTGTTGCCGGTCGTGTTGATGTAGCCCCAGTGCCCGTCCTGGGGCCGGGTCAGCTCGACCAGCGCGTCGTAGTACTCCTCGGTGGTCGTGGGCATCGACTTGATCCCGGCCTTGTCGAACAGGGCCTGGTTGTAGAACCCGGCGCCGGCGCAGCCGCCGCGCGGGATCGGCAGCATGAACAGCTTGTTGTCGACGACGCAGTCCTTCCACGCCAGCGTCGGAACCGCTGCCAGGTTGGGGTAGTCCTTGACCGCGTCGCCGGACAGGTACGGCGTCAGGTCGACCGCCATCGCGTTGAAGAACTCGGCCGGGTGGTCGACCCCGGCGTACAGCGAGACGTCGGGCAGCTTCTTGCCGGCCACCGCGGTCTGGAACTTCGTCAGGTAGTCGCTGTTCGGCACGATCGTCAGATCGAGCTGCGCACCCAGACGGCTCTCGACCTCTTGCCAGGCAGCGTTCTTGGCGCGCGGGGTCGGCAGCGGGCTGAAGATCCCGACCATGCCGGACATCGGCTTGCTGAGCGGTGCCTTGGTGACGGTCTTGACGGCCTCCGCCGGGTACTTCGAGAAGCCTGCGGGTGCGCCCGGCACTGTCGACGGGTACTGCGGTGCCGGGCCCTTGAACGGCACGTACGTCGGCAGCTTGACCGTGTTGACGGCTGGTTTGGTGTTGGAGACCTTCGGACCTGTGGAGCAAGCGGACAGCAGTGGTGAACCTACGGCGGCCGCTGCGAGTCCGCGGAGGACAGTACGGCGGCTGAAAGGTGTTGGCATCTGGGACGGTCCTTTCTGCGTCGGCTGAACGCGGTCAGCCCTTGATGGCCCCGGTCAGGACGCCCTTGGTGAAGTAGCGCTGCAGGAACGGGTAGACGAGCAGGATCGGTACGAGGGCGACGACGACCACCGCCATCTGGATCGCCTGGATCGACGGAACGGCTTCGCTCACCGTGTTTCCGGTGTTGCCGACGGGTTGGCCCTGCAGGACGTAAAGGCGCAGTACGAGCGGCAGCGGCCACTTGTTCTGGTCCTGCAGGTAGAGCAGTGCGTTGAAGTACGCGTTCCAGTGGCCGACGGCGTAGAACAGCGCGACCACCGCGGTGACCGGCTTGGACAGCGGCATCACGATCCGTACGAAGATCGAGATGTCACCGGCGCCGTCGACGCGTGCGGAGTCGAGCAGTTCGCCCGGGACGGACTGGAAGAAGTTCCGCATCACGAGGAAGTTGAAAGCGCTGATCAGACCCGGAAGGACCAGTGCGGCCAGGCTGTCGTACAGCCCGAGTGCGTTCACCAGCAGGAAATTCGGGATGATGCCGGCACCGAACAGCATGGTCAGCAGGACGGTGGTGAGGATGAACCGCCCGCCGACGATCGGCCGGCTGAGCGCGTACGCCAGGCTGGCCGTGAAGATCACGTTCAGCACGGTGCCGACCAGGGTGACGCCGATGCTGATCAGCATCGCCCGGGTGACCGTCCCGCCGGCGAAGATCGTCTTGTACGCCGCCACCGTCGGCGCCTGCGGGAAGATCGGGATCAGGCCGCCGTGCAGCGTGATCTCGTGCTCGGAGGCGAGGCTGGTCGCGATGATGTTCCAGAACGGGTAGATGACCGCGAGACAGACCAGGACCAGCGCGAGCCCCTTCAGGACGGACAGCCAGAGCGGAGGCTTCTCCATCCACGGCGGGCGCCGGCTGTCCCGGAAGTACGCTTCCTCGGCTGCGGTCGTCATCGCGAGTACACCCCGTCCTGTCCGAAGACGTGCGCGAGCTTGTTGGCGCCGAGGATCAGGACGAGTCCGACGACGCCCTTGACCAGGCCGACCGCCGTACTGGTGCCGAAGTCGCCGTCCACCACACCGTGGAAGTAGACGTAGGTGTCGAGTACCTCCGCGGCGTCGGCGCCGACCGCGTCGCGCTGCAGCAGGATCTGCTCGAAGCCGACCGACAGGATGCTGCCGAGCTGCAGGATCAACAGCAGCACTGTGACCGGTGTGATCGCGGGCAGCGTGATGTGCCAGAGCCGTTGCCGGCCGCCGGCACCGTCGATGGCCGCAGCCTCGTACTGCTCGGTGTCGATGTTCAGCAGCGCGGCCAGGTAGATGATCGTGCCCCACCCGGTGTCCTTCCAGATCGTCTGGAGCGTGATCAAGAACGGGAAGAACGATCCGTTGGTCATCAGGTCGACGCGCGGCAGCCCGACCGAGCCGAGGAGGTGCGGCAGCATTCCGGTGCCGCCGATCAGCTGCTGGCAGATCGACACCAGGATCACCCAGCCGATGAAGTGCGGCAGGTAGACCACGCTCTGCACGAACCGGCGGATCTTCGAGCTGACGATGCTGTTCAGCAGCAGGGCGAGCGCGATCGGCGCCGGGAAGAACAGCACGAGCTGCAGGAACGAGAACTTCAGCGTGTTCAGCAACGCGTGCAGGAAGTCCCGATCGCCCAGTACGGCGAAGTTCTGCAGCCCGGTCCACGGTGAGCCGAGGAAGCCGAGGTACGGCTGGTAGTCCTTGAACGCGATCAGGTTGCCGAGCAGCGGCACGTAGTGGAACAGCACGAAGAAGCAGAAACCCGGCAGCGCCAGCAGCAGCATCGCCCGGTCCCGGCGGATCCGGCTGCGCAGCCCGCGCCTCGCCCGTACGGCGGTGTCCGTCGTCATCGGCCTACTTTCATCGGATTTGAAAGCGCTTACCAACTGACCAAGGAGCATGCTGCGCGGCAGAACCGTTGTCAATAGGCTGTGCTGGGTCGCTTAAGTCCCGCGCTGCAGGAGCAGATGTAACCAAAAATGTAAGGGGTTACTATCGGCGGAAACCGGTGTGGTTCGATTGCCTGCAGGACCGAAGGGATGATGCGAGCGATGGCAGAGCGAGGGACCGGCCGGAGCCGGGCGCGCCGGGACGAGCCGGGCGCGACGATCTACGACGTGGCGCACGAGGCCCGGGTGTCCACCGCCACCGTGTCGCGGGTCGTCAACGGCAACTACTCGGTCAGTGCCGCCACCCGGGCCCGGGTCGAGGAAGCGATGCAGAAGCTCGGCTATGTCACCAACGCGCACGCCCGTGCGCTCGCCGGCTCCGGACGGCAGCTGATCGGCATCCTGATCGAGGAGCTGGGCGATCCGTACTTCGCCGCCATCGCCCGCGGCGCCCAGCTCGAGGCGACCGCGCACGGCCGGCTCAGCCTGGTCTGCAACACGCAGGGCAACCCGGAGCTGGAGGACAGCTTCCTCGACCTGCTGCTCGAGCATCGTGCCGACCTGGTGGTGGTCGTCGGCGGCCCGACGACCGACGAGCGGTACCAGCAGACCAACCGGGTCCGGGCCCGCCGGCTGGCCAGCACCGGGTGCCGGCTGGCGCACTGCGGGCGGCCGCCGCTGGACGAGCCGAACACGATCGGGATCGAGTTCGACAACGAGCAGGGGGCCTTCACGATCACCGACCACCTGCTGACCCTCGGCCACGACCGGATCCTGTTCCTGGGCGGGCCGCCCGCGCTGTCCACGACCCAGAACCGGATCGCCGGTTTCGAGCGCGCGTACCGGACCCGCGGCCGGTCGGCGGCCCCGGACCTGATCGTCACCGGCGCCTTCACCCAGCAGTTCGGCTACCGGCAGATGAAGGCGATCCTCGACGAGGGGAAGCCCGGCTTCACGGCGGTCTTCGGCGGCAACGACCTGGTCGCGGCCGGCGTCTGCCTCGCCGCCAAGGAGCACGGCCTGCGGATCCCGGAGGACCTGTCGATCGTCGGGTACGACGACGTACCGCTGGCACGGGCGCTCGACCCGCAGCTGACCACGGTCCGGGTCCCGACCGAGGCGATCGGCCGGGAGGCGGTCAAGGCCGGGCTGGCGCACGTCACCGGCGGGTCGGACCCGTACACGGACCCCGACGAGCGGGTCAGCCTCGGTACGTCACTGATGATCCGCGGCTCGACCGCAGCCCCACGGTCGTGATCTCGTGCGGGGCCGTCAGAGTTCGGAGGCCTTGACCGCCAGTTCGCGCAGGGACGCGTAGCGGACGCGCAATGCGTCGACCCGGGCCACTTCTTCGTCGACCGGTGTCAGGTGCTCGCCGCCCGGCTCCGGCGACAGCCCGAGGGCGACGGCCGTCGCGCCGCGGGCGCCCACCTCGGGCTCGGCGCAGACCGTGGTCGGACGCGCGAAGGTTGCCGTGAGGCACCGGCGCCACCACTCGGACGCGTCGATCCCGCCGCCGCCGAGCACCACGTCCAGCGGTCGGTCGAAGAGCGCGTCGAGCTGCCGGAGACCGCGGTCGATCTCCAGCGACGCACCCTGCAACGCGGCCGCGAGCAGGTCGGCCGAGCTGTCGTCGAACGAGAGGCCGAAGTACACCCCGGAGCCGCCCGGCACGTTCGCGGGCGGCCTGGTGCCGGCCATGAACGGGATCGCGATCGCGTGCGTCCCGCCGATCTCCACGCCGAGTGGTTCGTCGGACTCCAGCCGCAGTACGCCGGTCAGCCAGGCGTGCAGGTTTCCGGCCGCGGAGAACGCCATTCCGGTCACCGCACGCTTGTCGTCGACCCGGTACCGCCACAGCTCCCACGGCAGCTCGGGCGCGTTCTCGATCGGGTGCACGACCCGTACGGCGGCCGACGTACCGACCGTCACGGCGGCCGTCCCGGCGTCGTACCCGCCGGTGCCGACGTTGGACGCGGCGCCGTCGCCGGTCGGCGGATGCACGGGTACGCCGACCAGCCCGGGCCAGCGGCGCTCGTACTCCTTGGACAGCCGCCCCGTCCACCCGGTCGGCACGATGGTCGGCAGCCGGTCCGCGGTGACGCCCGCGACCTCCAGCGCCTCCTCGTCGTACGCGCCGGTCGCCAGGTCCAGCGTCCCGGTGCCGGACGCGACCGACACCGACGTGACCCGTTCGCCGGTGAGCCGCTCGAGTACGAGATCGGGCAGGCCGGCGAAGGCGGCGGGGGAGTCGGAGGCGAGCAGCCACGGGATCCGGCGGGTCCAGTACAGCCGGTGCAGCCAGGTCCCGGTCCGGGCGTGGAACGCCTGCTCGTCGAACGACGTCCCGAGATCGAGGTCCACCGACCGGGTGTCGGCCCAGGTGATCACCGGGGTGCGCGCCGCACCTTTGTTGTCGAGAGCAACGATCGAGTGCCACTGCGTCGACAGCACCAGCGAGCCGATGCCGTCCAGGTGCCCGTTCTGCTGGAGTTCGTCCAGGCAGCCGAGCAGTCCCTCGACGTACTCGTGCAGGTCGATTGTCGCGGAGCCGTCGTGCCCGTATGTCGGGGAGATCTTGTGGCGGGCCAGTGCGCCCGGGATCGGCGCGGCGTCGTCCTCGGAGAGGACCAGTGCCCGCGCGGACGACGTGCCGAGGTCCAGGGCGAGCACACGCCCGTCAGTCTTCGTCATGCAACGCCTTCAGGAAGGTTTGGGCCCAGACGTTCACGTCATGCGCGGCGAGGTGCTTGCGCATGGCCTTCATCCGGCGGCCGAGCTGTCGTTCGTCGGTGTTCATCGCGTCGACGATGGTGTCCTTCATCCCGTTGATGTCGTGCGGGTTCACCAGGAAAGCCTGCCGGAACTCGTCCGCCGCACCGGCGAACTCGCTCAGAACCAGCGCGCCCGTGTCGTCGTACCGGGTGGATACGTATTCCTTCGCGACCAGGTTCATACCGTCCCGCAGCGGGGTCACCACGGCGACGTCGGCGGCCCGGAACAGCGCCGCCATCTCGGTCCGCGAGTACGACGTGTGCAGGTAGTTGATCGCCGGCGTACCGATCCGGCCGTGCTCACCGTTGATCCGGCCGACCAGCAGCTCGATCTCGTCACGCAGCACCCGGTACTGCTCGACGCGTTCCCGGGACGGCGTGGCGACCTGGATGAACACCGCGTCGTCGACGGAGACACGCTTCTCGTCGAGCAGCTCGCCGAACGCCCGCAGCCGTTGCCGGATGCCCTTGGTGTAGTCGAGCCGGTCGACACCGAGCAGGATGTGCTCCGGGTTGCCGACCTCCTGGCGCATCTCGGCCGCGCGGGCGGTGGTCTCCGGCTGCCGCGCGAGGCTCTCGAGCTCGTTGACGTCGATCGAGATCGGGAACGCCTTGGCGCGTACGATCCGGTCGTCCGGCAGGTGGATCCGGTCGCCGCGGGTCCGCAGGCCCATCCGGTTGCGGGCCAGCCGGGCGAAGTTCGAGGCCGCGCCGGGGCGCTGGAAACCGACCAGGTCGGCGCCCATCAGCCCGTCCAGGATCTGCCGCCGCCACGGCATCTGCGCGAACAACTCGGTCGGCGGGAACGGGATGTGCAGGAAGAAGCCGATCCGGACGTCGGGCCGCAGCCGCCGGAGCATCGCCGGCACCAGTTGCAGCTGGTAGTCGTGCACCCAGACGTCGGCGTTGTCGTCGGCGGCCTCCGCGGCGGCCTCCGCGAACCGGCGGTTCACCGCGACGTACGACTCCCACCACTCGCGGTGGAACTCCGGCGCCACGATCACGTCGTGGTACAGCGGCCAGAGCGTGGCGTTGGAGAAGCCCTCGTAGTACAGCTGGACGTCCTCGGCGCTCAGCATCACGGGGACCAGGTGCATGCCGTTGTCGTCGAACGGGTCCAGCTTCTCGTCCGGGCTGCCGGTCCAGCCGATCCAGGCGCCGTGGTGACCCTGCATCACCGGCGCCAACGCGGTCACCAGGCCGCCCGGGCTGCGGCGCCAGGCCGTGCTGCCGTCGGGCATCTCGATCCGGTCGACCGGCAGCCGGTTGGCCACCACTACGAAGGAACTCCTACCGTTCGGCATCTTCAGCGTCATCCACTCAGGTCGTCGTCGTCACCGGGGTAGCGGACCCCGATCTGGCTCCGTGTCTCGTCGAGCAGGTCGAGAATCTCGAGGGTGGCGGCGTGGGGCAGGACCGGTACCTCGACCAGTCCGGCACGCAGCGCTGCGATCACTGCGCTCGCTTCATAGTGGTACCCACGACCATGCCTGGGTACGTCGATCCGCTCCGCTCCGGAAGCGGTCGTGCGCACGTAGTACTCGGGGTGGTGGAACCGGTGCGGCAGCTGCAGGTTCCCTTCCGGGCCGCTGATCGCCGCGACCCACGGGTTCTGCGAACGCAGCCCGCAGGTGAGCGCCGCGACCGCGCCGGAGTCGTACCGCCAGGCCATCGCGACGTTCAGGTCGACGCCGTCGTCGTTGAGCGAGCCGACTGCCTTCACCTCCGCCGGACGGCCCAACGCCAGGTAGGCGAAGGTCATCGGGTAGATGCCGCCGTCCATCAGCGAGCCTCCCCCGAGCGCCGGGTCGAGCAGCCGAACCGGCAATGAAGCTTTGTAGAACGCGAAGTCCGCCGTCAGTTGCTGCGGCTCGCCGATCACGCCGCTCTCGAGGTCCTTGAACAGCGCTCGAATCACCGGGTCCGTGCGCATCCACATCGCCTCGGCGAACAGCGTGTTGTGCTCGTGGGCGACCGCGACCAGGTCCCGCGCCTGGGCGGCGGTGAGCGTGACCGGCTTCTCGCACAGTACGGCGATGCCGGCCTGCAGCGCGGTCCGGGCGATCGCGTAGTGCTGCGGGTGCGGCGTACCGATGTAGATCACGTCGACCTCGCCGGAGTCGATCAGCCGGCGGTAGTCGTCGTACGCGTGCGGGATCCCGAACTCGGCGGCGAACTTGTCCGCGCTCTGCTGCGCCCGCGACGCGACCGCGGTGACGACGGCGTCGTCGGGCAACAACGCCAGATCCTGCGTGAACTGGGTCGAAATGTTGCCAGTCGCAACAATTCCCCACCTGACGCGATCTATACCCACTGTCTGAACTCCGGGGTCGGGAACGGTCCGTCTGCTGCGATTCTGGCGGTTTCGAAGGCGTGCGCCAAGCGAATGAGCGTGACCTCACTCCGCGCCGTACCGCTGATCGTCAGCCCGACCGGGAGGCCGGAGACCAGCCCGGACGGCACCGAGAGCAGCGGGTAGCCGGCCAGCGCGGCGTGCGACGAGGAGCTGCCCGTCACGTGGTCGCCGTTCACCAGGTCGATCGTCCAGGCCGGCTGGTACGACGGGCTCACCAGTGCGTCGAGCTGGTTGTCGCGGAGCAGGTTGTCGATCCCGTCCCGGCCGGCGCGCAGCGCGGTCAGCCGGGCCGCGACGTACACGGGGGACTCGAGCCCGTCCGTCGCGGCCGCACGTTCGAACAACTCCTGCCCGAACCACTGCAGCTCCTGGTCCGCATGCTTCTTGTTGAACGCGATCAGGTCGTCCAGGTCGCGCGGGCCGCCGGGCGCACGGGTAGCGAGGTACGCCGCCAGGTCGCCCTTCATTTCGTGCGCGAGCACGTGGAGCTGGTCCTCGTCACCACCGGGCGTCGGCAGCGACAGGTGGTCGACCAGCGTCGCTCCGCACTGGCTGAGCAGCTCCAGCGCCCTCTCGGTGACCTGGTCGAGCCCGTTCGAGTAGCCCCAGAGAGGACCACGCGGTACGCCGATCCGCACGTCGCTCAGGTCCGTGCCGCGACAGGCCTCGGTGTAGTCGAGCTGACCGCCCGCCATCACGGTCAGCAGCGCGGCCGTCTGCTCGACCGTGCGGGTCATCGGCCCGGCGGTGTCCTGCGAGTGCGAGATCGGGACGATGCCCTGCTGCGGGATCAGGCCGACGGTGGGCTTCAGTCCGACCACGCCGTTCAGGGCGGCCGGGCAGACGATCGAGCCGCTGGTCTCGGTCCCGATCGCGTACTCCGCGAGTCCCGCCGCGAGCGCTGCGCCCGAACCGGACGAGGAGCCGCCGGGCGAGCGGTTCAGGGCGTACGGGTTCCGGGTGAGGCCGCCGTACGCGCTCCAGCCGGACGACGACGCCGAGCCGCGGAAGTTCGCCCACTCGCTCAGGTTGGTCTTCGCCAGGATCACGCAGCCGGCTTCCCGCAACCGGCGTACCACCGGGGCGTCCTGCGGCGGGGGCGGCTGGTCGGCCAGCGCCAGCGAACCGGCCGTGGTCGGCAGGTCCGCGGTGTCGATGTTGTCCTTGACCAGCACCGGTACGCCGTGCAGCGGGCCGCGGACCCGCCCGTCGTCACGTTCGGTGTCGAGTCGGGCGGCCTCGGTGAGCGCGGCGGGGTTCGGCGTGCAGACGGCGTTGACCAACGGGTCGACATCCCCGATCCGCCCCTGCAACTCCTCCACCCGCGCCACGCTGGAGTGGGTTGAGCTCACCCTCAAGATCCTGCCAGAGTTGAGCGTGTCCGGCTGCCGAGTCAGCGACACGCTTCGTGTCGGTCGTCGGTGAATGACATTGCTGTTGTTCAACACGTACAGTGGCAGGCGGACGGACGATCACCGACCGCACAGGAGTCAGCAGCAGATGGACAGCGCCAACGCCAGCTCTCCCGGCCCCGCCGAGGCTGCGTCGCCGGCCAGTGCCGGACTCTCGGAGCGCGACGGGCAGATCCTGGCCTTCGAGCGGCACTGGTGGAAGTACGCCGGCGCCAAGGAACAGGCGATCCGCGACCAGTTCCAGATGTCCGCGACCCGGTACTACCAGGTCCTGAACGCGCTCATCGACCGGCCTGAGGCCCTCGCGCACGACCCGTTGCTGGTCAAGCGCCTGCGCCGCCTCCGCGCCGCCCGCCAGCGCGCCCGCTCCGCTCGCCGCCTGGGCATCGAGGTCTGACCATGTTCCGCCGCCTGAGGGCGTGCCTTACTGCCCCACGCCGTCGGACCGAGCACGGGCAGGTGCTCTCGTCGCTTGTCGCGGTCGCCGCCGTGGTCGCGATCGTCGCCGGGCTGCTGGTGCTGTTCGGCACCCGCGGGAACGACAGCAAGGCCGACGAGAAGCCGGCCGCCGCGAGTACGCCGGAGAAGAAGCCGACGGCGGGGCCGTCGACGGTCGGGGCCAGCGTGCAGCGACCCTCCGAGAAGCCCTCGTCGGCGAAGCCCACCCAGGCTCCGTCGACCACCGGGCCGACGGCGACTCCGACCGAGCCGCAGTCGACCGAGCCGCCGCAGACCACGCAGCCGCCGCAAGCGACACAGCCGACCCAGCCCGGCCGGCCGGTGACGATCCCGGCCGAGGAGCGGCCCGCGATCGAGGTGTACAACAACACCCCGCGCAAGGGCCTCGCCGACTCGGTCGCGAACCGCGCCCGGGCGGCCGGCTGGACGGTCGCCGGCTCGCCGGACAACTGGCACGGCAAGGTCGCCGAGAGCACCGTGTACTACCCGCCGGGCATGCTCGCCGCCGCCAACCAGCTCGCCCACGACCTCGGCATCGGCCGGTCCAAGGGTGCGCTGGACAACATGAAGAAGGACCGCCTCACCGTGATCCTGACCTCGGACTACACGGGTTGATCGCGGGATGAACGCTCCGGTCATCAGGACCGACGCCGGCCACCAGGGCTGGGAGGCGATCGCCTCCGACCCGGCGTCGGCGGTGATCGCGACCGACTTCGACGGCGTGCTGTCGCCGCTGGTCGAGGACCCGGCCCGGTCCCGTCCGGTCGAGGGTGCGCTGGACGCGCTGGCCCGGCTGGCGCGCTCCGTGAACCAGGTCGCGATCGTCACCGGCCGGCCCGCGCTGGTTGCCACCGAGCTGTCCGGCGTGAGCGGCTACCCCGGCCTCGGGCGGCTCGTCGTACTCGGGCACTACGGTCTCGAGCGGTGGGACGCCACGACCGGCAAGGTGACCAGCGCACCGGTGCCCGCGGGCGTGGCGACGGCCCGCGACCGGTTGCCCGGTCTGCTCCGGGACGCCGGCGTACCGGACGCGTTCGTGGAGGACAAGGACAGCTCGCTCGCCGTGCACACCCGCCGGCTGGAGGACCCTGCCGGGGCGTTCGAGGTACTGCGTGGGCCGCTGACCGCGCTCGCCGAGGAGACCGAGCTGCGGCTGGAGCCCGGCAACCTGGTCCTCGAACTGCGGCCGCCCGGGATCGACAAGGGTGTCGCGATCAGCAGCCTGCTCGAGTCCACCGGCGCCCGGTCGATCCTGTACGCCGGGGACGACCTGGGCGACCTGGCCGCGTTCCGGGCGGTCGAGGCGCGGCGTGCCGACGGGCTGCCCGCCGTACTGCTGGCCACCCGGTCCTCGAACGCGACCGAGCTGATCGACGCGGCGGACGTCGTCGTCGACGACCCGAGCGGCGCGGTGACCGTTCTCACGGCCCTTTCGGACGCGATCGCAGCCCGCTGAACGCCTGCGTCACGGTCCGCCCGAGCGGCTGGACCGGACGCTCGACGTACCCGCCGTCCTTCAGGCCGGCGAGCCGCTCGAACGGGTTCCGGGACGCCGGGTCGCCGGTGAGCAGGAACGAGACGACGACGCCGACGACGTACAGCGGGAGCATCGGCAGGCCGAGCAGCCAGAAGTACTGCCAGGAGTGCCGCTCCTCGTGCCGGACGAGCTTCTCGTCGTCGAAGTACGACCGCTCGTGCTTGCTCAGGATCACGTTCCCGATCGTGAACGCCCCGGCCACCGGGAACCCGAGCCGGTACCCGTTCGCGAAGAACAGCCCCCGCGGCCCGCGACTGAACCCCGCCCGCCCGAGAACGCCGACCAGCACGCCCGCGAGGGTGGACAGGTTGAGCAAGTTCCCCACGAACTTCACCCACTGCCAGGCGGTCATGGGGATCAGTATCGAGCCAATGTCCCGATGTCGCAATTATTAGGACATGCCGGATACAATGTCCTGAGAATCAAGACATTGAGACATGGAGCCTGATGACCATCTTCGGCACGCCGGAGCCAGACCTCGAGGACCAGCAGGTCCTCGAGCAGATCCACGCCTACCGCGCCGAGCTCGCCGACGTCCTCCGGGTGCCGCGGCGCTGGGTCGGTGGACTCCGGCGGAGCATGCTGGCCCGGGCGATCCAGGGCTCGAACAGCATCGAGGGGTACGACGTCAAGCTCGACGACGCCGCTGCTGCTCTCGACGACGAGGAAGCGTTGAGCGCGGACGACCGCACGTTCGCAGAGATCCGCGGCTACCGGCAGGCGCTCGGCTACGTCCTGGCGATGGCGAAGGATCCTGATTTCCGGCTGGACGTGTCCGCCGTTCGCGGCATGCACTTCATGATGCTCAGTCACGATCTGTCGAAAAGCCCGGGCAGCTATCGGCAGGGCGTGGTCTACGTCCACGACGAGGCCAGCGGGCAGAACGTTTACGAGGGGCCACCTGCGGAGGACGTACCGGCTCTTGTGTCCGAGCTGACCGACAGCCTGATCGTCACCGATCCCGCGGACCCGTTGGTGCAGGCCGCGATGGCGCACCTGAACCTGGTGATGATCCATCCCTTCCGCGACGGGAACGGCCGGATGGCGCGGGCATTGCAGACGTTGGTCCTGTCTCGTGGCGGGATCGGTGAGCCGGCGTTCTCCAGCATCGAGGAGTGGCTGGGTAGCAACACCGAGGAGTACTACGCCGTGCTGGCGGCGACCGGTGCCGGCGCCTGGCGTCCGGAGCGGTCGGCCGATCTGTGGGTGAAGTTCAACCTGCGGGCACATCACATCCAGGCGCAGACGGTTCGGCGGCGTTACCGCGAGGCCGGGAAGCTGTGGCAGGCGTTCGACGAGCTGATCGAGCAGCATGGGCTGGCCGAGCGGGTCGCGGACGAGCTCTTCGACGCATCGCTGGGCTTCCGGATGCGTCGCGCAACCTACGTGCGTCGTGCGGGCATCGAGGAACGAACCGCGACGCGGGATCTCGCTCGGCTCACCGAGCTCGGGTTGCTTCGCGCGGTCGGTGAGACGAAGGGCCGGCACTACGTGATGGGCCAGACGCTGGCAGACGTCGTACAGGGCGTGCTCTCGAACCGGGACACGATCGTCGATCCTTACCCCTGGATGCGCGAGCGCTTGGCGGCGGTGCCCAGACCGGCGCGATAGTTGTCGGTGGGGTGGGTAAGACTTGGTGGGTGAGTTCGGTGGTGCGGGTCTGGCGTCCGGGGCGGGTGGTGGATCCGCATTCGGTGATCGGCGGGTTGCGGAAGGGGCCTGGTGATCCGGCGTATGTGTTCGACGCGGGGCGGCGGACGGTCTGGCGGGCCACGCGGACTCCGGACGGGCCGGTGCTGCTGCGGTTGACGCCGTACGGCGGGACCGTCGAGGCGGAGGCGTGGGGGCCGGGAGCCGGGTGGGCGCTGGACGGCGTACCGGAGCTGCTGGGGGAGCGGGACAGCTGGGACGGGTTCGAGCCGTTGCCGGAGCATCGGGCGCTGGTCGACGCGGCGCGGCGGTTCCCGCATGTCCGGGTGCCGCGGTCGCGGGCCGTCTTCGAGGCGATGGCGGCGGCGGCGATCGAGCAGGTGGTGACGGGCAAGGAGGCGTTCCGCGCGTGGCGGTTGCTGCTGCGTGAGTACGGCGAGCCCGCGCCGGGGCCGCGGGAGCAGGGCAACCGGGTGATGATGGTGCCGCCGGCGCCGGAAGAGTGGCGGCTGATCCCGTCCTGGCAGTTCCTGCGGGCGGGCGTGGAGAACCGGCGGTCGCGGGTGGTGCTGACGGCGGCGTCCCGGGCGCGGGCTCTGGAGCGGACGCTCGAGCTGACCGACGGCGCGGAGATCGAGCGGCGGCTGCGGTCGTTGCCGGGGGTCGGGGTGTGGACGGCGGCCGAGGTACGTCAGCGGGCCCACGGTGACGCGGACGCGTTCTCGTTCGCGGACTACCACGTGTCCCGGAACGTCTCGTACGCGCTGATCGGCGAGGAACTGGACGACGACGGCTGCGCCGAGCTGATCGAGCCCTACCGCGGCCACCGCTTCCGCGTCCAGCGCCTGCTCGAGCTCGCCGGCATCGGCCACCCACGCTTCGGCCCGCGCAAGTCCCTCCCCACGCACACTCCGGGAGCCACGCATCGCTTGAGGTAGCCGTGGGCACCGGTTCCACACAATGATCATCGACGGGGACGGTCTGTACCTGGTGGCAGGCCTGGCGCTGCTGCTCGGCGCGGTCCTGCCGCGGCTGCTCGCCCGGTACGCCGTTTCCGCGCCGATCGCCTTCCTCGGTGCCGGCCTGCTCCTCGGGTTCGCCGTCGACCGCACCCACCTCAGCCCGATCGCCCAGCCGACGCTGACGAAGCACCTGGCGGCGCTGACCGTGATCGTCGCGCTGATGGGCGTCGGGCTCGCGATCGACCGGCCGATCAGCCTGCTCACCTGGGCGGTCACCTGGCGTTTGCTGTTCATCGCGATGCCGGCCGGGATCGCCGCGCTGGCCGGGGTCGGCTGGCTGCTCGGACTCGCCCCGGCCACGGCGCTCCTCATCGCGGCGGTGCTGGCGCCGACGGACCCCGTACTCGCGTCCGACGTCCAGGTGGAAGGACCGACGACCGGCGAGGACGCCGAGCTCGACGAGGACGACGAGGTGCGGTTCGCGCTCACGTCCGAGGCCGGGCTGAACGACGGGATGGCGGCGCCGTTCGTCTACCTGGCGGTGTTCATCGCGACCAAGAACCTGTCAGGGTGGCAGTGGGTCGCCTGGGACGTGATCGGGAAGTCGCTGATCGGCACAGCGATCGGGTTCGGCGCCGGCTGGCTGCTCGGGCGGATGACGTTCTCGGCGCCCGCTCGGAGCCTGCGGCTGTCGGAGTCGCGGGAGCCGATCCTCGCGTTGGCCCTGACGGTGGGTGTCTACGGACTCACGCAGGTGCTGCACGGGTACGGGTTCATCGCCGTGTTCGTTGCGGCGCTCACACTGCGGTCGGTGGAGAGCAAGCACGAGTTCCACGGCGAGCTGCACGACTTCATCGGTGAGCTCGAACACATCCTCACCTGGGGCATCCTGCTGCTGCTCGGCGCGGCGGTCACCGCCGGGCTGCTGAAGCCGCTCACGCTCAGCGGCGCCGCCGTCGGCGTACTGCTGGTGTTCGTGGTTCGTCCGCTGTTCGGGTGGCTGTCGCTCCTGCGGTCCGGATTGCGGCGGTCGGAGCGGTGGGCCACCGCGACGTTCGGTGTACGAGGTGTGTCGTCGGTGTACTACCTCGCCGCGGTCGGGGCGAGCTTCCGCGCCGACCTGCCGTGGCTGTGGGCGACACTGGGGTTCACCGTCATCCTGAGCGTGCTCGTGCACGGGATCGCGTCGACGCCGGTGATGCGGTTCCTGGAGCGCCGGCGCTGAGATTCGTCGTCTCGGATGGTGGGATCACAGGACACAATATGGACCCAGTTGGGTAATCTCGGGGGAGCTCATCCAGAGGGACTGAGGGAAACGGCCCGCTGACGTCCCGGCAACCCTCCCCGCCGTACGCCCGTCCGGGCCGACAGCGAGGGACCGGTGCCAAATCCGTCCCGCGCCGAGATCCGGCGACCGGGGAAGATGAGAGGGGAACCTCACTCATGAGCCTGACCGCCGCCGGCACCCACACCCTCCGTGAAGGTGCCTTTGGCAACGGTACGCACCTCAGCTGTCGCGCCTGCGGCGCGAAGTCCCCGCTGGGTCCGTTCTACGCCTGTATGGAGTGCTTCGGTCCGCTGGAGGTCGGGTACGAGTACCCGACCATCACCCGCGAACAGATCGAGGCCGGCCCGAAGAACATCTGGCGCTACCAGCCGCTGCTCCCCGTCCCCGTCGACGTGGCGAGCTTCCCGAACACCGAGCCCGGCTACACCCGGCTCGTCGACGCGCAGAACCTGGCCCGCGAGCTCGGCCTGCGCAAGCTGTGGGTGAAGGACGACTCCGGCAACCCGACGCACTCCTTCAAGGACCGGGTGGTCGCCTCGGCCTTGAGCGCGACCCGCGAGCTCGGCATGAAGGTCTTCGCCTGCCCGTCCACCGGCAACCTGGCGAACGCGGTCGCCGCGGCCGCCGCCCGGGCCGGCATCCGCTCCGTAGTCTTCATCCCGAAGGACCTCGAGCGGCCCAAGATCATCACCACCGCCGTGTACGGCGGGACGCTGGTCGCCGTCGACGGCAACTACGACGACGTGAACAAGCTCGCCTCCGAGATCGCCGGCGAGGAGGAGGGCTGGGCGTTCGTCAACGTCAACGTCCGCCCGTACTACTCCGAAGGCTCCAAGACGCTCGCCTTCGAGATCGCCGAGCAGCTCGGCTGGCGGCTGCCGCAGCAGATCGTGATCCCGGTCGCGTCCGGCTCCCAGCTGACCAAGATCGACAAGGGCTTCACCGAGCTCGGCAAGCTCGGGCTGGTCGACGCGACCGACTACAAGGTGTACGGCGCGCAGGCGACCGGGTGCTCCCCGGTGGCGCAGGCGTTCCGCGACGGGCACGACGTGGTCAAGCCGGTCCGCCCGGACACCATCGCCAAGTCGCTGGCGATCGGGAACCCGGCGGACGGGCCGTACGTGCTGGACGTGGCCCGCCGTACCGGCGGCGCCATCGAGGACGTCAGCGACGACGAGGTCGTCGAGGGCATCCAGCTGCTGGCCCGGACCGAGGGCATCTTCGCCGAGACCGCGGGCGGGGTGACGGTCGCGACGCTGAAGAAGCTGATCGCGACCGGGCAGCTCGACCCCGAGGCCGAGACGGTGATCATCAACTCCGGCGACGGGCTGAAGACGCTCGACGCCGTGGCCGACCGGGTCGGCCCCAAGGTGACCATTCCCGCGTCGTACGACGCCTTCGTGAAGGCAGGCCTGCAGTGAGTGTGAGTGTGCGCGTCCCGACCATCCTGCGGCCCTACACCCAGGGTGCCTCCGAGGTCTCGGCCGAGGGCGGCACCCTGACGGAGGTGCTCGACTCGCTCGACACGTCGTACCCCGGCATCAAGGGCCGCGTCCTGGACGAGTCCGGCGAGCTCCGCCGCTTCGTGAACGTCTACGTCGACGATGACGACGTACGGTTCGCCGAGGGCCTGCAGACCGCGATCAAGGACGGCGGCCAGGTCTCGATCATCCCCGCCGTCGCCGGCGGCTGACCTCGACCTGAGCTGCTGCGATGCGAGCAGTGGTGGTGTCGGAGTACGGCGTACTGCCTGAGGTGCGGGAAGTCGCGGAGCCTTCGGTGGATGCCGGTTCGGTCGTCTTGAAGGTCGAGGCGACCGGGCTGTGCCGGAGTGACTGGCATGGGTGGATGGGGCACGACTCCGACATCGTGTTGCCGCATGTGCCTGGGCATGAGCTTGCCGGGACGATCGCCGCGGTCGGGGCCGGGGTGTCGGGGTGGGCGGTCGGTGATCGGGTCACCACGCCGTTCATCTGCGCGTGTGGTCGGTGCGAGCAATGTCTCGAGGGCAACCAGCAGGTGTGTCCGAACCAGCTCCAGCCGGGGTTCAACTACTGGGGCTCGTTCGCCGAGTACGTCGCCGTACCGTACGCCGAGGTGAACCTGGTCCGGCTCCCCGACGACATGACCTTCGCCACCGCCGCCGGCCTCGGCTGCCGTTTCGCCACGTCGTTCCGCGCCGTCCACCAGGTCGGCAAGGTCACCGCCGGTGAACGCGTCGCCGTCTTCGGCTGCGGCGGAGTAGGCCTGTCCGCCGTGATGATCGCCTCCGCGCTGGGTGCCGAGGTCATCGCGATCGACACCAACCCTGACGCGTTGGCCCTCGCCCGCACCTACGGCGCCGCCCACACCCTCCAACCCCCTGCGGACCTCACAGAAGTCGGCCGTCCCCACGTCACCATCGACGCGCTCGGGTCGAGCGACATCGTCCAGCAAGCCCTGCAGGCCCTCCGCCCCCGCGGCCGCCACGTCCAGATCGGCCTCCTCCCCGCCGGCGTGAACCTCGACGTCGGCCGTCTGATCGGCCAGGAGCTCTCCTGGCTCGGCAGCCACGGCATGCCCGCCCACGCCTACCCCGAAATGCTCAACCTAGTTGCTTCCGGCAACCTGAACCCCGCCGACCTCGTCACCCGCACCATCACCCTCGACGAAACCCCCGCCGCCCTCGCAGCCCTCACCCACACCACCCCCGCCGGCGTCACCGTCATCACCCCGTAGCTCTGGCCCCCGCAGCCCCGGTCGTGCAACGTTCGGGTCCGTGACCGAGGAGGTGGCCGACCTGATGCCGGACGGACGATCCGAGCTCAAGGACATCTGCTACGCCACCGAGGGTGGCATCGCCCTTCACCTCGACGTGCTCGGTCCGGAACCGTTGCCTGCAGCGCCTCTTCCGACCGTCGTACGGATCGACGGCTGCCCGGGCTGGGGACCAGGCGATCGCTCGTCCGCACTCCTGCCGTTCGCGAACCCCGTCCTCGCCCGAGCCGGCTTCCTGACCATCGCGATCTCCGTCCGCCACAGCGGACAAGCCGTCTTCCCCGCGCAACTGGACGACGTACAGGCGGCCCTGCGCTGGGTCCACCGCAATCCCCTCGGCCTCCCGATCGACCCCGGCCGGGTCGGCGTCTGGGGCCAGTCCGCCGGCGGCCACCTGGCGGCGCTGGCCGGACTGCACCGATCGCGTCGTACGCCGATCCACGCAGTTGTGACGATCAGTGGTCCGAGCGACTTCCTTCGTCCCGGCGGCGATCTCCGCATCGACCGGTCCTCGCCCGTCACCGCTCTGGTCGGAGGCAACGTGACCACCCACCACGACCAGCTCCGAGCGGCCAGCCCTGTCACACATGTTGCCGCAGGTGCGCCTCCGTTCCTCATCGTCCACGGCACCGCCGATGAAACCGTGCCGTACGAGCAGGCCGAACGCCTCCATCAAGCACTGCTCGCCGTCGGCGCCTCCTCGCGCCTGCTGCCGGTCGTGGGCGGAGACCACGACCTCCGGGCTGCTCGGTACGACGTGGCGCACGAGGTCGTGCGGTTCTTCGGGGAAGTGTTGAGCGGGTGATTTGCGGAGCTTTTTGGGCGGTGGGCGCGGGTTTGTTTCCGGTGAGGGGGCGCTAGAGGCGGATCAGGTAGACCGTGGGTGGGCGGCCGGTGCGGCCGTGTTGCTGGGTGCCGGTGGGGGCGGCGAGGCCGGCGCGTTCGAGGCGTTTGAGGACTCGGCGGGCGGTGCGGAGCTGGACGGCGAGGTGGTCGGCGACGTCCTGGGTGGTGAGGCCGTCGGGGAGGGTGGCGGTGAGTTCTCGCATCCGGGCGAGGGTCTGGGTGTTGAGGCCGACGCGGCGGGCCAGCAGCGGGAGGCTTTCGGTGCCGCGGATCGTGGACGGCTGCTCGCCGGTGGGTTCGATCACGATCTCGACGTCGTCGGACATCGACACCACACCGGCGACGGTGCCGATCGACGCGGCCCGGCCGACCGCGCGGCGGGCCAGGGCCTCGGCCTCGGCGGCGGTCCGCCCGATGCCGAACCCGACGTACGCCGTACTGTGCCGCGCGGCGAGGTGATCCAGCAGCGGCATCCGGGAGAACTGCTCGGTCGCCTGCTCCAGCAGGCCGCGCGTGGTGACGACGAGGTGCCGGCCGTCGGGGAGTGCGGCCAGGCTGCCGCCGAGCGTGATCAGGTCGGCGGCGAGCGCGTCGTCCGGCTCCGGGAGGTCGATGACCCCGAGCGCGACCTGGGCGTCGCCGACGTGCTGCCCGGTGGTCGTCAGTACGAGCGCCTGCAGCGTCGAGCGGATCGAGTACCGCGACGGAGCGAGCCGGACCGACGGCATCTCGTTCTCGATCAGGTGGAAAGCGGACCCGAGGCAGCTGATCGCGACCTTCGTGTCGTGCTTCTCGCGCGCCGTCCGGTGGAAGGAGACGATGTCGTCCGACGTCAGCCCGGGCCGGTACGGCAGCACGTGGATCCGGTCGGTCGGCAGCTTCGCCTCGATCAGCGTCTCCAGTACTTCGGAACGCCGGAGCGTGTCGATCGAGAACTGGGTGACGTTGTGCCCGAGCCGGAGCAGTTCGACGAGCGCCCGGAGCAGCGTGGCGCCGTCGTACGAGACGTACATCGCCGGCCGGTCGATCGCGCCGGCCTCGGTGGCGATCGTGTACGGGACCACGCCGGTGAACAGGAACGCGTCGACCTCCCCGTGCGCCTGCCGGACCAGGTCGACCGCCTCGGTCTCGTGCCGGTACGCGAGCGGGACCAGCGTCGTCCCGCTCGGCGCGCCGACCGCGGTCACCCGCTGGACCAGATCCTCAGGACCGACCACCCCGACGCAGATCCCCACGGCAGCCTCCGACGACTTCTGGCCTGGCCCTCAAGTCCCGCTCTGGTCGCAGAATAGCGCAGCAGGGTCCGAAATCTTGACGTTCGGCCGATACTCTCTTAGTTTCGGTCAAGACCACAATTACCGCCACCCCCTGAGGCGGGTCCAGGGCGGCGTCGGTGTGGTGGAGCGAAGGAGGGAGCGCGCCACCTCACTGCCACCCCGATCAGTGGTGCAGTTCCTCCAGGCAGCGGATCACCAGGTCGCGCTCGCCCGGCGGCAGCCCCGGTCCGTACGGATCGTGTGCGGCCGCGGCCGGTACCAGCCCCTCCCACTCGGCCGCCCAGAGCATCCGCTGCACATATCCCTCGATCGGCGCGTAGAACGTCGCCGCCGCGAACCGGTCCAGCCGCTCCGACGCGGCCAGGAACTCCGCGTGCTCGCCGGCCGTCCAGGCGCGCAGTACGGCGGCCGACAGCTCGACCTGCGCGGACGCGATCCCGACGAGCGCGGTGTCGGCGCCCCACAGGAACGACGGTCCGTACATCCGGTCCTCGCCGGTGATCAGCAGCTTCCCGGTGCCGCGCCCGGCCCAGATCGCGTCCTGGCAGCCGATCGCCCGGTCCAGAGTGGCGGTCTTCACGCCGAGCATCGCGTCCAGCGCGAGCAGGTCTCGGATCAGGTCCGGAGAGTACGGGTACCCGCCCGCCTCGCCGTGCAGGTAGAACCCAACCAGCGGCAGCCCGCTCTCCGCCGCCACCCGCTCGTGCAAGGCCACCGCCTGCGCGTGCCCGTCCGCGACCTCGTTGAACCGGGCCAGCGGGTACACCATCACCGCATCGGCCCCGCCCGCCGCCGCGGCCCGCGCCATCTCGACGGTCGCGTCCGCCGCCTCCTGCAACGTCCGGGCCTCGGCCGACTTCGGTACGCCGACGCCTGCCACGATCGGTACGTCGGTGGCGGCCCGCCAGGTCTCGAGCACCTTCACGCGATCACCGGGCGACAGGTACAGCCCGCGGCCGGTGTGCGCCCAGACGGCGACGCCGCCGATGGCGTGCCTGGTCAGGGTCACGGCGTACGCGGACAGAGCGTCGTACGCGACGACCCCGTCGGGGTCCATCGGCGTGACGACCGCGGGGAGAAGCGTGCCGCGGAGGCGTTCTACGAGCGGATGCATCAGATGACCTCTCACACGTCGTGGCCGAGACCGGGGCGCTTGGGTACGTCGATCCAGCCGTCGCAGTCGGCGAACACGGTCGGGGCCAGCGGGTCCTCGTCGACCATCAACGGCCCCACCAGGTCCGCCGCGACGGTCGCTCCCGGTACGGCGGCGGCGAGGTGGACCGCGGCCAGCGTGGCGACGCCCAGCTCCGGCATCGAGCCTACCTTCACCGCGAGCCCGGCCGCCTCGGCGACGGCGGCGATCTGCAGCGCGCGGTGCAGCCCGCCGACCTTCAGGATCTTGATGTTCAGTACGTCGGCAGCGCCGCGGCGGGCGATCTCCAGCGCGTCGTGCAGCGAGTGCATGCTCTCGTCGACCATCACCCGGACGTCGAGGCGGTCGCGGAGCCGGACCAGGCCGGTCAGGTCCCAGCGGGGGAGCGGCTGCTCGAGCAGGGTGAGGCCGGCGGCGCTCATCTTCGCGAGGTACGGGAGCGCGGTGGTCGCGTCGTACCCCTCGTTGGCGTCCAGGCAGAGCTCGGCGTCGGCGGGGATCGCGGCGCGGACCGCGCGGATCAGTTCGAGGTCCTTCGCCGGGTCGTGGCCGCCCTTGACCTTCAGGTGCGTGAATCCGCGGCCTGCGTACTCCGCGGCCTCGGCGGCCATCTCGTCGAGCGTGCCGAGGCCGACCACCCAGGTGGTCTGCACGCGGTCCCGGACGCTGCCGCCGAGCAGCGCGTGCACCGGCCAGCCGCTGAGCCGGCCGGCGAGGTCGAAGAGCGCGATGTCGAGCCCGGCCTTGGCGACCTGCTGACCGCGCAGTACGCCGTCCATCACGACGTGCGCCCCGGCCCGGTCGAGCGGGTCGCGGCCGATCAGCGCCGGCGCCAGGTGCTCCTCGATCGCGGCCTGGACCCCGGCCAGCGTCTCACCGGTGTAGGCCGTCATCGGGGACGTCTCCCCGATCCCGACCGCGCCGTCCGCGGTGTGCACCTCGACGACCAGGCTGATCAGCTCGTTGCTGACGCCGCTGCTGATCTGGAACGGCCGCCGGTAGTGGGCGCTCACCACCCGGGTCTTGACGGCACTGATCGGCGCCGCCGCTCCCCCGTCCGGCAACCCGGCCGGCTCTGCTGCAAGACTCATCACCGGGCTCCTAGCGTTCTGGGCGGAAAGCATTTACGGTCAAGACCGTAAATACCCTGAGCGCTCCCTGTCAACGGAAGGCGGCACCCCCGATGCGGCTGGGTCTCTATCTGAACCTCTACGGCACCCCGGGCGAGCGCCCGCAACTCGCGGACGCGGTCGAGCAGGCGAAGCTGGCCGAGCAGGCCGGGTTCGAGTGGGTGGTGCTCGGCGAGCGGCACCTGCACCGGCCCGGGTACCACGAGATCCTCACGTCGATGACCTGGCTGGCCGCGCACACCTCGCGGATCGGGATCGCGACGGCCGGGATCGTCGCGCCGCTGTACGACCCGGTGGTGCTGGCCGAGACGCTGGCACACCTCGACGTACTGTCGGGCGGGCGGCTGACCGCGGGGTTCGTGCTCGGGTACCGGCCGGAGGAGTTCGCGCTGTACGGCGTACGGCAGTCGGAGCGGGTCGCCCGGTTCGAGGAGGGGCTGGAGATCCTCACCCGGTTGTGGACGTCTTCCGAGGTGACGTACGAGGGGAAGTTCACGTCGATCCAGGACGCGTACCTGTCGCCGCGACCGGTGCAGTCGCCGCGCCCGCGGATCTGGAACGGCGGCCGCGTGTCCGCCGTACTGGAACGGACGGCGCGGATGTGCGACGGCTGGACGACGTCCTTCAACGAGCTGGACGCCGACCTGCCGGAGAAGATCGCCGAGTACCGGTCGTACCCCCAGGGGCCGGCGTCGCTGGGGCATGAGGTCATCCTGTGCCGCGAGGGGTACTGCGCCGACACCTCCCAGGAGGCCCGTACGGCGCTCGAGGAGCCGCTGCGGGACTTGTACGACGCCTACACCGGCTGGAAGCGCACGTCGACGGACGTGTCCCGCTACACCCAGGGCTGGGACGACATCACCGCCCGCAGCGTCATCGGCTCCAAGGCCGAAGTAGCCGAGCGCCTCGCCCACTACACCGAAATGGGCGCCGACGGCATCATCCTCCGCATCCAACCACCCGGCATGAGCCAGGCCGACACCCTCAAATCCATCGAGAACTTCGGCGGGCTGTTGTAGCCCCACGCGTGCACCGCACGCTCCGAATGTGGTGAGTGGGGATGTGGTCAGTCCCACGCGTGCTCCGCAGCCGCTCGCTTCGTCGCTGCGCTCCTCAGACGCGGCCGCTCCGCGCGCTCCCACCCACCCCCGGGGCTGGCGCCCGG
>NZ_JBFBBI010000011.1:0-49894 GCF_040682535.1 Kribbella sp. NPDC051137
AACCCACCGGCAGACCACCCGGCCCCGTCCCCAAAAAGAACAGGTGAACCCACGAATCGTGGGTTCACCTGTCGCCGATGTCTTGAGACATCACAGAGAGCCGGTGAGGGGATTCGAACCCCTAACCCCCGCTTTACCGCGCCAGGTCTGTCGACGGTTCGCATGAGTGGTCAAATGTTGCCGTTGACCTGCTCGCTCTCCAACACAGAGTACTTACTGTGAAGCACTGTTCCTCAGCTCATCCCGTTCATTCCGGTGAGTAAAACAGTGAGTTGACGACGCCGTCGGCCGGGATCTCTGGCGACAACGCCGGCCGAGAGACTCTTGGTCGGAATGGCGACCTACCGTGCGCCAGCGGTACCCCGGCACCACGATCGGCAATTGACTGCCGACATCGGTACTTGACTGCCGGCGTGGACATGGCCGACCCACTCAGCACGGTGGTTCAGACCGTCGACGGCCCGGTGCTCGCCGCACTCGCCCGCACACGAAGCGACAGAGGCGTGTGGCCAACCGCGACGAGCGGCGACTCGACACGAGGTCGCAGCCCTGGACGACCGCGGACTCGTGCGCCGACAGGCCGGACGAGCGCATGTGCTTCATCACGGCTTCGCTCCTGACTGGAGAACTCGGTCAATACCGCGCGCCGGGATCTCGGTGACCATCTCTGCGCCGGCCAGGATCTGGCACGAGCCTGGCCGCCCGATTCTTCTGCCCTTCTCGTGCCGATCACCGGCGAACCTGGCAGTCGGCGGGAATCTTGCCGCGTCCGCGGCGGTCCACTTCATCGGGCGTAGTAGCGACCTGTCTGCGGAGGCACATCTTGAGCAACGCCGATATCGTCATCGCCGCGTTGCGCACCGGGTTCGACCGGCTCGCCGAGTTCGTCCGGAAGTTCGACGACGAAGCCCTGGCCGGTCCGTCAGCAGCGAGCGAGTGGGACATCGCGACCGTGCTGAGTCACCTCGGCAGCGGCGCGGAGATCATGACCAACACGATCCAGCTCGCGCTCGACGGCAAGACGGCTGAGAGCGACTTCAACCAGAAGGTGTGGGCGCGCTGTGGCGACCGTGGCACGCCTGCGGCTCAGCGAGCTCACGTACCACTCCTGGGACGTGCGCAGCGCCGCGGATCCGACGGCGACCCTCGACGCCGAAGCCGTACGGCACATGCTCGACATCGCTACGAGCAATCTGGGCTGGATCACCAGACCGGCCAACCTGAACGGCCAGGAGGCCACGCTGACGGTCGCCACGACCAACCCGGCGACGCAATTCGCGCTGCGGCTGGCCGACCCGGTCAGCATCGACCGAACTCCGGCAGAACAGCCCGACGGTTCACTGACGCTGCCCGCCGAAGCCTGGCTACGGCTGGTCGCGGGCCGCCTCGACGCGGACCACACCCCGGACTCGGCCGACCTGACCGGCCCGATCACCTGGCGCACTCTGCGCGCGGCCTTCCCTGGCTACTGAAGCACCTGCGGTGCCCGAGCCTCGAATCGGCGGTGCGCCTACCGATGTTGCGCCGTAACGCGGGATCGGCTGCGGACGATCGTCGCCTGGCGTGCGTTCCGGATCACTCGCGAAATGGGACTTGCATCCGGTACCCGGGTAAAGGCTTACCGTCGAAGGTGAGCGCACAGACCATTCCCAACGGACCGCCCGGGGACAGCTGGGTCTCGCCGTCGTGCACGTTGCCGACCGTCGAGCAGCCGCTGCGGGTCGCCGAGTTCGACGACCTCCTCGGCACCGCACTGCGAGGAATCGAGCGGCCGGCGCCGACCCTCCCTTGGATTGCTACTGGATAAGGGCTCCCGAACGATCGCGCAGGACATCACGACTCGCGAGACCAGCTGCTGCTCGTTCTGACGTCGAGTCGCCGCGACCGGCTGGTTCTCCTGATCACCGGTGAATTCGATGAACGGGCTTGCGTGCCGGTCCTGAGCCGGACGGAGAGCCAGTCCGGTGGGTCATCTCGCTCCTGGTGTTGCCTGGACCGCGGCGAGCGGCTCCAGATCCGTCACGGCGGTGCGCAGTCGCTCCAGGGCTGTCGTGGTGTCGATCCCGGTGGCCGCCGATGCGGGTGCCGGCTGCCCGCGACCAGGTGCCTGCGAGAGGGGCGAGGGAGCTCTGGCGAGGACGTCGAGGTCGCGAGAGAGGGCCTCGATCTGAGCGCAGGCGTCTGCGCGCTCGTCGATGCTCCACAGCGGCGCGAGGGCGGTGAGCGCGGCGATCTGAGCTCTCGCGCTCGTCACGGTGTGGACGGCAGGGTCGAGCGCGTCGTTGCCCCCGCGGCCGTGCCGGTCGCGGGGCTCATGGCGAGCGCTACCGGCTGCGGCAGCGAACTCCAGCCCGGTCAGCCGCGCGCGGACGTCCGCTTGGGCGACGGCAAGTCGGTGCGTCTCATCATCGGCGGCCCACAGCAGCACCAGTGCGTCGATGTGCCGAGCGGTCGCCTGTGCCCACTCCCGCAGCCGCTCGGTGAGCAGGCGGCGCTGCCACGTGGGCGCGATGAGATAGGCAGCGAACGCGAGCAAACAGCCGATCACGGTGTCGAGACGGCGGGTGGTCGCCCCCAGCGGGCCAGGGGTCAGCGAGGCGATCCACGCGACGACCCAAAACATGGTGTAAGGCTGGCCGCAACTACGGAACGCGAGGTAGCCGTCGAAGAGCAGCAGCAGCACCACGGCGTGCAGCACCGGGATCCCGGGCAGGAAGGACAGCGCCACACCGAGGGCCGCGCCGGCGACGGTACCGATCGTACGGCCGATACCGCGGGCGAACGTGGAGCCGTAGTCGGGGAACACGATCAGCGCCGCGGCGACGACGGCCCAGAAGCCGTGCCCGGCGAGGAACGCCCCGGGTCCGAGCCACCGGCCGACGGACATTCCTACGACCTGGGCGATGACGCAAACGATCGCCAGTCGCACCGCGTGGCGCAAGATCGGGGACCCGGGCCGCAGCTCGCCGCGGATCAGTTCGACCGGGCCCGGTACTCGCCGCTGATCCGAAGCATCAGGGACGTCCCCGCCTGCGGCGATCCGAGTGACCGCGTCCACCGTGCGCGACAGGGCCGATTGGAGGGCGTCTCCCGGCTCAGGTGGCCATGAGGCGGCGACAAGAGAGCTTCCGGTGCGGGGCCTCAGGACCGCGGCGGCGATGGCCGTCAACTGTGCGCCGGCGGCTTCGTTCCAGCGGATCGACGTGTCGTCGGCGCGGTTGTCGAGTGCGCGCATCTGCTGGGCGATCTGCTCGCCGCGCGCAACGAGTTGTGCGAGCCGGTCCAGCTCGCGGTGCCGGTGACGCCGCAGCAGCGCCAGGCTCCGCTCGGCCGTGAGCAGGGCGGAGTCCTGCGACTGCCCCGCGGCGATGGCCCGATACAGGCTTGCGACAGTGCAGGTGCCAGCCCCGAAACGCGCAGGCCCCGATCCCGAGCCCGACGCCGATCATCAGCACGCTCGCCGCCCACGGGTACGGTTGCGCGCACTCGACGAGCAGAACGAGCAGCCCGGTTCCCGCAACCACCGAGACGGCGAGCCGCCGGCTGTAGAGCGAGGCGAGCACGCCGGGGACGACGCCGGCGAAGACATACGCGAGCCCGCCGGAGAACGGGGTGAATGCGAGCGCGAGCGCAGGCGCTCCGACCACCGCGACCACAAGGACCAGCAGTACGGGCGAGCCGATGAACCTCAGCGCGCGGCGGACCGAGGATCCTGAACCATTCTTCTCGGGCACGTGCCTCGGGTCCTCTCCTCGGATGTCGTGATCCTCCGGAGGCCGAGGCTCGGAGATTTGGTTGCCGTCTGCTACCAGATGAGCCGGTCGCCGTCCGTGCCGGGCTTGTTCACACCCAGATTCTGCCGCACGTGCTTCGCCGGGTGCGCGACGATGTCGGCCACGAGCGCGGCGACGCTCTTGCGCGACACCGTGGTGCCCTTGAAGGGCTCGTCGCGCTGCGTGGTCTCGTAGGAGACCTCGTCGGCGTCGGAGAGCCATGCCGGCCGCAGCACGGTGTAGTCCAGGGACGATGCCTCGATCGTGTCAGAGGCGGCTGCGTACGTGTCCAGGGTGGACGCACCGATGGTGGCACGGTTCCAGCGCCCGAACTCGCCCGGCACTTCCTGGTAGATGCCCAGCGCGGTCACGAAGATGAGGCGTTTCACGCCCACGGCCTCCATGACGTCGACGATGGCCTTGGCCTGCTCGGCGATGTCGCCGGCGAGGTTCGCGTAGACGATGTCCTGCCCACGCACCGCTTCCGCGAGTGCTGCGCGGTCGTCGGCGCTGCCCTCGATCACCCTCGCGCCCTCGGGCACGTTGGCGATGCGGTGCTTGTTCCGGGCGAACAGCGTGAGTGTTGCCCCTTGGGCGGCGAGCATGTCGATGGCCCAGGCGGCAATCTGCCCGGACGCGCCGAGCACAAGAACATTGGTCATGATGACCCCTTTCGAAGACGCGGCGGGCGGTGCATCGGGGCCGCCGTGTGCGGCGGCGACCCCGACGACCTCAAGCCAGCAGGTTTACAGGTTCTCGGTGAAGAACGGGGCGAGCTTGGCCATCGCCTGCGCGACGGGCTCGTCCTTGTCGTACAGGTCGTAGTGCGACCAGCCCTTGATCACGGCGAGCTCCTTCTTCTCCGAGCGGGCGCGGCGTACGATCTCATGACCGTCACGGTACGCACCGAAGCCGCCGGGAATATCGCCGACGATCACCAGCAGCGGCTGTGTCAGCAGCTCCTCGGCGAGGTGGAACGCGTCCCAGCCGTAGGCGACGCCCATGTGCGAGCGCAGCGTGCGGTTCGTGCCGTTCGGCTTCGCGCCACGGTCCGTCTTGTAGTACTCGGTCGCACCCAGGATGTCGACGTCGGTGATGCCCCACTCCTTGGCCTGCTCGACCGACTCCGGGAGTCCGCCGTCGACCTGCCAGTCCGCGCCGCGGGCCTCGGCGGTGCGCTGCGCGCCGATCTCCTCGAGCTTCGCGATCACGGCCTCGGCCGACCCCTCGGCCTCACGCAGTACACGCCCGTAGTTCGCGCCCGTGATCGTGGCGACGGCCTTGTAGCGGCGCTCGGTCAAGACGGTGTTGATGGCGTACCCGCCACCACCGCACATGCCGATCAGGCCGATGCGATCCGCATCCACATACGGGAGGGTGGCGAGGTAATCGGCCACGTGGCGGAAGTCCTCCACACGCAGCGACGGATCCTCGATGGCGCGCGGCTCGCCGCCGGACCCGCCCTGGAAGGACGCGTCGAACGCGAGGGTCACAAAGCCCTGCTCGGCGAGTTGCGCGGAGTAGATCTCACCGGAGGTCTGTTCCTTGCACGACCCGATGGGGTGGGCGATGACAATGGTCGGGTACTGCTTGGTCTGGTCGAAGTTCGGCGGGAAGTAGATGTCAGCCGCGATGTCCCAGGACATGGCGCGGTTCTTGATCTTGACATGCTCGATGTTCGGCATCGTGTGCTCCTGCAGAATGCGTTCTCATTGGTGGTCTCACTGCGCACTTTCGGGTGCGCGGGCTCTGATCAGCTTCGGCGCTGTGCTCCTGCCGACGTCTTCAACGCTACGAACCTCGCGTTGCTCGAGGAACGTGCCGCTGGCCCACCCCTAGCGCTGCGAGGTCTCGTCGCCGTGCCCCAGATCGACCGGCTCCGGGTCGACGCAGGCCTTGACCGCCGGTGTGCTCCAGCTGCCCAGCAGCCCCAACGCCTCCTGGGCTGGCGAGCCCGGCTCAGGGAGAAACGTCACCATCTGCAGTCCCGGAGCACCGGGCAACTGCAGCGCCTCGTAGTTGAGAACGACCTCGCCGACCAGCGGATGGTGGATGCGCTTCTTCCCGCGCCGGTGAGCGGAGACGTCGTGGTCCGCCCACATCGAGCGGAATTCCCGGCTCAGGGTGGACAGCTGTCCGATCAGCTCGACGAACGCCTTCGTGTGCGGCTCGCGAACCAACTCTGTCTGCAGGGTCGCCACCGCGTCCTCCGCGACCGAATCCCAGTCGGGGAACGTCTCTCGGCTGTGCTCGTCGAGGAACAGGTACCGGGCCAGATTCGGCACGCCTTTGCCCGTGTGCCGGTCGTAGATCTCCGCGTACAGCGCACGGCCCAACCGATTCGTGGCCAGCAGATCGAGGCGTCCGGTCTGGATCGAGGCCGGCAGCCCCGGCATCGCGTCGATCAACTGCTGCACGTTCGCATGCACCTTGCTCGCCGGCTGTGGCCGGCGAGTCCTCGACCCAGCGGCGCGGCAGAGGTCCAGCAGGTGCTGGCGCTCCACGTCGTCGAGGCGCAGCGCCGAGGCGATCGCATGCAGTACCTCCTCCGAGGCGCGGGCGATATCACCACGCTCGATCTGGGCGTAGTACTCCGTGCTCACCCCGGCGAGTACCGCAACTTCCTCGCGGCGCAGGCCGGCGACGCGGCGCTTACCGCCGCCCGGCGGCAGCCCTGCATCCTCCGGAGTGACCTTGGCCCGCCGGGTCATCAAGAACTCCCTGACCTGTTTCGCGACATCCATGAATCAAGACTAGGAAGCCGGGGTAGTGGAAGGCACGTGCCGGCAGCCCACCCCTGGAGTCGGCGAGCCCGTGTCTGTCGTTCGAGGGCCTTAAGCTCCTGCCGGAAGATCTTCCCCGTGCCCTAGGTCTCGATCACCACATCCACGCCGCGACCACCAGTGAGGTCAGCAACCACATTGGGCACGGCCGCCTCGGCCGGGTTCACGATCTCGTCAGCCCCCAGTCCCTGCGCGTGCGCCAGTCTCGCCGGCTTGACGACGACCGCGATCATCCGGCCACCCATCGCCGCGGCGAACATCGTGGCAGACAGTCCCACGGGTCCCTGACCGAAGACCGCGATGATGCTGTCGCCGATGTTCCCCAGCCTCTTGATCCCGCCCCATGCAGTCCCGGTGCCGCAACCGATCGTCGCCACGGCACGGTAACGCAGCTCGACCAGCAATCGCACGAGCGGGCGGCGATGGCGATCATGGTCGTGCGCCAGTGCTGCCAGGCTTCCGGGCCGGACGGAGGTGAACCCAGAATTCGAAATCCAGAAATCACCGGCCCAGCTCCGCCTCGCGTCCCCGACCCGAGGGCGGCCGATAAACCTCTCCCTACAACACAATGGTTTGTATATTATACATTTGTCAGCCTGATGGAGAGGGAGTTGACGATGACACCGACGGCACGGCGCCTGCTCTTCGAGACAACCGACCTCGACGCTGCCCGTGACCAGGTGGCCAGAGCCTTCGCCGACCACGATCTGACCGTCCGCGACAGCCGGGCCCTCGACCTCAAACTCGACCTTGCGGTATCGCAGCGCATCGTGGTCGGGCGGATGTCGTACGGCACCGGCATCTTCGACGGCGGCGGGAGTTGGGGCGACCCGTTCGAGCGCGATCCCGAGCGTGTGCTGCGCAACGCTCGGGACGAGTACGTCAGCATCGAAGGAGCCGCGGGTGACTACGGCGTGGTCCTGGTGGAAGACCCCGGGGACGGATCCCGGGGGTCTACCGATCGACGAGACCGCTACCGCCGCGCTGCGGAAGGCAGGCCGACCATGTGCATAGGCATGGCACAGGTCACGACTCTATGGCCGGTCAGGCACCGCCGGTCGCATTGGCGAGGACATCTACACTGCGGAGGTCAAGGCAGTGCTGACCGCCGCGCCGGGAGTCGCCGCCGCCGTGGTCGGCGTGCCGGCTCCGAAGTGACACGAGGTCGGCTGCGCCATTCTGCCGCCGGCCCTCGGCCAACGCTCGAAGCTGACGGGATGGGTAAGGACGTGATCAGCTCGCTGATAGCTGACAGCGAGCTGATTCTGGAGGCGGTGATCGCAGGGTGCCCCGACCTCGGCAGCTACAAGGTGCCCGACCAGGTGATCGTCATCGACGATGTGCGCAAAGGCGCGACCCGCAAGATCAGCAAGGTTGAGCTCCGCGGCGAGCTCTGGCCAGGCCGGGCAAGGTGCGTATGAACCGGCCGGGTGCAGGCGGTCCGCTGGCCGGCGTGCGTGTGGTAGAGCTGGCGGGCATCGGGCCGGCGCCATTTGCCGGTATGTCGCTGGCCGACCTCGGCGCCGACGTCATCAGGGTCGACCGGCCGGTGCCGTCCGAATTGAGTGCGGCGCCGCCCGACCAAGATGTACTCAACCGCGGCAAGCGGTCGGCCGTGCTCGACCTCAAGGATCCAGACGGTACCGCGGCCCTGCTCCGGCTGGTCGAGGATGCGGACGTGCTCCTCGAGGGGTACCGCCCAGGCGTGATGGAACGGCTTGGCGTCGGTCCGAGCGTGGCGCTGAAGCACAACCCTCGCCTGGTCTACGTGCGGCTGACCGGCTGGGGACAGGACGGTCCGCTGTCGGCCACGGCCGGGCATGAGATCAACTATCTGGCGCTGACCGGAGTGCTCGGGGCGACCGGGGCTGCCGGCGCACCGCCGCAGGTGCCGATGCCCCTGATCGGCGACTATGCAGGTGGCGGCGCGTATGCGGTGATCGGTGCCCTGAGCGCGTTGTTCGAAGCGTCCCGGACCGGACGCGGACAGGTCGTGGATGTTGCGATGGTCGACGGCGTCACCCATCTCCTCGCGGCTACGTACTCGATGCTCGGTGCCGGTCGCTGGAACGATGCCCGCGGCACCAACACGCTGGACGGTGCGAGCCCGTTCTATGCCGTTTACGAGACCTCGGACAGGCAGTGGATGTCGGTCGGTGCCCTGGAGAACAAGTTCTTCGCGACGCTGTTGCGCGAGCTCGGAATCGGCAGGAACGAGTTCGACCCCGCCGACCAGAACGACACAGAGCAATGGCCGCGGCTGCGTGAACTACTCGCCGGAGCCTTCCGTACCGGGACCCGCGACGAGTGGGCCCGGCACTTCGCGACCAGTGACGCCTGCGTGGCGCCGGTGCTCGGCCTCCGCGAGGCGGCCGGCCATCCGCATCTGGCCACACGCGGGAGCGTGGTCACCGATGGGTCGTCCATCCAGCCCGGCAAGGCTCCGCGGTTCGTCGGACCGATATCAGGATCGGAGACAGTCCAGCACGGTTGACCCGGCCGGGATCAGCACTCCCCGTGGGTGGCAATCTCGGTGGACAACCCCGACCGAGGTAGTCAGCAAGTCGAGTGTTGGCGGACGCCCGCAGACTCGGCGCACCCGTTCCAGAGCGACAGGCCATCATCGGGGTCGACGATTCCGAGCCCTCGCGCTATCTGGACCCAGCCTTGTCGAGCGCGGGTTCAACGTCGCGTCGGAAGCCGGTTCCATCGTCGGAGACGTGATGCGGGCGGCGGGTAGACGAGGTCAGCTTCCTCACCGGTCACTGAACCGTCGTACTGGATAGTTCCCAGAGCCACCACCTGAGCCCAAAGGCTCCGGAGGACTCCTGGAGCGCTGCTTGTCGACGTCAGCGCAGTCGGTTGTGTCGACTGTTGGGGTCGGTTCCTGGTCTCGGTGACCAGGGGGGATGCCCGGTTGGGTGACCAGCGTTTCGGCCGGGCATCATGATGCTTCTCAGTCCGTGGACGGCTCGCCACACAGACCTGCGGCGTTCTTCGGTTTGGCGCCGGGAGAAGGTTGCTGGCAGCAACCGCGGACATGCGGAGGCCCGGGGCCGGGCTGCGCTGGGTGGGAGCGGGCTGTTACGACTTGCGCTTGGTTACTTCTTCGGTGGCGGTCGGGAGGACCTTGTGGAGGTCGCCCACGACGCCGAAGTCGACCAGTTCGAAGATGGGGGCCTCGGGGTCCTTGTTGACCGCGACGATCGTCTTCGAGGTCTGCATGCCCGCACGGTGCTGGATCGCGCCCGAGATACCCGCCGCGACGTACAACTGCGGCGACACCGTCTTGCCGGTCTGGCCGACCTGGTAGGCGTGCGGATACCAGCCTGAGTCGACCGCGGCGCGGGAGGCGCCGACCGCGGCACCGAGGGAGTCGGCGAAGGCTTCGACGGGACCGAAGTCACCACCGGTACCACGACCACCGGACACGATGATCGCGGCCTCGGTCAGCTCCGGACGGCCGGTCGCCGCGCGCGGCTTCGACTCGGTGATCCGGGCCGTCTTCGCGGCGTCGGAGATCGTCACATCGAACGCCTCCACCTCCGGCGACGTCTCCGCAGCCTCGGGGGTCGCGGCGTTCGGCTTCACGGTGATGATCGGCGTCCCGTGAGTCACCTTCGCCCGCACAGTGAAGTTGCCCGCGAACACCGACTGGGTAGTGACAGGGTCACCATCACCGGCCTGTACGTCGACGGCGTCGGTGATCAGACCCGAGTCCAGCTTGACCGCGAGCCGGGCCGCGATCTCCTTGCCCTCGGCGTTCGACGAGATCAGGATCGCCGACGGCTCGACCTTCGCCGCGATCTGCTGCAGCGCCTCGGCCTTCGGCGCCACCAGGTACTGCGACAGCTCCGGGTCGGACAGCGCGATCACCTTCGTCGCGCCGTACTGCCCCAGCGCCGGCAACGCGGCCTGCGCCTCAGAGCCGATGAACACCGCGACCGGCTCACCGAGCCGGCGGGCGATCGTGAGGAGCTCGGCGGTCGTCTTGCGGACCGCGCCCCCTGGATTGTCCGTGTGGTCAACGAGAACCAGAACCTTCGACATTACGCGCCCCTCAGAGGAACTTGTTCGTGGACAGGAACTCGACGAGCTGCCCGGCACCCGAGCCGTCCTCGTCCGTGACGATCGTGCCGGCAGTGCGCGCCGGACGGGCGGTCACCTCGACCACCTCGGTCCACGCGCTCGAACCGCCCACCTGGCCCAGCTGATCCGGGGTCAGCTCCAGGTCCGCGAGCGACCACGTCTCGACCGGCTTCTTCTTCGCGGCCATGATGCCCTTGAACGACGGGTACCGCGGCTCGTTGGCCTGGTCCGACACCGACAGCACCAGCGGCAGCGTGCCCTCGATCGTCTCGCTCGCGGTGTCGCCGTCGCGGCGGATCCGCACGGTCTGACCGTCCACGGTCACCTCCGAGCCCAGCGTCACCGCCGGCAGCCCGAGCCGCTCCGACACCATCGCCGGCACGACACCCATACCGCCGTCGGTCGACCCCATGCCGAACACGACCAGGTCGGCCTCCAGCTTGGCCAGCGCCTTCGACAGGATCAGCGAGGTGGCGACCGCGTCCGAACCGTGGATCGCGTCGTCGATCACGTGGACACCGGCGTCGGCACCCATCTGCAGGCCCTTCTTCACCGCGTCGGCGGCCTGCTCGGGGCCGACCGTGAGAACGGTCACCTCGGCATCGCCGGCCTCCTTCACGGTCAGCGCGGTCTCGACGGCATACTCGTCCAGCTCGGACAGCAGCCCGTCGACACCGGCACGATCCACCGTGTTGTCCTCCGAGCGGAAGCGGCGGTCCGCAGTAGCATCCGGCACGAACTTCGCGCAGACGACGATCTTCATAGCGTGTGGGACCTTCCCGTTCGACGATGGCAAATATAATATATTCTTGTCTCGAGGAGGTGCAACAGTGACGCCGACCACCATTGCCGCCAACGCGGGCACTCTGCTGTTCGTGCCCGGTGACCGTCCGGATCGGTTCGCCAAGGCCGTCGCTGCGGATCCTGATCTGGTCGTTCTGGATCTCGAGGACGCGGTTCCCGCCGCGCGGAAGGGTGCTGCCAGGGACGAGGTCGTCCGTTGGCTGGCCGGCCATCGCAGGTGTGCAGTCCGGATCAATGCACCAGCGAGTGGGTGGTACGCCGACGACCTGGCGGCGATCGAGCCGTACTCCCCGATCGTGATGCTGCCGAAGGCGGAATCAGCCGAGGCGGTGTCGGAGGTTGGCCGACGGGTTCCCGCGGTGATCGCGCTGGTCGAGACGGCCGAGGGCGTCCTGAACGCACGGGCTGTCGCGGGCGCCACCGCGGTACGGCGACTCGCGTTCGGCAGCTTCGACCTCGCCGCACAACTGGGCATTGATCCCGCGGATCGGGAAGCGCTGGTGGGGGTGCGTACGGCGCTTGTGCTCGCCTCCGCGGCGGCCGGATTGCCGGGTCCCGTCGATGGGGTCACCGCCGACGTGCGCGATTCCGCCAAGGTCGCCGACGATGTGCGCTACGCCCGGCGGCTGGGGTTCGCGGGGAAGCTGTGCATCCATCCGAATCAGCTGTCCGCCGCCAAGGCTTCCTTGCGGCCGACCGCCGCCGAGGTCGAGTGGGCCAGATCAGTCGTCGACGCGCTCGGCCCTTCGGGTATTTCCACCGTGAACGGACAACTCGTCGACAAGCCAGTGATCGATCGCGCCCGCCGCATTCTCCGACAGGGCGCCAACTGAGCCGGGTGCCAGAGCCGTCGTCTCAGGCGTGCGGCGGCAAGAGATCTCGGCAGCCCCTAACGCCAGTAAGTCCGATGTCCGCCGCCGGTGCCATCCGCCGGTGCCATCCGGTCGAGTACGCCAGGGACTGCAGGTGGTCGACGGCCGCATTGACGTCCTCGACACGGGCGACCGGGCCCTCCAGGAAGTGCGGCTCGCCACCGCTCTCACCCTGGTACGACGCGTCGTACGCGAGCGCCACGAAGCCCTGCGCAGCCAGCTTCTCGGCATAGAGCCCCGCCGTTTGCTCCTTCACTCCGCCTCCGGGGTGCACGGTGACGATCGCCGCGCAGCTGCCGTTGGGGTCGAAGTCCGCCGGAAGGTAGAGGTTGCCCGCCATGTTGATCGGGCCGTTGGGAAAGGTGATGGCTTGCACTGTTGTTCGCTTCTGAAATCTTGGTCTCGTTACGGTGACACCAAGGATCCTGCCGACTCGCGGCAGAGCGGAAAAGATCCTCTTGTCAGGGGGTACTGGCAGCACCCCTCACGGTGTCGTCCGCCCACAGACCACGCCGGCGCAGCAGGTCGACGAGATGACCGCTACTGGACAGGATGTGTCCTTCGGTCAGTCTCCGCGCTTCGTGAGGATCGCCGGCCAGCAAGGCATCGAAGATCTTGCGATGGTCGTCGCGAGTGGCTTCCACGTGCCCGTCGATCGTGGCGTAGAACCGGTTCGGCAGATGCTGCACGATCGAGCCGAGAACGAGCGCCAGACGCTGGGATCCACCGGCCAGGTTGATCTGCCGGTGGAACGCGTGCCCGTAGTGCCCGATCCGTTCGTCGTCGCCGGACCCGACTGCCGTCTCGTACTGCACCAAGACCGCCTCCAGTTGGGCCAGCTCCGGCCGTCCGATCCGCCGCGCCGCGCGCGCAGCCAGCTCACCGGCCAGTTTCGCCTGCGCCCAGAAGATGTCGTGGACGTCGCCCGTGCTGAATGTCTCGACCTGAAACCCACGGCGCGGTACCAGCGTCACGAAACCTTCGTTGCGGAGCGCGAGCAGCGCCTCGCGTACCGGCGTGTTGCTGACTCCGACCGCGGTCGCGATCGGCTCCAGGCGGAGGAACTCCCCCGGGCGGACGCCACCGGACAGGATCAGCTCACGGACGTACGCCGCGACGACGTCCGGCAGTCCGGCCGGACCCGGCGAGCGGGCCATCGATCAGCTCCTTCGATTCATCGCAGGGAGTCCGCGAGCGCGAGCACCCCTTCGGCGGTCTTGGCATGCGCGAGGTCGATGTGCTGACCCTCGAAGTCAACCGCTGAACTCCCCCGCGCCTCAGCCTCGCGGTAGGCGTCGATGAGCCGCCGGTAAAAGTCCACGGTCTCGTCCGACGGCGTGAACACCTCGTTCGACGGCGCGACGTGGGACGGGTGGATGACCACCATGCCGCGGTAGCCGAGGCGCCGGTTGTCCTCCGCGAAGCGCCGGAACCCCTCCAGGTCCGCGATGTCCTGCCAGACACCGGCGACCGGATGGTGCAGGCCGTTCGCCCGCGCCGCGAGTACGATCCGGCTCCGTAGATACAGCGTCTCGAGGCCTGCTGGCGTGAACTCGAACCCGAGCTCGCGACCCACGTCCGCGTTCGGCCCGGTGGCACCGAGCAGACTCGCGATCCGCGGCGCGGCGGCCGCGATCTCCTCGCAGTGCGCCATCGACACGGCGGTCTCGTAGCTGATGATCAGCCCGACCGACTCGTGCTCCAGTCCCTCGCGCTCCTCCAGGTGCGACACCACGGCGTCGATCCCGACGACCTCTCGCGCGGTGAACACCTTCGGCAGGAAGAGGCCGGCCAGCCGTGGTACGACGACCTGCTCGAGGTCGGCGCCCTGCAGTCCACTGTCCGCGCTGTTCGGCCGGACCCAGATGTCGGCCCGGACACCGGTCTCGCGCAACCGGCCGATCGTCTCCCGGACGGTCATCCGCGCCGCGTCCTTGTCGGCCGGCGGTACCGAGTCCTCGAGATCGAGGATGAGCGCGTCGGCGCCGGACGCGATGCCCTTCTCCGCCCAGGTCGGCTTGTGCCCCGGCACGAACAGCATCGAACGGTACGGCTTCATCTGCCCCACCTCTCAGTACGAGCGCGGCAGACCGAGGGCCTGCGACGAGATGTAGTTGAGCACCATCTCCTGCGAGAACGGCGCATTGCGAAGCAGCCGGACCTCTCGCCACAACCTCTCCACGTGGTACTCCTTCGCGTAGGCGTAGCCGCCGTGCGTGGACATCGCCCGGTCGCAGGCCTCGAAGCCCGACTCCGCGCCGAGGAACTTGGCCATCGCGGCTTCCTTGCCGCACGGCTGGTGGTTGTCGAACAGCTCCGCCGCGTGCATCGCCGCCAGCCGGGCCGCCTCCAACCGGATCCACGAGTCCGCCAGCGGATGCGCGACGGCCTGGTTCTTCCCGATCGGGCGGTCGAAGACCACCCGCTCCTTCGCGTACTTCGTCGCCAGCTCCAGCGCGGCGAGACCCAGGCCGACGCCTTCGAGACCGACCACGACCCGCTCGGGGTTCAATCCGTCGATCAGGTACCGGAAGCCCTGACCGACCTCGCCCACCACCTCGTGGTCCGCGACTTCCAGGTTGTCGATGAACAGCTCATTGGAATCGATCGCGGCCCGGCCGAGCTTCTCGATCTCGCGCACCGTGATCCGCTCGCGATTCAGATCCGTGAAGAACAACGTCATACCGTCGAGGGGCTTCTCCTCGTTGCGCGGCGAGGTCCTGGCGAGCAGCAGGATCTTGTGCGCGTTCTGCGCGTTGGTGATCCAGACCTTCTGCCCGTTCACGACCCAGCCGCCGTCGACCTTGTCCGCCTTGGTGGTGATCCGCGAGGTGTCGACACCGGCCGTCGGTTCGGTGACGCCGAACGCCATCAGGATCTCGCCGGCCGCCAGCTTGGGCAGCCACTCGCGCTTCATCTCCTCCGAGCCGTACCGGATGATCGGCGCCGGCGGGAACACGTAGAAATGCACGGCCGACCCGCCGCTCATCCCTGCCCCCGACGCGGCGATCTCCTGCATCATCACGCCGCACTCGGCCAGCCCGAGACCGAGTCCGCCGTACTCTTCCGGGATCAGCGCGCCGAGCCAGCCACCGGCTGCGAAGGCTTTGACGAACTCCCACGGGTACGTGTGCGTCTTGTCCTTCTCACGCCAGTAGTCGTAGCCGAACTTCCGTGCGAGTTCCCGCGTCGCCTTCTGGACCACCTCGAGGTCGGTCTCGTCCTGCTGCGTCATCACTGCTCTCCTGTTCCGGTACCGAGGGGGATGTCCTCGAGCGGCGTCGCCGGGTCGAGCGACGACATGTCCCCGACCGGTGACCCGAGATGGCGCGCACGGATCGCGCGGCGCATGATCTTGCCGTTCTTGGTCTTGGGCAACGAGTTGACGACGTACACCGCCGGCGCGAACGAGCGGCCGACATTGGCCTCCGCGGTCGCGACGATGTCGTCGTGGTCGGTGGCGGCGTCCCGCAGTACGGCGAACGCGACGACCCGCTGGCCACGTCGTTCGTCGGGTACGCCGATCACCGCGGCCTCGACGATCCGGGGATCCTTGAGCAGCGCGGTCTCGATCTCCGCGGGCCCGATCCGCCGTCCGGAGACCTTGATGGTGTCGTCGGACCGGCCGTGGATCCGCCAGGTCCCGCGGGCGTCGACGCTCGCCAGGTCACCGTGGTGCCAGATCCCGTCCCAGGTCTTCCAGTACGTCTCCAGGTACCGTTCCTCGTCCTGCCAGAACGCATGCGTCATCCCGGGGAACGTGTTCAGTACGGCGAGTTCCCCGACGTCGCCGACAATCGGTTGCCCGGCCGCATCGAGTACCGCCGCATCGATGCCCGGGAGCGGACCGTTGAACGCGGCGGCCTCCATCGGCAGGAACGGGTACCCGACGAGCAGACCGCCGCCGACCTCGGTCCCGCCGCTGTAGTTGATGATCGGCCGCCGGCTCCCGCCGACCTGTTCGAACAGCCACCACCACGTCGGCTCGTCCCAGGCCTCACCCGTGGACACGAACGCCCGCAGGCTGGACAGGTCGCCGAAGTCCGCGTCGGACGAGTTCGCCGCCACCGCCCGGATCGCGGTCGGTGCGACGCCCTGCAAGGTCACGCGGTTGCGCGTGACGATGTCGAACAGCCGCGTGGGTGACGGGTAGTTCGGCAAGCCTTCGGTGAGGACGATCGTCGCCCCCAACTGCAGGCCGCCCATGATCATCAGCGGCCCGACCAGCCAGCCCATGTCGCTGATCCACGCGATCACGTCGTCGGAGTGGACGTCGAAGCCGTACCCGAAGTCGACCGCCGCCTTGACGCCGAGCCCGCCGTGCGAGTGCACGATGCCTTTCGGCTTGCCCGTCGTACCGGACGTGTAGACGATGCACAGCGGGTCGTTCGACTCGGTGCCGGCCGTCTCGACCGGCCGCGGGTCCGCGTCCAGTTCGTCGTAGTACACGTCCCGGGCGTCGCGCATCGGCACCGGATCGCCGAGGTGGCGGACCACCACGATGTGCCGCAGCCCGGCGTCGGGCCCGAGCGAGTCCGCCGCCTCGTCGGCGGTGGCCTTCAACTCGACCCGCTTGCCCCGCCGGGTGGTTCCGTCGGCGGTGATCATCGCCACCGCCTCGGAGTCCCGCAGCCGCGTCGCGAGCGCGTCGGCGCTGTACCCGGTGAACGCCGGCACCGTGATCGCACCGATCATCGCGCAGGCCAGGAACGCCACAGTGGCTTCCGGTACGACGGGAACGAACAGCACGACCCGGTCGCCTCGGGACACACCGAGCGCCGTCAGGTTTGCCGCGAACCGCCGTACCTCCTGGTCCAGTTCGCGGAAGGTCAGCGACCGGCGCTGGCCGGCGTCTCCCTCGTAGACGACGGCCGCTTTGTCCGCCAGGTGACCGGCGGCGTGCCGATGCGAGCACAGCTCGGCCGCGTTGATCCGCCCGCCCGCGAACCATCGAGGGAACTGCTTCCCCGCACTGTCGTCGAGAACCCGCTCGAACGGTACGTCGAACGCGATGCCGAGGTCTTCGACCACGGCCCGCCAGAACGTCTCCGGGTCGGCGATCGACGCACGGTGCAGAGCCGCCAGATCCGGGTAGCCCCAATTCTTCATTGCCTGGAGCAACCGGCTGCGGTCACGGTCGGCGTTCCCAGGTATCCACGCGGGCCGGACCGGCGCGCCGAAGAGGTCGATATCCATGTCGGCTGCCTACTGCGCGGCCACCGCGACCGGGCGCCTCATCATCAGCCCGGTGCGATGTGCGTCGCAGACGATCTCATCACGCTGGTTGATGCCGAGATGCCGGAAGAACACGATCCCGGAGTCCGTGCGGCTCTTCGACTCACGCTTGCCGGTGATCTCGGTCCGGACGTGGATCGTGTCGCCGTGGAACACCGGTTTCGGGAACTTGATCTCGGAGAAGCCGAGGTTGCCCAGGGTGGTGCCCTGGGTGGTCTCCGGGACGGAGATGCCGCAGATCAGCCCGAGGATGAACAGGCTGTTCACCAACCGCTGCCCGTGGATGCTCTGCGCGGCGTGCTCGGCGTCGAGATGCAACGGTGCCAGGTTCAGCGTCAGCGAGCTGAACAGGACGTTGTCAGTCTCGGTGACGGTCCGCCGGGTGACGTGCTCGATCACCTGCCCCGGCTCGAACTCTTCGAAGTACAGGCCCGCCATCGGACTACCTCCAGCTCTCTCAGTTCCATACATAATATATTATCTATTGGCAAACGCAAGGGGTCCGGACGCCAACGCGGCCCGGTGCTCGGGCGCCGCGACCGCGATCAGCCGCGCGGCCCGCTCGGCGAGCGAGGCGGCCCGCAGGTCCGCGATCCCCCACTCGGTGATCACCAGGTCGATGTCGCTCTTCAGCGACGTGACCGGACCGCTCAGCGCAGGCACGATCCGGCTCTCCCCGCTCGGGTGCGTCGCGGCCAGTGCGACGATCGCCAGTCCGGACGCGCTCTGCCGGGTCGCACGGAAGAAGTCGACCTGCCCACCGACGGCCCCGACATACCGGCCGGCGACGACCTCCGAGTTGATCGCGCCGCTCAGGTCGACCTCGATCGCCGAGTTCACCGCCACGTACGGATCGCAGGCACGCATCGCCACCGGATCCACCAGGTCCTGGGTCGGCGCGAAGCGGACCAGGTCCGAGTCACCGACGAAGTCGTACAGCCGCCGCGTGCCGAGCGCCATCCCGATCACCGAGGTGTCCGGACCCGGCGCCATCGCGCCCGCGGCGTACAGGTCCACCAGCCAGTCACCGACCAGGCCGGAGCGCACCCGCAGGCCACGCCGCGAGTGCAGCTCGCGCGCGACCTCGTCCGCGAGGGCGCTCGCCCCGAGCTGCACGGTCGCGCCGGACGGGATCACCGACGCCACTTGGTGCGCGACGCCGCGTTCGACCGCGTTGGCGGGCCGTGCGGGCGAACCGGCGAGTTCCTCGCTCGACGAGATCTCGGCCGTCACGAGGGCAGCGGGCAGCCGGCGGTCCGAGCGGGTCCGCGGCATGTTCGGGTTGACCTCGACCAGCACCACCCGGGCCCGCTCCGCGGCGATCCCCGCGTAGTCGACAGTCGCGCCGAGGTTGTAGAAGCCCTGGTCGTCCTTCGGCCCGACCTGCAGCAGAACGACGTCGACCGGCAACCGGCCGGACACGATGTTCGGTTCGACGGCGCTCAGGTGCCACGGGAGCACGTCCAGCATCCCCTTGGCAGCCAGCGATCTGAGGGCACCGTGAGCGGCGTACGCCAGGACGCGCGGACCTGCCGGACCGATCTCCTTCCACGCCGGGCTCAACGTGTAGCCGCAGAACGCGGTCAGCCCCTCGACCGACTCCGCGGCCGCGATCAGTTGCCGGACCAGTCCCGGCGGCTCGGCCACCGCCTGACCGATGACGACCAGATCACCAGGCCTGAGATAGCCGGCGATGTCGAACTCCGTCATGCTGCATCTCCCGAGATCACGCGGGCGCCCAGGTGCGACGCAGGGCTTGGAGGTCCTCGTGCCGGCGACCCGCGGGCCGCGGACAGGCCGCCGGTGTCCGACTGAGGCGTGGCGCGGACGCCGGATGCAGTACCCCGTCGTACTGCGTGTAGAGCTCGCGAGCCCGATTGTGCGGATGTTCCGCCGCCTCGTCGAAGGTCAGGACCGGTGTGACGCACGCGTCCGTACCCTCGTACACCTGGGCCCACTCCTCGCGGGTCCGCAGCGCCAACGCGGCGGCGATCAACTGCCGGAGTTCCGGCCACTGCTCGCGATCGTTCTGCTCGGGCCAGCCGGTCGTGTCGACGCCCAGTCGTTTGACGAACTCCCGGTAGAACTCCGGCTCCAGCGCGCCGACCGCGACGTATCCGCCGTCGCGGCACCGGTAGACCTCGTAGAAGGGTGCGCCGGAGTCGATGTAGTTGGTCCCGGCAACATCACTGAACAGGTCGGCCGCCCGCAGTCCTTGCAACCGGGCCGTCAACAGCGCGACCCCGTCGACCATCGCCGCGTCAACGACCTGCCCATACCCGGAACGAGCGGTCTCGAACAGCGCCGCGACGACGCCGAACGCCGCCATCGTGCCGCCGCCCGCGTAGTCGCCGAGCAGGTTGATGGGCGGCCGTGGCACTTCGCCCTGCCGCGCCATCGCATGCAGCGCGCCGGCCTGCGCGACGTAGTTGATGTCGTGCCCCGCCTGATGTGCCAGCGCACCACTCTGGCCGTACCCGCTCAGCCGCGCGTAGACGATCCGTGGATTCCGGTCCAGCACCACCTCCGGCCCGAGACCGAGGCGCTCCACCACGCCTGGGCGGTACCCCTCGACGAACACATCGGCAGTTGCCAGTACGTCGAGCAGCGCCTCGACGCTGTCCGGGTCCTTGAGGTCGAGTGCCACGCTGCCGACACCGCGGTTCACCACGTCGGTCTCCTCGCGGAGACCGACGGTCTGGCTCAAGGCCCGCCGCGGACGGTTGTCCGGCCGCAACACCCGCACGACCTCGGCCCCCATGTCCGACAGCAGCATCGAAAGGAACGGAACCGGCCCCATTCCCGCCAGCACCACCACACGAACCCCGCTCAGTGGTCCCGTCATGTCAGAACTCGATCACGGCTTTGCCGCGGGTCCGCTTGTCGAACTCGGTGTACGCCGTCGATGAAGAGCCGTGCGTAGTCCATAACACTACTGTACAAAATATATAATGCACGTCAAGCTACCAAGTCCTTGACGCCACCCCCGATAGTCAATCATTCTCATATATTATATATTTACTGAATGTTGTGGAGGTCGAGGACGCGATGCCGGACAAACCGCTGCGCGACATCAGGATCATGGAGCTCGGCGGCTACATCGCCGGCCCGTACGCGACGTCCCTGCTGTGTGCGCTGGGTGCCGACGTGGTGAAGGTCGAGAAGCCCGAGGCCGGCGACGACTTCCGGCGCTCGCAGAACGACCGAAGTCCGTACTTCATCCAGTACAACGCCGGCAAACGGAGCCTGGCCGTCGATCTCAAGCAGCCGGACGGGGTGCGCCTGGTCAAGCACCTGGTGCCGAGGTTCGACGTCGTCCTGGAGAACCTGCGCCCGGGGAAGCTCGCCGCGCTCGGTCTCGGCCCGGAGGAATGTCTCGCGCTCAAGCCCGACCTGGTCTACACCTCCCTCACCGGCTTCGGCGAAGGCGGACCGCTGGCCGGACGTCCGGCGTACGACACCATCGGGCAGGCCTTCGGCGGCACGTACTCGCTGCTCGCGGACGAGGGCGCTCCCCAGCTGTCCGGCGTTATCCTCGGGGATGTCGTGACCGCGATCAGCACCGCGCTCGGAGTCATGGCCGCGCTGGTGGCTCGCGACACCAGCCGTCAAGGTCAGTATCTGCAGACCTCCATCATGGAGGCGATCAGTACGGTGACGATCGACAACTTCACGCAGTACTTCGAGGACGGGCATCGCGACCCCAGCCGGCAGAGCCGTCATCCGCAGGCGCAGAACTTCTGCGTCCGGACGGCGAGTGGCGAGTACCTGGCCGTGCACCTGTCGTCGTCGCAGAAGTTCTGGCAAGGGTTCGCCCGCGCGATCGGCCGGCCCGAGCTGATCGACGACCCGCGATTCACGACATACAACCTGCGGACCGCGCACTACGCCGAACTGGTGCCGATCGTCGAACCCGAATTCCTCCGGCGAACCTTCCAGGAGTGGGACAAGATCCTCACCGATCACGACGTGCCGTTCGCGCCGGTACTGACCATCGGCGGGTACGCCGACCACCCGCAGACCCAGTGGCACGAGCTGATCGAGCCGGAGAGTGACGGCCTGTCGCTGATGCGCCCGCCGTGGCGCTTCAACGGCCGCCGCCCGGTCCGCGAAGCCAAGGCCCCGCGCGTCGGCGAGCACAGCCGAGAGGTCGCCACCGAGGTGTACGACGAGTCCCGGGTCGCGGAACTGGTTGCCGCGGGCATCTTGTTCACCGATTCGTGATCCCCCTACGCTGTCCAGCTTGCGAGTACGTCGTCCACCGGGATCGGGGCCTGCATCGGTGCGGGCACCCGGCCCGGTGTGCGGGAGAAGCGCGGCGCTACCCCGGACTGCGGTACGCCGTTCCGAACGACGATGGTCTCGCGATCGAGCAGGTAGCGGTTCTGGGCGGCCTCGGTCCAGGACAGGACCGGGGTCGTGCAGGCGTCGAGTTGCTCGAAGACTGCTGCCCACTCGTCGCGGGTCCTGGTCGCGAACGCCTTCTCGAAGGTCTCGGCGAGCACCGGGAAGCTTGCCGGGTCACGCTGCGGGGGCAGGTCGGCCGCGTCCAGTTCCAGGCCGGTCAGGAGGTCCGCGTAGAACTGCGGCTCGATCGCGCAGACCGCCATGAACTTGCCGTCACCGCACCGATAGGTCCGGTACCAGGGCGAGCCGCCGTCGATGAAGTTCGCCGCGCGAGCGTCGGTCCACAGGTCCTGGGCCAGCCACGACCAGATCTTCTGCGACAGCAACGTCACGCCGTCGACCATCGCCGCGTCGACCACTTGTCCCTTGCCCGTCCGGGCGACGTTCCAGGACGCCGCGAGGACGCCGGCCAGGAGGAGCATTGATCCGCCGCCGTAATCGCCGATCAGGTTCAACGGAGGCGGCGGGCACTCGTCCGCCGGTCCGAGCGCATGCAACGCACCGATCAGCGACATGTAGTTCATGTCGTGCCCGGCCCGGCTCGCCATCGCCCCGGTCTGGCCCCAGCCGGTTGCTCGCGCGTAGACCAGCCGGGGGTTGATCGCGAGCAGGTCGTCCGGGCCCACCCCGAGGCGCTCGGCGACGCCCGGCCGGTATCCCTCCAGCAGCACGTCGGCCTGCGTGATCAGCTTCCGCAGGATCTCCAGGCCCTCGACAGTCTTGAGGTCGGCATCGACACGGCGGCGGCCGCGCAGCATCGGATCGGACGCGTCCGGCCGGCCGAGCTGGCTGCCGCCCGGCCGATCGATGCGGACCACGTCGGCGCCGAGATCCGCGAGGATCATCGCCGCGTGCGGTCCAGGGCCTACGGCGCCCAGCTCGACCACCCGCAGCCCGGCGAGCGGCCCGGCTCCTTCATCTGTCACGTCATCGTCTCCGTTCAGCTACTGCGGAAGGTGGCGGCGAGACCCTGCCCGCCACCGATGCACATGGTTGCCAGGGCGCTGTCGCCACCACGCCGCCGCAGTTCGTGAAGCATCGTGGTGACCATCCGGACACCGGTCGCGCCGATCGGATGGCCGAGCGAGATGCCCGATCCGTTCACATTCAGCCGGTCGTGATCACGCCAGCTCCAGCCTTCGAGCACCGCCAGCACCTGCACGGCGAACGCTTCGTTGAGCTCCACCAGATCCTGATCGTCGAGGAGCTTGGCAGCCGTGATGCCTTGGCGGGCCGCGACCTTCTCCACTGCGGGCACGGGACCGATGCCCATCCGTGCGGGATCGCATCCGGCCGCGGCCCAGCGGTCCAGGAAGCCGAGCGGCTCGAGGTCGCCGAGCGCCTCTTCAGCGACGACAAGACAGGCGGCGGCCGCGTCGTTCTGCTGACTCGCGTTCCCCGCGGTGACCGTGCCGTCGGGCATCAGTGTCCGCAGTCGCGCCAGCGTTTCCGGTGTACTGTCCGGGCGGACACCTTCGTCACGGTCGATGATCACCGGGTCGCCACGCCGCTGCGGGACCTGGACGGGTACGACCTCGTCGGCGAACCGCCCCGCGTCCCAGGCCGCTGCGGCGCGCTGATGGCTGCGGGCGGCATACGCGTCGGCGGCCGCGCGCGTGATGCCGTACTCCCGGGCCAGGTTCTCCGCGGTCTCCACCATCCCCGAGATGTGCCCGAAGCGAGCCTCCGGCTGTGACCGTTCGCGTCCGCGATCGAGCCGGTCGTACAGCGACACCGTGCCCGAGCGGGCTCCCCAACGCGTCGTGGTCGAGTAGTACTCGATCCGGCTCATCGACTCGACGCCACCGGCCAGTACGACGTCCGCCGCGCCGGTCTGCACCATCATCGCGGCGGTGATCAGCGCCTGCAGCCCTCCCCCGCACCGCCGGTCCAGCTGCATCCCGGGCACCTCGACCGGAAGGCCCGCGTGCAGCGCCACCCACCGGCCGACGCACGGTACTTCGGAATTCGCGTAGGACTGGGCGAAGACCACGTCGTCGATCCGCGCCGGATCCACGCCGGACGAGTCCACGACCTGGCGGACGACAGTCGCGGCCAGATCCTCCACGGGGACGTCGCGGAGCCCGCCGCCGAACCCGCCGACCGGCGTACGGAGTGGACTGACGATCGCTGCGCGTCTCATGACTGCTCCTCGATGGTTACGCGGCACTTGACCGCGGGGTCGCCGGGGCCGGTGATCTCCGCGGTGACGACGCCGTCCGACTCCGTCGCGTGCAGGCGCGCGAGCTGCCCGCAGTACAGCGGACTCAGGCTCCGGTGGGTGATCCGCCGGACGGCCCGGCCCGCGGTCAGTTGGACGAGCGCCAGGCTCATCAGCGGACCGTGCACCAGGAGCCCCGGCAGCTTCTCGATCTGCTGTGCGTAGGCGAGGTCGTAGTGGATGCGATGCGCGTTCGCCGTGAGCGCGCTGAACCGCAGCAGGACGGACGGGTCGGTCCGCAGCTCGGCACTCCCGTTGCCGAGCGCAACGAACGGCCTGCCGACCACCGGCAACGGTCCGCTCGGCGCACCGGCCGGGCCCGGCCGTGGATCGGTGTAGACGACGTCCTGCCGCTCTCGAAGCAGCACCTGGCCGTCCTTCGCCACCACGGTCTCGAAGGACGCCAGTACGAACTCGCCCGACCGCCCCGACTTCGTCGTCACCTCGCCGACCTCGGTACTGACGGTGACCCGATCGCCGATCCGCACCGGATCGTCGGCGAACCACACCTGTCCCCCGGCAAACATCCGTCGTACGGCGGTGACCCCGGCCAACGCATCGGGACGCAGCGGGTGCCCGTCCGCGCCGGTGCCCGCCGGATCGGCCCACCGCGGCAGCGCCGCCCAGTGCCACAGCGGCGGTAGCGGATCGCCGACCCGCAACGGCGTACCGTCCGGATCGAGCAGGAGTTGCAATCCGCGGACCCGTTCCAGGTCGACCTCACATGAAGCGGCCACCGGTGACCTCCAGGACGGTGCCGGTCAGGTACGACGACAGGTCGGACGCGAGGAACAACGCCACCGACGCGACCTCGGCCGGTTCGCCCGCGCGCAGCATCGGGATCTCGCTCAGCTTCTGGTCCCAGACCTTCTGCGGCATCGCCTCGGTCATCGCGGAACGGATCAGGCCGGGCTGGATCGCGTTCACCCGGACACCGAGGTACGCGACCTCCTTCGCCGCGGCCTTGGTCAGACCCACGATCCCGGCCTTTGCCGCGGAATAGTTCGTCTGCCCCGCCACCCCGACCTTCCCGGACAGCGACGAGATGTTCACGATCGATCCCCGCCGCTGTTCGCGCATCACCGCCGCCGCGGCCCGGGTGCCGTGCCAGCAACCCTTCAGATGGACGGCGATCACCTGGTCGAAGTCGTCCTCCGACATCCTCCGCATGGTCGCGTCCCTCGTGATGCCGGCGTTGTTGACCATCACGTCGAGGGCGCCGTACCGATCGGTGGCCGTCGCGATCATCCGCTCGACGTCGTCGGCCCGGGTCACGTCGCTGACCACCGTCGTGACGTCGTCACCACCGCCCAGCTCCGCGTGTGCGGCCTCGAGCGCGGCCTTGTCCAGGTCGGCGATCACCACGCGGGCACCCTCGCGGCGGAACGCGGTCGCGATCGCCAGACCGATTCCGCGAGCACCCCCGGTGACCACCGCGGCGCGGTTGCCGAGCAGGCTCATCGTTGCGTCCCCTTCGCCCGGGCCACCAGTTGCGCGGCGATCACGTTGCGCTGGATCTCGTTGGTGCCCTCGCCGAGAATCATCAGCGGGGCGTCGCGGAAGAACCGCTCCACGTCGTACTCCTTGGAGAACCCGTACCCGCCGTGCACCCGCATGGCGTCGATCGCGATCTCCATCGCGGTCTCGGACGCGAACAGCTTCGCCATCCCGGCCTCGACGTCGGCACGTAGTCCTTCGTCGAGCCGGCGGGCAGCGTCGGCGGTCAGCAGCCGGGCCGCATGCAGCTTGGTGGCCATGTCGGCCAGGTAGTTGCCGATCGACTGGTGCTTCCAGATCGGCTTGCCGAACGACTCCCGCACCTGTGCGTACTCCAGCGCGGCGTCGAGAGCGGCCTGCCCGACCCCGAGAGCGCGCGACGCGACCTGGATCCGGCCGACCTCCAGTCCGCGCATCATGTGCTTCCAGCCCAGGTTCGGTACGCCTCCCAGCACCGCCGACATCGGCACGTGAACGTCCTCGAACACCACCTCGCACGCCTCGACACCCTTGTAACCGAGCTTCGGGATGTCCTTCGAGATCTGCACCTGGTCGTCGTTCTCGACCAGGATCACGCTCATTCCCTGGTGCGACGGCTCGGCGTCCGGATCGGTGATACACAACAAGCCGATGAGGCCGGACCGGCGCGCGTTCGAGATCCAGGTCTTCGTGCCGTTCACGACGTACGACGAACCGTCGGATGTCGCGACCGTGCGCATCGCCTGCAGGTCGCTGCCGCCGCCGGGCTCGGTCAGTGCCATTGTGGCGCGCAGCTCCCCGCTCGCCATCCGCGGCAGGTGCGTCGTCTTCTGCTCGTCCGTGCCGAACGTCCGGATCAGGTACGTGATCACCGAGTGGCCTCCCATCGCGCCGGCCAGACTCATCCAGCCGCGGGCGAGTTCCTCGGTGACCCGGGCGAAGCATTCCGTGGAGACGTCGATACCGCCGTACTCGGTGGGAATCAGGAGTCCGTAGACCCCCATCTCCTTCATCTCCGCGATCCACTGCTCCGGGTACTCGTCAGCCGCCTCCAGCTCGCGGACGTGACCGCGCACCTTCTTGTCGACGAACGCCGCCACCAGGTCGACGATCTCGCGTTCGTCGTCGCTCAGTCCGCTCACTGTTCCAGTTCCTCTCACTCGAAGCTCGGCGTACGGCGTTCGCGGTGCGACGCGAGCCCTTCGCGCACATCGGGTCCGCCGAAGCCGTAGAACTCCAGCGCCAGCGACGCGTCGAAGATGGACCCGGCGACCTGCCGGTACCAGTTGTTCAGCGACTGCTTCGTCCACCGCAGCGCTCCGGTCGCCCCCAGGGCCAGCTCGGTCGCGACCTCGCGGGCCGTCGTCAGCAGCTCGTCCTCGTCCACGCAGAGCGAGACCAGACCGATCTGCTCGGCCTCCTCGCCGCTCAGCGGGCGGCAGGTCATCAGGTAGTACTTCGCCTTCGCCATCCCGCACAGCAGCGGCCAGCAGATCGCGGCATGATCGCCCGCGGCCACGCCGAGCCGGGTGTGCCCGTCGATGATGTTGGCGGTCCGGCTGACCACCGAGATGTCGGCCAGCATGCCCGCGACGAGTCCGGCGCCGACGGCCGGGCCGTGGATCGCGGACACGATCGGCTTGGCGCAGTCGATCACGTTGTAGACCAGGTCGCGCGCCTCGACCATCGTCCGGGTCCGGGCGTCGTAGTCGTCGATCAGCCGCTGCACCAGATCGAACGATCCGCCGGCCGAGAACGCCCGGCCCTCGCCCCGGATCAGGACCGCGCGGACGGCCGGGTCGGCGTCGAACTCACGCCAGATCGCGGCCAGCTCGCCGTGCGCGGCCTCGGACACCTGGTTCATCGGCGGGGTGTCGAACACGAGCTCCACCACACCGTTGCTGTCGGGGCCGTCGACGCGGAGGTTCGGAAAGCGGTCATATCGGGACATCTGGAGTACTCCGTTCAGTCGAGCACGGACTCGCCGGCGCGGACCCGGCGGACCAGTTCGCGGCCGACGATGAGTTTCTGAATCTCGCTGGTGCCCTCGTAGAGCCGCAGCAGCCGGGCGTCGCGGTAGATGCGTTCGACAGGCATCTCGCGCATGTACCCACTGCCGCCGTGCACCTGGACCGCCAGATCCGCGACCCGGCCCGCCATCTCCGTACAGAACAGCTTGGTTGCCGACGGCGCCAATCGCCGGTCCTCCCCGGACAGGTACCGGCGGGCGGTCTCCCGAACCATCGCCTTACCCGCCATCACCAGCGACTTCTGCTCGGCGAGCATCGCCTGCACGAGTTGCTGGTCCCCGATGGGTACGCCGCCCTGCCGGTTGTCCGCGGCGTACCGGACCGACTCCTCCAGCGCCCGTTCGGCCAGCCCGACGGCGAGCGCGGAGATGTGCACCCGGCCGCGGGCCAGGACCGACATCGCCGCGCGGAACCCGGTGTCGACGTCGCCGCTGATCAACGCGTCGTCGCCGACCCGGACGTCGGTGAAGGTCAGCTCGGACGTCGACGCGCCCTCCTGGCCCATCTTCTTGTCCTTTGGTCCGACGGCGAGTCCCGGCGTACCGGCGGGCACCAGGAAGACCGCGATCCGCGGCTTCTTGCCCTCGTCCGGCATGACCTTGGCGAACACCACGAACAGCCCGGCCAGCGGCGCGTTGGTGATGAACCGTTTGTTGCCGTTGATCACCCAGCCGCCGTCCACCTTGCGCGCGGTCGACCGCATCCCGGACGGATCCGACCCGGCCTCCGGCTCGGTCAGCGCGAACGACGCGACGCAGTCGCCGGACGCCAGCTTCGGCAGCCAGGTCTGCTTCTGCTCTTCGGTGCCGTAGCCGACGAGGACCTGTCCGGCGATCCCGTTGTTCGTGCCGAACAACGACCGGAAGGACAGCGCGGTGTACCCGAACACGAACGCCAGCTCGACGTCCTGCGCGATGTGCAGCCCGAGCCCGCCGTACTCCGCCGGGATCGCGTACCCGAACAGTCCCATCCCCGCCGCCGTACGCCGCAGGTCGTCCGGGATCGCGTCGGTGTCGGCGATCTCCCGCTCGCGCGGCACGACGTCCTTCAGGACAAACGTCCGGACCTGCTCGACGACCTCCGCGAACGTCTCGTCGTCCACCGTGCTCATGATGCTCCTCCACCGGCGCGTCCGAGGAACACGCCGTTCCGGTCGTAGTTGCGCAGCGGTACGGCGTCCGCACCGGTGACCTCGGGCAGCAACGCCACCTCGGGATGTACGGCGAGCTCCCAGCCGCACCTGGACCTGGCGAATTCGATGCCTGCGGCAACATCGCCGTACTCCGGTGTCACGTGGGTCAGGACGAGCTCGCCGTCGCGCTTGGTCAGGACACCGGCATCGGTCACGACCGTCCGCACCCGATCGCCGGGACTGGTGACGTACGAGCACCGGTCGACGAAGCGCCGCGGGCTCATCGTCGTGACCACCAGCGTTTCGTCGGCGTTCGTGATCACGTCGTTCCCGCCGCCCGAGCCGACCAGGTACGGTCCACCCTCGATGCGGGTCGTGTTGATGTTGCCGTGCCGGTCGAGTTCGGCCGCGCCGACGCAGGCGATCGCGCACGACCCCGGACCGTTCACCAGGACGCCGAGGATCTGCTCGGTGTCCATCAGCATCCGGGCGGTCGGGAAGTTGTGGAAGCTGAAGATCATCGGGTCCGCGTCGACCGGGCTGTAGTCCCACAGCCCCAGCTCGGCCGCGAGAACGACCGGCATTCCCTGGTCGTGGGCCCTCGCCACGCCGGCCCACGCGGCGAGGTTGGCCAGGCCTGCCCCGGCCAGTACCGTGTCGGCGCCGAGGTCGCGGATCCGGTCGACCAGCTGGCCGGCGGCCCATACCGCGGCACGTTCACCCACGGTCGTCGCGGGCGCGGGATCGATAGCCGGCTGCTCCGGGCGCCGGCCGCCCGCGGCCGCGGACAGCGCCCGGAGGCGGGTGCGGCCCAGCTTGGCCAGGTACTCGTCCTGGGTCGCGGGACCGAGAATCCACTCCTTGATCCAGTCGTCGAAGTCCGCGCGGCGACTCGCTTCACGTACTTCGATCCAGTACTCGCGGTCCTCGTCGTACCCGTCCACCGGGAGGCCACCCGGGTACACCCCGCCGGGATGCGCGCCGTACGGACACTCCACGACCGCAAGGACCCGGTGTGCCGGCACACGGACCAGACCGGCCCACGGGCGCAGGTCGTCGACGACCTTCTCGACTGTCGCCAGCACCCCGCGCCGGGCCGCGAACGCCGCCACGGATCCCTCGAACATCGGCGGCGCGATCGCGAGGTTGCCGAGCCGATCGGCGACCGCGGAGTGCAGGATCGCGACGTCCGGCACCAGTGGCTCCACCAGCGAGACCCGGCCGAACGCGGTGTCGACCTCGTCGTAGGCGTCCTGCGCGGCCATCGACGAGCCGCGGACCGACGTGGTGACCGCCGCGGGCATGCCGGTCGCCGCGGCGCGGAGCCGCTGGATGTACGTCAGGAACGACCAGTTCTCCACCTCGACCGCGCCGGATTCGTACGCCTGCTGGAAGACCGGATTCGGCGTGAAGGTCGGGAACGAGTCGCCCGAGTACACGGTGACCACCTTGCGCACACAGCCGGCCCGGAACAGCACCGCACCGAGCGACGACAGGCTGGCCATCTGCAGCGTGAACCCCGACGGTTGCTGCCAGTGCTGCCGTACCACCTCACGCAGCAACGCGCTCCAGCGGCTGTGGCCCAGGACGACGTTGAGCGCGTCCCCGGGACGGACGTGCCGCTCGACCGCCTCCGTGAGGGAGCAGAACTCCACAGCCACCGGTCCTCACCTCTCCTGGGGTATCGAGGAATAATATATAATATTCCCGTCGATCCGGGAAGAGGCCTCCCCTCGCGCGACCAGGACGTCGAGGTGCGCCGCCGCCTCCAGCACGGCCAGCGTCGAGTTGAAGGCGTCCAGCTCAGCGAGCGAGCGACTCCGCGAGGTCCACGGCATGTCGGCGGCGATCTCGTACGCCGTTCGGCCCCGGAGGTTTAGGAGGCCGGCACACAGCGACAACCGCTGCCGGTGATGTTCGAGCAGTTCGTCGACGCGCTCGTGCAAGCTACCGCCGGTCGACCCGTGAGCCGGAAGCAACTGGAGGTCCGGCAACCTTCGTACCTTTGCCAACGACCGGAGGTAGTCGCCGAGCGGAAGGTCCGCGGCCACGGGTTCGAACCCCACCGACGGGGTGATGTGCGGCAGCACGTGATCGCCGGCGAACAGCACCCCGTGCCGGGCATCCGCGAACACCACGTGCCCCTGGGTGTGGCCGGGGGTCGCGATCACTTCGAGTTCCCGCTCCCCCACCACGACCGTCTCGCGGTCCTCCAGCCAGACGTCGGGATCCGACCAGATGCTCAGATCCCGTACTTCGTTGCGCATCCACTCCCGCCACGCCGCAAGGAGTGGCTCCGCACCGGCGCGCTCCAGCCCACGCAACTGGGGCCGGCCGGGCTCCTGCTCCCGGATCAAGACGAGCGACTCACGCTCGCCGGCGCCGAGGCCGACCTGTGCGCCCAGCCGATCCCGCAGGACGACGGCTTGGGTGAAATGGTCGCGATGCACGTGCGTCACGAGGAAGCGGCGGATGTCACCCAGGCCGTAGCCGATCGACTTGAGGGCGATCGTCAGCTCACGTTCGGAGATCTCGAGAGCCCAGCCGCCGTCGATCAGGCACAGACCGTCCGTCTCCTCGATGACGTACACGTTGACGGCTCGGAGGCCGTCGAGCGGCAACGGCAACGGGACCCGATGGACGCCGGGAACAACCTCGCACGCACCCGGCTCCCACCAGCCGGCCGTCATCGTCCCGCCGGCGACCACCGGGCGGCCGGCGCCATGAAGGTCGCGCCGAACGGCTGGACCATGTAGTCCGGCAGCACCATCTCTCCCGACATCAGCATCCGCTTCACCTCGGCCCGGAAGCCTTCGAGGCTGCCGCGGAGCTCGTACAACGCCAGATGACCGAGGTCCGGCACCTCCACGCCCGGGAGCGGCTTGGTCGCGCCCATCCGGAAGCGCTGGGCGCGCAGCATCCCGGGGGCCGACATCACCTGCGGAATATGCTCTTCGTCGTACCACTTCTCGAACGTGGACTCGTCGGTGGTGTGCCGGCTCCACGCGAAGAACAGGTGCCGCTCGTCCAGCCCGTCCGGGTCCCAGGCGTTTCCGTGAAACTCGTCGCTCACCGGCTGCAGGAACAACGCCTTGAACGGCTGGACCATGAAGTCCGGCAGGACCATCGCGCCGGACATCAGCATCTGCTTGACCTCCTCACGGAAGTCCGTCGGCTCACGGTCCAGCTCGTACAACGCCAGGTGACCGAGATCAATCGGCAGCACGCCGGGGAGCGGTTTCGTCTCGGACAGCACGAACCGCTGTGCGCCGACCATCCCGGTGGTGTCCATCACCTGCGGGATGTGCTCCTCGTCGTACCACCGGTCGAAGGTCGCACGGTCGCTCGTGTACGTCGAGTAGGCCAGGAACAGGTGGCGGTTCGAGGTCATCGGAAGAAGCCTTTCTGGGGGGTCAGCTGTTCAGATAGGTGACGGCCTGGTCCGGATCGCCGCGGCTGGTCCGGAAGCTGTTCGCGGGGTGGTCGGGATCCGGGTAGCCGAAGCTGATCGCGCACACGACCTGCCGGTCGTCGGGCAGTTCGAGAAAGGCGCGGACGTGGCCGGAGTACATCGCGATCGCGGCCTGCGGGATCGTTGCGATGCCCAGGCTGGTCGCGGCGTTCATGACGTTGGCGACGTACGCGCCGCAGTCGATCGCACCGTAGGTCGCCTGGTCGCGGTCCGTGGTGACGACGGCGACATGCGGTGCGCCGAAGAACTCGTAGTTGCGCAGGTGCTGCGCGGCGCGGGCGTCCAGGTTCTCGCGATCGACACCGAGGCTGGCGTAGAGCTGGAATCCGGCCTGGCGGCGGCGGTCGCGGTAGACGCCGACGTACCGCTCGGGCCTGGCCAGGTCGGAAGCGGGCTGGTGGTCCCGGACGTGGTCGACGAGGCTCGCGGCGAAGCGCTTCGTCGCCGCACCGGTCAAGAAATACGTACGCCAGGGCTGGGTGTTGCACCAGGAGGCGGTCCGCTGCGCGGTCGCGAAGATCTGGTGGATCAGTCCCTCAGGCAACTCTTGATCGAGATAGGCGCGGCAACTCCAGCGGGACCGCATGATCTCGTCGAACGCCGCCGCAGTACTCATCGGGCAGCTCCCTGGTCGTCGAGTCCCGGGCCGAGCACGATCTGCTTCAACTCGGTGAACTCGTGAATGCCTTCGGCCCCGCCTTCGCGCCCCCAACCGGAGCCCTTCCGGCCTCCCCACGGCGCTGTCACATCCGGTCCGAAGGCATTCACGCCGACCGATCCCGTGACGATCCGGCTCGCACACTCGAGACCGGCCGCCCGGTCGCGCGTGTAGACCGAGGCGGCGAGGCCGTACGTCGTGTCGTTCGCGAGCGCGATGCCGTCGTCGAGGTCGTCGTACGTCATGACCGCGGTGATCGGTCCGAAGACCTCGTTCCTGGCCAGGTACGAGTCCCGGCGGACGTTCCCGACGATGGTCGGTTCGAAGTACCAGCCGGCGTCGAGGCCGGGCGGTCTGCGCCCACCGACGAGAACCTCGCCGCCCTCGTCGATGGCCTGCGCGAGGAAGCGTTCGGTCCGGTCGTACGCCGCTGCGTTGGCGAGCGGACCGAGGTGCGTCTCCGGATCGAGCGGATCACCGACGATCAGCCGGCTCCACGCGGCACGCAATGCCTCGACGGTCTCGTCGTACCGGCTCTGCGGAACGAGAATCCTGGTCAGCAGGGCGCACACCTGGCCGGTGCCGCTGGTGGCGCCCGGAGTCAGCGAGCGCAGGGCATGGTCGAGGTCCGCGTCGGGCAGGATCAGCGCGGCCGATTTGCCGCCGAGCTCGAGGTGCGTGCGGGCGAACCGCGGCGCGGTGGCACTGATGATGTCCTGCGCGGCGCGCTGTCCGCCGGTGAGCGACACGAGGTCGACACGCTCGTCGGCCGTCATCACCCGACCGAGTTCGGCGTCTCCGCACAGGATCGAGAGCGTGCCGGGCGGCAGCGCGGCCTCTTCGGCGCACTCGGCAACGATTCTGAGGACGAGTTGCGACTCGGGCGCCGCCTTGACGACGACCGGGCAGCCGGCCAGTAGAGCGGGAATGATCTTCGTCGCGAGGGTGACGAGCGGGCCGTTGTACGCCATCACGCCGACCACCACTCCGACCGGTTCCCGCCGTACCAGGACGTCGCCCATCGGGCCTTTGTGCCACTGGTCGGCAAGCGCTTCCTCGGCTACTGCCAGCGAGGCGCTCCAAGCGCCGGCAGCGCCGAACTTGTGCAAGGTCCTGCTGTACCGGACGGCCATTCCGGCCTCCGCCGCCCACAGCCGGCCAAGCTCGGGGAGTCGCGCTTCGAGCAGTTCGCACATCCGGCGAACGAAGGCAACACGATCCGCTACCGAGGTGCGGGCCCAGTACCGCAAGCCATGTTCGTGCGCGGTCCCGACGGCGGCGGTCGCCTGCGTGGCGCTCGGCAGCGAAACCTCCGCGATCGGCCGCCCTGTCGACGGCGAAAGGATCGCCTGTCGCCCGCCCTGGCCGCCGACCCAGCTCCCCCCGAGAAAGATCTTGTCGAGGTGGGACACGACGACCCCGGCGACCTCGGCCTTCGTCATCTCGTCTCCTCCGCCTGGCTACCTGTCAACATATTTTATACTACACGTCTCAACGCGTCGGTGGTCGCACGCCGTGATCCCGAGCAGCTCCAGCACGTACATGGCCTGCGCCGCGACAGCGCGCGGCGCAAGGCAGCGCGCCGCCAAGACCTCAGACGCGACGTTCGTGACCGGCCCACAACTGCTCGCGCAGCTGGACCTTGTTGATCTTGCCGGTCGCACCCTTGGGCAACTCGTCGACGAGGATCACCCGCTTGGGCACCTTGTAGCCGCCGAGCCGCTCACGACAGAACGCAACGACGGAATCCGCCGTCACATCGCTCCCGGGCACCGCCGAGACGATCGCGGTGATCGCTTCACCCCAGCGCGGATCCGGAGCGCCGAGCACAGCGACCTCACGGACGCCTGGCATCGTGGACACCACGTTCTCGATCTCCCGCGGATAGACGTTGAATCCACCGGTGATGATCATGTCCTTGCGCCGGTCGAGAATGAACAGGTACCCGTTCTCGTCGACGTACCCGACGTCGCCGGTGTAGCACCAGCCGTCCTGGAAGGTCTCCGCGGTCGCCTCGTCGTTACGCCAGTACCCCGGCCCGACATGGGCACCGCGGGTCGCGATCTCGCCGGTCTCCCCCGGTGGCACCGGCCGGCGTTCCGCGTCCACGATCGTGAGCTCGACATACTCCGTGGGCCGCCCGGCCGACGCCAGGCGCGGCAGTCCCCGATCGTTGAGGTCGGCAACATGATCCTCGGGCGCCAAGGCGGCGATCGGCATCTGCGCCTCGCTGGCGCCGTACAGCTGCTGCATCGCCGTGCCGAAGTACTCGCGGGCCTTCGCGGCGCGATCGGGCTGGATCGCGGAGCCGGCGTACGGGACGATCTTGACGTTGCCGACCCGCCCGGTCGGCGCGCCGCGGCGTTCGAGCTCCTCGAGCAGCATCGTGATCATCGTCGGCACCAGCGGGAGGACGGTGATCTCCCCCGACGACGCCTGGTCGGCGACCCGGGCCGCGTCGAAGCCGGGCTCGAGGATGTTCAGACCGCCCACCGCCGCGACCGCCTCACCGATTCCACCGCTGAAGTGGCTGATCGGCGCGGTGTGTACGGCGACGTCGCCGGAACCCATCGACGGCAGCTCGTGCAGAATGCCGCGAACGCGCGCGCCCGCGTTGCCGTGGGTAAGCTGCACGCCCTTGGGCAGACCCGTCGACCCGGACGTGTACAGGATCGCCGCCAGATCGTCCCCGGCCGGGAGCGGCGCCTCCTCGTCCTTGCCGGCGGCAAGCAGCTCCTCGAACGGGATCAGGTCCCGCAGTGCCGAGCCGGTTCCGATCGCGACCACCCGCGAGGGCGTCCACGCCTGCCCGTTGGCCTGGAGCCAGTCGGCGTCGGCGAACACCAGCGCCGGATCCGCGTCGGTCGCTATCTGCTGCAACTCGGCCGGATGCAGCCGGGGCAGCAGCGCGACGCGGACGAATCCACCGATCGCCACCGCGCGTTCGATCAGCGCCCATTCGGTGCTGTTGTTCGAGACGATGACGACCCGGTCGCCCTTGCCGAGGCCCAGCCCGCGCAGCGCCGAGGCGAGCCGCCGTACCCGTTCACCGAGCTCGGCATAGGTGTACGTCGTCAACGCGTCGCGGACGGCCGGGCGGCCGGGGAAGGTCTCGAAGCCGGCCGCGTACATCCGGCCCAGTGGTACGACGTCACGCATGATCAACCGACCCGGGACGCGGGCCAGTCACGCGCCGGGGAACGCCAGGCCGGCCAGTTGTCCTCCGGCGCCGGACGGGTCACCGACAGGTGCGTGAAGCAGTCCTGACACTTCACGACCATCCGTGGTCCGAGGTAGTTCGCGACCGGGTAGCGCGCCACGTTCCGGCTCCCGCAGGACGGGCATTCCGCGTTGACCGGGGTGCGCTCGACATGCACGCGTTCGGTTTCCGGCCGCGGGAAGAGCAGACGATCGACAGACATGAGAAGTCTCCTGGTGAGGTCAGAGGATCCACGACGACGGTGCGGCGATCGGCACGTCCCAGGTGCCTGCCGCGCGACGCTCGGACAGTTCGGCGCGCCGGTCCCCGGTCGCTTTCCGGTCGAGGGCGCCGTCGGTGAGCACGACGCCGTACGCCAGTTCGGCGGTCTCCGGGCTGACGAGCCCGTTGCGGACGTCGGCGATCACTCGCTCGGGGTCGCGGGTGAGCGGATCGCCCCAACCGCCGCCACCGCCGATGATGAACCGCAGTCCGTCGCCCGCCTTCAGGTACAGCCCCGAGAACTTGCCGGTCTGGTAGCGCGCGCCGCGGCCGAACTCACCGTCGTTGGGGTCCGGCCGGCCGTCGGCGTCGAACATCCCGAACAGCGGCTCCGCACCCCGCAGATCGAGCGGATCCCCGTGCCGGGCAAGGTCGAAGTCCGAGATGTACCAGCCGTACGCCGAGGTACCCGCGCCGCCGCCGTTCGACCCCGGCGCCCCGCGGCGCAGCCGGTCGGCGACGACGGTCACGATCGTGTCCGACTCGGCCAGGATCGAGTACACCGAGCCGAGACCGCCGCGGAACTTCCCGGCTCCGGCGGTGTCGATGACGATCTCGTGCTGAACGACGACGAGCGGGCTCTCGATCTCCACATGCTCCTGCACCGACGTACGGCAGTTCCCGATCGGTACGACGCAGAACGAGATACCGTCCTCCTTCCAGGTGCCGCCCCAGCCGCCTCCGGCCAGCCCGTACGCGCCCCATGGCGTGCCCTCGTGCCCCGGCCGCGTGTCGATCCCTCCGAAGCCCACGTACAACGCGGTCCCGGTGTCGGGAGCGAACGTCTCCTCCACGGCCTGGCTCAGCGCCTGCGTCACCACGTTGATCGCCCGCGGTCCGATGTCGGCGTGACTCGAGCAACTCGACGGCGGCAGGACCTGGACCACGCTCCCGGCCGGAAGCAGTACGTCGATGGGCCGCAGCGTCCCGCTGTTCACCGGAGTGGTTGGGTCGACCATCAGCTTCACGGCCTCGATACAGCGGCCCGCTTCGCACCACGCCGTACCGCAGTTGCCCAACGGCTGACGTCCGGAGCCGGAGAAGTCGATCTCCATCGAGTCACCACGGACCTTCACCGTCACGTTGACCGGGATCGGATCGCTCGTGACGCCGTCCTCGTCCAGGAAGTCCTCGGCGGTGTAGTCACCGTCCGGGATGCTCGCGATCCCTCGGCGCATGCTCGCCTCGGTCGCGTCGATCGCGTACCGCGCCGCCGCGCGGACCTTGTCCAGACCGCCGCGGGCGATCAGGTCCTGCAGCTGCCGCTCGCCGACGACCAGGCAGCCGTGCAACGCTCGCAGATCTCCGAGTACCAGCTGCGGGACCCGGTTGTTCTCCAGCAGGAAGTTGAACGTCGGACGCACCGGTACGTCGTTCGCGTACAGCAGTGTCGGCGGCAACTTGAGCTGCTCCTCGAAGTGCGTCTGCGCGCCGTTCGAGAAGCCGCCCGGGATCGGACCGCCGAGATCGACCAGGTGCGACGTCGACTGGACGAGGAACTCGACCCGGCCGTCGACGAACACCGGCCGGAACAGGTTGACATCGGCCTGGTGCAGCGAACCGCGCCACGGGTCGTTGGTGAAGATGACGTCGCCGGGCTGCATCTGGTCGACGTCCCAGTCGTCCATCACGAAGTTCGCGATGTGCGGCGCGACGAACGCGTGCTGCATGCAGCCCTCCCACAGCGCCGCGACCTCCCAGCCTTCCTCGGTGCGCATGTGGATGACCACGGTGCAGTCGAGGATGTCGCGGCAGATCGGCGAGAACGCACTGCGCATCAGGGAGTCGAGCATCTCGCGGGCGACCTCGATCAGGCCGTAGCGGAGGATGTCGAGCTCGACGTCGACGGCCGCGCCGTCGGTGTCAGGGGTGGTGATGGTCATGACCGGTTCCTCAGCTCTGCGGGTCGATGATCAGGTTCAGGTCGTCGTCCACGAAGGCCATCCGGCCCGGCAGGACGACGGTGGTGGCGAACTTCTCGGCAACCAGCGCCGGCCCGGCGACCCGCTCGTGCGGGCCGAGCCGTTCGCGGACGTAGATCGGCACCTCCACGGGCTCGGTCGTGCCCGGCAGGGTCAGCTGCGCCTTGCGCAGGAACGCATCTCCTGCTTCCGGGGCGAGGGCGGCCTTGCCGTGCTGCCGTGGGATGATCGCGGTCACCTCGACCGTCGACACCACCACCGGGATCTCCGGCGCGGCGAATCCGTACGACTCCTGGTAGAACGTGTGGAACGCGGGGATCAGGTCGTTCACCAGGTCCGCCGTGATCGTGTCGGCGTGGATCGGCAGCCGGTTGTCCCAGGTCTGGCCGCGGTACATCGCGAAGATCGCGCGCTCGAAGCGGAGCCGGTCGACGTCCGCGCCCTGGCTCTTCAGCTCGTCGCGGATCCGGTCCTGCAGCGTCACGAACGCGGCCTCGATCGCGTCCGCGTCCCCCGGCGCCAAGGGGGTCATGATCGACTGCGCGCGGGTGACCATCAGGTCACTCCGGAGCAGTCCCAGCGCCGAGAACTGCCCCGGGCTGCGCGGCACGATCACCCGATCCAGGCCGAGGATCTGCCCGACCCGGTCGGCGAGCATCGGACCGGCCGAGCCCGAAGGCTGGAGCGCGAACTCACGGACGTCGAGGCCGCGGTAGACCGAGATCGTCCGCACCTTCGCGGCGATGTCCTGGCAGGCCACCTCGTACGCCGACGACGCCAGCTCGATCGCCGACAGGCCCCACTGCCGGCCGGTTTTCTCCAGTGCGTCGAGTGACGCGTCGACGTCCAGCTGGATCGCGCCGTTCGCGAACAGGTCCGGCTGCAGGATCCCGAGCGCCGCACAAGCGTCGGTCAGCGTCGGCTCGGTGCCGCCGCGCCGGTAGCAGACCGGACCAGGGTTCGATCCGGCCGACGCCGGTCCGACCGCCACGTTGCCGAGCGCGTTCGGCCGGATCAGGCTGCCCGCTCCTGACCCGATGCTCTGTACGTCGACCAACGGCATCGTCAGCGTGAGACCGGTCTCCAGCGTCCACGTGTCGGTCAGCGGAGTCTTGCCGCCCCGGATCGCCGCGACGTCGGTGCTCGTACCGCCGACGTCGATGGTGAGCAGGTTCGACGAGCTGGACTCGTTGGCCAGCTTGACGCTGCCGCTGGCGCCGCCGACCGGTCCGGACACGAGCTGGAACACCGGGTTCCGGCAGGCGTCGGCGAAGCTGGCGATGCCGCCGTTCATCATCATGATCCACAGCGTCCCGCCGTACTCGCGCTCCGCGAGGCGGTCCATCAGCCGGTTCAGGTACCCGTTGACGGCGGGACCGACATACGCGTCGAGGGCGACCGTCGTGGTGCGCTCGTGCTCCTTGGTCACCGGGTAGAGCGCCGACGTCTGGATGTAGGCGCCGGGCAGTTCTTCGGCGACGATCGCGGCCGCCCTGCGTTCGTGATCCGGGTTCGCGTACGAGTTCAGCAGGCAGACCGCCACCGCCTTCGCGTCCTGACGGGCCAGCTCACGGGCGGCGTCACGAACTGCGTCCTCGTCGAGCGGTAGCAGCTCGGACCCGTCGTACCGAAGTCTTTCGGGTACGCCGAAGCGCAGCTCCCGCGGCACGATCGGGCGTTCCTGGTGCGGACGTAACCAGGTCGGGTCGTAGAACCTGTCGCCGAACTCGCGGTGCATCCGCCCGATGTCCAGCAGGTCCCGGTGCCCGCGGGTCGCGATCAGACCGGTCCGTACGCCGGTCCGGCTGAGTAGTGCGTTGATACCGACGGTGTGCCCGTGCACGATCTCGGCGACCTCGGGGATCGCGACACCGATCGCGGCGATGCTCTCCAGCACGCCTTCCTCCTGCTGGAGAGTGGACAGCACCTTGCCGTCGCGGACCTCACCGGTCTCGCGGTTCAGGCCGATGATGTCGGTGAACGTGCCACCGACGTCGATCCCGACGATCCATCCTGGGTCCGTGATCACGGAACGCCTCCCTGTGCTCCAGGTCACCACAACTTTTATAAAATATGTCATACGCGAGGATGCCCGGCAAGGCCTCGGCAATATATGATGTTTTGTTATCCCAGGGGTGGAGGCCGCCATGCAGATGTTTCCCAAGGTGCCGCTCGGACCGGACCTGCTCCGCCGGGTCGGCGCGACCGCCGTCAACGCCGTCGAGGTGCTGCGGCACGGCGGCTTCGAGACCGGCGACGATTACTCGCCGTACAAGGTGGTGAGCAGCAACCGGATCTGCAAGCTGCGCCGCTACTTCCCCGACGACCTGCCCGCGGACGCGCCGGTGGTCCTGCTGGTCCACCCGCTGATGATCACCGGCGACCTGTGGGACATCGACCCGCGGACCAGTGCGGTGGCTGCGCTGCACGCGCAGGACATCGACGTCTGGACGATCGACTTCGGCCGGCCCGAGCACGAGCCGGGCGGGCTGGAGCGTACGCTCACCGACCACGCGCTCGCTGTGAGCGACGCGGTCGACGAGGTGCGCGCACACACCGGCCGGGACGTCGTTCTCGGCGGGCAGTCGCAGGGCGGGATGTTCAGCTACCAGGTCGCGGCGTACCGGCGCGGCGACGGCATCGACTCGTTGATCACCTTCGGCTCACCGGTCGACACCCGGGCGCCGCTCGGCGTACCGATGGCGCCGGAGACCGCGGCCACCCTCGCCCGCGTCTGGCTCTGGTCCGGACTCGCCCGGCGGATCTCGATCCCGGGTTGGGCGATGCGTGGCGGCACGCAGATGATGACGCCCGTCGGCGTCGTGAAGGGCAAGGCACAGTACTACCTGAATCTGCACGACCGGGAGCGGCTGCTTCCCCACGAGCGCCGGCGACAGTACCTCGAGGGGCAGGGCTGGACGTCGTACAGCGGGCCGGCGTTCGCCGAGCTGCTCGAGCAGTTCCTGGTGCAGAACCGGATGCTCGAAGGCGGATTCGTGTTCCGCGACCGCTCGGTCTCACTGGCCGACATCGACGTACCGATCCTGACCGTGGTCGGCACCAAGGACCTCCTCGGTACCCCGCAGTCGGTGCGCGGGATCCGCCGGGCCGCACCCCGCGCCGACGTCTACGAACTGACCTTGCCGATCGGCCACTTCGGCATCATCGGCGGCAACACCGCCCGCCGGATCACCTGGCCGACCGTCGCGGGCTGGATCAGGTGGCGCGCCGGGCTTGACGAACGCCCGGAGGCGATCGTGCCGGCCGAGCTGATCGAGGATCCCGGCCCGGTCGAGCCGAGCACGGTGCGCAAGGTGATCGGCTGGACCGCCGACACGGGCGTCACGGTCGGGGCCCGAACGGTCTCGACCGCGTCGGAGGCGATCAAGAGCGCGCAGGCGGTGGCCCGGGCCGGCGTCGATCACCTGCCGCGGCTGCGGGACCTCGGCGACCTGAAGCCCGGCACCCAGATCTCGCTGGGCCTGCTGCTCGACGAGGCCGCCAAGCGTGCTCCCGAGAGCGTGGTGTACGCGTTCGGCGACCGGGTGATCCGGCACGGCGAATTCAAGTACCGCGTGGACAGCATCGTGAACGGGATGCTCAGCCTCGGGATGCGCCAGGGCATGCGGATCGGCGTCCTGATGAACTCCCGCCCGTCCGCGTTCAGCACCCTGGCCGCGATCAGCCGGCTCGGCGCCACCGCCGTACTGCTGCGACCCGAGGGCGACCTGGAAACGGAGGTCCGGCTCGGTCAGATCGGCTGGCTGATCTCCGATCCGTCGAACGCCCGCGACCAGGCACTCCCCGGTGTCACGTGGTGCGTCCTCGGTGTCGGCGGCGAGGATCGGGAGCTGCCTGCGCACGTGATCGACATGGAGCGGATCGATCCTGCCCAGGTTCGGGTGCCGCGCTGGTACCGCGCGAACCCACGGACCGCGTCCGACATCGCGTTCGTCCTGTTCACCGGCGACGGTGCGGCGACCAGGGACATCCTGATCACCAACCGGCGGTGGGCGCTGTCCGCACTCGGCGCGGCGCAGGCGGCCGGACTGACCGCGAGCGACACGGTCTACTCGGTGACGCCGCTCTACCACTCGTCCGCGATCCTGCATGCGATGGCGGGCGCGATCGCCTCGGGCGCCCGGCTCGCCCTGGCCGGCGAAGGTGCCTTCTGGGAGGAAGTACGGCGGTACGGCGCGACGCACGTCTCGTACACCTGGACCTCGCTCCAGCCGATCGTCGACGCTCCTCCGTCTCCGGGCGAGCGCAACCATCCGGTCCGCGTCTTCATGGGATCGGGAATGCCGGGTGGGCTGTGGAGCCGGGTCGCCGAACGCTTCCCCGGCGTCCGCATCGTCGAGGTGTACGCGTCCGCCGAGGGCGACGCGATCCTCGCCAACCGCACCGGGACGAAGGTCGGCTCCGTCGGCCGGCCGTTGCCAGGGACACCGGAGGTCCGGGTGGTCGAGTACGGGCTCGCATCCCAGCGCCTGGTGATCGATTCCGATGGATACGCGCGCGAGACGAGGCCCGGGGCGGTCGGCATGCTGATCGTTCGCGGCGACGGGTCGGTACGGCGCAACGCCGTACCGCTGCGCAGTGTGTTCGAGCCTGGGGATTCGTGGCTGGCGACCGGGGACCTGTTCACCCGGGACGCGGACGGTGACCTCTGGCCGATGGGACATGCGAGCACGTTGATCCAGACGCCGTCCGGCCCGGTACCCCCGTCGGTCGTCAGCCAGGCGCTCGAGGCGATCCCGTCCGTCGGGCTCGCCGCGGCGTACGGTGTCGGCAGCGGCGAGATCGTCGGCGCGATCACACCTCTGCCCGGGGCTCGCGTGTCCGCGGCCGACCTCGGTCGCGCCGTCAGCACGTTGCCTCCCGAACAACGCCCGGCGTACGTGCAGTCTCTCGAGATCCCTCTGACCGCATGGTCTCGCCCACGGATCGGACCGCTGCGCGACGCGGGCCTTCCCCGCCCAGCCGGCGACCGCACGGTTTGGAAGCTAGGCGCCAACGGCAAGACCTACTCGGTCCAGCGCACCCGGCGCCAGACCCCGTAACCGACGAGCAGCGAGATCAGGTAGCCGACCGGTATGTCGACGAGGAATGTGCCAGCCACGTTGTGGCCGGGATCGGCCGCGACGACGAGAGGCGTCATCACGAGGGAGAGCGGGCGGTGTAGTTCGCGGCCATCAGGTGGCCGCGGACCGCACCGATCAGACCGGCTACCCCGACCCGTCACTCGCTGCCGACGCCGGACGTTACATGTACAATACTTTTTATTTTCTGGAAGGATGCCGCCATGACCGATCATCTGCCCTCCGATCGTGCGGTCGAGGTACGAGGGTTGGAGATCTGCACCCGGCGGCGGCCGGGGCCGCACACGCCGCCCTTGCTGCTGATCAACGGTCTCGGCGGCTCACTGACCTCATGGGATCCGCTGCTGGAGCAGTTGCCCGAGCGCGACGTCATCATGGTCGACAGCCCGGGAGCCGGCCGCTCGTCGACGCCGACGCTTCCGATCCTGGTGCCGGCGCTGGCCGACGTGATCGCCGAGGTGGTCGGCGAGCTCGGCGTCGGGACGGTCGACGTACTCGGGTACTCGCACGGCGGGACGATCGCGCAGGAACTCGCGCGGCGGCATCCCGCAACGGTACGGAAGCTGATCCTGACCGCGACGATGTTCGGCCTCGGTGCCCTACCGGTCCCACTGAAGGCGCACCGCACTCTGCTCAGCACGGCGCGGTTCCGCGACCGCGCAGTGATGGTGCGCGACATGGCCCGGCTGGCCGGCGGGCGATCCGCGCGCGAACCGGAGCTGCTGGCGAATCTGCTCGGGACCCGTGAAAGTCATCCGCCGTCGACGCGCGGGTACTACTACCAGCAGTTGTCGCTGATCGGATGGAGCAGTTGGCTGTGGCTCGGCCGGCTGCGCTGCCGGACACTCGTCCTGCACGGTGCCGCGGATCCCGTCGTACCGCAACTGAACGCACGGCTGATGGCGTGGCGGATCCCGAATGCCCGACTCGAGCTCGTCGCGGATGCCGGGCACCTGCTGCTGTTCGACGAGGCCGCGACGGCCGGGCGCATCATCAGCGAGTTCCTCGACGACGATTCCCGATGATCCTCCATCGAATCCTCAACTCGGCCGCGTCCGCAGCAGGACGGAACCCGCTACTCACCTCGTCGATCAGGGTCAGCCATCAACTCGCGATCCAAGGCGAACAATGGGCCCGAGGCCGATACCGTCAGCCGCGGGCGCACTTTCACGTCGGTGGGCGAGGACCCGCTCTGCTGTTGATCAACGGCTTCGGCGCAAGCGGTCTGCTGTGGCCGACCGCCCTCGTCACGGAGCTCGAGCGCCGGTACCAGGTGATCCGGATGGACAACCGCGGCACGGGCTGGTCCAGGCGCACGCACGGTCCGTTCACCGTCGCCATGATGGCCGACGACGCGTACGAGGCGATGCGCGCGTGCGGTCACGCGAGCGCCGTCGTCGCGGGCTACTCGATGGGCGGCATCGTCGCCCAGGAACTCGCCGTACGGCATCCCGAGGCCGTCGACAAGATGGTGCTGATGGCAACGATCCCGCCTCCCCCGGCGCAGGTTCCGCCGGGCGACGTCGTGTCGTTGCTGCGCCTCGGACTCGGACCGTTCGACGACGACCGGGAGTTCGACCGTGACTATCGCCTCGCAGTCGCCGACGCGATCCTTGCGGTCGCGAGTCCGCACTTCACAGCCGATGACGAACTGAAGGACGAGATCGGCGCGCAGGTGCTCCGGCGCGTCACCACTCGCGGCGGCGCCCTGCAGCAGTCCCGCGCGATCCTGGCCTGGCACGACCCACGCCGGCTCACCGCAGTAGGCGCGCCGACGGTCGTCTTCAGCGGCCAGGACGACCCGATCGTCCCGGTCGAGAACGGTCGCCGCATCGTCGAGCTGATCCGAGGCGCCACCCACGTCGAGCTGCCCCGCACCGGCCACCTGGTGCCCTGGGAAGCCCGGCCCCGACTGGTCGAGGCCCTTTAGGACGCCGGCTCACCCAAGTCGCGATACTTCTCGCGGAGCTCGAACTTCTTGATCTTCCCCGACGCCGTTCGGGGCAGTTCGTCGACGACGACCAGGTACTTCGGGACCTTGTACTTCGCCAGCCGCGCGACGCAGAACGCGCGGACCGCATCGACATCGACCTGTTGCCCGTCCATCGCCACCAGCACCGCACAACCGACCTCGTTGTACCTCGGGTCCGGTACACCGACCACGGCGGCGTCGGCCACCCCCGGCGCGGTCGTGATCACGGCCTCGATCTCAGCCGGGTAGATGTTCTCCCCGCCGCTGCGGATCATGTCCTTGGCCCGGCCGCCCAGCGTGATGAAGCCCTCGGAGTCGACGCTCGCCAGGTCGCCCGTACGGCACCAGCCATCCACGAACGTCTCGGCGTTGGCCTCGTCCCGGTGCCAGTAGCCGGGGCTTACCGCAGGGCTGCGCACATAGAGCTCAGCGACCTCGCCGACCGGCGCGTCCTTGCCCTCGCCGGTGACGATCCGGACGTCGGTGAACGGCATCGTCCGGCCCACCGACCCCGCGCGGTCCGCGTCCTTGCCGTCCAGGCAGCAGGTGATCGCACCGCCCTCGGTCAGCCCGTAGACCTGCACCAACTCGATGTGCGGCAGCTTCTTCGCGAACTCGTCGTACACCCACGGCATCAGCGTGTCGCCGCCGCAGACGATCCGCCGCAGCGTCGGGGGAATCAGCTCGGCACAGTCCGGGCGGCGGATGAACTCCGGCACCATGAACGAATAGATCAGGATGTCGGTGACCTGCTGCGTGCGGCAGGCCGCGAGGTACTCGAGCAGGTCGAACGATCCGGACGGGTACGTGATCGCCGTGCCGTGACTCGTGATCGCGGACAGCAGCAGCGCCTCCCAGCCCCCGGCGTGGAACAGCGGCCCCGAGGTCATCGCCACCGTCGACGAGTCGAACTTCCACCGCAGCGACTGGATCGCGCCGAACCAGAGATTGTTGCCGTGCGTCCAGATCGCGCCTTTCGGCAGTCCCGTCGTGCCTGAGGTGTACATCAGGCAGGCGGGGTCGTCGAGATTCAACTCCGGGAACTCCATGCTCAGTGGGCCGGCCACGAAATCCTCGAACGGCTGGGCCCAATCGAGCGTGGCGTCGCCGCGTACGACGTACGTCCGTACCGGGAGGTCCGCGCGGATGTCCGCGACCTTGCCGGCGAGGTCGTGGTCGAGCAGCAGGAGCGTCGTACCGGAGTCGTTCAGGATGAACTTCAGCTCGTTGGGCATCAACCGCCAGTTCAGCCGGACGGCGATCGCGCCGACGCGGGCGATCGCGAAAATCGCGATCATGTAGTCGACCGAGTTCTTCAGCAGCATGCCGACCCGGTCACCCGGCCGGACGCCGGCCCGTTGCAGCGCGGACGCGTACGCGATCTCGCGGTCCCGGAACTCGGCCCACGTCAACGGGGTCTCTGCGCCGATCGCCACGGCCGGCTGGTCCACCGGCACCGGCGGCGCCTGCCCGGCGATCGAGTCGCTGACCCACAACATACTCACGCCCATGACGACTCCCCTCTCCGGTAGCGAGAGTAGGCCACCTCACATGACGGCACAATATGGAATATATTTTATCTCACAATTCCTACTGCCCACTTGCCAACGGCCGCTCGAAGCCTACGCTCGTCGTATGTCCACCACTATCGCGCGACCCGGACGAGTGCTGATCAGCGGAGCGGCCGGCGGCCTCGGCGCAGCCACCGCCAGGCGCTTCGCCGCCGACGGCGCGCGGGTCGCACTGACCGATATCAACGCCGAGGGGCTCGAGGTCGTCGCCAAGGAGGTGAACGGCCTCGCCCTGCCGGCCGACGGAACCAGCCGCGAGGCCTTGCACGACGTAGTCGAACGCACGGTCGAGGAATTCGGCGGCGTGGACGCGGTCATCGCCGCTCAGGGTGCGCAGATCAGCTCGAGCACCAGCCCCAAGTCGCACGACAACTGGACCCGCAGCCTCGACGTGAACCTCAATGGCGCGTTCTACCTGGCGGCCGAGTCGCTGCCGCATCTGGTGCAATCGAAGGGCTCGATCGTGCTGGTGTCGTCGTCCGCGGGCCTGTTCGCGGGACCGTCCGGCGCCGCCGGGTACACCGCGGCGAAGACCGGCATCATCGGACTGACGCGCTGGCTCGCCCGTGAGTACGGTCCGCGCGGCGTCCGGGTGAACGCGGTCAGCCCCGGGTGGATCCGTACCCAGCTCGGCGAGGACGCGATGAAGTACCTGGCCGAGCGCGACGGTTTGACACTGGAGGACGCGTACCGCGCAGCGACAGCTCACATCCCGCTGCGGCGGGTCGCCGACCCGGCGGAGATCGCCGCGGTGTGCGCCTTCCTCACGTCGTCGGACGCGTCCATGGTCACCGGCCATACCTTGGTGGCCGACGGCGGCGGTGCGGTGGTCGACTCGTCGACGGAGGCCTTCGACCAGCCCGGATGACCGGCCCTGCGGCATCAACCGAACCCGGACTCGAACGGTATATGATGGTTTGCGTTCGAAATATTATGTCTGGTTCAGATGGAACGGTGATGCCGAGTGGCCACAAGGGGCAGCGTCAAGCAAGGGCTGCCGGACGAGGTCGCCGCCTACGTCCGCGAGCAGATCCTGTCCGGCGAGTTCCGCCCCGGCATGTTCCTTCGGCTGGAGCCGATCGCCGAGGCGGTCGGGGTCAGCAACACCCCGGTTCGCGAGGGCCTGCTGACGCTGCGCAGCGAAGGATTCGTCGAGCTGGTCCCCCGGCGCGGCTTCATGGTGGCGTCGTTCAGCCCCGAGGACGTCCGGGACATCTTCTGGGCGCAGTCCAAGATCGCCGGCGAGCTCGCCGCACGGGCCGCCAAGCAGATCAGCCCCGAGCAGATCGCCAAGCTCGAAGAGTTGACCGCCGAGTTCAAGCGCGCGGTGAAGGCCCGCGACAAGGACCGGATCGCGGACCTCGGCTCGGAGTTCCACGCGGTGATCAACCGCGCGGCCGGGTCGCGCCGCCTGGCGTTGATCCTCCAGACGGTCGTCAGCCAGCTCCCGTCCTCCTTCTACGCCACCATCGACGGCCAGGTCGCCGCCACCCACAGCGAGCACCCGCAGATCGTCGAGGCGATGAAGAAGCGCTCGGTCCGTACAGCGCGCGCGCTGATGGAGGCGCACATCCTCGGCAGCGCCGACCACCTGATCGAGACCCTGAACGGCCGCGGCCTCTGGGACACCGAACAGTCCGCCTGACAGCGTCACTGCGTGGCTTCGGGTGTCCGTCCGTCGAGCTTGAGCTCATACACCCAGAAGTGATTGCCGTCCGGATCGATGACGTCTGCGCCGCGGCCGACCTCGCTCTGGACGGTCTGGCCACTCGGTCCGCCACCCAACCGGATGGCGGCGTCGCTCGTCACCCGCAGATCATCGACGGCGACGCCGAACCGCACTCCCCCAGGACTCGCCATCCGCCCGGTAGTTATCGCGCCCATCGTGCCGCCGCCGGGCGGAGCGAAGATCCACCGGTTCCGTTCCTCATCCGGTTCGAACGACCACCCGAACAGCTCGGTATAGAAATCCGCCGAACGCTGCAGATCCCGCACCGGAATCTCGACCCAAACGATCATCCCCGCACGCATACCGCCCTCCGATCCGATTGCTTCACACTACGCCGAGCCGAACGGTCGTCTCCGAGGCCGGCGAGGTCACCATCGGACGCAGCGCACCCGGCTGGCTCCGGTACTTCTCCCGGTAGGCGGTCTCGACCCGCGCGTTCATGTCCTGATCCGGCACCTGCTCCAGCGTCACGTCGCTCTCGATGCCCCCGACGCGGACACGCGCCCGCCGCGTCCGCATCGCATTGCGGTACCACGCGCCGTCCGGCCCATAGGCGGAGCGGACGTACAGCTCATCGGCCACCCGCACCACCCAGATCGTCGTCCAGCGACGCAGCGACCCGTCACGCCGGTAGCTGCTGATCTGCAGCTCCTCCGACTCACCGATCGCCTGCAGGTCCTCGAGATTCCATGCCATGTCGTTCAACCTTCGTTCCGCGGGAGAGATGGACTGCCAATGCAATCAGAATGAGCACCAGCACAGCGACAACGCCGTACGCCCGAAGCCAGAACGCCGGCCCCGCCGGTCCGCCTGTCATGCACGTGCGTGAGTACGAGCGCGGCCCCCGATGGCCAACGGCTCTTGGTCCAGGTGACCCCCAACGGAGGCCAAACCTTCCGCGCTTCCTTCGACTTCACAATCCGGAACACCCGAATCACCTCGGCAACCTGCCGACAACTCGAGCCGATCATGAAGGAATGAATCGCCCCGGGTTTCGTGGAGACTCGATTACTTTGATCCGGCCTTGGTGAGGACGGGTGTTTCAGGGTAGTGCCCGGTTGTGATGTCGGCCCAGTGGTTGGTTTCGAACTCGGCTGGTGGGGCGTGTCCGATCTCGCCGTGGAGTCGTCGGTGGTTGAACCAGTCGACGTACTCGGCGACGGCG
>NZ_JBFBBI010000012.1:0-37170 GCF_040682535.1 Kribbella sp. NPDC051137
ATCGGGTCACCACCGATCCCGATCGCCGTCGAGAACCCGAAGTCCTGCAGCTCGTACATCATCTGGTACGTCAGCGTGCCGGACTTGCTGACCAGGCCGATCCGGCCCTGGCCGGCGATGCTGGCCGGGATGATGCCGGCGTTCGACTCGCCCGGCGTGATGATGCCGGGGCAGTTCGGGCCGATGATCCGGGTCTTGCCGGACGCCTGCGCCGCGGCGAAGAACGCCGCGGTGTCGTGCACCGGCACGCCCTCGGTGATCACCACGACCAGCGGCACCTCGGCCTCGACGGCCTCCAGTACGGCGTCCTTGGTGAACTTCGGCGGGACGAAGATGACCGACACGTTCGCGCCGGTCTCCTTGACCGCGTCCGCGACGGTGCCGAACACCGGGACCGACTTGCCGTCGAAGTCCTGGCTCTGGCCCGCCTTGCGCGGGTTCACGCCGCCGACGATGTTGGTGCCGGAGGCGAGCATCCGGGTGGTGTGCTTGGTGCCCTCGGAGCCGGTCATGCCCTGGACGATGACCTTGCTGTCCTTGGTCAGGAAGATAGACATTGTTCGGCGATCCCTTACTTCGCAGCCAGCTCGGCGGCGCGCTTGGCGGCGCCGTCCATCGTGTCGACCCGCTCCAGACCGGCGAGGCCCGCCTCGTCGAGGATCCGGCGGCCCTCCTCGGCGTTGTTGCCGTCCAACCGGACGACCAGCGGCTTGGTGACGTGCTCGCCGCGGGAGGCCAGCAGCTCGAACGCCTGGACGATGCCGTTCGCGACCGCGTCGCAGGCGGTGATGCCGCCGAAGACGTTCACGAACACGCTCTTCACCTGCTGGTCGGAGATGATGATCTCCAGCCCGTTGGCCATCACCTCGGCCGAAGCGCCACCGCCGATGTCGAGGAAGTTGGCCGGCTTCTGGCCACCGAACTCCTCACCGGCGTACGCGACGACGTCCAGGGTCGACATGACCAGACCCGCGCCGTTGCCGATGATGCCGACCGAACCGTCGAGCTTCACGTAGTTCAGGCCCTTGGCCTTGGCCGCCGCCTCCAGCGGGTCGGCCGCCGAGACGTCCTCGAACTCGGCGTGGTCCGGGTGCCGGAAGTCCGCGTTCTCGTCCAGGGTGACCTTGCCGTCCAGCGCCTCGACGTTGCCGTCCTCGAGCTTGACCAGCGGGTTCACCTCGACCAGCGACGCGTCCTCGGCGATGAACACCTCGTACAGCTTGACGATCTCCGGTACGACGGCGTCGATCACGTCGGCCGGGTACTTCGCCGCGGTGGCGATCTCCCGTGCCTTGGCCTCGTCCACACCCTTGGCCGGGTCGATCGAGATCTGCGCGACCGCCTCCGGGTTGGTGTGCGCGACCTCCTCGATCTCCATGCCGCCGGCGGCGGAGGCGATGCACAGGTAGTTGCGGTTCGCCCGGTCGACCAGGAACGAGAAGTAGTACTCCTCGGCGATCGCCGCGGCCGGGACGATGTTCAGGATCTTGACGACGTGACCCTTGATGTCCAGCCCGAGGATCTCGCGGGCCTTCTCCTCTGCCTCGTCCGGGCTCGAGGCCAGCTTGACGCCGCCTGCCTTGCCGCGGCCGCCGGTCTTGACCTGGGCCTTCACGACCACCCGGCCGCCGATCTTCTCGGCTGCCGCGCGCGCTTCCTCCGGAGTCGTGACGACCTCACCCACGGTCGTCCGCACCCCGTGCTTGGCGAAGACCGTCTTCGCCTGGAATTCCATCAGATCCACGAGTGTGGTCCCTCTCTCGCCTGTACGGATTCCTGACACTAGCCACCCTTGTGCCGCGAGCAACAGCCGGGGTACTCGCTGAGACGACCGTCACAGGCGCTCGCGCCGCCGTGCGAGGCTTGTTCGCATGACCGATCCTGAAACCAGACCAGCTGACGACTGGTGGCGTAGTGCCGTCGTTTACCAGGTGTACCCCCGTTCGTTCGCCGACGCGGACGGTGACGGCACCGGCGACGTGAACGGCATCCGCGCCCGGCTGCCGTACCTCGCCGACCTCGGCGTCGACGCGCTCTGGATCAGCCCCTGGTACCCGTCCCCGCTGCTCGACGGCGGGTACGACGTGGCCGACTACCGCGACATCAACCCGGAGTTCGGCACGCTCGCCGACGCCGACGCGCTGATCGCCGAGGCGCACGCGCTCGGCCTGCGGATCCTGATCGACCTGGTGCCGAACCACTGCTCCTGGGAGCACCCGTGGTTCAAGGCCGCGCTGGCCGCCGGAAAGGGTTCGCCGGAGCGCGACCTGTTCTGGTTCCGCGACACCGCGGACGGCAAGCCGCCGACGAACTGGCCGGCCGCGTTCGGAGGGCCCGCCTGGCAACAGATCGACGACGGGCAGTGGTACCTGCACCTGTTCGACATCTCCCAGCCGGACTGGAACTGGGACCACCCGAAGGTGATCGAGGAGTTCGACGCGATCCTGCGGTTCTGGTTCGACCGCGGCGTCGACGGGTTCCGGATCGACGTCGCCGACTCGATGGCGAAGGATCCCGCGATGCCCGACGTGGAGCTGTCGCACAACGGCGAGCCGACCCACGAGAAGTACGTCGGCCACCCGTTCTACGACCAGCCGGGCGTGCACACGATCCACCAGCGCTGGCGGGCGATCGCCGACGAGTACGCCGACACGCCGCAGGGGCCGCGGGTGTTCGTGGCCGAGGCGTGGCTGTCGCCGGCCGAGCGGCTCGCGCAGTACGTGCGGCCGAACGAGCTGCACTCGGCGTTCAACTTCGACGCGCTGCGGGCGAAGTGGGACGCGAAGGAGCTGCGCGAGGTCATCGACCACACCACCGACAACCTGTGGGCGGTCGGGGCGCCGGCGACGTGGGTGCTGAGCAACCACGACACGATCCGGCATCGCACGCGGTACGGGCGGGCGTTGCCGGACGCGCTGGAGGGCGCGGGCGTCGTACCCACGGATCTCGCGCTCGGTCTGCGCCGGGCCCGGGCCGCGGCGCTGCTGGAGCTGGCGCTGCCGGGTGGCGCGTACATCTACCAGGGCGACGAGCTCGGCCTGCCCGAGGTCGAGGACCTGCCGGAGGACAAGCTCGACGACCCGACGTGGGAGCGCTCCGGTCACACCGTCCGCGGCCGTGACGGCTGCCGGGTGCCGATCCCGTGGTCCGGCGCGGAACCGCCGTACGGCTTCGGTCCCGGCACAGGGCAGCCGTGGCTTCCGCAGCCGTCGGACTGGGCGCCGCTGACAGCCGACGCGCAGACGGGCGACCCGGGCAGCCACCTGAACCTCTACAAGGCGGCGCTCCGGATCCGCCGCGACCACCCGGCCCTCGGCGAAGGCCGGCTGACCTGGGACACGGACGCCCCCGAAGGCGTGCTGTCGTTCACCCGCGACCCCGGCTTCCGCTGCGTGGTCAACGTGACGGACGCCCCGGTCCCGCTGCCCGGACACCGTGAGGTCCTGCTCGCCAGCGAGCCGCTCACCGGCAACGTGCTCCCACCGGACACCACCGCTTGGCTCAGCCTCTGATACCGGACCAGGTCCGCAAACGAACCGGCCGGAGCCCGATGGCTCCGGCCGGTTCGTTTCAGCGGTCGCGGTCCTCGCGGTCCCGCCGGTCCCGGTCGTCCCGGTCCCGGCGGTCGCGGTCCTCGCGATCGCGCCGGTCCCGGTCCTCGCGGTCCCGGCGGGCCCGGTCTTCCCGGTCCCGGCGGTCCTGTTCGCGGCGGAACAGGCTCACTTCACGCCGCCCGCCGTCAGACCGGCGACGATGCGGCGCTGGAACAGCAGTACGGCGATCACCAGCGGGATCGTGACCACCACACCGGCGGCCATCTGGCTGCCGAACGGCTGGTCCCGGCCGGTGGTGCCGGTGAACTGCGAGATGATCACGTTCGCGGTCTGGATCGACTTCTTGTTGGTCATGCTCAGCGCGATCAGGAACTCGTTCCAGGCCGCGATGAACGTGATGATCGCGGTGGTGAACACCCCCGGTGCCGCGAGCGGGATGATCACCTTGCGGAACGCCTGGGCCGGCGTACAGCCGTCCACCATCGCCGCCTGCTCGAGCTCCTGCGGCATCTGCCGGAAGAACGCGGTCAGGTTCCACACCGCCAGCGGCAGCGCGAACGACAGGCTGGGCACGATCATCGCCTGGTAGGTGTTGATCCAGGAAATGTTCACGAACAGCTTCAGCAGCGGTACGACGAGCGAGATGCCCGGGAACATCGACGTGGTGATGATGATCGCCAGCACGATGTTCTTGCCCTTGAAGTCCAGCCGGGCCAGCGTGTACGCCGCGATCATGCCGATGATCAGCGTCAGGATCGTCACCGACCCGGCCACGATCAGGCTGTTCAGCAGGCCCCGGCCGAAACCGTTCGAGCCGCTGAACACGTCCTTGAAGTTCTGGAACGAGAACGGCATCGGGATCGGCGCGTTCGAGAACTGGTCGGACGGCCGGCGGAACGCCGAGACCACCATCCAGTAGAACGGCGCCAGGCAGTAGACCACGATGATCGCGACGCCGAGCAGCGGCAGCCACCGCTTCACGAACGGGTTCTCGCCGGCCCGCACCTGCGGGATTTCGCTCGCCATCAGACAGCCCTCCCTGAACCGGACGCGGCATTGAGCGTGACGGCGGCCGACCCGGCCACGGCACCCGCGCCACCGTTCTTCTTCCGTCGACCGCCCGGCTTCTTCGCCCGCGCCTCACCGATCACGTCGGCGCCGAGGATCTTCACGAACATGTAGGCGACCACCGCGACGTACAGGAACAGCACCGTCGCGTACGCCGCCGCCGGTCCGTATCTGACGTTGAACGCCTCGTCGTACGCCAGCATCGAGAGCGTCTCGACCGAGTCCTTGTGCGCGCCGACCAGCACGAACGGCAGGTCGAAGATCCGCAGCGTGTCGAGGATCCGGAACAGCACCGCCACCAGCAGTGCCGGCTTCACCAGCGGCAGCGTGATCCGCACGAAGGTCTGCCACGCGTTCGCCCCGTCCACCTTGGCGGCCTCGTAGACCTCGGCCGGGATGGTCTGCAGCCCGGCCAGGACCAGAAGGCCGATGAACGGTGCGGTCTTCCAGGTGTCCGCGATCACCACCGAGAGCTTGGACTGCCAGCCCTCGGTCGACCACAGCACCTGGGTGCCGAGCAGGGCGTTGGCGACGCCGTCGGCCTGGAAGACCCACTTCCACAGCAGCGCCGAGATGACGGTCGGGATCGCCCACGGGACCAGGATGCTGGCCCGGACGATGCCCCGGCCCTTGAACGCCTTGTGCATGATCAGCGCCATCGCGACGCCGAGGACGGTCTCCAGTACGACGCAGACCACGGTGAAGAACGTCGTGTTGTAGAAGGCGTTCCAGAACCGGTGCCCGGTGTCGCCGCGGAAGATGTCCGCGTAGTTCTTCAGGCCGACCCACTGCGACCCCTGGACCACGAACCCGTTCGCGTCCAGGTGCTGGCCGCTCTGGTACAGCGACTCCCGGAGCGCCGAGATGATCGGGAACAGCACGACCAGCGCCAGCACGATCAGCGTCGGGGAGAGCAGGATCGCGGCCAGCCGGCCGGTGCCCTCGTCGAAGCGCTGCTGACGCTTCGGTTTCTTGGCCGGTCGTTCCGCGACCGGCGCGCTTACAGTCACCTGAGACTCCTTTGTTCCCCGGGAACCACCCGGGCAGGGACGGGCCGGGGCCGGTGCGTGGTCACGACAGCTCCACCCACCGGCCCCGGCACGACGATCAGTTCGTGATGAGCGACTGCAGCTTGGTCTGCAGATCTGCCAGCGCCTTGTCCGGCGCGGTCTTCTGACTCAGCGCGTCGTACGCCGCCGCCTGGATGGCCGCGGTGACGTCGCCGTACTTGACGACCCGCGGACGCGGCTTCGCGTTCTGGATCGAGGCCTTCAGCGGGGCCAGGTACGGGAACTGCTTGTTCAGCGTCGGGTCGTCGTACAGCGAGGCCCAGGTCGGCGCCTGCGACGTCTTCTCGATGTTCGCCTTCTGACGGGCCTCGCTCGCCATGAAGTTGATGAAGTCGATCGCGGTCGCCTTGTTCTTGGCGTACGAGCTGATCGCGTAGTCGTGACCGCCGAGCGAGGAGACACCCGGGCCGGTCTTGCCCGGCAGCGGCGCGACCGCGAACTTGCCGGCGATCTTCGACGAGCCGTCGGTCTTGTTCGCCAGCGCGTACACGTACGGCCAGTTGCGCAGGAAGAGCAGCTTGCCGTCCTGGAAGGCGCGGCGGCTCTCCTCCTCCTTGTAGGTGATCGCTTCCTTCGGGATCACGCCGGTCTTGAAGTCGTTGACCAGCTCGGTGAGGCCGGCCTTGGCCTCCGGGGTGTTGACGTTCGGCTTGCCGTCCTTGTCGACGATGTCACCGCCGGCGGAGTTGACCGCCTCGGAGAAGTTCACCGTCAGGCCCTCGTACTTCTCGAACTGGCCCGCGTAGCAGCCGATGCCCTTGCCGGCCGGGGTCGCCTGCACCTTGGTGCAGTCGGCCTTCATCTCGTCCCAGGTCTTCGGCGCCTCGGTGATACCGGCCGCCTTCAGCAGGTCGCTGCGGTAGTACAGCAGGCCGCCGTCGGAGGTCATCGGGACCGCGTACAGCTTGTCGCGGTACTTCGCGGTCTCCACGGTCGCCGGCAGCAGCTTGCCGAGGTCCGGCACCTTGTCCTCGGGGATCTGGGTGATCCACTGGTTCGCCGCGAACTCCGAGGTCCAGACCACGTCCATCACCAGGACGCTGTACGCGTCGGACTTGGCCTGCGCGTTCTGGACCATCTGCTGGCGCTGCGCGTCCGCGTCCTCGGGCAGCTCCTTCAGCTCCACCTTCTCGTTCGGGTGCTGCGCGTTCCACGCGTTGAGCTGGTTCTGCAGGTTTCCGGAGGTGTCCTTGCCGGTGGCAAGCGTGATCGGGCCCCGACCTTCGAGCGCCCCCGTCGAAGCGCCCCCGCTGCCACTGCTTCCCTTGTCGCCGCTACCACACGCGGTGGCGAGCAGCGCGAGGCTGCCTGCGACGGCAACAAACGCCGTCCTGCGCGCATGTGATCGTTCAAACCTCATCGTTTACCTGCCCTCTCCCGATTCGGGACGTCACTTGGTCCTACGGTGATGACTCGCAGTTCCCCACCGCGCTGCGATCCACCCTGTCCGGACAGTAACCGAGAACAGGCCGATGTGTTCTGAGCCACACACAGCCCGCTCGACGGTCTCTGAAACGGTCAACCGCATGGCTGTATGCGACCGCGTTTGGGAAGCCCGCACAACCGGGCATTTCCTAACGATTCGGTATTACCGATTAGTAACCTTGCTGAAACGGGGATGACTGTTCAGAAGTGTTCGGAACAGCGAGACGTGCCCTAGGCCGTGGCGGAGGCGTCTCCGACGTTGGTCCGGACCCACTCGACGATCTCGGTGGTGGTCGCGCCCGGGGTGAAGATCTTGTGCACGCCGAGCTCGGCCAGCGGCTGCAGGTCCGCGTCCGGGATGATCCCGCCGCCGAACACCACGATGTCCTCCGCCTCCCGCTCGGCGAGCAACTCACGGACCCGCTTGAACAGCGTCATGTGGGCGCCGGACAGCACCGACAGGCCGATCGCGTCCGCGTCCTCGGCGATCGCGGTCTCGACGATCTGCTCCGGGGTCTGGTGCAGCCCCGTGTAGATGACCTCCATGCCGGCGTCCCGCAGGGCGCGGGCGACGACCTTGGCACCGCGGTCGTGACCGTCCAGACCGGGCTTGGCGACGACAACGCGCAACGGGCTCGTAGCAGACATGTGGGCAGGCTAACCCGCCCCGTTACTCACGGATAAGACACGGACGCGTGTGTTCCCCCACACGCCTGACGGGAACCGGTTACCGTTGAAAGTGATCGGACCACCGGGGGGTCTGGTTTGGTGAGGAGTCGCGCCCATGAGGAGCTGGCAGGACGACGTCCGCGGCGCGCTGGACGGACTTGCGTACGGCGCCCGCTCCGCCCTCTCGCCGAGCGTCCTGCAGGGCGCAGCGGTCGAGCTCGCCTGGCTGACCACCCATCTCGCGATGTACCCGCTCGGTCTGGTCGGTCGCGCGCCCGCGCTGCCCGCCCGGCTGAACCTGGCCGGCCTCGGCCCCGCCCAGCGCGGCCTGCTGGTCAGCGACGTCCGGGCCGCCGGTACACCGATCCTGCTGGCGCACGGGATCATCGACAACCACACGATCTTCGCGCTGATGCGCCGGCACCTGGTCCGGCACGGGTTCAGCAGCATCCACACGTTCTCGTACTCGCCGCTGACCCTGGACGTACGCCGTACCGCCGAGCGGATGGGGCGGGAGATCGAGGCGATCTGCGAGGACTCCGGGTCGGACCAGATCCACGTCATCGGGCACAGCCTCGGCGGACTGATCGCGCGGTACTACGTGCAGCGCCTGGGCGGCGACGCCCGGGTCCACACCTGCGTCACACTCGGCACGCCGCACCAGGGCACCATGGCCGCGAAGCTGCTGCCGTGGCCGCTGGTCAAGCAGATCCGGCCGGACAGCGACCTGCTGGCCGAACTCGACGAGCCGGCACCGGACTGCGGGACCCGGTTCCACGCGTTCTACAGCGACGTCGACCAGTTGATCGTGCCGCAGCGCCGGGCCCGGATCCGGCACCCCGACCTGCAGGCGACCAACGTCCGCGTGCACGGCGTCGGCCATCTGTCGTTGCCGTTCCACGGCGACGTCGTGCACCGGATCACCGGATTGTTGGCAGATCTTGATGACACACCCAGAACTGCCTGACTCGTAAGCGTTCTGAGCGCTTGCGGCGGATGCACGTGCAGGCGCGCATGCAAAAGTTTCGTGAAGGAGCCGCGGAAAAGTGGGTGGCGGGGTTTGTCACCCCGTGACCCTTCCGTTATGGTCTGTGAGTCCTCTTGGGGAATAAACCCCTCGAGAGGGCGGACAGTTCCCCTCCCCTGTGACCGAAAGGCCACGTTGTGTCCCAGCACCGTGCCGCGGGAGACCGCGTCACGCCCGGCAACGCTGCGCGCAAGAACGGCGCAGGACGTCACAGTGCCAAGCATCGCGTCGCCAGGCGTAACACCCCGAGCAGTACCCAGATCGTCGGACTGACCGCCGCGCTCGCCGCGGCAGCCGGAGCTGTCGGCTTCAGCCACAGCTCACTGGCGTCACCGACCCAGGCGAACTCCGCGGTCAACCTCGCGGCCCTCAGCCTGGACGGTGGGCAGCAGCTGTCCGGCATCACCACGGCACGCATCCAGGCGCGCCAGCTCGCCACCCGTGACTCCTCCCGGGTCCAGCTGGCCGACACGACGACCACCAAGAAGCAGTCCGCTGCGACCCAGCTGGCCAAGGCCCGGGCCGCGAAGCTGAACGCCAGCCAGGCCCTCACCGCCAAGCGGGCGAACGCGCTGGCCCTCGCGAAGGCCAAGGCCGAGGCGGCCGAGAAGAAGGCCCGCGAGTCCGCGACCCGCTGTCAGATCATGCTGACCGGCTACCACATCACCGCGACGTTCGGGCAGGGCGGCAACCGCTGGGCCCACAATCACACCGGCCTCGACTTCGCCGCCCCGATCGGTACCCGGATCGGCGCCGTGATGAAGGGCGTGGTGATCTTCGCCGACTGGGCCGGCCCGTACGGTCGCCAGGTCCAGGTCCGGCACGAGGACGGCACCACCACCTGGTACAACCACATGTCGAAGTTCAGCGTGTCGGTCGGCGAGACCGTGTACGCGGGCGACCAGGTCGGCGCGGTCGGGATGACCGGCAACACCACCGGCCCGCACCTGCACTTCGAGGTGCACCCGGGCGGCGGGCCCGCGGTCGACCCCGACCCGTGGCTGCGCAACCACTGCGGCATCAACCCGTACACCGCGATGTGAGAACCCGACCCGGCTAAGCTGCGGCGCATGCGCCCGGCAGCCGGTGAGGTCCTGCACTTCTCCGAAGATCCCACGATCACGACCTTCAAGCCGTACGTCGCGCGGACGAACGGGAAGGTCACGCCGTACGTCTGGGCCGTCGGCCACGACCGCGCTCCGGACTACTGGTTCCCCCGGGACTGCCCGCGGGCGCTGGCCTGGGTCGGACCGGACACCACCACGGAGGACCGCGAGCGGATCATCGGCTCCGGCTCCGGGACCCGCGTCCACGCCGTCGAGTACGGCTGGCTGGACGCGATGCGATCGGTCTCCCTCTATGCCTACAGGTTGCCCGCCGGGTCCTTCGTCGAGCACGACGCCGCTTTCGTAGCGAGCTCCGAGGTGCGGCCGCTCGGCCCACCCGAGCGGGTCGGTGACCTGTTCGAACTGCACGACGAGGCGGGCATCCAGCTGCGGGTGCTGCCGCGGTTGCACGCCTTCTGGGCCGCGGCGACCGACAGCACGCTCGAGTGGAGCGGCATCCGGCTCCGGAACGCCAAGCCGTGAGGTACGGCGAGGTCGCGGAGACGTCCTGGGCCTGGGTGCTCAACCAGATCCGGTGGGACGACGACGGCCCGTGGATCCCAGAATCCGCTGATGGCGCGAAGCCCGACGAGTACATCAACGGCATACACAGCGGTATCGGTGGTCTGGCCCACGTACTGGCCGAGATCCGTCTCGTCCGGGCTTGGACGTCGGCCGAGCACGACCTGGCCGACGCGATCGGAGACCGCATCCGTACGGCGATCCCGGCAACGAGCGCGACCACGTTCTTCGACGGGCTGGTCAGCTCGATCGGGGTGCTCACTGCGCTGGATCAGCCCGGTACGTCAGCCTGTCTGGAGCGGCTGCGCGCGCTGCAGACCGCCGATGGTTGGCCGGAGAGCTTCCTGGACGAGCCGCGGTACGAGCCAGGGGCGGTAGCGAACGACGTCACGTTGGGGACCGGGGCGGTGCTGCTCGGCGCGCTGTGGGCGCTGCGTCACGGCGTCGAGGCCGGCGATCTGGCGGACGGGGCCGCGGACTTGCTGCTGGCCGAGCGGGAGGTCGTGCCGGCCGGACTCAACTGGCAGTTCGTGTCGCGCCGATTCCGCTCCGACGAGCCGACCGAGATGCCGAACTTCTCCCACGGACTCGCCGGAATCGTGGCGGTGCTCGCGTTGGCCGGCGCCGACCTCGGCCGTGCCGAACTGGTGGACGCGGCGCAGCGTGGGGCGGAGCACCTGGTGACCCTCGGCACCACCGACGACCGCGGTTTCCGGGTGCCGAGGGTGATCCCGTGGGCGGCGCGGCACGGCGACGAGTACACGTACAACTGGTGCCACGGCGGCGCCGGTACCGCGCTCGCGTTCAGTGCCCTCGAGTACGCCGGCGTACCGGCGATCGCCGGTGAGTCGCCGTGGCGGTGGCGCCGGCGGTGTCTGGACAGCGTCCGGTACTCCGGGATCCCCGAGCGGCTGCATCCCGGGTTCTGGGACAACGACGGCCGCTGCTGCGGTACGGCCGGGGTCGGCGACGCGTTCCTCGACGCGTGGCTGCGCGACGGGGAGAAGACCGACCTGGAGTTCGCCGTGCGGATGGCTGACGCGCTGGTTGGGAACGCCTACCCCGACGGGTACTGGCGGTTCGTGGAACACAAGAACGAGGACCCGCTGCTGCCGCCGGGCGTCGGCTGGATGCAGGGCGCGGCCGGGATCTCGGCGTACCTGTTCCGGCTGCAGCGCGCCGTCGACGGGGATCAGCGCGCCGTCGACCGGATGGACAACTGGTGGGTCAGCGCTGCCAGACCTCGGCCGTCGTGAGGAACGCCGACGACCCGGGCCTGTCCGGTGAACCGTCGACCTGAACGAACCCGGGGACCGAGGCGCCGCCGATCGACACGGTCGCCGAACGCACCGGGGCGATCACCAGGCTGAGGCTGTGGTTGCCCTCGGCGAGCTGGAAGTTGTCGGTCGCGAACAGCCGCCGGTCCAGGACGCCGCCCATCTCGATCTGGATGTCCGCGGCCTTCGCGCTCAGCCCGTCGGCCAGGTTCATCGAGACCTGGACCAGGTCCCGCTCGACGGCCGGCTCGTGCCACGGCAGTCCCTGGACCTCGAGGAACGAGCGCACGAAGTACCGCTCCAGCCAGGCCGCCAGGTCGACGTCCTCGGAGACCACCCGGACGATCCCGTCGAACCAGAGCACCACCGCCGTCCCCGAGCCGCGGATCGACCAGTCGACCATCCAGATCGACGCGTACGCCGTGACCTTGCCGCGCTCGTCGAACAGCCGGAGGCCAGGATTCGCCCCCGCCAGGATGATCCGGCGGTTGGCGGCCGACGACTTGGACATGAGGGGCGCGCTTCCGGGAGGGGCCGAAGATCCTTGATTGTCTCAATCTCCGGGTCAGATGCAACGCATATGAGTCAAATCTTTTCCACCGGTGCGTAGCGGAGCAAGAGACGTTTCACGCCTTCGGAGCCGAAATCGATGTCGGCCTGGGCCTGCTGGCCCTCGCCGCGGACCACCACGACGGTGCCCATCCCGAAGCTGTCGTGCACCACCCGGTCGCCCGGGTTGAGGCTGATCACGGGCTTGTCGGACGCCGTCTTGCGGGCAGGCTCGTACCGGCTCGGGATCCCGCTGCCACGGGCCGTGCCGGTGCCGGACCAGCGGGTGATCGCGGAGTCGTCGCGGCGCCAGTCGAGCAGCTCGGCCGGGATCTCCTCCAGGAACCGGGACGGCGGGTTGTGCTGCGGGGCGCCGTACGCCGACCGCACCGCGGCCCGGGAGATCGCCAGCCGCTGCCGGGCCCGGGTGATGCCGACGTACGCGAGCCGGCGCTCCTCCTCGAGCTCCTTCAGGTCGGTCAGCGACCGGGAGTGCGGGAAGACGCCGTCCTCCATGCCGGTCAGGAACACCACCGGGAACTCCAGGCCCTTCGCGGTGTGCAGCGTCATCAGCGTGACCACACCCTCGGTGGCCGCGTCCGGGATCTGGTCCGCGTCCGCAACCAGCGCGACCCGCTCCAGGAACGCCTGCAGATCGGCCGGCTCCCCCGCCGCGGTCCGCTCCTCGACGAACTCGCGGGCCACCGAGATGAACTCGTCCAGGTTCTCCAGCCGGGTCTCGTCCTGCGGATCCGGCGACTTCTGCAGCGCCTCGTGGTACCCGGACCGGTGCAGCGCGACGTCCAGGATGTCGTCCGGCGGGGCGCCCGAGTCCACCATCGCGGTCAGCTCGTCGAGGATGTCGACGAACGCCTGTACGGCGTTGACCGAGCGGGACGCCATCGCGGGCGCGTCGTGGGCGCGGCGCATCGCCTGCGCGAACGAGATCCGGTCCCGCTGCGCGAGCGCCTCGATCGCGGCCTCGGCCCGGTCGCCGATCCCGCGCTTCGGCTCGTTCATGATCCGGCGCAGCGAGACCGTGTCCTCCGGGTTCACCAGCACGCGCAGGTACGCGAGCGCGTCGCGGACCTCCTTGCGCTCGTAGAACCGGACGCCGCCGACCACCTTGTACGGATGGCCGGTCCGGATGAAGACCTCTTCGAAGACCCGGGACTGCGCGTTGGTCCGGTAGAACACCGCGACGTCGGACGGCTTCACGCCCTCGGCGTCGGCGAGCCGGTCGATCTCGTCGGCGACGAACTGGGCCTCGTCGTGCTCGTTGTCCGCGACGTACACCGCGATCTGCTCGCCCGCACCCTGGTCGGACCAGAGGTTCTTCGCCATCCGGCCCTCGTTGCGGGCGATCACCGCGTTGGCGGCCGACAGGATGGTCTGGGTGGAGCGGTAGTTCTGCTCCAGCAGGATCGTCTCGGCGCCGGCGAAGTCCTCCTCGAAGGCGAGGATGTTCCGGATCGTCGCCCCGCGGAAGGCGTAGATCGACTGGTCCGAATCGCCCACGACCATCAGCTCGGCCGGCGGGGCGGTCGGGTTCTTCTCGTCGACCGGATCCTCGCCGCAGAGCTCGCGGATCAGCGTGTACTGCGCGTGGTTGGTGTCCTGGTACTCGTCGACGAGCACGTGGCGGAACCGGCGGCGGTAGTACTCCCGGACCTCGGGGAACGCCTGCAGCAGGTTGACCGTGGTCATCAGCAGGTCGTCGAAGTCCAGCGCGTTCGCCTGGGCGAGCCGCTCCTGGTAGATCCGGTAGCACTCGGCGTACGTCTCCTCGAGATGGTTCTCCGCCTTCGCGGCGGCCGTCTCGTGGTCGATCAGCTCGTTCTTCTGGGTGGAGATCCAGTTCAGCACGGCGCGCGGGTTGTACCGCTTGACGTCCAGGTCGAGCTCGCGGCAGACCAGCGTCATCAGCCGCCGGGAGTCCGTGTCGTCGTAGATCGAGAACGTCGAGTTGATCCCGAACCGCTTGATGTCGCGGCGGAGGATCCGCACACAGGACGAGTGGAACGTCGAGACCCACATGATCTTCGCCCGCGGGCCGACCAGCTCGACGACCCGCTCGCGCATCTCCGCGGCCGCCTTGTTGGTGAAGGTGATCGCGAGGATCGCGCCGGGGTGCACGTCCCGGGCCGCCAGCAGGTAGGCGATCCGCCGGGTCAGCACCCGGGTCTTGCCCGACCCCGCGCCGGCGACCACCAGCAGCGGCTTCCCGGCGTGCACGACGGCTGCCCGCTGCTGCGGATTCAGCCCTTCGAGCAGCTCGTCCGGGTCGGGACGGGACGTCTTGGACTCCTCCAGCGGCACCGGAAGCTCATCAGGCGAGAACAGCGTAGTCATCACCCAACACCTTAGGCGCTCCCCCGGACAGTTTCCGAAAACCGGTGCCGGCGGAACGACAGGTATGTTGCTCGCCGTGGATCTTGTGACCAGGTACGACGAGCTGAGCGACCGCGTGTACGCGTTGTACGAGGTCGAGGCATACGACGAGGCGCTGGAGGTGCTGCGGACCGAGAGCACCGGACTCGAACCGTGGAGGGCCGAACTCGCGCAGGTGGAGGCCTGCCTGCTCGCGGTGCGTGGGGATGCGGACGAGGCACTGCGCGTGCTGCGGGAGGCCAGTGCGGACGGGGCCTGGTGGGCGCCCGAGGTGCTGGCCGATGACGACGACCTGGAGGCGTTGCGCGGACGGCCCGAGTTCGAGGAGCTGCTGGCGGTGTCGGGCTCGCGGGCCGCGGACGACGTCGTCCCGGCGCTGGTCGACGTACCGGACCGGCCTCGGGGCGTGGTGGTCGCGCTGCACGGCGCCGGGCAGACAGCGGCGCATGCGCGGGCGGACTGGAGCGCGGTGCTGGATCACGGATATGCGCTGGTGTGTGTGGAGTCGTCGCGGCGGATGTCGCCGATGTACCGCACCTGGCCCGACCGTGCCCAGGCCGCGGCCGACATCGCCCGGGCGCTCGTCGGCCTGCCCGACCTCGACGGTCCGGTGCTGGCCGCCGGGTTCTCGGCCGGTGGTCGCGCGGCGCTCGACTGGGCGCTCACCGCCACGCCGGCGCCGGTGAGCGGCGTGCTCGCGCTGGCGCCGGCCCTGCGGGAACTGCCGGACGCCGCCGCCAACCCGTTGTCGCCGGCAACCATCTGGATCGGGACCGGCGACGACCTGCGCGAGGTGGTGGACGAGAAGGCGGCCGCGCTGACCGCCTTCGGCTGCACGATCGCGCCGATCCCCGGGCTCGGGCACGCGTTCCCGGACAGGTTCGGGGAGTTGCTGGCGGACGTGCTGTAGCGGGCGATTCGCTGTCGGCAGAGTTGCCCTCAGCAGAAAAGCTGGGACCGCGGGCCGGGTCCGGCCAGGCTGGACACATGGCAGAAGACATGAAACCGCCGCTGTTCAACGAGACCGCGCGGCAGCGGTTGCTCGGGCAGCGGATCGTCGTACTGGACAGAGTTCTCGACGACGACCTCGGGACCCTGCTGGCCACGCAGATCATGATGCTGGCGGCCGAGGACCCGGACACCGACATCGCGTTCTGGATCCACTCGCCCGGCGGCTCGGTGCCGTCGATGCTGGCGATCCGCGACGTGATGCGCATGGTGCCGTGCGACGTGTCGACCTTGGCGATCGGGCTGGCCTGCAGCGCGGGGCAGTTCCTGCTGTCGGCCGGTACGCCGGGCAAGCGGTACGCGCTCCGGCACGCCCGGGTGCTGATGCACCAGGGGTCGGCCGGGATCGGCGGCTCCGCGGTGGAGATCGAGATCCAGGCGAACGACCTGCGGCACATCCGGGACACGGTGCTCGGGCTGATCGCCGGCGACACCGGGCAGACGTTCGAGACCGTGCACGAGGACTCGCTGCACGACCACTGGTACACCGCGGACCAGGCCCGCGAGTACGGCTTCATCGACCACGTCGTCGAGTCGTTCGACCAGGTGATGCCACGGAGGGCAGCGGCATGAGCTCGTACACCATCCCCAACGTGATCGCGTCGCACCCGCGCGGCGAGCGGATCATGGACGTCTACTCGCATCTGCTGACCGAGCGGATCGTGTACCTCGGGACCCCGATCGACTCGGGTGTCGCGAACGCGATCATCGCGCAGCTGCTGCACCTGGAGACGGACAGTCCCGAGGCGGAGATCAGCCTCTACATCAACTGCGAGGGCGGCGACATGTCCGCCATGCTGGCGATCTACGACACCATGCGGTACATCCAGGCGCCGGTCGCGACGTACGGCGTCGGGCAGGCGATCTCCGCCGGAGCGGTACTGCTGGCCGGCGGGACCGAGGGGCGACGGGCGATCCTGCCGCACGCGCGGGTCGTCCTGCACCAGCCGGCCGGGCGCGGCCAGGGCACGATCCCGGACCTGATCCTGCAGGCCGACGAGGTGGTGCGGGTCCGCGGCCAGGTCGAGGAGATCCTCGCCCGGCACACCGGCCAGACCGTCGAGCGCCTCCGTCACGACACCGACCGCGACCACGTCCTGACGGCCGAGGGCGCCAAGGCCTACGGCATCGTCGACCACGTGATCGCCGAACGCCTCCCGGCCGCGGCACTCGCGTGAGGCTCAGGTAGCAGCGCCCAGCACCGCGTCGGCGACGGCCGAGTGGTGCAGCAGGTCGGCCTTCGGGTGGCCGACCCGGTTCGTCAGGTACGCGTACGCGATCCGGCGGTCCGGGTCGGCCCAGCCGATGCAGCAGTTGCTGCCGTTGTGGCCGAACGTCCGCGGGCTGCTCAGCGACCCGAGCGGCGTACCCGCGCCGTCGAGCCACCGCGGTCCGCCGAGCTGGAAGCCCTGCGACCACCGGATCGGCGCCTGCACGGTCCGGTCCAGCTCACCCTCGCTGCTCGGCTCCACCGCGACGGCGAGCGTCGCCGGGTCGAGCAGCGCCCCGAGCAGCAGCCCCTGGTAGAACGTCGCCAGGTCGCGCGCGGTCGTCGAGATACCGGCCGCCGGTACGACGGCCTCGCGGGTACTCCGCCGGTTCAGCACCGACTGGAAGAACGGCCCCGCCGGACCGCCGGCCTTGATCGGCACGTGCCGGCCCCACTCCTCGGCAGGCAGCCCGAGGTACGTGTCGGCGAGCCCGAGCGGATCGAGCACGTCCCGCCGTACCAGCTCGTCGATCGGGACGCCGCTGCAGCGGCGCGCGACCTCGGCGAGCACGAACCCGAACGCCAACGGGCTGTAGGCGACGGTGCCGAGCGGCCAGCGCGGCCTGGTGTCCTCGATCCGCCGCAGCGACCGCGCCCAGTCGCTCATCACCCGCGCCTCGCCGAGGTACGAGCCGGCGTGCGACAGGCCCGACCGGTGCTGCAGCATCTGCCGGACGGTGATCTCGCGCTTCCCGTTCTGCGCGAACTCCGGCCAGTACGCCGCCACCGCGTCGTCGAGGTGCAGCCGGCCGGACTCGACCAGCTGGTGGACGACCACCGCGACGAACGGCTTGCTCGCGGAGAAGAGCCAGAACAACGCGTTCGGTGAGCACCCGAACGCACGGTCCACCGCGACCCGCCCGTTCCGGACCACGCAGAGCTGCGCGACCCCGCCGCGCGCCTCGATCAGCCCGACCGCCTCCGCGAGCCGGTCGGGGTCGAAGCCGGCGTCCTGTGGATCGCAGGTGCCACCGAACTCCATGAATTCCACTGTGCCTGCCCGCGCAAGCAGCTAGGGTCAGCGGGTGACTGAACCACGACCTGATGCGGAGATCGAGCGGATTCTCGTAGTGGTCGCCCACCCTGACGACATCGACTTCGGCGGCGCCGGGACGGTCGCGCTGTGGACGAAGGCCGGCATCGAGGTGCAGTACTGCATCGTCACCGACGGCCAGGCCGGCGGCTTCGAGCCCGAGCGCGACCGGGCCGAGATCCCCGCCGTACGACGGGCCGAGCAGACCGCCGCGGGACAGCACGTGGGCGTCCGCGACCTGCACTTCCTCGGGTACCAGGACGGCGCCGTCGAACCGACCGCTGAGCTCGTCCGCGACATCAGCCGGGTCATCCGCACGGTCCGCCCGCAGCGCATCCTCACCCAGTCCCCCGAACGCTCGTGGAACCGCCTGCAGGTCTCGCACCCGGACCACCTGGCCGCCGCCGAGGCCACCGTCCGGGCGTTCTACCCGGCGGCCGGCAACCCGTACGCGTACCCGGACCTGGCCGAGGAGGCGTGGGACGTCGGCGAGCTGTGGATGATGGACCACCCGGTCGCGAACCACTACGTCGACGTCACCGACACGTTCGACCGGAAGCTGGCCGCGCTGATGTCGCACACCAGCCAGCACCGCGACCCCGACGGCCTCCGCACCGGCATCCGCGCCAACTTCGCGCAGGTCGCGGCCACGGCGGGTTTCCCGGCCAACCACTACGCCGAGGCCTTTACCGTCGTCCGTCTGTAATCAGTTTGCCGGGCGGGCCCGCGCCGTAGAAGGTGCAGCCATGACGATTTCTCATGCAGTAGCCGGGGAAGGCCCGGATTTGTTGCTGGTCCACGCGGGTGTCGCCGATTCGCGTATGTGGGCGCGCCAGGTCGCGGAGCTGAAGACCAGCCACCGGGTGATCACCCTGGACCTCCGTGGGTACGGCGAGACGCCGTCGGCACCGCGGTACTCCGACGCCGGCGACGCCCTCGCGGTCCTCGAGGAGCTCGGCGCGCACGACGTGACCGCGGTCGGAGCCTCGTTCGGCGGGTACGTCGTACAGCAGCTGGCGAGCCGGAGGCCGGACCTGTTCGCGCGGCTGGTGCTGGTCTGCGCGCCGACGGACGACGTGGAGCCGGACGACGAGCTGCGCGCGCTGTGGGGCGAGGAAGGAAAGCTTCTCGACGCGGGCGACGTCGACGGCGCGACCGACCTGACCGTCCGGCACTGGATCGGCCCGGAGGCCGACGACGAGGCCCGCGAGCTGCTGCGGGAGATGCAGAAGCGCGCGTACGACGTACAACTGGCCGCCGGGGACGTCGACAACGAGGAATGGGCGGTCGAGCCGGAGAAGCTCACCATGCCGGTGCGGCTGATCACCGGCGGGCACGACTACAAGTTCTTCACCGACAGCGCCGACCACCTCGCGGAACGTCTGCCGGACGCCGAGCGGATCCACCTGCCGTGGGCCGGGCACCTGCCCACCCTCGAACGCCCCGGCGAAGCCTTGAAACTTATTTCCTGAGTATTTACTGAGCTGAGCGGACGCTGAGTTCCAATTGACTGCCGGTCTTAGAATTCAGTTATGCGAGAAACGGCTGCGATTGCTGTCGCCCGGACCGTGGCCGCGCTCAGCCGGCGCCTCGGCAGGGGCGGCCGGACGCTCCCCGGCGTGATCGTCGGAAAAATAGCTCCGGAGCTGCCCCGGAAATTGGCCGGACAATTACCGCACGGCTGCATTCTGGTGACCGGCACGAACGGAAAGACGACGACCACCAAGCTGCTGGTCGCGGCGCTCCGGCGGGCGGGTGAGTCGGTGCTCACCAACGAGTCCGGCGCGAACCTGCGCAGCGGCGTCGTCTCGGCACTGCTCGCGGCCGCCGACCTGCGCGGGCGGATCGGCGCGACCATCGGGGTGTTCGAGGTCGACGAGGCCAGCTTGCGCCTGGTCGCGCCGGAGCTCCGGCCGCGGCACCTCGTGGTGCTGAACCTGTTCCGCGACCAACTCGACCGGTACGGCGAGGTCGACACCACGGCCGCGCTGCTCGCCGAAGGCATCGCGGCCGTGGACGCCCACCTGTACCTGAACGCCGACGACGCCCGCGTCGCGAGCCTGGCCACCGCGGCACGCGGGCCGGACCGGGTCAGCTACTTCGGGATCGAGCAGTTGCCGGACCGGCTGACCGACGCGCACTCCGCCGTCGACTCGGACCGATGCTCGCGGTGCGGCGAACGGCTGCGGTTCGACCGGATCTTCTACAGCCACCTCGGCCACTACAGCTGCCCGAACGGCGACCTCACCCGGCCACGCCCGGACGTCGCGGTCACCGCGGTGGAGCACGCGGATCTCGACGGCACGGAGTTCACGGTGTCGGCCGACGGCGTACCGCACCGCATGCAGTTCGGACTGTCGGGGACGTACAACCTCTACAACGCGCTGGCCGCGGTGAGCGTGGCGACCGGGCTGGGCCTGGATCCCGCCGTGACCGCCGAGGCGGTGCGGACGACCGAGGCCGCGTTCGGGCGGGTCGAGAAGACCGAGATACAGGGCAGGACGCTGTGGCTGCTGCTGATCAAGAACCCGGCCGGGTTCGCCCAGGTGCTGGACACGTTCCTGATCGGGCGGGCGCAGCCGCGGGTCCTGATCGCGGTCAACGACCTTCCCGCCGACGGCCGCGACGTGTCCTGGCTGTGGGACGTACCGCTGGAAGCCCTGACCTCCGGCCGGCCGGAGGTCGTCACGGCCGGGACACGGGCGTACGAGATGGCGTTGCGGCTGCACTACGCCGGGACCGAGGCGGCGGTGGCGTCCAGCGTCGACGACGGCATCTCCCGATTGCTGGCGGGCCTGCCACCGGGCGGGGACGGCTACATCCTGCCGACCTACACCGCGATGCTGCAGGTACGGCGGGCCCTCCACAGCCGTCAGGCCGCCGCATGACCAAGACCTTGCGGATCGCGCACCTGTATCCCCGGGACCTGAACGTGTACGGGGACCTGGGAAATGTCATCACGCTGGCGAAACGGCTGGAATGGCGGGGATTCCAGGCTGCGGTACTACCGGTGGAACCGGGGCAGGTTTTCGACTTCTCGAGTGTGGATCTGGTGTTCGGCGGCGGCGGCCAGAATTCCGCGCAAACCGTCAACGCGGAGGATTTGCTCGCCCGTGGCGACGAATTGCGGAAGATATCCGCCGACGGGGTCCCGATGCTGCTGATCTGCGGGAGTTACCAGCTGTTCGGCCAGGATTTCTTCGACGCCGACGGGCGGCATTTCCCGGGACTCGGGATCTTCCGGAGCCGGACCACCGCGGGGCCGGACCGGATGATCGGGAACATCGTGGTGGACAGCCCGTTCGGGCAGTTGGTCGGATTCGAGAACCACTCCGGGCGGACGGTGCTCGAGGAGGGGCAGCAGGCGCTCGGGACGGTCCTGCAGGGGTTCGGCAACAACGGCAGTACGGGTGACGAAGGAGCGGTGGCCGGGAACACGATCGGCACGTATCTGCACGGTCCGGCGCTGCCGAAGAATCCCGCGCTCGCCGATCATTTGCTGCTCTGCGCATTACGCCGCCGCTTCGGCGTCGAAGAACTCGAACCGCTGGACGACGCACTCGCCGTCCGCGCGGCGACAATCGCCGCCGCCCGCCCGCAAGGCCACCAGACGACCCTGCATCCGCGCCGCAGGCGCCTGCACCGCTTGTCCGCGGCTCTCCGTCATCGATAGACACAAAAGGTCCCGGGATCAGCGAATGATCCCGGGACCTCAGGTGATTCCGGTCAGTCGGCGAGGGCGCCCATCGGGTCCCAGGCCGGGAGAACGATCGGCTCGTCGTCGAGGCGCGCCTGCAGGTCCGCCGGCAGCGCGGAACGGCGTACGGCGATCTCGAAGACGTGCTCACCGAACCACGAGTCGTTCATGGTCCAGAAGCCGCTGTCGGCCTTCTCGTCGCCCCAGCTGTTCTCGACCCGCCAGCGGCGCGGCTTGCCGTCCACCACGTCCACGCCGGTGAACAGCATCGCGTGCGTCATCAGCGTCTCGTGGTGCACCAGGCGGTCGGCCTTGTCCAGCGTGAACTCGGTGTCGTACACGGCCTCGTAGTCGTACAGCTTGGCGTCCCAGAAGCCGAGGTCGCCGTTCATCTGCTTGCCGACGTCGCAGCCGAACCAGACCGGCTCGCCGCCGACGATCGCGTCCTGGGTGAGCTGCTTCATCAGGTCCATCTCGACGTTCAGGTACACCACCGGCGGCGCGTCGATGACGTTGCCGAGGTAGTCCACGGTGAACGTCCGGCCGACCGGGCTGGTCGAGCGCGGGTCGTGCACCAGGCAGACGTAGTCGTCGACCGGCAGCTGCACGTACTTCGCGGCGAACTCGGTCGGGGTGATCCAGCCGTCCCGGTGGAAGCCCTTGTCGGTGTCCTTCCACTGCCACAGGAACTTCTGCGGCGGCGTGCCGAGATGGATGCTCAGCACCCGGTGCACGGTGGTCAGGATCTCGCCCTTGCGGTCACGCCGGGCCTCCTCGCCGTCCAGCGCCCGCAGGTCGCGCGCGCCCTGCCGGAGCAGCTTGCGGAGGACGTCGTTCAGCTGCGCGGTCGCCGACGAACTCTCGCTCTCCGGCATCGCGGTCTTCGGCACCAGGCCGTGCTTGCGCACCACCGCGATGAACATGTTCCACTGGCCGCCGTCACCGATCGGGTCGGACAGCAGGTGCGCCACCGTCCGGTCGTCGGCGTCCCGGCCGGCGGTCTCGATGATCGCCTCCAGGAAGAAGTTCGCGCGCTCGAACTTGTCCCAGAACAGCACGTAGTTCTGGGAGAACTCGAAGTCCTTGACGCCCAGCTTCTCGGCGGCGCCCACCCGGAGCAGGTTCAGCCCGGCGAACATCCAGCACCGGCCGCTCTTCTTCTGGTTGGTCACCTTCCAGTCGTCCAGTAGATGGGACACCGAATGGTCCATCGACGTGACGACCTGGCGATCCAGGGCGATGTTGTTGACCGGCGTCTGCGTGACGGCGTTCTGCATCACCCGGTACTGCGGGTTCGACGCGAACTCCTTCTCGAAGAGCGCGAGCTGATCGGCTGTGAGATTCCGCTCCATAACAGTCGACCGTATAACAGCTCCCAACCCCGGACCGCCGATACGGAGTGGCGAATCCATGCCGTTGCGCGAAGGTGCCATCTCTCAGACACTCGCAGCCTCTGGCGAGGCGGTCCCGGTCTCACACACTGGGCTGCCGGGTTGACGCTTCACAGCCACCTGCCCGATGCCCCGGGTCTTCTGGTCGGCTCCACGTCCGTTTAACGTCTCCGCACCACTCGCGGCGACCGCCAGCGCGGCAAGGTTCCTCGCCGCGTTCACATCACGATCCATCATCAGACCGCAGAACCCACAGATGTAGTCACGCTCGGACAAGAGCAGCTTGGCTTTCACCACTCCACACCCCGAACACGTCTTACTGGAAGGAAACCAACGGTCGGCCACGATCAGCCGCCCACCGTTCCACTCGGTCTTGTACGCCAACTGCCGCCGGACCTCACCGAACCCCGCATCCCCGAGAGCGCGGGCGAGACGCCTGTTCTTCAGCATCCCAGCAACATTCAGGTCCTCCACCACGACGGTCCCGTACTCGGCGGCGATCGCGGTGGTGAACTTGTGCAGCGCGTCGGCGCGCTGGTACGCCACCGTGTGAAAGACACGATTGCGCTGGTCGTTGGCACGCTTCCACCGGCTCGACGGGACCCTGCCGGTACGGCGATCCGGCCGACGCGACGGGACACGCGCCGCGACAGCTTGCCGAGCTTGCGCAGCGACGAGCTCAGGTGCTTGGGGTTGGTCACCGTCTGCGGTTCACCCCCAGGCTCGGACAAGACGGCAAGACTCCTGAGGCCCAGGTCCACACCGACCACAGCATCCGGCCGCCGCGGGACCCGGGCCGGCGTCGCCTGTTCGACGGTGAACGACACGAACCACCGGCCGCGCTCAAAGCGGATCGTCGCCGCCAGGATCCGGGCCGTGCCGTCGAGCAGCTCCACTGCCGGTGTCTCGTGCAGCCGGATACGGCCGATGCGCGGCAGTACGGCGTACCGCTCATCGCAGCCAATCGCCCCGGTGGTGAACCGGCACGACTTGGCCGCCTTGCGCTTGGACTTGAACCGCGGGAACGCCACCGCCCGCCCAACGCGCCTGCCGCTGCGTGAGTCGCCCCAGTTCTTCAACGCCGCGGCCAGCTGCGTCAAGCCCGACGCATAGGCCTCCTTGGAGTACTCCGCCCACCAAGGCGCACCTGTCGCCTTGGCCTCGTTCCAGGCCTTGCGCAGTGAGTACATCGACCAGGAGACCGCCGGCGTCAACAACTCCTCCGGAAGGCCGTAACTGGTTTCGGCTGCTCGTTGGCTCATCACTGCCTTGACCCGGCCGAGGCCCCAGTTGTACGCCTTACGCACCGCACCACAGTGTCCGTCCAGGTACCTGGCCTGGCGGGACGTGGTGCTCAGACCAGGCGGCGGTCTGTAGCCCAGCGGGTCAGTTCGTGGCGGTTCGAGAGCTGGAGCTTCCGCAGTACGGACGAGACGTGCGTCTCCACGGTCTTCACCGAGATGAACAGCTCCCGGGCGACCTCCTTGTACGCGTAACCGCGGGCGATCAGCCGGAGCACCTCGCGTTCGCGCTGCGAGAGCCGGTCGAGGTCCTCGTCCACCGACGCGATGTCGATCGCGCCGGAGAACGCGTCCAGGACGAAACCCGCCAGCCGCGGCGAGAACACCGCGTCGCCCTCGGCGACCCGGTTGATCGCGTCCACCAGCTCGGTGCCGGAGATGTTCTTGGTCACGTACCCGCGGGCGCCGGCCCGGATCACGCCGATCACGTCCTCGGCGGCGTCGGACACCGACAGCGCCAGGAACTTGATCTCCGGGTGACGTTGGTGCACCTGCTTCATCACCTCGGTGCCACCACCACCGGGGAGGTGGACGTCGAGCAGTACGACGTCCGGCTCGGTGCCGACGATCGCCTTCACCGCGGTGTCGACGTCGGACCCCTCCCCGACGATGTCGACCGACGTACCGATCTCGCTGCGTACCCCGGCCCGGAACATGTCGTGATCGTCGACGACGACAACCCGCCTGCTGCTCATCTGTCCATCTCCAGTCGCACTTCGGTCCCTGTCTCCGGATCGGACCGCACCGTCGCGCGGCCGCCGTGCCGTTCCATCCTGCCCATCACACTGTGCCGCAAGCCGAGCCGGTCGTCCGGGACCTCGTCCACGGCGAAGCCCTTGCCGCGGTCCCGGACGAACATCTCCACCCGGTCGCCGTCCACCTCGACGAACACGTCGATCTTCGCAGCACCGGAGTGCTTGGCCGCGTTCACCATCGACTCCCGGGCGGCCCGGACCATCGACGCCAGTTGCTCGGTCAGGTCGCAGTCGCCGACCGTGACCACCTCGACCGGCACGCCGTGCGAGTCCTCCACCTCGGCGGCCGCCTGTTTCGCGGCACCGGCGACGGTCTGGTCGGCGTCGTGCTCCTCGTCGTACAGCCAGGACCGCAGCTCGCGCTCCTGCGACCGCGCCAGCCGGGCGACCGCCTTCGGGTCCTCGGCCTGCTTCTGGATCAGCGCCAGCGTCTGCAGGACCGAGTCGTGCAGGTGCGCGGCCATGTCGGCGCGCTCCTGGGAGCGGACCCGCTCGGCACGCTCGGCGTTCAGGTCCCGGGTCAGCCGGTGCACCCACGGGCCCGCGATCACGCCGATCCCGACGACCGCGAGCAGCAGGGCGATCAGTACGTCGCCGACCATCTGGAGGCGGCCGTTCTGGACCAGGAACAGCGTGACCGCCGTACCGAGCAGGACCAGGCCGACCGCGATCCGGACCAGCGACTTCCAGCCGCCCTTGCCGAGCACCAGGCCGAGGATCGGGACCCGGATGTCCTGCGTCCACTTGTCCTTCTGCGCCTCGTCGGCCTGCCGCCAGATCAGCGCCAGACCGGTCGCGGCGAACACCAGCGGCCAGAACAGCTTCCCGGCGATGCCGAATCCGGCGACCTGCAGCAGGATCAGCAGACCGATGCCGATGGCCACCAGCGCGGGCAGCTGTCCGCGGCTCTTCTCGCGCTTCCGCTCCTTCGCCTCGGTCACCGGCGCCGGCTGCTCGTCGGTCCGCATCCCGCTGCGGGTGTGCGCGGCCAGCCCCGGCGCGCCCGGCACCCGCTCCGGCGCGAGCGGCATCAGGAACCACAGCGCCGCGTAGATCAGTACGCCGAACCCGCCGGACACGGTCGTCGCGATCAGCACCAGCCGTACGACGGTGTCCGAAATCCCGAGATGATCCGCAACCCCACCGGCGACACCGGCAATGACGCGCCCCTCAGTACGCCGATAAGCCCGCCGCGGCGGATCGGTCGCCTGCGGCGCACCGGAGGTCGGCTGGCCGTAGCCGGCCGCACCCCACCCAGCACCAGTAGGCGCACCAGGACCCCCAGCTGACCCCGGACCACCGGCACCGCCGGGCAGCCCCGCCGCGCCTGTTCTCATGCGGGCGGCGTAAGCGGCGTACGGGCCCTGGTACTGGCCCGGGCCCTGTGGACCCCAGCCCTTGTAGCGCCACTGGTCCTGGTTCTGCCCAGGCGTAGGCTCGGGCTGTCCCTCCGTCTTCGGAGGTCCGCCCGGCGGCATGGCTGCTGGCTGGCTCATCACCACGATCGTCACATGCGGACCGGCCCGACACCAGCAGGCTTGTCCCCGGCCGCCTCCTCAGCCCCGGCGTGCCGTCGTCAGGGTCGACTCGGGGAGAACCCCGAACGGTGCTGTTCGATCGGGCGGTCTCCGGGACCCGTCAGGGTGCATCCCCGATGTTCGCCGCCGGATCCGGTGTGAGTATCGATGACATGGAGCAGAACCAGAGTGGACCCGCCGGGTTCGACCACAACCGCCTGCAGAACCCCCAGAGCTGGCGGCGCAGCAGGTCGGACCGTTGGGTCGCGGGCGTCTGCGGCGGCATCGGGCGTTCGCTGAACATCGACCCGGTGCTGGTCCGCGTGGTGATGGCCGTGCTGATCATCAGCGGCCCCGGGCTGATCTTCTACGTCGCCGCCTGGGTGCTGATGCCCGAGGAGGGCAGCGACCGGGCGCCGGTGCAGGGCCTGCTCGGCGACCGGATCCGGACCGACCACCCGTGGTTCTGGCCGGTGGTGATCGGGATCTGCGTGTTCGCCGGGATCGCGACCATGTCGTCGTTCAAGTTCGGCCACTTCATCCCGGGTCCGGTGATCGTGATCGCGGTCATCTGGCTGCTCTCCAAGCACCGCAAGAACAACGGCACGAAGCAGGGCCGGCAACGCCCGCAGGACGCGGTGCCGCCGACCGGCCGGCCGGACACCACGCAGCCGGACAGCACGCAGCCGTACAGCTCCCAGCAGTTCACCGCGCCGCAGACCGGTCCGTCGGCTCCCCCGGCGGGCCCGTCGTCCTCGGCCACACAGCGACCCCAGGACCGCACCGTCGAACCGGTCCAGTCTGTGTGGACCGAGGACGACCCCCTCGGCCTGTACGCCGACGAGCCGCCGAACGGCGCCCGTCCGCCGGCCGCGAGTACGCCGGCCGGACCGCCCGCGAAGGGCATGCGCGGCGTCAAGTCGATCGTCGTGGTGCTGACCGGGCTCGCGATCGCCATCGCGGCGCTGGCCGGCGCGACCACGTCCACGATGCTGGTGATCGGCGTGGCCACGCTCGGCGCCGGCATGCTGCTCGGCGGGTTCGTCGGCCGGACCCTCGGCCTGCTCCCGCTCGGGATCCTGCTCGCGGCCGGTGCGGTCGTCAGTACGGTGTTCACCGCCGTACCGCGGAACTTCGCCGACACGAACTACGTGGCGCCGACCGGTACGACGATCACCGCGAACGGCTCGAGCTACCAGTTCGACGCCGGGTCGGTGCACCTGGACCTGACCAGGGCGACGTTCGCGCCCGGCGCCAGGGTCGAGGTGCGCGGCGGCGCCGGCGAGGTGGTCGTCAAACTGCCGGAGAACGTCGACGTGAAGGGGCAGGTATCGGCCGAGATGGGAGACGTTGCCTTCCTCAACCAGGACCGCAGCGGCCATAATGCCAAGCTGGCCCTGGACGACCTGGGCGCGGACGCGAAGGCCGGCGAGCAGGTCACCCTGGACGTGAACCTCAAACTCGGCAGCATCAAGGTGGAGCGCGGATGAGCGAGCAGCGCAAGACGGGCCCCAAGACACGGCCGGACGTTCCCGGCGTGGTGGCCGGCACCGTCCTGACCGGTGCCGCCACGATCTGGATGCTCACCGACAACGGCGTCCTGCAGACCGGCGACCTCGGCGTGACCAGCGCCCTCCTGCTGGTCGCCGCCGGCCTCCTCGGCCTCGCCGCCTCCCATCGCGGCTAACTCGGTGGACGCGGTGGACGCGGTTCTCTAGGCTCCAGCCCGTGACCAGCCCGGAGGCGGACAGACCGTAACCGCCGGCCGTTCCGTGACGACCCCGGAACCGGCCGGAGACGACTCATGCCGTCTTCCTCTGGTTACGGAGCACCTCCATGCCTTTCGTGCTGTATCTGCTCGGGCTTGCCGTCTTCGCGCAGGCCACCTCTGAGTTCATGTTCTCCGGGCTCGGCCCGGACATCGCCCACGACCTGGGCGTCTCGATCCCGGCGGCCGGCTGGCTGACCTCCGCGTTCGCGCTCGGGATGATCGTCGGCGCGCCGGCGATCGCGGTCCTCGGCGCCCGCTGGCCGCGACGCCGGACGTTGCTCGTGACACTGACCGTTTTCCTCACCGTCCACGTGGTCGGTGCGCTGACCGGCAGCTTCGCCGTACTGCTCGGCACCCGGGTCCTGGCCGCGCTCGCGAACGCCGGCTTCCTCGCGATCGCGCTCGCCACCGCGACCAGCCTGGTCCGCCCGGACGCGAAGGGCCGCGCGACGTCGGTCCTGCTCGGCGGTACGACGCTCGCGTGCATCGTCGGCGTACCGGCAGGTGCCCTACTCGGCCGGTACCTCGGCTGGCGGTCCGCGTTCTGGGCGGTCGCGCTGATCTCGGTACCCGCGTTGATCGGGATCCTCCGCTCGGTCCCGTCCTCGCGGGGCGCCGGCCCGGCCGGCCCGGGCCGGATCGCCGTCGGGCCGCGGCTCGCCGTACTGCTGCTGCTCGGGGCGCTGGTGAACGGCGCCACGTTCTGCTCGTTCACCTACCTGTCGCCGGTCCTCACCGAGGTGACCGGGCTCGGCGTCGGCTGGGTGCCGCCGATGCTCGCGCTGTTCGGCCTCGGCTCGTTCGCGGGCGTGACCGTCGCCGGGCGGTACGCCGACCGGCGCGACCACCGGCTCGTACTCGTTGCCGGAGGCATCCTGCTGCTCGGCTGGTGCGCCTTCCCGCCGGCCGCGGGGTACGTCGTACCGTCCGTCGTCCTGGTCCTCGTACAGGGGGCGCTGTCGTTCGCGGTCGGCTCGACCTTGATCGCGTACGCGCTCTACGCGGGGTCGGCGTACCCGGTGCTGAGCGGCGGCCTGGCCACCGCCGCCCTGAACGTCGGCGCCGCCGCCGGACCCGTCCTCGGCGGGCTCGCGATCGGCGTCTCCGGCTTCCGCGGACCGCTGTGGGTGAGCGCCGCGCTGGTGGGCACGGCACTGCTCATCGGCGGCTCGATTAAGACGGTATCTGGGAACTCCGCGCAGTAGGCGCGGAGTTCCCAGATACCCTCTAAGATTGCTGGTCGCGAGGGGCCCGGGTGAAGCGGGTTCCGTGGTCGAGGAGATTCGATGGTGCGCGGCACCGTGAAGTGGTTCAACGCGGACAAGGGGTACGGCTTCCTGGCCGTCGACGGGCAGGACGACGTGTTCGTGCACTGGAGCAAGATCGTCTCCGACGGGTACAAGACGCTCGAGGACGGCCAGCAGGTCGAGTTCCAGATCGTCGACGGTCCGAAGGGCCGGGAGGCCGACGCGGTCACCCCGGTGTGACCAGCGGTCCGGTCCGGTAACCGATAACCTGACGTCTCATCGTGTGAGGGGTGAGACGTGACTGAGCCGGTACCGGTGATCCGGAAGCTCGAGCATGCGCTGGCGGACGACGACTTCGCCTGGTCCTTGCTGCTGGTCGGCGAGGACCAGACGGACAAGCTCGCCACGCTCACCGGCGACCTGCGCGGACCGTTCTCGGACTCCGGCGACGGCAAGCAGATCACGTCCGGCTTCTCGTACTGGGGCATCGGCCCGACGATCGCCTGGGCGAACGCGACCAACGACCCGTTCTACCTGGTGATGAAGGCCGGCACCGAGTCGTTCCTGCGGCACTGGCGCAAGCTCCGGCCGCACGTCGAGAACGGCGGCTTCCACCTGGTCAGCCTCGGCGTCGGCACCGGCGTCAAGGACCGGACGATCCTCAGCGACATGCGACGGAACAACCGGGACATGTACTACATCCCGGTCGACATGAGCTCCGAGATGCTCCGGATGGGCACCCTGGAGCCGGTCCGCGGCGCCCGGTTCCCGGTCTCCCAGGTGCTGCCGGTGCAGCTGGACTTCTCGATCGACGACAACGTCGACGAGCTGGCCGAGATGCTGGCCCGGCTGGTCGGCGACGAGCCGATCCTGTTCACGCTCACCGGCAACACGCTGGCGAACTTCGAGAGCGACGAGGAGCTGCTCGGCACCCTCACCCGGGTGCTGCGCCCGCAGGACCGGCTGCTGCTCGAGGTCGCCAGTACGACGCGACTCGACCAGGAAGCCGCCGACGCGGCCGCGGACGAGTACCACCAGACCCGGGCGTTCGCGGAGTTCGTGACCAGTGCGCTGCGGTACAACACCGACCTGAAGATCAACAACGACCTGGTGAAGTTCGTCGGCGAGGTCGAGGACGACGGGCTGCTGGTCAAGATCCTCTGGCAGAACGACACCGGGGACGAGATCCGGATGGAGCTGCCGGACCACACCGAGGTGGTGCTGCCGGTCGGCGACACGATCCGGCTCTACACCACCCGGAAATACTCCGCGGACCGGCTGAAGCGGCTCACCGAGGCGTGCAAGCTGACCCCGGTGGAGGCGATCCAGTCCCAGTTCCGGTACACCCGCCGCCCGAACCCGTTCGGCCTGGAGCTGCTGCTGCTCGCACCGGAGGCGGCCGGCGAGACCGCGCACACCCTGGCCGACGACATCTGGTCGCAGTGAACCGGCGCCGCCTCGTCAGCTGGGTCACGTACGGCCTGCTGGGGGTCGCGTTCGTCCTCGGCATCATCTGGTTCATCTGGCCGGGCAACTCGCGCTGGGAGCCGGCCGTCAACTCGCTGACCCTGGTGGCCGGGCTGACCGGCATCTTCGTGGAGCGGCTGACGTCCGAGGCGGAACGCCGTACCGAGGTACTGCGGGCGGTCGCGGACGAGCTGCACGAGAACACCCGGCTGCTGAACGACCCGCGGTTCTCGCCGGACGCGCCGACCACCCGGCAGGTGTACCCGCGGCTGATCGTGTCCGCGGTCGACCTGGCGCTGGTGTCCGGCGCGCTCGGCCTGCACCGGGACGCCGAGCTGGTCGGGATGCTGCACCGCTGGCGGGACACCGTGCACCTGTTCAACCGGCGCCTCGACCTGACCGAGGTCAGTACCTTCTCGAACACCATCTCGCCGGCCGAACTGGCCGCCTTCCGCCGGGCGCTGCAGCGCGACGACAGCTACCTCGCCGCCACCCGCGAACTGCTCCAGGAGCTGCTGGACAAGCTCCCGCCGACCTAACGGGCAGGGCCGTAACCGGGGCGATCGCTGCCAGTAGTGGCAAATTTCGCCGAGCCGTTGACTTCGTCACGCCGCGAGGGCTTCACTTTCGGACAGGACCGTAAATACGGGGCACCCCGGAGGCAATCGCATGCGATCAGTCCGCTCCCTTCTCGCACTGGCCCTCGTCGCCGTGCTCGGCACCACCCTGACTACACCGGCCCAGGCGGGGCACAAACCACCCGTGGGCACCGTCGTCTCACTCGGCACACCGCTGTCCGACGTACTGCTGATCGGCGGTACGGTCGCGCCCGGCCCGAACGGGAAGACCGCGATCTGGAACGTGTCCAGCGGCAGCCCGGCGTACCTGAACGCCATCGACCCGGCCACCGGTGACAGCCTGCTGTCCGCGGCGCTGCCCGGGGCCGACGGCAGCTACGCGGTCGCCGCCGCGCCCGACGGCACGATCTACGCCGGCACCTACAACAACGGCCACCTGTACCGGTTGAAGCCGGGCGCGACCACCGCGGAGGACCTCGGCCGGCCACTCTCCACCGAGACGTTCATCCTGCGGATCACCGTCGACGAGCAGGGCAACGTGTACGGCGGGACGTACCCGCACGGCAAGGTGTTCCGGTACGACCACGCGACCGGCGCGGTCCGCGACTACGGCACGATCAAGGCCGGCCAAGGGTACGTGAAGAGCATCGACTACTGGAACGGCAAGCTCTACACCGGTTCCGAGCCCGACGCGTACTTCTCCGAGGTCGACGTGACCACGGGCGCGGTCACCGAGATCCCGGCACCGCCCGGGATGGGCGACCCGAAGGACCAGGTGGTGTACGACCTCAACGTCCGCGGCGGCCGGATGTACGCCCGGGTCAGCACCGCCTTCCCCGGCCCGCTGTACGTCTGGGACATCGCGTCCCGGACCTGGGTCGACACGATCCCGAACGAGCACGGCCTGGACATCTCGCCGATCGGCGCGGACGGCGCGATCTACATGATCCAGGCGAGCGAACTGAAGAAGTACGACCCGGCCACCAAGACGCTGACCGGGACCGGCCTGACGTTCACGGGCCGGATCCAGAACGCCCGCTCGATCGGGTACGCCGACCTGAACCTGCCCGACTACCCCGGGACCAGCGTGGTCGGCACGCTCTGGCGCGGCGAGGAGTTCCGGTACAACCCGCAGACCGGCAAGTCGGAGATCTTCGAGACCAAGGTCCGCCGGGAGCCGATCGAGATCCTGTCCGTGGCCGGCGGGAAGGACCACATCTACGCCGGCGGCTTCCTCAACGGGGGCGTCTCGGTCGTCGACCCGGCGACGGGCGAGGCGAAGTTCAACCGGTTCTCGCAGGTCGAGGCGCTGATGGAGGCGTCCGACGGCACCGTGTACGTCGGCGCGTACCCGGAGGCCCGGCTCTACGCGTACGACCCCACCAAGACCTGGAGCAGCCCGGAGTACTCCCCCGGACCGCCCGGGACGCCGGACAACCCGGCGAAGCTGCTGAACCTCAAGCCGGACCTGTTCCAGACCCGCGCCCGGGCGCTGACCGAGGTGGACGGCAAGATCGCGGTCGGCACCGTCCCGGACGGCGACCGGCTCGGCGGCGCGCTGGTGATCTACGACCCGGCGACCGGCACCACCGAGAAGTACCGGAACGTCGTCCAGGACGAGTCCGTGTTCGGCCTGACGTCCCAGGACGGCGTCGTGTACGGCGGAACGTCGATCGCCGGTGGCCTGACGACCACCCCGCCGACCCGCGAAGCAGGCACAGTGTTCGCGTGGGACGTGACAGGCAAGAAGAAGCTGTGGGAAACCGTGCCGGTGCCGGGTGCGGCGACGGTCTCGTCGGTGACGATCGGGCCGGACGGCCTGCTCTGGGGTGTCGCCGGCAAGACGGTCTTCGCGCTCTCCCCGGGCAACGGCAAGCTGAAGCGCTCCTTCACGCTCGGTACGACGACCTCCAGCGGCGACATCGTGGCCACCTCGGAGGCGGTGTACGTGAGTATCGACCTGAACAAGATCTACCGGATCGCGCCCGGGGCGAAGTCCGTCCCGACGCTGTTCGTCGAGCACGCCCACCGGCGGCTCGGCGTCCGGGGAGATCACCAGCTACTGATGACCAGCGGCTCCGAGCTGTTCCGGATTGATATCAGCCGTTGACAGCCGAAATTCCACCCGGCTACTTTCGGTCCTGACCGTTATTCGGTTTAGTTCGTTCCGGCCCTGACTTCCGGACACACCCTGGGGGTGCGATGAAAATCACCGTCCGCCGCATCGCGGCACCACTCACGGCGCTCGTGCTCGCCGCAGCGCTCAGTTCCTGCGGCGGCAGTGACAGCGGCAACAGCGGGGGCAAGAAGAGCCTGACGCTCTGGATGTACCCGGTGATCGCCGACAAGGCGGCCAACGACACGTACTGGAAGAAGGTCGAGACCGACTTCGAGGCCGCCAACTCGAACATCGACCTGAAGATCGAGCAGCAGCCCTGGACCGACCGCGACCAGAAGCTCGCCGCGGCGTTCTCCGGCAAGAAGGGCCCGGACGTGCTGCCGATGATCCCGGACCAGATCCCGCAGTACGTCGCGAACGGGAACCTGGAGCCGGTCGACGACGTGGTCAACCCGCTGAAGGACCAGTTCCTGCCGTCGGCCGTACCGGGCCTCACCGTGCAGGGCAAGGTGTACGGCGCACCGATCTACCACACCGTCACCACGACGATGTACAACAAGACCGTCCTGGCCAAGGCCGGGATCAGCAAGCCGCCGGAGACCTGGGACGAGGTCAAGGCCGCGGCACCGAAGCTGAAGGCCGCCGGGTTCCAGACACTGGACTACTCGGCCTCGCCGGAGGCCACGCTGAACCTGAACTTCTACCCGCTGCTGTGGCAGGCCGGCGGGAAGGTGTTCGCCGACGACGGCAAGAGCGTCGCGTTCAACCAGGCGCCCGGGCTGAAGGCGCTGACCTTCCTGAAGACGCTGTGGGACGAGGACGCGATCCCGAAGACCGCGCTGACCGCGGGCAACGTGATCGCCGACTCGCCGCTCGGCAAGGGCAAGGTCGCGATGTCGTTCAGCGCGGTCCTGGCCGACGCCGGCACGGCCGCGAAGACCTGGGGCGCGCAGAACGTCGAGATCGGGCTGCCGCTGAAGGACGAGAAGCAGGCCGCGCTCGGGCTTCCGGGCGGTCTGGTGGTGAACGCGGCGTCGGACAACATCGACGGGGCGAAGAAGTTCCTGACGTTCATGATGCAGCCGGCGCAGCTCGACGGGCTGGCCAAGGCGTCCGGGTACTACTCGCCGCGCAGCGACGCGAAGTCCGAGCTCGCGGACCCGAACGCACCGAAGTTCGCCGCCGCTCTGCAGTACGCCGTACCGGGTGAACCGAACCCGGCGGCGCGGCAGATCATGTCGTTCCTGAGCACGGACATCCAGGCCGTCCTGACCGGCAAGAAGCAGCCCCAGGAAGCCCTCGACGACGCCGCCAAGCAGGCCAACGACCTCCTCTCGAGACAACGTTGACCGAGGTACGGATTCCGGGCACGGGTCGGGCGGGACCCGTGTCCGGTCGGCGCCGGTCGCTGCGCAGGCCGTGGGTGGGACTGGTGTTCGTGGCGCCGATGCTGGTGCTGTTCCTCGCCTTCCGGTTCCTGCCGGTGATCGGCGCGCTGCTGCTCTCGCTGACCGACTACCGGATCAGCGGCAAGTGGGACTTCATCGCCCTGGACAACTACAAGCGGCTGTTCTCGGACGGCATGTTCGGCGACGCGCTCGTGGTCACGCTGACGTACACGGTGATCTTCGTACCGCTGACCGTCCTGCTCTCGCTCGGCACCGCCGTACTGCTGCACCGCGTCGTCTGGAACCGCGGCTTCTTCCGCGGCGTGTTCTTCCTGCCGTACGTGACCAGCATCGTGCTCGCCGCGGTGATCTGGAAATGGATCTACGACGTCCAGGACGGCCTGCTCAACTCGGTCCTCGGGCTGATCGGTGTCGGCCCGATCGACTTCCTCAGCCGGGCGGGCACCGTGCTGCCGTCGATCGCGGTGACCTCGGCCTGGAAGGGCTTCGGGTACTCGATGCTGATCCTGCTCGCCGGCCTGCAGGCGGTACCGAAGTCGTACCTCGAGGCCGCGATGATCGACGGTGCGGGCACCTGGCAACGGTTCCGGTACGTCACGCTGCCGCAGCTCCGCCCGGTGCTGTTCTTCGTGCTGGTGATCGAGACGATCGGCGCGTTCCAGGTCTTCGACGCGATGTACGTGATGACCGGCGGCGGCCCGGTGCACGCCAGCTACTCGATCGTGTACTTCCTGTACGACAGCGGCTTCAAGTACTTCGACTTCGGCTACGCCAGCGCGATCGGTCTGGTGCTGTTCCTGATCGTGCTGATCGTCTCGCTCGTACAGCGCCGGCTCGTCGGGAGGGACGACTAGATGACGCAGGTACTCGAGGCCCGCCCGGTGGCCGACACCGCCGTCGCGGGCCGGCGGCGTACGTCGGCCCGGCTGACCTTGCCGACACTGCTGACGCTGACCGCGATCGTGACCATCGTGCCGTTCGCGGCGATGGTGCTGGTCGCGTTCGCGCCGCCGAGCGGGCAGACGTTCCCGGGCGCGCTGAACCCGGCACACTTCACGCTGGCGAACTTCCGGAACGTGCTGTCCAGCTCGGACATCCCACGCTGGACGGTGAACTCGCTGCTGTACTCGCTGGTGTCGGTGGCGTGCGTGCTGCTGTTCGCGTCGATGGCCGGGTACGCGTTCGCGAAGAAGAAGTTCCCGGGCCGGGAGATCATGTTCTGGGCGTTCCTGGCGACGCTGATGGTGCCGTTCCAGGCGACGCTGATCCCGTCGTACATCCTGGTCGCGAAGCTGGACTGGGTGGACAGCTACTGGGGCCTGATCGTGCCCACGCTGGCGAACTCGCAGGCGGTCTTCCTGATGCGCCAGTTCATCCTGCAACTCCCCGACGAACTGTTCGAGGCCGCCGAGATCGACGGCGCCGCGGAGTGGCGGATCTTCACGATGATCGTGCTCCCGCTGATCCGCCCGGTACTCGCGACGCTCGGCATCTTCGTCTTCCTCTGGCACTGGAACGACTTCCTCTGGCCGCTCGTCATCGGCCAGTCCGGCAAGATGCAGACCCTCACCGTCGGCCTCGCCACCCTCCAAGGCCAGGCCGTCCCCATCAACCAGATCATGGCCGGCGCCACCATCACCGTAGTCCCCAGCCTCCTGGTCTTCGGCCTCCTCCAGCGCTACCTCACCGACAGCATCGCCATGTCCGGCCTCAAGGCCTGAAACCCACGCGAGGCCCGCGGATGTGGTGAACGGGGGATGTGGTCGATCCCACGCGTGCTCCGCAGCCGCTCGCTTCGTCGCTGCGCTCCTCAGACGCGGCCGCTCCGCGCGCTCCCACCCACCCCCGGGGCTGGCGCCCGGATTGCTGCCGGCTGCCGCCGGCGAGTTGCGGGCTGCCGCCCGCGATCTGCTCGCTGGCGCTCGCGGGTGACTGCTTGGCCGGGGTGC
>NZ_JBFBBI010000013.1:0-21069 GCF_040682535.1 Kribbella sp. NPDC051137
ATAAGCCGTACCTGGGATGGGTCCGCAGAGGCGGGACCCGCCTCTGACCTGCAGTTTTGTGCGCCGCCAGGGACTCGAACCCCGAACCCGCTGATTAAGAGTCAGCTGCTCTGCCAATTGAGCTAGCGGCGCCGGTTTTGCATTCGCGGTTGCTTGCGAACGAAGAGGATCGTAGCAGGGGGATCGGGGAGATGCGAAATCGGTTAGTGGGTGAGGACGGTCATCGCGGCGTTGTGGCCGCCGAGGCCGGAGACGGCGCCGCCGCGGCGGGCGCCGGAGCCGCAGATCAGGAGGTTGGGGACGTCGGTTTCGGTGCCCCAGCGGCCGGTGTCGACGGGGGTGGTGGCCCAGGGCCATTGGAGGTCGCCGTGGAAGATGTGGCCGCCGGGCATGCCGACGGATTCCTCGATGTCGTACGGCGTCTTGGCCTCGACGCAGGGGTTGCCGTCGGCGTCCCGGGCGATGCAGTCCGCGAGCGGTTCGGCGAGGTACGAGTCGAGGCCGGCGAGCACCCGGCGGGTCGCCTCGGTACGGGCGGAATCGTTGTCGGAGGCAAATAACCGGGCGGGGAAGTGGACGCCGAACACGGTCAGCGTGTGGTAGCCCGCGGCAACCAGCTCGGGGGAGAGGATCGACGGGTCGGTCAGCGAGTGGCAGTACACCTCGGACGGCGGTACGGCGGGGAGCTCGCCGCCGGCCGCGGTGCGGTACGCCGACTCGAGCTGGCTGTAGTCCTCGTCGATGTGGAAGGTGCCGGCGAAGGCCCGGGCCGGGTCGTCGCCCGACTTCAGCGCCGGCAGGTGGCGCAGCAGCAGGTTGATCTTCAGCTGCGACCCCTCCGGCTTCTCGACGCCTGCCTGACCACGTAGCGCAGCCAGGGTCGACGGTGCGACGTTCGACAGCACCCAGGCGCAGTCCACGGAGCGCTCGCCGTCGCCGCCCAGCCAGGTGACCGAGCCGCGCGTCCCGTCGACCTCTACGGACGTGACTGCGGCGTTGGTGACCAGCGCGGCACCTGCACGCCGTGCGGCCACGGCCAGCGCGTCGGTGACCGCTCCCATGCCTCCCACAGGTACCCGCCACTCGCCGGTGCCGTTGCCGATCAGGTGGTACAGGAAGCACCTATTCTGGATCAGCGACTCGTCGTGCAGTCCTGCGAACGTTCCGATCACGGAATCGGTCGCGACGACGCCCCGGACGGTGTCGTCGGCGAAACGCCGCTCGATGGTCTCTCCGAGGGGTCGCTCGACCAGCTCGTCCCACAGCGCGCTGTCGACGCGGGAGCGGATCTCAGCGGCCGGCTGGAGCGGCTCGAGCAGTGTGGGCGCTACAGCGGCCGCCAGCGAGCCGACGGCGCCATAGAAGTCGGTCCAGGCCTGGTACTCCGTATCGCTGCCCGTGAGCGTCCGGAACGAGTCCCTCGTGCCCGGGCCTTCCGGCCGCTCGACCAGCAGGCCGGCGTCGCGGCCACCACGGCGTACCGGTGTGTACGACGCAACGGCGCGCGAGCGGAGGTCCAGGCCGAGCCCCAGGTCGGCGACGATCTTGTCGGGCAGCAGGCTGACCAGGTACGAGTACCGCGACAACCGCGCGTCTACGCCTGGGAAGACCCGCTCGCTGACCGCCGCGCCGCCGGTGTGCGCCTGCTGCTCCAGGACGAGCGTCGAGAGCCCGGACTGGGCCAGGTACGTGGCAGCGACGAGACCGTTGTGCCCACCGCCGACTATGACGACGTCGTAGAAGTCCTTCATCGCACCGGCCAATCGAGCTTGTGATAAGCGGCGTCCCAGAACATCCATTCGTAACGGCACGTGGTAGCGAAGTGCTGGTGACAGCGTTCCCGCTCTGCGGTACCGACGTCCAGTGTGTCTGTCACCGCAAGCACCTGTTCGACCACGGCGTCGAACTCCTCCGAGCCGTACGTCGCGATCCACTTCGCGTACAACGGGTCCGGTGACGACCGCTTGAGCAGCTCCCGCCCCACGTCCCGGTAGATCCAGTAACACGGCAGTACGGCGGCCACGGCCTCGGCGTACGTCCCCGTGGCGCACACAGCCGTCAGATAAGACATGTACGCCGTTGTAGTCGGCCCGGAACCCGCAGCGTCCACGTCAGCCGGTGTGAGCCCGAGGGAACCCAGCAGCGACGTGTGCAGCTCTCGCTCGACCGCGATCGCGTTGGCGGCGTGCAGCGCGAACATGCTGACCGCATCCTCGTCGGTCGCCCGGCCGGCGACCAGGCTGAGCGCCCGCGAGTACGCGCGCAGGTAGTGGCTGTCCTGCGTGATGAAGTACTGGAACGCGTCGTGGTCCAGCGTCCCGTCGGTCAGGCCGGTGATGAAGGGGTGCCGGACGATCTGCTCGTACACGGAGGCGGCACCGCGGTCCCACAGCTCGCTGGAAAACGTCATCCCCACTCCTTGCCGTCGACTGCCACCGACCTTATCCACAGGGCGCGCACGGAGCACGAGACGCAGATCACCTCCGCGCCCTACTCTGAAGCATGGGTGCACTCGAGGGGATGCCGCCGGAGACGCCGCTGCTCCGGCAGATCCGCGCGTCGGTGATCGGCGACGACCAGGTGATGCCCGGGCCGTATGGTCCGCGGCGGGTGACGTACGCGGACTACACCGCCTCCGGCCGGGCTCTCACGTTCCTCGAGGACTTCATCCGCGACGAGGTGCTGCCGCGGTATGCGAACACTCACACCGAGTCGAGCGGGACCGGTCTGCAGACCACCCGGCTGCGGGAGGACGCCCGCCGGATCATCCACACCAGCGTCGGCGGCGACGACGAGACCGCGGTGATCTTCTGCGGTTCCGGCGCGACCGGCGCGATCGACAAGCTGATCGGGATCATGGGCCTGCGGATCCCGGCCGAGCTCGACGACAGGTACCACCTCAGCGACCAGATCCCGCTGGAGCAGCGCCCCGTCGTCTTCATCGGGCCGTACGAGCACCACTCGAACGAGCTGCCCTGGCGCGAGTCGATCGCGGACGTGGTGATGATCAGCCAGGACGCGGACGGCCACATCGACATCGACCAACTCGAGTCGCGGCTGCAGCAGTTCGCCGCCCGCCCGCTGAAGATCGGCTCGTTCTCGGCGGCGAGCAACGTCACGGGCATCGTCAGCAACACACAGCGGGTGTCCGCGCTGCTCCACCGGTACGGCGCCCTGTCGTTCTGGGACTGCGCCGCCGCAGCGCCGTACGTCGAGATCGACATGTACGGCGGGCGCGACCAGGACCCGCTCTCGTACAAGGACGCGATCTTCCTCAGCCCGCACAAGCTGATCGGCGGTCCGGGGACGCCGGGCGTGCTGGTCGCGCGGCGCGAGCTGCTCCGCAACCGGGTGCCCGACGTACCAGGCGGCGGCACGGTCGCGTACGTGAACCCGCTGGAGCACCGCTACCTGGACGACCCGGTGCACCGCGAGGAAGGCGGGACGCCGGCGATCATCGGGTCGATCCGGGCCGGGCTGGCGTTCCAGCTGAAGCAGGCGGTCGGGATCGACGTGATCCGCGCGCACGAGGACGCGTACCTGCGGCGCGCGGTCGAGGCATGGAAGAGCGAGCCGGGCCTGCAGATCCTCGGCAACCTGGACGCGGAGCGGCTGTCGATCGTCTCGTTCGTGGTGAAGGGCCCGTCCGGGCGGTACCTGCACCACAACTTCGTCGTCGCGCTGCTGAACGACCTGTTCGGCATCCAGTCCCGCGGCGGGTGTTCGTGCGCCGGCCCGTACGGTCATGCGCTGCTTGGGATCGACCTGGCCAGGTCGCACGAGTTCGAGGAGGAGATCCTGCACGGCTGCGAGGGGATCAAGCCGGGCTGGGTGCGGGTCAACTTCAACTACTTCATCTCCGAAGCGGTCTTCTCGTACGTCGTCGAGGCGGTCAAGCTGGTCGCCCGCGACGGGTGGCGGCTGCTCGGCGACTACCGCTTCGACCCGGCCACCGGCCTCTGGCGGCACCACCGAGGCCCGGTCGAGCCGCCGCTGCGGCTCTCTCAGGTCGGCTACGACTCCGACGGCAGGCTCAGGTATCCGCGGCACGACCACACGGCGCCCGAGTCCGCCCTCGGCGACTACCTCGCCGAGGCCCGCGACCTGCTGGCCACCTGCGCCGAGAACCAGCCCGACCCCGACGGCCGGGTCAACAGCGGTTTCGACCACCTCCGCTGGTTCGAGCTGCCGTCCCGCTGCCTGACCCGCGACTAGCGGGCGCCGCCCGTCCGACTTCCCGTCCGCTGCCTGATCCGCGACTAGCGGGCGCCGGCAGCCTCGAGGATCTTGGCGATCTCGGCGTAGCCGCGGGAGCGGGCGTGCTGGAGCGGGGTGACGCCGGCCTTGTCGGCGAGGCTCGGGTCGGCGCCGGCGTCGACGAGGATCCGCACGATGTCCTGCCACGGTTTCGTACCCTTGCCGAGGATGATCGCCTCGAGCAGCGCGGTCCAGCCGAGGTCGTTGACGTGGTTGACGTCGATCCTGGTCCTGACCGCCCGCCGGACGTAGTCGACGTGACCGCGTTCGCTCGCCGGGATCAGCGACGTACCGCCGAACCGGTTCCGCAGCGTGAGGTCCGGGTTCGCCGGCAGCAGCGTCTCCAGCATCGCGACGCTGCCGGTGACGCCGGTGACGAGCCAGGCGGAGTCCTTCCGGTCGTCCTGCGCGTCGGGATCCGCGCCGAGCTGGACCAGCAGCCGGGCCACGTCCACCCGGTCGTTGAGCGATGCGGCAACAGCGCCGTACGCTGGTGATCGTCGCGGGACTCGATCTTCGCGCCGGCCGCCAGCGCCGCGGCAGCTTTGTCGGTGTCGCCGGCGGTGGCGGCATCGAGCAGGTCGCCGGCGGTTGCGTGAGCATCCAGTACGGCGCTCACCGGCCGCTGACCGCGCTCCTTCGCCGCCTGCACCGGGGTAGTGCCGTCGTTGACGGCAGGCTTGTTCCGATCCGCGCCGCCGGCGACCAGCAGCCGAACGGTGTCGACGTACTGCGGGGTGCCCTTGCCGAGGATGACTGCCTCGTGCAGCGCGGTCCAGCCCAGATTGTTCACGTGGTTGACCGCTACGCCTGCCTGGATCAGCCGGCCGACGACCGCGGCGTGACCGCGCTCGGCCGCCCGGATCAGCGCCGTACCGTGGTAGCTGTCGAGACTGCGGACATCCGCACCGTGGGCGAGCGTCAAGTTGAGCAGGTCGAGGTAGCCCTCGCTGGCCGCGATCAGGAACGCGCTCTGGACGGTGCTGTCGACTGCGTTGACGTTGGCACCGGCCTCGATCAGGCGCTTGGCGGTAGGGACGTCGTTCTTCCAGGCTGCGGTGATCAACTGGCTGTCGAGCGTGGACGGCACGGTGGCGCTCCTCGAAGGAGTCGGAGTTGGTAGGGGAGTGCTGGTGGGCTCGGCAGAGCACGCGGTGGTCACCGCCATCAGCAGGACGGCGACCACGGCGATCGGGCGGCGTTTCATCGGCGCGGGTTCAGCGTAATGACCTGGTACGGCGGGACGGCGGTCGCCTCGTCGAACTTGCTGTCGACCACCAGTAGCCGGCCCTGAGCGAGTTTCGCGGTGGTCAGCACCCGGTCGGGATCGGTCGGCTTCGCGGACAGCAGCCGCGCGCTGGAGCCGTCGGCCGAGAGCCGCAGCGTGCTCAGCACCTTGGAGAAGTTCCGCACGACCCAGAGGGTGTTGCCCTGCTGGACCAGTCCGTCGGCGTTCACCAGATCGGCACCGGCGGTGTCGACGGCGGTGGCCTTCGCAGTCCGCAGGTCGAACCGCCACAGCTTGCCGACGTTGCCCTGGGCCACGACCAGCGCCTTGCGGTCCGGGGACAGCACGATGCCGCCGAGGTTGAAGCCGGTCGCGGTCTTGACGGTGCCGGTCGCGTCGGCCCAGGTGCTGACGCTCCACCGGCCGTTGCGCTCGGAGACCCGGAAGATCTGCGGCGCGTTCGAGTTCGTGATGTAGGCGGCGCCGTCCGGGCCGATCACGATGTCGTTGAGGAACGAGTTCGGTACGCCGGTGCGGAGGGCGGCAAGCAGCTTGCCGTCGCGGCCGTAGACCCACAGGTCCGGCGCGCCGGGGTGGTCGATCCCGTTCGGCCCGCCGGCGACGTACACCCGGCCCTGGGAGTCGACGTTCACGCCGCGGGCGGTCCAGCGGCCGTCGGTCCCGTCGCCCTTCAGCCACTCGACGGCGTTCGCCGAGTTGACCTGGCCACGGTGGATCTCGCCGCCGGTGGTCTCGGAGACGTAGTAGTTCCCGGTGCGGGCGTCGTACCCGATGCCCTCGAACTTCGAGCCGCCGGGATCGCCGGGGAGCTCATAGGTGTTCGGACGGGCCGCGAACGCCGTCGAGGCGCCGGCGCCGAGCAGAGTGGCGGACAGTGCGAGGGTGGCGGACAGCGAACGGACGGACATCTGAACCTCTCAAACGGTCGGTGGATTTCGAGCTGCCTCCAGCCTCCGTCCCCCGCACCCCTGCGCACGACGGGTCTTCGGCTACCAACAGATAGCCGAACGGATGATTCGGAACCGGCTCCACCGGGCCTACGATCGGCTGAACATGTCCACTGCGCACACCCCATCGATCCTGAGCCATGCGACCCGGCTGGTGGCTGCCTTGCATGCTGCGCTGGTCGTGCTCGTGCTGGCGTCCGTGGTGCGGTATCTGACCGGCCACGGGTTCACCGAGCGCGGTCCGTGGATCCTCCTGGCGGCCGTGGTGCTGCTGGCGACGTACGGCGCCTACCGGCTGCTGCCCAGCCGGGTCTGGCTCGCGCTATTAGTGCTGGAGTGGTGCGTGCTGGTGTTTCTGGCGCCGTCGTTCGCCTGGTGCGCCGTGCCGCTGTCCTTTGTTGCGCTACGCATCTTGTCGTTCCGGCCGGCCTGTCTGGTCGTGGCCGGCATGGTGGTGGTCACCGTGGTGCAATGGACCCGAATGGCCGACCGGCTGGACCCGACGATCGTGCTCGGGCCGGTGTGCATCGCAGTGCTTGCCGTAGGCGCCTATCGGGCGCTGGAGCGGGACGCCCTGGCCAGACAGGCCCTGCTGGACGACCTGCACGCGGCACAGGGCGATCTGGCCGACGCACAGCACCAGGCCGGAGTGATCGCCGAGCGGGCCAGGTTGTCGCGAGAGATCCACGACAGCGTGGCGCAGGGCCTGTCCAGCATCAACCTGTTGCTCCAGGCGGCGGAGCGAGAGTGGGACGACAAGCCCGCTGTAGCCCGTCAGCACGCGGCCCAGGCAGCAGCAACGGCACGCGACGGGCTGGACGAAGCCAGGCGGGTCGTGCGCGACCTGGCACCCGCAGAGCTCGCCGCGGGCCTGCCGGACGCACTCCGCAAGACCTGTGAACGCTTGTCCGCCCATAGCGACCTCAAGATCCACGTCCAGGTGCACGGTACGCCGGTGACGCTGGACTCGGAGGTGGAGACCGCACTGCTCCGCACGGCTCGCGGCGCGGTCGCCAACGTGCTCGAGCACGCGCACGCGGAGTCGGCGTTCGTGACTCTCACCTACCAGCCGGACGAGGTCGTCCTCGACGTTGTGGATAACGGCCGGGGCCTTCCGCGATCTCATGCCAAGATCGATTCCGACCGCGGTCATGGACTGGCCGGGATCCGGGAACGGCTGAGACAACTGGGAGGAACGCTCGTGCTGGAGAGTGAACCGGGGGACGGTACGGCGTTGGCCGCTTCGATTCCCCTGAAGGTCGCGGAGGATCGATGATCCGGGTGGCATTGGTCGACGACCATCCTGTGGTGCGGTTCGGCATCCGGGCGCTGGTCGACGGCCAGGACGACCTGACCGTCGTCGGCGAGGCCTCGGACGCGCACAGCGCCGAGCAGCTCGTCGCCGCGGTCCGCCCCGACGTGGTGCTGATGGACCTCAACCTGGGGCCGGGCGCGGGCGGAGCGGAGGTGACCGCGAGGCTGCGGAGAATGGCCGATCCGCCGTACGTGCTGATCCTGACGACGTACGACACCGAGGCCGACATCATGGGCGCGATCGACGCCGGCGCCTCCGGGTACCTGCTGAAGGACGCGCCGCCGGAGGACCTGTTCCGCGCGATCCGCGGCACCGCGCGCGGGGAGACCGTGCTCGCGCCGGCGGTCGCGGCCCGGCTGGTCCGCCGGACCGGTCCGACGCTGACCGAGCGCGAGGTGGAGATCCTCGGCCTGCTCGCCACCGGCAAGTCGAACCGGGAGCTGGCCAAGGCGTTGTACGTCAGCGAGGCGACGATCAAGTCGCACCTGCAACACATCTACACGAAGCTGGAGGTGGAGACCCGGGCGGCGGCCGTGGCGCGCGCGATCGAGCAACGCATCATCCGGGCGGTCAGCTGAGTATGGTCTGAGGGTGAGCAGCTCCGAGGACGACGACGGCGGTGGCGAGAGCCTCCTGACAGTGCTGGTCGCACTCAGCGCCAACCTGCTGATCGCGCTCGCCAAGACGATCGTCGCGGTGATCACCGGGTCCGCCTCGATGGCAGCCGAGTCCGCGCACTCGTGGGCCGACACCGGCAACGAGATCTTCCTGCTGGTCGGCGAGCGCCGGGCGCGGAAGCCGGCCGACCGGACGCATCCGCTCGGCTACGGCCGGGTCGGGTACATCTGGTCGATGTTCGCGGCGTTCGGCCTGTTCACGGTCGGTGCGGCGGTGTCGGTGTGGCACGGCATCCAGTCGCTGGAGCACGGCGAGGCGGAGGCCACGTCGTACGGCTGGGCGTACGCCGTGCTCGGCGTCTCGTTCGTGCTCGAGGGGATCTCGTTCACGCAGGCGCTGCGGCAGACGAAGGCCGGAGCGCTGGAGCGGATGCTGCGGCCGTGGCGATACGTCCGGATCACCTCGAACCCGGTGCTGCGGGCCGTGTTCGTCGAGGACCTGTCCGCGTTGATCGGCATCCTGATCGCGGGGCTCGCGATCCTGATGCACCAGTTGACCGGCAACGCTGCGTGGGACGCGGTCGGGTCGATCGTGGTCGGCGTACTGCTCGGCGTGGTGGCGCTGTTCCTGATCAGCCGGAACATGGACTTCCTGACCGGCGAGGCGGTCACCCCGCTGGCCCGGAACCGGGTGCTCCGGGCGTTGCTCGAGCACCAGGACATCGAGCGGGTGACTTTCCTGCACATGGAGTGGGTCGGCGCCGACCGGATCTTCCTGGTCGCGGCGGTCGATGTCACCGGCAACGACGTCGAGTCCGAGGTCGCGGCCCGGCTGTACGCGATCGAGGACGCGCTGAACGCCCGGCGCGAGATCCAGCAGGCGATCCTCACCCTGTCCCGCCCCGGCGACGCCACCAGCCTGCAGCCCGACCAGCTTCCGCGCTGGTACGTCGAGCCGCAGTCCTAAGGCACGTTCGCGAGGAAGGTCTCGCGGTCGACGATCACCCGGACGTGCTCGCAGTCCGCGATCAGCTGACCCGCGGAGTTCGTGGCGCGGACCTGGAAACGCAGGTTATTGCCGTCGACCTCGGGAGTGTCCGCCGTGATGTCGACGGTGTCGCCGACGCGGGTCGGCATCCGGTGCCGCATGCGGACCGACGTACCGACGGAGGTCTGGCCCGCCGCCAGCAGCGGCCGGGCGAGTTCGATGGCGGCGTACTCCAGCCAGGTGATCAGCCGCGGCGTGGCGAGCACCTCGACGTCTCCGCTGCCGACGGCGATCGCGGTGTCGGCGGAGGTCACAACATGTCGCACGGCGAAGTGTCCTTACTCGAGGTGTACGCTTCCCGACCGTGGAGCCCGTACACGTGGCGGTTTCGGCTTTGGCTGCATTGTTGCCGATCACCAACCCGGTCGGTGCGCTGGCCACCTTCGCAGGCCTGACGGACGGCGTCGAGCGCACCGCGATGCGCCGCCAGGCGGTGATGACGGGCGTCTACGTGCTCGGCATCCTGACGGTGTTCGCGCTGCTCGGCACGCTGGTGCTGGAAGGCTTGGGGATCGGCCTGCCCGCGCTGCAGATCGCCGGCGGCCTGGTGGTCGGCCACTCCGGCTTCGGGATGATCGTGTCCCGGCAGACGCTGACCGACGACGAGAAGACGCACGGCGTGGCGAAGCCGGACGTGTCGTTCTCACCGATGGCGCTGCCGCTCGTCGCCGGACCCGGCGCGATCGGTGTCGTGATCGCCCTGACCGCACGGCACCCGGGCGTCACCAACCGGCTCGGCGTGATCGCCGGAGTGGTCGTGATCGCCGCGTTGGTCGCGGTGCTGCTGCGGTTCGGTACGCCGCTCGTCGACAAGCTCGGCCCGACCGGGCTCGGCGCGCTGAGCCGGATCATCGGCTTCCTGACGCTGGCCATCGGCGTCGAGCTCGTCACGCACGGCGTGCTCGCGGCGAAGTAAGGCCCGGCGCCCACCTGGACGCCGGGCCGGTTCTGCTGCTTACTTACCGGTCTTGGAGACCGGCGGGAGCTTCCACGCCTTGTTCTCGGCCAGCGCTGTCAGGTCCTTGACGGACAGCAACGGCGTGGCGCGGCTGTGCCCCGGCTTCCCCTTCTCCCGGGGACCGTTGTAGCTGGTGAGGCTGATGCTGCGGCCGTCGCGGCGCTGCAGCAGGACGTAGTTGCTGACGACACCGAACTCTGCCTGGCGGCTGTCGGTGTACTCCGGCGACTCCTTCTCCACGTACAGGGTCGAGCCGTCCGGCAGTGTGCTGCAGCCTTGCTGGACCGGTACGCACCGGGGCTGCTCGCCGCCGCCGGAGAGCAGGACCTCCACCCGGGACGCCCCGTGCCCGTCGTTGACGACGTACGCCGCGGCGCTGAAGCTGCTGTCGCCCCAGGTCTCCGGCTTCGAGATGGTGCGGCCGGGGGCCGTGAGGAGCGTCTTGAGCGTGCTGAGCGTCTTCGTGTTGGCCGGTGCATACGTGGTCGACGGCGACGGCTTCATCGTCGGTTTCCCGCTCGGGTCCGCCGTCGGCTTCACTGACGCGTTCACGGTCGGCTTGGTGAGCGCGATCGGCGTACCGGCGGCCGCGCTGTCGGCGGGGGAGCTGAGTACGTGGATCCCGCCCGCGATCAGGCCGGCGGTTGCCAGTACGGCGCCGGTGCCGCCCGCGGCGAGCAGCGTCGTACGCCGGCGGCGCAACCGGATGCCCTGCACGACGGTGCGTTCCAGTAGGTCGGGGGAGACGGGCTCGAGGTTCTCGGTGGCCCGCTGCATCAGGTCGGTGAGGTTGTTCATGGGTTCTCCTGAGCTCAGAGGGCGATCAACTGGTCGGCACCGTCACCAAGAACCGCCCGGAGGCGCTCCAAGGCTCGGGAGGTACGTGTAGTGATCGCACTGGTCTTCTTGCCAAGATCGAGCGCCACCTGCTCGACGCTGCGATCTTCGAAGAACCGCAGCACCAGCACTGCCCGATCCAACGGTGCAAGCTCCCCCAACGCGCTCTGCAGAGCCACCCGCAACTCCACGTCCCCCACCCGCTCCGCGACCTCGGGCAGAACCTCCGTAGGCCGCTCGCCCCAGCTCTTACGCCGCCGCTGGGAGACGAACGTCCGCACCAACGCCGTCCGCGCGTAAGCCCCCGGCGTGTCGATCCGCCCCCATGCCGACATCATCTTGGCCAGCGTCTCCTGCACCAGGTCCTCGGCATGATGCCGATCCCCGCACAACAACCAGGCAGTCCGGTACAACCGCGGTATCTGCGCCCGCGCGAACTCCTCGAAGTCTTTGCCCGTATCCATCCGCACCTCCTGTAGATGCCTCTGCCTCAAGAGACGCATCCACAGGCGCGTCAGATCACACCCAAGTTCAGAACACCTTGGAAAGAACCCACACCGTAAACGCCAGAAGCCCCACCACGAACGTCACCACAACCACGACGCCGTACCCGAACCAGGCACTCCCGCTCAGCTTCACCAGAGCATCCTCGCACGCCCCGGGGACAAGCCCTCGCTCGAGCAGCGCACCTAACGGAGGGATTTGGAGTCAGTGACGTGGATGGGGGACCGGTGGTCGTGGAGGGCGTCGGAGAATGCTTCCCACTTGCCGTCGCGGGCCAGTTCCATGAGTTCGCGGTGCTCGGCGACGACCTCGGCCGGGGCGGCGGCGAGGCGGTCGCCGCTCTTGGCGATGACCATGTTCTGTCGTTCACGGAGCCGGTCGTAGGCGGCGAGCATGATGCTGTTGCCGGCTGCTTCGACGAACGCGCGGTGGAACTCGATCGCCAGCTGGGAGAACTCGGCGTAGTCGCCGGACTCGAGCGCGCTGAGCTGTGCGGTCAGGTTCGTCTCCTGCCGCTGTGCCGTCGCCTGGCGCCGGGCCCGGTCGGCGCGCTGGATGCCGGCGGTTTCGAGCGCGTGCAGGAAGTCGGCTGATTCACGCATCTCCTCGGCCGTGAAGTCGCGGACCAGCGCGCCGCGCTTCGGGTAGATCGTCACCCAGCCTTCGTCCTGGAGACGGGCCAGGGCGGTACGGACCGGCGTACGGGACATCTGCAGGTCGGCGGCGAGTTCGTTCTCGCTGAGCATCGAGCCGGGTGGGTAGGTGGCCTTGATGATGCCGTCCTTGATGGCCGAGCGAGCGCGGTCCGCCGCGGTCGGGGCTGTCCGGTCGGCGCTCACCAGCGCACTCTACCGCCTCGCTCCTTGCCCTGACCTTGTGTGGTGCAACTAGGATACAAGTTGCACATCAACTCTGACGAGGGGTGTAAGAAGCCATCGTCCGTTCCTGAGCTCCACCGGACCCGAAGGAATCTCTGTGTCACTCACCCCCGGCCAGGACGACGGACCGCGGCCGCCGGTTGCTCTTCCGGCGGAGCTCCAGCGCCGCACGCTGACCGTCGTGATCGTCTCCCAGATGTTCGGAGGGGCCGGCCTGGCCGCAGGAGTCACGGTCGGCGGACTCCTGGCCCAGGACATGCTCGGAGGCGAAGGTGTCGCGGGTCTGCCGTCCGGCCTCTTCACACTCGGATCGGCCGCGGCCGCGTTCACCGTCGGCCGCTACTCCCAGGTCGCGGGACGGCGCCGCGGTCTGGCGTCGGGTTTCCTGGTCGGAGCGCTCGGAGCGGCCGGCATCGTACTCGCCGCTGTGCTCGACAACCCGCCGTTGTTCTTCCTCGCACTGATCGTCTACGGCTCGGGTACGGCGACCAACCTGCAAGCCCGCTACGCAGGCACCGACCTTGCGTCACCGGCCGGACGCGCGACGGCAGTGTCCCTGGCAATGGTCGCCACGACGTTCGGCGCAGTGGCCGGCCCGAACCTGATCGGCCCGCTGGGAGACCTTGCCGATGCGCTCGGCGTACCAAGACTCGCCGGCCCGTTCCTGCTCGCCACTGTTGCCTACGGACTCGCCGGCCTGTTTCTGTTCGCGTTCCTCCGCCCCGATCCACTCCTGGTGGCACGCGGCCTGCACGCGGAGACTGTCCCGACCAGTGGTCACCGGACCGGACGGGTACCGGCCGGCGTGGTCATCGGTGCGACTGTCATGGTGCTGACTCAATGCACGATGACAGCACTGATGACGATGACCCCCATCCACATGCGTCAACACCACCACGCTCTGGGCCAGGTCGGCCTGGTGATCAGCCTGCACATCGCCGCGATGTACTTTCCGTCGCTGATCACCGGTCGTCTGGTCGACAAGGTCGGCCGGATCCCGATGGCCGTCGCGGCGGCCGGCACGCTACTCGCGGCAGGCATCACCGGGGCTCTGGCTCCAGGGGACTCGCTGGGTGGAATGGCACTCGCGCTCATTCTGCTCGGCCTCGGCTGGAACTTCGGCCTGATTTCGGGTACTGCGCTCATCGTGGACTCGACCACGCCCGAGACCCGAGCCCGTGTCCAGGGCGCGGTCGACGTCCTGATCGCGCTCGCCGGCGCCGGTGGCGGAGCGCTGTCCGGGATCGTTGTCGGCGCCACCAACTACGCAACCCTCGCGGTGGGCGGCGGCATCCTCGCGATGCTTCTGATCCCCGTCGCCGCCTGGTACTCCACCCCACGCCGTCTTGGAGCCGTCTCATGAACAACTATCTGCTGCCACTGCCCGACCTGCTCGCCGAGTACGACCGGGCCCGCGCCTACACCGACGAACTCTGGCGGGACCTCAGCCCGGACGAGGTCGTCTGGCGGCCGCACCCGAACTCCTCCGGCATCGGCTGGCATCTCGGTCACCAGGCTCATGTCGCCCACTTCATGATGCGCAACCTCACCGCCGCGGAACCCAGTCCCGATCCCGAACTCGACGGCCTGATGGACTCCGCCAACCCGGAAGAGTTCCGCGGCGCGCTTCCGACCATCGACCGGCTGGCCGACTTCCGCCGTACCGTTGCCGAACGCGTCCATGCACGGGTCGGCGACATCGCCGCCGGACACGTCGGCGCACCCGATCAACTCACGATCATCGCCGGCCACATGCTGACGGCGATCATCAACCACGAATATCAGCACGACCAGTGGATCAGCGAGGTTCGCTCACAGGACCTTGGCCACCCACTACCCGAGGCCCCCACCTCCGACCGCCTCTCCCGGGTCGACGGCTACCTGCTCCTCGACCCGCTCGGGTAGCAGTGGCGGGCACGCAGGCCCGGAACGACGAAACCCCAGGCCGGGAGCCTTCTCGCTCCTGCTCTGGGGTTTCTTCTTTGGGGTGAGTGACGGGACTTGAACCCGCGACCACCTGGACCACAACCAGGTGCTCTACCAGCTGAGCTACACCCACCATTGCCGTCCGAACTGCGACGGCTGAGCAATCATAGCGATGAAGTGGCAGGACCAGAAATCGGCAGGTCAGGAGGCGGTCGGGCGGTCTTCGGCGGGGGTCGTGACGAGGCTGGCGGCGGCCCGTGCGGTGCTGGAATCGGGCCCGGGCTGCGGCACGAAGACGGTCTGCCGGTAGTACCGGAGCTCCTCGATGCTTTCGGTGATGTCGGCGAGCGCGCGGTGGTTGCCGTTCTTCGCGGGGGTCGCGTAGTACACCCGCGGGTACCACCGGCGGACCAGCTCCTTGATCGAGCTGACGTCGACGTTGCGGTAGTGCAGGTGGGACTCGACGCGCGGCATGTCGCGGACCAGGAAGGTGCGGTCGGTGCCGACCGAGTTCCCGGCGAGGGCGGCCTTGCGAGGCTCCTTGACGTACGACTGGATGTAGTCGAGCACCTGCTGCTCGGCGTCGGCGAGCGGGTGGCCGTCGGCGAGCTCTTCCAGCAGCCCGGACGCGGTGTGCATGTCGCGGACGAAGTCGCCCATCTGCTCGAGCGCACCGGGGGGCGGGGCGATCACCAGGTCGATCCCGTCACCGAGCACGTTCAGTTCGTAGTCGGTGACCAGCACCGCGACCTCGATCAGAGCGTCGTTCTCCAGATCGAGGCCGGTCATCTCGCAGTCGATCCACACCAGCCGGTCGTCCATGGGCACCCACCTTACGGCGCGGCGCCGACAGTCCGGCGACCGCGTACCCGGTCAGCGCGGCGCGTGGCCGATGTGGACGCTCCGGACGGACAGTACGGCGAGGTCGGTGCGACGCCCGAGGAAATACGGTCCGTCGGGGTCCAGCAACTGCCGCCAGACGTCGACGTCCTCCGGATCGAGCCACTCCTGATCCGGTACCTCGTGCCCGTGACCGTGACCGTGCCCATGAGGCCCGCCGCCGGTCAGCCGTTCGATCCGCGTGCGGAACGCCTGCACGACACCGTCCAGCCGCTCCGGAGCCAACGGCGCCGGGGTCTCGCTCAGCACACTCCGCGTGGTCACGTCGACGAGTCCGGCCCGGGTCAGCGCCTCGGTCCACCCGTACGGCATCGGCACCGATCCGGGCAGCGAGTCCCGCATCACCTTGAACCACCGGTCCTGCGCCAGGTCCAGCCGCAACTCCAGGCCGGGCTCGCCGAGACCGAGGTCCCACGGCAACTGCCGCGACGGCAGCCCGCCCTCGGCCAGCGCCAACCGGCCGCCGGGCGCGAGCAACCCCGCCAACGCGTCCACGGCCGCCTGCTGGTCGGCGGCGTGGTGGACCGAGGCGGACGCCCAGATCAGGTCGGCCGGCGCACCGATTGCCTGACGCAACGGTTCCGCGCCGGCGTCCAGCGAGGCGAGCTCGCACCGCACCAGCCCGGCCGTGTGCTCGCGCGCCTGCGCCAGTACGTCCGGATCCGCGTCGATCGCCACCACCGTCGCGCCTGGCCGCGCCTCGGCGAGCGCCTTCGCCATCCCGCCTCCGCCGCACCCGACGTCCGCGAGCACCTGGTCGCCGTCGCGGACGAGTGTGCGGGCCACCTCCGCGTTCCAGCCGGCCTCGCCCTCCGCGGACGCCCGCAGCCGCCCGGCCTCGCCTGCCCAGTCGATCTCGATCATGCCGACCAGTATTGCGAGGTTTACCGTTGCGCGATGATCACCACCGAGCGCCTCACGCTGCTACCGCTGCGGGTCGAGTACGCCGTACCGATGGCAGAGGTGCTGTCCGACCCCGCTCTCTACACCTTCACCGGTGGGGAGCCGCCGACAGTGGCGGGGCTCGAGGCGCGGTACCGCCGCCAGCTCGCCGGCCCGGACCGGGAGGACGAACAATGGCTGAACTGGGTCGTCCGGTACGACGGCAACCTGATCGGCTACGTCCAGGCCACGGTCACCGGAGGTACGGCCGAAATTGCCTGGGTGATCGGCACCGCGTGGCAGGGCCGGGGATTCGCGAAAGAAGCAGCGCAGGGACTGGTCACCTGGCTGAGGGCTTCAAATGCCCGCCGGATCGTTGCACATGTCGATCCGGATCACACCGCATCGGCTGCCGTGGCAGCCGCGATCGGTCTCGCACGCACCGACGTACTGGAGGACGGCGAGTACCTGTGGAGCACGGCAGGCCCGGCGTGAGCCGGGCCTGCCGTCGAACAACCGTCAGAAGGACGGTCGAGAATCAGACCGGGCGAACGTTCTCCGCCTGCAGGCCCTTCGGGCCCTGGGCGATCTCGAACTCGACGCGCTGGTTCTCGTCCAGGGAGCGGAAGCCCTGGGTCTGGATCGCCGAGTAGTGCACGAACACGTCGGCGCCGCCGTCCTCCTGGGAGATGAAGCCGAAGCCCTTCTCGCCGTTGAACCACTTAACTGTTCCCAAAGCCATGTTTTTCTCCTGATACGACAAAACGCCCAGCGGATCACAAATCCGCGGGCGCTTCGACACGAACGTGGAACTGCAAAACTGCAACGATCTGAAACCCTAGCACGCTGGATGAGTAGTCAGCCACCCCTCGCCGCGCCGTACGTCGTACTCGTCCGGAGTTCCCGGCCACGTCCGCGCGCAGCCCGCCGTACCGCACTCGCACGCGAACGGGTACGGCGGCAACTCGGCCGGCCCGCCATCCGCCTGCCACAGCCGCCCCTGCCGGCACGCCGCGAGGTTCTCGTACTGCCGTTGCCTGCTCAACTCGGCACCAGGCTGCAAGCGGGGGAGCGGCCCGAGAGCATTGGCCACACTCTCGGCGACAGCAGCCCAGTCCGGGTCCGCCGAGACCTCGACGACGACCCGCCCGCGCTCCGCGGCCTCCCGCCGTACCCGATCTGCCAGTACGGCGTCCCGCGCCAGCAGGCCCTCCAAATGCTCACGGCCTCCCGGCCGCTGCTCCCGGGCCTGTCTGGTCTGCTCTGCGTCCGGCACCAACCACACTGCTGCTGTTACACCGTCAGCCATCGACGGATACAGCTGTGGGCCTTCCACCAGCGCAGGTACGTCGTGGAGCCCGCGTTCGCGCACGTCCTCCACGACCAGGTCCAGGCGCAGCTGAGCAGTCTCCACGAACCTGTCGGCCGCGTACTCGGGCCCTTCGGCGAGGTCTTCGGCCAGCGGCCGCAGCGGTGGCAGCCGGTCCAGGTGCGCGTAGGTCCACAGGTCGATCGGGTGCAGCGGCAGGTCGCCGCGACGCGCGAGGTCCCGGGCAATCGTCGACTTCCCCGCCCCCGGAGCCCCACCGATCCACACCATCGCCGGCCAGCTCACGGGCCCATCCTGCTACGGCCGCACGTACGTTGCCAGCGACGCCGCACCGGCCGGGACGATCGAGGCGAGCTTCAGGTGGATCGGCTGGTCGAGCGGGCCGAAGATCTTCTCGCCGGCCCCGACGATCGACGGCATCGTCATCAGGCGGTACTCGTCGACCAGGTCCGCGGCCTGCAGCTCCCGGATTACGCTCAGGCTGCCGGTGACCGCGATCGTCCGCGGCTCCGACCGTACGTAGTCGGCCAGCGTGCCCTCCATCAGCGTCGAGTTCGGGAACGCCGACACGTCGGTCAGTGAGTGCGACGCGACCACCTTGGCCATCCTGTTCATCTTGACGGAGAAGTCGTCCGTGCGGTTCGGCCAGAGCTTGCTGAACAGCTCCCAGGTGTTCCGGCCGAGCAGCAGTACGCCGGTGTCCATCAGGTCGCCGAGGCGGAACTTGTCCCCGCCGACGGTCTCCGGCCCGTGCCGGAACGCCCAGCCGCCGAACGGCGTACCGCCCGAGCCGTCGGGGTCGGTGATGACGCCGTCCATGCTGACGAATCCGGTGACGATGACGTGTCCCATGGCCCTGCTCCTTCTGCTCAACGGTTGATGCCGGTACATACCGCCGGAGGGCCATCGAATCATCGGTCGGGCCGAAATGTGACCTTGACCTCATTCGGCGTCATCGCCTACCGTATTCTGTATGCAATCTTCGATGAGAGTTGCGATTCTCGGCGCCGGTGCGATCGGGGCGTACGTCGGCGCCGCGCTGCACCGCGGCGGCACCGAAGTGCACCTGGTCGCCCGCGGCGCGCACCTGGCGGCGATCCGGTCCGGCGGCGTGCTGGTGCGCAGTCCCCGCGGCGACTTCACCGCCCGGACCCCGGCCACCGACGACCCGGCCGAGATCGGCCCGGTCGACTACGTCTTCCTCGGCCTCAAGGCGAACTCGTACGCGAGCGCCGGCCCGTTGCTCGCCCCGCTGCTGCACGACCGCACGGTCGTGGTCGCCGCGCAGAACGGCATCCCCTGGTGGTACTTCCACGGGCTGAAGGGTCCGTACGAAGGCCGCCGGATCGAGTCGGTGGACCCGGACGGCGCGGTCACCCGGGTGCTCGACCTCGACCGCGCGGTCGGTTGCGTCGTCTACTGCTCCACGGAACTCGAGGCGCCAGGCGTCGTGCGGCACCTCGAAGGCACCCGCTTCTCGATCGGCGAACCGGCCGGCGGTACGTCGGACCGCTGCGAGCGGTTCAGTACGGCGATGGTCGCCGGCGGGCTGAAGTGCCCGGTCGAGGCGGACATCCGCAACGACATCTGGATCAAGCTGCTCGGGAACGCGGCGTTCAACCCGATCAGCGCGCTGGCCCGGGCGACGATGGTGGAGATCGCCACGCACCAAGGCACCCGGCAGATGGTCCGGATGATGATGGAGGAGTCGCTGGAGATCGCGGCCGCGCTCGGCTGCCACCCGGACATCTCAGTGGACAAGCGGCTGGACGGCGCCGAGCGGGTCGGCGGGCACAAGACCTCGATGCTGCAGGACCTGGAGAAGGACAAGCCGCTCGAGTTGGACGTCATCCTCGCCGCGGTCGTCGAGCTCGCGGACCTCACCGGCGTACCTGCACCGACGCTGCGCGCCGTACACGCCGTCGCCGACCTGCTGGCCAGCAAGGTCGGCGTCTGACGGGGGCAGGTCCGGCCACAGCGACGTCGGACCTGCCTTCCCGGCTCGCCGGGACAGCCTTTGTGTTGACGCAAACATGTCTAGACTCCTGCCACACGGGAGGTGCCGGGTGGAGGGAACGGTAGGGAGACGGCGGCGGGGTCCTTCGATGGCCGACGTCGCGCGGCTGGCCGGGGTGTCGGGGCAGACCGTGTCACGGGTGGCGAACGGCCGGCAGAACGTCGACGCACTCACCCGCGCACGGGTCAAGGACGCGATGCGCCAGCTCGGCTACCGCCCGAACGGCGCCGCGCGGGCCCTGCGCAGCGGCGAGTTCCGCAGTATCGGCGTGATCGTCTTCGAACTCTCCACCTTCGGTACGACGCGAACCCTGGACGCGATCGCCACCGCCGCCACCGCGCGCGGGTACGCCGTCAACCTGATGCCCGTGCTCGCGGCGAGCCGCCAGGCGGTCGCGGACGCGTTCGCCAGGCTGGGAGAGCAGGCCGTGGACGGCGTCATCATGATGATCGAGGCGCACGTACTGGACGACGTACAGCTGCCCGTCGGCCTGCCGATCGTGGTCGTGCACGCCGGCGTGCACTACGACCACCCGGTCGTCGACACCGACCAGACGCAGGGCGCCAGGCTCGCGACGGAGCATCTGCTCGACCTCGGACACCGAACCGTCTGGCATGTCGCCGGACCGCCGTCGTCGTTCGCGGCCGACCAGCGGCGCCGGTCCTGGGAGCAGACCCTCCGCGGCCGCGGTCGCGACGTACCGGCGGCATTGTTCGGTGACTGGTCGTCGGCATCCGGGTACGACGCCGGCTGCCGGCTCGCGGCCGACCCGGACGTCACCGCGGTCTTCGTCGCCAACGACCAGATGGCGCTCGGCGTACTGCGTGCCCTGCATGCGCACAGCCTGTCGGTTCCGCGCGACGTCAGCGTGGTCGGCTTCGACGACATGGAGGAGGCGGCCCAGTTCTGGCCGCCGCTCACCACGATCCGTCAGACCTTCACCGACCTCGGCCGCCGCAGCGTCGACACCCTGCTCGCCGAGATCCACTCCACCGGCACCCGGCACACCCCCCACGCCGTCCCCACCACCCTCATCCGCCGCCACAGCACCGCCCCACCCCGCACCGCTTCGCCGCGCCCCACCCCGCCCGGCTAGCTTGCCCGTTCAGTTGGAGGGTTGCCCCCTCAGATTTCGAGGGGGCAACCCTCCACTCCAGGGGTTGACCGGTGGAGTGGAGGGTTGTCAGGCCGGCCGCTCGGCGGCGGCTGCGGCGGCGGACGCGGCGGTGGGGGCGAGGGTGTGGCGGAGCAGGTCGGCTGTCTCGGTGGGGGTTTTGCCTACGCGTACGCCGGCCGCCTCGAGGGCCTGCTGCTTCGCGGCCGCGGTCCCGGAGGAACCGGACACGATCGCGCCGGCGTGACCCATGGTCTTGCCCTCCGGCGCGGTGAAGCCCGCGACGTACC
>NZ_JBFBBI010000014.1:0-15227 GCF_040682535.1 Kribbella sp. NPDC051137
TTCCGTAGCGGGGGCAGGATTTGAACCTGCGACCTCTGGGTTATGAGTAGGCACGGAGGTGTCTCAGCGCGTCGCGACAGTCCCGAACCATCAGCATTTCAAGGCTCAGTGACCGTCCGATTCGTCTCATCCGTCCCGACCGGGACCACCTTGTCTCTACCGTCCTGGGTACGGTTCTGGGTACGGATTCCGGCCCTCGCGGTGCCGCGAGAATGCCTGAATCTCGTCCCCCGACAGCGGCCTCAGAGCCGACGAGTGCGCCCACCGACCGGGATTCAGCGGGTGCCGCTCAAGGTAGGTGACGTACCCGTACCAGCCGTCCGACTCGCGCGCCCACATACGCAGCAGGGTCACCTCCGTCATCGTCGGAGAAACGGTCAGCTCGACATGGATCGTCGGATCGAGCCAGCGAGCATCACGCTCCGGCCGCTCCGCAAGTCCCGAGTAGCGCAGGGAGAGCGTCGCCGCCTGGAGGCCCGCCACGGGCCCCGTCAGACTCCTCGCGACCCACTCGCTCCGGGCGTTGTCCCAGATCCCGTACTGATAGGGGGCCAGCGTCGGGCTATCCCAGTCCCATCGATCGGTGAACCGCATCGGACCGCGCCAGTCGCTCATACGTTCGAATCTAAGCGACTACGCCCGCGCTGTCAGCAGGGGGCTCGTAGGGCTAGTCCGGAACACCCAGCTCGGCGCGAGCAACCGCCCGCCAATCCTCGCAATGCTCGATCAGCCAGTCGTCCGGCTCACCAAACTCTTTGGCAAGCTTATCGACTGCGAGATATTCCGGCTCATCCGGAGCCGGTTTGCTTGTACCAAATCTCTGCCGTCGATCGCGAGCAATCTTCGCGAACAGCTGCGAGCCACGAGACGGGTCTGCGCTCATAGCTGATGCGTGCGATTCGTATTTCGACGCTCGATATAGAAGATCTTCCACGGTGCTTTGGAGCTTCAACGCCGCCATGCGCGTATCTTTCGTTCCAATAATGGCGCATTGTTCGAGTTGCGCATCCAGGATCTCCGCTGCCTTCCTAATGCGCCCCAGCGCCAAGGTCACCAATTCAGGATGGGCATGGAGTGTAAATTCATACGTCGCCTGATACAGATCGTGAATAGCCTTGGATGCCGTCTGGTAGACCGTCAACCTGCGCTCACGCCACTCCAAAACGTCCTTGTAGTCGCGATCTTGCCGCTGCTGTTCTCGACTATCTGCGAGCTGGAGCCTGAGGCGTTCTGTCTCGGCGAGCTGCCGACGCCGATCGGCGTCGGCATCTCTCCGACTTTGCAACCACGCACCAATCTGCCCAGCAATCAGGCCGACGCCGGCCGTAGCGAGGATCGCCCACAAATTCACTTTCGAGCTTGTCCATTCACGCGTGGATCACTACCTATCCGCAGATACTCTCTTCCCGGCTTTCCGGGGGCGGCTCGCGTTCCATGTCTCGATCGTCTGCGGTCGCCAGCCTGGCGATCGGCCGAACATACGGTCAGGCTCTGGCATCTGGTGCCGAGTGATGTACGCGCGGACCGTCGAACCGGAGATGCCAAGGAAGGCCGCAACGTCGTCTGTCATCCACCAATCGGTCGGGAGCTCTTTGCCGGAATCACTCATCTACTTCTCCCGCCAACTCAACGGCGAAATCGTCAGAGCTACGTCCGCGATTCGCTGCGCGGTTTCCGTCTTGAGTGCGGCTCGCGAAGAGTCGATCCAGCTTTGCACTCGCTCAACACCGATGTCTCGATACTCGACTGCCTGGATTAGACACTCCAGCTTGTCGGCATCGTGCGCGCAGATCGCCTCCAACGACTCCCGAGATTCGTATTCACCTACGGCATCGATCACCGAATTTGCCACCGATTCCGGCATTCCGGCAACCTGATCTGCCGTGATCTCGGTATTGCCTCTCGCCTGAACATAGGGCTTGGCGCTGTGCGGAATGTCTCCGATGCGCGTCTCTTGCGAGTCGTGCCACAAGCCCATGTACGCCGCCCGAGCCGGGTCCGCACCTTCTGCCGCCGCGATAATCCCCGCCAACTGCGCAACACGAAGGCTGTGCTCCGCGATCGATTCAGGATCACGCACGCCGGCGTGCCACCAACCAGACCTCCGCTGCCGCTTCAAGACGCCCATCTCGAAAGAGAATGCCGCGATCGCCGCAGCTTCCTTCTGCTCCTGGTCGTCTGTGCTCATTCGCTTGCCGCCCTTCCCTTAGCGCCCTGCGAGCTGCGTCGCGAAGCGGAGATTCTGGAGTTCTTGTCGTGCGTGTCTGCTGAGTTCACTGGATTCAGCCTGTTCAATCGCAAGCAGAGTGCGGCTGCGCAGGTCGCCGTCTGATTCAAGCAGCTCCTTCCTCGCCATAACCAGACACAGAAGGCTATGGATGTTCATTTCAGCATTTCGAGGGTCGTCTAGGTGACCAATCAGATGTTCCGCCAGCCGACGCCCCGACCACGAGCGCGCTCCGAGTTCGACCATCTCACCGTCACTCGCGAATGTGTCTGGTATCTCACCGAGCCAATACGCCCAGTACGTAAGACTCGCAAGCGTCTGTCCGTCGTTAGCCAATGTTCCTTGGATGAAGTGCCGGACCGGCTCTAGGTCACCCTGCCGAGCGAGGGCCAACGACGCGGTCCTTGTAAGAATCCCGGAGGGCAGATCCTTCTCATTAATAGAACGCACTGCGGTTCTTTTATGTTCCCTCGAAAGCCATTGCGCCGTCTCCTCGCGACCATCGAACGCCAGAAGATAGGTTGCTTGCCTTCGAAGAAGAGTGGCCTCATTTCCGGCCACCTCAGCTGAAGTGCGCATCTGATCAAAAAACGCCTGTCGCATCGCCGCTGACATTTGCGGTCGATCAGCAACAGGTCCCCGAGCCTTCGGAAGCGGTAGGTGTCGAACCACTGAAGGAACTACCCCGGTAAAAGGCCAAGTCACCAACGAAACGAAGCTACGGCGATGGACGCTGGCCGCAAGCGGGTTCTCCCAAATCGGAAGCGTTCGTCCGCCCGCGCGAACTGCCGTCGTTAGGAACACATCAGCTTCGATCGCGGACGGGAGGAGCGCTGTCGCCGCTGTAGGCGCGCCCATCGACGCGAGGCGGTGGGTTAGTCGCATGAGATCCGCAGCCCGAAGCGCCGACAGTGGACGCCGGCCACTCTCCCAGCCCTGGATGGTGTTGTCGTCAACGCCGAGCCGCTCCGCGAGATCGACTTGCGTGCAGCCGAGCGAGCCTCGGACGAGCTTGAACAGGTATCCCGAAACGATGCCGAACTCGGGCGTCTCCCGGGAACCCTGCGCGACGGTCAGGGTTTTGCTCCTCGCCACTCGCTCAGCACCTCCGTTCGACGCCTGCATGGCCGCCCAGAACCCGTACTACCGGTCAGTTCATCACGGCTCGGTTCGCCAGCACAGTTGAGACATGCCGACGACACCAGTCTTGCAATACAGCACGTTTGCTGTAAAGCTATACAGCATCGGTGCTGTATTCGGCACCTCCGCAGTCCATACGAGCGACGCCCCGGTGGCTGGCACCACCGAGGCGTCTGGGTCGCACCAATCCATTGCGTAGAGGAGCACAACCCTGATGAGCATCATCCACCTTGCGGCTGTGACCGGCGAAGAGCCGAGTTCGGCCGATCTGGCAGCGATCGAGCGTGAGTGGCCGCTGATCGAGGCTGAGCAGGATCTGTTGGACGCCGAGATCGCGCTGTTGAACGCGGGTCGGGAAGCCTCGCCGCTGGACCACCGGCGTGTGCGACGTGCGGAGCGTCGGGTGCTGAAGGTGCGCCGCGAGCTGGCGAACCGTTGCCCGGAATCGGAGGACGCGGCATGACCGCCGCGACGGCACTGCCGAGCTTGGTTCAGGTCGATCTGGGCTGGTGGAAGGTCGCCGGCTACGACGTTGTCCAGGTCGTCTCTCCTCGTACGGCGTTGGGCACGGCCTGGGTGGTGTGGCGCGGTGACCACGTGTTGCACACCTCCGACACGCTGCCTGCCGCCGGTGAGTGGGTTTCGACTCAGCTCACGGGGGGTGCGCCGCGATGACCGAGTACGGGATCTGGTGCGCCGCGTCCGGCGGATTCGTTGAGACCGGGATCTGGCGTCTTGACGTCGCAGAGGCGCTGCTGACGGGCCTGCGCTGGGCGTACGAGGCCCCTGATGCACCGGGTGAGCCGGATGACCTGTCAGTTCGCCCGATCTGCCCGGACCACGAAGAAGAGCCGTGTGACCCGACCTGCGAGCTGTGCGACGACGAGTACGAGGAGGTTGCGTGATGACGACGCAGATCGTTGCTCCGAGCAACGCCGAGCAGGTCGGCAAGACCTCCGGTGTGGAGAGGCTGCGCACGCAGGCTGTTGAGGCGTCGCAGGTGCGGGCGCTGTCCACGCACCCGGACGTGGTGGCGCTGCGGGTCGAGTCCGTGCGTACCCAGGTTGACCGGTGCATGTGGGTCGGCATCGTGCTCGGTCTTGCGTTCACGATGGTCAACGTTCAGGCGTTCGCCGCGCAGGGTGCTCCGGTGGGTTCGCTTCCGTGGGTGGCCGCGTGGCTGCTGGACCCGATGGTGTCGCTGGTACTGATCGCGGTTCTTCGGGCTGAGCAGATCACCGCCCGGTACCAGGTCAGCGACCACACGAAGTGGATCGGCCGCACGAAGCGGTTCGCGTTCGCCGCGACGTACGCGATGAACACGTGGGCGTCGTTCGGTCACGGCGACGTGGCTGGCGTCGTGCTGCACTCGGTGCCGCCGGTGCTGGTGTTCTGCGCTGCCGAGACCGCACCGGTTCTGCGCGACCGGCTGACCGAGGCGGTACTGCGCGCCGAGCGGGCGGCAGCCCTCGCGGACCCGCAGAAGGCCGCCGAACGGCTCGACGGCCCGGCCGAGGCCCTGACGGCTCCCGAGCCGACTCCAGTCGCTCAGAACGCCGCACAGCCGCCCGAGCTGACCGCCACGGCGACCACGCCGGCGGACGTTGTGAAGGTTCCGCGCAAGACGGCCGCTAAGCCGCGCAAGAAGCCCGCCGCCAAGACCGGCCGCAAGCTGCTGGCTGACTACGTGGCCGATGCCCTCGCGGCCATCGAGCCGGGTACGGCATCCGCCGACGTGACCCCGGCGTGGGCGCGGCAGGCCACGGGCTGCTCTGCCGGGCTGTCCGCGAAGGTCGCGACCGCGGTCCGCGAGTCCCTAGCCAGCAACGACGAGATCACCGGCGAGTTCGAGCGGAAGGCTGCCTGATGACGCTGACTGTCACTGACCTGTTCTGCGGTGCGGGTGGTTCGAGCACCGGCGCGCTCCAGGTGCCGGGTGTGGTGGTGCGGCTGGCCGCGAACCACTGGAAGCTCGCGGTGGAGACACACAACACCAACCATCCGATGACCGATCACGACTGCGCTGACCTGTCGCAGGTCGATCCGCGCAAGTACCCGCGCACCGACATTCTGTGGGCGTCGCCGGAGTGCACGAACCACTCCCAGGCCAAGGGCCGCAAGCGCAACATCGACGCGACGCCGGACCTGTTCGGGGAGACGCTGCCGGACGAGGCCGCCGAACGATCGCGAGCCACGATGTGGGACGTGGTGCGGTTCGCTGAGCACCACCGCTACGCCGCGATCGTGGTGGAAAACGTCGTGGACGCCGCCAAGTGGGTGCTGTGGTCGGCCTGGCGCAACTCCCTCGACGCGTTGGGCTACTGCTCGCACGTGGTCTACCTGAACTCGATGCACGCCCAGGCCGGCGGGCTGCCCGCCCCGCAGTCACGCGACCGCCTGTACGTGGTCGCGCACCTGCGCACCACATCGTGCCCGGACCTGGACCGCTGGACCCGGCCGCTGGCGTACTGCGGGGGTTGCGACCGGACCGTGCGGGCGATGCAGGCGTGGAAGAACGCCGGGACCCAGTGGGGCCGCTACCGGGCTCAGTACGTGTGGCGCTGCCCGAACGTTGCCTGCCGCAACCAGGTCGTGGAGCCGGGGTGGCTTCCCGCCGCCGCCGCGATCGACTGGAGCCTGACCGGTGAGCGGATCGGAGATCGTGCCCGGCCGCTGGCAGACAAGACCATGCAGCGCATCCGCGCAGGCCTGGCGCGTTACGCCCGCCCGGAGCTGCTGGTGCCGGTGGAGGGCCGCGACGGCAAGACCGCCGCGTCGGCGTGGGATGCGATGCGCACCATGACCACCCGCAACGAGACGGGCCTGTTGGTCCCGGCAGGCGGGACGTGGAACGAGACCGCGACCCACACGGGCGAGGTGATGCGGACCCGGACCACGCGCGAGTCTGAGGCGTTGGTGGTGCCGCTGCGCAACAACAACACCACCAAGGCCGCATCCGCCGAGCCGTTTGACACGTTCGCGGCGAACGGCAACCACCACGCGCTCCTGACGCCGACGCCGCCAGCGGTGCCGAACTACGGCGAGGTGACCCGCGAGGACGTGTTCCTGGGTCGCTACGAGACATGGGAGCCCAAGCCGGGCACGGACGGCGCGGATCAGCACGGTCTGCTAATGCCGTACTACGGCAACGCGACCGTGCGCACCACGGACGATCCGCACGGGACACTGACGACCCGCGACCGGTACGCGCTGGTCATGCGCAACAACGGCTCGCGCGGTGACGGCGGTGAGATGTCCACGCCGGTCGGTGAGCCGCTGCGGACGCTGACGACGGCAGGGCATCAGTCGCTCCTCGAGTACGGCGTACCCATCGCTGTCGAGGACTGCCTGTTCCGGATGCTGGAGCCGCACGAGGTGTCCGCCGGCATGGCTTTCACCGCCGGGTACGTCGTGCTCGGCAACAAGCGCGAGAAGGTCCGCCAGCTCGGCAACGCCGTCACCCCACCGGCCGCCCGCGACCTGATTTCGGCTGTCGCGGAATCGCTCGGTCACGAGATCCCCGACCACAGCATGCAGGCGGTGGCGGCATGACAGTGAAGGTCCGGCTGTCCGGCGAACCCGAGCACATCGCCGCCGCCGTCGCCGTCCTGCGCGAGACGTTCGAGACCGCTGGCGGTGACCGCGCCTACCCCAACCGCGGAGCGTTCGGCGTCCGCGTCTACCTCGAAATCCGACCCACCCAGACCACCACCGGTACCACCGGGAGGAAGTCATGAGCACCAACCACGACAACGTCCGTCACCTTCACGGCGACGTTCACGACAACATTCAGGACCAGGTTCACGAGGGCGTTCACGACGTGGACTCGGGGATCGTTCATGAAACCGCCGAGCGGATCGACCCGAGCGACGTTCAGGACTCGGTTCACGAGGACGGGACCGGCACCGTTCACGACGGTGAGGTGATCGACGCCGAGGTGATCGAGGGCGAGATCCTGACCGAGGAGGAGTCGGCCGCGCTGGACGAGCGGCTGGCGAACCGTGGCGCGCTGGTCCGCCGTGCCGTCGTGACGGGCCAGGTGGCCAAGCGGGTCGCGGTGCGGGTCGGCACGCACGACCGGACCAAGACCAGCGGCAAGGCTGCCGTGCGGACCGCGTACACCGTCGTCAAGGGCGGTGAGTCGTTCGCGAAGCGGGCGTGGGACGCCGGGACGATGGGCGTCTACCGCCGCCAGATCAAGGCCGCCGAGGCCTCCGGTGACCGCGAGGCGCTGAAGGAGTGGACGGCCGCGAAGGAGGCCGCGACCGAGCGCCGGCACCGCCGCCTGATGGACGCACCGAAGCTCGCGTGGGGCGTGCTGAAGGTCGCGGCCGGTGCGATGCTGGCGACGCCGGTGATCGTGTTCGTGATCGCGGTGTTCGCCAAGCTCACCGGCTCGGGTTCGTTCACGGGCGTGTGGGGCGGGTTCTTCGCGCTGATCGGGTTCGTGATCGCGGTCGGTGGGGTGCTGTGGACGCTGCTCACGTTCGCGCTGCCGGTGCTGGTCGTGATCGCGCTGTTCCGTGAGGGCAAGCGCGCCGCTGAACCGCCGTCGTGGATGGTCACCACGGCCGATGCCGAGTGGGATTCGGCGATCGATGAGTCCACGATCGCGCAGGCGCTGGACTCGCTGCGGATCCCGAACATCACCCGCTACCTGAAGCAGGGCTACAAGTTGCAGTTCATCACCCCGGCCCGGCAGCAGGGTCGCGGCACGCACGCGGTGATCCGGCTGCCCGGAGGTGTGCCCGCCGAGCTGATCTCCAAGCGCAGGGTGGACCTGGCCACGAGCCTGCACCGCGCCGGTTCCGAGGTGTGGCCGACCACCGGTGACGAGGCCGGAATCTTGGATCTGTGGGTTGCGGACAAGGGCGCGCTGACCGGTGGTCCTGGCGCGTATCCGTTGCTGACCGAGGGTCTGGTGGACGTGTTCAAGGGCGTCCCGGCCGGGAAGACGCTGCGCGGTGACGAGCTGCGCGAGCCGGTGATGGGCCGCAACTCGATCGTGGGTGGCGCGCCGGGTCAGGGCAAGTCGTCGGCGTCGAAGACGTTCATGGCCGGGTGCGCGCTGGACCCGACCGTGGAGATGCGGATCTGGGTGCCGGACCAGAACTTCGACTTCGAGCGGTTCAAGCGCCGCTGCTCGCGCTACGTCATGGGAGCCGACGACGACTCGATCCGCCAGATCCGCGACGACCTGAAGGAGATGTACGAGGAGATGGGCCGGCGCGGCGACCTGCTGAAGGTCTACGAAGTCGAGCAGGTCACCCGCGAGCTGGCGGACAAGAACGTCGGCCTGCACCCACTCGTCGGGCTGTTGGAAGAGGCGCACGTGGCGTTCCAGCACGAGGAGTACGGCGAGGAGATCGCCAAGTACGCCGTCGCGTTGGTGAAGCTGGGACGCAAGCGCGGCATGCACTTCCGGGTGTCCACGCAGGCCCCGACCGCGACGTCGCTGCCCAAGGACGTCACTCGCAACTGCACCAACAACGTGGCGTTCTACGTGCAGGACTACGTGGCCAACGACGGCCTGCTGGGTCAGGGCGCGTTCAAGCAGGGCGTGCGGGCGACCGACCTGATCCCCGGAGAGAACCGCGGTACGGCGATCGTGAAGGGCTTCACCGCCGCGAAGTACGAGACGTTGCAGTGGTACTTCCTCGACGGTGCCGAGGGCAACGACCAGATCACGCCGATCATCGACCGCTCGCTGGCCGCGATCAAGAAGCGCGAGCTTCCCGCGCCGGGCGACTCCCGGCGACCGCAGATCGAGTCGCGGGACCTGCTCGCGGACCTGGACGAGGTGCTGGACGACGTGCCGGTGCGGATCGCGGACGTGCCCGCGCTGCTGAAGCGGCTCGCGCCGACCTGGGGTCCGTACCAGTCGCTGACCGGCAAGGCGCTGCGCGAGCAGCTCGCGGCCGACTACGGCATCAAGGTCGCCTCCACCGGCAACCGCTACCCCCTCGACCCGGCTACCGTCCGTGACGCTCTCGTGCGCCGTGAGCGCGACGCCGGCCACCCCGACACCGACGAGAACGGCGACGGAGACGAGGCTCCGGAGCTGGCGAGTTAGCCCGCCCACCGGGGTCGGAGACCGCTCGAAATCGGCTCTGACCAGGCAGTTTCCGGCCCCGGTTAACCCGGCTCACTCGCTAACTTTCCGCAGGTCACGCCCGAATTAGCCCTGCACGACGGTCCGGGTTACAGACCTAACCAGGTCACCGCCAGCTAACCGACCCCGCATCTAGCCCAACCATCCCGACAGGACGGCCGCCGACCGGTGCCCGCCCTGGCCGAACACACCCACTAGCCGCTACAGAAAGTGACGATCGTGACCGATCCCGTCCACGCCGTCCTGGTCGCAGGCTCAGGACTGGTTCTCGCCGCAACCGCCGTCCTCAACCACGCAACCGACGCGGCAACCGACGCCGCCGGGACGCTGACGCGCCCGCAGCAGGTCGCCGTCCTGCTCGTCGCCGCTCTCGTCCTGGGCGGGCTGTACCTGCTCGCCTGCGCGATCTGGCCCTACGCCAACTGCGCGCGCTGCAACGGGCAAGGCAAGTCCCGCTCCCCGTCCGGCAAGAAGTTCCGCAACTGCCCCCGCTGCAAAGGCACCGGCCGCCGCAAACGCATCGGCCGACGCCTCCTCGACCACCGCGCCACCAACCGCTGACCACCCACACAGCAAGGAGATCCACGCAACCATGACCACCCTCAACGCCGCAACGACGCCGCACGTGGTGACCATCTGCGGGTCCACCCGGTTCCGTACCGAGATCGCCGCCGCCAACCGCGAGCTGACCCTCGCCGGGTACGTCGTCCTCGCACCGGGCGTGTTCGCCCACAACGACGACACCGACGCCGAACCGATCAGCACTGCCGACAAGCAGCGCCTCGATCGGCTGCACCTGACCAAGATCGACCTCGCCTGCTGGGTGCTGGTCGTCAACCCCGGCGGCTACATCGGGGACTCCACCCGCCGCGAGATCGCCCACGCCGGCGCGGTCGGCGTACCGGTGCAGTACCTCGAACAGGTCGCGTCGTGAGCGCGGGCGGGTTCGACCCGTTCCGGCCGCCGATGATCGGTAGCCGGATCTGGGAGGAAACGATGACCGCCGCCGAGTGGTGCTGCGAGTGCACCGGTCAGTGCGGACGGCCCCACGCCAAGACCAAGGGCCGCTGCGGGACTGTCCACGGCACCGCACACCGGCTCACCGTCGTCGCCTCCGATCCGCTCGCCACCCTGGCCGATGCCGTCACCTCCACCGAACGACTCGCGCTGTGCGAGAGCTGCGACACCGGCCGCCGCCGCGTCGCCCAACACACCCGCGCCACCACCGCCGCCGACGCTGCCCAACCCGAGCTGTTCGACCTTCCAGGAGACCGAGCCGCATGACCATCCACGACACCGACCTGCCGGACGACGAGCAGATCGCCCACGAGTACGACGCCTACGTCGCCGCGCAAGAGTCCGAGCTGTCGGTGGCTCTGACCGCCGCCGCGAGCGCCGTGCACGCCGCGACCAGCGCCCTGCGCGAGCTGATCGAGCTGGACGCCCCGCAGTGGACCCAGACCACCGAAGGCGACGACGCACAGACCGCACTCACCGACGCCGCCCGCATCCTGCGCGCCGCGAACCGCTGCGTACAGGCCGCGACCTGGATGCCGTGACCCCCGGACAAAACGGACAGAACTGACAGAACCCCCACCGAGCGGGCCGGACACCCCGGGACAGAACGGACAAAACCGACAAAACCCCTAGTTCTGTCCGTTCTGTCCGTTCTGTCCGGCCCTCCCGACCCTGATCTACACGCCGACTCGCACACCGATCTGGACGCCGAGCTGTGGAAGGAACCGAGCTGATGAAGGTCCCGCGCTGGACACCCGCCGACCCGGCCGCGACCGTCGCGCGCCGCACCTGGGCCAAAGCGATGGTTGCCACCATCACCGACCCGACCCGCCTGCCGACGTACGGCACCCCGCACTGGGCAGCGCTGGCCGACGACGACCCGCGCAAGCTGGCCGCCGCCGTCATCGCCGCCGAGTGCTGGGCAACTGACCTGGACGAACTCCCCGACCGGGCACGCCGCGACCTCGACGCCGCCCGCGCCGCCGAAGACGCCCTCTGGGCAGAGGCGTTCGAGCAGGCACGCCAGATCGCCCACGCGCAAGCAAGTCCGGCCGCCTTCGCACTGCGCGCCCACTACGCCAAGACCCAAGCCGAACGGATCGCGGACGCCCGCCGACCCCGGCCCGGCGACCACCCCGGCCAGAACCCCAACCAGCCCGACCGCCACCCGAACCAGCACCTGGACGCCGTACAGGACGGAGAGGCCGCATGAGCGCCGAACGAGTCCCCGACTGGCTCCCGCCCCTACCCCCGATCACCGAGCCGCCAGACGACGACCCATGGGCAACCGAACCGACCACGCCGACGCCAGAAATCCAGATCACACCAAGGCATCACGACCGAATGGCCCCGCCGGCGAACGCCCTGACCGGAGCGACGGCCCTGGCGTGGGACGGCGAACCGGTGCCGTTGAAGACCGACCGTCTGGTCCGGCCGTTCCCCGTCGAGGTGTTCCCGGAGTGGCTGGCCGATCAGGTGACCGCGGTGGCCGAGGCGACCCAGACGCCGATCGACCTGGCCGCGTCCGTGGCGCTCGCCTGCCTGTCCACCGCCGCCGGTGGGAAGGTGCTGGTACGGGTCGATCGGTCCTGGGTGGAACAGGTCAACCTCTACACCGTCACGGCACTGCCTCCCGGGTCGCGCAAGTCACCGGTGTTCCGGTCGATGACCGGGCCGCTGTCGCTGGCCGAAGACGCGCTCCGCGAGCTGGCTTCCGAGCGGCGGGTGGAAGCCGAGCTGGCGTCGCGAGTCGCGTGGGCCAAGGCCGAACAGCTCGCCAAGAAGGCCGAAACCGCGCAGGCCGAACCGCAGACCGCGCTGGCCGACGCGACCGCCGCCGCCAAGGAAGCCGCCGGCATCGTCGTCCCCGAGCTGCCGCGCCTGATGACGGACGACGTCACCCCGGAGTCGTGCATCTCCCTGCTCGCCACCCACGGCGGCCGCATGGCGGTCCTGTCGGCCGAAGGTGACGTGTTCGCCACCCTCACCGGCACGCGCTACTCCGCCGCGCCCAACCTGGGCGTGTTCCTGAAGGGCCACGCCGGCGACAAGCTCCAGGTCGATCGCAAGGGCCGACCCTCCGAGACCGTCGAACGCCCCGCGCTCACTTTGGGCGTCACCACCCAGCCAGGCACCCTCGCCGGACTGGCCGCACAGCCCGGCTTCCGTGACCGCGGTGTGCTGGCTCGCATCCTCTACAGCCTGCCCGTCAACACCGTTGGCCAACGAGACAACCAAGCCGAGCCGGTACCGGAGGAGACCGAGACCACCTACGCCGACGCCCTCACCACTCTCGTTCTGCTGCTGGCCGACCACGAGACGCCTCACGAGCTCGCGCTGACTGCCGAGGCGCGGCAGGTGCTTCTCGAGTTCCAGGACTGGATCGAACCGAGGCTGCACCCGCGCACCGGGCAGCTCGCGCAGATCACCGACTGGGCTTCCAAGCTTGCCGGTGCCGTCGTACGGATCGCCGGACTCCTACACGTCGCCCACACCTTCACCACCGGTTACAGCCGCCCGATCACTGCCGACACCATCCGCGCTGCCGAACAGGTCGGCCGCTACTACCTCGACCACGCCCTGGCCGTCTACGACCTGATGGGCCGCTTAGACCCCGACCTGGACGACGCCCGCGCCGTCCTCGACTGGATCCGCAAACACGGCCACGACACCTTCAGCCGCCGCGACGCCCTCCGAGGAAACCGAGGCCGCTTCCCCACCGCCAAAGACCTCACGCCCGCTCTCGAACTCCTCACCGACCACGGACACATCCGCGCCCAGGCCACCACCGTCAGCAGCAAGGGAGGCCGCCCCAGCGACACCTACGAAGTCCACCCCAGCGTTCACGACGACCGCTGACCCCCCCGCAGGTTTTGTCCGTTTTGTCCGTTCTGTCCAGGCAACTCCGTCACTCCAGGGAGACGCAGTACCGATGATCGACACCACCGCACTTCCCGCTCTGATCTCAGTCCCGAAGGCGGCCGAGCTGGTCGGATTGAGCCGAGCTACCGCGTACCGGTTCGCCGCGTCCGGCGAGCTACCGACCCGGCGTCTCGGCGGTCGTGTGTACGTCGTAACCGACCGGCTTCAGGCTTTCGTTGACGGTGACAGCTCGGCGTCCATCAGCACCGAAGAGTTGGAGCGTGCCGCGTGAGCAAGCGACCAAGCATCCCCGGCGTCACGGTTGACCAAAGGGGAAAGAAGTGGGGATTCCGGATCGAGCTGGAACCGGACCCACTGACCGGCAAGCGACGCCGGCCGTTCACTGGCGGCTTCGAGACCGAAGATGCGGCTTGGGAGGCCGCGATCGAGGCCAAGAAGCGTGTCGCGATCGGCCGAACCGCGGTCGCGAAGAAGATCCGCTTCGGAGACTTTCTCGATGAATGGTTGGCGGCGAACGAAGACCAGTTCAAGAACACTACGAAGCAGAACTACCGCGACAACATCGACGCCTACATCAAGCCCGTAATCGGCTCACGGTGGCTCGGAGACCTGACGGTGCCGACGCTCAACGCCTTCTACAAACACCTGCGAGAGAACGGTCGCACCAAAGGCGATAACAACCGTCGTATGTACGAGTACTGGCTCGCGCATCGAAACGAGCGCGGCGGTGCTGGGCCACTGCCGCGTGACATTGCCGCCGCGTGTGGCACAAAGCTCGATGCCGCCCGCGAGGCGGTGCGCCGGTACAAGCGAGGACGCATTCCGGCCGAGTACTCACCTGGGCTCAGCCCCAAGTCCGTTCGAAACGTGCACGTCGTTGTCCAACTCGCGTTGAAGGACGCCGTGAGGTGGGACTACTTGCACACCAATCCAGCCGTCCATGCCGTCCTGCCACGGGAACGTGGCAGGCGTACAGGAAAGAAGCAGCACATGATCTGGACCCCGCCCCAACTCGGCGCGTTTCTACGCGTCGCCTTCCGCGACCGCTACAACGGAATGTGGGTGCTAGCAGCAACTACAGGAATGCGCCGGTCCGAGCTGGCCGGCGTCGAGCGGAAGATGATCGACCTGGACAACGGCACGCTGATCATCGAGGACACCCGTGTCGTAGTGCGCGGACGGGCAGAGGCGTCGGACGGCAAATCCGAATCGAGCCAACGCGAGATCTCGATCGACAGCTTCACCGCTCGCCACCTGCGCAGCTACATCGACCGGATGAACGAGGAGCGAGAGGCGTTCGGCGCGAGCTACCCGAATCACGACTACCTGATGGTCGGACCGGAAGGTCGGCCCCTGCATCCCGACACGATCACCGCGCGGTTCAACCGGCTCGTGGATCAGGCGGGAGTGCCGCGCATTCGGCTGCACGACGTACGTCACACCTACGCCACCATGGCCCAGGACGCCGGACACAACATCAAGACGCTCAGCGAGCGGATCGGCCACGCCGACGTGACCGTGACGGGAAAGATCTACACCCACAGGTCGCGGGGTACGGACCGTGCGATGGCCGACGCGATGGGTGAGCTGATCGAGCGCGCGGCCGCCGTGTACGAGGCTCAATCGGAGGGCTTGGGTACTGATCTGGGTACAGATCACGCGATCGAGCCAGATCGAGGACCCGACGACGAGCCGCCCGACCTGTCGGCGGTCGCATCGTAGGAAGGCCGACGAGCGAGGAAAACCGCAGGTCAGACCCATATTGCAAAGCGAAGGCCCGGACCTGATGGTCCGGGCCTTCTTCCGTAGCGGGGGCAGGATTTGAACCTGCGACCTCTGGGTTATGAG
>NZ_JBFBBI010000015.1:0-12509 GCF_040682535.1 Kribbella sp. NPDC051137
TTGTGCGCCGCCAGGGACTCGAACCCCGAACCCGCTGATAATCGGGCGGATCTACCTGATGTTGCGTGTCGTTGCCCGAAATCTCTTTATTTTAAGGGGCCCTTTGACGGATGCACTCCTCATCCGTGCCGCTCGGCTCCCGACGTTGCTCGTTGATTCCCGACCCGTAAGCCAGTCCATCGAGGGGTGCTCGGTGCGGGATCGCTGCAGACGGTCCGGTGGCCTGCCGACGCCTCTCCTCCCGCTGCTCGCTGTGGCTCGGGCCAGGGTCTGGGCCGGTGGCCGCGCCGGACCTGTTGATGAGTCTGGCACGGTCAGTGACCGGCCGTCCGGAGTTATCCACAGCCTGGTAATGACACGTACGTGTCAATTCCGTATCGAACACTTGTTCTATAGTTGTGTCATGGGGAGCAATCGTCGGTACCCTCGGGAGTCGCCTCCGAACCTTGCGATGCGGCACTGCTGGGTGTTGCGAACGGCCCGGGAGCGCGGGCCGTGGCCAGGCTTGATTCTGGAGTGGCGGCAGACCAACTCGGGCGGTTGGGCTGCGAGGGTGATCTACGTTCCGGATCATCGAGCTGGGCGCTCCGTCGAGGATTGGTTCGCCGATTACTACCTACGGCCGATCGACGTTTGGCCCAACGAGGCGACGCAAGAGGCGGCGCGCCGGGTGACAAGCCGCGGTTGACGGTTACGTGTCAATCGGCACGGACAGACAGACCTCCCGCATCACCCCGATAGCTGCCGACCTTAGGTTCGGTGCGGTGCGGGTCAAGGGGCGAAGCTCCCGGAGGGACGCCGTAGGCGCCCTTGACGCGTGCCGTGCCGGGCCGTCCCTTCCCATGATTGCTAGCGGGGTGATGCGGGAAGCACCGGCAGACGGATGGCTCGATCAGCCGAGGCCAGTGGATGGCCGGCCGTTTCGGGGAGCACCGCACAACAGGGTGTCGATCGTTGATGGCGAGGTTTGCTGTCTTCGACCCGGCACCCTGTTGGCACGTGCGCGCCAAGCCAAGGGACGCGCCCAGAGCGCAGCGAAGCGGAGCGGCGGGCAGGCGGCCCGCCCTGTGGTGGCGGCGCGCTTTCGGGCCCTGGAGGGGCCCGTCTTGAAGACGTAGAGAAACTTGTCAGGCGACGGATGGCGACCCCCGATGTGCGAGGGAAACGCGGTCGCACGGACGTATGGTTCGGTGGGTCGAATCGATGCGAATCTGAGGACCGTGCAGCTTGACTTGCCGGTATATACCCGGTTTATGCTAAGGGTGTGTACGCATCCGATCGGCAAGGACTCTAATGCCAGCGGCAGCGGCTCCGTCGCCTCTTGGTGTCGAGCTCCGTTGGATGCGGAAGGTTGCGGGCATGTCAGGGAAGCAGGCGGCCGAGAAGACGGGCGTCTCGCAAGTCGCAATCTCACGCTGGGAAACTGGGGCGCGGCACCCTGATACAGAGGCGGTCGAGGCGCTTCGAAGCGCAACAACCGAGACCGTCAGCGCGATGCTCGCTGACGACACCTTGACAGGTGCTGAGCGCCGTCGGCTCAAAGAAGCTTTCGACCGGCTTAATAGCGACGATTACAAAATTCTCCTTTCGCGTCTGGTCGATGAAGGCGCAACAGAAGTGCTCTCGACCTTCGTGATTACTCGAACCGGGCTGGTTGAGCGACAGGAAGAGATCCATCGCCTCGAAATGCAGGCCTATCAAATTCGCCATTTCCAACCGCTGTTTGCGCCGGGGCAATTGCAGACGCTGGAATACGCTCGACATCTAATGCTCGGGTACGAGAAGGACCCGGTGAAGGCTGAAGCCGCAGCGGAGGCACGGGTCAAACGTGTCAAGGTCATCATGAAGGGTCCGCGACCGAAGTATCACGTTGTTCTTACCGAATCTGCCCTGGACGTGACCTTCAAGGACGCTCCGCCTGATGTGCGGCACGGTCTGCTGAAGCAAATCGCCGAAGGTGCGCGGAGGCCGCACATAACGGTGCAAATTATGCCTCGCACACGTCCGTACGGCCTTGTGCCGATTGGAAGTTTCGTCATCTACGACATTGGGAAAGATGACTCCGTCGTGCTGGCGGATACGTTCGCGGCGCAGGTAACGTTTCGGTCCAGCCGTGATGTAAGGCAGTACGACACATTTTGGGAAGAGTTAGTGGAGTTGGCATTAGATCCTCAAGAATCATTAGACTGGTTGGCTAACGCCATCCGGAAGAGTGAAGGGAATTGAACGTGGCAACTGTTCCTGTCCCGCCCCCGCTCGACGAGTTCGGTCCGTTTATGGCTGCCCAGAGCGGCGGCGGTTGCGGTAATGACTCTCCATGCGTCGAGGTTGCAAAGGGTCCCGAGGGGTGGCGTGCGGTCCGTGACTCGAAGCTCGGAGACGACTCGCCGATCTTGACGTTCGACGCTGCTGAGTGGCGGGTCTTCGCTGCTGGCCTTCGCGCCGGCGAATTCGACTAGGCATCGCCAGATCACCTGATCCCGAGGGAGGAGCCGAGGAGATGACCATGACACAGGAGCCACAGGCTGGACTGATGGGTCGCCTTCGAGCGCTCTACGTCGCTACAGCGGTCTCCTCCTTCGGGGATGGTGTGTTCGCTGCTGCGGTTCCACTTGCAGCGGCTGCCGTGACGCGAGACCCGACTGCGGTCGCAATTGTGAGTGCCGCCGAGATGGTTCCCTGGGTTTTGATTGGGCCGTTCGCTGGAGCGGTAGTAGATCGACTGCCCTACCGGGCCGTCATGATCGTTGCGGATCTGGCGCGGTTGATGATCCTTGGGCTGGTCGCTGTTGCCATCGCGACCGGTCATGGATCTGTACCGTTGCTAGCCGGAGCCGCGTTCTTGGTGATGGCGGGTACGACGTTCTTCGACGCTGCATCCCAGAGCATCATTCCCGAGTTGGTCGACCGTGATGTGGACCTATTGAACAAGGTCAATGGTCGGCAGGGCTCTCTTATGAGTGCGGGCCGATCACTACTCGGACCGCCTGCGGGGTCCGCCATGTTCGTCGCCGGGGCGGCGATCCCATTTGTGGCAAACGCGGTCTCGTTCCTCGTGTCCGGGGTCTGCGTGTTCCTGTTGAGGCACAAGACAGCACGGGTGCCCAATCGGGACGTCTCGATTCTTCGGTCGATTCGAGACGGTATGGTCTGGCTTGCTCGTCACGGGGTACTCCGAGCGCTGGCGATATTGATTGCTGTGAGCAACCTTTCCTACAGTGCCGCTACGGCGACGTTAGTCCTGTTCGCGCAGGAGTCTCTTCACATCACGAACGCCGCCTATGGTCTGCTCCTGGCAGTCGGCGCCCTTGGGAACATCACCGGGGGATTGCTCGCTTCGCGGGTGATCTCGAAGATCGGTGACGCACGAGCGCTTCAGACGGCGATGGCGGCGCAAGTCTTGGCCTGGTTCGGTTTGGCCCTGACAGCTAACCCATTCGTGGCTGGAGCTACGTTGGCAGTCGCGTTCATGGGTACATCGATTGCCACGGTGGTAGCAGTCAGTGCGAGGCAGCGCCTGACACCTCCGGATCTGCTGGGGCGAGTTGTAACGTCGTTTCGAGTGCTGGGCACTGGGATGCTTCCGGCTGGTGGAATCGTCGGAGGGCTTCTCGCATCTGCGTGGGGCTTGAGAGCGCCGCTATGGGCCGCTGGAGCGCTATTGATCGTTCCGACGCTCCTCGCTCCGGCGATCATCGGCCGTTCGCTAACCGCGCCCGCTGATGAGGCTCGCAACTAGTACCTAGGCACTCTCGCAACAGGGCGTTGACACCTACGTGTCAGCGCCCTTCTTGCTGTTCCCGACGCCAAGGAACACTACTTGCGAGTAGGACTTGCCTCGGTATATGCCCGGTATATACCATGGTTATACCGGGTAAGAGCACTACGAATGAGTGCGCCTGGTTTGACGCCTAGGAGGGCGAATCTCATGGAGCTGAACATCGACACCACGGGTAAGACGTTCACGGTCACCAAGGGTGTGGAGGAGAAGAAGGACCAGAACGGCCGGCAGAAGGCTGACCGGAACACCAACGAGCTGCTCTGGCAGGTCCAGGTGATGGCGCTCGACGTTACGGGCGGCGAGGTGATCAACGTGACTCTGGCGGGCAATGCCATGCCGAAGGTCAACGTTGGCTCCGTCGTCGTGCCGGTCGAGCTGGTTGCCATGCCGTGGGCCACCAACGGGCGGAACGGTGTCGCGTACAAGGCCAAGACCCTCAACGCCGCGTCCGGCGCTGGCAAGTAGTTCTCCACTCGTCCCGTGATTCGTGCACTGCTCAGCTAAGGGGTAGTCATGTCGCAACCGATGGAGCATCGAACCGTCACAGCGAATCAAGCACGGTCCGAGTACGTGGCCAAGTGCAACGAAATCATCGAGATCGAACTGGTGATCGTCTTCTTCGACAAGGCCATCGCTGACAGCCTGAACCGGGCTGAACCTGTCGTTGCGATCAGCAACGATGCAACCGCCGTCTACGCCTCGGAGGCGTTCTGGCAACTGCTGGATCTGTACCGCGAGGCATGTGATCGTCGCCTCGATCTGTACGCCGCACGCGACTACGCGTACGCGGTCTGGAAGTCGGCATCGCCCACGGAATCGGGTGAAGTCACCGCGGTTGACGCTTACGTGTCAACACCGATCAACAGCATCAACAGCTAGAAACCAAGAACGGCCCTCGAAAGGGCCGCTCCCTGGAACTGGACACGAAGCCGGGTCATTGGCCTGAGAAACCGTCCTGGCTTCGTGTCTCTCCTGACGCAACCCCCTACAAGGGAGGTCTTGCCATGCCCAAATTTACCCGCACGCGCCCGACACGTCGAGCATCCCGCGGAAGCGCCGCACGCGGCGCGGTCGAAACCATCATCCGGCCCAACCAGACCTGGCCGGTCAAGCTGCTGCTCACCATCTGGCGCTGGCGCTGGGAACTGATCCTGATCGCGATCGTCGTCTACATCACCGTCGTCTACCGCACCGCGATCACCGGCTACTTCCAGTCGAACCCGCTGTGGCTCAACGCCCTGCTGATCATCGTCCTGTGCGGCTGGGGCGTCACCGACAACCCCGGCCGACGGTTCGTCCTGAACCGGATCTGGTGTCTCATCACCCGGCACCGGCTTCGCGCTTGCCTGATCGAGATGCGGATCCTCAACTACTCGGGGAACATCCCGTTCATCCTGGCCTGCTTCTCCACGAAAACCGGACAGGTCGTCTGGTTGTGGATGCGTCCCGGTCAGTCCGTCGAGGACCTCGACAACAAGTCCGAAAGCCTGGCGTCCGCTTGCTGGGCCAGTAAGGCCACCATTGCGCGATCGAAGCGCAACGCGGCCATCGTGCGGATCGACATCGACCGTCGCGACCCCTTGGCGAAGAAGACGATCGACTCGCCACTGCTCGGTGATACCAGCGGCGTGCCCGAAGCGGCAGTCGCAGATGACGCGGTCATGGCGTTCCTTACGCCCGACAGCGCCCCCGAGTCCACCACCCAGGACGAAAGGCCGGCCAAAACCGGTGCCGGTGGTGAGACCCGAACTCGCACATCCAAGACCAAGACCACCGCTGCCGTGAACGACAGCCAGACGGTGATCTTGGGCGCCAACGGAGAAGACGTGTCCGACTATGTCTAGCCTCAACCCGAAATCGGTGTTCCCCCGGCTCGCGCCGGGGGTCACCCCCGCACCCAAGGGTGCACTGTCCATCTACGACCCGGCCTACCTCGGCCTGGACACACGCGACCGCGCAGTACGCGTCGGTCTCATGTACCGCAACATCCTCATCGGCGGTGAACCCGGCGCGGGAAAGTCCGTAGCCCAAGGCAACATCGTCGCCCACGCGGCACTCTGCACCGACGTGGATCTCATCCTCATCGACGGCAAGATCGTTGAACTCCTGCCGTACGCACCTGTCGCGAAACAGTTCGTCGGCAACGACATGCCCAAAGCGCTCCGCGTCCTACGGGAACAACAGAAAGACCTGGACGAGCGCTATCTGCACCTGGCCCGCACAGGCCGCAAGAAGATCGTCGCTGGCGACGGCTTCCGCGCCAAGCTCCTCTGCATCGACGAGCTGGCCTACTTCACCGTCACCGTAGGCACCAAGGAACAGCAAGAAGAGTTCCGCGTCCTGGTACGCGACATCGTCGCTCGTGGCCGCGCTGCGGGCATCATCACCGTCGCATCCACCCAGCGCCCGTCCGCTGACATCGTCCCGACCTCACTGCGGGACCTGTTCGGCTACCGGCTCGCGTTCCGCTGCGCCACCGACTCCAGCAGCGACATCATCCTCGGCACCGGCTGGGCCTCCCAAGGCCACACCGCCGTGGACATCGAACCCGAAGCCCTCGGCGTCGGACTCATCCGCGCAGAAGGCGGCTTCCCCCGCCGCATCAAAACAGCGCTACTCGAAGACGACCACGTCAAGCAGATCGTCCGCCGCGCAGTACACCTCCGGAGGGCCGCATGACCAACACCACACTCAACCCGAACGCACTGAAGAAGCGGCTCGGCATCCGGGTCGTCACCATCAACGATCCGACGCTCACCGAACACGACACGACCGGACTCACCGGCTGGGTCCACGACTGTGGAGCCTTCGTCTTCAAGCTCAGTCAGCCTGACCGTTGCGGAGTCTGCTGGTCCGCGCTCCGCAACGCCCAAGCCCACAACGGCAACTGGCAACGCGCCTACGTCACCAAGGAGGCGTCATGACCACCTACTACGACGCCAACGGCGGCGAACGCGAAGACCGCATCATCGTCGGCTACGACTTCACCGACAACTCCGTGGCCGGAATCAACCTCGCCTGCAACGGCCAAACCCCGCTCGTCGCGATCGACCTCGGCGGGACTCCAATCGAGATCGAACTCATCACCGGCTCCGTCACCGCGATCAGCCAACTGATCGACGCGCTCTACGAAGCCCGGCAGCTCCTCGAAGACCACCAGGTCGACCACATCGCCGAGGACATGACCCGAGACCAAGAGGAGATCTACGTCCCCACCGAGTGGACGGAGGACCAGCCATGAGCCGCGTCCGAACCCTCGAAGGACTCGTCAGCAACCACCACCGACTCATCAGCAACGCGATGCAGGCGTTATACGACGACGTTCTCTCCCACGAGCGCTACAACCGCGAACAAGACCCCAACGACGACGAGTACCTGTACTACGTCGCCGTCGTCTCGAACGACATCTACGACCTCAAGATGCACATCGACGCAACCCTCTCGGTCTGGGACGGAAGCAAATGAGGCGCGCGGCAACCAAACGCCGCGTGACACGTAACTGTCAAGGCCAGCAAGCCATGCCGGTCGAAACGACAGACCCCACCCCAGCAACGACCACCCCAGCCAGCGAGCCGGTCAAGAAGAAGACCCCGTCCAAGAAGACACACCGCTCCGAGCGAGCGGAGGACTGGGCACACACGACAGTCGGCGACCCCTGGCCCTGCGACATCTGCGGACACAACGCCTTCATGCGCGACCCCTACACCGGCCGCCCCTGTCACCTCATCTGCGCCAAAAACCAAGCACACGAAAGGGGAGAGCAATGGTAACGACCGACCTCGCACCCGTGGTCCAGGTTCCCGGCCAACTCGACCTCATCGATATGCCGGCCATTTCGGCCCCGGCTCCCGTGGTGGCTGCCAAGCCCGCGACCACCACCAAACTCACCGGACTGACCAACCACAACACCGATGCGCTGGCCAGCATCACCGGTTGGACGGTCACCAAGACCACCGCCGTCTATAACGGCACACCCACCGCCGCACACAAAGCGGTCCAAGCCCACATGGACAGCGTCCGCGCCGCCGAAGGTGGACGCGCACACGGCTACACCTCGCTGATTGCCGTACGCAACAAGCTCAAAGAACTCAGCACCGGCGGCAGCCACCCGGCTGTCTCGGTCACTATCAAACGAGCCAAGAAGGCCACCACCTCGAACGGCTCGAAGACCCGGACCGGGTCACCCAAGGCGCGACTGACACGTAAGCGTCAAGACGAGTACACGACCGCAGAACTGGTCTCCGCACTCGAAACCGCCTGGGCGGCGATCCGCACCAACCACAAGGAGATCCCCGCCGTCGTGGTCATCGTCGGCTCCGGCACCGCCAGCAAACAAGCCAAGTACGGACACTTCGCAGCCGGTCGCTGGCAGCACGGCGAACAAGCCCTCGCCGAAGTCCTCATCTCCGGCGAAGGACTCAAACGACCTGTCGAAGAGGTCTTCACCACCCTGCTCCACGAAGCAACCCACGCTCTCGCCAACGTCCGCGAGATCAAAGACACCAGCCGTCAAGGCCGCTGGCACAACCAGAAGTTCGCCGCACTCGCGTCCGAACTCGGCCTCGACACCAAGAAGGATGACCGCATCGGCTGGTCACCCTGCACCCTCCGCAAGGAAACCGCGACCACCTACAAGGGCGTACTCGCCGAACTGAAGAAGGCGCTCATCGCCTACCGCCACCCCGAGATGGTGGCCGGTACCTCGAAGAAGAACAACAACAACGCCATCGCGTGCGCATGCCAATGCCCACGGCGTATCCGCGTCGCCAAAGCAGTCCTCGAAGAAGGCGAGATCACCTGCGGCATCTGCGAATCCACCTTCGAACCCGACGAGTAACACCAAGGAACATCAGGGCTCGTTGCTGGCTCTCGTCTCCGGAATCCACGGGGTCCCGGAGACGGGGGTGAACACCGAACCACCCACGGACAACTAGCACAGGAGGCACAGACCATGACCACCATCCACAACCTCGACCACCGGACCTATGTCAACGCTTACGCAGAGGTCACCGTCTACCGCGCAGTTGCCGACAGCACCTTTCTCTGTGACTGGGTTGCCAGCGAGCATCTCGACGGACACGACTGGTGTCCCACCGTGCTCGAACCCGGCGACAACTACATCGTCATCGCCCTGGACGGACGAACCGAAGGCCGCTACTGCCCTGGCTGTGGATACCAGCTCTTCGGTGCCGCCACCCTCGACCCCGCCCGCACGGCGAACACCGGCTCTACCGCTGCATGACACGTAAACGTCAACACTGACCAACCGCAGATCTTCCGGTCGCAACCCCGTCAGCACCCCCGGAAACCAGCTGGCCGGCCAACAAGATTCCCGTCCACCGACTGAGCGCCCGAGAGGAGGCCCGCTATGACACACACGCAAGACGCCGCACCCGACGGCACTGCCACAGCGATCGACGTACTAGCCGGGCTCCTTGGCGGCGAAGTCGTCTCCGTGCACGAACCGAATCCGAACCGGAAGTTCGTCCCCGGCGCTGACAACAGCAACACCCCGACGAATGCCCTCGAACATGCCCTTCAACGGGCCGCGCGAACCGCGGATTACACCGCCTGGCTCGAACACACCGCCTCCGCAGGTGGTTGTGTCGCACCGATCCGGCTACGCGGTGAGTCCCATGTCGTGTCCGAACGCACCGGCCGGATCGTCTCGACCCGGCACACCGACGACATGCCCGGACAGGTCATCTACAAAGCCTGTGGGAACCGTCGTGCCGCCGTTTGCCCGTCATGTGCGGAGATCTATCGGGGCGACACCTACCAACTGGTCTTGGCGGGCCTCACAGGCGGCAAGGGCATCCCTGCCACGGTCGCTCAGCATCCGTCCGCGTTCGTCACCTTCACCGCCCCGACCTTCGGTCCCGTGCACGGAACTCGCTCGATCCGCACCCGCGACGGTCAGATCCGCAATCGGCCTTGCCGACCCCGCCGCGAACCTGACCTCTGCCCCCACGGTGTGGACCTGCGCTGCCATCAGACCCATCGCGACGGGGAGAAGATCCTCGGCACACCGCTGTGCCTGGATTGCTACGACCACGACCATCAGGTCGTCTGGAACGCCCTGTCCGGCGAACTGTGGCGACGCACCATGGAACGCGCCAAAGACATCCTCCGAACCGAAGCCAAGAAGCATGGCGCGGCTGTCAAGCTCTCCTACGGCAAGGTCGCCGAACTCCAAGCACGCGGTGTCGCGCACTTCCACGCCCTGATGCGCCTCGATGGTGTCAACCCGTTGGACCCATCGGTCCTCGAGCTCCCGGCGTGCGCTGCTACCTTCACCATGCTTGCCGACGCGGTACGTCGTGCCGCCGTCGTCACGCGGTTCCGGTCTCTTCCTCACCCCGATAATCCCGACGGCTGGCTCATCGCGTGGGGAACCCAGCTTGACGTACGCCCGGTACGGCAGACGGTCGACGGGGCGATCACAGACACTGCCGTGGCTGGATACCTTGCCAAGTACGCCACCAAGGGAGCTGAAGCCACCGGTCACTCCTCTGCGAGGCTCACAGCCTCGACAGTCAACCGGTACGCCAACCAGTACAGCCATGCCGGCCGATTGGTGGATGCCTGCTGGCGACTCGGACGCCGCGGCTCCGACCTGGACGAAACCGAGGCGGCGAAGAACTCTGGACGGTTGTCGTACCGGCGACTCCAGCGGTGGGCGCACATGCTCGGCTTCGGTGGCCATTTCTCCACCAAGTCCCGCCAGTACTCCACCACCCTCAAGGCGCTTCGCGAGGCACGGGCGAACTGGCGACGCGATCACCACCGTACCCAAGACCACACCGACGATACCGAGACAACCCTGATCGTCGGCAACTTCACCTATGCCGGAACCGGCTGGAAGACCACCGGCGATGCATTGCTAGCGAACACCGCCGCCGCGAAAGCCCGTGAACACCGGCAACTGATCAAGGAATTGATTGCCGAGAACAACGAGTGACACGTAACCGTCAATGAAGGGATCGATTCATGACACTGAATGTGAAGCCGCTGTGGAGCATCGAAGACGTATCTGAGTATCTCGGCGTCCCGGTGAAGACGCTGTACGGTTGGCGTCTGAAGAAGATCGGACCTGCTGGTGTGCGCATCGGCAAACACTTGCGGTACGACCCGGATGAGGTAGTGGACTGGGTTAAGTCGCGCCGGTTGGCGTCGTAGGGAGTTACTGATCATGGGACGCAAACCGTTGCCACTGGGCACGTGGGGAGCGATTCGCACCTACGTCTCGCACCGTGACAAGAAGGGCAAGGCTGACCGGTATCGCTCCGTCACGTACTTCCGCGACTTCGACGGGATCACCCGACAGGTACCGGCCTACGGAGCCACAAGGACCGAGGCAGAGTCGAACCTGAAGGACCGATGCCGTGAACGAGTTAGGGCACGTGGTGGCGGAAGCCTCACGGCGATGGATCGCTTCTCTGCTGGTGCTGACCTTTGGTACGCCGAACTCCTGGAGAAGGTTGCTGACGGCACCCGATCGACCGGTACTCGCGACGCCTATGACAATGCGCTACGCAACCACGTGCTGCCTGTCCTGAAGGAGATCCGGTTCGGTGAGTTCTCGGTACCGCTCGTGGACAAGGTCATCAAGCAGATCAAGAAGAAGGCGGGTGTCCCGACCGCCAAGACGAGTCGATCGGTAATTTCTGGCGTGCTCCAACTCGCCGTGCTGCAAGGCGCGATGGAAGCCAACCCGGTTCGCGAGATCGGACGCATCGAAGGCGGGCAGGCCAAACGTCACCCCAGGGGACTGGAAGCCGACGAACGGCAGATGTGGTTCCACATGCTCAACACCGACGCCAAAGCGATCGAAGCCGATCTGTTCGACATCACCGTGTTCATGCTCGGCACCGGAGTGCGCATCGGCGAAACTCTCGGAGTGATCTGGGAGCAGGTCAACTTCTTCACCAGCGAGGTCGAGATAACGCACCAGATCGTCCGGCCCAAACGTGAAGGGCTGCGGCGAACCAAGACCAAGTCCCGGGCGGGGGAGCGGGTGCTGAAGATGCCGTCGTGGTGCGTAGCGATGCTGCGTGCACGCTTCGTCCAGGGTGTCCGGCTGACCGATCCAGTGTTCCCGGACAGCGCCGGGGGATTCCGTGACCCGTCGAACACTCGTCGGTCGTTCCGTGAGGCGCGCTCACCGATCGGGTCGGAGCTTCGCCGCGACCTTGGTCGAGCTCTTAAGGAGTGCCGTCAGGCTGCTCGGCTGACGCAGAAGCAGGCGGCGGTCTTGATCGGATGCGCTCAGAACCGGGTCAGTCTCATGGAGAACGGGAGGGTCCGGATCGGGGTTGAGGAGATCGAGCGGCTTCTCGACGTGTACAGCACTCCGACCGGGCGGCGGGCTGAAGTGGTTGAGGTCGCTGGTGCCGCGTCTGCTCCGGTCGCTGCTGACGCTATGGCATGGATCACATCGCATGCTTTCCGGAAGACGACCGCTACCGTCTTGGACGATGCCGGCCAATCGGCTCGCCAGATCGCGGACCAGCTCGGACATGCACGCCCCTCGCTGACCCAAGACGCCTACATCGGTCGGAAGGCCAAGAACCCGGCCGCCGCCGACGCGCTGGAGGCGATCGCCGATGACCTCAAATGACGAAACCCATCCCATAAGCCGTACCTGGGATGGGTCCGCAGAGGCGGGACCCGCCTCTGACCTGCAGTTTTGTGCGCCGCCAGGGACTCGAACCCCGAACCCGCTGAT
>NZ_JBFBBI010000016.1:0-3255 GCF_040682535.1 Kribbella sp. NPDC051137
ATTGAAGCGCAGCTTGCCCAAAGTTTGGGTGAGTGACAAGCCCTCGGCCTATTAGTACCAGTCAGCTCCACACCTTACGGCGCTTCCACCTCTGGCCTATCAACCCAGTGGTCTACTGGGGGCCTTACCCGGTTAACCCGGTGGGAGACCTCATCTTGAAGCGTGCTTCCCGCTTAGATGCTTTCAGCGGTTATCACTCCCGAACGTAGCCAACCAGCCGTGCTCCTGGCGGAACAACTGGCACACCAGAGGTTCGTCCACCCCGGTCCTCTCGTACTAGGGGCAGCCCTTCTCAAGTCTCCTGCGCGCGCAGCGGATAGGGACCGAACTGTCTCACGACGTTCTAAACCCAGCTCGCGTGCCGCTTTAATGGGCGAACAGCCCAACCCTTGGGACCTACTCCAGCCCCAGGATGCGACGAGCCGACATCGAGGTGCCAAACCATCCCGTCGATATGGACTCTTGGGGAAGATCAGCCTGTTATCCCCGGGGTACCTTTTATCCGTTGAGCGACGGTGCTCCCACATGCCACCGCCGGATCACTAGTTCCGACTTTCGTCCCTGCTCGACATGTCTGTCTCACAGTCAAGCTCCCTTGTGCACTTACACTCAACACCTGATTGCCAACCAGGCTGAGGGAACCTTTGAGCGCCTCCGTTACCTTTTAGGAGGCGACCGCCCCAGTCAAACTACCCACCAGGCACTGTCCCTGATCCGGATAACGGACCAAAGTTAGACAGCCAGAACAATCAGAGTGGTATTTCAACGATGACTCCACCCGAACTGGCGTCCGAGCTTCACAGTCTCCCACCTATCCTACACAAATTGTACCGACCACCAATACCAAGTTGTAGTAAAGGTCCCGGGGTCTTTCCGTCCTGCTGCGCGTAACGAGCATCTTTACTCGTAATGCAATTTCGCCGAGTCCATGGTTGAGACAGCGCCCAAGTCGTTACGCCATTCGTGCAGGTCGGAACTTACCCGACAAGGAATTTCGCTACCTTAGGATGGTTATAGTTACCACCGCCGTTTACTGGCGCTTAAGTTCAAAGCTTCGCCGGCCAAAACCAGCTAACCTGTCCCCTTAACGTTCCAGCACCGGGCAGGCGTCAGTCCGTATACATCGAATTACTTCTTCGCACGGACCTGTGTTTTTAGTAAACAGTCGCTTGGGCCTGGTCTCTGCGACCATCACCGCTACCACCAGCAAATGGTGTCACGGATCCGGTCCCCCTTCTCCCGAAGTTACGGGGGCATTTTGCCGAGTTCCTTAACCATGGTTCACTCGATCGCCTCGGTATTCTCTACCTGATCACCTGTGTCGGTTTGGGGTACGGGCGGCTCTAACACTCACTGCGAAGTTTTTCTCGGCAGCATGGGATCATCCACTTCCCCTAAACGGGTCCGCCTCGGCTCTCAGGCTATGTGAGACACGGATTTGCCTATGCCTCGCCCTACCACCTTGCCCGCGGATCAGCTTGCGCCTACCATCGCCGCGGTTGGACTACCCTCCTGCGTCACTCCTCAATGCACCTACTACCACCTCGGGTCACCAACTCCACCAATCCGTCCGAAGACATCAAGGCATCATTGGCTTAGCATCAGCGGGTTCGGTCGGGTCGTGTTAATGCCGGTACGGGAATATCAACCCGTTGTCCATCGACTACGCCTGTCGGCCTCGCCTTAGGTCCCGACTTACCCAGGGCAGATTAGCTTGACCCTGGAACCCTTGATCATCCGGCGGACGGGTTTCTCACCCGTCATTCGCTACTCATGCCTGCATTCTCACTCGTGCAGCATCCACAACTCCATCACTAGGCTGCTTCACACGCTGCACGACGCTCCCCTACCCACCCACACACCTGGACCAACAAAGTTGGCCGAGTACATATGTGAGTGCCACAGCTTCGGCGGATTGCTTGAGCCCCGCTACATTGTCGGCGCGGAATCACTTGACCAGTGAGCTATTACGCACTCTTTCAAGGGTGGCTGCTTCTAAGCCAACCTCCTGGTTGTCTGGGCAACTCCACATCCTTTTCCACTTAGCAATCGCTTAGGGGCCTTAGCTGGTGATCTGGGCTGTTTCCCTCTCGACTACGGAGCTTATCCCCCGCAGTCTCACTGCCGCGCTCTCACTTACCGGCATTCGGAGTTTGGCTGATTTCGGTAAGCCGGTAAGCCCCCTAGACCATCCAGTGCTCTACCTCCGGTAAGAAACACACGACGCTGCACCTATATGCATTTCGGGGAGAACCAGCTATCACGGAGTTTGATTGGCCTTTCACCCCTATCCACAGGTCATCCCCCAGGTTTTCAACCCTGGTGGGTTCGGTCCTCCACGCGGTCTTACCCACGCTTCAACCTGCCCATGGATAGATCACTCCGCTTCGGGTCTAGAGCATGCGACTAAAACGCCCTATTCAGACTCGCTTTCGCTACGGCTACCCCACACGGGTTAACCTCGCCACACACCACTAACTCGCAGGCTCATTCTTCAAAAGGCACGCCGTCACACCCCACAAGTGAGGAGCTCCGACGGATTGTAGGCAACCGGTTTCAGGTACTATTTCACTCCCCTCCCGGGGTACTTTTCATCTTTCCCTCACGGTACTAGTCCGCTATCGGTCACCAAGAAGTATTTAGGCTTAGCGGGTGGTCCCGCCAGATTCACACGGAATTTCAAGAGTCCCGTGCTACTTGGGAAAACACTCAAGAGTCACTGTCTTACGCCTACAGGGCTATAACCCACTACGGCTCAACATTCCAGAAGATTCGACTTCAACAGTGATTTATAACTCTCCGGTCTCACGGCATTAAGACCCGAATGCTCCCACAACCCCATATACGCAACGCACGCCGGCTATCACACGCACATGGTTTAGCCTCATCCGCTTTCGCTCGCCACTACTCACGGAATCACTATTGTTTTCTCTTCCTACGGGTACTGAGATGTTTCACTTCCCCGCGTTCCCTCCAGAACCCTATGTGTTCAGGCACTGGTAACTGGCTTTAGAATGCCAGCTGGGTTTCCCCATTCGGACACCCCCGGATCACAGCTCGGTTGCCAACTCCCCGGGGCTTATCGCAGGCTCCAACGTCCTTCATCGGCTCTTGGTACCAAGACATCCACCGATTGCCCTTAGTAGCTTGTCACAAAACTAAAAGCAAAATTACGCTACAAAGAGATGCTCGCGTTCACTATACAGTTCTCAAAATACGGGCAGGAACACCAGCCCCGAACCACCACCCACCGCG
>NZ_JBFBBI010000016.1:3352-5168 GCF_040682535.1 Kribbella sp. NPDC051137
GCCCGTGACCCAAGAAGAAACAGTCCCAAACCCCCAGAACCAACGTCCTGTGAGCCGGGCCCGATTCCTCAGGACCCAACAGCGCGCCTCGACCCATCCCTCTCGCCATCTCACGTTCCACGCCCACCCCGAAGGATCAGCAGTACTAGCTCGAACAACTCAAGTTCCAGGCCTAATGGTCAATGTTCCACATTCCGAAGCACCATCACCCCGAGACGAACGCTCGAGCAGTGATGAATAGGCACCAGACTCCAGAAAACTCTGACAGCCGGCACCGAATGCTCCTTAGAAAGGAGGTGATCCAGCCGCACCTTCCGGTACGGCTACCTTGTTACGACTTCGTCCTAATCGCCAGCCCCACCTTCGACGGCTCCCTCCACAAGGGTTAGGCCACCGGCTTCGGGTGTTGCCGACTTTCATGACGTGACGGGCGGTGTGTACAAGGCCCGGGAACGTATTCACCGCAGCGTTGCTGATCTGCGATTACTAGCGACTCCGACTTCATGGGGTCGAGTTGCAGACCCCAATCCGAACTGAGACCGGCTTTTTGGGATTCGCTCCACCTTACAGTTTCGCAGCCCTTTGTACCGGCCATTGTAGCATGCGTGAAGCCCTGGACATAAGGGGCATGATGACTTGACGTCATCCCCACCTTCCTCCGAGTTGACCCCGGCAGTCTCCTATGAGTCCCCACCACCCCGAAGGGCGTGCTGGCAACATAGGACGAGGGTTGCGCTCGTTGCGGGACTTAACCCAACATCTCACGACACGAGCTGACGACAGCCATGCACCACCTGTATAGGACCCTTACGGACCCCCCATCTCTGGAGGATTTCCCTATATGTCAAACCCAGGTAAGGTTCTTCGCGTTGCATCGAATTAATCCGCATGCTCCGCCGCTTGTGCGGGCCCCCGTCAATTCCTTTGAGTTTTAGCCTTGCGGCCGTACTCCCCAGGCGGGGCGCTTAATGCGTTAGCTGCGGCACGGAGGACGTGGAATGTCCCCCACACCTAGCGCCCAACGTTTACGGCGTGGACTACCAGGGTATCTAATCCTGTTCGCTACCCACGCTTTCGCTCCTCAGCGTCAGGTAAGGCCCAGAGAGCCGCCTTCGCCACCGGTGTTCTTCCTGATATCTGCGCATTCCACCGCTACACCAGGAGTTCCGCTCTCCCCTGCCTACCTCTAGTCTGCCCGTATCGGAAGCAGGCTCGGGGTTAAGCCCCGAGTTTTCACTCCCGACGTGACGAACCGCCTACGAGCCCTTTACGCCCAATAATTCCGGACAACGCTCGGACCCTACGTATTACCGCGGCTGCTGGCACGTAGTTGGCCGGTCCTTCTTCTGCAGGTACCGTCACTCTCGCTTCGTCCCTGCTGAAAGAGGTTTACAACCCGAAGGCCGTCATCCCTCACGCGGCGTTGCTGCGTCAGACTTTCGTCCATTGCGCAATATTCCCCACTGCTGCCTCCCGTAGGAGTCTGGGCCGTGTCTCAGTCCCAGTGTGGCCGGTCGCCCTCTCAGGCCGGCTACCCGTCGACGCCTTGGTAGGCCATTACCCCACCAACAAGCTGATAGGCCGCGAGCCCATCCCCAACCGCCAGAACTTTCAACCAACCACCAGGAGACGGTCAGTATTATCCGGTATTAGACCCCGTTTCCGAGGCTTATCCCAAAGTTGAGGGTAGGTTGCTCACGTGTTACTCACCCGTTCGCCGCTCGTGTACCCCCGAAGGGGCCTTACCGCTCGACTTGCATGTGTTAAGCACGCCGCCAGCGTTCGTCCTGAGCCAGGATCAAACTCTCCGTTGAAA
>NZ_JBFBBI010000017.1:0-1477 GCF_040682535.1 Kribbella sp. NPDC051137
CACGTGAAGCCGGAGGTGGTGAGTGGCGGCCGTGGTGTGAGGCTGCGGTGGGGGATGTGGTGAGTGAGGGTGTGGTGAGTGGGGAGGTGGTGGTCAGTTCCAGTCCCTCAGTCAGGGAAACGGAGATCTGGGATCGTGGTCATGTCGATGCCGTAGCGGGCGTAGACCTTCGTCGTGTTCTCGCCGGTCAGCTGATCCTCGGAGACGCCCAGCGCGTTCGCGACCTCGACGACATGTTCGCGCGAGCGGCCTTCGATCTCGAGGTACGGCGGGATCAGCGGCCACCAGTCGATCTCCAGCTCCGCGCCCCGGAACTCGAAGCTCGCTCGCCGGTTCTCCTGATACGACTTCGGCTCGAACCCCATCCGGCCGAGCAACTCGTTGGTGGTCTCGAAGTCCCCGACCACGACCTCTGTCTCCGTCGTACCGTCGATCCCGTCGTGGGCGATCTCCTTCACCGTCAACGTCACCGCCGTACCGCTGTCCCGCAACCGAATCCACCGGGACTCGTCGCCGGCCCGGACGTCGTACACGTATCGCCGCATCAGCCGGTACGCCACCCGACGCCCACCCGACGAGAGAATCCTGTCGGCCAACTCGTCCGGCACCACATCCAGCACCTTCGCCTCGAACTCGATCGGCATCGCACTCTCCCTCGGCGCCGCAGTTCCCTCGGCAAGCTTCCGAAACTCAGCCTCTCGCAAAGGTCCTGAACTCCCGCATCGCCCGGCGTACCTGCCCGATGCTGACCTCCACAGTCCTCGATCAGGGCATCCTGGGCAGAGCCCATTCGACCCCTCGTCCCTCAAGCCGAATGTGTTGCGAGTCGGGCTCCACAGAGATGGTGAAGTGACCACGGGTCGGCCGGCTGAGGTCTTCCCACTGTTCGTACGCTGCCTCCACCGCGTCCCAGATCTGCTGCTGGCCGGCCTGTGCGACCCTGCCGTTGTCGAGTCGGGCCCAAGACCCGTCCAGATGGGTGAAGATCGTGACTCCAGTCGGCAGTTTGGTCAGGAACCGCAGGCCGGGAAGCGCCGCGGCCAGCACGAAGCGGAAGTCGTCGTCGAACCAGATCTTCTCGTCGAGCTCGGTTGCTCGGGTCGCTGCACTGGCCGATGCGATATCGGCAATCTGACTGCCGAGGTCAGTCGGCCTCGGCGCGGGCCGAAGCGGCATGAAGAACGCGGGCACAGGCAGGAACCGCCCCTCACCCTTCCGGCCTGGCTCGATGTCTATGACGCGGCCTCGCCGACCGGATGGGAATGCTGTCCGCGATCTGAGGAACACCGCCCTGTGTCGGGCTGAGAGCTCTTTCTTGGTCAACTTCACAGTCGGCTTTGCACACCATCGGTCTGATGCCTTGCGGCCGCGTCTCTACGTCTGCTACTCCCCAGGTCGCCCCACTCCGGCCTCACACGCCGCAATCCGCTATCCGTCACATCAACCCGTCACCACTCACCACCTCCGGCTTCACGTA
>NZ_JBFBBI010000018.1:0-1344 GCF_040682535.1 Kribbella sp. NPDC051137
GGTGTTGTGGTTCAGGACATCGGCGACAGGTGTCTCACGACATAGGCGACACGTGTCTCGGGTGATCGGCGACAGGCGTGGTGGGCTGGATGCTCGGGCATGTCGAAGGCTCGGTTGGTGATCACCGCGTTGTTCGTGGAGGGGCAGTCCGCTGCCGAGGTGGCCCGGCGGTACGGGGTGCACCGAGCGTGGGTCTACAAGCTGAAGGCCCGGTATCTGGCCGAGGGTGAGGCGGCGTTCGAGCCCCGGAGCCGACGACCGAAGACCTCGCCCGGGGCGACTGCGCCGGCGACGGTGGAGTTGGTACTGCGGCTGCGCAAACAATTGGCCGAGGCCGGTCTGGATGCCGGCGCGGACACCATCGGCTGGCACCTGCAGCACCACCACCAGGTGCGACTCTCGCGGGCGACCATCCACCGGATCCTCACCCGAGCCGGCGCAGTCGTCCCCGACCCGGGAAAGCGACCCAGGTCGTCCTACCTGCGCTTCGCCGCCGACCAGCCCAACGAATGCTGGCAGTCCGACTTCACCCACTACCGGCTACGTGGCGGCCGGGACGTCGAGGTCATCAGCTGGCTGGACGACCACTCCCGCTACGCCCTCTCGGTGACCGCCCACCCCCGGATCACCGGCCCGATCGTCGTGTCGACGTTCCTGGAAACCGTTGCGGAGTACGGAATTCCAGCCTCGACGCTCACTGACAACGGCATGGTCTACACGACCCGGCTGTCCGGCGGGAAGGGCGGGCGCAACGGGCTCGAATCCGAACTGCGCCGGTTGAACATCACCCAGAAAAACTCCCGACCGAACCACCCCACCACCTGCGGGAAGGTCGAGCGGTTCCAGCAGACCCTGAAGAAGTGGCTGCGCGCCAAACCCACCCAACCCACCACGATCGCCGAGTTACAGGCCCTGCTCGAAATCTTCGTCGACGAATACAACCACCGCCGACCGCACCGATCCCTGACTCACCGCGCCACCCCAGCCACCGCCTACACCACCCGCCCCAAAGCCGGCCCCACCACCGACCGGACCAGCCACACCCACGACCGGGTCCGCACCGACCGCCTCGACGACACCGGCGTCGTCACCCTCCGCATGAACGGACAACTCCACCACATCGGCATCGGCCGAACCCACGCCCGAACCCACGTCCTGCTCCTCGTTCAAGACCAACAGATCAGGGTCGTCGACGCCGCCACCGGCGAACTCCTGCGCGAACTCACCCTCGACCCAGACCGCGACTACCAACCCACCGGCAGACCACCCGGCCCCGTCCCCAAAAAGAACAGGTGAACCCACGAATCGTGGGTTCACCTGTCGCCGATGTCTTGAGACATCACA